>JACKDN010000036.1 GCA_020633465.1 Myxococcales bacterium
GAGGCGGGCCAGGTGTCCTGGAACCGGCGCGCGCCCGTGGCCGTGCTGCAGCGTCTCATGGCGGCGGGCACGGCTGTGGACCGCTACCTGGCCGAGAGCGCCGCGCAGTCGGGCAACGAGGCCCTCGTGGAGTGGATCCTGGAGCACGGTCCCGCCGAGGCTGCCGGCTCGACGTGGTGGCGGCCTTCCGCGAGTGCCCCGCGCGCGGTCCGGCAGATCTGGAGGCTCGGCTCGACGCCGCCGAGCTGCCCGCCGAGGGCTTCCCGGCCTTGCTGGGCGAGGCGTGGGCCCTGGCAGCCATGTGGGATCCGGCCGACCCGACGCGCGGACTGTCGCGGCTGTGTGTCCACGCCCGGGGGACAGTGCGCTGCGCGGGCGTGGCCCTGCTCGCGGGCGCCGTCCGCTGGCGCGCGGAGGAGTACGCCCAATTCGAGCAGGATCCCGTGGTCAAGGCGGTGATGGAGGGCATCCTCGCCGGCTGAGCGCAGCGCCGCGATTCAGCGGGCGGGGACGAGCAGGCGCACGTCCCGAGGTGCCCCGGCCCCGTGGACAGCACTGGCCTTCGTGCGGCATGGTGCCGCCCCATGAAGCCCGGAACCGAGAGCCAGACCGCCGTGCTGGTGTGCATGGCGCGCGCGATCGCGCACGCGCGCACCGATGTGGCCCGCTTCGCCGATCCGACGGCCATGCCGCTGCTGCCCGCCGAGGCGCAGCAGAGGGTGCAGCGCGTGTTGGACGGGGCCGCGCCCCGGAGCAGGCGCGAGGGCTTCGCCCAGGGCCACGTTCGGCGCCTGTCCCACATGATGGTGGCCCGCACGGTGGCCATCGACGACGCTATCCGCGGCGCCGGCGCGGGCGGCGTGCTGCCGCAGCTCGTCACCCTCGGCGCGGGGCTGGACGGGCGCGCGTGGCGCATGCCGGCGCTGCGCGATGCGACCGTCTTCGAGGTCGATCACCCCGACTCGCAGCGCACCAAGCAGCAGCGCGCCGCGGCGCTCGAGCAGGTCGCGGGCGACGTCCGCTTCGTCCCGGTCGACTTCGGCCGCGACGACCTCGACGCCGCCCTCACCGCCGCGGGCCACGCGACCGATCGCCCCACCACGTGGGTGTGGGAGGGCGTGGTCATGTACCTCGAGAAGGCCGCCATCGAGGCGACTCTGCGCATCATCGCGCGGCGCTCGGCGCCGGGCAGCCGGCTGATCATCTGCTATCACAGCCCCGCCTTGCTGGTTCACCTGATCGGCTTCGTCGTCCGCCGACTGGGCGAGCCGCTGCGCTCGGCGCATCGCCCGGCCGAGATGCGCGCGCTGCTCGAGGCGCACGGCTTCCGCGTCCAGCTCGATCAGGACGTGCCCACCATCGCGTCGGGCCTGTCCGCCGAGGTCGCGCGGTGGACGCGGCCCATGCGGCACCTGCACGTGGTCACGGCGGAGCGTCGCTGACCGGGCCGTCAGTGGGATCGGCGCGCCGTGGCTCGGGGGTCCGGGCTTCCGTGGCCCGCTTCGGAGCGATGCCCCCTCACTCCCCCGCCCGCGCCTGCACCAACCCAGCCACGTCGTCCATCAGGGCGTCGAGCGCGTCGTCCTCGAGGTCGCTGTTCACCAGCACGGCGTAGCCGGCGCCGTCCTTGCGATACTCGACGTAGGTGTTCACGCCGGCCTCGCCGCCCGCGTGGCTGAAGACACCGTCGTCGGCGTCGATGAGCATCGGCACGCTCTCGAAGGCGCGCACGGTGCTCGGCGGGAAGACACCCCCGCCGTCGGTGGACAGCGCGGCCAGCAGCTTGGCCAGGTCGAGGCTGGTGCTGCGCAGTTGGCCGCTGGGCCAGTCGTCGAAGCCGTAGTGTTCGTAGGGTTCGCCGTCCTCGTCGAAGGGGCGCGCCAGCCGGGCCTGCTGCGCGGCGCTGAGGTCGCCGAAGAACCAGCGGGTGTCGTCCATGCCCAGCGGGTCGAAGACCAATCGCTCGGACAGCGCCTCGAAGGGCTCGCCCGCGGCCTCCTCGAGCACGTGCGCCGCCAGCGCGACGCCGACGTTGGAGTACGCATAGGCGCTGCCCGGTGCGGCGGGCAGCCAGCCCTCGGGCCGCGCCAGGAAGGGTCTCAGGAAGGCGCCCAGGTCGCCGTCGGGATCGGGCTTGGGGTAGGTTTCGTAGTCTGCCTCGGTGTCGCCGACGACGCTGGCCTCGTGGCGCAACAGCTGGCGCAGCGTGATCGGCACGTCGGGGTGCCCCGGGTGGGCCAGCGGGGGCGTCCAGTCCAGGACGTCGTTCACGTCGGCGTCCAGGTCGATGGCGTCGGGCGACACCTCCAGCAGGCGCGCGGCCGTCAGCCCCACCAGCACCTTGGACACCGACGCGAGCGAATAGATCGTGTCGGGCCGCGCGGGGCGGCCGGCGTCGGCCTCGCCCACGGCCACCGCTTCGGCCAGGGCGCCGTCTCGCACCACCGCGAGGGCGATCGAGCGCACGCCGTACTCGGCGCGCACGGACTCCAGCCGCGACGACCGGCCCGCCTCGCTGCCTTCGCTGCTGCCGCCGCCGCAGCCCACCAAAGCGACCGCCAGCGCTCCCGCCACCACACGGCACATCGAGCACCCCCACCTCGACTCGATCGCAGAGGATGCGTCGCCGACCGTCGTTCGATCCACCCCTTCGAGCGATCGTCGTCCCGCCGCGTGCCGTCCGCCCGACGCCCGCCGGCGAGTCGACCGGTGCGCCCCGCCTCGCCGTGTCGGCGTGCGTGGCGGATCGCCCGAGTGCTCGGCCGGACACTGCCGGCTCCGCCCACGGAACGGGTCGTGCAGTTGCGACCGCCGGGCAGACGGCTCGGAGATCCTCGATGCGTCCCATCGCTCCGGCGCTGGCCGTGACGGCCGCGCTCACAACGCCGCCAGCGAGGGCCGAGTCGCCGGTCTCGCTCGACCAGACCCCCTCGCCCTGGGCCGACGCCATCGAGTTGGTGCCGCCCGTGCGGTTGCCCGTGGCCGCGGACGGCGACAGTCGAATCCGCATCTTCCTACGCCTGCCACCCCAAGGCTCCATCACCGCCGAGGATGGGCCGGCCTCGCTCACGCTGCCGGCCGGCGCGCGCCTGGACCGCGTGGAGTACGTCCGGTCGGGCGACGACGCGCCCTGGACCGTCATCGACGTCCGCGGCACGCGACTGACCGAGGACGGGCAACGCTTCCACGCGCTGAGGCCGGTCGACGCGCGGCTGCACGCTCCACTGAAGGGCGCCGAGTGGGCGCGCGGCCAGCCGCAGGACCGGCGGGCGGCGCGCGATCGCATGGCGGCGCTGCTTCGGCGCGCCGCCCGGCCTCCGGACCAGCCGCCGCTGGGCGAGGCCGCCCGCGAACGCTACCTGGCGAACCACGACTGCGCCCGGTGCCACCGCGCCCGTCAGCCGACCGAGTCGCACCTGGACGCCCGCGGCGAGCCGGCCCGGCCCACCGATGCGCACGGGTTCTACGCGCTGCGCGCCGTCCTGAGCGACGAGGGGCTGGTCTGCCACGCGCGGCCCCGGGACCTGAACGTCGACGATCCCTTCGTCACCGCCCGCTGCGGTGACTCGGAGGCCGACGTCGTGCGCGCCGACGGCGTCCCGCAGTACGACTGCCCCGGGGACCGGGTGCCGGTGGGCCGCCGCGCCATGGCACGCGGCGTCGAGGCCGGCGATGCCTACACCCTGCGCGTCTGCGCGTCCCGCCGGGCGCTGGCGGCGCGCATGGACGCCGCGACCCGTGCGCGCTTCGCGGCCGTGTTGGACGTGTGCCCGTCGACACCGGACGACGGGTGAGCGAGGCGAGCCGGACCAGGACGGCCGGTGACTGTTCTCAGGCCGCGGGCGCGCCCTTCCAGTTCTTCGCCAGCCACTCGGCGAAGGGGGTGAAGCCGCCCGGCACCAGCTTGTTCGCGGCGGCGATGTGCTGCTCGGCCTTCGGGCCGAAGTAGGTGTACGCCTCGAAGTACTCGAACATCTCGCGCATCTCGTGGGCGCCGGGGAAGAAGCCGTCGTAGGCCTCGCCGGGCACCTGGATGACCGCGAAGTCGTTGCCGAGCGCGTTGAAGGCCGCGACGAAGTCGTTCCAGGAGTAGACGCCGCCGCACACGGCCAGGTGGGCGCCGTTGGGCAGCCGGTCGCCGGCCGAGAAGGCGGCGGCGACGGCGCGGCCCACCTCGATCACGTCGCCGGCGTGGATGACGCGCGCGGCGGGATCCATCGGCACGGCCCAGCCGCGGGCGCCGGTG
Source organism: Myxococcales bacterium (assembly GCA_020633465.1). GTDB lineage: Bacteria > Myxococcota_A > Bradymonadia > UBA7976 > UBA1532 > JACKDN01. The sequence goes on from JACKDN010000036.1 coordinate 4,247, forward strand.
GGCAGCGGCTGCGGGCCCAGCATCCCCAGGAAGTTCTGAAAGTAGAAGGGCGCCTCGACGAAGGTGTAGCGCGCGAAGCCGGCGGCCTCGACGGCCTCGTCGACGCGCGCCTTGCCGGTGAAGTGCACGACCTCGAAGCGACCGTCGCTGAGCGCCGCGCAGTCGGGCAGCGTCGACCACACGAGGTGCTGCACCCCGGCGGCCTTCGCGGCCTTCACGGCCGTCACGCCCACCTCGGTCTCCTGCTGCATCTGCCCCGGATCCCAGAAGTTGGTGACCACGAAGGCGCCGTGCGCGCCCTCGAAGGCCGCCCGCAGCGTCGCCGGGTCGTGCAGGTTCGCCTGCACCAGCTGCACCCCGCGCTCGGCCAGCCGCCGGGCCGACGCGCTGTCGGGATCGCGGGTGGGTACCCGCACGGCGAAGTCACCGGCCGCGAGCAGCGCGTCGACCACGCCGCCCCCCTGCGAACCCGTCCCCCCGATGACCGTGATGATCGGCTTGGCCATGAACCTGCTCCTCGCTTGGTGGGGCGCGCCGTCTCGAGATCACGTCGACCACCGAGTGTCCCGGCCGAGGCGCGCGTCGGCCGGGGAATGGATGCCCGCAGCCTGGAAGAGGGCGCACGCGGTGCCTTCGCTTTCGGCGCTCGGGGATCGACGAAGTCGTCGGAGCGAGATCCTGCCCGCGGCGGGGCCGCCGGCGCCTCAGCCGGGCCGACACGCGCTCCACGCCGCGTCCACCAGGCCGCCGCGGTCGCGTTCGCGGCACCACGCCCGAGCGGCGTCGGCGCAGCCGCTGTCGACGCCCTCGACCTCGTGGTAGGCCTCGCGGTTCGCGCACAGCGCCCAGCAGACGCGGCGGCGCTCGTACACCACCTCGCCGTCGTAGCGGGCGCGCAGCACGTGGCCGCGCGCGTCGCAGGCGGGGCTGGACGCGCTGACGCAGGCGCCCCCGCTGGCGGCCGTCAGCCCGCTTCGAACGCTCCCGTCGCAGCAGCGCGCGCTGCAGGTGTGCGCCTCGGCGCCCAGGGGCGCGCCGGCGGCGGGTGACGGCGCGGCGGCCGGCGCGGGCCTCGCCGGCGGACGTGCCTTCACCGGCTCCAACGCTTCCTTGGCGATCCACCCGTAGCGTCGCTGTTCACCGTCGTAGACGTAGCCGTACACGAAGTGCAGGCTGCTCGCGGATCGGTGGCCCGCCGGGCCGTAAAGCGGGATGACGATCTGCTCGACGCCCTTGGACCGGCGGAAGATCGCGCCGGGCGCGAACGAGTCCGTCGCGTGCCCGCCGAGGTTGAAGCCGGGCACGCTGTAGGTGAGGTGCACCAGGCCGTAGGGTCGCAACAGGTAGTCGGTGGCCGGGTAGCGTTTGCCGTGCAGATCGCGCAGGTGCAGCCGCCCGAGGCGCCGCCGGTCGCCGGGCACGACGCGCCAGCGCGTCTGGTAGGTGCCCCGACCGGGATCGTCCAAGGCCAGCGTATAGCCGTGCAGTCGATCGGCGTGCACCAGATCCGCCTGAGCCAGCCAGCCGGACGCCGGGCGCAGTTCGCCGTCGTTCAGGCGCGCGGTGGTGTTGAAGACGTACACCAGCCACCGACCGTCGAGGCGCTTGCGGATGCCCTGGTTCAGCATCACGGCCGCGCTGCGCACCTCACCGATGCGTCGGCCCCGCCCGTCGAGCAGCGCCCGCCCCGCGTCCGCGCGCAGCGGGAACGTGCACCCGCCGGTGACCGGGTTGCGCAGGCGCGCGCCCGAGCACCCGCGCCGTCGGGCGCTGTCCGGCACCCGGCAGTTGAACCGGCTGCCACAGCACCCATCGGCGCACTGCGCGGCCTTCTGGGTGAAGTCGAGCGCCTCGGCCTCTTCGTCGGCCTCGGCGGTCGTGCGGTCGGACGCACACGCGGACAGCAGCGCGACGATGGACAGCGACAGGAAGGACAGCCGCAGGAAGGTACGCACGGGGGCTCCGCGTGGGGGTGGCCGGCCGCGTCGTTTGCAGCGCACATGCCACCCTCGCCCGCAGGCGCCCGGCCAGCGCGACCGGCCTGCCCCGGCTTCGGACCACGGCCGCGGCGGCCGCCGACCGAGACCACCAGGTCACGGGGCGAGGCCTACGCTCCCCGTCCGCGCGTCCCCGGGCGCCGTTCGCCGCGTCACACCGCGCCTCACCCGCCCTTCAGCGCGGCGGCCACGTCGCGGACCACCTCGTCCTCGGCGGGGAAGCCGAAGACCGACTTCTTGGCCACCGCCTGCCCGTCCACGGACACGGTGAACTCACCGCGCCCGCCGCTCACCAGGTCGACCGCCTCGCCGGTCGCCTGCGTGATGCTGGCCGCCACCCGGGCGGCTCGGGGTTCGTAGTTTCAGACCACGCAGTAGCGGATCTCGACGCGCGCCATGTCGCCTCCTCGGTCGGTGCGCCCATCAGACGCCGCGGGCCCACCCGCCGTTGCAGGGCGAGGCGGTCACAGGCCGCAGGTGTAATCCCGGCACGTCGAGCAGTTGCAGCTGAACGGGATGCCCAGCACGTAGCAGGTGCTGCAGTTGCAGTCGTAGGGCAGGCCGCCGACGCAGTTGCGGCTCTCGCAGTCGTTGTTGCTGCCGCAGGGGGCGCCGAAGCAGCGGCCGCAGTCGGCCGGGCACCAGATGCAGGTCTCGGCGCCGTTGCAGGCGCCGTCGCCGCAGGCGGGGCAGGCGCCGCAGTCGGCGGGGCATTGGCCGCAGGTCTCGCCGAAGCCGCCTTCGCACACCCCGTTGCCACAGCAGTTGCCGCAGTCGGCCGCGCACGTCGCGCAGGTCTCGAGGCCGTTGCAGGCGCCGTCGCCGCAGACGGGCAGCGGCGTGCACGCGCCCGCCGTGCAGCCCAGGCCGGCGCCGCAGGCGCAGTCGCCGCAGTTGGCGCAGGTCTCACCGAAGCCCGCCTCGCACACGCCGTTGCCGCAACACTGCCCGCAGTCCTGCGGGCAGGTCGCGCAGGTGTCCACGCCGTTGCACGCGCCATCGCCGCAGATGGGGATCGCTTCGCAGACGCCGAGCGTGCAGCGCATGCCGGCGCCGCAGGCGCAGTCGCCGCAGTTGTCACAGGTCTCGCCGAAGCCGACCTCGCAGACGCCGTTGCCGCAACACTGTCCGCAGTCCTGCGGGCAGGTGGCGCAGGTGTCCACGCCGTTGCAGACGCCGTCCCCGCAGACGGGGGGTGGGGGCGCGCAGGTCAGGCCGTCGAGGCACACCTGCCCTTGCGGACACCGCGCGTCGCTGCCCGCGCAGCCGCAGTAGCCGATGACGCCGGCGCCGACCACGATGCACTGCCCGCTCTCGCACTCGTTCTGCAGCGAGCAGGCCGCGCCATAGGGCTTCGAGTTGGGCGTGAAGCACCCGGTGAGCGCGCTGCACGCGCCGCTGAGACACACCCGGTCAGCGGTGCAGGCCGTGCCGTCGGCGACCTTCGGCTGGCACGTGTTCGAGCCCACCACCGGCGTGTCGTCGCACCAGTGCGTCAGCCGGCCCTGCGCGTCGCGCGCGTCGCACGACAGCACGTTGCCGTCGTAATCGGTCGCGTTGCACTCGCGGCAGGTCCAGGCGGGATCGCCGCAGCTGTCGGTGCTGCACCACGAGTCCAGGCCCCGCACGGCGCCCAGCGAGTAGCAGCTCTCGCCCGGCCGGCGCTGCGGGATGCAGACGCCGAAGTCGCTGCACACCTGCCCGGCCGGGCAGTCGAAGCTGCGGAAGTCCGGCCCGATCTTCTGCCGCGCGACGTTCAGGAAGTTGGGCGACCAGCAGTCGACGCAGGTGGTGTCGCACTTGCCCGAGCGGCACCAGTCGTTGCGCATCACCTCGCCGCCGCCGAACACACCCACGCAGGGCTCGCCCGTGTCGAGCTTGGCCTGGCAGTAGCCCGCGTTGTCGCAGAACTGGCCGCCGCCGCAGTCGTCCTGCCCGGGCCAACACTGCACGCACGAGCCGGCGAAGCAGCGGCCCGACGCGCAGCCGGCGTTCTCGGTGCAGGGCGCGGCGTTGGGCGCGGGCGCGCCGCACACGCCGAAGATGCACGCCTGGTCGGCGGGGCACTCGTCCTGCGCGAGGCAGAAGGGGTGGCACTGGACGCGCGAGCCGGCGAAGCCGTCCTTGCCGATGCACAGGGTGATGTCGCAAGCGGTCTGCCGGTCGGGGGCGCCGGGCTCGCGGATGACCGCCGGCGACGGCAGGCTGCGCTCCGAGCACAGCTTCTCGCCGTCCCACTGCAGCGACAGGTTGACCGTGCCCAGGTCGAAGGTCGGGTTGATCTGCACGTTGCCCAGGCGCAGCTCGCCGTCGAAGCCGACGCCCGCCGAGCCGAAGTCGAACTTGCCGCGGAAGCCCGTGCCCGCCGAGCCGATGGGCAGCCCGGCGGTGAGATCGAGCGCGACGCCCCACGTGGGCTCGCCCACCACCGGGATGTCGATGAAGGCGTTCACGTCCAGCTCGATGTCCGAGCAGGTCTGTTCGAACAGCTCGCTCAGGCCGGGGATGTGCTTCCACGGCATGTCCTGCGTCTTGCCGCGGATGAAGATGAGCGTCTTCTGCGGCTGCACGTCGACCAGCATCACCGCGTTCGCGAGGCGCAGCGGGAAGTAGATCGGCTGTCCCGTCAAGGGGTTGCGCAGGATCTGCCCCTGGCGACCCTTCAGCGGCCCGAGCACCCAGTCGACCCCCACCTCCATCATCATGCGGAAGTCGGCGCGATCGGTCTCGGCGGCGGCCCAGTCATCGTTGATCAAGCGCGCGCTGGTCTGCTCGAGCGCGTTCTGCGGATCGTAGCCGTCCTTGCGCGGGTCGTAGTTGAGCGAGAAGGTGCCGATTGCGCCGATGCTCATGCCCTCGATCGGCGTGAAGGCGACGGCGCCCCGCAGCAGCAGGTGCGCGTCGTTGATGGCCGGCACGAACGCTCGGCCGTCCCACACGTCGAGCTTCGCCCGGTGGCGCAAGCGACCGTTGAGCGAGAAGCCCAGCGCCCCGGCCTTGAGGTGCACCGTCGGGACGACGTCGATGGCGACGCGCCCGCCGGTCGCGGCGGGCGGGCGCAGCACGTCGGCGCCGCCCTGCGGCACGTCGCCCAACAGCGAGATGTAGACCATGGGATCGGCGGGGTCGACCACGGCGGTCACCGACGGGCCCACCAACGGGATGGTGGGCGCGTTGGGCAGCGTCAGGCCGATCTGCGCGGCGCCGCGCAGGTACAGGTAGCGCGTGTCGTCCTGCAGCGGGGCGCCCAGTGACTGCAACCCGGCGCCGTACTGATAGCCCAGGCCCAGCGTCGGCAGCTCGATGCCGGGCACCCCGAGCTGGCCGAAGAAGCCCGTCGTGGTCCAAGGGATGCCGACCGTGCCGCTGAGCGTGAAGGGATCGTTCAGCCCGGTGGTGATCTCACCGGGCACGAACATGAACGTGTCGGCGCCGTGCACGTAGCGCATGGCGCCCTGGTCGTACTGCGCCTTCGACATGCGAATCAGGCCGGTGTGGCGCCAGGTGTTCGGCGCCCCGGGCACGGCGCCCCAGGTGCCGAAGCCCGCGGTGTTCGGCTGCACGGGGGTCAGGGCCGTGACGTGGTCGGCGCCGTCGGCCAGGTGGAAGAGGATGGTGTGGGGGTCGTTGGGGTCGAAGAACGCGCGGTCGACGCCATCGTCGCAGTGGCCCAGCGGCGTGCCGACGCACAGGCCAAGCGCGTTGCAGGCGTCGTTCACCGTGCAGGCGACCCCGTCGTCGCAGCCGGCGCCCACCAGCGTCGCGTCCAGCTCGCGCTCGCACAGGCCGGACGCCGGGTCGCGCACGATGCGCACGCATGGATCGCTGGGGCACGGCGCGACGGCCGGCGCGACGCAGGCGCCGGCCTGGCATCGCTCGCCCACGGTGCTGGCGTCGCCGTCGTCGCAGCTCTCGTCGAGCGCCCCGTCGCAGTCGTTGTCGATGCCGTCGCAACGCTCCAGATTGTCGCCCTTGCCGGGCGCGTTCACGCCGCCGAGCAGGTCGGCCACCTCGTTGGGACCCATCGCGTAGTCGTAGAACGTGAACTGATCGAGGCTGCCCCCGAAGAAGCCGCCGGCCTGCGTCCAGCCCAGCGCGAGCTGGTGCTGCCCGGCCAGGCCCGAGCGCGCGTCGAAGGGCGACGACTCGCACACCTGCTGCGCGTCGACGTACAGGCGACAGTGTTGGGCCGAGCGGCACACCAGCGTCGCCAGGTGCCACTGGTCGTCGTTCACCAACGGTCCCTGCCCTTCGCAGCGGCTGGTGGCGCCCGGCGCCACACGATAGGCCAGCCGGCCGTTCTTCAGGTACACCTCGCGATCGGTCGGCGTGAGGGGATCGCCGATGGCCGAGTGACCGATGAAGCCCGTGCGCGTGGTCACGCCGCAGACGGTGCGCTCGTTGGCGATGGCGTCCTTGCCGACCGCGCCGAACAGTCCGCCCGCCGGGCGCGTGGTGCGGAACCAGGCGCTGAGCGTGAAGTCGGTGGGCGGTACGGTCATGTTGCGGGCCACGTGACCGGCCTGCCCGCCGGTGAGCTGCAGCCCGCGGCCGCCGAAGCGGCCCGCGCTGCCGATGGGATCCAGCGGCGCCTGCCCCGCGGGCGCCCGCACCTCGATGACACCGTTCCGGTTCTCGCCGCTGGTGTCGATGACCTGACCGCTCAGCCGCTGGCCGGCCTCGCGCGGCACCGTCGTGGCCACCTCGAAGTCCCAGATCAGCCGCGGTCCGCGGTCGACGCAGTTCGCGTTCGAGCCCTGCGTCCGGCCGTCGAGGCAGCGATCGGCGTCCGGACCGTCACACCCGATGTGCGTCCACGAGCAGCGGCCGTTCGTGCAATGGTCCGTGGTGAAGATGTTCTCGTCGTTGCAATCGAAGGGGCTGTCGCAGGCGGGCGGCAGCGTCTTCACCGCCGGCACCGGCTGCCCGTCGACCATCGCGGTGTAGATCGCGTTGTTGGGCGAGCAGCCCTCGTCGACCGCGTCGTCGCAGTCGTTGTCCTTCGCGTCGCAGATCTCGGCCGAACAGACGCGGGCCTTGCAGTCGGGCGTGCAGGTGTCGCTGCCGGCCGCGCCGTCGTCGCACACCTCGCCGAGCGCGCCCTGGACGACGCCGTCGCCGCACACTTCGCGCGCGCAAGCAGCGTCGCAGCCGTCGCCGGCGGTGAGGTTGCCGTCGTCGCAGGTCTCGCCCAGCAGCACCTGCAGCACGCCGTCGCCGCAACGCTCCACCGCGCAGGCATCGCTGCAGCCGTCCTCGCTGTTCGCGTTGCCGTCGTCGCAGCCCTCGCCCGCGTCCCGCACGCCGTCGCCGCAGTAGGCCGGGCGACACACCGGGCGGCACGCGTCGGCCAGCACGGCGCTGTTCGCCGGCCCGTCGTCGCAGCCTTCCAGGCGGTCCAGCACGCCGTCGCCGCAGCGCGGCCGGCGGCAGTCGGTGCGGCAGGCGTCGGGCACGACGTCGCTGTTGCCGGCGCCGTCGTCGCAGGTCTCGCCCAGCAGCACCTGCACCACGCCGTCGCCGCAGCGGCCGGCGGCCGAACAGTCCGCCCGGCAGCCATCGCCGTCGGCGCGGTTGCCGTCGTCGCACACCTCGCCGCAGGCTTCGTCGAGCTCGCCGTCGCCGCAGACGTCGGCGGGCGGGTAGACGCAGCCCACCAGCGGATCGCAGCCGTCGGCGGTGCACTTGTCGTCGTCGCCGCAGTCGACGGCCACCGCGACGCAGGCGCCGCCGAGGCAGGCGTCGAGCTCGGTGCAGGCGTCGCCGTCGTCGCAGGGCAGGCCGTCCTGGAGGGGCTCGCCGAGGCACAGCCCGGTCGTGGGATCGCAGGCCGCCGGGCCACGGCACTGCGCGGCCGCGGGCGGCGGGCCGAAGGCCACCTCGTCCAGCACCACGACGCCGGGGCCATCGAAGTCGGAGAGCATCTGCAGCCGCACGAAGCGGCCGACCAGCCCGCTGATGTCGAGCACCAGGTCGCGGCGTGCGCCGCGCGGCACCTCGGGCAGCGTGCCGTCGGCGCGGCGCAGCTCGATGGGCGCGCCGAAGGTGACGCCGTCGTCGCTGGCCGACACGCGGATGGTGTGGGGCGCGACGATGTCGCAGCAGCTGTTCGAGACACCCACCGAGACGGTCGTGAACGGGCGCGCGACGGGGAAGCGGAAGGTGAGCGCGAAGTCTTCGTGCAGGTAGCCCACCCACTCGAAGGCGGGGCCCATGCCCAGGTCGGCGACGAAGTCGTCGACGCCGCGGCGGCCGTCGCTCAGCTGGCCGGGCGAGAACGCCGAGGTGTCCGGATCGTGCAGGACGTCGGCGTAGCAGCCCCCGTCGCAGGCGCCGACGACGTCCGGCGTGGCGTAGCCCTCCTGCGCGCAGTCGACGCCGACGGTGCAGGCGGCGTCGCAGGTGAGCGGCCGGCCGGGGACGCACGCGCCGGCCGCGCAGCGATCGCGCAGGGTGCAGGGATCGCCGTCCTCACAGGGCGCGGTGTTGTGCGGGTGGGCGCAGCCCTGGCCGGGGACGCACACGTCGTCGGTGCAGGGATCGTCGTCGGCGCAGGTGGCGGGCGGCCCGGGCTGGCAGGCGCCGGCGCCGCAGGTGTCGCCCTCGGTGCACGGATCGCCGTCGTCGCAGGCGTCGGTGTTGGGCACGTGGACGCAGCCCTTCAGCGGGTCGCAGGTGTCGTCGGTGCAGGGGTTGTCGTCGTCGCAGTCGAGCACGCCGGCGGCCACGCAGGCGCCGTCGGCGCAGGCCTCGTCGAGCGTGCAGGCGTTCTGGTCGTCGCAGGCGGCGCCGTCGGGCACGGGGTCGCCCGCGCAGTCGCCGGTGGCCGGATCGCAGGCCAGCCCCGCGAGGCATTGCAGGTCGGGGTCCTGGGGGCCGAAGACGATCTCGTCGAGGAACAGGAAGGCCTGCGGCATCACGAACCGCAGGCGGACGAAGCGACCGCTGCCGCCCGCGATGTCGAGGGTGACGTCGCCGCGGCCGCCGGGCGGGACGACGGGCAGCGTGCCGTCCGCGGCGGCAAAGACGACGGGCGGGCCGAAGACGTCGGGCGCGTCGGCGAAGCTCACCTCGACGGCGTTGGGGCCAGCGATGCCGCAACACTGGTTGCTGATGCCCAGCGTGACCGTGGTGAAGGTGCGCGCCGCGGGGAAGTGAAAGACCAGGTCGACGTCCTCGCCGAACCAGCCCACCCACTCGTAGGCCGGGCCGTCGCCGAGGTCGTTCGTGAAGTCGTCGGTGCCGCGGACGCCGTCGGTCAGCTGGCCCGGGGCCACCGTGCGCAGGTCGGCCGCGCGCACCTCGTCGGCGTAGCACCACGAGCCGCAGTCGGGATCGTTGGGTGAGGTGTAGCCGAGGGGATCGCAGCCCGCGCCGACGCAATGCCCGGGGCAGACGCGCGGCGTGCCGTGGCAGCCATCGGGGCCGCAGGCGTCGTCGACGGTGCAGGCGTCGCCGTCGTCGCAGGGGCCCTCGTCGAGCAGCTCGACGCACCCGACGAAGGGATCGCAGGCGGCGCGGCCGCAGGCGTCGTCGGCGCCGCAGTCGACGGGCGCGCCGCCGACGCAGGCGCCGTCGCTGCACACCGCGCCGGTGACGCAGGCGTCGCCGGCCCAGCAGGGCGTGCCGTCGGGGGCCGGGGCGCGGGTGCAGGCGCCGGTTTCGGGGTCACAGCCCGCCGGGCGGGAGCATTGGACGTCCAGCGGCGGCGGACCGAAGACCACCTCGTCCAGCAGCAGGAAGTCCACCAGGGGCGCGCCGAGGTGCAGGCGCACCCATCGGCCGGCGCGGCCGCCGAGGTCGAGGGTGAGGTCGACCCGGCCGCCCTCGGGCGCGGCGGGCAGCGTGCCGTCGGCGCGGCGGAACGACAGCGGCGGGCCGAAGTCGACGCCGTCGTCGCTGAACGACACGTCGATGGCATCGGGCGCGACGACGCCGCAGCAGGTGGTGCTGACGCCGATGGTCACGGTGCCGAAGGCGCGGCGCACCGGGAAGGCGAAGTCGAGGTCGACGGCCTTGGCTTGCCAGCCCACCCAGGCGCGGCCCTCGTCGGCGCGCCAGTCGTCGCCGCCGCGCACGCCGTCGTCGAGTTGCCCGTGGAAGACGGCGGTGTGATCGGGCGGGTGGCCCTCGTCGCCGAAGCACCACGTGCCGCAGTCGGTGGGCTGCAGGAAGCGATAGCCGCGGGGCTCGCAGTCGCCGCCGACGACGCAGTCGAGCGCGCACGACCGCGCCGGCCCGGGCAGGCAGGCGCCGCCGACGCAGCGATCGTCGGGCGTGCAGCGATCGCCGTCGTCGCAGGCGCCGGTGCGGGGCGTCGTGGTGCAGCCGGCGCGGGGATCGCAGGCATCGTCGGTGCACGGGTTGTCGTCGTCGCAGTCGGGCGCTGGGCCGGGCACGCAGGCCCCCGCGGCGCAGCGGTCGGCCTCGGTGCAGGCGTCGCCGTCGTCGCAGGGCGCGGTGTTGTCGACGTGGCCGCAGCCGGTGAGGCGGTTGCAGACGTCGTCGGTGCACGGGTTCGCGTCGTCGCAGTCGACCGCCTCGGGGCCGGCGCAGGCGCCGTCGGCGCACACGTCGCCCAGCGTGCAGGCGTCGCCGTCGTCGCAGGGCGCGACGTTGTCGGCGTGCACGCAGCCGCGGGCGCGATCACAGGCGTCGTCGGTGCACGGGTTGTCGTCGTCGCAGTCGGGCGCGCCGCCCGGGACGCAGGCGCCCGCTGCGCACACATCGCCGACGGTGCAAGCGTCGCCGTCGTCGCAGGGCGCCGCGTTGGGCACGTGGCGGCACCCCTCGACGGGGTCGCACCGATCGTCGGTGCAGGGGTCGCCGTCGTCGCAGTCGAGCGTCGAGGCCGCGGCGCAGGCGCCCTCGACGCAGCGGTCGCCGACCGTGCACACGCTGCCGTCGTCGCAGGCGCCCTCGAAGGCGACGTGGGTGCAGCCGGTGCGCGGATCGCAGCCATCGGCCGTGCAGGGGTTGCCGTCCTCACAGTCGACCAGCGTGCCGCCGTCGCACACGCCGTTCGCGCACACGGTGTCGCGGGTGCACGCGTTGCCGTCGTCGCAGGGCCCGACGCCGGGCGCATGGCTGCAGCCGGCCACGGGATCGCAGCGGTCGTCGGTGCAAGCGTTGCCGTCGTCGCAGCCGACGCCGTTGAGCAGGTGCTGGCAGCCGCCCTCGGGATCGCACACGTCCTGGGTGCAGACGTTGCCGTCGTCGCAGTCGGGCGCCGGGCCGGGCACGCAGGCCCCGTCGGCGCAGCGATCACCCACGCTGCAGGCGTCGCCGTTCTCGCAGGGCGCGGCGTTGTTCGGGTTCACGCAGCCGACGGCGGGGTCGCAGCCGTCGTCGGTGCACGGGTTGCCGTCCACGCAGTCGAGGGGTTCGCCGCCGACGCACTCGCCCTCGGCGCAGGTGTCGTCGGTGGTGCAGGCGTCGCCGTCGTCGCAGGGCGCGACGTTGTGCTGCTGGCGGCAGCCGACGGCGGGATCGCACAGGTCGTCGGTGCAGGGGTCGCCGTCGTCGCACGCGCGGGGCGGACCCGCGACGCACACGCCCTCGGCGCAGGCGTCGCCCTCGGTGCAGGGATCGCCGTCGTCGCAGGTCCCGGCCGCGGGCGCGTGCACGCAGCCGGTGTCGGGCGCGCAGACGTCGTCGGTGCACGGGTTGTCGTCGTCGCAGTCGAGCGCGCCGGTGGGCACGCAGGCGCCGTCGGCGCAGCGCCCGCCGGCGGCGCAGGCGCCCGCGTCGCAGTCCGCCGTGTTGGGCGTGTGGGTGCAGCCGGTGGCCGGATCGCAGGCGTCGTCGGTGCAGGGGTTGCCGTCGTCGCAGTCGCGCTCGAGGCCGCCGCCGCAGCTGCCGCCGGCGCAGACCTCGCCCACGGTGCAGGCGTCGCCGTCGTCGCAGTCGCCCGCGCGCTCGGTGTGCACGCAGCCCCGGCCCAGGTCACAGATGTCGTCGGTGCAGGCGTTGTCGTCGTCGCAGGCGCTGTCGTCGGCGGTGGTGGCGCGGCACACGCCCGGCGCGCAGTCCTCGGCCGCGGCGTCGCAGTCCGCGGGGGCGCAACGGTCGCCGGTGGTGCACGCGAACCCGTCGTCGCAGGGCGCCTCGTCGCCCACCGGCGCGGCGACACACGCGCCGTCCTCGCAGCGCCCGACGCGGCAGGCCGCCGCGGTGCCGGGTGCGTCGGCGCAGTCGTCGTCGGTCGTGCAGGGCGTGGGCGGCGAAGCGTCTGGGGGCGAGGCGTCCGGCGGCGTCCCCTCGTCGGGCCGGCCGTCGCCCTGCCCGCCGTCGGTCTCGGCGCCCGGCGCGCCGTCGCCGGGGTCGCCCCCGCCCGGCGCCGAGTCGCAGGCCGCGGCGACCCACGCCAGCGCGATGGTGCAGGCGAACCGGTGCAGTCGACCACGCATGACGCTCCCCCCCACGACCGACGGACGCGCGTCCCCCCCGGATCGGAGCGACCGCCGACAGCACGCTAGCCCGCGCACCCAGCGGTTGGACATGGAGGAAGCTTTGGGAGGATTGAAAGGCGGCCGCGAAGCCGGCATGGATCGCTGGAACGACGCGCGCGACACCCATGGCCGCTCCGAGCCTGCTGCCCTCCGCACCCACCCCACCGGGGACCGTCGTGCCGCCACCGGGCGATGCGGCCTGGGCGGCGTGTCTCCGCGAGCTGGACGCGCAGACGCGGCAGGTCATCCGCGTCGCGGCGGCCGGGACGCTGGCCTTCGCCCTCGCGTTCTGGCCCACCGACCTGCTGGTGCTGCCCGACGACCCGGCCATGCGGCGCGCCTTCGCGGTGTGGCGCGTGGGCGCCGCCGGGCTGATGGGGGTGTTGTTCGTGCTGCTGGGCCGCACGCGGCCCGTGCGCGGGCGCGCCGCGTGGACCGCCCTGCCCTTCTTCATGGCCGCCCTGGCCCTGATGGCGGCCATGCTGGGCCGGCGTGACGGCCTGGACTCGCCCTGGTTCCACGGCTTGCTGTTCTTCCTGATGCTGCCGTCGATCGCGCCCGAGACGCTCGGCGTGCGGGTGGCCTACGCCGGCGGCCTGTGCCTGGCCATCGTGGGCGGCTTCTTCGGCTTCAACCCGCAGAACCTCGACAGCCCGTGGCTGGGCAGCTCGCTGGCCAACATGCTGGCGCTGGCGGCCACCAGCGTCGTCGCCGGCCACGTGGTGCACCGGCGCGCGGTGGTCAGCTACTTCCAGGGGGCGCGCATCGACGCGCAGCGCGCCGAGCTCGAGGCGCTGAACGTCGAGCTGGACGCGCGCGTGCAGGCCCAGACGGCCGATCTGCGCGCGTTGAGCGAGCACCTGCAGTCGGTGCGCGAGCGCGAGCGGGCGCACCTCGCGCGCGAACTGCACGACGACCTCGGCCAGCGCCTGGCCGCCACGCGCTACGCCGTGGCGGCGGTGCGGCGCACGCTCGACCCCGCCGGGGCGGCGCAGCTCGACGAGGTCGCGGGGCTGCTGGGCGACGCCGCGCAGGTGGCGCACGGCATCGTCGGCGGCCTGCGCCCGCCGCTGCTCGACGCGCTGGGTCTGCACGGCGCCTGCGCCTGGCTGACGCGGCAGGTGGCCGAGCGGGCCGAGCTGGTCTGGGAGCACACGCCGGCGGGCGACGACGCCGACGTCGACGAGGACGTCGCGCTGGCCATCTACCGCGCCCTGCAGGAGGCGCTGACCAACGTGACGCGCCACGCGAGGGCCACGCGCGTCGCGGTCGCGACGTCGCTCGACGATCGCAGCGTGACGTTGACCGTCACCGACGACGGCGTCGGCCTGCCCGCGTCGCCCGCCGCGCCGGCGCCCGGCCGCGGCGGCGTCGGGCTCATCGGCCTGCGCGAGCGAGCCCGCGCGCTCGGCGGCGATCTCGACCTGCGGCCCGGCCCGGCGGGCGGGCTGCGTCTGCTGGTGCGCCTGCCCCGACGGCGCCCCGAGGAGACCGCGTGATTCGCGTCATCCTGATCGACGACCACCCGATCTTCCGCATCGGCGTCGCGCACTTCCTGGCCGGCACCGGCACGATCGAGGTGGTGGGGCAGGCCGACGACGGCATCGCCGGCCTGGGCCTGGCCGAGCGCGTCGCGTGGGACGTCGCCGTGGTCGACCTGGCCCTGCCCCGCCTGGGCGGCACCGAGGTCGTGCGCCGCCTGCGCGCCGCCTTCCCGGCCCGCCGCATCGTGGCGCTGTCGCACTTCCCCGGCGGCGCCTTCGACGCTCAGCTGCGCGACGCCGGCGCCGACGCGTTCGTGTCGAAGGTCAGCCCGCCCGAGGCCCTCGTCGAGGCCATCGAGGCGTCGGCGCCCGGCGCGGCGCCGGCCCCGCTCGACGCCGCCGCGCCGCCCCACGCGCGCCTCACCGCCCGCGAGCTGCAGGTGTTCCAGAGTCTGTTGCTGGGTCGCAGCACCGTCGAGATCGCCGCCGAGCTGGCCATCGCCGCCAGCACGGTCAGCAACCACGTCGCGCAGATCAAAGCGAAGCTGGGGGTGTCGACGGTGGCCGGCATCGTCACCTACGCCCACCGCGCCGGGCTGATCGCTTGACGCCTCACGCCGCCTCGGCGGCCTCCTCGGCGACCGGCCAGCGGCGCATCGACGTCGCGCCGATCAGGATGTCGGTCGTCTTGCGCATGCGGGTGAAGATGCTCTCCTGCACGTAGGGCACGCCGTGCTTCGCGCACAGCGCCTTCAGACGCGGCTGGGCGCGCTGGTACTGGCGGGGCGACAGATCGGGGAACACATGGTGCTCGATCTGATAGTTCAGCCAGCCGTGCAGGAAGTCGTTCAGGTCGCCGCCGGTGCGGTAGTTGGTCGAGCCCACGATCTGCCGCAGGTAGAAGTCACCGCGGCCGCGCACCGGGCCGTCGAAGCGATAGAGATCGTCGCCGGTGTGGTTGGGCACGATGACCCAGAACGACCACGCGTTGGCCACCGCCTCGGCGATCAGCAGGTTGATCAGGGCGTACAGCGCCGCGGTGGGGCTCCACAGCAGGAACAGCGCGGGCAGCGCCCCGAAGCGCCAGCCCGCGTAGGGCAGCCAGCAGCGCAGCAGCGTCGCGCGGGCGCGCGGCTTCCAGGGCAGCCACGCGGCCCAGCTGAAGATCGACACGCGCTCGCCGGTGGTGCGACGGGCGTCGTGATCGAGCAGGTGGTTCAGCGTGTTGGGCGCGTAGTACAGCGGCTTCCACACCAGGCTGCCCAGGTAGACGACCGCGCGGCGGGCCCACATCGGCAGAGCAGAGTCGCGCAGGAAGAACGCGTTGTCCTCGGCCACGTCGGGGTCGCCGGGCCGCGCGTCGGCCGCGCCCTCGCCCAGGCGGTAGTGATGCAGGACGTCGTGCTCGTGGTGCCAGGCGTCGGGGTGCATCCAGTCGAACCAGTCGATCACCCGCCGCCAGCCGCGCGCGAAGACGCGGCCCTGCAGCCGGCGCGGGGTGCCCGGCAGCTTGTCCAGGCCGCGGTGGATGACGTGGTGGGCGACGATGGCCCAGCGGGCGAAGTTGCCCAGGCCCAGGCCGAGCCAGGCCAGCGGGTTGGGAAAGAAGCCGGACGCGGCGAAGCCCACCAGCGAGCACGCGCGGCCCCAGCGCGCCATCCGGCGCAGGTGCGCGAGATCCTCGGGCCCCGCCTCGGCCCGCAGCTCGGCGCGCAGGGCGTCGAGGTCGGCCTCGAGGGCCTTCTCGTCGATGGTGTGCACGGCGTCTCCCCGT
Organism: Myxococcales bacterium; assembly: GCA_020633465.1. Taxonomy (GTDB): domain Bacteria; phylum Myxococcota_A; class Bradymonadia; order UBA7976; family UBA1532; genus JACKDN01. Next base: position 19,953 of record JACKDN010000036.1, read on the forward strand.
CGGCGCGGCGCGCAGGATACTACGGCAGCGCCCGCGACGCGGCGATCACCGCAGCCCGTGCTCGACCGGCGGCTCGACCTGCGCCGGCAGCGTCGCCACGAACGTCGCCCCCTCGCCGGGGGTCGAGCGCACCGCCAGCGTGCCCCCGCAGGCCTCGACCGCGCGGCGGCACAGCGCCAACCCCACGCCGGCCGCGTGCCCGTCGGGATCGGGCTGCAGCCGGTGGAAGGCCTGGAACACCTGCGCCTGTTCCTCGGTGCGGATGCCCACCCCGCGGTCGGCCACCTCGAGCACCACCTCGTCGCCCCGCGGCCGCAGGCTGAGGCGCACGTCGGCCGGCTCGCCGGGCCGCGTGAAGGTCAGCGCGTTCGCCAACAGCTCGCGCAGCAGCGTCCGCAGATGCTCCCGGCTGGTGCGCACCCGCTCCACGCGCAGGTCGACGTGCACGCGCGCCCCGCCCGCGAGGTCGAGCAGATCGCGCCGCACGCCCTCGACCAGCGGCGCCACCGCGAACACCTCCTGGTTCACGCGCCGCTCGTCGGTGAACTCGAGCAGCGCGTCGATGCGCGTCTTCATGCGCAGCGCCGCCGCCCGCGCCCGCTCGACGTTGTCGCGCGCCGGCGCGTCGGGCTCGAGGGCGTCGAGGGCGAACTCGGCGAAGCCGACCACGTGCCGCAGCGGCGTCTGCAGGTCGTGCGCCGCCGCGTGCGCGATCTCGCGGATGACCGTGCGCGAGGCCTCGAGCTCGGCGGTGCGCGCGGCCACCTGCCCCTCGAGGTCGGCGGTCAGCGCGCGCAGCTCGTCCTCGGCGCGCCGCTGCGCGGTCACGTCGAGGTACTGGGCCAGCACGCACCCGCCGGGCAGGGGCGCGAGGCTCACCCGGTAGGCGGCGCGCGGCGCGTCCCCGTCGCCGAGCACGATCTCGCGCACCTCGCACGCCCGCCCGCTGCGCAGCACGTCGCGGCAGCCGTCGAGCAGCGCGCTGCCCCGCGCGGCCGGGAACACCTCCAAGAAGCGGCGCCCCGCCAGCCCCGCGCGATCGTCACGCTCGGCCGCGCCGATCGCGGCCTGATTGACGAAGCGCAGCAACCAACTATCGGCGTCCTCCGGATCCACCGGCTGCACCACGAGCAGCGCCAGCTGCACCCGGTCGGCCACCGCCGCCAGCTGCTGCGCGCTCAAGGGAGCCGGGCTCACGCCCCCGCCTCGATGCGCTCGAAGAAGGCGACGAACTCGCGCACGTGGGTCGGCTTCACGACGTAGTCGACGCAGCCGAGCAGAGCGGCGCGCTCGCGATCGGCGGGCTGCAGCGAGGTCGTCAGCACCACCACCGGCGGCGCCTCGGCGAAGCGGGGGCGGGCGCGCAGCCGCTCGACCAGCTCGAAGCCGGTCATCTCGGGCATGCGCAGATCGACCACCGCCACGGCGATGGGCTCGGCGTCGCCCTGCTCGACCGCGTCGAGGTGCCGGAGGAAGGCCGGCGCCCCCGCGCACACCACCAGCGAGCGCGTGGCCCCGCTGCGCGCGTAGCAGCGCCGGGCCAGCTCCAGATCGTCCGGATCGTCGTCCACGATGACAACGCTGCCCGGCCCTGCCACGGTGACGTTCATGCCCACCCCCGGGAGACGCTCCCCGAGCCCGCACGGTAGGGCCGGGTGCGCGTCGGGTCAATCGGGGGGATGAGCCCGCGCCGGCCGTGCGTTGGGGACGCGCCGGGCGGTGGGGGCCGGCTGGCCGACGAGGGGGCGCTGGATGCGACGAGCACTGTACGGATGTCTGTTGTTGACGCTGCTGGCCTGCGACGACGGCGGCGGCGGCGAGACCGCGCCGGCCGACGTCGGGCCGGGCGCGCGAGGCGACGGCGGCGCCGACGCCGCGGCAGGGGGGTGCGCCGACGGCGTCTGGACGCCGGGCGAGCAGGGCATCGACTGCGGCAGTCCCTGCGCGCCGTGCGCGCTGGACGAACGGCCGCCCACGCTGACGCTCGAGGGGCCCGAGGCGCGCACCGTGGCCGATGCGACGCTCACCGTGCGGGGCGAGGCGCGCGACGACGAGGGCCCGGTGACGGTGATCGCCCAAGGCGGCGCCAAGGCGGTGCCGGGCGCCGACGGTGCCTTCGCGCTCGACGTGACGGTGCCGCCCGGGCGCTCGACCGTGACGGTGACGGCGGTGGACGCGGGGGGCAACGAGGCGCGGGCCAGCCTGCAGGTGCTGTTCGACGATCGCGCGCCCGCGCTGGTGGTCGAGGCGCTGCCCGCCCTCGTGTACCGCACCGCGGTGACCGTGCGCGGCGTGGCCCTCGACGACGCGGGCGCCGTGACCGTGCGGGTGATGGATCGGGACGCGCCGGTCGACGCGATGGGCCGCTTCGAGGCGACGGTCGACCTCGCGTCGGGCGATCACGACCTGCGCGTCGAGGCGACCGACGCCGCCGGCAACACCACCAGCGAGGTGCGCCCGCTGACCGTCTTCGTCTCGGCGCCGGCGACCTACGAGTCGCCGCTCGGCGGGCGGCTGACGCTGCCCGAGGGGGCGCTGGTGCGGCCCGATCAGACCGTCGAGCTGCGCGATCTGAGCACCCTGAACCTGCGCGCCAGCCTCGGCGACGAGGGCGACGAGATCATCAACGGCACGCCCCCGGACGGCCTGCCCAACGGGCGCATCGTCATCCCCGGCGCGCTGGCGATGACCTTCGACTCGGCCGAGCTGCCCACCGACGCGCTGGTGAACATGCCGCTCGACTTCTCGGTGCCGGCGGACGGCGGGCTGACCAACCGGGTGCCGCTGTGGATCCTGCAGCTCACCCCCGACAGCGACGGCGACGGCCGCCCGGAGCTGACGCTGGTGAGCGAGGCGCAGGTGGGCGACGACGGCCGCATGCGCCCGGTGCGTCCCATCGCCGGCGGGTTCCGCTTCGACCGCGCGGCCGGCTTCGACGACGACAGCATCGACCAGGTCGACGGCCTCGACCACAGCTCGGTCACCTTCGTCGCCTGCTGCTGCGGCGTGGCCGCGGTGCCGGTGGAGGGCGACGTGAAGTGCCGGCCCGACAGCTTCGCGAAGATCCACGAAGATCTGGCGCGGCGCCTCGACGGCGAGATCGGCGACATGATGCAGCGCCTCGACCGCACGCGCGGCCAGCGCACCCGGCACGTGCTGGACAACATCCTGGGCGAGAACGGCAGCCTCACCCGATCGCTCGCGTCGGGGCTGGCGGCCCTGATCGCCATCGAGGCCGCGCCGGTCGTCGCCGAGTCGGTGCTGCAGCCGCTGGCGCTGGCCGCCGGGCACGACGCGGCCAGCCTGGGCACCTGGCAGCTCATCCGGGTGCTGGCCGGCGCGGCCTTCGTCGGGGCCGACGGCCAGACGGTGCCCAACAACGCGGCCGACTTCGTCTTCGGGATGATCGTCGGCATGTTGAAAGACGCCCTGGTCGATCTGGCCGAGTACGGCATCGACGCGTTGCAGGACCTGAACCGCGACATCGGGCGCTACGCCGATCTCACCGCCGACATCGCCGCCTACGAGTCCGGCATCGCCGCCTTCACGATGCAGAAGGCCGGGCACCTGGCGGCCGCGCATCACTTCAGCGGGTGCACCGACAGCTACACGGCGGCGGCCGCCGCGGCGATGGAGGCGTCCCGCGTGGCGTCCCTGGCCGCCGAGCGCGACGACGCGGCGCTGGCGGCCATCGACGCCGTGATGGCCGACGTGCAGGCCCTGGGCGCCGACGGCATGGCGCTGGCCCAGGTGCTCGACGGGTTGGATCCCATCGCGGCGCGGCTGACGGCGGGGGACGCGACCGCGGCCGACCGGGACGAGGCCGAGCGGCGGCTGGTGCAGGCGGCCGATCTCGGCGCGCGCATGGAGGCGCTGCACCGCGCGCTCGGCGGGGCGCGGGCCACCTTCGGGGCGGCCGAGGCGGCGGACGGCGCGGCCACCCCCACCGAGGCGGCGGCCGTGCAGCGCAGCTGCGCGCTGGTCGAGGCCATCCCCCGCGAGGGCGGGCTGCCCAAGGCCGGCGTGCGCGTGGGGCTCAGCGCGTTCGGCGCGCACCACCAGGCGACCAGCGCCGAGGACGGGCGCTTCGTGCTGATCGCGCACACCCCGCTGGTGTCGATCGGGGGCCAGCGCGGGCTCGCCGCCGGCGACGCCCTGATCGACGCGAGCGCCAGCGGCTACCTCGCCGGCGCCGCCGAGGCGTCCTGGGACGAGGTCGTGTTCCCCGGCGCGGGGCAGTTCGAGTTCGGCGTGGACGTCGGCACGCTCACGATCGGCCTGCCCCTCGAGCTGCTCGGCGACCGCGACGGCGACGGCCTGAACGACGGCACCGAGATGATCGCGGGCACCGATCCCGATCGGGTCGACACCGACGGCGACGGGTACGACGACCGGGCCGAGGGCCTGGCCCTGAGCGATCCGCTCGACGCCGACAGCGTGCCCTCGGACGACACCGATCGCGACGGCCTGACCGACGCCGAGGAGCCGGCGCTGGGCACCGATCCCGCGAACCGCGACACCGACGGCGACCGGCTGAGCGACGGCACCGAGGTGCGCCTGTGGGGCACCGATCCCACCCGCGTCGACACCGACGGTGACGGCTTCGTCGACCGCGCCGAGGTGACGCTGGGCAGCGATCCCACGGACCCCGACAGCACGCCCGGCGACGACGCCGACGGCGACGGGCTGATCGACAGCGAAGAGAACCGCCTGGGTACGCAGGTGGGGCGCGCCGACACGGACGGCGACGGCCTGAGCGACGGCGAGGAGGTCTACGTCTTCGGCACCGATCCGCTGCGGCCCACCAGCGACGGCGATCAGATCCCCGACGGCGAGGAGGTGGTGGCCGGGGCGGACGGCTACCGCACCGATCCGCTCGACCGCGACACCGACCGCGACGGCTTCCTCGACGATCTCGAGATCGCCGAGGGGAGCGATCCCACCGACGCCACGTCGCAGCCCGAGGCGGTGGCGCCGGTGGCGGGCTGCCCGGCCTGCCCCGCGGGCATGCACGATGGCGGCGACGGCGCCTGCGTGGCGGCGGGCGCGTGCGCCGATGGCTACACGCTGGAGCCCGGCGGGCGCTGCGCGGGCTGGCGCCGGCTGGGCGGCGAGGGGCCGACCGCGGTAGAGGCGCGCCTGACGCCCCTGGCCGACGGCCGGGTGCTGTTCACCGGGGGCTACCTGGGCGAGGCCGTGACCGCCGAAGCCTGGCGCTTCGACCCGCCGACCGAGCGCTTCCTGGCGACGACGCCCATGCCCACCGCGCGCTACGGGCACAGCGCCACCGTGCTGGCCGACGGCCGCGTGCTGGTGGCCGGCGGCACCACCGTGTTCGGGTTCGACGACACGCCCACGGCGGCGGTCGAGCTGTACGATCCGGTCGCCGACACCTGGACCGCCCTGCCCCCCCTGCCGGCCCCGCGGCGCGACCACGCCGCCGTGGCGCTGCCCGACGGTCGGGTGTTGCTGGCCGGTGGCTTCGGCGAGCGGCGCGTGGACGCCGACGCGCTGCGCGACGGCGTGCTCTACACCGTGGACGGCGAGGACAGCGAGGTGACGCCGGTCGCCCTGAACCTGCCCTTCGAGGGCGCGCCGGTGGGCCTGCCGCTCGACGACGGGCGGGTGCTGCTCGCCGGCACCGCGCCCCAGGGCGGCGACGTCGTGTTCGCGACGACCACGGCCGTCTTCGACCCGGCGGACGACGCCGCGGCCCCCGGGCCGCGCCTCGACGGGCGGTACGCCGCCGCGTTCGCGCGCCTGGGCGACGGCCGGGTCCTGGCCGCGGCGGGGCTGGGCGAGGGCTTCCGCGGCTCGACCGACGCGACCCTGCTGGACGCGGCGGCCGTCGCCTGGACCCCCGGCCCCGCCCTGGACGTGCCGCTGTTCCCGGGCCCCGCCGCCGCCACGCTGAGCGACGGCACCGCGCTGGTGATGCGTGATCTGGCCCGCGTCTTCGACCCCGCCACCGACGCCTGGACCGCCACCGCGACGGTGGTCGACGGCCGGGTCCAGCGGACGCTCGCGACCCTGCCGGACGTGCGCGCGCTGGTGTACGGCCCCACCGACTTCGAGGTGCCGGCCCGGGCCGAGATCTACCGGCGCGGGTGCCCCGGCCCCTGATCCGTCGGCTCGGGCGCGGCCAAACTGGCCAGCAGCGCCGTGCGCGCCATCGGCGTCGGGCTGCCGAGCATCGCCTCGACGGCCTCGACCGGACCCGGCCGGCCCAGCCCGAAGCCCTGCCCCACGTCGCAGCCCAGCTCGACCAGCCGCTCGACGTCCTCGCGCGCCTCGATGCCCTCGGCCAGCACCGTCAGCCGCAGCGCGTGGCTCATGCCGACGATGGCCTGGATGAGGCGCTCGTTGGGCCCATCGGGGCTGAGATCGCTGACGAAGGCGCGATCGATCTTCACGACGTCGATGGGCAGCGTGCGCAGGGACGCGAGGGACGACCAGCCGGTGCCGAAGTCGTCCAGCGCCAGGCCGAAGCCCGCCTCGGACAGCGCGTCGAGGTTGTCGCGCACCGGCCCGGCGTCGTCGGCGTAGGCGCTCTCGGTCACCTCGAAGCCCACGCGCGCGTGCGGCACGCCCGTCGCGTCGACCTCGGCGATCAGCTGAGCGGCGAAGCCGGGGCGCTGCAGCTGCACGCGGGAGAGGTTGATCCACACCTTGAAGGGCCGCTCGGCCATCTGCGGCAGCCACGCGTGGGCCTGCGCGCAGGCGCGGGCCACCACGTAGCTGCCCAGGCCGTGGATGAGGCCGGTCGTCTCGGCGACGCCGATGAAGGCGTCGGGCGGCACGAGGCCTTCGGTCGGGTGTTGCCAGCGCACCAGCGCCTCGACCCCCAGCAGGCGCCCGCTGCGCAGATCGAACTCGGGCTGGTACACGAGGAACAGCTCGTCACGCTCGAGGGCGTGGTGCAGATCGACCCGCAGGCGCACCTCGCGCGCCGAGGCGGCGACGTCCTCGACGGCGCTGGCCGCGCTGCCCCCGCCGCGCTCGACCTTCGCGCGGCTGAGCGCGCCGAGCGCGCTGCGCAGCAGGTGCTCGGCCAACGCCCCGCCGCTGTCGGTCAGCCGGGCGGCCGCCGCCAGACCCACGCTCGCCGACACCAGGGCCTCGCCGGCCACCTCGGTGATGGGCCGCGCCAGCGCCGACTGGACCTCGCGGACCGTGTCGACCGCGCCCGACGGATCGGCCAAAGCCGGCAGGAACACCGCGAACTCGTCGCCCCCGATGCGCGCCACCACCGCCGCCGTGTCGTCCAGCGCGGCCTGCAGGCGATCGCCGACGACGCTCAGCACCTGGTCGCCGGCGCGGTTGCCGTGGGCCGCGTTGATGGCGCCGAAGCCGTCGAGGTCGAGGGCCAGCAGCACACCCAGGCCGCGGCTGTCGGGCTCGTCGAAGTGGCGCTCGAGGCGCTCGACCAGCGCGGCGCGGTTCATCAGCCCGGTCAGCGGATCGTGCAGGCGGGCGTGGCGCGCGGCCAGCTCGGCCACCTTCTGCGCGGTGATGTCGCGCGCGACGCCGGTGAGGCGCACCGGCCGCCCCGCGGCGTCGTCGATCCGGCGCGCGCGGTCGTGCAGCCAGCGCACCTCGCCGTCCGGTCGCACGACGCGGTACACCGCCTCGGCCTCGCCACGCTGGCGCACCGAGCGCTCGCGGGCATCGGCCAGCGGCCGATCTTCGGGGTGCACCGCCTCGCGCCACAGGTCGGGCCGCGCGCGGAAGGCCTCGGGCGACACGCCGTAGACCGCCTCGACCGCGCCGCCGACCCACGGTGGACGCTCGCCGGTGAGATCGGCCGCCCACACGACCTCGGAGAGCGACTCGACGACCTGCGTGACGCGCGACTCGAGCGCCACGCGCGCCTGCTCGGCGACCTCGAGCCGACGCAGGTGGCGCCGGAGCAAGCCATAGAGGATGACGGCGGTGACGATGACGAACAGCGAGCCCTTGGCCAGGTCGGTCCACAGCTCGGCCAGGGTGCGACCGACGAGGCCGTGCGCCACGACGTCGGAGACGACGATCCAGGTCAGGCCGACGACGAGGTAGGCCCCGGCCGCCTGCCGCGCCGACCAGATGTCTCGCGCCCTCGATGAGAAATCGGCCACGTGCGTCGTCCCCCGAGCGTACCCGCGCGGAGCGTAGCACGGCCCTGTTCGGCGCGCGCGGTCAGCCGCCGGCGAACGCGCGGAGCAAGGCGGGACCCACGGCGTCGAGCATGACGGTCCCGTCGAAGTCCTCGGGGTGCAGGGGCAGGGACAGCCGGGGCGCGCGGGGCGTCGGGCGCGCGGTGAGGCGCAGCGGCGCGGGGAAGAGGAAGGGGCGGAAGACCTGCTCGATGGCGAGGGCGAAGCCGCGGTCCGCCGGATCCGGCAGGGCGCGCAGGCGCGCGGCGAGGGCGTCGTCGGCGCAGACGCTCAGCGCGGCCTCGACGGCCGCGGCGTCCCAGGTGGGCGCGGGGACGTCGGCGTCCGTGGGCCCGCGCCAGGGCGTCGGCGCGTTGGGCTCGAGCCACATCGACGTCTCGCCGGGCGCCGCCCAGGGATCGACCGGCAGGCCATCGAGCACCGCGTTGAAGTGCAGGTGAGGCGCCAGCAGCGGACCCATGAGGATGCCGTCGACGCCCGACATGCCGGAGAGGCCCAGCACCTCGCCGCGCGCCAGCCGCTGACCGGGCTCGACCAGGGCGCGGCTGAGGTGGCTGTAGGTGGTCAGCAGGCCGTCGCCGTGATCGACGTAGACCTTGCGCCCGCCGCGCTGCATCTCGAGCACCACGCCGCGCACGATCCCCGGCGCCGCGGCGCACAGCCGGGTGCCGGGCGGCAGGGCGAAGTCGGTGCCGACGTGACCATCGTAGGTCAGGCGCCGGCCCCGGAAGTCGCGACAGTCGGTCACCCGCACGCTGTAGCCCCGGTCGCGCGGCTGCGGCGTGCGGTTGGGCAGGTTGTAGACGATCACCCGGCGATCGGCGCGCGTGTGGCCCAGCCAGGTCGGCACCGACACCCACGGCTTGAGGATGCGCAGGGACGAGGGGCCCCACCGGCTCGGCGGCGCCGACGCGTCGCCCAGCAGGGCGAGCTTGCACTGCCGCAGGCTCTTGCCCAGCGGGCGCAGGCCGAGGATCTCGGCGGGGGTCACGAAGGACTGTCGGACGGACATCGAGGTACTCGAGCGGAGGGGGGCGGCAGCGTTCTAAGGCTGACGCCCGAGGAGCGTAGCCAGGTCCGGCGCGGTGAGGATGGCGTCGGTCCAGGCCTCGAGCTGCTCGATCGAGGCGGCGCGCACGCGCGCTTCGGTCTGGGCGTCCGGGGCGCCGAAGCGCAGCGTGATCAGCTTGAGCAGCGACCGGGCGAGGCCCTGCGCGAGACCTTGCTCGCGTCCTTCGTCTTGCCACTCCTGCTTCAACTCGCCAATCGTCTTGCCCATCACCAGTTCCTCCGCCTCCGCACCTGCCACCTCGACCACGAACCCCCGCATCTCGTCGGTGTCGACGTGCCGATTGACGGTCTGAATGTAGCGGAGCACCGCGAGGAACGCATCCATGCCGGACGGCGCCTCGAGCACCTGCTGCCACAGACCGAGGTGCTCGCGCATCAGCGCGACCAGCCCCGGATTGTCCGGCGCGTGCTGCAGCATCAGCAGCGTCAGCCGACAGAGCGCCGTGGTCGACTGCTCGAACGCGTGCTGCCAAAGCTCCTCGTCCCGGCCCGTCGCGGCGAGGTCGACGAGCAGGATGCGAAAGTCGGTGACGTAGGGCTCGACGAGCGCTCGATCCGCGTCGGCCACCTCGACGACGTCGCGATAGCGCGTCGGGCCGGGCCAAGGCTGCCGTCCGTGATGCAACAGCACCGGGATGACCGGCGGGACCCGATCCGCCTCGGGGTGGTCGGCGATCCACCGCTCGAGGAAATACGCCTTGGCGCGCAGGAAGCGCACCGGCACCAGCCGTCGCGCCTCCGAGCTCTCGTGCTCGAAGGCCAGATACAGCGTGGCGGCGCCGCCATCGACGAACCGCACGCCGTAGAACAGGTCCGTGTACAGCTGCCCCAACCATCGGCCGACGTAGTTGGTGGGCAGGAGCGTCAGCGTCGACAGGTCGAGCCGCGCCACCAGCGCCGGCGGGAGCACGCTGCGAAAGAAGCCCCGCGCGTGCTCGACCGGTGCCAAGGTCACCTTCACCAGCGCGTCGTGCGGCAGCACACGCGGCCCTCGGTCCCGGCCGTCGCTCACTCGTCCACCACGTCCACGGTCAAGAGCCAGCCGGCGCTCATGTCGCTGAACACTTCGAGCAGGTGGTCGCCCTTCTCGGGCGCGTCGAAGCTGAAGTCCAGGATGCCGTCGTCGCCGGCGCGGGCGAAGAAGTCGATGTCGACCAGGCGGGTCTGCTCGGCACGGCCGCAGCCCGGCTCGCTGAGCTGCACCAGCAGCTCGGTGCCGGGGAAGCGCTGCGACGTGAAGAACAGGCGCACCTCGACGCGCTGATCCGGGCGGTCGGTGGCGACGATGTAGCGTTGGGCGCCGGGGAAGGTGCCGCGCACGAAGTCGTCGTCGCCCAGCACGCAGCCCGCGCGCACGTTGCACACGGGGACGGTACCGGCGCACAGGTTCTCGAGGCGGCCCTCGGTGAACTCGTCCTCGGGCGACTGGCAGCCGGCGACCGCCAGCGCCGCGAGCAGGACCCGCGCGGCGAGCAGGATCAGCCGCCGCACGGGGGGTCGGGCAGCTCGGGCGCGGCCGGGCAGTCGAAGGCCTCGGGCGTCTCGCCGTCGCCCACCAGCCGCGCGCAGACCGGCACCACCAGCGGGCTGTCGGCCGCGTTGCTGACGATCACCAGCGCGGCGACGTCGGCCGGGCGCTCGCCGTCGACGCGCTCGGCGGGCATGTCGGCGTCGTAGGTGACGCGCACCGCGATCTCCTCGCCGCGCGCCGCGCTCATCGGCGTGGGCCCCTCGAGCTCGAAGGCGCCGCGCGCGTCGCCCACCAGGCACACCTGCTCGACCGACAGCGCCGCGCTGCAGCCGTTGCGCACCAGCACGGTGCGGCGCGCGGGCACGGTGTCGGTGAGCGGATCGCCCTGCCCCGCGCGCTTCACCTCGCCGAAGTTCAGCGCCGCCGGAAACGGCTCGGCGCTGGCGCCCCCGCAGGTGTCTTCGCCGCCGTCGTCGCAGGCGACGAGGGCCAGACCGAGGCCCACGATGAGCACGAGACGCATCTCACTCCCTCCAGAGCGGCCGCGTGTCGCCGCCGCTGGCCGCCAGCTGGCGGAAGGCCTGCCAGAACGCGGTGGTGGCCTCCTGCAGGGCGATGCGCTGCTGGTCGACGGCGTCGCGCGCGGCGGCCGCCCGCGCGGTCGCCGCCTCGGCCGCCTGATCGATGGGCTCGAGCTCGTAGACGGCCAGGTCGCGCCGCATCGCCGTGCGGGCGTACGCCCGGGTGAGGCGCGCGGCGCTCAGGTCGCGGTGCGCCTCGGCGGCGTCCAGCTCCAGCCGCGCCAGCCGCACGCGCGCCGCCGCCATCGTCTGCAGGGCGCCGTCCGCCGCGCCCAGGCTGCCCGCGTCGGCGATGCGCGCGCGCCACCGCTGCACCTCGGCCAGCCGCGCCTCGGCGTCGGCCACCGCCGCGCGCGCCACGACCACCGCGTCCTCGGCGTCGGCCAGGAACAGGCGGTCGGCCCGCGGCAGCCGCGGATCGTGGATGTCGACCGGGCGCACGCCCCCGCAGGCGGACAGCAGCAGCGCGAACAGCGGAAGCAGGCGTCGCATCAGCCCGCCCCCCCGCTCAGCAGCGCGCCGCCGGGGCGCCCGGCCGGGATGCGCTTCAGCGCCTCGTCGGCCGCGCCGGCCAGCCCCACCTGCCGCAGCCCGTCGGCCAGGTTCTGCCGCCCGGCCTCGAGCCCGCCGCCGGCCGCCCGCGCGAAGGCCTCGAGCGCGCCGGTGCGGTCGCCGGCCTTCCAGCTCGCGATGCCCAGCAGGTTCTGCTCGACCGGCCCGCCGCCCACCTGCACCGCCCGCGCGAAGGCCAGCCGCGCCGCGTGCGCGTCGCCCGCCTGCAGCAGCCCCTCGCCCAGCGCGGTGAGCGCCGCGTGATCGTCCGGGTTCTTCGACACCTGCTGCCGCAGCGCGTCGAGCTGCGGCAGGTTGCCCGCGGGCGAGCGCGGCGCCAGCCGGTCGAACGCGACGGGATCCTGCGCCGGCGCCGCGCCGGTCAGACACGCCCGCACCGGCGCCGCGAACACCTGCCGCGTCCACGCGAGCTCGGCGCACGCCCCCAGCGCCTCCTTCGACCGCGCCTCCAACTGCACCGCCCGCTGCTGCAGGCCCTTCTGCAGCGCCTCGGCCTGCGCCGGCGCCACGCCGGCCAGCCGCACGCCGCGCAGCTTCGTCGCCGTCGTCTGCGCCAGCGTCGCCAGCCGCCCCAGCGCCGCCGCGCCGAACACCGGGTCGCCCTCGCGCGCCGCCTTCAGGTAGCTCGCCTCGGCGATCTCGGCCAGCGTCACGACCTCCTGCACCGCCTCGACGTCGCTGCCCGGATCGAGCCCGGCGAACACCGCGTGGAAGGCCTCGGCCTGCCCGTAGTGCGCCCGCGCCCGATCGCCGTCGTCCGCGCCGCCCGCGTCCAGCACCCGCTGCATCGTCGCCTCGGCCTGATCGGTCTGCCCGCTGCGCACCTGCGCCAGCCCCAGCCGCGCCAGCACCGCCGGCGCGCCGTCCGCCGCCAGCGGCTGCAGCGCCTGCATCGTCGCCGCCGGCTGCCCGCCGCGCTCGAGCAGGCGCGCCAGCGCGCCGCCGGCCAGCGCCCGCGCCTCGGGGGTCTCGGCCGCCCGCAGCGCCAGCTCGAAGGCGCCCTGCGCGCCCGCGTCGTCGGCCAGCTCGGCCCGCAGCCGTCCCTCGGCCACCAGCAGCGGTACCCGCTCGGCCGGATCCGAGTCGGCCGCCCGCCGGAAGTAGGTCACCGCCCGATCCAGTTCCAGCCGCGCCGCGGCCGTGCGCGCCAGCGTCGCGAAGATGCCGGGCAGCTGCTCGCTCTTCGGGTACTTCGCGGCGATCTCGTCGGCCAACCGGTACAGCGCCTGGCTGTCGCCCGCCGCCCGCGCCGCCACGAACGCGTTGAGCAGCGCCCGCTCGCCCAGGTCGGTGCCCTGGTAGCGCTCGGCGAACCGCTCCAGCTCCTGCGTCGGATCCCCGCCGTCCACGCCCGCCGCGGCCAGCGACAGCTCGTCGAGCTGCTTCTGCTCGGCCGCCTCGACGATGGGCTGGATGTCCGACTTGACCTTCGGGCTCACCGGGCTGTCGCCGGCCAGGAAGCGCCGCCCGGCGCTCACCAGCCCGAGCAGGTCGTTGATCGTGTTGTAGCTGTCCAGCACCAGGTGCACCGCCGCGTCGCCCTCGACGGTGTTCGGGTACTCGAGCGCCACCGCCGTCAGCCGATCGATGGCCGGCCGGTAGCGCCCCTCGTCGTAGTAGGTCTGCGCGATGGCGAAGCGCACGCGCCGCGCGCGCTCGGGCGTCAGCGTGCCCGCCATCAGCTCGCGCGCCGCCCGCCGCAGCCCGGCGCGCGCCACCACGCGCTCCAGGTGCGCCCGCCCGGTCTCCTTTTCCAGCGCCTTCTGCAGCAGCACCACCGCGTCGTACAGCAGCTTCGCCCGCGCCGGATCCTCGGCCGGCCGCAGCGCCGCCGCGGCCTGCAGCCGCCGCCCCGCCTCGAAGGGATCGCCCAGCCCGGCCAGCACGTCGGCCAGGTTCTCGAGGATCTCGCCCCGGAACTCGCTGTCGGGGAAGGCGTCCAGCCAGTTCGCGTAGGCGTCGGCCACCTGCCGCGCCGCCGGCGCGCGCGGCCCGCCCGCGGTCAGCGCCTCCTGCGCCCGCGTCGCCAGGTCGCGCGCGTACTGCTCGAACTCACCCAGCAGCCGGTCGCGCTGCTCGGCCGGCACGTCCGGCCGTCGCACGTGCCGCCGCACCGCCCGCGTGATCAGCTCGACGTCCGCCGCCACCTCGCCGAAGGCCTTCGACTTACGCACCGCCCCGTGCAGCAGCCGCGCGTCGTCCAGCCGCTCGGGCCCGTCCGGCCCCAGCCGCAGCAGCTCGCGCGCGACGTCCGCCGCGCCCTGCGCCTGATCCATCGTCGAGAACCGATCCGCCAGCCGCTCCAGCGCCGCCACGTAGGCGCCGCGGCTGTACGCCTTCGATCGCAGGTACGGCACCGCCGTCTCGGGCTTGCGCTCGCGGCTGTAGCAGTAGGTCAGGTCGACCAGCGACTCGCGCCGCACGTCCAGCTCGGCGCTCTCGCCGCTGCCCGGCTCGCCGCCCGCCGCCAGCCACGCGTTCGACGCGTCGATCGCCTTCTCGAAGTGATCCAGCGCCCGCTTGCACTGCCCCTGGTTCACCTTCACCCAGGCCAGCTTGTAGTGGCCCAGGCCGCTGACCCGGCTCAGCGGCGCCTTGGTGATGCGCGCGTAATGCTCGGCCGCCGCGTCCAGGTCGCTGCGGTCGAACTGATCGTCGCCCAGCACCAGCAGCGCGTCGTTGCGCAGCGGGCTCGCGGGGTGCTCGTCCACGAGCCGCTGCAGCGCCGCCCGCATCTCGTCGTACTGCCCCAGCTCGCGGTGCTCCTGCCCCAGGTTGAACAGCACGCGGTCGGCCAGCGCCGTCTCCGGGTGCCGCTTCAGCACCTGCCGGTACAGCGCGATGGCCTGCTCCTTGAGGAAGCGCACCTGCGGCACGTGCAGCGCCTTGACCGACCGCTGCTCGCGCTCGTAGGCCACCTGATAGTGGTAGCGGGCCTCCTCGCCCAGCAGCTCGGCCAGCCGCACGTACAGCTCGGGCAGATACGCGGCGCCGCGCGCCTGCGCGATGGTCGCGCGCGTCTCCTCGATGGCGTTGCGCGCCTTCGTGATCTGCAGCCGCAGCCGCTCGACGCGCGCCGGATCGCGCACCTCGACCCGCTGCGCCCCGCAGCCAGCCGCCACCAGCGTCAGCGCGAGGATCAGTCGATGCATCGGTCCTCGGCGACGACGATCAGGTCGTCCAGCTCGTCGGTCCAGAACTCGCCGGTGTCGTGGAACACCACCCGCCCGCCGCCGGTGCGCACGTCGGGCGGCGGCGCCTCGGGCGGGCCGGCCGGGCGACGGCGGCCGCGCAGCAGCGCGACGCTCAGCTCGTGCAGGATGAGCCGCACGCCCTCCTCGGCGGCCAGCAGATCCTCGCCCACCGCGTCCACCGCGTGCGCCAGCCGCGCGTCCAGGCGACGCCGCGCCTCGCGCAGCCCGCGGTCGTACAGATCGCGCAGGTGCGGATACAGCTCGGGGCCCAGGTCGTCGGCCAGGTCGTCCACCCGCGCCTTCTCGCGCGCGACGCGGTCGACGAAGCGGCTCAGCTCCTCGACGCCGGGGCGGCGCTTCGCCGCGGCGCGTAGGGCGGCCGACTCGGTCAGCAGGCCGCCCGCGTACAGATCGTCCAGCGCGTCGCCGTGCCGCGCGCGCAGCCGCGTCGCCGCGCGCCGCGCCGGGCCGAACTGGCACAGCCGCCGCAGCGCCAGGGCCTCCAGCAGGAAGCGCTCCGGGGCGATGAGATCCTGGTACACCGGCGCGTCGAGCGCGCGCAGCAGGCCCAGCGTGCGCCGCGTCTCGCCGCGGTGGTAGTGCGCCCAGGCCATCTCGAGCAGCAGCGAGGGATCGTCCGGCGCCAGCGCGCGCAGCCGCTCGTACTGCGCGATGGCGTCGTCGTAGCGGCCCTGCTCCATCGCGACGCGGGCCAGCGCGCGGCGGACGTCGACGTCCAGATCGGGGGGCAGATCGTCGCGCTCGGCCAGGGCGTCCAGCGCCTCGGTGGCTTTCCCCAGATCGCGCGCGGCCACCTGCTGCACCGCGCCCACGTAGTCCGCGCGCGCGCGCCAGCCGCCGGCCTCGGGCAGATCGGCGAAGCGCGCCGCGGCCCAGGCGTCGAGCTGCTGCCGCGCGTTGTGCAGGCCGCGCTGGTAGTCGACGAAGCCCTGCAGGTCGGGCGGCAGGCCGGTGATCTCGGTCGTCGCCAGGAAGCCGTCGACCAGCGTGTCCGCGTCGTAGACGCCCGAGTCGATGATGCGGCGCAGGCCGCGCAGGGCCTCGGGCAGCAGCTCCGGATCGCGCCGCGCCCGCGCGACGTCGAGGTACCACAGCGACGCCGCCCAGCTCAGGTCCAGCGCCTCGGCGCTGCGCGCCAGCAGCCGCAGCGCCCGGTCGTAGCGCGGATCGTCCGGCGTGGCGCCCGCGTAGTACCGCCACGCCGCCGCCGCGGCCAGCGCCGGCTCGTCGGCCCGCTGCCGCGCGACGGCGTAGGTGAAGGCCGCCTCGCGATCCTCGGGGATGCCGCCGGTGCTCGCGCACCCGGCCAGCAGGGCCAGCACGACGAGGGGGACGGCGCGTCTCAGAGGGACACTCCCAGGCCGATCCACAGCTCGTTCTGGATGTCCTCGCTGTTGATGAAGGCGTGATCGCGCACGTCCAGCCGCAGCGACACCGACTCGGACACGTACAGCCGATAGGCCACGCCGACGTCGGCGACGGGCCGCTCGGACCGGGTCATCCAGCCGTAGCCGCCGCCCACCAGGAACATCAGCTCGCCGAAGGCCAGGCCGTCGTTCAGCCAGGCGCCCTTCCAGTACAGCGGCTTGAAGACGAAGTTGGTGGTCAGGAAGTACTCGACCCGCTCGAAGGGCGTCGGCTCGATGTCGAAGGCGTTCAGCTCGTCGCGCAGGTCCGTCTCGAGCGGGAAGCTCCAGAAGAAGTGCGCCACCTCCCAGGCGAAGACGTCGGTGAAGTGCAGGGTGTACGCCCCGCTGACCGTCAGCCCCTTCTCGAAGGCGTCCAGCGGCAGGATGCCCACCGCGGCGGTGAACTCGTGCGTCTGGGTGTGGCGACGGCTCTGCACCGCCAGGCCCGGCAAGGCCGGGTCGTCGGCGGCCCACGCGGCGGGCAGGGCCGCCATGAAGGCCACGATCGCGGCGAGTCGTCGCATGAAGGGCGTCTCCGGGTCGCTCCGTCCCGAGGCGCGAGTATACTCGACCGCGAGCCGATGCCGAATCCCCTGTCCCACCTCGCGCGCGGATGTCTGCTGCTGGCCCTCGCCGGCTGCGCCGAAGACTCGCCGAATCGCGCCGACGCCGCCGTCGACGCCGCCCTCGATGTGGGCACCGCCGACGCGGCCTTCCCCTGCGACGGCGGGGCGGCCTGCGCCGACGACGATCCCTGCACCGTCGACCGCTGCGTCGAGGGCGACTGCGTCTGGACACGCCCCGACGCGAGCCTGGAGGTGGTGACGACGATCGACGGCCCGGTGCGCGCGGCCCACCTGCGCGGCGACCGCCTGTACGTCGCGCGCGGCGCGGCCGGCTTCGCCGCCTTCGACCTGTCGAAGCTGCCCGACGAGGACGTCGAGGAGACCTTCGCCCGCCCGCCCACCGACGACGAGGGCCCGGCGGCCGGCCTCGTCGCCGACAACGACTTCGTCTACGTCTGGGAGGGCGGCCCGCGGCTGCGCATCCACAACCGGCGTGACGGCGAGCCGGTGGGCAGCTACACCGCGCGCGACGCCGTGCAGGACTTCCTGGTGTTCGGCCGCTACGCCTACGCCGCCGTGTTCGCGAAGGGCGTCGAGGGCGTCGACCTCGAGGATCGCGCCGCCCCCCGCCGCCTGGGCCGCGGCCCCACGGCCGGCCGCGCGCTGAGCCTGGGCCGGCGCGGCAACCAGGTGATCGTCGCCGACGGCCTCGCTGGGCTGGCCCGGGTGAACGTCAGCGAGCGCGAGGCGCCGACGGCCATCGAGACGCTCTTGACCACCGAGGGCCGTGCGGTCGCGGTGAGCGTGGCGGGCGACCTCGCGGTGCTCGCCGAGCTGGGCGGCGGCCTGGGCGTCGTCGATCTGGCCCCGCGCGACGGCCCGGAGCGCCTCGCCACGCTACTGTTCGACCAGGACGTGACCGGTGTCGCCTTCCTCGACCGCCGCACCGTCGCGGTCGCCGCGGGCGATCTGTTCGTCGTCGATCTGCTGGCGCCCACCGCCCCCACCGTCTGGTTCGCGCCCGACCTGGGCGCGCCGGTGCAGGGCGTCCACGCGCACGAGCGCCGCGCCGCCGTGGCGCAGGGCGACGCGGGCCTCACCGTCGTCCGCCTGCGCTGCCCCGAGCCCGCGATGGACGCCGGGGCCGAGTAGGCCCGCCGGAACGTGCTCGTCCGCGGCCGCCGTCAGCCGCCCTCGACCGGCAGCAGGGCCACCGCGTCGTTCGGCACGTGCAGGTTGCCCAAGCGCCCGCCCAGGCTCACCCACGGCAGCCACGGCATCATCGGCGGCGGCGACGTCGCCTGCCCCGCGAACACCTGCGTCACGAGCTCGGTGTAGCCGTCCTCGATCATCGCCGCGAAGCCCGCCCCGATCGCCGCCGTGGCCAGGTGCGGCCGCCCGGTGTAGCCCGGGAAGGGGCGCAGCGCCGACCACGCCGTGCCCATCGCCGCAAAGCCCATCTCACGCGCGAAGGTGTCGGCCCCCAGGCGCCGCGCCATCCCCCCCAGCGCCGCCAGCGCGCGGTGCGGCCGCACCGGCGGGCAAGGCGGCAGCGCACGATACCGCGGGCTGACCGAGTCGGGCGCGTAGTGCAGGGCCAGCGACGTCTCGAAGAAGCCGGCGTGGAAGTCGAACAGCAGCTCCTGCCGCACCGCCGCGCGATCGGCCTCGGGCACCTGCGCGAGCACG
The DNA here is from genome assembly GCA_020633465.1 of Myxococcales bacterium. Lineage (GTDB taxonomy): Bacteria > Myxococcota_A > Bradymonadia > UBA7976 > UBA1532 > JACKDN01. The sequence goes on from JACKDN010000036.1 coordinate 38,681, forward strand.
GGATCGAAGTCCTCGAGCTGCATGAACAGCATCATGCGCAGCGCCAGGTTGAAGGGGGCCACGGCGCGCACCCCGCGGGCGGTGAGGCGGCGCACGCCCGCCTCGAGCGCCGCCGCGTGCAAGGGCGCGCCGTGGAAGGTCATCAGGGCCACGTTCGTTGCGCCCAGGTCGGCGAGGGCGTCACACGCCTCGACGACGGCGCGCCGCACCGCCCCATAGGGCACGGCGCGCGAGCCCGGCCCGGGGCACGGCTCGACGCCCAGCTCCAGATCGGGGCACAGCAGTAGGGGGTGCTCGGGCGCCACCCGCGGGTGCAACGCCCGCACGATGCCCACGCTCAGCAGGTGGTCGTTGTGCAGCGACAGATGGGGGCCATGAAACTCGACCGGGTTGATCGGCAGCCATACCGGCGCCCCGGCAGCGAGCAGGCGGCGGGCGGCGTCGTGGGGCAGGCTGAGGGGATCGATCACGGGCAGGCTCCGGCGAGGGCGTCGGAGGACAGAGGAGCGCGCGGCGCGCCCCGGGTCAACCACGGCGCGGGCCGACGACGATGGTGCGAGGCCGGCGCGGGCGTATAGTGGGCCCGCGGGCGGCGCGCGCCCCGAGCGAGCGAGAGGGAGGAGCCATGAAGCTGCGGACCCTGGTGATGCTGGCGTTGGTGCTGGGCGGGTGCGAGCCCACCGACGAAGAGGGCGGCGACGCCGGCGGCGGCGCCGGGGGCCAGATCGGCGCCGGCGGCGGCGGCGGCGGCGGCGGGCGGACAGGGCGGCGGCGCTGGGGGCAGCGCGGCCGACGCGGGCGGCGACGCGACGCCGGGCGTCGGCGGCGAACCGGGACGCGACGCGGCGCCCCCACCCGACGCCGGCCCGCCGGACGACGCCGGCCCGGGCGCCTGTGAGGGCCCCAACCCCCAGGGCTGTCGCACCGCCGGCTGTGACGAGGGCGAGCAGTGCGTGATCGAGGGCACCTGCGCCCCGTCGTCGTGCGCGTGCGACGCCGACACCGGCACCTGGACGTGCACCGACGACTGCGGCGGCGGCGTCTGCCGCCCCGCGCCGCCCACCTGCGAGGGCCCGAACCCCGAGGGCTGCCGCGAGCGGGGCTGCCCCGACGGCCAACAGTGCGTCTTCGAGGACACCTGCGCGCCCAGCGGCTGCATGTGCGACGCCGAGACGGGCACCTGGATCTGCACGGCCGACTGCGCGGGCGGCGAGTGCCGACCGGTCGGTGACCTGTGCGACACCCCGAACCCGCAGGGCTGCCGCGCCACCGGCTGCCCCGAGGGCCAGGCGTGCGTCGTCGACGACACCTGCGTGCCCAGCAACTGCATGTGCGATCCGGAGGGCGGCTGGATCTGCACCGACGACTGCGGCGGCGGCGTGTGCCGGCCCGAGGGCGGCGCCTGCGAGGGGCCCAACCCCCAGGGCTGCCGCGAGACGGGGTGCCCGGCCGGGCAGCAGTGCGCGGACGTCGACGCGTGCATCCCGTCGAGCTGCGTGTGCGACGCCGAGACCGGCGCGTGGGCCTGCACCGAGGACTGCAACGGCGGCGAGTGCGTGGCGGGCCCGGACGCCTGCGCGGCCGTGCGCTGCGGTGAGAACCAGACGTGCCGCATCTTCGCAGAGACCGGCGAGGCCTACTGCGCCGACACCTGTGAGGGCCGCGCCTGCCGCGAGGGCAGCCACTGCGAGCTCGTCGAGGTGCAGTGCGTGCGGGCCCCCTGCCCGCCCGTCGCGCAGTGCGTGCCCGACGGCTGCGAGGGCCCCAACCCGCAGGGCTGCCTGCGCGACGGCTGCCCGGCGGGCGAGGCCTGCGTGGTCGGCGACGCCTGCGTGCCGTCGGCCTGCCGCTGCGACCCCGAGAGCGGCCTGTGGGCCTGCACGCGCGACTGCGGCGGCGGCACCTGCGAGCCGCGCGATCCCTGCGCCGGCGTGCGCTGCGCCGCCGACCAGACCTGTGAGATCTGGCCGCGCACCGGCGAGCCCTACTGCGCCGACAGCTGCGAGCTGACGCGCTGCGAGGAAGGCCAGGTGTGCCGCCTGCGGGCGGTCGAGTGCGTCCGCGCGCCCTGTCCGCCCGAGGCGGTGTGCGTCGACGCGGTCGACCCCTGCGCCGCCATCCGCTGCGGCGAGAACCAGGTGTGCCGCATCTTCGAGGGCACCGGCGAGGCCTACTGCGCCGACACGTGCGAGGGCGTCCTCTGCCCCCGCGGGCAGGTGTGCGAGCTGCAGGACGTCGAGTGCGTGCGCGCGCCCTGCCCCCCCGTCGCGGCCTGCGTGCCGGCCCCCGATCCCTGCGCCGAGCTCGACTGCGCGGCCCACCAGGAGTGCCGCGTCTGGCGCGAGACGGGCGAGGCCTACTGCGCCGACACCTGCGAGGGCTTCGCCTGCCGCGATGGGACGCACTGCGAGCTGAACGACGTGCTGTGCATCCGAGCGCCGTGTCCGCCGGTGGCCCAGTGCGTGCCCGACGCCGGCGGCTGCGAGGGGCCCAACCCCGAGGGCTGCCGCGACCGCGGCTGCGGCGAGGGCGAGGTGTGCGTGTTCGAGGGCGTGTGCGCGCCGTCGAGCTGCGCGTGCGATCCGCAGAGCGGCTTCTGGGCCTGCACGCGCGACTGCGGCGGCGGCGAGTGCCGGCCGGAGCGCGATCCCTGCGCCGCGGTGCGCTGCGCCGCCGGCACGACGTGCGAGGTGGACGCGGACGGCAACGCGGCGTGCGTCCCCAGCTGCGAGGGTGTCCTCTGCGTGCGCGGCACCCACTGCGAGCTCGTCGACCAGCGGTGCATCGACCCGCCCTGCGAGCAGGTCGCGCGATGCGTGCCCGACGAGATCGCCTGCGAGGGCCCGAACCCGGCCGGCTGCGCCAGCACCGGCTGCCCCGAGGGCGAGCGCTGCGTGGTCGGCGACACCTGCGCGCCCTCGGCCTGCGGCTGCGACGTCGACAGCGGCCAGTGGCTGTGCACCGCCGACTGCGGCGGCGGCGTGTGCCGCCCGGACGAGGATCCCTGCGCGGCCGTCCGCTGCGGCGCCAACCAGAGCTGCGAAGTGTGGCCCGAGACCGGCGAGGCCTACTGCGCCGACACCTGCCGGGGGCGGCTGTGCCCCCGCGGGACGACGTGCGAGCTGCAGCAGGTGCTGTGCATCCGCCCGCCCTGCCCGCCGGTGGCCGCGTGCGTCGAGCAGGCCCCCGCCGCGTGCGAGGGCCCCAACCCGCAGGGCTGCGTCGAGTCCGGGTGCGCGCGCGGCGAGGTGTGCGTGCAGGCGGCCGGCGTGTGCGTGTCGTCCAGCTGCGCCTGCGTCGACGGCCAGTGGGCGTGCACCGACGACTGCGGCGGCGGCCTGTGCCGCGCGGCGCTGCTGCCCTGATCCGAGCGGCGCTCCGCCTCGTAGGGTGGGGCGCCGTCTCGTCCCCTCGGAGACCCCTTCGATGATGCCCCGCGCCCTCGCCTGGCTGCTGTTCGCGGCGACCCTGACCGCCTGCGGCGGCTCGACCTCGCAGACCCGCATCGCCGGGGCCACGGTCCACACCCTCGAGGTCGACTACAGCAACGTGCACGTGGTGCAGCAGGGCGACGCGGTGGTGCTGATCGACGCCGGGTACGAGGCCCTGGCCGGCGAGACCGCCGAACGGGTCCGCGCGCTGGGCCTCGACCCGGCCGCCGTGAAGGCGATCATCCTGACCCACGGCCACGCCGACCACGCGGGCGGCGGGGCGCGCCTGCGGACCGATCTCACCGCGCAGCTGGTCGCCGGCGCGGGCGACCAGCCGATGATGGCGGCCGGGAAGAACGAGCCCCTGTGCCCGACGGGATCCATCGCCGAGGGCCGCGTCGACGAAGATCAGGCCGCCACCTACGACGGCTACGGGGCCGACGTGTGGATCGACGCGCCCACCGATCTGGCGCCCGTCGGCGGCATCCCCGGCCGCATCCTGCCCATGCCCGGCCACACCCGCGGCTCGTTGGTGGTCGTGGTCGGCGACGCCGCCTTCGTCGGCGATCTGTTCCGCGGCGCCATCGTCGGCGGCGGCGCCGAGACCCACTTCTACATGTGCGATCTGGCCGACAACCGCGCCGACATCCGCGCGCTGCTCGACGCCCACCCGAACGTGAAGACCTTCTTCACCGGCCACTTCGGCCCCGTCGACCGCGAGGATGTCGAGGAATATCTGGCCGACCAGACGCCGACGAACTGAGTCAGCGCAGATCCTCCAGCGGCGCGTCGAAGCTGCCCACCAGCGTGTAGTCGTCGCCCTTCGCGGTGACCACCGCCTCGAAGCTGCCGGCGACGCGCGCGCCGGCCTTGGGGGCGTAGGCCTCGAGCGTCAGCGTGCCGCTCTTCAGGTCGGGAAGGCGCGCATCGCCCCGGCGGCCGATGACGTCACCGTCGCTGGCCAGATCGACGCTGGCCGGCCCGTCGAGCGCCATCGCGCCCAGGTCGACCACGACCTGCACCGGCACCTCGCGGCCGGCGGTGTACTGGATGGCCAGCTCACTGTTGGACAGGCGGGCGCGCACGCCGTCGTGGCCGAGGCCGTAGACGCGGCTGACGCTGCCGCGCAGGGCGCCCGCCTCGGCCTCGTCCTCACCGCAGCCGATGGCGAGCAGCACGAGCGCCGCGCACAGCGCCCTCACCGCCGCCTCCGCACCGCCGTCTCGAGCTGGAACGTGAAGCGGGCGCCGCGCGGGCGGCTGCACTGGTAGATCACGCGCAGCCGCCCGTCGGCCTCGAACGCCAGATCGGGGTAGGTGCCGCACAGGCCGGCGTCGCCCTCGTCGACCACCTCGCGCGCCCAGGCGCCGTCGTCTTCGCGCCAGCCCACGACCACCGCGTCGTCGGCGGGCGCGCAGTCGGCGGCCGTCGCCTTGGCGCAGCGGTACCACACCGCCGCCAGCCCGCCGTCGGGCGCCACGGCCAGCCGCGCGTGGCGGCCCTCGTCGAAGCCCTCGGTGGGCACGACCTCGCGCTCCCAGGCGTCCGCGTCGGCCAGATCGGCGCCCGCGGGCAGCCGCGCGATCGTCGGCCGCTTCGCCACCGGCTCGTAGTAGCTGACCCACAGGTCGCCGGTGTCCGGGTGCACCACCACGTCGGGGCCTTCCACCGTCGATCCCTCGTACAGGCGCACCTTGGCCCAGGTGCCGTCGGTCTCGCGGCGCGCCACCCAAACGCCGCGCCGGCTCTCGGACGGGTGCTCGACCGGCGTGTGCCAGGTCAGCACGGGCCGCCCGTCGAGGTCGAACGCCAGCACGCTGTAGTCGCCCGCGCCGCGCCCGAAGTCGACCACCTCGTGCTGCCAGCCGCCGGTGCGCCAGGCGAAGGCGACGTCGGCGCGCGTCAGGTCGTCGCCCTGGATCGCGCCCGAGTGGACGTCCTTGTAGGCCACGGCCGGCCGTCCCTCGGCGTCGAAGGCCAGCGCGGGCCAGGGTCCGACGACCTCGCCGAAGTCGCTCGCGGCGTCACCCGCCGGCGCCGTCGCCGAGCTGACCGCCACGGTGTCGAGCGTCCAGTCGTCCTCGCCGCGCCGCCGCAGCAGCCCGAGATCGTTGGCGCCGCAGTACTTCTGCATGGCCAGCGGCTCGCCTGTCATCGTCGCGACGTGCGGCACGGCCTCGTCGTCGAAGGCGAGCGCCAGCCCCAGCGGCGCGCCCAGCAGCAGCACCCGGTGCGCCACCTCGGTCGACCACGCCGTGCCGTCGCGCCCGGCGTAGCGCAGCGTCCAGAACACCTTGTCCGGCGGGCTGTCGCCCACCTCGGTGCAGGCCTCGCCCGTCTCGGGCACGGTGTCGAACCAGGCCACCCCCAGCACCCCGCCCGGCCCCGCGGCCAGGTCGGCGTGCAGGCCCGCGCCGTCGGTCGCGATGGGCGCCTCGATCGTCCAGTCGTCGGTGGGCCGCGGCGGCCGCATGGTCACCTCGGCGTCCTTGACCGGCGCCGCGTCACCGCCGCCGTCGTCGCACGCGACCAGCGCGACCGCACACCCGAGCAGGATCCGCATCACCGCGGCGCTCCGCAGCCGTCCTCGTACAGCTGACAGGGCGGCTCGCTGCACCCGTCCGCCACCTTCTCGACGCAGAACCGATAGCGCTGCTCGGCGTCGTAGTCGGCGTCGGGCAGCAGGTCGCGCACGGCCACGCCGTAGTAGTAGACGTCGTCACCGCCGCCGTGGCCCTGGAAGGCGTAGAAGCACTGGTCCTGCGCGCCCAGGCCGCCCAGCGCCCCGCTCTGCGCGGGCTGCGTGCGATCCTGCGTCAGCGGCACGAAGCCGTCGAACCACAGCTCGCCGCCGCGGTACACCTGCCACAGCTGATCGACCTCGCCGCCGTCCACCTCGTACAGGATGCGCACCATGCAGTCCTCGCCCGGGCAGGGGTGCGCGTAGACGTAGAAGTCCTGGTCCGCCTCGTAGCTGATGGCGCCCTCGATCCAGTCGTCCGGACCGCAGCAGCCGGGCACCAGCGGCGGCGGGCCCATCCCGCCGTCGGCGCCCGCGTCGTCGGTGGGCGCGGCGTCGGTCATGGGCGCCGCGTCGGTCATCGGCGCCGCGTCCAGGTCGGGGCCCGCGTCGACCGGCGGCCTCGCGTCCACCGGCGGCGCGGCGTCCGCCACGGGCGCCGCGTCGACGACCGGCGCGGCGTCCACCACGGGCGCCGCGTCCGGCGCGCCCTGATCGGCCGGCCCCGCGTCGGGCGCGCCCGCGTCCACCACCCCTGCGTCCTCGACCCCCGCGTCCGGCAGCCCCTTCCGCCCGCCCGCGCAGTCGTGCACCGGGGCCACGTTGCCCCGCCGCACCGCGTAGCTCAGCTGCAGCCCGATGGGGTCGTCCCGCCGGATGGTCGGCGTGTACAGGTTCGACGGCTCGTTGCGGTCCGGATCGCGGCGCACCCGCGCGCGCAGCGTATAGAACGTGTCGGGCGCCAGCCCGTCGCCGCCGAAGTCGCCGGCCACCAGGTAGATCGGCTCGTTGGTCAGGCTGGGCGCCGAGAAGCGCACCCGGTTCTCCAGCGGCGCCTCGCCTGGCACCGGCGCCCCCGTCGGCGGCGTCACGTGCTTCTCGACCAGGAACGCCCCGCAGGCCCCTTCGGGCAGGCAGGTCGACGCCCCCGCGCACCGCCGGCTGGGCAGGCACGTGTTGAACAGCCCCGTGCAGTCCCAGTTGCTGCCGCAGCCCTGCTGCAGCTCCCGGCACTCCTCGTCCGCCGCGCAGGGCGATCCCGCGTGCGCCCGCACCACCGCCACCGAGGCCTGCACCTCGGCCAGCAGCGCGCGCTGCTCGTCGGCGTCCAACCCCGCGGTGTCGAAGGCCATCTCGACCTCGAGGATGCCCCGCGCGCAGGTGCTGACCGGCAGCCGGAACCAGTCCCGGTCGCCCAGCACGCCGACCGTGCCCTGCACCTCGAACCAGCCCGACCAGTCGGCCTCGACGCAGGGCACCGCCTCTTCGCTCAACACCGTCGCCTGCTCGGCCACGTCGTTGGGCTCGTTCAGATCCCGCTCCTCGTCCAGCGCGACGCTCAGCGTGTACTCGACCGCCGGATCCGCCTGCCCGTCGTCGTCGTCCCGCACCTGCACCAGGTAGTCACCCGCGGCCGGCAGCACCACCGCCCGCGACAGGTCGGTGTCCTCGCGCACCCCCGCCGGGTTCGCCTGGTCGGTCAGCGTCTCGCCGCCCGGCCCCAGCACCACCACCCGCGGCGCCACCACGCCCGCCGGCATCTGCAGCCGGAAGCGCAGCACCCGCCGATCCGGCGCGGTCAGCCGGAACACGTCCACGTCGCCGCGGCACCCGATGGTGCCGGTCACCGGCGCGTCCACCGTCAGCGCCGCCGCGTCCGCCGCGGTGTCGTTCGGCTCGGCCGGATCGGGATCCGCCGCCGCCGTCACGCTCAGCGTGTAGCCGTGCCGCAGATCCTGCCCGTCGTCGCCCAGATCGCGCACCACCACGTCCACCGGCCCCGCGGGCACGCAGTGCGTGATGTCCAGCGGCGTCCCGCGCACCTCGTCGGGCCGCGGCGCGCCCAGCGGCGTCCCGTCGGCGGCCAGCACCGCGTAGGTCGGCTCGACCGGCGTGAGCGGGCTGGTGCTCTCCAGCTTCACGGTCAAGAGCCGCTGCCCCGCGCCCACGTCGAACCGATACCAGTCCGCGTCGCCCACCGGGCACAGCGCCCCGGTCACCGCCTCGCCCGCGGTCAGCGGCACCGCGGTCGACCGATCCGTCGAGTCGTCGAAGGCGCACACCGCACCGCCGGGCAGATCGCCGTCCACCCCGCCCTGCCCGCCGTCATCGGCGTCGTCGCAGCCGAACAGCGCCAGCCCCAACAGCGCCGCGACCCGCATCCCGCGGCCCATCATCCAGGCCTCCCCCTCCGTGTTCGGCTTCGGCCGGGTCCGACACGCCCCAAACGGCAAGCTCGTCCGTCCGGGAGGACGTGCCCGTGCCCGTGCCCGTGCCCGTGCCCGAACGTCTCCACCGGAGCAGAACGATCCGTAAACCACTGACTCAAAACAGCTTTCCCAGATCGACCCTTCGACTTCCCCCCTGACCACCCGGGCACGGGCACGCGCACGGGCACGTATCGAGCGCTGCGTTCATCCAACCGTGCATGCATGCCTCCTCACGGCCGCCGGCAGTCGCGCGCGGCGTCGAAGTCCTGCAGGTCGACGAAGTCGGCGTCGTCCAGCCGCACCACCCCCGAGGGCGGCGTCTTGCGATCCCCCTCGAGCTCGTAACGCGCGTCCACGCAGGCCACCCGCCACCCGGCGTAGGCGCCCGGCTCGTCGAACGCGCCCTCGCCGGCGTACACCAGCACCCGGTTCCACCCGTTGCCCGGCGCGTCCGCGGCCTCGTTGGCCGCCGTCGGCAGCAGCGTGATCTCGCCCACCCGGAAGGTGTAGCAGGCGCGGTCGGCGTCCACGCCCTGGTCGTCCACCTGATAGTCGTAGGCCACCTTCGACCGCCCCGCCGCGTCGTCGCACAGCGGATCGCCCCCGCTGCGCACCTCGACCGCGTTGTCGGTGCGATCCCAGTCCAGATCGTCCAGGTCGTCCGCCCGCACCGGGCTCGTCCGGAACCGCCACTCCACCGGGTCCGGCAGCCCGTCCGCGTCCGTGTCGGCCCCCTGCTGGCGCGTGCCCACGAACACCTCCTCGCAGTCGATCAGCCCGTCGCCGTCGCTGTCCGGGTATTCGCAGCGCCCGTCGCCGTCCTCGTCCGGGCAGTCGCAGAACCCGTCGGCGTCGGCGTCGACGCAGTCCGGCCCGCCCACCTCGACCTGGTCGCCCACGAAGCAGCCGGCGTCACCGCGATCCAGCGGATCCAGCCCCGACGCCCCGAACAGCCACTCCGTCCGATCGCGCAGCCCGTCGCCGTCCGTGTCGGGATCCAGCGGATCCGTCCCGATGCGCCGCTCCACCAGATCGGCCAGCCCGTCCCCGTCGCTGTCGATCAGCGGATCCCCGCAGCTCGGCGCCCCGTCGAGGTCGATGTCCTTGTACGCGTCGGCGTCGAACCGATCCTGCACCACGCTGGGCAGCTGCGCGGCGTCCTGCACCGCGTTCGTGTTCACCGCCACCAGCGACCGCAGCGTGAACACGCGCCGCAGCGCGGTCAGATCGAGCTGCAGGAAGTCCAGCCGCTCGCCGTTGGGCACGCTGCGGTACGTCCCCTCGCCCACCTCGGCCATCGCCGTCAGCAGCGCCTGCGCCGGCTGGTCGACCACCGCGCCCTGATCCGTCGACAGGTAGATCGTGTGGAACGCGAAGCGCCCCACCTGGAACAGGTCGGCCAGATCCTGCAGCGCCGCCACGCCCTCGACGATGCCGTCGGCGGTGTTGCGCCCCTCCTCGTCCTCGACCGTGTCGGGCAGCCCGTCGCTGACGAACACCACGACGTAGGTGCTGCGCGGCAGGCTCTCCTGATCGGCGCGCAGCATCTCGGTGCGCATCTCGAACCACGCCTCGTCGAGCGCGTTGCGGTAGTTGGTCGTGCGGTCGGTCACCCGCAGCGCCCGCGTCGCCGCTTCGAGCTGATCGGCGCTGGTCGTGAAGAACGACTCGGGCAGCATGTCGCCGTCGGCGTCCACCGGCGTCCGCGACTGCGCCTGCGCCGAGAACCGCACGATGCCCACGCGCACCGCGTCGTCCCCCCGCGCCAGCAAACGCTGCCAGGCCGCCCGCACCGCCGCCTCGCGCCGCGTCTCGCCCGTCGCGGGATCGATCGGATCGGTCACCTCCATCGACTCGCTGCCGTCCACCAGGAAAAGCACTCGCAGCGGAAACGCCCGATCCTCGGGCGACCGCGTGCACAGCGCCCCCTCGAGCTCGAGCTTGTCGTCGCGCGGCGGCGGCGGCGCAGGCGGGATCTTCTCCAGATCCGCGCGCGAGCACGCGCTCAGCGCGACGAGCAACGCCAAGAGCCCGACCCTCACGGCGCCTCCGCGTCGGCCGCGCCCGCGTCCAACCCCGCGTCGCCCCCCGCCGCCACCTCGGGGCAGGCCGCGCACGCGTCGGCCAGCGTCGCCAGGAAGCTGCGCAGCCGATCGACCTCCCAGGGCCGATAGCAGTGCGCCTCGGGGTCGAACGACGCCGCCGGCCAGAACAGATCCGACGCCTCGACCGGCAGCGTCGACGTCAGATCACCCCGCGCGTACTGCCGCAGCAGCGTCTTCAGCTCGTCGCGCGGCAGCAGCAGGTTCTCCACCGCCACGCGCGGCGGCAGGCAGGCGTCGATCACGTTCTCCACCTGTTCGCGCGTCAGGTCGAGCGGCTCGACCCCGATGCAGCGCGCGATGTCGTCGAAGCGGCTGTCGAGCCCGGTCCGCAGCTCGGCCCACGTCTCGGCCCGCAGATCCACCACGCCGCTCTCGGGCCGCTTCAGCCCCGACCCCTGGTAGATCGCCTCGACGCAGCCCTGCCGCACCGCGGGCGGCGAGCCGCCCACGCCCACCGGCTCGCCGAACAGGCTCATCACCACCCGGTTGCGCCCGCGATCCTGCCGCTGCGCCCCGGCCACCAGCCGGATGTCGCGCACCTCGAAGTCGTAGCAGCGCCGCAGCACCGGCCGCCCGTTCTGGCGATCGGCCACCGGCAGCTCGCCCCGATCGACCAGCGCGTACCGGATGGCCTCGGCCCGGTGCCGATCCGCGTCCGGCGCCAGCGGATCCGTCCCGCCGCGCACCTCTTCCCGCGTGATCACCCCGTCGAAGTCGGGATCCGCCTCGGCGTCCGCCACCCGCGGATCGCTGCCCAGCCGAAGCTCCACCCCGTCGAGTATCCGGTCGCCGTCGGTGTCCGGCTGCAGCGGGTCCGTCTGCAGGAACGCCTCCTCGCACGCCCGCAGCCCGTCGCCGTCCATGTCCTGCGCCTGCTCGCCCCGGCACGGCCGCGCCGGCGCCTCGGGATCCAGCGGATCGAACCCCGACCGCGCGAACCGCGTCTCGATCAGATCCCCGTACCCGTCCCCGTCGCTGTCCGCGTCGAAGGCCGACGTCACCCCCACCGGCTCGTCCACGTCGGGCAGCCCGTCCCGATCGCTGTCGGCCAGCGGCCCGCTGGCCCCCGGCGCCGCGTTCACGTTGATCGCGCTGAACTCGGTCACGAAGTAGGGCGCCCGCAGCGAGGTGAAGTCGAAGTCGAGGAAGGTGTCGTCCTCGCGCTCGAGGTTCACGTCGCGGAACGTGCCGCCGCCCGCCTCGGCCATGCCGGTCAAGAGCTGCCGCGCCTGCTCGAAGTTGTAGCCGAAGTTCGTCTGCCCGCCCGGGCACACCGCGTCGATGACCGCCTGCGGCGACGTGATCAGCACCGTGTTCAGCGCGATGTCGCCCGCCGAGTACGCGATCTCGAGCGACCGCAAGTCATCGATTCTCTGGAGGATCTGCCGCGGCATGTTGTACTCGGGGCAGCGCCCCTGCATGTCGACGTAGGTGCCCTCGGCGATCTCGCGGTCGGTGTTGCACACCGGGTACAGGTTGTCCGGGCGCAGGCTGTTGTCGTCCTGATCGTCGCAGTCGGGGTCCGAGCCGTCCGCCAGCCCGTCGGCGTCGTTGTCGACGCCGTCGCTGCACGCGGCGCGATCGTCCTCGCAGCCCGCCCGGCACCGCGGCTCGGGCGCGCCGTCGCTGACGAACACCACCACGTAGCGCGTGCGCGCGCGCACCGCCGGCCCGCTGTCGATCAGGTCGCGCTCCAGCATGCGCACCGCGGTCGCCAGCGCGCCCTGGTAGTCGGTCGCCGGCCCCAGGCCCTGCCCCGGATCCAGGAAGGGCCGGATGGCGTCCTGCTCCCGCGTGAACGGCTGCGTGCGCGACCACGACGCGAAGCCGACGAAGCCGAAGAACACCTGCGGCAGCGGCAGCAGCTCGTTGACCACCCGGTTCAGCGCCTGGAAGCGCCGGTTCCGGCTGTCGGTGCACTGCAGCGAGGCCGACTGATCGATCAGGAAAAGGATCTTCACCGGGAAGGGCGTCACGTCCGCCGGCTCGGTGCACAGCTGGCCCATCACGGTCAGCTTGTCGTCCACCTCGGGCGGCGGGGTCGGCGGCACGGGCTGCAGGCCCGCGTCGGTGCAGGCGCACAGCAGCAGGATCAGGCCGGCGGTGGTGCGCAGACGGTTCAGGAGGCAGCCCCGCGGTGAACAGGGGCGATCAGCGGGCAGGGCGCGCGCTCAGCGCCGCCGCCGGCGCAGGCCGAGGCCGACCAGCGCCAGCAGGGCCAGGCCGCCCCAGCCGCCCGTGCGCTCGCCGGGCGCCGCGACGCAGCCCCCGGCGTCGTCCTTCGCCTCGCCCTCGACCACCAGGGTCGAGGTGGACTCGGCCAGGGCCCCGATCTCACGGCTCACCTCGTCCTCGAACACCGTCTCGACGTGCAGCTTGACCTCGTAGGTGCCCGGCTGATCGGGCACCAGCACCGGCGCCTCGCCGTCGCGATAGATGTACTCGAAGGGCGAGGACTCCGAAACCGCGCCGGTCGCGCCCTTCACCGTCGCGCTCGACCCGTCGGGCCGCTTGGTCACCGTCCAGGTGTACTTCATCGCCTGGCTCTTGCGGTTGGCCCACAGACGCAGCCGCACCGGCTCGCCGGTCTTGGCGATCAGGTTCGGCGTGTACACCTGCAGCGCCGACAGCGGGTCGAGGCAGCGCCCGTAGTCGCCGAAGACGGTGAAGCAGAAGCGATCGTCGCAGCTGTCGCCGCGCCCGTCGCGGTCGAGGTCGATCTGCCCGTCGTTGCTCACCATCGGGCAGTTGTCCCGCAGGTTGGGCACGTCGTCGCCGTCGATGTCCGGGTCGCACGCGTCGCCGATGCCGTCGCCGTCCATGTCGGCCTGATCGGGGTTGGCGACCTTGATGCAGTTGTCGGGCGCGATGGGGTCGAAGTTGCCCACGCCGTCGCCATCGTCGTCGGGGAAGCACGACGCGCGCTGCAGCTCGTCGGGGATGTCGATGTCGGGGTTCAGCGGGCAGGGATCCTCGAGGTTGGGCCGGCTGTCGCCGTCGACGTCGGGGTCGCAGGCGTCGCCGACGCCGTCGCCGTCGAGGTCGAACTGAAGCCCGTCGATCATCGGGTTGGGCACGCCCTTGCAGTTGTCGTCGACGTTCGGCACGTCGTCGCCGTCCATGTCGTCGTCGCAGGCGTCGCCGAAGCCGTCGCCGTCGAGGTCGAGCTGATCGGCGTTGCCCATGCCCAGGCAGTTGTCGCAGCTGTCGCCGAAGCCGTCGCCGTCGCCGTCGCTCTGGTCGAGGTTGTGGCGCCGCGGGCAGTTGTCGAAGGGGTCCTCGATGCCGTCGTCGTCGTAGTCGTCGGCGCGCTGGTAGGTGTCGCCGAGGTCGGTGTTGTTGATGAGGATGCTGCCCCCACCGCCCCCGCCGCCGCCGCCGCCGCTCATGTTCGGCGTGCCGCACTGCCCGAAGTTGTCGTCGCACTCGAAGGGCGGGCTCTCGGACATGTCCTGGGCGTGGGCGACGACCGGGAAGAACGCCGCCCCGCAGAGGGCGATGACCCAACGACACTTCATGACTGACCTCCTGGTGGCGCCCGGGCCCCTCCCCGGCGCACGCCTCGGGCCAGCATAGCGGCGTTCGGCGACGCACGCGAGCCCCTGCGCTGGTGTATGCTGCGCGACGTGCACCGCCCCCGACCTCGCGCCGAACGCCCCGCCTGGGCCCCCCTGCTGGCGCTGCCGATCGCGCTCGCGGCCGCGTCGTGCAAGGACGAGACGCCGATGGTGGTGGTCACGGTGTGCGGCGACCTGCGGGCCCCCGGCGACGTCGACACCTTGCGCGTGACGGTCCGAAACGAGGATCGCAGCGAGGCCTACTCGGGATTGATCGAAAACCTATCGCCTGGCCCACGAACAGACCCATCGAATACATCCAGTGACGGTGGAACGGATGCCGGTGACTCCGACGCCGGCGCCCCGGACGCCGCGCCGCCCGACGCCGGCGACGCGGGACCGCCGGACGGCGGCTGCGCGCCCGACGGCGTGCCCGTCCGCCGCGCCGCGCGCCTGCCCGCGCCCGCTGGCCGCGGCTGGATCGAGGTGGTCGGCCTGCGCGAGGGCGTGCGCGTGGCCACCTCCGAGGTGCGCACCGCCCCCATCGGCGACGCCGACCTCGCCGTCGTCGTGCCCCTGAACCGCGACTGCCTCGGCGCCGAGTGCCCCCTGGGCCAGACCTGCCGCGCCGGCGCGTGCGTCATCGTCCCGCAGGGCGAGACCGAGGCGGCGTGCGCCCCAGGGTGCCCCCGATGAGGTCGCTGCTCGTCGCCCTCCTGCTCGTCGGCTGCACCGACGCGGGCCTCTACAACCGCAGCGAGCCCCCCATCGAGGCCGACCGCGTCGCCCTCACCGGCCGCGTCTGCGCCGACGACCCCGAGACCGCGCGCTTCCCGGTGCGCGTGGTCATCGTCGCCGACCAGGCCGGCGGCCCGCTGTTCGCCGACTTCGACCCCGGCGCCGCCCGCGTAGACGTCCTTTCGCGCTTCGTCCAGTCGGCCCTCGCGCGCCCCGAGTACGCCTTCGCCGTCGTCGGCTACGCCGGCCGCGCCACGCGCCTGGCCCCCCTCGAGCCCGATCCCCAGCGCCCCGGCGCCTTCACCCGCAACCCCGGCGAGCTGCTCAACGCCCTCACCCGCCTCTCGCTGCCCGTCCCGTGCCTGGGCGAGGACACCTGCCGCGACTACGAGGACGGCCTGCGCGCCGCCCGCGCCGTCATCGAGGACGACCTGGCCGCCCGCCCCGCCGGCCTGCGCGCCACCACCCACTACGTCGTCCTGTTCGTGAACGCCGGCCCGCAGATCCCCCTCGCCCGCGCCCGCGACTGCTGCGCCGAGGGCGCCGAGTGCGAAGGCGCCGACAACCCCTCGCACATCTGCCAGCGCCAGCTCGACGCCGCCCGCGTGGCCGACCTGCGCGACCTGATCGCGGCCGAGGGCGCCGCCGGCTTCCAGTTCCACGTCATGCACCTCGCGGCCAGCGGCGACCCCGAGATCGACGACATCATGGCGGTCAACCACCAGCAGCTCGCCTTCGCCGGCGGCGGCCGCTACGCCCGCTTCGGCGCGGCCGGCGCCATCGCGGTCGATCCCCTGCGCCTGTTCGATCAGCGCGGCGCCCTGCGCGTGAAGCGCCTGGTCGTCGCCAACCTCAACGCCCTGCCCGGCCCCGACGGCCTGCGCCCGGACAGCGACGCCGACGGCCTCGCCGACGCCGAGGAGTCCGACTTCGGCGCCGACCCCGACGTCGCCGACACCGACGGCGACGGCATCACCGATCTGGTCGAGGTGCTCGCCGGCCAGTCCCCCGCGATGCGCGACACGCCCACCGTCTGCGCCGACCTCGAGGCGCCCGCCGCCGACCTCGATCTCGACGGCCTGACCGACTGCGACGAGGCCCTGCTGGGCACCGACCGCTCGTTGGTCGACTCGGACGGCGACGGCCTGCCCGACCCCCTCGAGGTGGCCTTCGGCACCGACTACCTGGTGGCCGATCAGACGGCCGACGCCGACGGCGACGGCATCCCCAATGGCGACGAGGTGCGCGATCACACCGATCCGCGCAGCGCCGATCTGCCCGCACGCCTGGGCGAGGCCTACCGCTACGAGGTCGACGACCTGGGCACCGTGCGCGAGCCCATCGCCCCCGCCCTGCGCAGCCTGCCCGGCGTCGAGATCGTCGAGATCTCGGGCGGTTCGACGCCCGGCCAGGGGCGCATCCGCTGGGTGCCCGGCCGCGGGCTCGCCTGGCAGGATCCCGGCGACGACGCCCCCGGCCCGCTCGTGCCGCTGACCGACGACGCGCCGCACCGGCTCGAGCTGCCCTCGTCCTCGTTCGCGCCCATCCAGGGCGACGACGGCCGCCGCGTCGTGGTCGAGGTGACGCCCGAGGCGCTGCCGCCCAGCGAGAGCGGCGAGGCCGTGCGCGTCGCCTTCCGCGAGCGCCACTGCGTCGCCTACACCGTGCGCAACGTGCGCATGCTGACCCTGCGCCCCGGCGCGGACACCCGGCGCGGCGCGCTGAACAACCTGTTCCTGTACCTCAGCCAGGCGCCCGACAGCCGCCCCGAGAAGCCCGGCCCGGTCAAGCTGGCCCACGTGCCGGTGCGCTACGACGCCCCCGACTACCGCGAGCCCACGGGCGCGCGGCTGCTGGTGCGCGACGAGGAGTTCGTGCGCCCGCGCCTCGACCGCTTCGAGGCCGGTTTCTGAACCCGCGGGGGCGACCACCCCCCGCCTTCTTGTGAGGCCACGGGCCAGCGGGCACAATCCGCCCAGCATCGGACCGCAGGCAGGGAGCCCCATGGACGCGATCGTCGAGTACCTCGATAAGGGCGGGTGGATGATGTACGTCATCCTCGGCGTGTCCATCGCCGGCCTCGCCGTCTTCCTCGAGCGCGGATTCCACCTCTTCCTGCGCCAGCGCCTGGACGCCGATGGCTTCGTGGCCGGGGTGATGAACCACGTCGAAGCGCGCCGCTTCCGCCAGGCCATCGACGCCTGCAAGGTGGGCTCGAAGCACCCGGTCGTCGCCGTCGTGCGCTCGGGCCTGATGCGGGCCAACCAGCGCGAGAAGGACGCCGAGCGCGCGATGGAGAAGGCGATGCTCGACGCCCTGCCGGCGCTCAACCGGCGCGTCGGGCTGCTGGGCTTCCTGGCCAACGTCAGCACCCTGCTCGGCCTGCTGGGCACCATCTTCGGCCTCATCACCGCCTTCTCGTCGATCAGCCAGGCGTCGGCCGCCGAGCGCCAGGCGGTGCTGGCCGACGGCATCTCGCAGGCCATGTACACGACGGCCTTCGGCATCGTCGCCGCCGTGCCGCTGCTGTTCTTCCACTACCTGCTGACCGCGCGGCAGGAGTCGATGCTGAACGAGATGGAGGCCGCCGCCACCTCGGTGATGGTGGGGCTGACCGGGGCCGCGCACGAGAGCAAGGACGAGGGCTGACCGACCGTGGCGTTCGACCGCTTCCGCAAGGCACGCGACGAGGTCGGCCAGCTCGACCTGCTGCCGGTGATGAACCTGATGGTGGTGCTGATCCCCTTCCTGATGCTGGGGGCGGCGTTCTACCACCTGGGGGTCATCCCGACGTCGCTGCCCACGAAGGTCGACGTCGTGCCGGACAAGCCGCCCAGCGACGACATCGTCACGCTGAACCTGCTGATCGAGCCCGAGCGCCTGGTGGTCTCGGCCTCGAGCGCCACCCTCGACGAGCCCACCCTGCGCACGCTGCGCCGCGAGTGGGCCGCGCCCGGCGCCGCCTACCCGCTGCCCGACCTGCAAGCGCACCTGGTCGCCATCAAGGCGCAGTACCCCAAGAGCGACACGCTGGTGGTCTTCCCCGAGGCCAGCATCGCCTACCAGACGCTGGTGGACGTGCTCGACACCACGCGCGAGCGCGTCATCGGCGAGCAGGGCGGCGAGCCCGTCCACGAGCCCATCTTCCCGGTCACCGTCTTCTCGAAGCCGCCCATCCCCGACTTCGACGCCCCCGCCGACGGCGGTGCCCCGGCGCCGCCCGATGATCCCCCGGAGGCGCCGTGAAGCTGCGCCTGCGCCGCAACAAGACGCGCGCGACGCTGATGCTCACGTCGCTGCTCGACATGTTCACGATCATCCTCATCTTCCTGATCGTCAGCTTCGAGGCCGAGGACTACGACTTCCGCCTCGCGCCCGATCTCACCCTGCCCGAGAGCTCGGCCCAGTCGCTGTTCAAGCCCGCCGTGAACGTGGCCGTCAGCCGCGCCGGGGTGCGCGTTCAGCAGGAACTCGTCTACCCTTTCCAGAACGGCGAGGCCGCCGCGACCGACTACACCGACGAGCAGATCCCCGCGGTGGTCGACGCGTTGGAGAAGGTGCTCGCCGCCCGGCAGTCGCTGGGCGTGGGCGACGAGACCGGCGAGGACATCATCGTGTTCCAGGCCGACCGCGAGCTGCCGTACCGCACGCTGTACCTGGTGATGCGCTCCGCGCGCCTCGCCGGGTTCAGCAAGTACCGGCTGGCCATCATCAAGGAGTGAGGGCGCCATGATCCGCATCCCGATCCTCGTCCTCGCCCTCGCCCTCCCCGGCCTGCCCGCCCTCGCCGCGCCGCCCGAGGCCCCCACGGTCGTCGCCCAGCGCGGCCGCACGAAGGCCCGCCGCAAGCCGAAGCCCGCCCCCAAGCCGGCCGAGCCGCCCGCCGAGGCCGCGCCCACCGCGCCCGCCGAGCCGGCCGCCGACGATCCCGCCGCCACCGGCCTGCGCCGCTCGAACCGCGTCGAGTTCGACGCCCGTCTCGTCCGCGGTGAGAAGGCCTCGGGCGCCGTCTACCTGTTCCACCGCGCGCCGCGCCGCCTGCCCGCGCTGGTGAAGCTCGAGCCCGACTACCTCGACCCGATCGTGGTCCCGGTGCTGCGCCGCCCGGCCCAGCCCGAGCCCGAGTCGGCGGCCCCCGCGACGAAGTGAGCGCGCCGCTCCCCCTCGGCGCCCGCCGCTGGCTGGCGCGCCGCCCCAAGGGCGCCGGCCTGGGTCGCTACGCCCTCGCCACGTCGCTGCCCACGGGCGCCACGGCGGCCACCCTGCGCGCGCTCGCCGGCGTCGGCGGCGCGCGCTCGGTGCGCCTCACCGGCGCCGACCAGGGCTACCTGTACGCCGAGATCCTGCCCGCCGAGACCGCCGCCACCCTGCTCGCGGCCGGCCACGCCGGCCTGCCCGCGCCGGTCGCCGCGCGCCTCGTCGCCAACGCCGCCGCCGCGCTCGCCGCCCTCGACCGCGCCGGCCACGGGCACCCCGCGCTGGGCCCGGACGACGTCCTGCTGACCTACCAGGGGCATTGCCGCGTGGCGTGCCTCGCGCCCGGCGCGCTCGCGGGCGCGCGCGCGACCAGCCAGGCCCACGTGCAGGCCCTCGGCGCCCTGCTGCGCCTGCTGCTCACCGGCGACCGCAGCGCGGCCTTCACCACGCCGCCCCCGCCCCTCGAGGTGGTCGTGCGTCGCGCCGCCGGCACCGATCCGGGCAGCGCCTTCCACCACCCCGGCGAGCTGGGCGCCGCCCTCGAGGTCTGGCTGCACGCCGATCCCACCGCCGCCGCCTTCGACGAGGCCGCCGCCGCCCAGTGGATCCGCCGCACCTGCGCCGCCCGCTTCGAGCGCTGGCGCGAGGCCCTGCGCGCGCTGAAGGGCGACGCGCCCGAGGCGGCCGAGCCCCTGCTGGTCGAGCTGCTGAGCGCGACCGCCGCGGACGCCACGGCGCCGCCGCCGGCCGTCGCGCCGCGGCACGCGCACCCGTCGGCGGCGCCCAGGGCCCGCCTCAGGCCCGCCGACCTCGGCGCCGCCGTCGCGCCACCGCCGCCGAAGCTCGGCGCCGCCGCCCTCCGCCGCGCCACCCTCCGCCGCGCCGCCCCCGCCGCCGCGCCGCCGCCGCCGCGCCGCCGCCCGCCACGGCGCCGCCCGCCAGGCCAGCCCCCACCGAGGGCGGCCCGCCCCCACCCTCGCGAAGTCGCCGCCCGCCGAGCGGCTCGAGGCGCCCCGGCCCGCGCCGTCCGCGGACCCCGAGCCGGTCGTCCCCGACGCGCCCTCCGCCCGCTTCGAGGCCGGCCTGCGCCTCGAGGACGACGCCGACGACGATCGCGTCCTGCTGCCCGACCTGAGCCTCGACGACGTGCTCGACGCCCTCGCCGGCGGCGGCGCCAGCGGCGATCCCACCTCGGCCCCGGTCGCCGAGATCGTCCGCTGCGTGGGCGACGTGGTGGTCGCCTCGAGCGTGCTGCACGCGGGCGAGCGCTTCCGCGACGCCGCCGGCCTGGTGCGCGTGCGCATGACCGCCGATCAGGCCGTCCTTCACCTCGCCCCCGCGACGCACGGCGTGCTGCACCACGCGCTGGGCGGCGACGAGCCCCTCGAGCCCGGCAAGCCCGCCGCGATCGAGCTCGGCGCGCGCGCCGAGATCACCGCCGACGGCATCACCTGGCGCCTCCGCGTCGACCGCGCGGCCCGCGCCGCCGGGCGCGCGACGGGCGTGAAGCGCCCCTGGCCGCTGTACCTGGGCAGCGTGGGCGTCGCGGTCGGCCTGCACCTGCTGTTCTTCCTCGGCGTCATCTCGCTCGACCAGTTCGGCGTGCAGTTCACGGTCGACCGCCCGGCCGAGTCCGAGCGCTTCGCCGAGCTGCGCCCCCCCAGCGAGCTGCCCGACCGCAAGCCCGAGCCGCCGAAGCCGAAGCCGAAGCCCGAGCCGAAGCCGCCGCCCCCGAAGAAGCGCGCCGAGCCGACACCGCAGCCGCCCCCCGATCCCACCGAGGCGCGGCCCGAGATCCCCGAGCGCATCAACCGCAAGCTGCAGCAGCGCGTGACCAAGAGCCGCAAGCGGGGCGAGGACGCCGCGGCCGCGCTGATGCGCCAGCTCGAGACCGCGGGCGCCGGCGCCAAGGGCGCGGGCGACGACCTCAAGGAGGTCATGAAGGGCATGGACGCCGTCGAGGGCAAGCCGGGCAGCGGCGCGCTCGAGGTGGCCAGCGCCATGGGCGACGCGCCCGGCGCCGATCTGAAGGTCGGCGGCGGCGGCGGCGACGCGCTCGACACGCTGGGCGGGGACGCGGTGAAGGCCACCGGCGCCGGCCGGCTGAAAGGCACCCGCAAGCCGAAGGGCGTGCGCGGCAAGGTCAGCAGCGTCCGCGCGCTGACCAAGGTGGGCTGCGACATCGACAAGGGCGCCGTGCGCCGCGCGGTCGAGGCCAACGTCGGGCGCATCCAGGGCTGCTACGAGAACGCGCTGGGCAAGAACGCCAGCCTCAGCGGCAAGCTGACCCTCGAGTGGCAGATCGACGCGCAGGGCCGCGCGACGGGCACCCGCGTGCGGGTGTCGACGCTGGGGGATCCCAGCGTCGCGAGCTGCGTCATCGGCGTGATCAAGAAGACGAAGTTCCCGCCGTGGACCGGCGGCGTGTGCCCGATCAGCTACCCCTTCGTCTTCAGCCAGAGCCGCTGACTGGAGCCTGTTCCCCATTCGGGGCGCTTCGCGGTGCACGCCCCCGAATGCTCGGCTCGGCGTTGCGAAAGCAAGGCGATACCGTCGGGTATCGTCATGCTTCCGCGCCTGGATCCGAGCTTTCGGTGACGCACCCCGCTCGACCCCTCTATGAGGAACAGGCTCTGAGCAGGTAACCCACGCCGGCGCTCTCGAGCAGCGGCAGGTCCCACTTCGAGTCGCCCAGCGCGACCGCCGGCGCAGGGAAGCCCAACTCGCGCCACGCCGCCACCTTGCCTTCGCCGACGGTCACCGGCTCGGTGAACACCCCCGGGGTGGCGCCCGGCGTCTCGATGGCCAGGATCTTCGCGCCCTGCAGGCCCACGATCTCCGCGCCGACCTCGGCGGCCAGGCGCGGGGACGCGCTCACGATCCACACCTCGACCCCCCGCTCGATACACGCGCGCAGCGCCGACACCAGGTGGTCGCGGGGGCGCAGGCGGGGGGCCAGGAAGCGCGCCAGCGCCGCCCGCAGCGGCGCCCGCCCCCGCAGCGCCTCGGCGGCCTCGCGACAGCCCCCCTCGTAGTCGGTCTCCATGCGCCGCAGGTAGGCGGCGACGTCGTAGGTCGGCTCGAGCTCCGCGCCCACCCAGCGCACGCTGTCGTCGCCCACGTCGCCGGCCCACAGGGTGCCGTCGGCGTCCGTCGCGACGCGGTCGCCCGGGCGGAGGGCGTCGAGGGCCGCGTCGACCTCGCTGGGCAGAGGATCTCGGATGATCTGCATGCGCGCAGTCTGCGCGGTGCCGCGCGCCTTTGTCGACCACCCGTCGACAGTGCTTGACCTCACGCCCGATTCAGGGCACAACGGGCCCGGCTGCAACTGAAAGTCATTATCATAAAGGAGCCCGAGATGAACCGCTTGTTGGGCACCGCTCTCCTCGGCGCCGCCACCCTGCTGCCCGTCACCGCCCTCGCCCAGGCGGGCGATCCCGCCCTCGAGGCCAAGGTCGACGCGCTCGCCACCGAGCTGAACCTGCTGAAGGAGAGCCTGCACGTGCCCGAGGACGAGGCCCGCCGCAGCTACTTCGGCATGGGCCCCGCCGCCTCGAAGGTCTACGAGCACGACGGCCTGTCCCTCGGCGGCTACGGTGAGTTCTACTTCGGCCACTTCCTCGGCGACGCCGAGAAGGGCGAGCGGGGCGCCCACCGCGGCGACATCTACCGGCTGATCACCTACCTCGGCTACAAGTTCAGCGATCTCGTGGTGTTCAACGCCGAGGTCGAGTTCGAGCACGCCACCACGGGCACCAACGTCGAGAACGGCGAGTCGGGCGAGGTGGCGGTCGAGTTCCTGTACCTCGACCTGCTGCTGCACCAGGCCCTCAACCTGCGCAGCGGCCTGATGCTGATGCCCATGGGCATCGTCAACGAGATGCACGAGCCCATCACCTACCGCGGCAACCTGCGCCCGGCCGTCGAGCAGCGGGTGCTGCCGTCGACCTGGCGCGAGGCCGGCGTGGGCCTGTACGGCGAGCCCGTCGAGGGCCTCGGCTACAAGCTCTACCTGGTCAGCGGCCTGTCCGCGAAGGGCTTCGGCGCGCGCGGCGTCCGCGGCGGCCGGCAGGGCGGCAACCACTTCGTCTGGGAGGACAAGGGCGTCGTCGCGCGGGTCGACTACCGGAGCGAGATGGTCGACGTCGGCGCCTCGGTCTACTACGGCGGCGCCGACCAGGATCCGACCGAGTCGGCCGAGGTCAGCGCGCTGATCTACGAGGCCCACGCCATCGTCCGCTACGCCAACCTCGAGCTGCGCGGCCTGTTCGCCGAGTCGCGCATCGACGGCGCCGAGGACGTCGGCGCCGTTCAGGGCAGCGCCGATCCCGTCGCCGTGCCCGAGGCCTCGCGCGGCTGGTACGCCGAGGTCAGCTACGACCTCTGGCCGCACGTCGGGCAGAACGAGATGTTCGCGCTGCGGCCCTTCGCCCGCTTCGAGCAGATGAACCTGAACGCCGAGATGCCCGCGGGCTTCGAAGCCAACGACGCCCTCGACACCACCGAGATCATCGGCGGCGTCGAGTTCCAGCCGCACCCGGACGTCGTGTTCAAGCTCGAGTACGCCCGCCTGACCACCGCCGAGGACGACGCCGACCCCCGCCAGGAGATCCGCTTCGGCGGCGGCTTCATCTTCTGACGTCGCCGACCGACGACCCACCGCGCTTGCCCTGGCGCGCACGATCCGTATCTTGGGCAGGCTGGAGGTGCAGATGAATGTCCATTTCAAAATGGTCGCCGGGCTGAGCACGCTGTCTCTGGCCGCCCTGCTGCTGCTGGCGGCCCCGGCGACGGCCGAGGTGTTCCACTCGAAGCAGAGCGCGTTCGCGGCCGCCTTCCCCGCGGGCGCCGACGTCGAGCAGGTCAACGTCTTCCTCAGCGACGAGGACGCCGCCTGGATCAAGTCGCACGCGGGCGTCGAGTGGCCCGGCCGCCTGGCCAACGTCTACGTGGCCCGCAAGGACGGCGAGCCCGTCGCCTACGGCTACTTCGACACCCACAAGGTGCGCACGCTGGACGAGACGGTGCTGCTGGTCGTGCGGCCCGACGGGCACCTCGAGCAGGTGGTGCAGGTGGCCTTCCACGAGCCCGCCGAGTACCGCGCGCCCGGCCGCTGGCTGGCCCAGTTCCGCGACCGCGCCCTCGACCCGAAGCTGTCGCTGAAGGCCGACATCGACGGCCTCAGCGGCGCCACCCTGACCGCGCGCGCACTCACCGCCAGCGTGCGCGCGGTGCTCGCGCTGCACCAGCGCAAGTTCGGCGCCTCCCCGGGCGACACCAAGGGCTGATGCGCTTCGTCGTCACCGGTGAGTGGAGCCGGAACACCCTGCTTCGCCTCATCGTGGCGATGTTCCTGGTGTTCGTGCTGCTCTTCGTCGTCAGCAGCGCGATGCTGTTCTTCACCCGCATGAGCCTCGACCCCGCCAAGGTGGTCGAGTACTTCCTGGGCGAGCCGCACCTCGAGTTCGGCCGCCCGCCGCGCCCCTACAAGGCCCTTGTCGAGACCAGCCACATGCACCTGTTCGCCATGGGCATGCTGGTGATGGTGCTGACGCACCTGCTGCTGTTCGTGCCGATCAAGCCGGCTTTGAAGGGCTGGCTGGTGCTGGTGTCCTTCGCCGCGGCCCTGCTCGACGAGCTGAGCAACTGGCTGGTGCGCTTCGCCTCGCCGGCCTTCGCCTGGCTGAAGATCGGCAGCTTCGTGGTGATGGAGGTGTCGCTGTCGCTGCTGGTGATCGTGCTGGCGGTGTACGTCGCGCGGCCGGGCCGCAACGCCTACAAGGACACCCAGCCCAAGGGCTGACTCACAGCAACAGCAGCGCGACGGCGACCACGGCGGCGACGCCCGCCGCGGCGGCGGCCAGCAGGCCCACCGGGAAGCCCGCCGGGGGCGCGGGCGCGGCGACCGGCGCGAGCCTCGGGGCGGCGGACGGGAGCGGGGTCGGTGACACCGCCGTCGGGCGCGGCGTCGGCTCGAGGGTGCGCCCCGCGCGCTCGAGGTCCAGCTCGAGCGCCACGTCGTCGCCGGCGGCCGCGCCCCACTTGATCGCGGGCAGGTCCGGGTTGCTCTCGACGGCGGGCGTGTCGTCGATGATCTCGTCGCGGCGGTCGGGCAGATCCTCGGGCCGAACCGCGCCCTCGGGGCGGAACGGCGCCTCGGCGGCGGCGGGCGCCGGCGCGGGGGCCATCCAGGCCGCCAGATCGACGTCGAGGGCCTCGGCGTCGGACTCGAAGGCGTCATCCCCGGCCGCGGCGGCCGCCGCCCGCACCTCGTCGGCGGACAGGCGGAGGGGCTTGTCCCGGCCGCCGCCGCCCACCTGCACGTGGCCCGGCGCGCTTCGACCGCCGCCCGCGCGCTGCACCGGCTCGGGGCGCCGGCCGGCGGGCGTAGGCGCCTCGCTGGTGGGCGACTCCTCGGCCGCAGGCGCGTCCGCGGCCGGCGGCGCCGCGGCGGCCGGCGCCGAGCTCGCGCGGCGCGGCGACGCGGTGCAGAGGGCCGCCACCAACGTGTCGACGCCGCGATCCGGGCCCGACACCGCCGGCACGACCATCGCCGGCCAGGCGAAGCGCTCCTCGAGGCAGGCGGCCAGCGCCTCGGCCGCGGCGCGATCGGCCGCGTCGGCCAGCCACACGGTGCGGCCGCGCCGGCGCAGCTCGATCTCACCCGTCGTCAGGCGCAGAGCGTGGCGCGCCAGCCCGAAGACGCGGTCGGTCACCGCGTCGTCGGCGCGCGGCTTGAGCAAGACCCGGTACTGCACCCCGACCCCCCGCCGCATCCCGGTGCGCTGGTTCACGCTATATAAAGCTCACATATCAATCAAACCGAAGGTGGGCGTCCGGCGTCGCGCCGGCGGCGGCGTCCGGCGGCCCGCCCTCGGGCACCCCCGCCTCGGCCGCGCGGGCGTCGGGGCGACCGTCCGGGCGCCGCCGTCCGGGGCGCCACCGTCCGGGGCGCCGCCGTCCGCGGCGCCGCCGTCCAGGGCGCCCGCCAGGTACAGGACGTGGCGCGGACGGGGCCGCGCGCGCGCGCCAAGCGGTACCCGCCCCGCTCGGCGGCGCGGGCGGGCGGACCGGCGCGCTCGCGTCGAGTCCCAGCGGCGCCGTCGGCGCCGCCGCCGCGCCCTCGGCGGCGCGGCGTCGGCGCCCAGGCTCGGCAACGGCGCCGTCGAGGCCGCCGCGGCGGGCCTCTCGCCCGCGGGCGGCGGCGCGCCCCGCCCTCTCGAGCTGGCCGGCGGCGTGGGCCAGAGCGCCCAGATCACCGCAGCGAACATCGCCAGCCCGCCCACCGCCGCCACCCAACGCCCCACGCCGCGCCTCCCGCGATGCTGACGAACGACCTCGGGTACCTTACTGTGTGCGCCGACCGAGAGGACGCGTGAACGCCCTCGGAAGGAGGAGCCCATGGATCTCGACGCCCTCGACCTGGCGACGCGGTTCCCGGCGCCCGACCTCGGCGCGTGGCGGGCGGCGGCGGAGAAGGTGCTGGGCGGACGGCCGGCCGAGCGCCTCGACCGGCGGACGCTGGAGGGGCTGGTGGTGCCCCCCGCTGCGCGTCGACTCGACGCCGGCGCCGGGCGCGCCGGACGCCGCGCCTTTCGCGCGGGGCGCCCGCGCGGCGCGCGCGGCGCCGGGCCGGCTGGGACGTGCGCGTGCTGTGCGAGGCGGGCGACGCGAGCGCGGGCCGCCGAGGCGATCGCCGCCGATCTCGCGCGCGGCGCGCGGTCGGTGTGGCTGCGCGGCCCGTGGGCCGATCTGGACGCGCTGGACGCGGCGCTGGCGCCGGTCGATCCGACGACGACGCCGCTGCTGCTGGACGGCGGCGCGGACGGCGCGGCGTGCCTGGCCGCGCTGGGGGCGCTCGCCGAGCGCCGCGGCGTCGCGCTCGAGGGGCTGCTGGCCGAGGTGCCCCTCGATCCGCTCGGCACCCTGGCGCGGGAGGGCCGGCTGGCCGGCGGGCTCGACGCGGCCTGGGACACGGCCGCGGCGGGCGCCCGCTTCGCCGAACGCCACGCGCCCGAGGTTCGGACCCTGTGCCTCGACGGCAGCGTGTACGACGAGGGCGGCGCGCACGCCGCGCAGACGCTCGGCTTCGTGCTGGCGGCGGCGGCCGAGACCCTGCGCGCGCTCGACGCGCGTGGGCTGACCCCGGCGCAGGTCGGCGCGCGGCTCACCGTGCGCCTGGGCGTGGGCACCGAGCCCTTCCTGGCCATCGCGACGCTGCGCGCCGCGCGCTGGACGCTCAGCCGGCTGCTGTCGGCCGCGGGCGCGGACGCCGAGCCGCCGCCGATCCACGCGGTGACGCTGGCGCGCGACCTGGGCGCGCGGGATCCCTGGCCCAACCTGCTGCGCGCCACCGCCGCCTGCTTCGCTGCGGCCGTCGGCGGCGCCGACGCGGTGACGCTGCTGCCCTTCGACCACGCGATCGGCGCGCCCGACGCGCTGGCGCGGCGGCTGGCGACCAACCTGCAGGCCGTGCTCGAGCACGAGTCGCACCTGGCGCGGGTGACCGATCCCGCGGGCGGCGCCCACCACGTCGAGGCGCTGACGCGGGCGCTGGCCGAGCAGGCGTGGTCGCGGATGCAGACCATCGAGGCCGACGGCGGGCTGTCGACGTGGCTGATCGACGGGCGGGCCGCGCGCGCGGTGTCCGCCACGGCCGCGACGCGACAGCAGCGGCTGGCCACGCGCGCCCACACGATGGTGGGCGTGAACGACTTCGTGCTGGCCGACGAGCCGCCGCTCGAGCGCGGCGCGCGATCCTGCGCGGTGGAGGGCGAGCCCGCGCCGGCGCGGCTGGAGGGCGAGCCGATCGCGAGCGCCCTGGCCGCGTTGCTGGACGGCGCGTCGCTGCGCGCGGTCGGCGCGGCGCTGGCCGGCCAGGGTGCGCCGACGGTGGCCGAGCGGATCGTCCCGTTCCGCTCGGGCGTGGCCTGGGAGGCGCGGCGCGACGCGGCCGCCGGACACACCGTGACGTTGCTGACGCTGGGCGCCGAGCCGGCCTGGAAGGCGCGGGCCGAGTGGACGCGGCGGGTGCTCGAGGCGTGGGGGCTGGGCGTGCACGAGACCAGCGACCCGGCGCAGGTGAAGGGCGGCGCCGTCGTGGTGTGCGCCGCCGACGCGGATCACGCCGCGCTGGGCGTGCCGGCCGCGCGGGCGCTGCGCGACCGGGCCTTCGTGCTGGTGGCCGGCCGCGCCGGCGATCTGGCCGACGCCTGGCGCGAGGCCGGCGTCGCCGACTTCGTTTACCTGGGCGCCGATCTCGACGCCCTGGGCGCCCGCGTGGTGGAGGCGATCCGATGAGCACCCCGCCCGATCACTCGACGCTGCCCGACTTCTCGACGCTGCCGCTGAGCGACGCGGCGGCCGCGGCCGACCTGCCCTCGGACCCCGCCTGGCCGACGCCGGAGGGCATCGACGTGCGGTCCGTCTACGGGCCGGCCGACCTCGCCGGGGTGGATCACCTGGGTTTCCTGCCCGGGCTGCCGCCCTACACGCGCGGCCCCTACGCGACGATGTACGCGACGCGGCCGTGGACCGTGCGGCAGTACGCGGGGTTCAGCACCGCCGAGGCCAGCAACGCGTTCTACCGGCGCAACCTGGCCGCGGGGCAGAAGGGTCTGTCCATCGCCTTCGACCTGGCGACGCACCGCGGCTACGACAGCGATCACCCGCGCGTGGCCGGCGACGTGGGCATGGCCGGCGTGGCCATCGACAGCATCGAGGACATGCGCATCCTGTTCGACGGCATCCCGCTCGACCGGATGAGCGTGTCGATGACGATGAACGGCGCGGTGCTGCCGGTGATGGCGCTGTACGTCGTCGCCGCGGAGGAGCAGGGCGTCGCCCCGGAGAAGCTGAGCGGGACCATCCAGAACGACATCCTCAAGGAGTTCATGGTCCGCAACACGTACATCTATCCGCCGGCGCCCTCGATGCGGATCATCGCCGACATCTTCCGCTTCACCGCCGAGCGGATGCCGCGGTTCAACTCGATCAGCATCAGCGGCTATCACATGCAAGAGGCCGGGGCGACGGCCGACCTCGAGCTGGCTTACACGCTGGCCGACGGGCTGCAGTACGCGCGGACCGGCATCGAGGCGGGGCTGGGCATCGACGCGTTCGCGCCGCGGCTGTCGTTCTTCTTCGCCATCGGCATGAACTACTTCATGGAGGTGGCCAAGCTGCGGGCGGCGCGCACGCTGTGGGCGCGGCTGATGCAGCCCTTCGGACCCAAGAACCCGAAGTCGATGGCGCTGCGCACGCACTGTCAGACGTCGGGCTGGAGCCTGACCGCGCAGGACGTGTTCAACAACGTGGCGCGCACGTGCATCGAGGCGATGGCGGCGACGCACGGCGGGACGCAGTCGCTGCACACCAACAGCCTGGACGAGGCGCTGGCGCTGCCGACGGACTTCAGCGCGCGCATCGCGCGGAACACGCAGCTGTTCCTGCAGCACGAGGCGGGGCTGTGCGACACCATCGACCCGTGGGCGGGCAGCTACTACGTGGAACGGCTGACGCACGACCTGATGCAGCGGGCGTGGGCGCACATCGGCGAGGTCGAGGCGCTGGGCGGCATGGCGAAGGCCATCGAGCAGGGGCTGCCCAAGCTGCGCATCGAGGAGGCCGCGGCGCGCACGCAGGCGCGCATCGACAGCGGGCAGCAGACCGTCGTGGGCGTCAACCTGTACCCGCCCGAGACGCCGGACGACATCCCGGTGCTGAAGGTGGACAACAGCGCGGTGCGGGCAGCGCAGGTCGCGCGGCTGAAGCGGCTGCGGGCGGCGCGCGACGAGGCGAAGACGCAGGCCGCGCTGACGGCGCTGACGCGCTGCGCCGAGACCGGTGACGGCAACCTGCTGGCGCTGAGCGTCGACGCCGCGCGGGCCATGGCCACCGTCGGGGAGATGAGCGATGCGCTCGAGAAGGTGTGGGGGCGGCACGAGGCCGGGGCGGCGCTGGTGAGCGGCGTGTACCGGGCCGAGTCGAAGGGCGCCGAAGGCGACATCGCGGCGGTGGAGCGTCGGGTCGAAGCGTTCGAGGCGCGCGAGGGGCGCCGGCCACGGCTGCTGGTGGCGAAGATGGGTCAGGACGGCCACGACCGGGGGCAGAAGGTCATCGCGACGGCCTTCGCCGACCTGGGCTTCGATGTGGACGTGGGGCCGCTGTTCCAGACGCCCGAAGAGACGGCGCGGCAGGCGGTCGAGAACGACGTGCACGTGGTGGGCGTGAGCTCGCTGGCGGCCGGGCATCTGACGCTGGTGCCCGCCCTGCGCGCGGCGCTCGAGGCCGAGGGGCGGCCGGACATCCTGGTCGTCGTGGGCGGGGTCATCCCGCCGCAGGACTACGAGGCGCTGTACGCGGCCGGCGCGGTGGCGATCTTCGGGCCGGGCACCGTCATCACGAAGGCCGCCGCCGAGCTGCTCGACACGCTGGCGACGCAGGCGGGCGAGGACGCTTGAGCGCGCCGCCCAGCGCGCCCCCACGGCGGACGCTGAGCGTCGACGATCACGTCGCGGGCGTGCGCGCGGGTGACCGGGCCGTCCTGGCGCGCACCATCACGCTGGTCGAGTCCAACCTGCCCGACCACCAGCGCAAGGCTCAGCAGGTGCTGCTGCGGCTGCTGCCCCACGCCGGCGCCGCGGTGCGCGTGGGCATCACCGGCGTGCCGGGCGCCGGCAAGAGCACCTTCATCGAGCGTCTCGGGCTCGACCTCTGCGCCGCCGGCCACCGCGTGGCCGTGCTGGCCATCGATCCCACCAGCAGCGTGCGCGGCGGCAGCATCCTGGGGGACAAGACGCGCATGGGCGGCCTGTCGCGCGAAGCGAACGCGTTCATCCGCCCCTCACCCACGCAGGGAACGCTCGGCGGCGTCCACCGCAAGACCCGCGAGTCGATGGTGGTGTGCGAGGCGGCGGGCTTCGACGTGGTGCTCGTCGAGACGGTGGGCGTCGGGCAGAGCGAGACGCGCGTGGCCGACATGGTCGACACCTTCCTGGTGCTGCTGCTGGCGGGCGCCGGCGATCAGCTGCAGGGCATCAAGAAGGGCGTGCTCGAGGTGGCCGACGTGCTGGCGGTGAACAAGGCCGACGGCGACGGGAAGCGGCCGGCGGCGCTGGCCGCGCGCGACCTCGAGGCGGCGCTGCGCTTCGTCGCGCGCAAGGACGCCGGGTGGCAGCCGCCGGTGCTGACCTGCAGCGCGAAGACGGGCGACCACGTCGACCGCGTCTGGCAGCGCGTGCTGGAGCATCGGGCGTCCCTCGAGGCGCGCGGACTGTTGGCCGAGCGGCGCAGCCGGCAGGCGCTGCTGTGGACCTGGGCGATGGTCGAGCAGGCGCTGATGGCGCGGCTGCGCGACCACGCCCGCGTGCAGGCCGCGCGCGGCGCCGTCGAGGACGCGGTGCGGGGCGGGACGCTCACCCCGACGCTGGCGGCGGAGCGATTGCTGGCGGCGTTCGATGCCTCAGGTTCGGACGGGTCGTAGGCGGGGCGCGTCGCCCAGCTGCACGAGCAGCGCGACGTGCAGGCGGCGCGCGTGGCCGACCCACGGCGGCACGTCCCCCTGCCCTTCGTAGGGCGCCAGCGCGACCTGCAGGACACCGTCGAGCGCGCGGTGCAAGCGCGCGCGGGGCGCGGTGAGCAACCGCTCGGGTGACTCCGGCGACCACGCCTTGAACACACCTGGCGCGTCGGGCGGCGCGGTGTCGATCACCCAGCGTTGGCGGGATTCGGCGTCGCGCCGCTCGAGGATGCGACCCTCGACGACGCGATCCGCGACGTGCACCAGATCAGCCTTCGCCAGCCCGTCGAGCGCGGCCGCGAGCGCGCCGTCGTCGCCCGGCCAGCGCACGCGGAGCGCTCCGCCCACGCGCTCGAGCTCGAGCGTCGCGCCGTCGTCCGCGCGGAGCGTCGCGTGATCGCTCATCGCCGCAGCTCGGTCACGAAGCGTCGGTCGAGGAAGGCCGCGACGCTGCGCAGCACCGCCTTGGGATCGACGCAGGTGAGCGGCACCACGCCGTCGAGCACGAAGGCGCCGTCGTCGTCGGTGCGGGGCGCGCCGTCGTCGTCGAAGACGATCCGCGGCACGCCCCCGCGCTCGATGCCGAAGATGCTGGTCGTGAACCGCCGCGCGGCTTCGGCGGCGGTGTCTTCGGCGAAGTCGAGCGTGAAGCGCTTCGCGCCGACCTCGCGGTACACGAAGCCGAGCGTGTTGCCCGCCGCGTCCGCCACGCGCAGGTGCGGGCGCGGACGCTCACCGGACGTCTGGCTGGCGCGGATCTCGGCCTGGGTGGGGGTGAGCCCCGTCTCGGGATCGACCTCTTCGACGCGATAGTCGATCGCCCCCAGCACCTGCAGGATGCGATAGGCCAGCAACGCATCGCGATCGGCGGGCGACGGCTGCACCCGCGCCTCGAGGAACTCTTCGGCCGCGATGCGCGCGCGGCCCGGCTCGTCGGCCTCTTCCATCGCGTCGGCCGAACGCTCGCGCGCCTCGTCGGCGGCCATCGCTCGGCGCACGTGCACCGGACCGAAGTCGAAGGGGCGCCCGTTCAGCCGGCAGAGCGTCACCATCACCACGAGGGCGCGCATGCGCACCTCGCTGATCATCCGCTGATCGCCGTGATCGAAGGCATACGGCGCGTCGTCGTCGAGCGCGTCGAAGACGGCGGCGATGCCCGCGCCGGTCTCTTCGGCCAGCGCCAGCCCCTCGAGCCGACGGTCGACGCTCGGCTCGGCCAGCAGCGCGCGCACGCGCTCGGCGCTCATCGCATCACTCCCCTCTGCACGCTCACGACCCGTGCATGTACTTCAGCAGATACTCGACGTCGATGGTCTGGCCGCTGCCCGCCGCCTCGGCGTACATCTGCTGCACCCGCACGAAGTCGTCCTGCAGCTGCTGCAGGCCGCTGTAGGTGGCCATCCGCGTCGAGCCGGTCATGCCCTGCTGCGGCAGCGCGTCGAGCGCCTCGATGGCGATGACCTCGAAGTTCGAGTGCCCCAGGATGCCGCTCAGCCGCGCCTGCACCTCGTCGACCTGATCGAGGGGCGCGTAGGCCCGCACGAGCGACTCGCGCAGGTCGATGGGCGAGTAGCTCATCGCCTCGCCGCCCAGCATGCCGCCCGCCGTCACGTCGCCGCGCGCGCGCACGTCCAGGCCGGTGGCGTCGAACTCGAACAGCACCGGATAGTTCTGGACGTTGTGCGCGCCCCCGACGCGCCGCGGGTGGGTGGCCGGCAGCGCCAGGCGCAGGTCGCGCTCGGCCAGGAGCTTCTGCAGCTGGCTCTCGAACTGCCCGCGATCCTTGGTGTAGTAGGCCATCGGCCCGCCCACCTGCACGTCGATGTCGTCGAAGTTGTCGACGATGCCCTGCAGGCGGCCGATCTCGTCGTCGAGCTCCTGCAGCGTGTAGCGCTGCACGTTGTAGTGGTTCAGCTTCCCGCCCGCCTCGGCGTAGGCCAGGCTGGTGCCGAGGCCGGCCTCGCCCTGGCCGACGCTGATGAACTGCTTGCGGCCCGAGGCGCCGCTGAAGGCGTCGCCCTCGCCGGTGCGCTGGGTGACGCTCTGCTGGTGCAGATCCTCGGCCGACAGGATGCGGCCCTGGGTCTGCTCGAGGCCGTCGAGCATCTCGCTGTTGGTGCCGTGATAGGTGGTCTGGCCGAAGGCACCCTGCTGTTGGAGCTGCGTGACGCGGTCGGTGTGGCCGGCCAGCGCGGCCTGCTGATCCGGCTCGACGATCGCGCGCCGCATTGCCGCCAGGCGATCCGGTGGCACCTGCCCCTGCAGCCCGTCGAGCTGCTGCGCGGCGTCGTCCAGCCGACCGGCCTGGGCCAGCTCGTCGGCCCGCCCCACCCGCTGCGCGACGTCGATCGACATGTCGTCGATCTCACCGCGCGGGATGCCCGCCGCCTCGAGCTGGCTGACCAGCCGCGGCAGGCGCCGCACCTCGACCACCGCCGACAGGCCCTCGGCGCCGCCGCCGACCACGCCGCCCGTCGCCGCGCCCAGCAGGCCGCCGCGCAGCAGCGCGAGGCCGGCGTCGCCCACGACGCTCCAGATGGACTGCTTCCAGGTCTGTTCGTCCGACAGCGTCAGCACCATCTCGCCGACCGCGCCGGCGAGGAAGCCCTCGAGGGCGCCCGACACCGCGCCCGACGCGGCGCGCTTGCCGACGTAGGCGGTCGCTTCGCTGGCCGAGCGCAGCGTCGCGGTCGTCATCTCGGCCGCCAGCGCGCTGCGGCTGAGGCCGACCAGCGAGGTGAAGCGCGCGGCGAGGCCCGCCGAGAGCACCGCGGTCGCGCCGTCCGCGAAGCCCGCCGCCGCGTCGGTCGCGCCCTCGCTGCTGATCGCGTCGTAGTGATCCCCGGCCATCACCTCGGCGGTGCCCACCTTGGCCGCCGCGCCCGCGACGCCGCCGGCCAGCGCCGCCGCGCCGTACTGCGCCAGGAAGCCGCCGACGGCCGGCCCCGCGGTGCCGCCGGTCAGCACCGTGACCAGGATGCCCACGGCCACCGCGGCCACGGTCGAGGCGACGCTCCGGATCAGGTCGACGGTCTGGACGTGATCGGCGTAACGCTCCGCGAAGCGCGCGTCCAGGTGCGCCAGCACCGCGATCTCGTCGCTGTCGAGCTGGCCGTCCTCCATCGCCTGCGCGTAGGCCGACTCGAACTGCACCGCGGCCTGATCGCGCGTCTCGTCGGTGTCGGTGAAGGCGTCGGCCAGGCCCGACCCGACCTCCAGCTTGTCCGCCTGGCGGTGGCGCAGGATGGCCGCCGACATGGCGCGGCCGGCGTCGGTCTGCAGCTCCTCCGGGCCGGGCACGCCGACCAGCTTGTCCATCGCGGCCTGCAGGTCGTCGTCGCCCAGCTCGCCGCGAAGACGCGCCTCGAGATCGGTGAAGCGGCGCAGCGCGTCCTGCTCGACCGGGCCCTCGGGCGCCACGCCTTCGCGCTGCAGGTAGTAGCCGAGGCGATAGGTGGCCTGCTCGTCGACGCTCATCGCGCCGAGCACCTGGTTCACCATGTCCTCGTCGGTGCCGTCCCACGCGCCGCCCATCGCGACGTCCAGCGCGCGGTCGGTGGGCACGCGGCCGGTCTCGGCGGCCGCGCGCAGCATGGCCGCCTCGTCCGGCGTCATGCGGCCCATCATCACGTTCCAGATGCGCGGGCGCTCGGCCAGCAGACGCTCCCGATCCGGCGCGCTCATCGCCGTGACGACGCTCAGCAGCTTCGCCTCGTCGGTGTTCATGCCGTAGTAGGCGTCGGCCAGGTCGTGCAGGGCGATGGCGTAGGTGTCGGCCGACGCGTGGAGCGCGGCGTCCTGCTGCTCGTCGCGGTTCAGGTGCGCCAGCGCCGCCTGCACGTCGGGATCGTTCCACAGCCGGTCGCGCAGGGCGCGGTCGGCGGTCTGCTGGCGGGCCTGACGCTCCTGGGGCGACAGCGACGCGGCGTCCTCCCCCTCGGAAAGGTCGAGCTGGCCCACCAGCGTCTCGAAGGCGTCGTTGATCGAGGCCTCGTCGTCGTTCCAGAAGCCCACGGCGTCGAGGATCTGCTGCTTGGCGCGCTCGAAGGGATCGACGCGCATCTGCCCGCTGAAGCCCTGGAACTCGGCGTCGCTCACGTCGCCGTGCAGGCGGCCCAGGAAGCTGTCGCCCTGCAGCTCGCCGTCGGCGTCGCGCTGGGCGGTCAGCAGGTTCTGCTGCACCCCGCCGAGCTGGGCCTGCTGCGCCTCGAGCTGCGCCCGCACCTCGGGGGTGACCGGCGAGCCGTCGGGCATCATGCCCGTCTCGAGCGCCACCGCCAGCACGCGCTCGCGCTGGGCGGCCTCGCCGGTGCGCGCCGCGACGGCGGCCACGGCGTCGTCGTCGGTGCCCAGGCCGCTGGTCGCGCGGTCCATCCGCTCGTCGAGGGCGTCGGCCTCGGTGCCGGTGCACATGCGCTGCACCGACGCCTTCTCGCCGGCCGACATGAAGCCGAACAGCGCCCGGTTCTCGTTCCACAGCCGCGCGCGGTCGCCGGGCGACAGCTCGAGGATGACGTCGTAGACCGCCGCCTCGTCGTCGTTCCACCAGCCGGGCGCGTTCTGGATGCGCTCCACCGCCAGCGGGTACAGGTTGTTCGGGGTGAGCAGCTTGCGCGCTTCGTAGTATTCGCCGTCGTCCAGGTTGCCCCGCAGCAGCTGCAGGATCTGCGGATCCTGCGCCGCCGCGGCCAGCTGCTGGGCGCTCGCGCTGCGCAGCACGTCCAGCAGCCCCTCCTCGTTGGCCGAGTCCCACAGCCAGCCCTCGTCCACGTTCGAGCGCAGGCGGTCCATCAGCGGCAGCTCGGCCCACAAGAGCGACAGCGCCTCGCGGTACTGCCCGTCGCTGCAATAGGCCTTGAAGTCGCTCTCGAGGCGGCGTCCGCCGGTCACCTCGGCGTACTGGGCGCGGATCTCGCGCAGCATCAGGCGCGACTTGCCGCGGATCTGGTCGAGCGCGCGCTCCTCGTCCTCGGTCCAGCCGTCGAGCAGCGCGTCCTTGATCTCGAGCGCGTGGCGGCGCGCGGTCTGCCAGGTGTCGGCCTGATCGAGCATCACGCCCGCCGACGGCGCCTGGCGCACGGGGAAGCGCCCGCCGCCGCTGAACAGCGCGGCCAGCCGGGCCTCCTGCTCGGCCGCGTCGCTCACCCGGCTCTGGTCGCCGCCCTGCTTCTTGCCCGCCTGCCGCTGCTGCACCACGTGGGTCAGCTCGTGCGCGACGAGCTGTTTGCCCGGACTGCCGTCGGCGAACGCGACGACCTCGCCGCTCGCCGCCGCCCGCGCCCCGCGCCGCGTCATGTCGTCGCGCTGGCCCGTGAACGCCTGCACGCCGGAGAAGTCGTGGCCGAAGCGGGCCTCCATCTCGTCGCGGTAGGGCACGCCGCCCGGGCTGCCCTGCATCGTGGCGCGCAGCGGGTTGCCGGCCTCCACGCCTCCGCCCCGCGCCAGCTCGTCGGCCTGCCCCTGCCCCGCGTCCGCGCCCTGCGCCTGCGCGCCGCCGCCCACCTCCG
>JACKDN010000037.1 GCA_020633465.1 Myxococcales bacterium
ACTCGGCGAAGAGCTGGGGCGGCCGCGAGGTGACGTCGGGCAGCGGCACCGCCCCGTGGGTGCCGACGATCATGATCGGCGCGTCCACCGGCCAGCCGTTCAGCACCGGCGCGAGCAGGGCGTCGACCCGCTCGAGCGCCTCGAGCCCCGCGTCGAACCCGTCCCGCCGCAGCGCCGCCGCCAAACCACCCAGCCGCAGCATCACCCGCCCCGACTTCACGCCCGCGACGGCGGCCACGCGCGCCGCGTCTTCGCGGGCGTCGCCCCCGAAGCCGGCCTGCGTCGCGCCCGCCAACAGCGCCCCGCCGTCGGTGACCAGGGCCGTCACCGCGTCGTCGTCGAAGGGCGCCGGGATGGGCGGCGTCGCCCGACGCGCCCGGGTCAGCCGCACCTCGCCGCCCCCCGCCGGCGTGGCGCCCAGCACCCGGTGCAGCGCCTTGTCGGGCCCCCGCGAGATCGGCCGCCGCAGGTAGTCGTCCAGCAGCTCGCGCCCCAGCCCGTCGATCTGCACCACCAGCACCGGCCGCGCGTCGCCGTCGGCAGACGCAGCGGGGCCCGCACCGCACGCGCAGAGCGCGGCGATGGCCACGAAGGCCAGCAATCGCATCATGGGAGATCCCTCGGCGCGGGCCGGCCCGCCGACGGAGCCGACCGAAGGTCAGACGATCAGAGGCAGCGGCCCACCGGGCTCAGGCTGTTGAAGTCGGTGCCGTCGGGCGCGGCCACGGTGCCGAAGTTGTTGGCCTCGCGGCGCAGCGTGAACTCGAAGGGGTCGATCAGGTTGCCCTGCACCTGCCCGCACACCGTGCCCGAGGGCTGCGTCTGGCCGAACAGCCTGAGGTTGGCCTTGATCTCCGCGCCGCTGATGGCGTTGACGCCGCAGGGCGCGGTGATCTCGCCGAAGTCGATCTCGAAGGTGCCGTCCTCGGCGTAGGGCACCGGCCCCGGGTTGGCGATCGCCGGCATCAGCGGCTCCCGACGGGTGGCGTCGTCCTCGGCGCAGAACGCACCGTCACCGCCGCACCCGCCGCACCACGAGCGCAGCGCGGTCAGCTGCATGTCGATGGTCCAGTCCGGATCGTTCGTCTTGTCGATGGTGATGTCGGCCTGGAAGAGCAGGGGCTTGCCCTCGTCGAGCTCGGTCGCGAGCGCGAAGAAGTAGCGGCCCGAGATGTCGGTGCGGTCGGACGTCTCACCGGGCCCGAAGTCCGGCGCGTTCTTCGAGCGCTCGGCCTGCGAGCGGTCGAGGAACTCGTCGTAGCGGGCGTCCGGATCCGGGCAGCCGGCGAGGCCGATGACGGCCCCCAGCACGGCGAGCAAACGCTTTGACACGAGCGATCGGGGCATGGTACCGCCTTCCAGGTGCTCCGGTGGACGGAGTCTCCAACGGCTCCGGCCAGCCTGTCAAACGGCAATGTCGCAGACGACCGCGGGGCGCGACGCCCGCGGCGGCGGAGGGTTCAGCGTGAAGCGGTACGGCGTGCAGCGCGCTTCGACGTTCCTGGCCGCGGCGGCGGCCGCGTCACTGGTGGCCGCGCAGGCGCAGGCCGGCGGCTTGGTGGTGGCGCGCTTCGGCGGCGAGCACGGCCACCCGACGGCCAGCAACCCGACGGCCATCTACTACAACCCGGCCGGCCTGTCCCTGGGCAGCGGCACGCGGCTGATGATCGACGCCACGCTGGCGTGGCGCGCCTACACGTACGAGCGCCCGCCCGAGGCCATCGGGCAGATCCTCGACGGCGCCTACGATCCCGGCACCCCGCAGGGCGGCACGCCCTCGGGCGACGGCGTCGCCGCCAACAGCGGCAAGGCCGAGCTGTTCAACGTCCTCGCGTCCCCCTTCATCGGCGTCGCCAGCGACCTGGGCATCGAGGGGCTGGGCGTCGGCGCCGGCTTCTACGTGCCCATCGGCGGGCAGTCGAAGTGGTCGCAGACCGACGCGGTCGCCGGCTACCCCGGCGCCGAGGACGGCGCCCAGCGGTGGTGGGTCGAAGAGGGGCAGATCCGCAGCCTCTACATCACCGCGGCGGGCAGCTACTACATCAAGCCGGCGCGCCTGGCGCTGGGCATCGGCGTCAACATGGTGAAGAGCGAGATCTTCACCGTGCGCGCGCGCAACGGTGACGGCAGCGACGACCTCGTCAACCGCTACTCCGACGCCGACGGCAACTTCGGCGACCGGCTGAAGGAGGGGCGCGGCCTCGTCGACCTGTCGAGCTGGGATCTCGCGCTCAGCGCGGGCCTGGTCTACCAGCCCATCGACGGCATGTACGTCGGCCTCAGCTACCAGAGCCAGCCCGGCTTCGGCGAGAACACCCTCGAGGGGCGGTCGCTGAAGATCCTGGCGCAGAGCGAGACGGTCGAGGCCGACGCCGAGGCCATCCAGACGATGCCCGACATCGTGCGCTGGGGCTGGCGCTGGCGCGAGGGCATGAACGAGTACCGCCTGTTCGGCGACTACACGCGCTGGAGCGTCTTCGAGAACCAGTGCATCCAGTCGGTGGGCAGCAGCACGCCCTGCGACCTGGCGAACATCCCGCGCAACTGGGAGGACACCATCGGCGTGCGCGCCGGCTACAGCCGCTGGATCACGCCGAGCGTCGAGCTGTACGTGGGCGCCGGCTACGACGCGAGCGCGGTGCCGGACGAGACGCTCGAGCCCGCGCTGTACGACGCCGAGAAGGTGACCGCCGGCCTCGGCGGGCGGTTCAGCCTGTTCGACGACAGCCTGGGCATCGCGGCCACCTACACGCAGGTGATCTACTTCGACCGCGAGACGGATCCCTGGCCGCGCGACCCGAACACCGGGCGGCTGATCCCGCAGGGCGCCTTCGCCAGCGCCGCCAACCCCAACTCGGCGGGCAAGTACACGCAGGCGATCGGCGTCTTCAACCTGAACGTCGAGTACGCCTTTTAGCTCTGCGTGATTGCGCGCGGCGCCCGCCGCGCCCGGAAGTCTCCATGCCCCTCCGTGACGTCGAAGGCCAGGGCCGCGCCATCGAGGCGCTGCTGCGCGCGCTGCGCGGCGGCCGACTGCACCACGCCTATCTGTTCGCCGGGCCCGACGGGGTGGGCAAGGGGCTGACCGCGTGGGCGACCGCGCAGGCGCTGTTGTGCACGCAGCCGCGGGACGACGGCGACGCGTGCGCCGCGTGCGCCGCGTGCCTGCGGGTGGCCGAGCGCCAGCACCCCGACCTGCACGTGGTCGAGCGCCTCGAGAAGAGCGGGGGCGGGCTCGAGCGCAGCATCAAGATCGACCAGGTGCGCGCGCTGCAACGGGCGCTCAGCTTCAAGAGCTTCGAGGGCGCGCGGCGGGTGGTGCTGATCCTCGAGCCCGAGTCGATGAACCCGTCGACGGCGAACGCGCTGCTGAAGACGCTCGAGGAGCCCGGGCCGGGCACGCACTTCGTGCTGGTGTGCGCGTCGCCGCAGCTGCTGTTGCCGACCATCCTGTCGCGCTGCCAGCGGGTGCAGTTCGCGCCGCTGACGCGCGAGCTGGTGCAGCGGCACCTGGCGGCGCAGGCCGGCCTCGACGCCGACGCCGCGGCGCTGCTGGCCGGGCTGGCCGAGGGCAGCATCGGCAAGGGGCTGGTGCTGGTGAAGAGCGACGTGCTGGCGCAGCGCGAGGCGCTCATCGCGCGGGTGGACGATCCCGAGGGGCTGCGCCACGTGCCCGCGCTGCTCGACCTGGCCGAGCAGCTGGCCAAGGCCAAGGACGACCTGCCGCTGGTGTTCCACCTGCTGCGCACCTGGTACCGCGACCTGCTGCTGGTGCAGAACGGGCTGCCGATCGAGGCGCTGGTGCACCGCGATCTGGCGGCCAACCTGCAGCAGCGCGCGACGCAGCTTCGGCCGCAGGACGTGATGGCGCGCATCGACCTGATCAACGAGACCGAGGACGCGCTGGCGCGCATGGCCAACACGCGGCTGTCGCTCGAGACGATGCTGCTGCGCCTGGTGGGCGCGGCCCCCCGGAGGCTGAGCGCGTGAGCGACGAGGACACCCCCGCCCTGTTCGTCGAGCTGGTCGACGCGATGCTCGAGGTCGAGCCCAAGGAGCCCATCCTGCCGCCGCCGTCGCTGGCGCCGGTGCTGCCGCCCGAGGCCGAGGCGGAGGAGTCGACGACGCCCGCCGCCGAACGCCCGCCCCGTCGCGAGCGCAAGCCGGACCAGCAGGCGCCCGCCGACGAGCGCCCGCCGCGCCGCGAGCGCAAGCCCCAGCAGAAGGCGCCCGACGCGCAGGGCGGCGGCAGCAGCAGCCGCAAGCGCCGCCGGCGCCGCCGCGGCCGAGGCGGCGGGGGCGGGGGCGGCGGTGGCGGTGGCCAACCGCCGCCGCAGGGTGGTAAATGACGCGGCCCGGGCGCCGCGGCGCCCGAGCCGCAGCTGTCAGCGGTCAGCTGTCAGCGGTCAGCGCGGCGATCGGGGCCGTGAGGCGAGCTCGGCGCGTCGGTGCCGAGCGCCCACGGAGCTGAGAGCCGAGAGCTGAAAGCTGATGGCCCCCGCGGCCGGTCGCGGCGATCCAAAGACCGACAGAGCCGCATCCCGATGACGCGGCCCGGGCGCCGCGGCGCCCGTCACCGCTGAGCGAGGCGCCCCGATGGCCGACACGTTCTACGTCACGACGCCCATCTACTACGTCAACGACAAGCCCCACATCGGCCACGCCTACACCAGCATGGCGGCCGACACGCTGGCGCGCTGGCATCGGTCGTTGGGCGACGACGTCTGGCTCTTGACCGGCACCGACGAGCACGGGCTGAAGATCGAGCAGGCCGCCCGCGCGTCGGGCGTGACGCCGCAGCAGCACGCCGACCGCTACAGCCAGCGCTTCCGCGACCTGTGGCCCGTGCTCGACGTGGCGTACGACGACTTCATCCGCACCACCGAGCCCCGCCACGAGCAGGTGGTGGC
Source organism: Myxococcales bacterium (assembly GCA_020633465.1). Classification (GTDB taxonomy): domain Bacteria; phylum Myxococcota_A; class Bradymonadia; order UBA7976; family UBA1532; genus JACKDN01. The sequence continues at coordinate 4,911 of JACKDN010000037.1, forward strand.
CGCCATGTGGAAGCGCATGGAGGCCGCCGGCGACATCTACCTCGGGCAGTACGAGGGCTGGTACAGCGTCGGCGACGAGGCCTACTTCACCGAAGACGAGCTGGTCGACGGCAAGGCGCCGTCGGGCCACGCCGTGAGCTGGGTGGTCGAGCCCAGCTACTTCTTCCGGCTGTCGAAGTACGGCCCGGCGCTGCTCGAGCACTTCGAGAAGCACCCCGAGTTCGTGCGCCCGGTGACGCGGCTCAACGAGATCAAGCGCTTCGTCGAGCAGGGGCTGCAGGACATCTCGATCAGCCGCACGACGTTCTCGTGGGGCGTGCAGGCGCCCGGCACCGACGATCACGTCGTCTACGTGTGGCTGGACGCGCTGACCAACTACATCAGCGCGCTCGGCGGCCCGGCGGGCGAGCAGTACGGCCGCTACTGGCCGGCGTCGGTGCACCTGATCGGCAAGGACATCCTGCGCTTCCACGCGGTGTACTGGCCCTGCTTCCTGATGAGCGCCGGACTGCCGCTGCCGCGCCAGGTGTTCGCGCACGGCTGGTGGACCATCGACGGCCAGAAGATGAGCAAGACGCTGGGCAACGTGGTCGACCCGATCGACATGGCCCAGCGCTACGGCGCCGACGCGTTCCGCTACTTCCTGCTGCGCGAGGTCACCTTCGGCAGCGACGGCGACTTCAGCGAGCGCGCGCTGCGCGACCGCATCAACGGTGATTTGGCCAACGGCCTCGGCAACCTGCTGAACCGCACGCTGGGCATGCTGAAGCGCTACCGGGGCGGCGTGGTGCCGGCGCCGCGCGCGACGGGCAGCGAGGACGAGGCGCTCCTGGCGGCCTGGGGCACGGCGCGCGCCGATCTGCTGAGCGCGATGGACGACCTGGCGTTCAACAAGGCGCTGGCCGCCATCTGGACCCTGGTGGGCGCGGGCGACAAGTACGTCGACAGCACGGCCCCGTGGACGCTGGCCAAGCAGGGCGCGGACGCGCGGCTCGACACGGTGCTCTACAACCTGATCGAGACGCTGCGGGTGATCGGCGTGTGGGCGCTGGCGTTCTTGCCGAACAAGGCGGCCGAGGTGCTCGACCGGCTGAACGTGCCGGCCGAGCTGCGCACCGTGCCGTCGACCGCCGAGTGGGCCGGTCTGGCCAGCGGCGGCGAGACGACCGTGGGTGATCCGCTGTTCCCGCGCCTGGAGGCGCCCGAGGCCAGCGAGGCGACCGCGCCGCCGAAGCCGGCCAAGCAGCCCAAGGCGCCGAAGCAGAAGCAGAAGCAGGCGCCCAAGCCCCAGCAGTCGAAGAAGGGGGCCGAGGCGCCGGCCGACGGCACCATCGCCTACGACGACTTCACCAAGCTGCAGCTGCGCGTGGCCAAGGTGGTCGCGGCCGAGAAGCACCCCGACGCCGACCGCCTGCTGAAGCTCACGGTCGACGCCGGCGAGCCCGAGCACCGCACCGTCTGCGCCGGCATCGCCGAGGCCTACGCCCCCGACGATCTCGTCGGCCGCACCGTCGTGCTGCTGGCCAACCTGGCCCCGCGCAAGATCCGCGGCGTGATGAGCCAGGGCATGCTGCTCGCCGCCGGCGACGGCGCCGCCATCCAGCTCGCCACCGTGCCCGGCGACCTGCCCCCCGGCACCGCGATCAGCTGACCCCCGGGCTCGAACCGTCGCCGTCGCCGAGTCCGCCGCGCGCCCCCGTCGTACGACGCCAGGACGCCCGTCCCTCATCCCTCGCAGGGCTCCGGCGCGACCTCCATGCGCCCGCGGTTGCACACGAACAGCTGGCCGTCGACGCACAGGGGCGACCACGCGCCCGGCTCGCACAGCAGGCCGTCGGCGGACTGGCAGCGGCCGCCCACGCACAGGTGATCGGCGCCGCAGCTCGCGGTCAGGGCGTACAGACGGCTGGCCGGGCAGCTCACCAGGCGCCCGTTGAGACAGCGATCGGGGAAGTCCTCGGGCGTGCAGGGCAGCGCGTCCGCCGGCACGCACTGCCGCGTGGGCGCGTCCACCGCGCAGCGCGCCTCGCCGCAGGGCACCTCGAGCACCCCGCCGTCGGGCCCGCAGGTGACCAGCGTGTTCTGCCGGCAATAGGGCGTCACACCGCAGCCGGCGTCCACGTCGGCCTCGACGTCCGGCGCCGGACACCCCGACAGTGAGACCGCGAACATGAGCAGCGCGCGCTTCATCGCGCCACCCTGGCCCGACCACCCCGACCGGCGCAACGGTTGCCGCCATCCCCCCGCGTCCCTACCCTGCCGCCCCATGGACACGCCCCCGATCATCGACAGCCACTGCCACCTCGACTTCTCCAAGTACGACGCCGACCGCGACGCCGTGCTCGCGCGCGCCGCCGCCGCGGGCGTCGACCGCATGATCACCATCGGCTGCGATCTGGCCTCGTCGGGGCGCGCCCACGCCCTGGCGCAGCGCTACGCCGGCACCGTCTTCGCCGCCGCGGGCGTGCACCCGCACGAGGCCGACGCCTTCGACGACGCCGACTGGCCCGCGCTGCGCGACCTGATGGCCGCCCCCGAGGTGGTCGCCGTCGGCGAGACCGGCCTGGACTACTACTACGACAAGAGCGACCGCGCCCGGCAGCGCGCCCTGTTCCGCCGCCACCTCGAGGTGTCGGCCGAGCTGGGCAAGCCCGTGGTCGTGCACATCCGCGACGCCTTCGACGACGCCTGGGCCTGCTTCGAGGACGTCGGCACGCCGGCCGGCGGCGTCGTGCACTGCTTCACCGGCGGGCCCGCCGAGTGCCGGCGCGCGCTCGAGCTGGGCCTGTACGTCTCGATCTCGGGCATCGCCACCTTCCCCAACGCCCGTGATCTGCGCGAGGCGGTGACGCTCATCCCGCCCGACCGCCTGTTGGTGGAGACCGACGCGCCCTTCCTGGCCCCGGTGCCCCTGCGCGGCAAGCGCAACGAGCCCGCCTTCGTCGTGCACACCGCCCGCGCGATCGCCGCCCTGCGGGGCGAGGACTTCGGCGCGCTGGCGGCCCGGACCCGCGCCAACACGGTGGCGCTCTTCGGCCTGCCGGGCTGACTTCGCGCGGACCGCACACCCGAGGGCCCGGTCCGCATCCCTTCTGCTGTACTATCGACCCAGACCGGCTCGGAGGCTGTCATGAAGAACCGGCTCCCCACCGTGCGACAGTTCATGGACACCGGCCAGAACACGCTGCACGCCAGCATGCCCATCCGCGAGGCCGTGCGCTTCCTGTTGAGCGAGGGCATGACCAGCGCGCCGGTGCTCGACGACATGGCCCAGGTGGTGGGCATCCTCAGCGAGAAGGACTGCCTTCAGGTGCTCACCCGTGGCGACGACCTCCCGCGCGGCACCGTCGCCGACTACATGATCAAGCAGGTCGTCACCATCACGCCCGAGATGGACGTCTACTACGCCGCCGGCGTCTTCCTGAAGAACGCCTTCCGCCGCCTGCCCGTGACCGAGAACGGCCGGCTCATCGGCCAGCTGACCCGCCGCGACATCCTGCGCGCCATCGAGCTGAACCTCGACGCGGACGAGCGCTTGAAGCTGCGCGTGGGGCTGCACGGCAGCGACTGACGCTCACCGCCGCCCGAACAGGCGGTCGGCCCACAGCGCCGGGTCGTCCGGCCGCCCCACCACCATCACCTCGTGGTCGCGGACCTGCGCGGTCAGCGCCGCGCGCACGGCGATGCAGTCGCCCGCGCGGGCGCGGCGCTCCGCCTCGTCCAGCTCGCCGCAGCGGTACACCGGCCGCGCACACGCCGAACAGTGCCGCACGTCCGGATCGGCCGTCGCCTCGAGCTCGGTCCAGCGCAGGTGGCAGCGGAAGGCGAAGCGCACCGCGGGCTGCCGGGCCGGCCCGCGCCCGCAGTTGAGCATCCACGGCTCGGGCGTGACCGCCGCCAGCCACGCCTCGTCGGCCCACACGCACAGGGTGCGCAGGCGCGCGCGCAGCAGCGGGGCGGTGGACGGCGGCGGGAACGCGCGCAGGGCCAGATCGGCGTGCAGCAGCTCGCCGCGGGCGTCGCCGCGCGCCACCAGCCAGTCGGCGTACACGGCGCGCGGCTCGGGATCGTCCAGCGCCTGCATCACCGCGGTCAGCAGAGGCTGCTCGTCGGGATCGCGCAGGGCGTCCCACAGGCCGGGGCACGCGCGGTGCGTCGGCAGACCGCCCGGCGTGGTCATACGACGTACACGCGGCCCTGGCGCAGGGGCTCGATGACGCTGCCCTCGACATCGAAGTCGTCGGGGTAGTGCACCAGGCGCATGCGCTCGCGCAGCATCGGCGGCAGCGCGGCCAGCTTCTCGTAGGGCGTGTGCGCGCCGTAGTTCGTCTCGTGGACGATGAGATCGCAGCCGGCCAGCCACTCGATGAGGCCGGGATCGTAGGCGGTGTCGGCGCTGTGCCCCAGCGTGCGGCCGCCGGCGGTGACGCGCAGGGCGAAGGTGGGGATGTGGTGGATGGTGCGCCGGCACTCGATCGTGAAGGGGCCGACGCGCACCTTGGCCTCTTCGACCAGCGGCAGGTGGTGGAAGTAGTCGGCGAAGCCCTTCTCGGGCAGGGCCGCGCCCTGGTGGTCGATCAGGTGCTCCATGCTGACGGCCAGGTGGCGATCCCACAGCGGCCCGGCCACCTCGGGGTGCGCGACCAGGGTGCAGGGGCGGTTCAGGACGAAGTGGCTGAAGTAGGCGAAGCCCTCGAGGCCGCTGACGTGGTCGGCGTGCAGGTGCGTGAGGACCACCGCATCGAAGGTGGGCACGTCCACCTCGACCGGCGATTCGTGCATCATCTTGCGGATGGGGTGCGGGCAGTCGATCAGCAGCCAGCGCTCGTCCGCCTCGACCGCCAGGCAGGTGGAGTAGTGGCGCGCGGTGAAGGCGTCGCCGACGCCGAGAGGGACGAGGTGCATGCTCACTCGGCGGCTCCGTTCAGCCGTGCCCGTAGCGCGGCGGCCACCGCGGGCGGGCAGAAGGCCGCCAAGGGCTCGCCGCGCCGGGCCCGGCGCTTCAGGGCGCTGCTGCTGACCTCGGCCAGCTCGGCGTCGGCCGGCAGCAGGATGGTGGTCAGCGCCGGCGCCAGCGCGCGGTTGGCCTGCGCCAGCTCGGTCTCGAACTGTGCGTCGCTGGCCCCGCGCACGCCGCGCACCAGGAAGCTGGCCGCGATGTCACGGGCATAGTCCACCACCAGCCCGTCCGTCGCGTCCACCGTCACGTTGGGCATGGCCGCCACGAGCTGCCGCACGAGCGCCACGCGGGCGTCCACGTCGAACAGGTAGTCCTTGGCCGGGTTGTGCGCCACCAGCACGCGCAGGTGCGCGAACAAGCGCGCCGCCTGCCGCAGCACGGACAGGTGGCCCAGGGTGATGGGATCGAAGCTGCCGGCGTAGATCGCGATGCTCATGGGACGACCTCCCGAGGTGCCGCGCCGCGGCGCAGCAACCACGCGACCAGCAGTAAGCCGAGCAGGCTGAGGCCGGTGGTGGCGGTGAAGTGGCCGACGAAGCCGAGGGCCTTGGCCAGGTAGCCGGAGAGGGCGCCGGCGACGCCCGCGGCGACGACGACGACGCTGGCTTGGACGGTGTAGTCGGTGGCCGCGTGGTCGGGGCGGCACGCGTCCATCATCAGGGTGAAGAGGGCCGCGGTCGCCGTGCTGCCGAAGAAGTTGTCCAGCACCACCGAGGCCCACATCGCGGCCTCGCCGCCCACGCCGGCGGCGGGCAGCACGTACGTGCCGACGGCGAGCACCTGCAGCAGCCCGAACACGATCAGCGCGCGGCGCCGACCCAGGCGGACGACCGCCCAGCCGCCGACGAGCGCGCCCAGCAGGCCCGCGACGCTGCCGCCCGCGCCGATGATCGCGCCGACGTCGCCCACGGAGTAGCCCAGGTCGATCATCAGCGGCTTCACCATCGGGTTGGCCAGCGCGTCGAAGGACTTGTAGAGCACCAGCAGCAGCGCCCACGCCCACGCGCCGGGCCGCGCGAAGTGGCCACGCAGGGCGGCGAGGGCCGAACCCGACCTCTCGAGGCTCGGTCGCTCCGCCGGCGGCTCCCGGTACGCCGCGATGGGCAGCGTCGCGAACACGAGCTGCAGCGCCATCAGCAGGAAGGCCACGCGCCAGCCGAGCAGGTCGATCACCATCAACAGCACGCCGCCGCTGAGGATCATCCCCAGCCGATAGCCCGCCACCTGCACGCCGTTGCCCAGCCCGCGCTCGCTGGGCGCCAGCACGTCCACCGCCAGCCCGTCGGTGGCGATGTCCTGCGTGGCCGACACCAGGTTGACGACGATGACCACCGCCAGCACCGCCGCGAAGTCGACGTCGGGCTCGATGAAGGCGAGCACCACCATCAGCCCGATGGCCAGCCCCTGCAGCGGCAGGATCCACGCGCGCCGCCGCCCCACCCGCCGCCCGCCGGCGCGGTCGACGAAGGGCGCCCAGAGGAACTTGAGCGCCCAGGGCAGGAACAGCAGCGTCGTCAGCCCGATGTCCTCGAGCGAGATGCCGCGCTGCCGCATCACCGCCGGCAGCCCCGCGGTGAAGAAGCCGTAGGGCACGCCCTGCGCCAGGTACAGGCAGGCCAGCAGGCCCAGCTTGGTCGAGCGCGTCACGTCAGAAGCCCCCGCGCCATGCGCCGCACCGTCGCGGCCGCCTCACCCGGCCCCACCACGCCCGGCGCCGCGTGCGCCAGGTGGAAGGCGCCCTCGAGCGCGCACAGCAGCCCGGTCGCCACGGCGCCCGCGCCGTCGGCCGGCCGACCGAGCTGCCGGCACACCGCCGCCACCCGGTCGGTCAGCTCGTCCCGCGCCTCGGCCACCGCCGCCCGATACGGATCGGCCACCGCCGGCAGCCGCTGCGCCTCGGCCCCGATCTGCGCCCAGCACGCCGCCGCCGCCGGATCCGCGTCGTCCCCCAGCGCCGCCACCGCGTCCACGAACGCGTCCAGCCGCGCCCACGCGTCGTCGGCGTCGACCAAGCGCCGCTGATAGCGCGCCCGGAACCCCTCGACCAGCCGCTCGACGAGAGCGACGAGGATCGCCTGCTTGTGGGCGAAGTGATAGTGCACGAGCCCCGGCGCCAGGCCGGCCGCCTTGGCGATCGCCGTCACCGACGCCCGCTCGTACCCTTTGTCGGCCATCACGCGCTGCAGGCCCGCCAGGATCTGCGCGCGGCGCTCGTCGGTGTTGGTGGGGCGGGGCATCGACGGCCTCGTTAAGTTGGTTGACCAACCAATATTGGATTTCGGGTGGCGGATCAAGGCGAAGTGGATGGAACGCCGCCCCCCGCTCGACGCGCGCCACTACGTGGCTTAGCCTCCCCGCAGAGGGCTCATGACGACCGACGAGATCGACAAGCTGCGGGAAGGTTGGGACTTCGAGGCGAAGCTAGCGGCCGGCCGGGATGGCCGCGGCGCGGTCCCGGACTCGGTCTGGGAGACCTACAGCGCGATGGCGAACACGTCCGGTGGCCTCATTCTGTTGGGCGCCAAGGAGCGCAGAGACGGCTCCCTCGATCTGCGTGGCGTTGTCGATCCAGAACGAGTCGAGAGCGAACTCTGGAATCTGATCCAGAATCCGCAGAAGGTCAGCGCCAACATCCTCCGCCGCCACGATGTCGAGCGTCTCCAGATCGGCGACGCGTCCCTCCTGCTCATCCGGGTCCCAAAGGCCGAGCGTGAAGACCGGCCAGTCTTCGTCAACGGGTCCTGGGAGCGCGGAACCTACCTGCGCGTGCACGAGGGCGACCGCCGCGCGCGCCCCGACGTCGCGCGTCGTATGCTCGCCGACAGCGTCAGGGGGCGTGACGCGAACCTGCTCGCCGACTACACGGTGGACGACCTTAACCCGGCCAGCGTGAGGCGTTATCGCGAGTACTTCGCCACGCGTCGGCCGGAACACACGTTCCTGGAGAAGGACGATGCGGGCTTCCTCGAGGCTGTCGGCGCAGTGCGGCGCGAGCGGCGCGAGCCGTTGACCCCGCGGCCGACGTGGGCCGGCCTCTGGATGCTGGGCGAGGAAGCGTCAATCCGAGAAGTTCTGCCGCACTGGCATCTCAGCTTCAAAGAGCTTCCCGACGAGCCCGACGACCGGCGCAGGTGGCTCGACCGCGTCCATCCCGACGGCACCTGGAACGCCAACCTCTTCGAGTTCTATCTTCGGACCATCGTGAAGTTGCACGACGGCCTCAAGGTTCCGTTCGCGGTCGAGCAGGGCCAGTACCGCGTGGACGAGACGGCCGTGCACATCGCGGTGCGGGAGGCCCTCGTCAACACGCTGGTCCATGCTGACTATCAGGGCACGACGGGGGTTCGCGTCGTGAAGCGGCGGTCGGGCTTCGAGTTCGTCAACCCGGGCCTCCTGCTCGTGACCCCGGAGCAGGTTTGGAAGGGTGGCGTGAGCGAGGCACGCAACCCCGCGCTCCAGCGCCTCTTCGGCCTGCTGAAGGTGGGAGAACGGGAGGGGTCGGGCGGACCAGCAATGCGCATGGCCTGGCGCGAACAGCACTGGCGCGCGCCGCGGATCTGGGAGGACACCGAGCACGGTGAGACGCACCTTCGTCTTCCGCTGGAGAGCCTGCTGCCCGATTGGGCCATCCGCGACCTCGTCCAACGGTGGGGCGCTCAGTTCACCTCCCAGGACGAGTTGGGTCGCTCGATCTTGGTCACGGCAGAAGTGGAACGCAGCGTCGACCACCAGCGGGTTCGGGAACTGAGCGATGCGCACCCACGTGAAATCACCTTGAAACTCCAGCAGTTGGTGCGCCAGGGGCTCCTCGGCGCGTCCGGTGGAATGCGCAGCAAGGCGTACGCTCCCTGTGGGCGTGCCCCGCTTCCGCTCTTCACGGACTTGGATGCAGTCGGCAAACGCGACCAGGCGTCTACTGAGCGTAGCAATGCCCACACCTCGGCCCGTAATGCCCACACCTCGGCCGCTAATGCCCACACCTCGGCCGCTAATGCCCACACCTCGGCCGCTAATGCCCACACCTCGGACGACGACGCCGGTCCATCGGCGGACGAAGATGCACCCGTCGACGGCGGCGCCGCGATCCTGGGTCCGGCCTTGCGCCGGGTGCAGCGTCGTCAGAAAGCTCCCCGCGCCTGGATCGAGGCCGCCATCCTCGAATACTGCAGCCCCGACTACCGGACCGCGCAGGCGATCGCCGATGCGATTGGCCGGTCCATCTGGTCGGTGAAGAGCCGATACCTACCCGACCTGGTCGCATCGGGGCGCATCCAGCCCCGCTACCCGCACTTGCCGAACCACCCCGCACAGGCGTACCGAACGCACTCTGCGGACGAACCGCCCCCGGGGTGAAGGCTTACGGCGTGGGGCGCAGGTCGAAGCGCAAGGTGCGGCCGCCCAGCAGGTCGGCGTGGGTCAGCAGGCGGCCTTCGACGGGCTCGCCGTCCAAGGTGACGCCGTGCACGTACTGTTCGGCGGCGGTGGCGCCGGGGGCTTCGACGCGCAGGGTGCTGCCGTCGCCGAGGTCGAGCTCGACGAGGGGGAACAGGGGCGGGCCGATCACGTACGTCTCGGTGCCGGCCAGCGGGTACAGGCCGACCGCCGACAGCAGGTACCACGCGCTCATCGTGCCGCCGTCGTCGTTGCCGGGCAGGCCGCCGGGGGTGTCGCTGTAGAGCAGGTTCTGGATGCGGCGCACCCAGTAGTCGACGCGGTGCGGGCGGTCGGTCCAGGCGAATAGCCACGACGCGTGCAGGTCGGGCTCGTTGCCGTGCCAGTAGTAGCCGTCGGGCACGCTGACGTTCACGCGGCCGCCCTCGCGCAGGCCCGACCGGCCGAAGAAGGTCTCGAGCGCGTCGCCGAGGGCCGCGGGGCCGCCGAAGGCCTCGGCGAGGCCGGCCGGATCGTGGGGCGCGTAGAAGGCCCAGTGCCACGCGGTGCCCTCGACGTACTGCACGTCGAAGCTGCGGTCGGCGTTGCCCAGATCGACCATCGACCCGTCGCGCATGCGGTTGCGCATGAAGCCGGTCCCGGGGTCGAAGGCGTGGCGCCAGTTGTCGCCGCGGGCGCGGTAGCGCGCGGCGTCGGCGTCGCGGCCCAGCCAGGCGGCCAGGTTGGCCAACGCACCGTCGTTGTAGGCGTACTCGAGCGTCGACGACACCGCGCGGCCGTTGTGCTCGTAGGGCACGTAGCCCAGCGCGAGGTAGTCCTCGATGCCGCCGCGGCCGCCGAAGCGCGTGCCCTCGGGCGGGCGGCCGTCGGCGGTGCGCTGCAGCAGCGTCAGCGCGCGGTCGTAGTCGACGCCCTCGACGCCCTTCAGCGCGGCGTCGGCGAACACGATGTCGGCGCTGGTGCCGATCATGCCGCCGGTGTAGCTGATCGCGGCCGGCCAGCGCGGCACGGCGCCGCCGTCGTCGGCCATGGCCATCAGCGAGCGCAGGCTGTCGCGCTGCGTGGCGTGGTCGGTCAGCGACAGCCACGGGTGCAGCGTACGGAAGGTGTCCCACAGCGACAGGTCGGTCAGGTAGGTGAAGTCATCGGCGGCGTGCACCTCGCCGTCGAGGCCGCGGTAGCGCCCGTCGAGGCCGCTGTAGCGGGTGGGCATGCGGTAGACGTTGTAGAGCGCCGTGTAGAAGCTGCGCCGCAGCGCCTCGGTGCCGCCGCCGATGCGCACGCCGGCGGCCTTCTCGGCCCAGGCTGCGCGGGCGTCGGCCGCGACGTCGTCGAAGGGCCGCGCGTCCACGTCGGCCCGGTGCGCGCGCGCCGACTCGAGGTCGACCGGCGACAGCCCCACGTCCAGCCGCACGTCGGCCGCGTCGAACACCCACACCTGACCGCGCTCGTCGTCCTGCGCCCAGTCACGCCGATCGACCGGCGGCGGCGTCGCGCGGATGGAGAAGAACATCACGAAGGGCCGCGTGCGCCCGGTGTAGCTGCCGGCGTACTCGATGCGCCCCTCCATGCCGTCGTCGGTGGGCGTGTACTCGGCGGTGATGGGACGGTCGGCGATGCGCGCGGCGACGTCGATGCCCAGGGCGCCCGCGCCGTCGGCGAAGCTGTATTCGTGGACGCCCGCCAGCGCGGTCGCGGTCAGCCTCACCGCCATGGCCGGCGCCTCGAGGTCGGCCTCGTACACGCCCGGCGTCGCGCGCTGCGCCATCACCGGCGCGTAGGCGCTCCAGGGCTCGGCCGCCTCGGCGTCGGCCAGCGGCACCACGCGCAGGTTGCCGTAGTCCTCGACGCCGGTGCCCACGAAGTGCAGGTGGCTGAACCCGCGGGTGTCGGGATCATCGAAGTGGAAGCCGCTGAAGTGGTGGAAGTGCGGGTGGATGCCGGCCCGCGTGCTGTCCGGGCCCAGCTTGACCAGCCCGTTGGGCACCTGCGCCGCGGGCGTCAGCGCCGCGTAGCCGAAGCCGATGTTGCCGGTGCCGATGAACGGGTCGACGGCGTCGAGGGCCTCGGCGGTGTCGATCAGGGGCGGCAGCGGGGGCGGCGGAAGCGGCGCGGCGTCCACGACGGGCGCCGCGTCGGTCACCGGCGCCGCGTCCACCGGCGGCGTCGCGTCGTCCACCGGCGCCGCGTCGACGACCGCCGCGTCCGCCACCAGTGCCCCGCCGTCGGTCGGCGTGGGCTGCGAAGCATCGGCCCCACCGTCGTCACAGGCGGCCAGGGCGGCGAACAACATCAGGGTGCGAGCGCGCATGCCAGACAACCTAGCGATTTTCGCGTTCGGGCGCTCGCTTCAAGGCACCGCGGCCGCCCACAAACCCAGCGCCACCAGCCGCGGCCGCAGCGTCTCGCGCCAGGTGCGCGCCAGCACCAGCGCCTGGCGCCGCGGCGTGAACAGCCCCAGCGCCGCGTGGGCCGGCTCGTCTTCCAGCACCCGCTCGGCCGGTGGCACGCCGGCCAGCGCGTCCTCGGCGCGGCGCAGGTGGGGCCGGACGCAGGCCTCGGTGAAGGCGGCCCACTCGGCCCGCTCGGCGGGCGAACACGCGGCCAGCGTCCGCTCGACCAGGGGTACGTCGCCGGCGCCGTGCCCGGCCTCGTCGCCGAGGATCGCCCGCACCACGTGCCCACAGACACCGTCGCCCGCCCGCCTGGCGAGATCGTCGAGGTACCCCACCGACAGCGTCTCGTTCACCACCAGCATCGAGATCGCGGTGCCCATCGCGCGCTGCGCGGCCGGCGCGCGCCGGAAGGCCTCGGGCGCGGGCAGGTCGAGCGGCGTCGGCCGCCCGGGCTGCCCGCCGAGCGCCCGCACCACGTCCTCGCACAGCGCGACGTGGCGCAGCTCGTCGCGCACCATGTCGAGGGCCGCCTCGATCTCGGGGCGCGGCGCGTCCACCGCCAACAGCTCGTGCACGTAGCGGGCGAGCGCCTGCGCCGATCGATGCTCGGTGTGCACGCGCTCGGCCCACACGCCGCGCGCGCGCTCCACCAGCGCCGGATCGTGCGACTCGCGGGCGAAGGCTTCCGACGCGCTGGCCCCCATGGCGTCCCTCCTCGGCGTTCCGTGTAAGCTAGGCGACCACGTCGCGTCGAGTCGCGCGGCGCAGCGGCGACGGGAGATGCGGGATGAGACAGCGTTGGATCGGGCGCGGCGTGATCGTCGGCGTCGGCGTGGGGGCCGCGGGCTGCGTGGCCGACCCGAAGCCCATCGAAGAGACCGAGGACGCGAGCGCCGACCGCCTGGACGCCGCCCCGGCCCGCGACGACGGCGCGCCGCCGGTGCGCCCCGACGCCGCCGCGCCCCGCCCCGACGCCGCGCCCCGCCCCGACGCCGCCACCCGCCCCGACGCCGCGTCCCCCGTCCCGGACGCCGCGGCCCCGCCGGTCGACGCCAGCCCGCCCCTCGGCTGTCCGGCCCCGCGCGCGGGCCACTGGCTGTCCTTCTGCTTCGTCCGCGATCCCCTGGGACCCCTCGATCCGCCCGATCCCGACGCCGAGCCCGGGCTGCGCTTCGAGGGCACCGTCACCGGCCTGTCCGACGTGCCCCCCGACGGGCTGCCGTGCCGCATCGTCGGCTCGGACACACCCCCCTCGCCGGCCGCGAGCCTGTACGTCTCGCTCGAGGACGCCGACGGCGTCCGGTGGACCGTGGGCATCAACCTGGCCGCCGACCTCGGCGCCCCGGCGCTGCCCATCGCGCCGGGCGACCAGATCAGCGTCACGCTCGTGCACGAGCTGGGCGACTGGGGCGACAGCCGCGGCCAGCTGACCCTGCTGCGCGACGATCAGACCCTGGCCTTCCTGGCCCAGGGCGGCTTCTCGCCCGGTCAGCTGTCGGCGCCCGGCCTCAGCTTCCCGGCGAGCCCCGTGCGCTGCGTCGAGGAGGACGAGATCTGCCGCGTCCACCACCGCGATCTGGCCGTCGAAGCGGACGGCGAGCGGGCCACCCTCGACGCGCCCCGCGTGCCGGTCCGGGTGGGGCCCTTCGAGGTCACCCGAGGCGACGTGCTGCGCCTCGAGGATCTCGGCGCGTGCAACTTCGGCTACGCCAGCGAGACCGAGGTCGCGGCCTTCCGCGTGGAGTGAGCCTCACCCGCCCCACGCCGCGCGCGCGTCGACGCCGCGCTCGGCGAACCAGGGCACGTACTGCCGCTCGAAGGTCGCCGCCAGCACCTCGGCGTAAGCGGCGGCGTCCATCAGCCCCCAGGCGCGCTCCTCGGCGGTGACGGGCGTGGCGTCGGCGCCGGGGCCGGCGTACAGGCCCCGCAGCTCGGCGAACATGGCGGGCAGCGCGGCCTGCACCGCAGCGACCACCGCGTCGGCGTCGGGCGCCGTGTCGAGCAGCCAGTCCAAGAGCGTCCAGCCGAAGTCGCGGTGGCGCACCTCGTCGCGCAGCACGCGGTCGAGGGCCTCGCGGGCCGCGGGCGCCGTGCAGTCGCGGCGCAGCGCCGTGAACAGGGGCACCGCGACGGTCTCGCCGAGGCAGAAGGCGCGCACGCCGACGCGCAGGACGTCGGCCTCGAGGGGCGCGCCGGGCGTGCGGCGCAGGCCGAGCTGGTCGCGGGGGATGGGCGCGGTGAGGGCGCCGCCGGCGGCCGCCAGGGTCGCGTGGCTCAGCTCGGCGTGGGTCAGCTCGTCCTCGGCGATGCGCAGGCCGTCGCGCACGAGGTCCGGCGACGCGCCCATCTGGATCAGCCACAGGGTGAGGTGCTGCGTCAGCGCGCAGCTCTGGTACTCGGCGTGGACGCGGGCGGCCCACTCGCCGCGCACGCGGTCGGTGGCCGGCGGCGCGCTCACTTCGCGGGCGGGCACTTCACGGGCATCGGCGCCGGCGGGTTGCAGGCGACGTCGGGCGGGCAGCGCACGTCGTACACGGCGACGCAGGTGCCGTCGTCCCGACGGATGATCCGCGCGTCGGGCGGCGCGTCGGGCAGCTCGGGCTGCTTCGGCGGCGGCGGCGGCGCGAACTTCGGGTCGGGCTTCGGCGGCTCCGGCTTCGCCTCGGGGCACAGCACCTGCCGCGGCGGCGGCGGGTTGCAGGTCGAGGGCGGCGGCGGGCAGCGGAAGTCGGCGGGGAAGGCCCAGCAGGTGCCGTCGGCGCGCCTCTCCACCGTCTCGGTCGGCCCGGCGGCCGGCGGGCACTGCACCTGCCGCGGGGGCGGCGGGTTGCAGCGCGCGCCCGGCGGGCAGCGCGTCTCGTAGAACTGCCAGCAGGTACCATCGGGCCGGACGTCCACCTTCGCCCCGTGGGGTGCTGTGGGCAGCTCGGCGGCGGCGTGGCCGCCAAAGACGCCGGCGGTGACGACGAACGGGGCGGCGAGTCGGCGGGCGCGTGTCTTCATGGGTGCACTGTAATCGAGCCACGGCGCCCACGCGACCGGGTCTGCACACGGGCCGCTGGGGGCGGGTCGGACCGGCTGTCAGCTGTCGGCAGCCAGCGGTCAGCCGGGCCCCGTACGCCGCGACCAGCGCGGAACCGCTCGGCGAGCTCGAGGCGCCAGGCGACCGGGCAGAAGCTCCAATCGCCGCGGCGAAGCTGACCGCTGACCGCTGACGGCTGACAGCCCGACCGCCCTGGCGGGGCGTGCGGTCGACCGACGGGTTCGAATCACACCCCGCGCGCCGACGTTTGCGCCCGAGCCCCCGACCGACGTAGCTTCGCCCCATGTCGACCACCCAACGGCGCGCCCTCGTGGTGGGGGTGCAGGCGTACCTCGACGCCGGGCTCGCCCCGCGCCCCGGCACCTGCGCGGCCCTGCGCGCCGTGGCCGAGCGCCTGCGCGCGGGCGGCTATCACGTCGCCCTGCTGGTCGACGACGCCGCGCACGACGCCGAGCGCCCGCTGCTGGCCAACCTGCTCGACCGACTGGGCTGGCTGGCCGACGGCGCCGACGCGCCGCTGCTGGTGCTGTCGGGCCACCTCGAGGACGGCGCCTTCCTGCCCCGCGACGCCCGGCGCAGCCTGCTGGGGCGCACCGCCCTGTCGCTGGACGAGCTGGTGGGTCTGCTGCCCGCGACGACCGGCGTCGTGATCGACGGCCCCACCCCGGCCGCGCCCTTCGCGGGCCTGGCCTGGGCCCTCGGCGCCGGCGCCGCCCCGCCGGTCACCCACGGCACCCGCGGCCCCACCCGCTTCCTGCGCGCCGTTCAGCGCGCCCTGGCCGGCCAGGCGACCCCCGGCGTCGCCCTCACCGCCGGCGCCCTGTTCGACTTCGTCAGCCGCGAGGCCGACACCGCCGGCTCCCCGCCCCCGTGGCACCACGGCCCGCCCGACCGCGTCGTGCTCGACTCCACCGCCGGCGACGCCCGCGTCTGCCCGTCCTGCGCCGCCGAGATCGCCGACGCCGCCGCCACCTTCTGCCCGAGCTGCGGCACCCCCCAGCACGCCGAGCAGCTCTTGGACGACGGCCGCTACCGCCTGCTGCGCACGCTGGGCGAGGGCGGCATGGGACAGGTGTTCCTGGCCGAGGACACCCGCCTGAAGGTGCGCCGCGCCCTGAAGGTGCTGTCGCTGCCGCCCGGCCTGCCCGCCGAGGAGCAGCGCAGCCTGCAGCAGCGCATGCTGCAGGAGGCCCGCGCCGCCCAGAAGCTGAGCGACTACTCCCACCACGTCGTGCGCGTCTTCGACGTCGGCCACGCCCGCGAGCGCGACGAGCCCTTCCTGGTGATGGAGCTGCTCGAGGGCGAGACGCTGACCCAGCGTCTGGCCCGCGGCAAGCTGCCGCTGACCGACGCCCTGGCCCTGGGCCGCACCATCGCCGAGACGCTGGCCGTCGCGCACGCCCACGCCATGATCCACCGCGATCTGAAGCCCGACAACGTGATGCTGGTGAAGCGCGGCGACGACCCCGCCTTCGTCAAGCTGCTCGACTTCGGCCTCGTGAAGATGGAGCAGGCCGAGGTGAAGACGCAGTCGGGCCGCATGATGGGCACGCTGCAGTACATGCCGCCCGAGCAACTTCGCGGCATGCAGGTGGACGCCCGCGCCGACGTGTTCTCGCTGGGCGCCGTGCTGTACGAGATGCTCAGCGGCCAGCGCGCGAACCCCGGCCGCACCCAGCAGGAGATCTTCGGCGTCCTGCTCGACCGCGGCGTGAAGCCCCTCGCCGAGCTGTGCCCCCACCTGCCGCCGCGCCTCACCGCCCTGGTCGACCAATGCCTCCGCCTCATCCGCGAGCAGCGCCCGCCCCACGCGGGCGCCGTGGCCGAGGCGCTGGCGTCCATCCGCCCCTCCGAGCTGGCCTACGAGCCCACCATCGTGCCCAGCGACGCGCCGCCGGCCGTCGTCGGCCCGACGCCCTCGGTGGGCAGCGGCAGCCTGGCGCACGGCGAGGTGAGCTCGGCGCCCGCCCTGCCCCCGTCCCCCGGACGCCGCCTGGCGCTGCCGGCCGCGGCCCTGGCCCTGGGCGGCCTGGCCTGGGCCCTGTGGCCGGCGCCCCGCCGCCCGCCGCGCCGGACGCGGCCGTGGCCGTCGCCCGGCCGGTCGTCCCGGACGCCGCCGTCGCCGAGCGCGCGCGCCGGACGTGGGCCCTGAGGACGCCGCCGCGCCCCGCCCCTTCGCGCGCCCCCCGACGGCCCGCTGCCCGCCGCGCTCACCGCCCGGGCCGCCCTCGAAGGCGACCGCCTGGTCTACCGCGGCGCCGACGCCGCCGGCCGCTTCGCCGCGCTGGTGGCCGATCTCACCCTGGCCGAGGGCGCACCGCCCGCCGCCGACGCGGCCGCGCGCGACGCCTGGGCCGAGGCGCCCGCCGCCCTGCGCGCCTGGCTCGCCGAGGGCGTCCCCGTGAGCAACCTCGTCACCCAGGGCGACGCGCTGATGATGCCGCGCGCCGCCGCCCTCGCGCTGCACGGCCACCGCCCGAAGCGCCAGTCGATGGGCGCGCTCGGCGACGCCTGGACCCACGGCGCCCGCCCGCCCGCGCTGGCCAGCGCGCGCTGCGGCGACGCCGCCGAGGGTGACCGCCTGGTCACGGCCCGGTGGTCGACGCGCGGTTACGGTGGCGGCCGCTGCGCGGGCCACGAGTGCCCGACGCGGCTGGTACGCGCGCTGCAACACGCCCGCGCCGTCGGGGAATCGATCCGGTTGACCCTCACCCTCGCCCGGGAGGCAGACGAAGCGCATGCGCCGGTCCGCACAGTGGCTGCTCAGTGTCGGGTGCGTCCTTAGCACGCCCGCCCTGGCCGCCCCCGACACCCCCTGCGACGACGTCGCGCTGCCGGCGCCCGTCGAGGCGCTGCGCGCGCGCCTGGCCGGCACCGACAGCCGCGTCGCCTGGGCCACCCTGGCCCAGGACGCCGGTCAAGTGGCCGGCACCCTGCCCCCGGGCGAGGCCCGCGCCTGCGCCCACTACCTCGCCGGCTCGGCCCACTTCTTCCTCTCGGCCGCCCTCGCCGAGCGCCGCCGCCACGCCGCCGACGCCGTGCGCCACCTGGTCGCGGCGCAGGCGATGGCGCCCGACGCCATGGACGCCACGCAGCCGCGCGCCCGCCTGAGCACGGCCTGGAGCCGGATGGGCAAGGTGGGCGACTGGTTCACCGGCGCGCGCCCCGTGAAGGTCACGCTCGAGGGGGCCGAGCGCGCGACCGGCGTCGTCCTGCGCCCGCGCGCGCCCGACGGCTGGTCGGAGGCCTGCGGCGCGACGCCCACCTGCCGCGGCGCGGTGCGCATCGCGCTGCCGCCGCCGGCCGATCGGCCCATCGGCCTGCGCCCCGGCCGTTGGGCGGTCGAGGTCGAGGGCCGCTGCGGCGCGCGGGCCGCCGATCTCGACGTGCCCGACGCCGGCGGCGTCCTGACGTTGCCGCCCGCCGCCCCGTGCGCGATCACCCTCGAGGCGCGCGACGGCGAGGCGCCGGTGACCGATCTCGCGCTGTGGGCGGACGGACGGCCGATCGCGCCCACCGAGCTCACCGCCGCCGCGGGCGCGGTCACCGTGCGCGCGCCCGGCTATCGCCCAGCCAAGGTGACGCTGCCGCCGGCGGGCGGCACCGTGACCGTGGCGTTGGAGCGCTGCGCGGTCGATCTGCAGGTGCGGACGATCCCGGCCGACGCCACGGTCGAGGGCGGCGGCCCGGCGCCGTGGGGCGCGCGCGCCATCGCGGCGCGCCGCCCCGATCTCGGGCGGGTGCGCGCGACCGTCGACGTGCCCCGCCCCGCCGACTGCAAGGGCGCCACCCACGAGGCCGAGCTGGTGCTGCCGCGCCCGGTGACGGTGCAGGCGCGCGATCCCGACGGCGATCCCGTGGTCGTCGCGCGCCTGAAGGTGCAGGGCAAGCCGGTCGACGCGCTGGGCTTCAGCCAGCCGCCCGGCGCGTACGGCTTCCAGGCCGAACATCCGCGCTGGGGCATGGCCGTCGGCCGCTTCACCGTCGATCCCTGCCCGCCGAGCGGCGACTGCCGCCCGACGCCGCTGGTCATCGACTTCCCCGAGCCCAGCGGCGGCGGCGCGCCCACCGGCGCGCTCGTGACGATGGGCGTGGGCGGGGCGGTCGCGGTGGGCGGCCTGATCGCCGGCGCGACCGCGCTGAGCAGCCAGCGCGCCCTCGACGACTACGAGAACAAGCGCCAGGCGGGCGTCGCGCTGGACGATCTGGTGACCGAGCGCGACGACCGCGCCGCCGCCGCCGACGCGCTGCTGCTGACCGGCGGCGTCGTGCTGACCGCGGGCCTCGTGTGGTGGTGGCTGGGAGGGGGCGACTGATGCGCGCGCTGCTGCTGGCGGCCGCGGCGTTGCTGCCCGGCTGCAAGAACCTGCTGGGCGAGGTCGACAAGGTCGAGTGCGAGATCGATCGCGACTGCTTCGACGGTGAGATGTGCGACGCCCGCAACCGCTGCGTCGTCGGGGCGCGCGACGCCGAGCCGCCCGCGCGGGACATGGCGCCGGCGGACGCCGAGCCGCTGATCGACGCCGACGCCGCGCTGCCCGACGCCGCCGCCGACGCGGCGCCCGCCGACGCCGCGCCCGTGGACGCCGGCCCGGACGACGCCCCCTACCCCGAGTCGCTGTGCTTCGCCGGCTTCGCCGAGGGCGTGTTCCAGTCGATGAGCCCCGGCCGCACGCACGTGCCGCGCGCCTTCTGCACCGCGTACGGCGCCGGCTGGACCGAGGAGGACGCCGAGGGCCGCACCGTGCTGCGGGTGCTGCCGGATCCCGGCGGCGAGGCCGTCGAGCTGCCTCCCGGCGTGCGCGTGGCGGCGCGCGGGCCCCTCGTCGCGGCGCCCGTCGTGCACCCCAACCACGGCTTCGTGAACGTCGCGCGCGTCGACCTGCGCGACGGCAGCGCCGAGTTCGTCGCGCCCCGGGCGACGCGCCAATCCGAGCCGGTGCTGGGCGAGGACGTCGTCGGCTTCGTCGAGCAGGACGACACCGACAAGGGGGTCGTCGTGTTCGCCTACGGCGACGGCCGCGCGATTCGCTGCGGCGTCGCCGACCGCGCGCAGTGGGGCCTGGCGCTGGACGACGACGGCGCGGCGTGGTTCGAGCGCCGCCCGGGCAGCCGCCGCGCGACGCTGGTGTTGTCGCCGGGGCTCGACTGCGCGAACGATCGGCTCGAGCTGGCGGTGCCGGGCACCGTGGCCGCGGAGGCGCGCGTGCACGTGGCCGACGGGCGGCGCCTGTGGCTCGAGCGCTCCGCCGAGGGCGTGCCCCGCGTGATGGTCGTCGCGCTCGAGACGCTGGGCGCCGGCGCGCGCCCGGTCGGCGTCGGCGGCGTCGAGGTGAACCCCGTCGACCTGGCCGCCGGCGGCCACTGGCTGGCGATCGTCAGCTACAGCCCGCGGCGTCACGTGCTGGATCTGTTCGACCTCGACACCGAGCGCCACGTCGGCGCGCTGAACCGAGGCAACGCCCTGGCCCCCACCATCACCGCGCGCTACGTCGTCTGGGCCGACCAGCAGATCGACGCGCCCTGGAAGGTGCTGTATGCGCCGCACCGCGACTGACCTGGGCGCCCTGGCGCTGGCCGCCGCGCTCGCGCTGAGCGGCTGCGGCAGCTTCGACGTCGAAGACGGCGCCGGCATCGGCGACCCCGACGGCGGGCCCTTCGATCGCGGACCCTACGACGGCGGCGGGCCCGGCGACGGCGGGCCCGGCGACTGCGAGGGGGGCGTGGTGATCGACCGCGTCTGCCACCGGCCGCCGCCGCCCGAGCGCGAACTGCGCTGCGTCCGCGCCGCGCTCGAGGTGCCCGACTGCGTCGACCGTGACGGCGACTGCTTCGTGGTCGGCTGCCCGCCCGAGGTGCCGCCCGAGCTCGCGACGCTGTGGGCCGACTGCGACGACGCCAGCCCGGATCGCGCCCCCGGCGCCGCCGAGCTGTGCAACGGCGTCGACGACGACTGCGACGGCGACACGGACGAAGACTACGCGCTGGGCGTCGCCTGCGACGACTGCGGCGGGGGCAAGACCGAGTGCGCGGTGGGCGATCCCACGATGACGGCGTGCAGCACGCTGGCGGGGCAGTCGGCCGGCGCGCCGCCCGACGCGGTCGAGGTGTGCGACGGCGCGGACGACGACTGCGACGGCCTGACCGACGAGGCCTGCGCGCTGGCCCGGCCCGGCGTGGACGGCGGCGTCGCGTGCGGCGACGGGCTGCTGGCGGTCGAGGCCGAGGGCGCGCTGACGCACCTGGCCTGGGACGAAGACGGGGCGCTGATCGAGACGCCGCTGCACCCGGGGCCGGTGGCCTTCCCGGCTTGCGGCCCGGGCGGCGCGGCCTGGCTGGCCGTCGACGCCGCGGCCCCCTGTGAGACGCCGGTCGACGGCGCAACGCGCTGCGTAGGCGCGCGGCTGTGGACCTGGACGCCCGCGTCCGGGGCGGCGGCGCGCACCGCGCTGGCCGAGCTGGGGCCGCCGGCGGTGAGCGACGCCGAGGTGTTCTGGCACGCGGTCGTCGGCGATCGCACCGTGCTGCACCGCGCGCCGCTGGGCGAGGGCCCGGTCGAGCCCTTCGCCGCCGAGCTGACGCTGAGCGATCCGACGCCGCCGGCCGCCGGCGCGCTGGCCGCGCGGCGGTGGGACAACGGCCGGGCGTCGGTGGTGCTGGTCGACGTCGACACCGGCGCCGAGCGCCTGCTGAACAACGGCGCGGGCAGCGCCGGCCCGCCCACGCTGAGCGACGCGTGGGTGGTGTGGCCGCTGGGCGACGGCGCGCCGTCGCTGTGGGCGGTGTTCCGCGAGACGTGGCGCGAGGGCTTCCAGCTCAGCCGAGCCGACGGCGCGCAGCGACGGCCCGCGCTGAGCGGCGACCGCGTGGTCTGGTTCGACGCCGGGGGCGCGCCGCCGTCGCTGCGCGTGATGGATCTCGAGACCGGGCTCGTGACCGACGCCGGGGCCGCGCCGCGGGACGCGGACGCGTGGTCGCTGCGCGGGGCGCAGCTGATCTGGATGGACGCCGAGGATCGCTTGCGGATCGGCACCTTGGACGCGACGCCGTGAGGGTGGCGCTGCCCCTGATGGCGGCGCTGATGGTCGCCATCGCCTTCGCCAGCTGCGACGACGGCGGCGCGGGCGGCGGCAGCTTCAGCGACGTCGGGCCCGGCGTCGGCGGCGATCCCGACGCCGGCTGTCCGGGCCCGCTGACCGACGCCGGCCGGTGCGTGCCGCTCGACCTCGACAGCCCCGGCTCGCGCTGCGCGGCCTTGTCGGCGCTGGGCTGCGTCGATCAAGACGGCGACTGCTGGGCCGGCGCCTGCCCGGCCGGGGCGCGGGCCGATCTGGTCAGCCTGTTGAGCGACTGCGACGACGGACGACCCGAGGTGCGCCCCGGCGGACACGAGGCGTGCAACGATCTCGACGACGACTGCGACGGCCTGGTCGACGAGGCGTTCCCGCTGCTGGGCGCCGCCTGCGAGGCGTGCGGCGTGCCGGGCAAGGAGGAGTGCGCGCTGGACGATCCCGAGGTGACGGCGTGCAGCACGGCGTTCGGGCAGTCGGCCGCGCCCCCCGCGGGCACGCGCGGCGAGACCTGCGACGGGCTGGACGACGACTGCGACGGCGTCATCGACGAGCGATGCCGCGTCCCGCTCGAGGAGGGGCCACCGCGCAGCGCGCCGCGGGTGTGCGGTGACCGCCTGCTGCTGATCGAGGACGACGCGCTGATCGAGATCGCGCCGGACGACGGCTGGGCGGACGCTCTGGTGCACGACGGGCCGGTCGCCTTCCCGGCCTGCAGCGCGGCGGGGGCGGCCTGGCTGACGCTGGACGGCGGCGCGGCCTGCGAGACGCCCCCGGACGGGCCCCTGCGCTGCGTCGGCGCGCGCCTGTGGGTGCAGCCTGCGGGCGGCGAGCCGACCGCGCGGACCGGGCTCGCCGAGATCGGGCCGCCGCGGGTGGGCGACGAGGCCGTCTACTGGCACGCGATCGTGGGCGACCGGCCGACGCTGCACCGGGGCGCCCTGACCGGCGGGGTCGAGCCGCTGCACGTCGGCGAGGCGCTGAGCGATCCGACGCCGCCGGTGGACGGGAAGGTGGCCGTGCGGGCCTGGGCCAACGGGCAGGCCGACGTGCGGCTGCGCGCGCTGGACGCCGACGAGGATCTGCTGCCGCGCCAGGCCGGGGCGGCGCCCGGGCCGCCCGCGCTGAGCGCCGGCTGGATCGTCTGGCCGGTGGGCGCGACGGTGCCGTCGCTGTGGGCCGTGCCCCGAGAGGCGGCGCGCGAGGGCTTCCAGCTGACCGACGCGAGCGGCGCGCAGCGCGCCCCGCTGCTGGACGGCGATCTCGTCGTGTGGTTGGACGAGAGCACGCGCCCCCCGACGCTGCGCAGCTTCGACCTGCAGACCGGCCGCGCGCAGGCGGTGGTGCAGGCGCCCATCCGCCCGGGCGACTACGACCTGGCCGGCGGCGTGGTGGTGTGGGTGGCCGACGAGGGCGACGGGCCCGCGCTGTACCACCACCGCCTCGACCGCCCGTGAGGCGTCGACGCGGCGGCGGTTGACTTCCGGCGATCCCCCGTCTTACGTTCCCCCCGATCCGCCGGAGGTGCCTTTGACGCTCACCCTGCATGCCGCCCGCGCTGCGTCCCTCGACGCCGGGCCGAGCGTGCGCCCTCCGAACCCCAACCCGTGCCTCTCCGCACGCGCCGTCCGGCGCCCCGGCGGTTGAGACTCCACGAAAGACGCCCATGAGCGACAACGACGCGACGGGCCTCGCCCAGGGGGCGTGGCTGCCCGAGATCCACCAGGCGCTGCAGACGCTGATCGAACAGCACGGCATCAACAGCCCCGACTACGACCCCGAGAACCCGCCGGTGGCCGCCATCGACTGCGGTGAGACGCTGATCTGCAATCACCTGGGCGAGGCGATGATGCGCTACCTGGTGACGCGGCGGAAGCTGAACACCGAGCGCGGGTTCTGGCACGTCATCACCGACCGCGGGGCGCGCGACGCGCTGAGCGCCGCCTACAAGGCCGTGGCCGGCCGCGCCGACAGCGAGGTGCGCGACACCGCCGCCTACCGGCGTTACCGGGCGGGCATGCTGAACGTGTACGAGAACCTGCGCGAGACCGAGGGCGCCGAGGCCGCCGCGCTGTTCGCCGCGCGCATGCTGAAGGGCCTGCACGAGCGCACCGTGGCCGAGCTGGTCGAGGAGGTGCTCGACTACGAGCTCGGGCGCCCGCTGGGGCAGGAGGACATCGCCGCCGGCCCGCCCTTCGGCGGCCTGGTCGTGCCCAGCGGCGTGCGCGTGTACCACGAGATGCTCGAGCTGCTGCAGACGCTCGAGGTGCACGGCTTCCAGACGTGGATCCTGTCGAGCGCCAACGTCTACATCCTGCGCGCGCTCGCCCGCCGCATCGGCTTCCCCGAGGAGCGCGTCCTGGGCCTCGAGCTGCAGGTGCAGAGCGGCTGCTACACCGAGCGCCCGGTCGACGACGTGCCCGTCGGCGAGGGCAAGCTCGAGCTGTTCCTCGACACCGTCGGCCGCAGCCCGCTGTTGGCCATCGGCGACTCGATGAACGACTTCGAGCTGCTCGAGAACTGCGAAGGGCTGTCGATCGTGATCGACCGCGGCGACGAGGAGCTGATCGAGCGGGCCGAGGAGATGGACTGGCCCGTCCAGCCGCCCCTGTCGGTCTGATCGAGCCCGAACGGGGCAAGGGCTGGGGCCCCCGATCCAGGCCCCCTTGACCTTGACCTTGACCTTGACCTTCCCCCTCGGGCAGCGCGTCCGGGCCCTGCCCGCCGGGGTCGTGCCACACAAACAAACTTGTGGGCACACTTTTCTAATTTATTTGATGGGGAGCCGAGCCACGACGCCGCCGACCGCAGCCGTCGCCAGGGCACGGTCAAGGTCAAGGTCAAGGTCAAGGGGCCGTTGGCCTACCCCTTCTTCCGCCCCGTCACGATGGCGTAGATGATGCCGCCGGCCGTGTAGTAGGTCAGCGCCATCAGCGCCAGCACGAAGGCGATGGGGAAGGCGGCGCCGATGCCGGCGAAGATGCCGCCCAGGGTGTGGCCGAAGCCGGCGTCGCTGGCGCCAGCGAAGCTGGTCGGCAGCGGCAGCTGAAGGGCCGCGAAGCCGCGGAAGCTGGCCGGGATCTCGGTCAGCAGGCCGACGTAGTTCTCGCCCATCATGCCCGCGGCGTTGCCCGACACGAGGCGCCCGATCACCAGCATCGGCCACACCGTCACCGCCATCGCCACGCCGATCATCACCCAGGTCAGCAGCACGTAGCCCACCAGCGAGAACCCGTGGGTGCGGTACAGGCTGGCCATGCGCTTCAGCGTGTCCACCGGCGTCGTCTTCTCGTTGTAGATGACGGGCACGTACAGCGGCAGGCTGTAGATCATCGCCAGGATCACCGCGCCCGAGGCCAGGCCCAGCGCCAACGACACCGGCGACAGCACGCCCCACACGATGGGGCCCGCGAAGGGGATCTTGCCCAGGTAGGCCACCAGCACCTGCGCCAGCCAGCCGCCGGCGGCGACCACCGCGAAGGCCAGCGGCGTGCCCACCACGCTCTGCACCCAGGTCTTGGCCCAGGTGACGCCCGCGTTGATCGACGACGGCCGCTGCTCGACGATCGTCTGGTGGGTGACGTAGCCCATCACCGCGGCGGCGATCGCGGCGACGCCCACCAGCGCGGCCCACGCCACCACCGAGAAGACGGTGGCCAACATCCCGAACACCTTGGCGCCCAGCCAGCCGCCGACCCACTGCAGCAGCGCGAACACCACCAGCGCCGCCCAGAAGCCCGCCGTCGTGAACAGCACGCGCCGCACGTCGAACACGCCGACGAACGCCCGCGGCAGGTCGCGCCAGGTCCACCGCCCCGTGCGGTCGGGCGCGAAGCCGGGGAAGGCCAGCCCTTCGGGCACGTCGGTCTCGCCCTCCATCTCTTCGTCGGCCGCGTCGTCGAGCGCCCCGCCCACGCGCGCGGCGGCGCTGGCGGCGGCCGCCGACACCTTGCGGCCCACGCGCCCGAAGACGTCGTCGCCCTCGGGCGGATCGTGCTTGGTGACCGCCTCGATCTCGTCGTCCTCGACGTCGGGCGCCGGCGTGGGCGGCGGCTTCGACAGGCTGGGCGCGGGCGGCTGCGGGGACGGCGGCGGCTTCGACGACGCGGGCGCCGGCCAGCCGCCCGACGGCTTCTGCGCCTCCATCGACTGCCGCGTCGACTCGAGCTCGGCCTCGGGGTCGCCGGCGGGCTTCGGCCACCCGCCCGGAGCCGGGCCCCGCGGCGGCGGCGCGCGGGCGCGCGCGGCGCCGGCGCGGGCGGCGGCTCGGGCTCGGGCGGGGCCGACGGCGGCCCGCTCGACAGCGACTGCCCGCCCTTCACCCCGTGCTGATCGAGCGTGATGTGCGCCCCGCACGAGGTACACGCGACGGTGATGCCGTCGTCGGGGATCTGGTCGGCGGGGAAGGCGTGCGGCGCGCCGCACTCGGGGCAATCGAATTCCATGCGGACCGACCTCTCGAGGGCTCTGACGGCCGCCGGCGCAGCCGGGCCGCCAATGTCTCACCGCCCCCGGGGACTGTCAACGCGCGGGGTCGCGCCGCTCGACCTCGACGCACGGCCCGCAGGTGCCCTCGACGCAGGCCAGGCCGCCGCCGCATCCCGCGCCGCACGCCTCCCCCTCCGCCGCGCCGACCTCGCCCACCTCGACGCACCCGGCGCGCGCCGTGACCCGCACCCAGAAGTGCGTCTCGTCGCTCTCCTCGAGCGGCGCGCCGGCGCCCCCGGCGTGCACCACACGCACCCCGGCCAGCACGTCGGTCTGCCAGATGGGCAGGTGGCTGGTCAGCAGGTAGGGCACGTCGCTGCGCTGCAGCAGCGCCACCAGCCGCGTCGCCTCGAGGCGGCTGCGGAACCCGGCGCCCCGGGCCCCCGCCGGATCGAAGGGCGGCGTGTGCGTCACCACCACCCGCGTCGGCGGCGGCGCGTCGGCCGACCACCAGAGCGTCTGGTCGCCCACCCACCGGCGCAGCGACGTGTGCGCGTCCGCCGACAGCCCGCCGCCCGCCGAGTCGAGCACCGCCACCCGCACCGGTCCGGCGTCGAAGGCGAAGGTGCTGGCGCCCAGCAGCCGAACGTAGTCGTCCACCGCGCCGCCCTGCAGGTCGCGCTCGCCCAGCGTGGCGAACCAGGGGATCGTCAGCGCGTCGTCGATCTGCTCGACCGTCGCTTTGAGCTGCGCCGCGCTGCCGTCGGCGGTCAGATCGCCGCTGACCACCGCGAAGCGCGCGTCGCTCGCCGCCACGGCCTCGAGGATCTTCGCGCGCGTCCCCGCGCGACCGGCCGCGTTGCCCCACACGGCGAACACGACGTCCGCGCCCTCGAGCGGCACCCGCAGTCGATGGCGCAGCACGATGGGCGCCTGGCCGATGCCCCCCAAGCGCTCGGCGCCCAGCCGCGCGCAGGCCCCGGGGGGCGCCGGCAGGTCGAGATCGGCGATGGCCGTGTCGACCACGCGCGCCGACCGCGCGCCCCGATCCAGCACGGCCGTCCAGGTGCGCGTGCGCCCGTCCGTGCGCGGCGCGAAGGCCGACTCGGGGCCCAGCGGCGTCCAGTCCGGATCGTGCGCGTCGCCCGTGAACAGCACCGCCCCGCCCGCCGCGCGCCGCGCCGCCGACACCACCGGCGACAGCCCGGCGAGGAAGCTGCGCGCCGTCGTCTGCAGCCCCTCGGCCGGCAGGTGGGTCACGACCAGCTCGACCGCCCGCGGCGCGCACCCGCCGTCCTCGATCTCGACCCGCAGATCGAGCGACTGCGCGCGCACGAACACGCGGAAGCGGCCCTCGGCGACGCGCTCGCTGCCCACCGTCGTGCCGCCCTGCACCCGCACCACCAGGGTGTCGACCAGCGTGCGCTCGCGCGCGGCCCCGTTGCGCGCGGCGCGCTCGGCGGTGTCGTCGGTGCAGGCCAGCGCCGCGACCGCCCACAGGCAGACGAGGCGCCTCACAGCCCGTACCCCAAGCCCAACCACACGCCCCAGCCCTGCCCCGCGGTCAGCGTGAACTCGATGTTCAGGTCGCCCAGGTACTGATGCGTCAGACCCGCCTGCACCAACCCGAGATCGTCCCCGAAGGCGGGGATGTCGCGCGTGGGATCCTGCACGAACAGCACCTCGAGCCGCGTGCGCGGGCCGCTGTTGAGCGAGACGCCCGTCTCGAGCAGCAGGTAGCGGTCGACGAAGGCCGCGTCGTCGAGGATGCCCGGCGTGCTGTCGACCGAGTCGTCGAAGCTGTACCAGTCGCCGCCGACGCCGACGCGGCTGACCAGGTACAGGTAGCGCAGGCTGGGCAGCGCCTGGCCCAGGTCGGTCTTCACCGCGGCGTAGCCCATCACGCCGCGGGTGGCCGCGCCGTAGGCCGCCAGCTCGCGCCGCTGCAGGCGCGCGCCGACCGCGAACTGGTTCTGCGGATCGTCGCCGCGGAACAGCCGGGTGCCCAGATCCATCTCGTAGCGGCGCAGGCCGTCGGCCAGGTCGACCAGGGGGCGCGCGTAGATCCAGCCGCCGTCGAGCGCCAGACGCATCACCAGGTGGTGGCGGAAGGGCGTCAGCGGATCGAAGGTGTAGCGGTAGCCCAGCGAGAAGTCGCCGCCGCGCTGGCGCGTGGTGTCCTGCTCGAAGCTCTCGTAGCCCTTGAAGGCGCCGATGACGTCGGCCGCCCACGAGCCGACGAACAGCACGATGCCGGCGTGGCGCAGCACCTGCCGGGGCGCACCCCAGGCGCCCGACTCGTTGGTCGCCGCGCCGATGAGCACGTCGCCCACCAGCAGCGCGATGCCGGCCAGCTCGGCCACCAGCAGCTTCACGCCGCCGGCGCGATCGCCGACGTAGAAGTGCCCCAGGCCGTGTACCAGGAAGCCGGGGGCGAGGCCGATGACGCCGCCCAGGAGCGAGCCGGCCGGCTGATCGGCCGGGCGCGGCGTGTAGCCCTGCTCGATGGCGTCCTCGATGGTGTCGGCCTCGTCGATGGCGTGCGCGGCGCCGGGGCCCAGCGCGAGGGCCAGCACGAGCAGGAGGGTTCTCATTCGCCGAGCCGCCGCGCGAGGCCGGTGAAGCGCCGCAGGCCGTCGACGTTCTGCACCGCGCGGCGCAGGGCGCGCGGCTGCGCCACCAGCACCACCAGGCGGCGCGCGCGGGTGAGCGCGGTGTAGAGCAGGTTGCGCTGCAGCATCACCCAATGCTCGGTCAGCAGGGGCACGACGACCGCCGGATACTCGCTGCCCTGGCTCTTGTGCACCGAGCAGGCGTAGGCCAGCACGAGGTGCTCGAGCTCCTCGCCGGCGTAGCTGCAGAAGCGCCCGTCGAAGTCGACCAGCAGGCCCTTCTCGGTGCGCCCCTTCACCCGCCCCAGATCGCCGTTGAAGACCTCCTTCTCGTAGTCGTTCTTGAGCTGCATCACCTTGTCGCCCACCCGGAAGCGGCGCTTGCCGCGGTCGATGGGCGCGCCCTTCGGGTTCAGGCGCTCTTGCAGGGCCTCGTTCAGGCGCTCGGCGCCGCAGCCGCCGCGGTGCATCGGGGTCAGCACCTGCACGTCGTCGACGCTGTCGAGCCCGAAGGCCTTGGGGATGCGGTCGGCCACCATCTGGGCGATGAGATCGCGGGCCTCGTCGGGGTCGCGCGCGCGCACGAGATAGAAGTCGCTCTCGACGCCGTCGGGCGGCGGCAACGGCTGCTCGCCCCGCAGCACGCGGTGCGCGTTGACGACGATGTGGCTGGTCTGGGCCTGGCGGAAGATCTCGGTCAGGCGCACGGCGGGCACGGCGTCGCTGCGCAGCAGATCGGCCAGCACGTTGCCGGCGCCGACCGAGGGCAGCTGATCCGCGTCGCCCACCAGCAGAAGGCGCGTGCCCGCCGGCACCGCGCGCAGCAGCGCGACGAACAGCTGCAAGTCGACCATCGACGCCTCGTCGACCACCACCGCCGTGGCCTCGAGGGGCTCGTCCTCGTCGCGCCGGAAGCCGCCCTCGGCCGGGTTGTACTCCAGCAGCCGGTGCAGCGTCTTCGCGTCCTGCCCGGTGGCCTCGGCCATCCGCCGCGCCGCGCGCCCGGTGGGCGCGGCCAACAGCACCGGCCCGCCCGCTTGCTTCAGCAGGTGCAGCAGCGCGCGCACGATGGTCGTCTTGCCAGTGCCCGGCCCGCCGGTCAGCACCATCATGGTGGCCTCGGCCGCCCGCTCGACCGCCGCGCGCTGCGCCGGCGCCAGCGTCAGCCCGCTCACCCGCTCGAACGTCTCGACGTCCGCCGTCAGCGGCGCCACCGGCGTCTGCGCCAGCAGCTGCACCCGCGCCGCCGCCTCGCGCTCGAGCCCGTAGACCGCGCGCAAGTAGACGCCGTCGTCGTCGATCAGCCGCCCCTCGAGCAGCAGCCCGTCCAGCACGTCGTCCGCCGCCGCGCCCGCGCCCAGCAGATCCGCCGCCCGCTGCAACAGCACGTCGCGCGGCAGGAAGCAGTGCCCGTCGTCCCCCGCCCGCCCCAGCAGGTGCGCCAGCGCGGCCCCCACGCGCTCGGGCGAGTCCGGCGCGAAGCCCAGCGATCGCGCGATGTTGTCCGCCGTCGCGAACCCCACCCCCGCGACCTCTTCGGCCAGCCGATACGGGTTCTCGCGCACCCGCGTCACCGCGTTCGCCCCGTAGCGCCGCCAGATGCGCCCCGCGACCCCCGGCGTCACGCCCAGCCCCTGCAGGAACACCAGCGCGTCCCGCTGCGACTTCTGCGCCTGAAACACGCCCTGCAGCTCGCGCCCGCGCTTGGGCCCGATGCCCGGCACCGTCGCCAGCCGCTCGGCGTCCGACTCGATGACCTCGAGCGTCTCGGCCCCGAACGCGTCCACCAGCCGCTCGGCCAGCCCCGCGCCGATGCCCTTAACCCGCCCGCTGGCCAGGTACGCGCGGATGCCCTCCGCCGTCGCCGGCGTCACCGGATAGGCCGCCTCGACCCTGAACTGATCGCCGTGCTTCGGGTGCCGGACCGCCTGCCCCAACAGCCGCACGCGCTCGCCCTCGGCCAGCCCGCCCAGCGCCCCCGCCGCCCGAATCGGCGCCCCGGCGTCCGGACGCACCACCGCCACGTGGAACGTCTCGTCGTCGTTGACGTAGACGAAGCGCTCGAGGATCCCCTCGACGGTCTGCGGGGCCGGCGCCCCGTCGGCTGCGGCGCGATGCACCGTGCGGGTTTAGCAGATTCCGCGCCGCGGCGTCCCGCTCGAGGGCGGGGGGGGGGTGGTGGGGTGTGGCGACCGAACGAACAGGTCATCAGCCCAGGCACCCGAGGTCCCCGGGCGTGGGCAAAGACGATGCCCCTGCGCGCCACCCCGCCGAACCGCTACCAGTGCGCCGCCTTCCGGCGCCACGGCGCGATGGTGGAGCCCCTCTCGACCCCCTCCCGAAAGTGCCGAAGCCCAATGCGCGCCTCACTGACGTCGACCGCAGTCGACGTCGGATCGGCGACGATCCGCTCGAGGTGCTCCAGCGCCTCCTGCGTGCGCGTCATCCCGAGCGCGGGGATGCAGACCTGCGACAGCTTCCTGGCGATGACGTCGGCCCGCGTGTCGCCGTCGGCGCTGGTCAACTGCCCCGCGTACGGTGTCCAGAAGTCCGGCCGCGTGCATCCGAGCAGGAAGTCCAGCCCCCTGGTGCCGTCGTCGCGGCCGCGGCCCACCAGGAAGCCGAGCGCGCGCGGCACCGGGAGGTAGGTGATGATGCGCGCCTTGGTCCTCTTCTGCCGCCCCTCGGTGACGAAGGCGATGAGCTTGGCGACATCGTCGGTGTCACCGAGCAAGCCGATCGTCAGCGTCGCGTACCCCCAGCAACGTCGGGGCGCGCGCTCGGACCGCAGCACTCGCCAGGCTTCCGCGACCGCGGCGCGCGGCGGCAACTCGAGTGCGCGGTCGACGGGGAAGGCGCGATGGAAGCCATGGGGGCAGATGAAGTCGCGCACGTCGGCCGGAGGCGCTGCGTCCGCCTCGGCCGAGGCGTTGGACGGTCCGGTCGCCGCGCCCACCCCTTCGGCCGGCCCCGAATCCCGAGCAGATGCAGCGAGCGGCGCCACAACTATCAGCACACCCAGCACGAAGCCGTAGCCCCTGATCGGAATCATCGTGCGTTGCCCCCATGCGCGCTGGCGTCGCAGAACGACCGCGGCTGTGCCCTCGCGAGTACGAGGACACTGTATATCAATCGAGCGGCGCGAGATCGCGCGCTGAGGCAGGGCATCGTTCCAGTTGGGCCCAAAGGCTCACCGCCTGTGGCTCACGAGGGTCGGCAGTCCGGCGAGGGCCGAGTCGAACGGCGGACCGCGACGCACCTGCACGGACGCGCGCCGCGCGCGAGCGAGACCAGCGCGGCGACCAACAACCCTTGGACTCCACGGCTCCGCCGGGGCTGGCCGAGCGCGGCGCCCCTGTGTCAGGATGCGGCCCTCACCGCCGGGAGGTGCCATGCCCCGCCTGCTGACCCCAACCTGTGTGCTGACCCGCGCATCCTTGCTGGCGCTGGCCGGCCTGCTCGCCGCCGGCTGCGGCGCGCCGAAGCCGCCGCCCACCATCCCGCACGCCGCGCCCGCGCCCGACGCGCGCCCCTTCGCCGCGCGCGGCCTGCCCGGCACCCTGCCCTACACGGCCGTCGTGCTGGCGGGCCCGGGCGTGTACGAGATCGAGCTCTACGGCCTGTACTACGGCCTCGTCGGCGTCGGCTGGAAGGTGCGCTTGGCCACCCCCGACGGCGCGGGCGTCGTCGGCCACCACAACCTGCCCGTGCCGGCCGACCTCGCGATCACGAAGGTCGCCGCGAAGGACTTCGACCTGCTCGCCCTGCCCGGCGGCGCCCCCCAGAGCCCCGAGGCGCTGGCGCTGGTGAAGGCCTACGCGACCGGCGGCCACATCGCCGTCACCCGCGGCGGCGCCGGCGTGCTCGCGAAGGCCGGGGTGGAGCGCGCACTGGCGACCGACGACCAGATGGTGCACACCGACGGCAACGTGCTGTCGGCGGCGCGGCCGGGGGACATCCCGGCGTTGGTTCACGCGCTGAGCGCGTACGCGGCGGACCGGCTGCGGCCGGCGCGCGCGGAGGATGGGAAGGGGCAGCCGCCGTGAGGGGGCGCTGCGCAAGAGCCGTCGGTACCCGGCCGAACGCATGCCGAGGGTGGGCGAAGGCGAAGCCAAGCCTCTGCTGGATCGCGCCGGCGGTGGGTCGCAGCGCTGACGGCTAAACACGCAGGTGAGCCACTGGGCGTCTGAGGCGGGCGGGGGGGTGGCACGCTGGAACAGGTGCAGCCTCCACCGGACAGACTGTTCCAAAGCCGCCCGCAAGCGGGCGGCAAGGGGGGCCTGCCGGCCACCCCTGTGACCCCCCGGCCTGGCCGGCGCCCTTCGGGCGCGCCTTCGCGATCCTCGCGTCCTCGCCTCGCCTTCGGCATCGGCTGCGGGCGGCTCGGTCGCTCAGGCACGTGCGGCGGATGCCGCACGCCGGCCGGTCTCACCACGCCCGCGCGCTGGGGCCCGCTCACGGACGGTGGTGGGCTGGGGCTTGGGCACGGCGCCGTGGACCTCAGCACCGAGCCTGGGGGAGTGGGCCGCGATTCGCCGCGGGGCCGTGGTCTTGGTCGCCTGGGTGGCGGTGCCGGCGACTTCGTCGCGGCGCCGCTTTGTGAGGCTGACCGGGTATGGTCGTCGGGGCGGTGCTCTGTGAGGCTGGCCGGGCATGGTGGCCGTGGCGCCGCCTTGTGAGGATGGCTGGTGGATCGTCGCGGTGCCGCTTTGTGAGGCTGGCCGGGTATGGTCGTCGGGGCGGCGCTCTGTGAGGCTGGCCGGGCACGGTGGCCGTGGCGCCGCCTTGTGAGGCTGGCTGGTGGTTCGAGTCCGGGTATCGGTCGTGCGGGACGGGCCGCGAGTGCCAGCAGCGCTTCGCTGATCGGCGCTTCGAGGTCGCCCCCGCGCGCGATTCACACCCACGCTCAGCGAGCCACGCAGCCACGCGACCGGCGCGACGCGCGGGGCGAGCACCTACCACCAAGGCTTCTCGGCGAGCGGGCAAGCGCCCGAGCCAGGGCGTCATGATTTCGCGGCGACGCCGGCCGTTTCAGGAGCGGCTTTGCCCGCCCTCTCTTCAGAATATGCGTGCCGGTCGCCGCCGTGAACGAGTCGACCCCGACGCTCGCCCCGAGGGCGGGCAATGGCGCGAGAGGGCGGCGTCGCCGCGAAATCGTGCGAGTACCGCGAGGCTGCGCTTGGCGGCGAGCCGCCGCGACCGTCAACTGACGCGGCGCCAGAAGAGGTGCACTTCAGCTCCGCGCATCAGTCGTCCTAACTCCGGCGGGTCCAGGGCGGAGCCCGGCCGGAGAGGAGTCCGAGGAGAGGGCGGAGCTCTCTCCTCGGAAACGGCGAGCCGCGGCGCCGCAGCCGCGATGGACGCGTTGGCGTCGCGGGGCGCCCATTCCCGAAGCGCGACCCAGCATTCAACGCTGGCGGGACCGACCGTCACGAAGGCCGGCGAAACGCGGCGCGCAGCCGCGCGGAACCCGTTGGCGTCGCGGAGCGCCCCGCCCCTGCAGCGCGGCGCCTCGCTCAGGCCCTGACGCCCCGATCGCCACCAACGCTGCCGAGCCGCGGCGCCCAGCCGCGAAGAACCGGCCGGCACCGCGGGGCGCCCAGCCACGCGGGGCGCCCCGCCGCACGGCGCACCGAGTAGCGCCCACCCCCTCCCAGCGGTAGCATCCCCCCAATGCCCACCCCCCCAACCCCTCCCGACGGCCCCCCGCCGGACGCCGTCCGGCCCGTGACGGTCGCCTCCGTCCAGGCCCTCGCCGCCCCCATCCCCCTCCCCGACGACCCCTTCGCCACGCCCGCGCCGGGCGAACCGCAGCGCCTGCGCGACGAAGGGATCATCGGCGAGGGCGGCGTCGCCCGCGTGCACCGCGTCTTCGACGGCACGCTGCTGCGCCACGTGGCCATGAAGGTGCTGTCGGCCACCGCCGCCGCCGGCCCCGAGGTGTCGCGCCGCTTCGTCGAAGAGGCCCAGATCACCGGCCAGCTCGATCACCCCAACATCGTGCCGGTGCACGCCGTCGGCGCCTTCCCCGACGGCCGCCTGTTCTTCACGATGAAGCTGGTCGAGGGCCGCACGCTCACCGACCTGCTGAGCGACGACTTCGACTTCGCCGATCCGCGGCGCCGCGACCTCGAGCGCGTGATCAAGGTGCTGGTGAAGGTGTGCGAGGCGGTCGCCTTCGCGCACAGCCGCGGCGTGCTGCACCTGGACCTGAAGCCCGACAACGTGATGGTGGGCCACTTCGGCCAGGTCTACGTGATGGACTGGGGCATCGCGCACCTGATGCCCGGCGAGCCGGACGAGGCCGGCGTGCGCACCACGCGCGAGCGCGCCGCCGAGCGCGAGGGCCTGGTCAGCGGCACCCTGGCCTACATGTCACCCGAGCAGGCCATGGGTGAGCCCGCCCGCTTCGGCCCGCACACCGACGTCTTCTCGCTGGGCGCCATCCTGTACGAGGTGCTCACCGGCGATCCGCCCTACAGCGGCGACGACCTGGCCCGCATCTTCCACGCCGCCGCGCGCGGCGACGTGCCGCCCGCGACGGCCAAGGCGCGTGCCCGCGGCCTGCCCCGCGCGCTGGTGCGCATCGCCGAGACCGCGCTGGCCCGCGATCCGGCCGACCGCTATCCCACCGCCGAAGCCATGGCCGCCGACCTCGAGCGCTTCATGCACGGCGGCGCCTGGTACTCGGTCACCGACGTGCCCGCCGGCACCGTCGTCGTGCGCGAGGGCGACCGCGCCAACGCCGCCTACGTCGTCTCGAAGGGCACCTGCGAGGTCTACACCGAGCGCGACGGCAAGCGCGTGCCCCTGCAGACCGTCGGCCGCGGCGGCGTCTTCGGCGAGGTCGCCGTCCTCACCGACGGCCGCCGCACCGCCAGCGTCCGCGCCCTGACCGACGCCACCCTGCTGGTGGTCACCCGCGCCACCCTGCAGGCCGAGCTCGACGATCACGGCCGCATCGGCATCTTCCTCAAGGCCCTCGCCGATCGCTTCGCCGCCCAATCCCAACAGCTCGCCGACGCCCGCCGCCGCGGCGACGCCCAACGCACCCTCGCCCGCCTGCTCGACCTGCTCGCCTTCGAGGGCCGCCGCGTCGGCGACACCCTCGAGCTGTCCTGGCTGAAGGTGGTCGGCGAGGCCGGCGTGCACGAGGGCGAGTTGCTCGATCTGGTGCAGGTCAGCCCGCGGCTGACGTTGGACGAGGGCCGCGGCGTGTTGGTGCTGACGCGCGGGGGGTGACGCGGCGCGACCCAGGCCCGCGTCGCCGAGGCAGCTCCGGCGGGAACGACGCGTGAACGAGACAGCCCTCCGCTACGCCCACGACCTTCACCAGCGGCTGGCGTCGTTGATGCCCGGGGCCGAGTTGAGCATCGAGCGGGCGGCCGCGTACTGGCGCATCCGAGTACCGACCGCGCCGCCGACGACCTTCCACTTCCTGCTGTACGTCTACGACGACGCCGAGGTGCAGATCGGTGTCGACCTTCCCGACGCGCCCCCGAACCACAGCTGGTACGTGCCCTTCGAGCGGCCCGACTTCCCCGACGACGACGCTCGGTTCGAGCTCTTCTGGACCACGGTCGGCCGCCTGCTTCGGTCGCCCGTCCGGTTCACGAGCCGACGGCACCGTTGGCTGTTCTGCTTCGAAGTCACCGACGTGCACCTCGAGATGATGCTGGAGGGCGGGTGGACCCACGTGCAGCACCCCATCGAGCCGTCGAGGGGGCCCAACCTCAATCCTGGGGGGCGCGTCGTCCGCGTGTGGACGTCTTCACCCTGGGCGACAGGCAAGTCGCAGCGGCGCGAGCCCGCCGGCGACGGAACCCCCTGACGAGCATCGCAGCGTTCTCGCCCTGGCGCGCGGCGCTCGACGGCTCACGCTGCGGGGTAGTGACACACCGCCTCGAGGTTGTAGCCGTCCGGATCCAACACAAACGCCCCGTAGTAGTTCGGGTGGTAGTGCGGGCGCAGGCCGGGCGCGCCGTGGTCCTTCGCGCCCGCCGCCAGGGCCGCGGCGTGGAAGGCGTCGACCTCGGCGCGGGTGGCGCAGTGCAGCGCGATGTGCGTGGGCGCCAGAGGGCCGCCCTCGGTGGGGCGAAGCCACAGGTCGGGCTTGCCGCCGGCGCCGAGGCCGCCGGTGACGGCGCAGGGTAGCTCGGGCACCTGCTCGTGCGTGAACTCCATCACCATCGCGTAGCCCAGAGGCTTCAACGCGGCGAGGTAGAACGCGCGGCTCTTGGCGTAGTCGCTCACCAGCAGCGTGATGTGGTCGATCATCCTGGCCCCCCGACGAATGCCGCGTATTGGATGGCATACCGGCCCGTCGACGCCAACGAAGTTGTCTCGAATACTCGGTTCATTCCCGTTCGCCCCTGTCTCCGGCTCGGAGCAGTCGGCCTAGCCGATCGTCACTTTGGATGACGGTCCGCCAGCGGTCGAGGATGTGGGTGCGACGCTGAGCGGCCACCGCGCTCGCTCCACCCCGTTCGAGCGAGTTCAGAACGGCTTCGACGAAGTACCGAACGGCGCCACGATCCCGCCCTTGCAGCCAAGCGCGGAGTCGCTCATCGAACTCGTCGGCAATCTCATCGCCACAGCGCCCTCGATAGCCCAGGAGTCGGCCCCGATAGAGCGGATTTGTCGGATCCAACTCACACGCCTTTTCGTACGCCAGCCTCACTTGATCAGGCTGATGCCCTTCGATGAGCTCCAAATTGAAGCCGAGATACTCCCAAGCGTACGCATCGTACTCGTCGAACCGTTCGACGACGCTCTTCCAAATGTCTGCGCTGCGGCGGACTGCTTCGGGCTGTCGCGTCTTGCTCAGTTCGATCGCCAGGAGGCGCAAGTCGGCGCCGTAGCAAACCGCGCTGGACAATGCGTCTTCCTCGCTGCCCCCACGGACCGCATGGTAGTGGATCTCCAGCCTCTGACCCAACGGGTCCCGGTCCAGCGCGCCAAAAGCACGATGGTCGTCCTGAACTAGACTGGGCAGCTCGTCCATCGCTCGCTGCCGGAGCCAAGCTCGGATGGGCCGATGCATCGTGAATCTGTCACCAGCCGCCAGGATCCAGCCGGTCCTTGCCAGATGCTCGATATCTGAACGCGCAAGACATGGAAAAGGCCTTGGCGACGTCGTCAGCCCGAAGAAGCCGGCATGTCCATTGAGCGAGTGATACCCACGCAATGCACTGAGTCGCAGTGCTGCGGACTGCGTGGTGGGGGGCAGAACGCCCCACGCCGTATCAACAACGCTCGTCTCCAAGGCGACTCCCGGCCTCGAGCGCACCTCCTCCACCGCCCCACGCTCGAGTCGTTGTGCAAGTGGTCGGACCGATGGCGGCAACTGCGCCTCGAGAGCAGGCGATAGCTCATCGGTCGATTCGAAGTCGCGGTGGCGGAGATGCTCCAGGCGCCGCGTTGTTGCCATGTTCGGCGTCGTGCGCAACAGCGCCCAATCCAGGCCCTGCTCAACGGCTCTCGTGACCGCGTCGACCAGCAGCCCCTGCACCTCGCGCCGTGGTCCGGTGAAGTCGCGATCATCCCATCGATGCGCGTCCTCGTCCTCTTCAGCCGCGTCCGGGTAGGGCTCGAGGGCATCCAGATCCTCGACATAGAGCGAGATGTTCCGTCGGCGGAGCTCGCCCAGCAGATGCTCGAACGCTCCTCGCTTGGTTGCGCCACCCCCACCACCGGCGCGAGTACACCAAGGCGTCGTAGGTGACATGCAGTGCTGGATGACCTCGGGATCAATCGCGCGGTCGATCTGCTGCGCTTGCTCGGCAGCCAGAGCAACCAAGCGAAGATGGTCGTCGGGATCCCCGTGCGCCGACAGCATCACGCGCCTCGGCGCCAACTCCACCGGCCACTCCACATCCGTGAAGACCGCATCCAGAGCACCGCGAGCCGACGGCCCGGATCCCGCCGGAAGCGCATCGAGGCGTCGCCACAGCTCGGCAACCTTAGCCGTCCGCTTGGGCATCGGCGAGCAACTCCCTGAGCACGCCCATCGCGCTCGTGTCGAAGTAGAACGGTACCGTTCCACGCTCAGCATTCCAAACACCGGGCAGCTTCTTGGACCCGCCCAGTGCTTCGTAGAAGCCGACGCTCTGGGGAAGCGACGACAGGACGATGCCCTTGGCCCCGTCCCGGGCCGCTTGGTCCGCGACCAAGCCCATCGCGATCGCACCAATCCCCACGCCTGGACGGGCCGGATGTACCTCGAGGAAATCGAGACGGTACACGCGAACCTCACCAACGAGTCTCAGCTTGAGCTTGGAGCCCCAGATGGCCACGACGTCATCGACTTCGTCGAGGAGCACCACGCGGTCGCGGCACTGCCGCACGATCGTGGCCCACATCCACCCTGCGTGCTCGCTGTCGCGAGGCCGCTGCACAGGCCACGTAGCGTCGACGGCCGCGACATGCGGGTCCCAGGCGAAGTCCGCTCTGCACCGCAGACCGGATCCGATCTCCCAGGCACAGTGCTTCCAGGCCGAGGGCGTTGATCGATGGTGCTGGCGAGCCACGGACGCGACCGTATGTCACGGCCCCTCGGGCGACAAGCCCCTGAGCCCGTCCGCCCCCCCGAATGGGCCGTGGCTGGTCCCCCGTCGCTGCCGCCTCGGGGCTCGAGGGCCGCCACCGCCGACGCGAGGTGCGAAAGTCGTCGCGGGCCGCCTGCGAAAGAAAGTGGGTCGCGGCGCCCGGGGCCGGGCGCCGCGTGGGGACGACCTACTGCCGGCGGCGCGGCCGAATCGCCAGCAGGCCCAGCAGCAGCAGACTCCACGGGCCGGGGCCCTGGCCGTCGCCGCTGGCGTCGCACTCGCAGCTGGCTTCGTCCTTGCCGCGGCCGACGTTGTCGTCGCCGCCGTCGGGGCCGGCGTCGCTGGGCGTGCCGGTGCCGTCGCCGCCGCCGCCGCCCGCGCCGGGCGCGCCGCCGGCGCCGGATCGCCGCCCATGCCGGGGCTGCCGCCCATGCCGGGGCTGCCGCCCGCGCCCGGCTCGCCGCCCATGCCGGGCGTGCCGCCCATCCCGGGGACGCCGCCGGCGCCCGGGTCGACCCAGTTGTCGCCCACGCACTGCGCGCTGCCGTCGCGGGCAACCTCGCAGATCTCACCGGGCGGACACTCGACCCCGACACACTCGTCCTGGCTGCACTCGCCGCCCAGGCACACCTGGCCCGGCCCGCACTCGACGCCGGCGCAGGGATCCTCGACGCACACCTCGCTGGCGCACACCTGGCCGTCGGCGCACTCGACCAGCGCGCACCCGTCGTCCTGACACTCGCCGTCGAGGCACACCTGATCCAGCCGGCAGGCCACCGCGGCGCAGCTGCGCACGCAGACACCGTCGCGGCAGAACTCACCCTGGCCACAGTCGGCCTGCTCGCAGGGATCGATCTCACAGGCCCCCGCCCGGCAGCGCTGCCCGTCGGGGCAGCCCAGCTCGGCGCAGTCGTCGGCGCGGCACAGCCCCTCGACGCACACCTGACCCTCGCGGCAGCTGATGCCGCGGCAGCGGTCGATGCACTCGCCGTTCACGCACTGGTGGTTGGCCGGGCAGTCCACGTTGAAGCACCGGTCGACGCAGGCGCCGTCCACGCAGATGTCCTGGCCCGGGCACTCGAAGTTCTCGCACGGGCGGCGGCACTGGCCGCCCACGCAGATGTCCTCGCCGGGGCAGTCGGCCTGCTCGTCGAGGCGGCCGTCGCAGTCGTCGTCCACGCCGTTGCAGCTGTCGACCAGCTCGGGCCCGCACCGGCCGCACGCGTTGCGCAGGCCGTTGTCGATGACGCCGTCGCAGTCGTCGTCCAGACCGTTGCAGCGCTCCTGGCCGGGCTCGGGGATGTCCTCGCACAGCACCTGGCCGTCCATGCACAGCCGCACGCCGCCCGCGCACACGCCCAGCAGGCCGCTGGCGCAGATGCCGCCCCGGCCCCCGGTGTCCTCGTCGGCCGCGCCGTCGCAGTCGTCGTCCAGCCCGTTGCACACCTCGTCGGTGGGCATCACCCGCTGGCGGCACTCGATGCGCCCGCCGGCGCACAGCAGCTCGCCCTGCTCGCACACCCCGTCGAGGCCGGTGTCGCAGGCGCCCTCGTTGATGTTCTCGTCGATGCGCCCATCGCAGTCGTTGTCGAAGTTGTCGCACCGCTCGGGCTCGACGCCCAGGTCGCACACGTCGCACACCAGGCCCACGCCGTTGCCGTCGTTGTCGGCCTGATCGGGGTTGGCCGCGTCGGGACAGTTGTCGCAGGCGTCGCCGACGCCGTCGCCGTCACGGTCGATCTGGTTGGGATCGGGCCGCGCCGGGCACCCGTCGCACGCGTCGATCACCCCGTCGCCGTCGCTGTCGTTGTCGTTGAAGTTCGCCACGTCCGGGCAGCCGTCGCAGATGTCGCCGCGGCGGTCGTTGTCGCGGTCGGCCTGGTCGGGGTTGCGCACGTCGGGGCAGTTGTCGCAGCTGTCGGTGATGCCGTCCCCGTCGCGGTCGCCGCGGTCCAGCGGATCGCAGGGATCGCAGATGTCACCGATGCCGTCGCCGTTGGCGTCCAGCTGGCCCGGGTTGGGCACGTCGGGGCAGTTGTCGCAGACGTCGCCCAGGCCGTCGCCGTCCAGATCCGTCTGGTTGTTGCTGGCCCGCTCGACGCAGGTGTCGCACGCGTCGCCGAAGCCGTCGCCGTCGGTGTCGCGCTGGTTCGGGTTGTTCACCGCCGGGCAGTTGTCGCACTCGTCGGGCACGCCGTCGTTGTCGGCGTCGGCCTCGGGATCCTGCGGCATGCACTGGTCGCACGCGTCGCCCAGCCCGTCCCCGTCGCGGTCGCCCTGCTGCGGGTTGGGCACGTCGACGCAGTTGTCGCAGGCGTCGCCGATGCCGTCGCCGTCCGCGTCGCCGTTGCCCGGCCCGATGTCCACCGCGCACAGGTCGCAGGCATCACCCGCGCCGTCGTTGTCGCGGTCGCGCTGATCGCCGTTGGGCACGCCGAGGCAGTTGTCGCAGAGGTCGCCGGCGCCGTCCCCGTCGTCGTCCGCCTGGTCGGCGTTCACGTCGGCCGGGCAGTTGTCGCAGGCGTCGTGCACGCCGTCGTTGTCCGAGTCCTGGCTGTTGACGCTGAACACGAACGGGCACGGGTCGCAGATGTCGCCGAAGCGGTCGCCGTCGACGTCGCGCTGGTCGGGGTTGGCCTGGAAGGGGCAGTTGTCGCAGCTGTCGTTGACCCCGTCGCCGTCCTCGTCGTTGGGATCGTTGGGATCGCAGCGATCACAGGCGTCGCCGAAGCCGTTGCCGTCGCTGTCCAGCTGACCCACGTTGGGCTCGCCGGGGCAGTTGTCGCAGGCGTCGCCCACCCCGTCGCCGTCGGTGTCGGTCTGGTCGGCCCCGGGCAGCATGATGCACACGTCGCAGGCGTCGCCGATGCCGTCGCCGTCGCTGTCGCGCTGGTTGTCGTTGCGAATGCCGGGGCAGTTGTCGCACTCGTCGGGCACGCCGTCGTTGTCGACGTCCAGCTCGCGGTTCTGCGGCTCGCACAGGTCGCAGGCGTCGCCCACGCCGTCGCCGTCGCGGTCGGCCTGGCCCGCGTTGGGCTCGCCCACGCAGTTGTCGCAGGCGTCGCCCACGCCGTCGCCGTCGGCGTCCGACGGATCCACGCCCGGCGCGTCGGCCAGATCGGGGCACAGGTCACAGGCGTCGCCGCGGCCGTCCCGGTCTCGGTCACCCTGCGCCGGGTTGGCCAGGCCGGGGCACGTGTCGCAGGCGTCGCCGGCGCCGTCCCCGTCGCTGTCCTCCTGGTTCGGATCGGCGTCGGCCGGGCACACGTCGCAGCCGTCGACGATGCCGTCGCCGTCGCTGTCGTTGTTGTTCTGGTTCGGCCGCTCGCACAGGTCGCAGGCGTCGCCGAAGCGGTCGCCGTCCGCGTTGGCCTGATCGGGGTTGGCCACCATCGGGCAGTTGTCGCAGTCGTCGCCCCAGCCGTCGCCGTCGCGGTCGACCTGCGGCGCGCCGGCGCGGTCGGCGCACAGGTCGCAGCCGTCGCCGATGCCGTCGCCGTCGCGGTCGGCCTGGTCGGGGTTGGGCGCGTCGGGGCAGTTGTCGCAGTCGTCGAACACACCGTCGCCGTCGCTGTCGACCTCGACCTGCGGCACGCACGCCGCGCACACGTCGCCGATGCCGTCGCCGTTGGCGTCGAGCTGATCGGGGTTGGCCACGTTGGGGCAGTTGTCGCAGATGTCACCGAAGCCATCCTGGTCGGCGTCACCGAAGCCCTGGAACGCGCGCTCCGGGCACAGGTCGCACAGATCGCCTTCCTGGTCGTCGTCGGCGTCGGCCTGGTCGGGGTTGGCCACCATCGGGCAGTTGTCGCAGGCGTCGGCGATGCCGTCGCCGTCGGTGTCGGGCGCGTTCGGCCCGGGCAGGCAGGCGTCGCACGCGTCGCCGTTGCCGTCGCCGTCGCGGTCGGCCTGGTTCGGGTTGGGCTCGTTCGGGCAGTTGTCGCACAGGTCGCCCACGCCGTCGCCGTCGCGGTCCTCCTGGTTGATGCCGCCCAGATCGGCGCACACGTCGCACGCGTCGCCGATGCCGTCGCCGTCGGTGTCGGCCTGGCCCGGGTTCGAGTTCTCGGGGCAGTTGTCGCAGCCCGTGCCGATGCCGTCGCCGTCGGGATCGCTGTTGTCCGCGCCGCGCACGCCCGGGCAAAGGTCGCAGGCGTCGCCCACGCCGTCGCCGTCGCCGTCGAGCTGATCCTCGTTGGCGTTCTCGGGGCAGTTGTCGCAGGCGTCGCCGATGCCGTCGCCGTCGCCGTCCTCCTGGTTGGGATCGGGCCGCGCCGGGCACCCGTCGCACGCGTCGATCAGGCCGTCGCCGTCCGAGTCGCGGTCGTTGAAGTTGGGGATGTCGGGGCAGGCGTCGCACACGTCGCCGGTCAGGTCGTCGTCCCGGTTCGCCTGATCCGGGTTGGCGATCATCGGGCAGTTGTCGCAGTTGTCGCCCAGCCCGTCGCCGTCCATGTCGGGGTGCTCGCCGATCGAGAACACCTCGGGGCAGATGTCGCAGGCGTTGCCGCGCTCGTCGCCGTCGGTGTCCCGCTGATCGGGGTTGGGCACGCCCGGGCAGTTGTCGCAGGTGTCGCCGATGCCGTCGCCGTCCGCGTCG
Source organism: Myxococcales bacterium (assembly GCA_020633465.1). Lineage (GTDB taxonomy): Bacteria > Myxococcota_A > Bradymonadia > UBA7976 > UBA1532 > JACKDN01. The sequence goes on from JACKDN010000037.1 coordinate 48,959, forward strand.
CCGCCGTTGCCGTTGTCACCGTTGGGGCAGGGATCGCAGACGTCGCCGATGTCGTCGCCGTCGCCGTCGAGCTGATCGGCGTTGTCCACCGCCGGGCAGTTGTCGCAGACGTCACCCCAGCCGTCGTCGTCGCGATCGTTCTGGTTGGGGTTGGGCTCGGTCAGGCAGTTGTCGCAGAAGTCGCCGACGCCATCGCCGTCCTGGTCGCCGCCGCCGGCCACCGCCGCGCAGGGGTCGCAGACGTCGCCGAGGCCGTCGCCGTCCTGATCGCGCTGATCGTTGTTGCGATCCTCGGGGCAGTTGTCGCAGGCGTCGTTGACGCCGTCGCGATCGCCGTCGATCTGCTCGGGATCGGGATCGTTGGGGCAGCCGTCGCACACGTCGCCCACGCCGTCGTTGTCGCGGTCGGCCTGATCGGGGTTGGGCTGCGAGGGGCAGTTGTCGTCGTCGTCGCAGTTGCCGTCGTCGTCGGTGTCGGCGCAGCCGCCGCCCACCGAGCGCTCCAGCACCAGGATGGCGTAGGACTGCGCCGAGTACTGGTTCCAGCCGCGCCCGTTCAGCCCGAAGTGGCCGTTGCCCTCCTGCAGGCTCATCAGCTGGTAGGCGTAGTCGAAGTACCAGCGCGCGGGCTCGTTGGGATCGCGGTAGTAGCCGGGGCCGTCGTTGCCCATCGAGGGCACGCGGCGCACGGTGTTGGGATCGTAGTGCTGCAGGCGGTTGCCGTAGGCCGGCGCGGCGCCCGGGGGCAGGGTGCCGAGATCCATCGTGCTGATGTTGTTGGCGCCGGGCATCACGTTCGAGGTCTCGAGGAAGCTGAACGCCTTCGCCGACGACCACATGTAGTAGTAGTAGGCCGTGCCCCAGCCGCCCTGGAAGTTGTACCGGTGGCGCAGCCACTTCAGGTAGGCCTGCACCGAGCCGTCGTTCAGGTCGCGGCCGCCGATGATCTGGCCCCACAGGCCCGAGGCGGTCTGCTGGGGCGAGGGGCTGCTGCCCTGGCGGTAGCCGTGGCCGCGCTCGCCGTTGCCCAGGTTGCCGCCGTAGCCGCCGGTGAGCGCGAAGCGCGCGTAGGCGTCACCGCAGCGGGCCGTGGTGCGGGTCACGGTGGCCAGGCGGTTGGCGTCGGCGAAGGGGCTGTTGGGGCCGTACAGGCGCTGGGCGGCGGCCAGGCCGGCCATCACCAGCTGCGTGGTCGACGAGTCGCTGCAGCCGCCGTTGGTGTAGCACCAGTACCCGTTGCCGTTCTGGTTGCGCACGATGCGGTCGACGATGTTGTTCGCCGACTGCACCGCCGCGTTGGCGTCGGGGCCGCCGGTGACCGAGTAGATGGACAGGGCCATCAGATCTGCGCCGTCGCGGTAGGCGTAGAAGCCGGCGTTGCGCGAGCGGTTGATGATGTAGCCCATCACCCGGTCGAGCCGCGCCTTGTCGCGGGGCAGCGCGTTGCGGTAGCCGAGGTGCTCGGCCCGGATGTCGGCGCTCTCGCGCTTCTCGAGCAGCGCGATGGCCGTCAGGCCGGCGGCGTCGCCCGCGCGGCTGTTGTTGTCGAAGGCGCCCTGGGCGTTCAGCCACTCGATGCCGCGGTCGATGGACGTCTCGACGTCCCGACTGAAGTTCGTGATCTGTGCGGCGGCGGGCGCCGCGCACAGAAGCACACCGAGGGTTGCGACCACCAGGCGCCGTTCCATCGAGACCTCCTCCGAAGGACCGCCCGCAATGCTCCCCGCACGGGCGGCGATCCGAGTTTAGCCGTAAGGCAGGTTGCGTGCCACCGGTGAAACCACCGATCGGCGCCGGTTTGCGGCGCCTCTGGGGTCGGTGGACCCCACGCGGCGCCCGTCACACTCCGGCACACGAGCTGGGGGACGCTGGCACAGTGCGTGCTGTCGTCGCCCCCCCGCCACGGGGGTGCGCGGCTTCGCGCGCCCCGATCGCTTCGAACGTGACCCGCCCGGTTACAGTCCGGGATCGAGGAGCCTCATGCGCCGAACCTGCACCCTGTTCTTGACCCTCGCCGCGCTGGCGGCCTGCGACGACGATGGCGCCACGGCCGATCCGACCGTCCCCGAGCCCGACGCCGCGGCGGCCAACGACGCAGCGACCGCCGCCGACGCAGCTGGCCGCCGATCCCTCGGCCGTCGACGCCGCGCCGCCGCCGCCGCCCGCGCCCCTGATCGGCCCGGCGCCCGCCGCCGACACCGATCCCGCGCCCGACGTCGTCGCCTTCGACCTGGTGGCCTCGGTCGAGCTCGTCACCCTCGCCGACGGCCTGCGCTACTCGGGCATGGCCTACAACGGCCAGGTGCCCGGCCCCACCATCGAAGCGAAGGTGGGCGACACCCTCGAGGTGCGCTTCACCAACGACCTCGACGAGCCGACCACCGTGCACTGGCACGGCCTGCGGATCCCCGACGACATGGACGGCAACCCGCGCATCCAGGCGCCGGTGCAGCCCGGCGAGACCTTCACCTACCGCTTCACGCTGCCCGAGGCGGGCACCTTCTGGTACCACCCGCACGTCCGCACCAACCAGCAGCTCGAGAAGGGCCTCTACGGCGTCGTCGTCGTGCGCGATCCCGCCGAGCCGCGGCCCGCGGCCGAGCGTGTCCTCGCCCTCGACGACATCCTGATCGACGAACGCGGCGCCCTGTACCCCTTCCTGGCCAGCCACCCCGAGGTGATGCACGGCCGCAACGGCAACGTGCTGCTGACCAACGGCAAGATCGAGGCGGACGTCGGCGCCGCGCGGCAGGGCGACGTCGAGCGCTGGCGGCTGGTCAACACCGCCAACGCGCGCACGATGACCCTGACGCTCGACGGCGCCTCGTTCCGCGTCATCGGCACCGATGGCGGTCCCCTGGTCGAGCCCTACACCGCCGATCGCCTGCAGATCGCCGTGGGCCAGCGCTACGACCTCGAGGTGCGCTACGACCGCCCGGGTCAGGTCGTGCTGAACAGCCACGTGCCCGTCCTCGAAGGTGACCAGGTCGTCGAACGCGCCTTCCCGGTCTACGCGGTCGACGTCGAAGACACGGGCGCGGGCCCGGTCGCGCTCGACTGGCCCACCGCTGCGCCCATCGATCGCGCCGCCGACGGCGAGGCCGAGCTGCGCTTCAACGCGCGCCAGGGCGCCCGCGGCCTCGAGTGGACGCTGAACGGTCAGGCCCACCCGATGGAGCCCCTGCACACCTTCAGCGAGGGCGACACGATGACGCTGGTGCTGATCAACGAGGCCGGCCCCGAGCACCCCTTCCACCTGCACGGGCAGTTCTTCGAGATCGTCCCCGACGGCCGCCCCGAGACCGAGCAGCCCGGCCTGAAGGACACCGTGCTGGTGCCGGGCCTGTCGACCGTGCGGGTGAAGGCCTACCTCGACAACCCCGGCCAGTGGATGGCGCACTGCCACATCCTCGAGCACGCCGAGCTGGGCATGATGGCCGAGTTCGTCGTCGAGCCCGCCGCCGAGTAGGCCTTCACGCCCGGTAGTGCGCGGCGTCCAGATCGGCCTTGCGCAGCAGGCGGTGCAGGCTCTCGCGCTCGATGCCCGCCTGCTTCGCCGCGTGGCTGACGTTGCCCTCGAAGCGCCGCAGCAGCGCGTCGAGGTACAGCTTCAGCGTGCGGTCGCGCCCCCAGTCCAGCGCGTCCTTGTAGGTCATCTTGGCCAGCGGCGGCAGGGGCCCCTCGGCCCGCGGCAGGCCTCCGGCGGCGCTGTTCACCGCGTCGGGCAGGTCGTCGACGCCCACCTGCGGCCCGTCGGCCAGGATGACCGCGCGCTCCATCGTGTGCTGCAGCTCGCGCACGTTTCCCGGCCACTCGTAGCGGGCCAGCGCGGCCAGGGCCTCGGGCGTGAAGCCGGTGACCGGCCGGCCGAAGCGGGCGGCGGCCAGGCCCAGGAAGTGGCGGGCGAGCAGGAACAGATCCTCACCGCGCGCGCGCAAGGGCGGCAGGGCGATGGGGTAGACGTTCAGGCGGAAGAACAGATCCTCGCGGAACGTGCCCGCGTCGACGGCCTGGCGCAGATCGCGGTGCGTCGCGGCGACGATGCGCGCCCGCACCGGCCGCTCGCGCCCCTCGCCCACCCGCCGGAAGCAGCGCTCCTGCAGCGCGCGGTTCAGCTTCACCTGCAGCTCGAGCGGCAGGTCGCCGATCTCGTCGAGGAACAGCGTCCCCTCGCCGGCCTCCTCGATCAGCCCGGTGCGCGCCTGATCGGCGCCAGTGAACGCGCCCTTGGTGTGGCCGAACAGCTCGCTCTCGATCAGGTTCTCGGGGATGGCGCCGCAGTTGACCGCCACGAAGGGCCGCTCGCGCCGCGCGCCCGCCTGGTGGATGGCGCGCGCCACGACCTCCTTGCCGGTGCCGCTCTCGCCCGTGACCAGCACGGTCACGTCCAGATCGCACACCCGCTCGATGAGGAAGCGCACCTTCTGCATGGCCGCCCCCTCGCCCAGCATCTCGTCGAGGCCGTCGCGGTGCCGCAGAGCGCGCTCGGCCGCCCGCGCCCGCGCCCGCAGGCTGCGCCGCTCGAGCGCGCGCGACACCGTCAGCAGCAGATCGTCGGGCTCGAAGGGCTTGGCCACGTAGTCGTAGGCGCCGGCCTTCACCGCCTCGACCGCCGCCTCGACCGTCGCGTAGGCGGTCATCAGCACGACCTCGGTGTCGGGGGCCATCTCGCGCGCCCGCGCCAGCACCGCGAAGCCGTCGAGATCGGGCAGGCGCACGTCGCTCACCAGCAGGTCGTAATCGGCGTTGGCCAGCTTCGCCAGGCCGTCGGTCGCGTCGGCGGCGGTGTCGACCGCGTGCGCCTCGCCCAAGACGCGCTCGACCATCGCGCGCATCGACGCCTTGTCGTCAATCACCAGGATGCGGGCCATAGGCCTCCTCGCCGGGCAGGAACAGGGTGAAGTGGCCGCCGGGGCCGGGGCGCGCGGCGATGGTGCCGCCGTGCGCCAGCACGACGCTGTGCGCGATGGCCAGGCCGAGGCCGGTGCCGTCGGCGCGCGTGCTGAAGAAGGGCTCGAAGACGCGCTCGACGTCCTCGGCGGCGACGCCGGGGCCGTCGTCGCGCACCACCAACCGAGCCCCCCCGTCCGCCGCCGCGACCTCGACGGTGACCGCCGCCCCGAAGGCCAGCCCGTTGCGCACCAGGTTGTCGAGCACCTGGCCCAGACGACGTGCGTCGCCGGGCACGACCACCTCGCCCCCGGCCTCGAGGGTCGCGCCGGCGTGACGATCGACCACTTCCCAGGCCAGCGCGGCCAGGTCCACCGGGGCCCGCTTCAGCAGCCCGGGCCGCGCGTAGTCCAACAGCGCCTCGACGATGCCTTTGCAGGCGCGCGTCTCGCGGGCGATGGCCGCGGCGTCCTCGGTGGCCGCGCCGCCGCCGCGCTCGATCAGCCGCGCGTGGCCCAGGATGACCCCCAGCGGGTTGTTGATCTCGTGCGCGATGCCGCCGGCCACGCGCCCCAGCGCCGCGAGCGTCTCGGCCTCGGCGCGCGCCCGCCGCTGGGCCTCGAGGTCGACCAGCATCGCGTTCAACGTGCGCCCCAGCGCCGCCACCTCGGGCGGCCCGCCCTCGGGCACGCGCGTGCCGGGCTCGGCCCCCGCCAGCCGCGCCGCCGCGTCGCGCAGACGCGCCACCGGCCCGGTCACCGCCCGCGTGGTCGCGAGCGCCACCGCCAGCGCCAGCAACAACGCCCCGCCGAGCAGCGCCGCCGACAGCCACACCGCCCGCGTCGCCCGCGCGGCGGCCTGCGCCTCGGCGTCATGGATGGCGGCCGAGATGCGCGCGCCGTCGGCCTCGAGCGCGTCGACCAACGCCTGCACCGCGCCCGCGGCGAGGTGGTGGGCGTGCGTGGCCGCCGCGATCTTGCCCGCGCGCATCGCCGGCAGGAACGCCTGCTCGAACAGCCGGTCGATCTCGGCCACCCGCTCGGCGAGCGCGGCGTCGTCCAGCGTGCGCGGCCCAGGCGCCGGCGCGGTCCGCAGCGACTCGAGCGCGGCCCCCAGATCGGCCCGCGCCTGCCGCGCCAGGGTCAGGTGCTCGGCGTGCGTCATGCCCAGCGCCAGGTGCGCCTGGTGCATGTAGAACTCGCGCACCAGTGCGCCCACCCGCGACAGGCGGCGTCCGTCCTCGACCAGCCCGCCCACCCGACGCACGCCCTCGGCGGTCGCTCGCGCGGCCCACAGCGCGCCGCCCACGCCGATGGCCGACAGCACCAGCACCGCCAGGAAGCCCGCGGCGAGTCGTCGTCCGATGCTCATGGCGCCGAACCTACGCGCATCCGGTGGCGGCGCGCCACCGCTGCGCCGCGCCGGCCGCGGTGATAGCGTGGCGCCCGCCAACATCCAGGGAGCGTCCCATGATCACCATCCACGGCCTGAAGCAGTCGCGCGCGCTGCGCGCCACCTGGGCCTGCGAAGAGCTCGGCCTCGTCTACACCTTCCGCGCGCTGGACGCGATGAAGGGCGAGCTGCGCAGCCCGGACTTCCTCGCGCTGAACCCGGGCGGCAAGGTGCCCACGCTCGTCGAGGACGACTTCGTGCTCACCGAGTCGGGCGCCATCGTGGCCTACCTCGCCGACAAGCGGCCCGACGTCGGCCTGATGCCCGCGGCAGGCACGCCCGAGCGGGCGAAGTGCTGGCAGTGGATGCTGTTCGCGCTCACCGAGCTCGAGCAGCCGCTGTGGACCATCAGCAAGCACACCTTCGCCCTGCCCGAGAAGCTGCGAGTGCCGGCCATCATCCCGACCGCGAAGAAGGAGTTCCTGCGCGCCGCGGGCGTGCTGGCCACCGGCCTGGGTGACCGCGAATGGCTGGGCGGCGACGCGTTCACCGGCGCCGATCTGATGGTGGGCCACACGCTGGCCTGGGCGCGCGCGTTCTCGGTGCCGTGGGAGCAGCCGACGCTCGACGCCTACGCCGAGCGCGTGCTGTCCCGGCCGGCCCTGGCCCGCGCCAGCGCGAAAGAGCAGGCGGCCTGAGGGCGTTAGGAGACCTTCGCGTGGCGTATCACATGTGACCGCCGTGGACACAGTGGACGTCCCCAGCATGTTACCGTTCGGCGCCATGCCGGTCTTCGAGACACGGCACGGTCATTGCTCAGGAGGCGCGCCGTGAACACCGCCGCCCTACTGCTGCTCCCTCTCCTGGCCGCGCCGCCCCCGTCGAAAACGACGCTCGACGTGGACGCAGCGGTCACCCGGGCCCTGGTCCAGAACCCGCGCGTCGCCGCAGCCGAGCGCGCCGCCCAGGCCGCAGGCGCGACGATCGACGCGGTCGGCGCGTGGCCCGAGCCCACCCTCCGCCTCACCGCCAGCCCGCTGCCCATCGAGACCCGCAACGGCCCCGCCTGGGCTTCCGCCGCGCTGGCCTGGCCCCTGCCCTGGACCGGCGAGCTGGACGCCGCGACCGAAGGCGCCGCGGCCATGGCCGAGGCCGCGCGCCAGCGCGCCGCCGAGGTGCGGCTGGCCGTGGCCCGCGAGGTTCGCTTGGCCTGCGCCGCCCTCCGCTTGGTCGAGGCCGAGCGCGCGATCAACGAACACACCACCGACATCCTGAAGCGCTTCGTCGATCTGGCGCAGACGCGCCTGGCGGTCGGCCGGGGCACCCAGAACGACGTGCTCATGGCGCAGGTGGAGCTCGCGCGGTTGGAGAACCAGGCCATCGACCTCGCGCAGCAGCGCACCACGCGCGCAGCCGCGGTCAATCTGGCGCTGGGCCAGCCGCCCTCGACGCCGGTGCCCCCAGTGGCGCCGGCCGCGACGCCGGCCGCCGAAGCGCTGGACGAGCTGCTCGCCTGGATGCGCGCGCACCACCCGACGCTGGCGCGCTTCGACGCCGACATCGCCGCGCGCCGCGCCGCCCTACGGCAGGCCAACTACGCGGGCGTGCCCCGCTTCGACGTCGGCCTGGCCTACACCTACGTCGCCGAGCCGGACAAGCCAGCCGGCGCCGATCCCGGTCGCGACGCCCTGGCCGTCACCGCAGGCGTGCGGCTGCCGCTCTGGGGCGACAGCTACGACGCGCGCGCCGACGCGGCGGCCCACGCCGTCGGGGCCGAAGAGGCCAAGCGACAAGACGCCGAGCAGATGGCGGCCTATCAGGTCATCGAGAACCACGTCCGCGCCGAGACGGCGCTGCGCCAGGCGCGGCTGCTCGACGGCACCGTGCTGCCCCTCGCCCGCCAGTCGGTGGCGGTGCTCGAGGAGGCGTACGCGGCCGATCGCGCCGGCTTCCTGCAACTGCTGGACGCCGAGCGCGCGCTCGAGCGCTTCGAACTCGAGCACGCCCGCGCCCGCGCCGCGCTCGAGGCCCGCCTGGCCGATCTACAGCACGCCGTCGGCCGACCCCCCAAGGAAGGAGGCGCCGAGTGACGCGCGCCCGCACCCTCGTCATCGTCGGCATCGCCGGCGCGTTGTTGTTGGGCTACCTCTGGGGCAGCGGCGGCGATGCGCCGCCCGCCGCCCCCGACGGTCACGATCATGCGGCCGCCGACGGCGCGCCCCAGATGTACACCTGCTCGATGCACCCGCAGGTTCGCCTGCCCGATCCGGACGCAAAGTGCCCGATCTGCGGCATGGATCTCATCCCAGTCGGCGGCGGCGGCGACGACGACGCCCCCCCGCGCCAGCTGACCATGTCGGCGGAAGGAAAGCGACTGGCACGGGTGCGCACCGCGCCGGTCGAGCGCAGGTTCGTGGCCAAGACCGTGCGTCTGGTGGGAGACGTGACCTACGACCAGACGCGCCTGACCGACATCACCGCGTGGTTCCCCGGCCGTATCGACCGCATGTTCGTCGACTTCGAGGGCATGCGCATCCGGCGGGGCGACCACCTCCTCCAGATCTACTCACCCGAGCTGCTGACCGCCCGCGAGGAGCTGATCCAGGCGCGGCGCGCGCTCGAGCGGCTGTCGGGCGCCAGCGAGGCGGTGCAGGCCAGCGCCCAGGCCACACTCGACGCCGTCGAGGCAAAGCTGCGGCGATGGGGGCTGTCCAAGCGCCAGATCAGCGATCTGGTCAAGCGGCGCACCGATCACCTGACCTTGTTCTCGCCCGCCAACGGGGTCGTGGTCGACCGGGCCAAGGTCGAGGGCGCCTACGTCGACACCGGCACGCGGGTTTACCGGCTGGCCAACCTCGACTGGGTGTGGGTCGAGGCCGCCGCCTACGAGCAGCACCTGCCTTGGCTGCGCTTCGGCCAGACGGCGACCTTCGAGGTCGACGCCCTGCCCGGCCGCACCTTCGAGGGGCGCGTCGCCTACATCGACCCCTATTTCGATGCAAAGACGCGCGCGGTGACGGTGCGGCTCAGCGTGCCGAACCCCGACGAGGCGCTGAAGCCGGGCATGTTCGCGCGGATCCGCGTGGAGGGCGAGCTGTCCGCCGAGGGACGCACGCTGGATCCCGCGCTGGTGGGCCATTGGGTGTGTCCCATGCACCCGCACGTGATGGCCGACGAAGCACGCCGCTGCGACGTCTGCGGCATGCGCCTGGTCGAGGCCTCGAAGCTGGGCTACGCCATGCCCGATCCGGACGCTGCGCCGCCGCTGATCATCCCTGCGTCGGCGCCGCTGTGGACCGGCACCCGCTCGGTGGTCTACGTCGAGGTGCCGAACCGCGAGCGGCCGACCTACGAGGGCCGCGAGGTGGTGCTCGGGCCGCGCGCCGACGACTGGTGGGTGGTGCGCTCGGGCCTCGCCGAAGGCGAACGGGTCGTCGTCGAGGGCAACTTCAAGATCGACGCCGCGCTGCAAATCCAGGCGAAGCCCTCGATGATGAACCCGCCGACCAGCCAGCCTGCCAGCCAACCGGCGAGCCAGCCCGCGTCCCAGCCCGCCAGCCAGCCGGCGAAGGCCACCGAAGTGAAGCCGAAGACGAAGACGAAGGCCGCCGAAGCCGAGCCGAAGGCCGCCAAGGCCGAGCCGAAGCCCACGACGGCCGCCGGGCTGAAGCCCACGCTCGCCGCCTACCTCGATCTCACCGCCGCGCTCGCGCGGGACGATCTCGTCGCCAGCCAGTCCGCCTGGACGCGGCTGCGCGGTGCCGCCGCGCGCCTCGACGCGGCCACCGCGGGTGACGCAGCCGCCCCGCTGACGGCGGCCGCGCGTGGGGGCGCCTCCGATCTCGACGGGCTGCGCTCGGGATTGCACCGGGTGTCCCGCGTGCTGGTGCCTCTGCTCCGCGCCCAGCCCGCCCTCGCCGGCCGACCCCTGTGGGTCTTCCACTGCCCGATGGCCCTGAACAACATCGGCGGCGACTGGCTGCAGCCGCACGGCGACCTGCTGAACCCCTACTTCGGCCCGTCGATGCTGAAGTGCGGCACCCAGGTGGATCGGATCGCGCCATGAGCCGCTTCTTCGGCTTCCTCATCGACACGCCGCTCGTGAGCGGCCTGATCGGCCTGCTGCTCATCGCGGCCAGCCTGTACGTGTCGCCCTTCGACTTCGACCTCGGCGACCTGCCGCGCGATCCGGTGCCGGTCGACGCCATCCCCGACATCGGCGAGAACCAGCAGATCATCTTCACCCGCTGGCCGGGCCGCTCGCCCCGCGACGTCGAGGATCAGGTCACGTACCCGCTGACCGTCGCGCTGCTGGGCCTGCCCGGCGTGAAGACCATCCGGTCGTACAGCTACTTCGGCTACAGCAGCGTGTACGTCGTGTTCGACGACGACACCGACTTCTACTGGTCGCGCTCGCGCGCGCTCGAGAAGCTGGCGTCGCTGCCGCCCGGCACGCTGCCGCCCAACGTGAAGCCCGAGCTGGGCCCCGACGCCACCGCCCTCGGCCAGGTGTTCTGGTACACGCTCGAGGGCGAGGGCTTCGACCTGCAAGAGCTCCGCGCGCTGCAGGACTTTCAGGTGCGCTACGCCCTGCAGAGCGTCGAGGGCGTCTCCGAGGTCGCCAGCATCGGCGGCTTCGAGAAGGAGTACCAGATCGACGTCGATCCGGATGCCATGCGGGCGCGCGGGGTGACCTTGACGCAGGTCGCCGACGCCGTGCGGCGCTCGAACATCGACGTCGGCGCGCGCACGCTCGAGATCAACCGGGTCGAGTACGTCGTGCGCGGCGTCGGCTTCCTCGAGGGGCTCGCGGACCTGCGCGAGGTGGTGGTGGCCGAGCGCGAGGGCGTGCCGGTGCGGCTCGATCACATCGCGCGGGTGACCACCGGACCCGCCGAGCGGCGCGGCGTGCTGGACAAGGCGGGCGCAGAGGCGGTGGGCGGCGTCGTGGTGGTGCGCTACGGCGAGAACCCGCTGCAGGTGATCGAGCGGGTGCACGCGAAGATCGCCGAGATCTCACCGGGCCTGCCCAAGCGCACCCTGGAGGACGGACGGATCAGCCAGGTGAAGGTCGTGCCCTTCTACGACCGCACGACGCTCATCCACGAGACCCTCGATACGCTGCGGACCGCGTTGACCGACGAGGTGCTCATAACCATCGTGGTGGTGGTCGTGATGCTCTTCGAACTCCGCACCTCGCTGCTCATCTCGGCCCTGCTGCCCGTCGCCGTGCTGATGTGCTTCCTGGCGATGAAGATCACCGGCGTCGACGCCAACGTGATGAGCCTCGCAGGCATCGCCATCGCCATCGGCACCATGGTCGACATGGGCATCATCGTCTCCGAAAACATCGTGAGACGCCTGGGATTGGAGCCCGACGCGCCCGTCCGCCGGGTGGTGCGCGAGGCCACGGTCGAGGTCGCCGGCGCGGTGACGACCGCCGTCGCGACGACAGTGGTCAGCTTCCTGCCCGTCTTCACCATGTCGGGGGCAGAGTCGCGCCTGTTCGGACCCCTCGCGTTCACGAAGACCTACGCCCTCGTGGCCGCGATCTTCGTGGCGCTGCTGCTGCTGCCCCCACTGGCCGCGATGGTGTTCCGCGGGCAGGGGCCATCGCGCGTCGCCCGCCGCCTGATCACCGGCTTCGTGGCCGCGCTCGGCGTCCCCGCGCTGATGGCCGGCTGGGGGGTCGTCGCGACGCTGTTGTTCGTCTGGGCGGGATGGCGGCTGGCACGCGCCCGGCTCACCGACGGCCAGCGCCGCGTCGTCACGTTGGTGGCCAACGTGCTGGTCGTGGTGGTGGTCCTGTGGTCCCTGGCCGGCCACTGGGCGCCGCTCGGCCCAGCCGCCGGTACGCTGCTCAACTTCCTGTTCGTGGCGGTGGCCACGCTGGGGGTGCTGTTCGGCTTCCAGGTGTTCATCCGCTACTTCGCCCCGCTGCTGCGCTGGTGCCTCGACCACAAGCTCCTGTTCGCGACGCTGCCGACGGCGCTGGTGCTGTGGGGCCTGATGGTGTGGCAGGGCGTGAGCGGGGTCACCGCGCTCCTGCCCGACGCGTTGCGCCTCTCGCGCCCCGTCGTCTGGCTCACCCACGCCTTCCCCGGCCTGGGCGAGGAGTTCATGCCGCCCCTCGACGAGGGCAGCTTCCTGCTGATGCCGACCACGATGCCGCACGCGAGCGTCGGCGAGGCCGCCGAGGTCATGCAGCTGCAGGACCTCGCCATCCGCAACATCCCCGAGGTCCGGGCGGTCGTCGGCAAGATCGGACGCGTCGACAGCGCGCTCGACCCCGCGCCCGTCTCGATGTTCGAGACGGTCATCACCTACGTGCCCGAGTATGGCCCGCCCGATCCGGAGACGGGCGAGCGCGTGCGTCAGTGGCGCGACCACATCCGCTCGCCCGACGACATCTGGGCCGAGATCGTCGCCGCGGCCGAGCTGCCCGGCACCACGTCGGCGCCCAAGTTGCAGCCGATCGCCGCGCGCATCGTGATGCTGCAGAGCGGCATGCGCGCGCCGATGGGCGTGAAGGTGCGCGGGCGTAGCCTCGAGGAGATCGACCGGTTGGGGCAGCGCATCGAGGCGCTGCTGAAAGAGGTGCCCGGCGTCGAGCCGGCCGCCGTGCTGGCCGACCGCGTGGTCGGCAAGCCCTACCTCGAGCTGCACGTCGACCGTTCGCGTATCGCCCGGTACGGCATCAACGTCACCGACGTCCAAGACGTCATCGAGGTGGCCATCGGCGGCAAACCGCTGACCACCAGCGTCGAGGGGCGCGAGCGCTACACCGTGCGCGTGCGCTACCCGCGCGAGCTGCGCGACGACGTCGAGGCCCTCCGCGAGATCCGCGTGCCCGCGGGCCCCGGGCGCGAGGTGCCGCTCGGCCAGCTCGTCGACATCGAGTTCACGCGCGGGCCGATGGTGATCAAGAGCGAGGACACCGCGCTCGTGGGCTACGTGCTCTTCGACAAGAAGGCCGACGAGGCCGAGGTCGACGTGGTCGAGCGGGCGCGCGCCCACTTGGACGCCAAGGTGGCGGACGGGACGCTCGAGCTGCCGGTCGGCGCGTCCTACACCTTCGCCGGCAACTACGAGAACCAGGAGCGCGCGCGCAAGACGCTGCGGGTGGTGCTGCCGATCAGCCTGATGCTGATCTTCCTGTTGCTGTACCTGCAGTTCCGCGAGATCGGCACCAGCCTGCTGGTGTTCACCGGCGTCGCTGTGGCCTGGTCGGGCGGCTTCGCCATGCTGTGGCTCTGCGGGCTGGACGGCTTCCCGCCGGCGGGCCTGGGCGAGGTCTTCCCCCTCGGCCCCACCAACCTGAGCGTCGCGGTCTGGGTCGGCTTCATCGCGCTCTTCGGCATCGCCACCGACGACGGCGTGGTGATGTCGACCTACCTGACGCAGACCTTCGAGCGCGAGACGCCCACCGACGTCGCCGCCATCCGCGACGCCACCGTGCAGGCCGCGCTGCGCCGCATCCGACCCTGCCTGATGACCACCGCGACGACGCTGCTGGCGCTGTTGCCCGTGGTGTCGAGCACCGGGCGCGGCGCCGACGTGATGATCCCCATGGCGCTACCCAGCCTGGGCGGCATGACCTTCGAGCTGCTGACGCTGTTCGTGGTGCCGGTGGGCTACTGCGCGCTGCAGGAGGCGAAGCTGAAGGCGCGGGCGGCGCTGAACCTGCCGGCGCCCGGTGACGCGGCCAGTTCTTGATCGGCCCGCATTCGGCGGGTCGACAGCGTGCGCTGCGGCACGCCCCGAAGCAGGCCACCAGCACACCATGGGTGTGCCCGAGAGGTGACCTATGTTCAGACCATCAACCCTGGGGAACTCCCTTGCAGCGCTCCTCTTGACCGTCGGCTGCGGTGCTGCCCCGGGCACGGCGCCCGATGACATGAGCGCCGCCGAGCACCGCCGCGAGGCGGCTCGGCACGCGGCGGTCGCCCGCGAGCACGAGCAGCTCGCCGCGCAGCCGGAACATCAGCACCCGCCCGGCTTGGCCCCGGACTTTGGTGACGATCGACGGCCGCCCTCCGACCTGGGCGAGTGGCCCGATCTGCTCGGAGGCGGCCCCCACGACCGAGCCGCGCAACGCCACCTCCACCACGCCCAGGCGCACCGTTCCGCCGCGCGCACCCTCGAGGCGTTCGAGGACGCACAGTGCGCCGGCGTCCCGACCTCTCTGCGTGCGGTGTGCCCGCTGACCGGCTTTTTGAGCGACGTCGAGCCAATCGACGGCGGTGTGCGCCTTCGCTACCCCGACGCGACACGCGCGCTCCAGGTTGCGCGGGCGGCGCGTTGCCATGCAGCCTTTGGGCGAACCCAGGGACACGAAGGCATGCCCGGCTGCCCCCTGTACCTGCCCGACCTCGAGATTCGTTCCAGCGGCGAGGTCGTCGACATCGTCACGCCACACCAAGGCGATCTCGAGGCCCTGCGCCAGCGGAGCCGAGCGACGGTGCCCCCGCCCCCCGACCCGCGCTAAGAGCCTGTTGCGCATAGAGGGGTCGAGCCACCGCATGAGCGTTCGCGGGACGGAGCGCTTCGACAGCACATGTTCGTGCCGCAGCAGTTGTCCACCGCTCTGAAGTCGATCGCGTGGTTGGCGCGGACGGACCTCGACGCGGGGCGGGCACGGAGCAGCACCTGAACGTGGCCGCGACGACGTCGAAGCTAGCGGAGCGACAAGGCAGCGCCTGGGCGTCGGCGACGACGAACCGCATCCGTCGGGCCAACTGGGTCCGCATCGCCGCGACCGCCCGGTGAAATGCCCCGGTCACTGAACCGACCGACGAGGCGCGACCAGCCGCAGCGGAAGGCCGCAGGTGACGGACTGCCCTCAGCGAGGTGCCGATCGAGAAACGCCATCGTGGTGGTGATTTGTCATGTCCGTTCTCCGGTCTTGGACGCACCTGCACCTGCGACGACATGCCAGCGGAAGTCGCAGCGGCTCGCCCCGCTCGCGATGGTGGTGGTTCGCTCGAGGCGCGCGCCCCAGCGCTCGGCGAGCGGGAAGTCCAGGTTGCACCACGACTCGACACAGAGCGCTCCGAGGCCCTGCGCCCGGAAGTGCTCGGCGACGGGGCAACGTCGAACGTCGAAGGCGACCACGTCGTCGCCATCGTCCACATCGACCATGTCGTAGGACGGCGGCCCGAAGGGGAAGCGCCGGAACAGGTCCGTCGCCCGCTTCAGCCGTTCGTGCGGCGTGGGCCCGCCGGCCTTGGAGAGCACGGTGGGCACCGTCGCCATCTGCCCGTAGATCCGCGACGTCACCCGGGCCGTGAGCTCGCGGGCCTCCTCCTCGGTCACGCCGCGCCTCGTCAACGCCCGATAGAGCCCGATCGTCAACGCCGCGAGGCGAACCATGATGCGGCCGCCCGTCGATGGTTCCGAGGCCAGACCCGAACGCTGCGCTTCGTAGTCGGCGAACGCGTCGTCGAGGATGGCTCGGATGTCGCTGCGGTCGAATCGGGCGCCGAGCTCGCTGCGAACCGCGGGAGCGAGGATCGGCCGAAGGGCGCGGATGGCACTCATGGCTGGCCTCCCGCCGGAGCCTCTGGGCTGCGGGCGCCGAGCCGGGGGATCCACCGCGGCGTCCTGGCCGCGTAATCGCGCCACGCGTCCCCGAACTCCTCGGCGACCTCACGCTCCTCGCGGTGCGCCAGGCGCACGTACATGAAGGTCAGCACCGGGAACATGAGGAGCGTCAGGAGCGTCGGCCACATCACGAGGAAGCCCAGCATGATCGCGATGAAGCCGATGTACTGAGGGTGCCGGACGTGTGCATAAGTTCCGGTCGTCGCCAGACGTCCCTCGCGCTGCGCCGACCACAGCACCTTCCACGACGCCGACAGCACGATGAAGCCGGCGACGATGATCAGGTTGGCCGCGATGTGGATGGGGTTGGAGTGCGGATCCCCCCTGAGCCCGAGGAGCTCGTACCAGAGGTGCCCGGCGTCGTGCGAGAAGATGTCGGCGCCCGGAAGCCGGCTCTGCAGCCACCCCGAGAGCAGGTAGATCGTCAGCGGGAAGCCGTACATCTCGACGAAGAGCGCGACGATGAACGCCGAGAAGGACCCGAAGGTCCGCCAGTCGCGCGTCGTCTTCGGCTTGAAGAAGCTGAACGCGAAGATGATGAACACCGCCGAGTTGATGAGGACCAAACCCCACAGCCCGTAGGCGGGCACGTCGGTTCCGTGGTTCATCGCCGGCCTCCCTTCTCGTGATTGCCCTGCCCTCCGTGGTCGCCATGGGAGTGACCCTGGCCGCCGTGCCCCCCGTGGCCATGGCCGCGGTGCATGAAGATGTGGATGAGCGGGCAGGCCAGGAGGATCAGGTAGGGCAGCGCGCCGAGGATGTGCGCCTCGTGCTCCGCCCAGAGGAGGGAGACCGCGATCGCCAGAAACGCGCCTGCCGCCAGCCAGACGGGGATTCCGAATCGGGTCTTTGTCGCGTGCTCGACCATGTCCACTGTCCTTCGTCGGCCGGGGTCAGCCCGGCGCTTCGAGCACCCTGCGAAGGCGCTCGTCCGCTTGGCCCACGACGGGCTCCAGCGCGCAGTTGTCCACGAGGCCGAACATCGCCCGGGGGTTGGCGATGGACACCGCCACGCCATCGTCGGCTTCCTGGATCACGACATTGCGCGGCAGCAGGAGCCCCATGTGCGGCTCGGCCTGCAACGCGCGATGGGCGAGCATCGGGTTGCAGGCGCCGAGGATGACGTAGGGGCGGAAGTCGAGGTCGAGCTTCTTCCTCAGCGTGGCCCGCACGTCGACCTCGGTGAGGATGCCGAAGCCTTCTCCGGCCAGCGCTTCCGTCACCCGGGTTCGGGCCTCTTCGAGCGTCGTGCCGTTCAGGCGTCTGTCGTATCCGTAAGTTGTCTCGTGCATGTCGAGTTCTCCAATGGCGATGGCTGCGGGTCAGCGAGGTGCCGCGGCGTCGGCATCCCCGTGCACGCCCGGCACCATGTGCGTGCCGGGCACGGAGCCCGGCGACACCTGTACGTGGATGGGCATGGCTCGTTCGAAGTTGCCCGCGGCTTGGTACTTGAACCAGTAGAAGCTCGTGCAGAGCCCGACGGCGATCCCGCCGACCACGAGAACGAGGCCGGCCGCCTTCAGCAGCTTCGCGGCCGGCTCCTTCGACGCCTCGTGAAGCAGGACGAGCCCCGCCGCGATGGCGAAGAGCTCCAGCATGCCTGCGACATCTCCGAGGAACTGGGCCATGGCTGTCACCTCGCTTTCCTCGTCTCACCGACGCGACGGCTCATCGGGGCCGCCGCCGCCCTCTGCCGGACCAGGTCGCGGCCACGTAGGCAACCGCCTCTCTCGCGTCGAGTTCTCGGCTCGCGTTCCCGGTCCTCACGACCAGACGCGCCTGCTTGCCGTCACTAAAGTAGACGGGCGCGTCCGCCGGCTCGACGACGATGCGGCAGACGTCTGCACCGCCCAGATCCGCGAACACGACGTGAACCAGGCGGCACACGTGGCCGCCGAGACGTTCGCGTACCAGGGTCATCACGAGCTGGGCGAATCCGTCTCGATCGGGGCTCTTGAGCGTTCGATAGTCGCGCTCCAGCCCGACGACCTCGCCGCCGTCGTCGACGCCGACGAGTAGGCTGCCCCCTTCGTGGTTTGCGAAGGCGCAGACCGTCCGGGCCACGACGTCCCCCAGCGCCTTGTTCACCTTGCCCTGCCGCGCGTCCCAGCGAGCCGACGTCTTGAACTCGACCCGCTCGCTCTCGCCCTGCCGAATCAAGGTCGGGACGTCCCGCGCCATCTCGGCTTCGAGATGCGAGACGGCGCGCTCGGACCGGCGCAGACGGGCATCGGCCGCCGCGTACACGGCGCCGACGAGTGTCCCGAGTCCGGCGAAGAGCGCGGTCATCGGCAGCATGGGAGACGTGAAGGACGCCGCCATCCGCTCGCCGATGAGATGCCAGGGCGACGCCCACGTCTCCGAGAGCGCGGAGCGGAACTCCAGCCAGTAGATCGCCATGGTCGCCGGATGGAGCAACAGCACGCCGAGGAGCGCGCCAACGCCGAGGGCGACTCCCCATCGCAGCGCGACTCTCGGCCGATGGCGCCGCCTGATGGCCGTCGCCGTCATAGCCTGGCTCCTCGCAGCCTCAGGGCGTTGCCCACGACGGACACCGAGCTGAAGCTCATCGCCGCGGCCGCGATGACCGGGCTCAGCAGGAGCCCGAAGACGGGGTAGAGAACCCCAGCCGCGATCGGGACGCCGGCGGCGTTGTAAGCGAACGCGAAGAACAGGTTCTGCTTGATGTTGGCCATCGTGCTGCGGCTCAGCCGCCGCGCCCGCACGATCGCGCGGAGATCCCCCTTCACCAGCGTGACCCCGGCGCTCTCCATCGCCACGTCCGTGCCGGTGCCCATGGCGATGCCCACCTGCGCCTGCGCGAGCGCGGGCGCATCGTTGATGCCGTCGCCGGCCATCGCCACGACCTGCCCCTCGGACTGCAGCCGCTTCACGACGTCAGCCTTCTGGACGGGCAGTACGCCAGCGATCACCTCGTCGATGTGGAGCTTGCGCGCCACGGCCCGCGCGGTGGTCTCGCTGTCGCCGGTCAGCATGACCACCCGGATCCCCTCGTCGTGCAGCGTGGCGATCGCGTCCGGCGTGCTCTCCTTGATGGGATCGGCGACGCCGACGGTACCCGCCAGCCGGCCATCGACGGCGAGGAACATCACGGTCTGTCCGTCCGCCCGCTGCGCCTCTGCGCGGTCGGCCAGCGCGTCTGTGCTCACGCCCAGGACCTCCATCATGGCGCGGTTGCCCAGCGCGACCTCCCGGCCGGAGACCTTCCCCCGGACGCCCTTGCCGGTGACGGACTCGAAGTCGGTCGCCGGTGCAGCCTCCGCACCGCGCTCGTCGGCGCCCTGGACGATGGCCGCGGCGAGCGGGTGCTCGCTGCCGCGCTCCAGGCCCGCCGCGAGCCCGAGCAGCTCCAGCTCCTCGAAGCCCGTCGCCGGGGTGACCGAAGCGAGCTTCGGCTTGCCCTCGGTGAGAGTGCCCGTCTTGTCCACGACCAGGGTGTTCACCTTGCGCATCACCTCGATGGCCTCGGCGTTCTTGAAGAGAATGCCCATGGTGGCGCCCTTGCCCGTCGCCACCATGATCGACATGGGCGTGGCCAGCCCCAGCGCGCAGGGGCACGCGATGATGAGGACGGCCACCGCGTTGATGAGGGCGTGCGCCATGCGCGGCTCGGGCCCGACGAGCGCCCACACGACGAAGGTGGTGACGGCAATGAGGACGACCGCGGGGACGAACCAGCCGGCCACGACGTCGGCGAGCTTCTGGATCGGCGCGCGGCTGCGCTGGGCCTCGGCCACCATGGCCACGATGCGGGACAGGAGCGTCTCCGCGCCGACCTTCTCGGCCCGCATGACCAGCCCACCGGTGCCGTTGACGGTCGATCCGATGACGCGGTCACCCTCGTGCTTCTCGACGGGGATCGGCTCGCCGGTGACCATCGACTCGTCGACCGAACTCGCGCCCTCGAGCACGACGCCGTCGACCGGGATCTTCTCGCCGGGGCGCACGCGGAGCCGGTCGCCGGCGACCACCGCGTCCAGCGGCACGTCCGCCTCGCTGCCGTCCTCGGCGATCCTCCGCGCCGTCTTCGCCTGCATCCCGAGCAGCTTCTTGATGGCCTGGCTGGTCTGGCTGCGCGCGCGGAGCTCCAGGACCTGGCCGAGCAGGATCAGGGTCACGATGACACCCGCCGCCTCGAAGTAGACAGCCACCTCGCCGCCCTCGCGGAAGGACGCGGGGAAGATGTCCGGAAGCAACGCGGCGATGACGCTGTAGACGAAGGCTACGCTCACGCCGAGGCCGATCAGCGTGAACATGTTGAGGCTCCGGTTCTTCACTGATTGCAGCGCTCGGACGTAGAACGGCCACGCCGACCACAGGCAGACGGGCGTGGCCAGCGCGAGCTCGATGAGCATGCGCACCCGCATCGAGAAGAGCTGCGAGACCGGACGTCCGGGAAGGAGGTCGCCCATCGCGATGAACACCAGCGGCACCGTCAGCACCGCCGCGAACCAGAACCGCCGCGACATGTCTCGGAGCTCGGGGTTTTCCTCCTCGTCGGCGACGCTCGCCGAGCGAGGCTCGAGGGCCATGCCGCAGATCGGGCAGCTCCCCGGCTCGTCCCGCACGACCTCCGGGTGCATGGGGCACACCCACTCCCTCCGCGCCATCGTCGGGGGCACGCCCGCCGGTTCGAGCGCCATGCCGCACAGGGGACAGTTCCCGGGGCCCGGGTGGCGGACCTCCGGATGCATCGGACAGGTGTAGATGGCACCTGCATCGCCGGGCGCACGCGCCGGCGCCTCCTCACCAGCAGGTGCTTGGTAGCGCGCGGGGTCCTGTACGAACTTCGCCTTGCAGTGGCTGGAGCAGAACCGCACCGTCGCGCCCTCGTGCTCGAAAATGTGGGCGCTGGAGGAGTCCACCCGCATGCCGCAGACGGGGTCCACGAGTGCGTCCTTCTGAATGTTGTGGTCGCCGCGGTGGTGGTGGTGACTCATGCTCTCCTCCGTGGCCAGCGCGGCGGCCTCTCTTCACATGTTGGACTCGCGGTCGAAGACATCGAAAAGCTCCCCTCATGTTCGCCCGGCGGTCGTCCGCCCGCAGCCATGATGGGTACCGTCGAGTCGCACAGCTGCCCACATCACCCCCACTGAGAGTCGGCAGCCGACCGTCCGACCAGCCCACGGGTCTTCGCACCGCGCACCGCTGCTCGGCAGGAGAACGACGTTCACTGGGGCGACCCACCGTAGATAGCGTGAAGCCGTCGAGCCACGTCCCGGTCATCGCTCGTCAGGTGCAACACGACGGCCGCGCCGTCCGGGCTCGGCACGACCTCGATGGCCAGGTCCCGCTGGTACAGCGGGCAGCCGTCCATGCCCTCGCGACCGACGCGGGCACCGTAGGCGTGATGGCACCTCACCCGTCGTTCGAGTTCGCCGGACTCGATGTTCGTGTACGTCACGGCGACGCCATCATCCCGGTACTCGACGTCGACAATGCCGGGCTCCATCAGCGGGCACACGGCCCGGTCGGGCTCTGCCACGGCCTCGCAGACGAGGGCCTCGTTGGCACGCAGGGTCCGGGCGGCGGCGCGGTGCGCCTCGGCGTGCGCGAGCAAGCCGGCCTGGCTACCGAAGCGAGGCATGCTGACGCGGCCGACGTCGGTCTCGATGGGCGGCAGGTCGCGCAGCCGCGCTTCATTCTCGGTCCGTTCCGCGGCCTCGTCGTGATCCGGAGCGCTCATGGCCTCAGGTCGAGTGTCGGCGCCACCGCAACCCCACGAGAACAATGCCAGGCTCGCGAAGACATGTTGGATACGCATGCGCAGTACTCCTTTCCTCGAATCCTCGAATCGTCCTCGGGTCAATGGACACGAGGACCGCTGGTCGGGTGGTGGCCCACGTCGTTGCGAACCCACCACCGAAGGGTCAAGCAGATGAGAACGACGACACTCGGCGCGCCGAGCGCCCACCACAGCAACATCCCAGCTTCGTGGTCCATGGGGCCTCCCAGGCAGGCGGGCGTCCGTAGGGAAGGCCGCCCGCGATGAAGCGACGATTGACTCGTTCGCCAGTTGGCAACCTCGCCAACTCACGATTTGGCCAGTGCTCGTACTCGCCATCGTGCAGTGCACGTGCCAGCCCCGGCGATGAGCCTGCTGGAGCGGTGCGGCGTCAGGGTGGCGCCCGACGGCGCCGGCTCCGGCGGCCGCCGAACCTCGGCTCGTCGAGACATGGTCAGTCTCATGTAACTCGATCGGACACGTTTGACCTCCGATGATCGCGAACCGCCTGCCCAGAAAGAGATGCCATGCGCCGCCTCGCCCCCCCTGGTCCTCACTCTCGCGTTTCTCGGCTGCAGCGCCGAGAAGGCCGAGGCCCGAAGGCGCCGCCCACCGACACCGAGAAGGTGGTCGCGCTGCGGCAGACCCTCGCGAAGACGGTCCACGCGAACGCGACGAAGTGCAACCACATGGTCGGAAAGGTCGACGCCTTCTTCGCCGAGCGCGGCGCCGAGGCGGCCGGCGGTCAGATGAAGCCCGGCGGCAAGCAGTGGGCGCCGAACCAACAGGCGGCGCGCCGCCTGTTGGTCGACACGATGTACTGCAAGCAGATGTCGCCGAAGGCGAAGCGCGCCCTCGAGAAGCACGGGCTGTGAGGGCGCGCCCGGCCAGGATCAGTTCTTGATGCTGCCGCAGGCCAGCATCGAGGCGCCGAAGTAGGGGTTCTTCAGGGCCTTGTCCCTCTGCACCCAGTCGGCGCCGGTGTTGCCGAGGGCCATCGGGCAGTGCGCGACGGTGTAAGTGGCCTTGGCGGCGGGATCGCGCATCACCGCGTCGACGACGATGTCGCTCACCTCCTTGAAGGCCTTGCGGTCGGCGGCGAGATCCTCGCCGGTGATGGCGGCGGCGGCCTTCTCGAGGCCGGCGTGGCCGTGCTCCTTGGCCTTGGCCACGAGCGTCTTCGCGGCGTCCGCGACGCCCTCGAGGGTGTCGCCGGCCAGGGCGGTCTGCAGGGTGAAGTAGGCGGGCAGGACGCTGGCCAGCGCGTCGCCGACCTTGGCGGGGGCGTCGGCGGCGGGCTTGGCGGGGGCGTCGGCGGCGTGGGCCGCGGCGGAGAGGGACAGGGCCGAGATCAGGACGAGAAACCGCATGGAGAACCTCCTCGTGGGTCGGCCGCAGGGCTCAGCAAGGCGCGCGCCAGCCGCTGGCGGCCGCCATGTGGTCCGGCGACGCCGCGAACCGTGACCCGATGAGTCACAGTGACCCGCCCGGCCCGCTGTGCCAAGCTGCCGGCCCGAAAGCGAGGCCTCGATGAGCGAAGCGAAGACCACCGAGAAGACGCCCGACCCCAAGGACGCGCCGAAGCACGCGCCGCGCCCGGAGAAGACGGTCAACACCCCGCACCAGACGGTCATCGACGGCCGGACGCTGACCTACGTGGCCACCGCCGGCACGCTGAACCTGCGCGATCCGAAGGATGCCGACACCGCCAGCATCTTCTACGTCGCCTACACGTTGGCCGACGTGGACGACCCCAGCACGCGCGCGGTGACCTTCTGCTTCAACGGCGGCCCCGGGTCGTCGTCCGTGTGGCTGCAGTTCGGCGCGCTCGGGCCCAGGCGCGTCGATCTCGAGGACGGCGCCACCGCCGTTGCCCCGCCCTACCGTCTGGTCGACAACGCCGAGGGCATCCTCGACCGCACCGATCTGGTGTTCATCGATCCCGTCGGCACGGGCTTCAGCCGGCCGCAGGGCGAAAAGGAGCACGCCCAGTTCCAGACCATCGACGAGGACGCCGACTCGATCGTCGCCTTCGTCGAGCGCTACCTCAGCCGCCACCACCGCTGGAACGCCCCGCGCTTCCTCGCCGGCGAGAGCTACGGCACCACGCGCGCCGCCGCCATCGCCTGGAAGCTGCACCAGCGCGGCGTCGCCCTCAACGGCCTGGTGCTGGTCAGCCTGGCGCTCGACTTCCAGACCTTCGTCTTCGAGCCCGAGAACGACCTCGCCCACATCCTGTACCTGCCCGCCTACGCCGCCGTGGCCCGCTACCACGGCATGGCCGGCGCCGACGCCCCCGACCTCGACGCCTGGATCGACGAGGCCCGCGCCTTCGCCTACGACGTCTACGCCCCCGCCCTGCTGCGCGGCCGCGCCCTGCCCGCCGAGCGCCGCGCCGCCGTCGCCGAGGGCCTCGCCCGCTTCACCGGCCTCGACGCCGGCGAGATCGCCCGCCGCGACCTGCGCATCGAGTACCTGTGGTTCTGCAAGTCCCTGCTGGGCCCCGGCCGCCAGACCATCGGCCGCCTCGACGCCCGCTACGTCGGCCCCGACGACGACTTCGGCCACCGCATGGCCCGCGACCCCAGCTTCGACGCCCCCTACGGCGCCTACGCCGCCGCCGCCAACGACCACCTGCGCCGCGCCCTGAAGTGGGAGGGCGACGACGCCTACGTCGTCTTCAGCATGGAGGTGAACGAGGGCTGGCAGTGGACCCAGAAGGACAACCTGGGCTACCCCGACACCGCCACCCAACTGGCGAAGTGCCTTTTGGCCGCGCCGCACCTGAAGGTGATCGTCGCCAACGGCCTCTACGACCTGGCGACCCCCTTCTCGGCCGCCGAGTACACAGTGGATCACCTGGACGTGCCCGCCGAGCTGCGCACCAACGTGCAGCTCACCTACTACCCGGCCGGGCACATGATGTACTTCCACCCCCCGTCCCGCGCCCAACTGCGCGCCGACCTCACGGCCTTCTACGACGGGGCGGTGAAGAAGGGGGGGTGAGGCAAGGATCCCTTGCCCTTGCCCTTGCCCTTGCCCTTGCCCTTGCCCTTGCCCCAAGCCGCGCTGCGACGCGCCCCCTGGCACCACGCCCGCAGGCCGCCCCCTTCCCCTTTCGCCACGCCAGGCCGCGCCACGCTCCCAGCCATCACCCCCGCGCGCCCCCGCCCTCAGCCATCCCGCCGCCCCCCTGCCCGCCCTCCGAGCCTCTCGCGGCCCTTGTCCGTCGGTTGAGCGCCATTCGGGTCAGCATCGCGATGACCTCGACCGCGGCCGCCCTTGCTTGGCTCATGCGCTCCGCATCGACGAGCGCCAATCGCTCGACGACATCGAAGACCGCGGTGCACTCCACGGCTGACCGCTTGGCCATCCGGTAGAACCGCGCCTTGTCGGCTGGCGCGAACTCACCCGCCCCTTCGGCGATGTTCAGGACGATGGAAGTGGCCGCCCGCCGCAGCTGGTCGGCGAGGTAGGCGCGACCCCGCGGGAAGGCTCTGGCGACGCCGTCGGCGAGAGCGACGAGTTCGAGCGCGCGCTGGTAGACCTGGAGCTTCTGGTGGTCGAGTTGCATGGATCCTCCGTGGGGGATCCATCGGACAGGGGAAGGGCGTGTTGCAGGAAAGATGGGTGGGGATCGGAGTTGATGTTGGGGAGGGGGCGCGGCCTGCGGGCGCGGCGTCGGTGCGCGCGCCGCGACGCGGCGGAGGGCAAGGGCAAGGGCAAGGGCAAGGGTCCACGTCGGCCATTCTTGCGGATTGCACCGTTCGCGCCGTACCGCCCCCCTCACTCCCCCCGCAGCTTGTCGATCAACCCGAACAGCCCCCCGCGCTTCGCCGCCGCCTTCCCGGCCGACGGCGGCACCTCCAGATCCACCGGCCCGGTGTGCGCGTCCTCGCCCAGCGCCCGATCGAACGCCTGCACGTAGCGCGCGGCGATCTTCGGATGCAGGTCCGTCCGCTCCACCGCATCCCCGTACTCCGCGATCACCCGGTTCGGATCGAACCGCCGGTCCGGCTCCCCCAGCAGGTTGTGCAGCGCGGCCAGCGCGAAGTGCTGGGGCGCCGTCGGCAGCTTGCCGACCACGGCGCGCCCCTTGCCGGCGCGGCACAGGTGTTCCAACGGTGCTTGCGCTCGCCCCAGCCGGATCCACGCCGCCATCGTGATCGTGGCCACGAGCGGCACGTCGTCCGGATCGACCTGACCGGCCAGCGCCTCCAACGCGTCGGCGACGCCGCGGCGCACGCGCACGTCGTCGCCGCGGGCGGCCAGGGGCTCCAGCGCCGCGAAGGGATCGGGCTCGGCCAGCGCC
>JACKDN010000038.1 GCA_020633465.1 Myxococcales bacterium
GAGGCTGGCGCCGTGCATCACGACGTCCACGCCGCCGCTCGTGGCCGCCTCGACGGCGCCCCCCGCGACGCGCGGCAGGCCCCGATCGCTCCACGACACGAGGCCCGTGATCGTCGCGTGGCCGCCGCGCACCAGCGCCTGGCCCGAGACGAGGAAAAGCGGCCCCTCGAGGTCGAGGGCGTCGGCGCCCGGGGCGGGCACCAGCGTCGCGTCCTGCAGGGCGCCGCTGAGCTGCAGCGCGCCGTCGGCGACGCCGAGGCGCGCGCACAGGGCGTCGAGGGCGGACAGCAGATCTTCGCCGGGCGAGACGGCCTGGATGACGGCGGCCATGGGGCTCCTGGGCTGGGCAGTGAGGCGGGTGAGGTTCAGCCGCCGCGGACGGCGCGCATGAGCGTGTCGGGATCGAAGCCGGGCAGGATGCGCCCGCCCACGTCGAAGACCGGGACCCCGCCCACCTGCACCCCGGCCTTCTGGGCCTTCGCGGTCAGCTCGGCCTGAGCGCCCTTGTCCTTCTCGATGTCCTTCTCGACGAAGGGCACGCCCTCCTTCTCGAGGAAGGCGCGGGCCTTGCGGCACACGCCGCACCAGCTCGCCGAGTACATCGTGACGCTGGCCTGGGCCGGGCGCGCGGTCTGCTCGGCGAGCACCTGCTCGAGCTCGGCGCGGGCGACCAGCTTGCCGGGGTAGGCGCCATCGGGACCGGGCGCGCGCAGGTCGAACACCTGGACGAAGCGGCCGGCGCCGCGGGCCTCGGGCGGCTGCGACAGGTCGACCACCTGCACCTTGGCGCGCTTGGCGGCGGGCACTTCCTCCACGCTGCTCGCGGTCTCGAAGGCGCCCGGGTCGTCGCCGGGGTAGCGGAACAGCAGGTCGGTGCGATCGGCGGTCACGCGGGTGAGGGCGGGGGCCTCGGTCGAGGCGGCGGGCGGCCCGTCGGCGTCGTCGCCGCCCTTGCAGCCCACCGCGGCCACCACCAGCCCGAGCACGATCCACCAGCGCCGCACGCGCACCTCCCGTCGAACGGGGCGGACGGTAGTCACGGCTCTTTGCCGGGTCAATGGTCGGCACCGGTCGGGCTGTGCTGACGAGCCGTTGGTGGTCGCTCCGAACGGCGGTCAGTTGTCAGCCGGGCCCCGTAGGCCATGCCGAGTGCGGAAGCGACAGGCAGGCTCGGGGACTCGCGAACTGCACTGCGTTCAGCGGGGACCCGGCTGCCGCCCACTTTCTCCCTTGACCGGTTTCGGGGGGGCGTCGCTTTCCAGTCAACGTGTAGCGGACAGGGCTCCCGAGGCACACGAGCTGTGGTGTCGGCGCGGCCCCCGATGGGGTTCCACGACCGATCACACGACTCGGGTTCCGAGATCCCATGGCACCCGCTTCCAGTGGGCGACGCCAACTCCAGGCGGCGGAGGGCAGGGCATGAAGGCACCGAATGACACCCGTGATCCGGGCGGCGCGACCGCGTCGCGGCGCGACCCCGACCGATGGTATCACCGGGGCGTGTTCGTCTCGTCCGCCCGCTGGCTGCTCGCGCTCTCGCTGCTCGCGACTTGCTTCCCGCTGCCGGCCGCCGCGGAGCTGCCGGTTTGCCCGGCCCAGCAGCCGCCACCAGCAGCGAGTCCGGCTCCGCCGAGCCTCGCCGCGCTGTTCCAACGCGTCCGGCAGGCCCAGTCCGAGACCGGGGCGGTCGGCGCCGGGGCGGGCATCGGCACGTTCTGCGTCACGCCCCATGCCGTATTCTTCGATCCGTCGTGGCTACCGGCGTTGGACGGACCGCCCCAGCCGGCCGCGACCGCGCGCATCGCGTTCGCGTTGGCCGCCCGCCGCCACTTCCTGCTGCGCAATCAACCGCACGATCTCGCAGTCGAGCAGGCCGCCACGGCGACCGGCTGCACCCTCGCGCGGCTGGGCCTCTCGCTCGACGCCATCACCACGGTCGACCTCGAGCTGCGGACCGCCCTGGCGACGCTGCTCGACACGTCCCTGCTGGCCGATGGCTTCGGCGACGCTCTCCGGCGCGGAGGTGTCACGTGCGGCGCGCGCTGATCATCCACTGCTGGCTGCTGCTCGCGCTCGTGCTGGCGCCTGCCACGGCGCCCGCTCAGATGTGCGGCGTCATCGACGCCGACCAGGACGGTATCGAAGATCGATACGACAACTGCCCCACCGTGCCCAACCCGATGCAGGCGGACGCCGACTACGACCAGATCGGCGACGCCTGCGATCCGATCATCGACAGCGACGGTGACGGCGTCGCCGACAACGCCGACGGGCTCACTCCTGGCGACAATTGCCCCTGGACGCCCAACCCGGATCAGCGCGATCAGGACGAGGACGGCCTCGGCGACGCCTGCGACAACTGCCCCGGCGCGCCGAACCCCGACCAGGCCGATCACGACTGGAATGGCCTCGGGGACGTCTGCGACGGCACCGACTCGGACGGTGACGGCATCCCGACGCGGCAGGACAAGTGCCCAGGCGCGGTCGATCCGCCCGACGCCGAGTCGATCAACGCCGACACCGACGGGGACGGCTTGGGTGACGCGTGTGACAACTGCCCGTTCGTTCCCAACCCGAACCAGCGCGACACGCTCTGGGGCGGCGGGGGCGACGCCTGCGACAGCGATGATCAGGACGACGACGGGCTGGCGACCCACGAGGACAACTGCCCGAGCACCGTGAACCCGGATCAGGCCGACGCCGACGGCGACGGCATCGGCGATGCCTGCGACAGCTGCCCCGCGGTCCCCGGCGACGATGGCTGGGGCTGTCCGCTCACCGGCCCGGGCGACATGGACGGCGACGGTCTCGCCGACGGCGTCGACAACTGCCCGATGGACGCCAACCCCGACCAGGCGGACGCCGACGCGGACGGCGTGGGGGACCCCTGCGACAACTGCCCCAGCGCGCCCAACCCGGATCAGGCCGATCACGACTGGGATTGGGTCGGCGACGCGTGCAGTGACACCGGCGAGGTGAACAACTGGGAGATCCCCGGCCAACAGGCCGACGGCGTGCTGGACGCCGCCGACAACTGCCCGAAGCACGTCAACCCGAACCAGGAGGACGGCGACGGGGACGGCGTCGGCGACGCGTGCGACAACTGCGCTGGCACCTTCAACCCCGCGCAGATCGATCTCGACTGCGACGGCGTCGGCGACGCCTGCCAGCAGGGCGTGTCCGATACGGACGGCGATCTCATCATCGACGCCTACGACAACTGCCCGGCGGTCGCCAACACCGACCAGCGCGACAGCAACTGGAACGGCCAGGGCGACGCCTGCGATCCGCCCGACAGCGACGGCGACGGCATCGCCGACGCCGTCGACGCGTGTCCCATGTGGTACGACCCCACGAACCCCACCCAGGACACCGACAGCGACGGTGTGCCCGACGTCTGCGACAACTGCCCGGCGGTGGCCAACGCCGACCAGTCCGACGTCGATCATGATTGGACCGGCGACGCGTGCGACGACGACATCGACGGTGACGGGCTGGCCAACCCGGCCGACATCTGCCCGGGCGCTGCGGATCCGCATCAGCTCGACACCGACGGCGACACCATCGGCGACGCCTGCGACAACTGCATCCTGACGCCGAACACCGCGCAGACCGACACCGACGGCGACGGTCGTGGCGATCCGTGCACGCCGGGCGTCGACGCCGACGCCGACGGCTACCACGCCGGCATCGACTGCGACGACGCGAACCCCCAGCGTCGGCCCGAGCCGGGCGCCGAGTCGTGCAACGGCCTCGACGACGACTGCGACTACGTCGCCGACGAGGACTTCCCCCTCGGCCAGGGGTGCTCGGTGGGCGTCGGCGCGTGCAACGTGACGAGCGTCTACGTCTGCGACGGATCGGGGGCGGTGGCCTGCGACGCCACCCCGGGCGTCCCCACCGCTGAGCTGTGCAACGGCACCGACGCCGACTGCGACGGGACGATGGACGAGGACTTCCCCGCGCTGGGCGATGCCTGCACCCAGGGCCTCGGCGAATGCGAGCGGCCGGGCACGATCCAATGCGAGACGCACGGCGCGTCCACCTACTGCGACGCCCTCGTTGCCCCACCCAGCGCCGAGGTGTGCGACGGCCTCGACAACGACTGCGATGGCGTCACGGACGAGGACTTCCCGACGCTCGGACAGGCCTGCAGCGTCGGTGTCGGCGTCTGCACCGCGCCGGGCGTCGTGGCCTGCGACACGCAGGGCGCCGCCACGTGCCAGGGCACGCCGGGCGACCCCGGCATCGAGATCTGCAACAGCGTCGACGACGACTGCGACGCCGCGACCGACGAGGGCATGGGCTGCACGCCGATCGCGCCCACCCAGGTCGAGGCGCTCGGCACGCAGACGCTCGCGCTCGACAGCCAGATCTGGGTCGTGCCCGAGGACGAGCTGCTCGCACACCTGCAGGGCGTCACCCCGCCGCTGACGGCGCCGTCGCCGCTGCCGCTCGCGGCGAAGGAGGCCGCAGCAGCGAGCAATCACCCGGACGCCATCGGCATCGCGGGCGACGCCACGGCGCCGTCCCAAGCGATCAGCGGCGCGATCTTCATCGGCCTGAGCAATCCAACGGTCGTCGGCTCGCGGCTCGTCGCGGTCGACTGGAGCGTCTACGTCGTCGACGTGCAGGGCTTCCAGCCGACCTGGACCCTGCTGAACACCGTCTTGGTGTTCAAGGACGGCCACGGCGTCTCGAACACCGCCTGGTACTGGCCCTTCACGCCCATGACGCGCTGCGGGCAGACCGGCCTGACGGCAATCGAGTGCGGACCTGGACCCATCGGTTGGCCGGTGTTCCCGAACTGGCGGCGCCTGTTGACGCTCATCGGGGAGGACGACGAGCTGGCCACGCCTTCGGAGGGTTGGTGGTGCGGCTATCTCCGCGAGGTGCCGTGCGGCGTCTGCGCTGGCGGCGGCTCACCGAGCGCCGAGCTCTGCAACGCCCTCGACGACGACTGCGACGGCGCGGTGGACGAGGATCCGTCGGACATCGGCGACCCTTGTGAGGTGAGCACCGGTGCGTGCCTGGCCCTGGGACAGGAGCAGTGCACAGGTGGCGCGCTGACCTGTGACGCGGTGCCCGGCGAGCCCCAACCGGAGGGCTGCAACGCCAGCGACGACGACTGCGACGGCTTCGTCGACGAGGACTTCGAGGCCACGCTCGGCACGGCCTGCACCGTCGGTGTGGGCCAGTGCGCGCAGGACGGCGTCTGGCAGTGCGCCCCAACGCTGGACCTGGAGTGTTCAGCCGTCGAGGGATCATCCTCGGCCGAGACCTGCGACGGCACCGACGAGGACTGCGACGGGGAGGCGGACGAGGACTTCCTCTGGGGTGGCCGCACCGTCGGCCAGACCTGCGCCGGCCTCGGCGCGTGCGCCGGCGATGCGACGGTCGTGTGCAGCGGCGACCACACCAGCGCCACCTGCGGCGCGCTGGCCCCAGAACAGTGCGACAGCGTCGACAACGACTGCGACGGCGAGATCGACGAGGGGTTCTCGATCGGGACGGACTGCCCCGTCGGCGTGGGCGCCTGCCTGGCGAATGGGGTGATGGCCTGCGATGGTCCCTCCGATTCGTCCTGTGTCGGGATTCCCGGTCAGCCCGTGCCCGAGATCTGCAACACCGTCGACGACGACTGCGACGGAACGGTGGACGAGGGGCTCGGCCTCGGGGACGCGTGCACCGGGGGCGTGGGCGCGTGCGCGGCGGCGGGGACGGTCGTGTGCGGCGGCGCCGGTGCGACCCTCTGCGACGCCACCCCCGGCGCGCCGGGGGCCGAGCTCTGCAACAGCGTCGACGACGATTGCGACGGGACGGTGGACGAGGGGCTCGGCCTGGGCGAGTCGTGCACCGAGGGCGTGGGGGCTTGCGCAGCGGACGGCACCATCGTGTGCGGAGACGCCGGTGCGACCGTTTGCGACGCCACCCCCGGCGCACCGGTGGCGGAAGCCTGCAATGGGGCAGACGACGACTGCGACGGGACGGTGGACGAGGCGCTCGGCGTGGGCGAGTCGTGCACCGCGGGCGTGGGCGCATGCGCAGCCGGCGGCACGGTCGTGTGCGGAGACGCCGGGGAGACCGTCTGTGACGCCACCCCCGGCGGGCCGGCGGCGGAAGTCTGCAACGGGGCGGACGACGACTGCGACGGCTCGGTGGACGAGGGCCTCGGCCTGGGCGAGTCGTGCACCGAGGGCGTGGGCGCCTGCGCAGCCGACGGTACGGTGGTGTGCGGCGGCGCCGGTGAGACCACCTGCGACGCTACCCCGGGCACACCAGGGGCGGAAGTCTGCAACGGGGCGGACGACGACTGCGACGGCTCGTTGGACGAGGAAGCGTCCGATGTCGGCGCGCCCTGCACGGTCGGCGTGGGCGCGTGCGAATCGAGTGGTGCGATGCAGTGCGTCGGCGGGGCGCTGGCGTGCGACGCCAGCCCCGGACAGTCGCTGTCGGAGGACTGTGACGGTCTCGACAACGACTGCGACGGCTTGGTGGACGAGGCGCCCGAGTGCGACGCCGACGCCGACAGCGACGGCTTCTCGCCGAATCAAGGCGACTGCAACGACCTCGAGCCCGCGATGTACCCGGGCGCGGTCGAGGTGTGTGACTACCTCGACAACGACTGCGACGGCGTGACCGATCCGGATTGGCCGGAGGTCCACGGCGGGTGTTCGGTCGGTCTTGGGCCCTGCTATCGCGAAGGCCTCTACGAGTGCGCCGCCGACATGGCGTCGACCGAATGCAGCGCACCGTTGGTCGCGGGCGGCGACGAGACGTGCAACGGCATCGACGACGACTGCGACGGCGCGATCGACGAGGACCCGGTCGACGCCGGGCTGCCGTGCTCGGTGGGTCAGGGCACTTGCGCTGCCGACGGCGTCTGGATCTGCAACGCGGTCGACCACGCGCTGGACTGCGACGCGACCCCAGGTGTGCCCGTTACGGAGGTGTGCAACGGCCTGGACGACGACTGCGATGGTGCGGTCGACGAGGACGAGTGCAGTCGGCTGCCCGCGTTCAGGGTCGCGTCGCGCCGACGCTCGACTCCACCTTTGCGGACGCGGCGACGCAGCAGGGGGCGGCACCGGATGTCTTCGGATCGCCACGACGCGCGTTGATCGACGGCGGGGTCTGGGAGCTGTGCGACCCAAGCGACGCCGGATGCAGCGCGGACGGCAGGCGCCCACTCGCCGGCGTCGTCGTCACGGTCCAGTCGTCCCGCCCCGGGGACCTGGGCGGTGCGGTCGGTCAGACGCTCACCGGTGCCGACGGGCAATACACGCTCGCGGTGCTGTCCGAGGGCGGCCACGGTGTGCTGCTGACCTTCGACAAGGATGGCTATCTGCCCGCTCAGCGGCGCGTCGTGGTCCGTCCGAATGAGCGGCGGCTGGCGCCTCGCGTCGTGCTGCGCGAGCCGTCGCCCGTCGCCGTGCCGGTCAACCTGAGCGGCGCGTCACCCGAGTGGCAGGTGCTGGCCCTAGAGGCCGTCGAGGATGATCGGGGCCTCCGGCAGCCGCTGTTGCTCGTTCCGCCCGGCGCCAGCGTGGATCCCGCGACGATCGACCCGGCGGTGAACGCCGCCAGCCTCAAGGTTCGTTTCACGGAGTACACCGACGGCCTCTGGGGCCCCGATGCGATGCCGGCGGAGCTGCCGCCCGCGAGTGGATTCACCTACGCCTTCGAAGCGACCTTGGAGGACGACCAGGGCCAGTCCCTGGGCGACCAAGTGGCGTTCGATCGTCCCCTCTTCATGTACGTCGACAGCCTGCGCGCGGCGGCCGTCGATCCGAACGACCCCGATCCGCTGCCGCTCATGGCGCCCGCGGGCTCGGCCGTGCCGGTGGGCTACTACGATCGCGAGGCGGCTCAGTGGGTCGCGTCGACCGATGGACTCGTCGTCGACGTGCGCGGCGCGCACGACGAGAACGGCGAGCCCTACGCGCAGATCCTGCTGCACGACGGGCAGTCACTCGATGCGCCCTTCCTGACCGACGAGGTCGCAGCGCTCAACGCCCTGGTGTGGCCCAGCGGCGCGGGTCAGTTCGGCTTCAGCGAGGACGAACTCCGGGCGCTGGCGAGTCAGTTGGAGAACCGGCTCTTCGATGATGACGGTGATGTTCTCGTCGTGGACGGCCAGCCGGTGACGGTGCGCCTCTGGCGCGTCCCGATGGAGCATTTCAGCCCGTGGGACTGCAACTGGGGCTTCGGCTGCGGTGACGGTGACTGCCTCGCTGCCGTCCTGTCAGCGCTGCTCGACTTCTTGCGCGGGCTCGTGATGGGCCTCTTCGGTCTGGACGACTGTGCGGACGGCTCGGCGATCGAGTGCTCGAACCAGGTCCTGGGGGAGAGCATCCCGCTCGCCGGCACCGATCTCGATCTGGTGTACCGCAGCGGACATGGCCCGGGGCACGTACGAGGCCGTACCATCGAGGTGCCCATTCGCGTGCCGGCGCCCGCCGCGGCGCCCGGCGGGTACGAGGATCCGCCCGGCGTCGTCGCGATCTACGTGACCATCCACCTCGGCAACGGTCGGCGAGAGTTCTTCCGCTACGACAAGCGACGCCCGGGTCGAGGCCTCTCGCCCGAGTGGTACCTCGACGGTGAGCTACTGGAGGCGCTGCCGGAGAAGCTGGTGTGGATTTGGGACGGCCTCGACGCGGACGGCCAGACCACCAGCGGCATCTTCGATGCGCGGGTCTCGTTGGAGTACGGCTATCGCGCCGCTCGCCAGGGGGCCGAGTTCAGGGACACGCCCAGCTTCGGCCAGCCGGGCGTCAATGCGAGACTGGCGCGCCGGGACGACCTCTGCGAGCTCCTCTGCCCAGGCGGGACGTGCAAGTCAGCGTGTGATTTTGCGGACGACACGCTCATCTTCGTGCGGTCCGATTTCGACACGAGGCTGGCCTATTTCGCGCCCCACGATCTCGGCATCGGGGGCTGGACGCTCAGCGCGTTTCACCGCCTCATCGACCTTCGGACGGGCGCCGTCCTGCTCCGCGGTGATGGATC
Source organism: Myxococcales bacterium (assembly GCA_020633465.1). Classification (GTDB taxonomy): domain Bacteria; phylum Myxococcota_A; class Bradymonadia; order UBA7976; family UBA1532; genus JACKDN01. Next base: position 9,013 of record JACKDN010000038.1, read on the forward strand.
CACCCGCGACCTCGGCGACGCTATTCGACATGGATGGTTCGTCGACGCCCCGGTGAAAGATGTCCTCTCCACGGGCGGGATCGCTGTCGGCCCGACCGGTGACGTATTCCACTACCGCGTAGGGACCACTGGGGTCGGCGGCCTTCATCAGCGAGTTGCCGGCCAGTCAGCGTTCGACGCGGTTCAGGTCGTGCCGGTCGGTTCGGCGATGCTGCCGGCGCGATCGCGGTCGACCGCTGGAATCGAGTCTACTACTCGTCGTCGTCTGGGTTGGTCATGCGCTGGTCGGCCACGGCCGGCGAAGAGACCCTCGTGGATGACGGGGACTGGGCCGACTGCGGCGCCAATCATGCCGGGCTCTGTTCGGTGCTTCGGTCGGACCAGACGATGCGTTGTACTTCACCGCTGGCCTTGTGTCCCGCCGTCTTCCGACTTCAGCTCGCTCCTCCCCATCGCCCGAGCAGTTCGGCCGTCGAGGTCTGGCTCGGGCTGGGTGGCGGCGACGTTCCGAACGCATGCGTTCCGACGAGAGCGAGTTGCTCAGACCTCTAGGGGTCAGCGTAGGATCGGACGGTTCCGTCTTCGTCGCTGACCACGGCACACCTCAGGTCACCGGCGGTCGGGTGCTGAGGGTTCGCCCTTCCGGGGATTCGCGTGTCCTACCTGTCGAGGACGGTGGGGTCGGCGAGTCGACCGGTGGGGTCGAAATTGATGTCTGGCTGACGGCCTCAATGGCTTGGTCGCCGTGGCTTCGGACGACAACGGAGGCGTCTTCTACGTTCACCACGCCCTCCCAACGTAGACGCCTACCCGACAGTGTCGCACGTGTCGCTCACGAGCGATCCGCGCGCCCTGGTCTCTGCGGAACTCTCGGCCGACGGTACGCCGGTTTGCGCAGAGTCCGCAGCCAGGGCCCGCGGTGGACGCCGGTCTCTGTCGACCGGGCGAGTGGATCGTCCATCATGATTGCACCGGCGAACTTGTCTCGTTGCCTGGCGTTGCTCAACTGGCGGTGAGCTACGGTGGAGGTCGTCAGGACGCTGGCGAGTTGCTCTTCGCGTACCAGGTCTCCGGCAACAGCCAGCCGAAGGCGTCCATCTACCGAATCGGCGACCCCAAGACTGCAGGGCCCTACGCCGAGGGCGAGAGCTGGCGCATCCCGTCCGAGGACGGCACCGAGGTCTACATCTTCGACCAGCAGGGCCGGCACCTCGAGACCCGGGACGCGGTCACCGGCCGGACGCAGCTCCGTTTCGAGACCGAGCCGTCGGGTGGCCTGATGCGCGTCGTCGACGCCTTCGGACGGGCGACGCAGTTCGTCGAGTCGGAGGTCGGCGTCGACGTCCTGAGCCCCGCCGATCCGCTCCTGGGCGAGCGTCGGACCGAGCTGACGCTCGACCCGGCGAGCGGCTTCTTGACCCGCGTGCGGCACGTGGATGCGCTTGACGCGGCAGCCGGCCTCGAATGGGCGATGAGCTACTCGACGGGTGACGTCTGCTACGCCACTGTGGGTGAGGTGGCGACGTGCACTCCGCCGGGGCTGCTCGACCGCTTCGCCGGGCCGGGGCGTACCGAGGCCGAGAGCAAACGCTTCCACTACGACTCCCAAGGCCGATTGACGGCCGACGTCGATCCGCTCGCCGAGACGACAGAGCTCGAACGCTACGAGCTGTGGCGCTGGGACGCCGGTTGCGGTGGCACATGCTCGGTGTGGGTCAATCCCGAGAGTCTGCCCGAAGGTGACGTCTGGACGTGGCTGGAGCCCGCCGATACGCCCTGCGAGATGCCGCCCGGACCCCGGGGGTACGCCGTCAGGAAACTCTCGGCTGGCGCCGAGACCCTGCTCACGGTCGAGCGGGTCTGCGAGGGCGTGAGGCGCACCGTGACGCACCCCTCCGGCCTGCAGACCATCACGACGCACTTCGACGACGGCACGGTCGTGGCCGAGGACGGTGTGGGCAACATCACATCGTTGGACACCGCCGCCAGCGACCGGTGGGGGCCGCTCGTCGAGGTGCCGGTCGCTCAGCGGACTTGGCTCGCGGGCACGCCCACCGATGGGGACGCCTCGGTCGAGACCAAGTACACCTTCTCCTGGCACGTCGAAGGCGGCGCAACTTTCACGCCGGGCCAAGACCCGTGGTCGGTTACCCAGGGGACGGTCACGCAGGAGGTCAAGGAGGCGGATGGGACGACGCGTGTCCGTACCTCCCAATGGGAACTCGACGCCGATGCACAGGAGACGGTCTTCAGCCAGACGGTCGAGCTTGCAGAGCGGGAGGACGGGGTACCAACGCCCGAACGGGCATCGACCACCGTGTTGGAGTGGGTCGGGGCCGACGCGATGCGCCCCGTCCGCTCGAGCGTCGGCACTTTGTCGGAGACGGTCTACGGCTACGACGATGCGGGCGGCAGGCCGTGGCTGCGCACGGTCATCGGACGGAGCCTCCCCGGCAGCCAGGTCATCGAACAGCGGCTGGAGACGATCTTCGACCCGAACGGCGCGCACGGGCCGACCCTTACGTCCCTGGTCGACCACGAGCTGCAGAGCGCCGGCGCCGCCGCCGATCGCCCCATCGTGGGGGTCGAGGTGGTGGACGGGCTCGGTCGGACCGTTCGAAGCGAGCTGGGCGCCGAGGCGGTGACCACGGTGGCGCTGCAGTCGTACGACGCGCTGGGCCGTCGAGTCGCGGTGACCGTGCCGGGCGAAGCGGGCCACCAGAAGGTCCATCAGTTCGCATACAACGACGCGGGCCTGCAGGTGCGCGCGTGCCTCCCGTCGGTCGACCCGACCGATCCGTCCCTGGCCTGCGACGACAACCACCCGAGCGCGCTCACCGCACATCTGGACGCGGAGCACGGTCGTCCCGAGCAATTCGTTCTTCCCGAACAAGCGGGCGCCTTGGCCTTCGTCTACGACGGCGCCGGGCGCATCGAGCAGACGACGTTCGGCGGCGCGATGGCCGGCGCGGCCGGTGTCGAGTACGCAACCGGCGCTGGTGAGTTCTGGGTCCAGCGGCTGTTCTTCGGTCACGACGACCGACCCACCGTCGAGTACGCCCTCGAGGACCAGGCGCTCTCGGCAACCCGGTGGGTGCGCCTGCACGACGTGGGCGGGCCCGCCAAGGACCGCGACCCGCAGCCGCAAACGGGCACGTTGCTGGGCGGCGTCGAGGCTGCGCGCACCGCGCGCGGACTGCCGACGGACATCACCCTGCACGAAGGCGGGCACCCGGTCGCGAGCGGCTTCGCGATCGCACTCGATCTCGTGCACGGACTCGACGACGAACTGCAGACGGTCACGGTCGATGGCGGCGCGACGACGCTGCAACTGCAGCGGGATGGAGCGGATGACGCAGGGCTGCTCGTGCGCCTGACCTCCGGCGTGGTCGAGACCGAGTGGACGTACGACGCCCACGGGCGCGTCGCCATCGAACGCAGCTACCGCCTCGACGCGGCCGGCTGCTCGCCCACCGACTGCCCCGGCGGCACGGTCTGTCGGTTCGACCTGGGCGCAGTCCCACGCTGCGAGCTGTATCGACAGGACTACACGCAGCGCTACGCGGATGGCCGCTTGCGGTCGCTCGCGGAGGACGTCGGCGGGGAGGCGGCGACGACGGACTTTGTCTACGACACGCTGGGTCGGTTGGTCGCGGCTGGCGCGGAGACCTTCGCCTACGATCCCAACGGCAACCGGCTCGACGATGCCCTCGGCCTGCAGAGCGTGTTCGACGGACGTGACCGGCTGGTCTGGTCGGCGCGGACGGGCGACCACTTCGCCTACGACGGCGCCGGGCGGCTGAGCGAGCGTTGTACTGGCGCGCCGTGCGGCGACCCCCAGTCGGTCACGGCGTGGCGCTACACCTACGACGCGCTGGGCAACTTGGTCGAGGCCGAGGCGCCCAACGGCGACGTGGTCGAGTACATCATCGGCCCGGGTGGCCAGCGCGTGGGCCGGCGCGTCGTCCCGCCCGGCGGGGGCGGCGTGGGCTGGCGCTACCTGATCTACGGCGAGCCGCTGCGGCCCTATGCCGAGGTGGACGAGTTCGGTGTCCTGCAGAGCGTCTTCGTCTACGCGCAGGGCGGTACGACCCCGGACCTGATCTACACGCGTGCCGGCGCCGGCTTCGAGGCACTGCGGGTATTGACCGATCACGTGGGCTCGGTTCGTCTGCTGGTGCGCGCCAGCGACGGCGAGGTGGTTCGTCGCTACGAGTACGACGTCTGGGGCCATAGGGTCGTGGACTCGTCGGCGGACGGATACGCGAACTTCTCGCAGCCCTTCGGCTTCGCTGGTGGCCTGCACGACGAGGCGACCGGCCTGGTCCGCTTCGGCCTGCGCGACTACGACCCGCGGCTCGGCCGCTGGACCGCGCCGGACCCACTGGGCTTCGGCGGCGGGGACTTCAACCTGTACGCCTACGCCGGGAACGATCCGGTGAACTTCGTCGATCCGACGGGTCTGTTCCCCTGCGGCTCGTTCGTCATGCTCGGGCAACTGCTGGGCGGGCTGCTGTCGGTCGCGGACCTGTTCCATGCGATCACGGCGGCGGCGAACGGGGACCTGTGGGGCGCGGCGGGGCACCTGGCGATGGGGTTGCCGTGGGGGCGGGTGCTGAAGGGGACTGGGGCGCTGCTGGGGGCGGCGGGGTTGATTCGGATAAACTTGCGCGGCCCCCAGAACCTACTGCAGCTTGCAATTTCGAAGGTCCCGGGTGCCTGGGGCTCGGCGGTGCGTACAAGGAAAGGGGTTGGCCTGCGGTGGTTTGGCGCGAAGGGAGATTCCATTCGAATCGATCGAGGCGTCCGACGATCGCCATTCCCAGCGCAGAGGGTGGACCACGTGGTCATCAATCGAGGGGGGCGTATCATTGGCCCAGACGGTGTGCCCATCCAGGGAGCGCTGAAGGCCAATCCGCAGGCGCATATCCCGCTTGCTGATTGGGTCAACTGGACACACTGGTACTCCCCATGAGTGAAGCCGATGGCGGGCAGGATGGAGTCGCTCTGAACGTTCGGAGACGAGTGGTCGAAGTCCTTGAGCTGATCGCCAGCGAGGAAAGCCAGCTCGAGTACCAAACCCAGGCCCCGGGCGTTCATGTGGCGCATGAGATCTTCAATCAGTGGGAGGATTGGTACAGGCCGAGCGCGGAGTACTTCCCGTTAGCCTTCACGGCGGAGGAACTCGAGGTACTCCGAGCATTTCATGAGGTCTACGAGCAGGTTTGTGCCGAAACGCCGCAGATTCTGCCACCGATTGGTCTATTTGTGGCAACTGAGGCATGGAGGCGGTACTCAAGGGCTGCCCATCACGCGCTTGGCCGACTGCGCCGCACCTCGCTGGAATCGGGTCCAGATCCGCTCGGAAGTGAGAGTCCCCCATCCGATCCGGATTCAGGTGCCAGGCAAGTCTGAAGACGCCCGGCGGCGGGCGCTGCGGGCGGCGCGGCGATCCGTTGACGGTGGACTTGTTCGGTGACAATCAGGTGGCACCGAATCAGCACCGAATCAGCACCGAATCAGGTGCCAGGCAAGTCTGAAGACGCCCGCCAGCGGGCGCGGCGGGCGGCGCGGCGATCCGCTGACGGTGGACTTGTTCGGTGAACGTGCGGCCCGTCCGCGGCGTTGGCGGGTTTCGAGGCGGAGGACGTGCGCTGCGAGGCGCTGCGGGGGGCGGAAGGCCGGCTGGGGAGCGGTCAGCGGACGCAGGTCGGCCTTGGCGCTCGGTTGGCGCGGCTGGTGGCGAGTTCGGCAGGGCTGCGGGCCGCTATGTCGCGGGCGCGGGCGCGTCGCAGGCGAGGGTGAGCGGGACGATGCAGCCCGCGGGGAACTTGCAGTCGTCGCGGTGGGTGCGCCGCCGGAATTAGGTGCCAGGCAAATCTGAAGACGGCCGTCGGCGGGTGCGGCGGGCGGCGCGGCGATCCGCTGACGGTGGACTTGTTCGGTGAACGTGCGGCCGGTCCGCGGCGTTGGCGGGTTTCGAGGCGGAGGACGTGGGCCGCGAGGCGCTGCGGGGGGCGGAAGGCCGGCTGTGGAGCGGTCAGCGGACGCAGGTCGGCCTTGGCGCTCGGTTGGCGCGGCCGGTGGCGAGTTCGGCAGGGCTGCGGGCCGCTATGTCGCGGGCGCGGGCGCGTCGCAGGCGAGGGTGAGCGGGACGATGCAGCCCTCGGGGAACTTGCAGTCGTCGCGGTGGGTGCGCAGGGCGTCGACGGCGCGGCGGTAGGCCTCGACGAAGGCGATGTAGGCGGCGCGCCAGGCCTTGCGGGCGGCGCGCGTGCTGGCGTGGACGAGGGGCATCGGGCTCTTGGCGGCCTTCTGGGGTCGGTAGGTCGGGTCCATGGCGAGGATGCGCTGCACGCCGAGCACGGTCTTGCCGTCGCGGCGCCGCGCCTCTTCGGCGTCGTGCTCCACCTCCTTCACCAGGCGGCGCATCACGGAGGCGCGCTCGCCGAACGGGCGGTGGGCGAGGCAGGGCATGGGGTGCAGCTCGAGGTTCATCGGCACCGTGAAGTCGGCCTCGTCGAGCACGACGCCGGGGTTCCTGCGCTTGGCGGCGTCCATGGCGACGCGGTCGACGAACTCGCCCGGGAGCGACGTGCCGTCGCAGAGGTTCGTGGCGCAGTGGACGCCGGGCCAGTCCTTGATCCGGGTCACGAGGTTCTCCTTCACGCCGTTGGAGAAAGCGTAACGCAACCTCTCGATTTGACTGAGTTCGTCGGCGATCGGGATGGCGTGATAGCGGCCCTCCCACATCGGGCCGGTCCAACCGTACAGGTGGCCGACCTCGACGGACACCTTGCGGTTCAACAGCCGGTGGAAGTCGGCCATGGCCTGCGCGCTGGGGTAGGTGGCGATGATGCTGAGGTGGTTGCTCATCGCGTAGATCGAGTGGACCTTCACCATGTACTTCAGGGCCGCGTACGCGGCGGCGCCGACGATGCGGCGGTTGAGCTTGGGTGACGGGCGCAGCAGGTAGCGCTGCTGAATGCAGCGGATGGTCGTCTCGACCGGCGTCTTCTCGTCGACGAAGCGGATGGGGCGGCCCATGGGAACCTCCGGCGGCTGATGGCGGAGGCCTCTATCGGACAGCGGAAGCGCGTGTTGCGCGTGAACGGGCATTCTGTGCAGATTTCTCGGCGTCGGGCTCACCGACCGTGCGCGCCTGCGCAGATCGGGCGGGCTGCGAGGGGCGTCCGAGCTGTTGGCGGCACCGTTCTCGGCGCGAAGAATGCGAAATCCGATCGTCTGACCCCGCAGCGGCGCTTGTACGGCCCGCGCCGACCTGCTACCGTGCGCGGCCTTTCTCTCCCGGGTCCGGAACGATCGTGTCGAACGCTCCCTACCGCTGCGGCTTCGTGACGCTGGTCGGCCGACCCAACGTCGGCAAGTCGACCCTGCTCAACCGCGTGCTGGGGCAGAAGATCGCGATCACCTCGCATCGCCCCCAGACCACGCGCAACCGCATCCCCGGCGTGCTGACGCGGCCCGACGCGCAGATCGTGTTCGTCGACACGCCCGGCCTGCACAAGGCCGAGCGCGCGCTCAACCAGCACATGGTCGACGTCGCCACCGAGGCCCTGTGGGACACGGACGCCGTGGCGCTGCTGATCGAGGCCGGCGTCGGGCCCGAGCTCGAGGTCGGCATCAGCGAGACGGTGACCGAGCTGCTCGAGCAGCTGCGCGGCACGGGCAAGCCGGTCTTCCTGGTCATCAACAAGATCGACCGGCTGCCGCGGCCGCAGGTGCTGCCGATCATCGCCGCCTACCAGGACGCCTTCGACTTCGCGGCCATCCTGCCGGTGAGCGCGACGAAGGGCATCGGCGTGGACGCGCTGCTCGACGCGCTGGCCGCGGCGATGCCCGAGGGGCCGGCGCTGTACCCCGAGGACGCCCTGACCGATCTGCCGGAGCGCTTCATCGCCGCCGAGATGGTGCGCGAGAAGCTGTTCCGGCAGCTGGGGCAGGAGGTGCCCTACAGCACGGCGGTCACGGTCGAGGCGTGGCGCGAGCTGAGCGACAGCGGGCGGGTCGAGATCGAGGCGGTCGTCCACGTCGAGCGCGAGTCGCAGAAGGGCATCGTGATCGGCAAGGGCGGGCAGATGCTCAAGCGCATCGGCATCGACGCCCGGCGCGACCTCGAGCGCATGCTGGCGGCCAAGGTGCACCTGCGGCTGTTCGTGCGGGTGGAGAAGGGCTGGACGCGCTCGGTGGGCAGCTTGAAGAAGCTGGGGTACGGCGAACAGTGAAGCCTCTGGTCGCCATCGTGGGCCGACCCAACGTCGGCAAGTCGACCCTGTTCAACCGCCTCATCGGCGAGCGCCGGGCGATCGTGCTCGACACGCCGGGGGTGACGCGCGACCGCAACTACGGTGACGCGCGCTGGGGTGGGGCCGAGTTCAGCGTCGTCGACACCGGCGGCTTCGAGCCCGAGTCGCAGGACAGCGTCATCGCGCAGATGCGGGCGCAAGCGATGCTGGCCATCGAGGAGGCCGAGGTCGTCGTCTTCGTGGCCGACGGACGCGAGGGGCTGCAGCGCGCCGACGAGGACGTGGTGACGCTGCTGCGGCGCTCGCACCCCAACGTGATCTACGCGGTGAACAAGATCGACGGCACGAAGCAGGAGGCCCTGGCCGCCGACTTCTACGCGCTGGGCGTGCCGCACATCCACACCATCTCGGCCGAGCACGGGCGCGGGGTGGGGCGCATGCTCGACGCGGTGGTCGACCTGCTGCCCGACGCCGACGACGAGGACGAGGACGAGGACGCCATCACGCGCTTCGCGCTGGTGGGGCGGCCCAACGTCGGCAAGTCGACGCTGTCGAACCGCCTCTTGGGCGAGGACCGCATGATCGTCCACGACGTGCCGGGCACGACGCGGGACGCCATCGACGCGCGGCTGATGTTCGAGGGGCGCGCCTACACGCTCATCGACACGGCCGGCCTGCGGCGCAAGCGGGGCATCGACCGCAAGTCCAGCGAGGGCTACAGCGTGGTGCGCACCATGCGCGCCATGGACCGCTGCCACGTGGCGGTGGCGCTGCTCGACGCGACCGAGGGCGTGACCGATCAGGACGCCCGGATCATCGGGCTGGCGGTCGAGAAGGGGCGCGGCCTGATCCTGCTGGTCAACAAGTGGGACGCCGTCGAGAAGGACCCCAAGTCGGCGCAGCGCTTCGAGGAGCAGGTTCGGCTGAAGCTGCCCTTCGCGGCCTGGGCGCCGGTGCTCTTCGTGTCGGGTCTCAGCGGCCAGCGCGTACACCGGCTGATGCCGCTGATCGACAAGGTGCGGGCGGCGCACCAGTTCCGCGAGGGCACGGGCCCGCTGAACCGCTGGCTCGAGCAGTGTACGCAGCGTCACCACCCGCCGGTGGTGAAGAACCGCCGCGTGAAGTTCTACTACGCGACGCAGGCGCGCACCGCGCCGCCCACCATCGTGGTGTCGTGCAACGATCCCGAGGCGGTGCACTTCAGCTACCAGCGCTTCCTGGTCAACCAGTTCCGCGAGGCCTTCCCGGTCGAGGGCACGCCCGTGCGCCTCGTCTTCCGCGGCAAGAAGGATCGGCACGACGAGGACTGACCCGGTCGACGCCGGGCGCCCCGCCGCCGCTTGCCATCACCCAGTCCCCCGGTTGACACCGGACCCCGAACGGGCGAAGTTCGCGCGACGCCGCGCGCCGTGCGCGCCGGCCGACCGTTGATCCGGAGATCGATCCAGGGGGACGCATGAGGCGGACGCGCAGTGTCGCGTGGTGGGCCGCGCTGGGGGTGCTGCTGGCGCCGCTGGCGGCGGTGGCTCAGGAAGAGAAGACCTTCGTGCAGCAGGTCGACGACGCCTTCGGCACCATCGTCGGCAAGATCGCGCCGGTGCTGTTCTGGGAGCCGGGCGTCCCGCTGCCGCTGATCGTGCTGGTGCTGCTGTTCGGCGCGCTGTTCTACACCGTCTACCATGGCTTTCTGAACATCCGTGGCTTCAAGCACGCGCTCGAGATCACCTGGGGCAAGTACGACAACCCCGACGATCCCGGTGAGATCTCCCACTTCCAGGCGCTGACGTCGGCCCTGAGCGCGACCGTCGGCCTGGGCAACATCGCCGGCGTCGCGGTCGCCGTGTGGTTGGGCGGACCGGGGGCCGTCCTGTGGATGATCCTGCTGGGCATCTTCGGCATGTCGGCCAAGCTGCACGAGTGCACGCTGGCCCAGCTGTATCGCCTGGTCGACCGCGACGGCACCGTTCACGGCGGGCCGATGTACTACCTGCAGGAGGGCCTCAAGGAGAAGGGCCTGGGCGCCCTGGGCAAGGTGATGGCGGTCGTCTTCGCCGTCTTCTGCATCCTGGGCTCGTTCGGCGGCGGCAACATGTTCCAGGCCAACCAGGCCTTCGCCGCGGCCAAGGGCCAGGTCACCTTCCTGTCCGGCGACAACGCCAGCCTGTTCTTCGGCCTGTTCCTGGCGGTGATGGTGGGCCTGGTCATCATCGGGGGCATCAAGAAGATCGGGCAGGTCACCGAGAAGATCATCCCGCTGATGTGCGGCATCTACCTGGTCGCCGGTGTGGTGGTCATCATCACCCACTTCGACCAGGTGCCCGGCGCGGTCGCGGTCATCTTCGGCGAGGCGCTCAACCCCGACGCGCTGTACGGCGGCATCGTCGGCGTCCTGGTGCAGGGCATCAAGCGCGCGGTCTTCTCGAACGAGGCCGGCGTCGGCTCGGCGGCCATCGCGCACTCGGCGGCCAAGACGGACGAGCCCGCCCGCGAGGGCATGGTCGCGATGCTCGGCCCCTTCATCGACACCGTCGTCATCTGCGCGATGACCGGCATCATCCTCGTGGTCAGCGGCGCCTACGACGTCCGCGCCGACATCGAGACGACCGCCGGGCCCTACGACCTCGAGGCGGGGCAGACGGTGGTGGTCGCCACGCGCGACAAGCACGGCAACGACATCGAGCAGACGGTCACCTTCGAGGCGGCGGGCTTCTCGAACATCGACGCGGCCACCGCGGCCGAGGTGCAGAAGGCCTTCGACACGCAGCTCGAGGACGTGCGCACGACGGTCACCAAGGCCGGCACGGTCTACGTGCTGAGCGAGCAGAACAAGCGCATCGAGGTGAAGGACGGCACCGCGCTCGCGGCGCTGGGGCTGGCCGCCTCGGTGACGACCGGCAACGGCACGGGCGTCGAGATGACCCGCTGGGCCTTCGCCGACACGATGAGCTGGTTCCCGTGGATCCTGGCGATCAGCATCATGCTGTTCGCGTACTCGACCATGATCAGCTGGTCGTACTACGGCGAGCGCGCGTGGAACTACCTGTTCGGGCGCGGCCGCGCCTCGACGATGGTCTACCGGTTCATCTTCCTCATCTTCGTCGTGCTGGGCTCGATGGCCAGCCTGGGCAACGTCATCGACTTCTCGGATCTGATGATCCTGTCGATGGCCTTCCCCAACATCCTCGGCGGCCTGCTGCTGGCGCCCACGGTCAAGGAGAAGCTGACCGACTACTGGGGCCGCTATCAGCGCAACGAGTTCAAGGTCTACAAGTAGGGACGCGTGCCGGAGCTGCCCGAGGTCGAGTTCGCGGCGCGCCACCTGCGCCGGTGGCTGGTGGGGCGCCGGGTGCTGGGCGTCGTGGCCCAGGCGGGGACGCCCCTGCGCGATCTGACGCCCCAGGCGCTGGCCGACGGCCTGCGTGGGCGCGTGGCGACCGGCGTGCGGCGGCACGGCAAGCAGCTGTTCGTCGATCTCGACGACGGCGCCGTGTGGGCGGCGCACCTGGGCATGACCGGCAAGTTCGTGCGCCGCGCGCCGGACGAGGAGCCGCGCGCGGGCAGCCGCGTGCAGCTACGGCTGGCCGACGCCGACTACGCCCTCGACTTCGTCGACCCCCGCCGCTTCGGGCGGCTGCGGCTGTTCGCGTCGGGCGCCGAGGCGGCCGCCGAGATCGCCCGGCTGGGCCCGGACGCGCTCGAGCTGTGCGCCGATCCGTCGGCGTTCGCGGCGCGCCTCGGGGCGGCGAAGCCGGCGATCAAGGTGGCGCTGATGGATCAGGCGCGGCTGGCCGGCGTGGGCAACATCTACGCCTGCGAGGGGCTGCACGACGCGGGCGTCGATCCCTGGGCGCGCGCCTGCGATCTGCCGCCCGCCGCGCTCGAGGCGCTGGCGGTCGGGGTGCGCGAGGCGATGCTGCAGAGCCTCGCGCGCGAGACCGACGACGAGATCATCTACCTGCAGGCGGCCAAGGCGGCGAACCCGTTCCGCGTGTACGGGCGGCTCGGCCTCGGCTGCACCTGCTGCGGATCGCCGGTCGAGCGGGGCGTGCAGCAGGGGCGGGCCACCTTCTGGACGCCCGAACGGCAGACCGTCGGCCGGCCGAAGGGCCGCCGCCGCTCACGCTGAAGCGACGCCGGCCTCACGCGGACGCGAGCGCGTCGTCCACCGCGTCGAGCAGGCGCGGCACCTCGCCGAGGGCGTTGGGCCAGTGCGGCGCGAAGCGCAGGACGCCGTCGGGCGTGGTGCAGGCCACGCCGCGCTCGCCCAGCGCCGCGGCCAGCCCGGCGACGGTGTGCGGCGCGGGCGGGCGGACGCCGAGGACGCCGCTGCGCCGCGCGCGATCCGGCGCGCGCAGGCTGGTGAAGCCGCGCTCGATCAGGCCGGCCTCGGCCGCGTCGTGCCAGCGCTGGACGTGGTCGAAGATGCGCTCGACCCCGAGCTGCGCGATGAGCCCGACGCCCGCCTCCAGCCCCGCGTAGCCCGCGCTGTTGGGCGCGCCGGCCTCGAGGAAGTCGATCCGCGGGCGGATGGGCTTGTCGTAGCGCAGGCGGCCCGGCTCGAAGAGGAAGTCGGCGGCCTGCTCGTGGCTCAGCCAGCCGGCCAGCCGGGGGCGCAGGGCCGCGGCGCGGTCCGGCCGCGCGTACAGGAAGCCCGCGCCCTCGAGGCCCATCATCCACTTGTGGCCGCCGCACGCGAGGTAGTCGACGGCGCCCACGGCCAGCGGCACCACGCCCAGCGCCTGGATGGCGTCGACGCAGATCTGGGCGCCGTGGGCGTGGCAGAGGCCGGTGATCGCCTCGAGCGGCGCGCGCAGCCCGGTCTGGAACTGCACCGCGCTGATCGCCACCAGCCGCGCGCCCCGGCGCAGCGCCGCCTCGAGCGGGCCCAGGTCGGCGCCCCCGGGGCGCGCCAGATCGGCGACGGGCAGCGTCACCACCTCGAGCCCGAACGCCGCGGCGGCCTGCTGCCAGGGCGTGACGTTCGTGGGGAACTCGCCCTCGAAGACGACGACGCGGTCGCCCGCCTGCCAGGGGAAGCACTGCGCGACGGCGATCAACCCCGCGGTGGTGTTGGGCACCAGCCCGATGTCCGCGGGCGCCGCGCCGATCAGATCGGCCAGCAGCCCCTTCAGCCGGCCGCGCTGCGCGTGCCAGGCGCCGAACGCGCCGACGCCTTCGGTCGCGTAGGCCTCGAGCGCCGCGGCGACGGCCGCGCGCACCGCGAGCGAGGGCGGCGAGATGGCGGCGTGGTTCGCGTAGATCGGCCAGCGCAGATCGGGGAACAGGCTGCGATCGCCCAGCGCGGCGCGGTGGGGCGGCGTCGGGGGGGGCTCGGCGGTGGGCAGGCTCATCGGTCGGCTCTCCGGGGCGCGCGCGTCCCGCGGCGCCAGGCGTCCGGGCGCCACACCCAGATGCCGTTGATCGTCAAGAGGCCGTTGGCGACGGCCATCAGCAGGTGCACGTGATCGGGCAGCACGCCGGTCAGGGCGTAGGCGGCCCAACTCGCGGCGGCGGCCGGCCAGAGCCGCCGGTCGATCGTCGCGACGATCAGCGTCAGCGTCAGGCCGGTGACCGCGATGTGCTGGCCCAGCGACACCGACGCCGGCACCCCCAGCGCGCGGTTGACGAGGTCGTTGACCACCAGCCCGGCCAGGCAGGTGAACATCGCGGCCAGCAGGCGGCGGTTGACCGCCGTGCGCATCATCGACGCGCGCCCCCACCAGGTGAGCCCCGCGGCCACGGCCAGGAACACCAGGGGGCCGCCGATGGCTGTTCGGTAGGTGGGCGGCCCCTGGTCGATCCACTGGCGGGCGACGGGCGAGGCGGTCCAGATGCCGCCCATGACCACCATGAAGAAGGTGCGCGTGCGCTGGCCGGTGAGTGGATCGAGATCGGCGCGCAGCCGCTCGAGCGACGCGACCCGCGCCCGCGCCGCGCGCGCCTCGGCCTCGGCGGCTTCGACCCGCTTGCGCAGGTCCGGCGCGGGGGCGTCCAGCTCGCCGAGCAGCGCGCTGGCCGCCGCGGCGTCGCCGTGGGCCAGCTCGTGCTCGACCATGGCGCGCACCGCCCAGCGCAGGCCGTCGCGCGCGCGCTGGTTCTCGGGCCAGGCCGCCAGCGCCTGCCGGAAGCCGAAGCGGCACTCGCCGAACAGCCGATAGCGCGACACGCGGTCGTCCTCGCCCTCGGCCTGCAGCGACGCGGTCAGCTCGGCCAGCCGGCGCTCGGCCTGCGCGGTCAGCAGCGTCGTCGGGCGGCGGTCGAGGAAGCGCTGCAGCTCGGCCCGCACCTCGGCGGCGCTCGCCGGGCGGTCAGCCGGATCGGGCGCCATCGCCCGCCGGGCCAGCGCCTCGAGCGCGGGCGGCGCGTCCGCGGGGAACACCGGGGCCGAGCGGTGCACGCTCTGCACGATCTCGTCCAGCGTCGGCGCGTCGTGCGGCGGCCGATGCGCCAGGACCTCGTACAGCAGCCCGCCCAGCAGGTAGACGTCGGTGCGCTCGCTCAGCCGCGCGCCCTGCTCGAGCTGCAGCATCTCGGGCGCCATGTAGACCGGCGTGCCGGCCATGTGGACGGCGTCCCGGGCGAGCGGCAGGCGGCCGCTGCCGTCGTCGGCGAGGCTGACCGCGACGCCCCAGTCCACCAGGTAGGTCTCGCCGTAGGCGCCCACCATCACGTTGGCCGGCTTCAGATCGCGGTGCAGGATGCCGCGGCTGTGCGCGAACTGAACCGCGGTACAGACCTGCATCAGCGTGCGCAGGTGCCACTCGAGCGGATCGTCGACGCCGAAGCGGGCGCGCACCCCGGCGTCGTCGCCGATGAAGCGGGCCCAGGGCTCGCCCTCGATGCGCTTGAGCACGATGCGCGGGGCGCCGGTGGCGTCGAGCCCGATGTCGTACACCGGCACGACGTTGGGGTGCTCGAGCGTGCCGGTCACCCAGGCCTCGCGCAGCAGGCTGTGCGTGCCGTGATCGCCGCGCGCGTCGGGGCGCAGCGTCTTGACCGCCACCTTGCGGCCCAGCGCCACCTGCGTGGCCAGCCGCACCTGGCCCATGCCGCCCTCGCCCAGCACCCCCTCGTCGCGCAGGGCCGCGGCGGGATCGCGCTGCAGCTGGCCCAGCAGCGCCAGCGCGCCGGCGGGCTGGGCCTCGGGGGGCGGCGGCCGCAACGTGGCCCGGGGCCCGTCGACCAGCGTGGTCGGGTCGAGGCGGGGCGGCGGTGCGTCGGCGGGCTGAGGCAAGGCGCATCTCGAGGGGGTTGCGGGCGGAGGGTAGCCGACCGGCGGCCGCGCCTCAACGCCCGGGCGCGCGCGATGGTTGACAGTCGCTCGTCGCTGCGGTGTGTTGAGCGCGGGGGGGGAGTCATGGGTGCGGACAGATGGGAGGCCGGGAGGCCGCGGGTGGGGTGGTGGGCCCTGGCGCTGGTGGTGGGCTGCGCGCCGGGCGCGGGGCCGCCCCGCGCGCCGGACGCGGGAGCCGGGACCGCGACCCTGGACGGTGGCCCGCCGGCCGACGCGTCCTCGCCGGGGGGCGCGGCGCGGGATCCGGCGCTCGAGGCGCGGCTGTGGGCTGCCTACCGCGCCGCGCCGTCGGGCGCGGCCTCCGGCCCGCGGCACCGTCGACCGGATGGCCGCCCCCTGCACATCAACCGGCTGGTGCTCGAGGCCAGCCCGTACCTGCGCCAGCACGCGCACGATCCGGTCGACTGGTTCCCCTGGGGCGACGAGGCCTTCGAGCGCGCGCGGCGCCTCGACCGGCCCCTCCTGCTCAGCGTGGGCTACGCGACCTGCCACTGGTGCCACGTGATGGCCCGGGAGTCCTTCGAGGACCCCGAGATCGCGGCCTACATCAACGCGCACTTCGTGCCGGTGAAGGTCGACCGCGAGACGCGGCCCGACGTCGACGCCGTGTACCTGCGGGCGGTCCGCCTGCTGTCGAGCGGCTCCGGCTGGCCGATGACGGCGGTGCTCACCCCCGACGGACAGCCCTTCTTCGCCGGCACCTACCTGCCGCCCCGCGACGGGGCGCGGGGGGCGCGCAAGGGCCTCTCGACCGTGCTGCGCGAGCTGAGCGCCGCCTACCGCGACGACCGGGCGCGGGTGCTCGAGCGCGCCGCGCTGATCAGCCGGCGGCTGCGCGCCGACGCCGCGCCCCGACCGCCGGCCGCGGTGCCCGACGTGGGCGCGCTGCGGGCGACCTACCGCCGCCTGGTGCGCACCTTCGACGCCGCGTCCGGCGGCTTCGGGCGGGGGGCGAAGTTCCCCCGCGCGGCCACGCTGGGCTTCCTGCTGCGGTACGCGCGGCGGGCACCGGACAGCGAGGCGCGTGCCATCGTGGAGTCGACGCTGAGCCGCATGGCGCAGGGCGGGCTGCGCGATCACCTCGGCGGGGGCTTCCACCGCTACACGACCGACCCGCGGTGGCGTGAGCCCCACTTCGAGAAGATGCTGGCCGATCAGGCGCTGCTGGCCGCCCTGTACCTCGAGGCGTCGCAGGCCACCGGCCGGGCGGACTTCGTCGCGATCGCCCGCGAGACGCTGGCGGCCATGCTGCGCGACTTCGCGTTGCCCGACGGCGGCTTCGCGTCGGCGCTGGACGCCGAGAGCCTGCGCGCGGACGGCAGCGCGGGCGAGGGCCTCTTCTACACCTGGACCCGGGGCGAGCTGGAGGCCGCGCTGGGGCCGGACGCCGCGGCCTTCGCGGAGGCCTATCGGGTGGCGCGGCGGGGCACGGTCGAGGGGCGCTCGGTCCTCCGCCGGCCGCTCGACGCGCCCGATCTGACCAACGCGGCCTTCGCCGACGCGCGGCGGCGGCTGCGGGCCGCGCGCGAGGCGCGGCGCCCGCCGCGGATCGACGCGAAGGTGGTCGTGGCCGCGAACGGCCTCGCGCTGAGCGCGCTGGCCCGGGCCTCGCTGGCGCTGGACGACGCCGCGCTGCGGGCGCGCGCCGAAGCGCTGGGCGCCTACCTGCTCGATCACGCGCGCCGGCCGGACGGCCGCGTGGGCCGGCTGGTGCGCGAGGGCGCGCCGCTGGGGCCGGGCTTCCTCGAAGATCACGCTTTCGTCGTGCAGGGGCTGCTGGATCTGTTCGAGGCCACGGGGGCCCTGCGCTGGCAGACCGCGGCGCGCGCGCTGCAGGCCGCCCAGGACGCGCACTTCGCCGCCCCCGAGGGGGGCTACTTCCACACGGCCGACGATCACGAGGCGCTGCTCTTGCGGGGCCGGCCCGTCGAGGACGGCGCCGAGCCCTCGGGCAACGCGGTGAGCGCGCTGAACCTGCTGCGGCTGGCCGAGCTGACCGACGACGAGGACGCCCGGGCGCGCGCACACGCCCTGTTCGCCGCCTTCGCCGCCCCGACCGGCGCAGGGGCGCCCGGCCTCGAGGGGCTGGTCGGTGCGCTGGACTTCGCGCTCGAGCCCGCGCGGCAGGTGGTCGTGGTCGGTCCGGGGCCGGAGGCGCTGATGGCGGTCGTGCGCCGCGCCTTCCTGCCCAACCGGGCCCTGGTGGTGGTGGGGGCGCCGGCCGACCACCCGCTGGCGGCCGACAAGGTCGCCCGCGAGGGGCGGGCGACGGCCTACGTGTGTCGGCGGGGGCGCTGCGAGCGGCCGACGACCGATCCCGCCGAGCTCGAGCGGCAGCTCGCGGCCGCGCCGCCGTCGGTCGACTGAGCCGAGACGGACGAGCGCGTCAGTCGACCGCGCGGCTGAACGCGTCGACGAAGCGGTCGAAGTCGGGCAGATCGCCGGGCCCACCCAGGCCCACCAGCGCGTCGAAGGTGGCGCCGGCGCGCAGGCGGAAGGCCTCGAAGCGGGCGCGGCCGCCCGCGGCGAGATCGGCGATGCCCTCGCCGGGGAAGGGCAGGACCACCTCGTCGGCGTCCGGCCCCAGGTACACCAGCCAGCGGCCGCCGGCGCCCTCGATGACCGCGCGGTACAGCTCGGCGCCCTCGGCGTCGCCCACGCGCAGGGTGCGCAGCTGGACGTCCCACTCGAAGCCGGCGGGCGTCGGCAGGAAGCCACCCGCGAAGGCGGCGTCGGCGGGCACGCTGTCGCCGAAGCGGGCGAAGAGCACCGAGAGATCGTCGGGCAGGCTGAAGCCGCCGCCGCCGCCGAAGTCGGCGGCCAGGGCCATCAGCGTGCGCTCGCCGCCCTGCAGGCCGCCGTAGGGCGGGGCCATGCGCATCGGGATGGTCGACGCCGCGTCGGCGGCCGACAGGCCGAGGGGCACGAAGCCCACCTCGTCGACCTCGACGCCAGCGAACACGATGGCGATCTGACCGTCGGCCAGCGCCGGCACCTCGACCGCGACGCGCAGGCGCTGGTCCTGGGCGGGGGCGACGTTCAGCACCGGGAAGCGCTCGTAGTCGGGCACGCGCTCGGCGGTGTCGCCGTCGTTGTCGACGTCGGTGTCGTCGACGCGGGTGGGCAGCGCCACCAGGTCGTCGGCCACGCGCAGGCCGTGCTGGAAGCGGTCGAAGAAGGGCAGCAGCGTGGTCAGCACCTGGCCGGCGTCGAAGCCGCCGCCGCCGCCGCCGACCAGGCCGAGCAGGGCGTTGACGTCGATGCGGCCGGCGAAGCTCCAGGCCAGGCGGAAGCCGGCGCCGGACAGCGCGCGGTAGTCGTCCTTCAGGTTCACCCGGCCGATGATCGGCAGCTCGGCCGACAGCACCAGGCCGCCGGGCAGGGGCAGGTCGAAGCTGACCGGGCCGGCGTTGACCGGCACGTTGAACAGCTGGCCCAGCAGCACCCCGAAGTTCACGTGCGTCAGGCCGCCGCTGATCGAGGCGCCGGCGAGGCCCAGGTCGACGCCGCCCTCGGTGGTGACGCGGGCGAAGTCGACCTCGCCGGTGAAGCCGGCCACCAGCGCGTCGTCGCTGCGCGGCGGCAGCGCGACGTGCAGGTCGTCGCCCGCCACGCCCACCAGGGTGACGTAGTCGTGATCGGCGGCGAACACGCTGAGCACGTCGGCGGCCGCGTCGAAGGTGGCGATGCCCTCGGCGTCGGTGGTCGCCTCGGCGGCATCGGCGCGCACCGCGGCGCCCTCGAGGGGCGCGCCGGTGGCGGCGTCGGTCACCCGCACGCGGACGCCCTGCTCGGGCGGCGCCGAGTCGACGACGCGCAGGCCCACCGGCTCGCTCCAGATGACCTCGCCGTCGACCTCGAAGCCGGCGCGCACGCTGGCCTCGCCGAGCTGGGGCCCGGCGGTGAGGGTCGCGCCCTCGAACCCGCCCCCGGCCTCGGGCTCGACCGCCCAGACGAAGCCCCGCGTGGCGACGATGTCGCCGCGCAGGTCGAGCGCGACCGCCCGGTAGATCACCTGCTGGCCCACGACCACCGTGCGCGGGCGGGTGAGCACGATCACCTCGGCGACGTCGGGCATCGCCGGCTCGACGCAGGCGCCGCCGTCGCACACGAAGCCGGCGTCGCAGTCGGCGTCGCCGCGGCACACGAAGGGCACGCACACGCCGCCCACGCAGTCCTCGGCGTCGCCGCAGTCGTCGCGCGCCTCGCACGCGGGTCGCTCGCGGCACAGACCGTCCTGGCAGATCTCACCGGCCGCGCAGTTGCGGTCGCCGGCGCAGGGGGGCAGGGGCTCGCAGTTGCCCTCGACGCAGCGGAAGTCCTCTGCGCAGGCGGCGTCGTCGTCGCAGGGCATCGCCTCGACGCAGCTGCCACCACGGCACAGATTGCCCTCGGCGCACTCGGCGTCCTCGGCGCACTCCGGCGGCACGCAGATGTTGTTCTCGCACACGCCGCCGCGGAAGCAGGTGTTGGGGCCGAGGCAGCGATCGACGCAGGCGCCCTCGTAGCAGGCCTGCAGCATGCCCCCGCCGCAGTCCCCGTCGCCGGTGCACTCGGGCTGGCTGCACACGCCCTCGTCCAGGCAGGTGGCCCCCGCGGGGCAGTCGTCGTCGCCCTCGCACGGCGTGGGCGGCGCCGCGTCCGGCTCGGCGCCGGCGTCGATCATCGGGCCGGGGGGCGGCTCGGCGTCGACCGCCGCGTCGGGCGGCGCGCCGTCGACCAGCGCGTCCGCCGAGCCGGGCGCCGCGTCGGCCTCGCGCTCGTTCGACGGGGTCGAGTCCTCGATGCAGGCGGTCAGGGCCAACAGCGCCAGGGGCGCCAGGGCGATCAGGCGGAGGCGCATCCTCACTCCTCGGTCGGTGGTGCCGCCTTATACCGCAGGACCCCCACTCGAGGCAGGCCCCTCCAACCCACCCCCACCCCCAATCGAGCCCCCGTGCCCCTGCCCGTGCCCGTGCCCGTGCCCGAATCAACCGTGCACCAGCCGCCAACCCGCGCGCACCCCTCGCCGAAGAGCCCCTTGCCCTTGCCCTTGCCCTTGACCTTGACCTTGACCTTGACCTTCCCCAACCAACCGAGCGCCAGCCGCCAACCCGCGCACCCCCTCACCCAGAAGCCCCTTGACCTTGACCTTGACCTCGACCTCGACCTTGACCTTCCCCAATCAACCGAGCCCCAGCCACCAACCCGCGCCCACCCCGCACTCGCGAACCCCCCCTCACTCCGCCAGCCGCGTCCTCATCCCCACGCCCACCGAGAAGCCCTGAATCGCCGCCGTGTTCCGCCCGAACAACGTCCGGCTGTACGACAGGTTGATCTCCACCCCCGGCGCCACCCGCACGATCGCCCCCGGCGCGATCCGCACCCGGTCGTGCTCCAACCGCACCTCGCGCAGGTCGAGGTTGTTCGTCCCGCCGTACTCGACCGCCGGCAGCTCGGGATCCTGGGCCGCCACGCTGATGCCGATCACCTTCCCGTCGGTCACCGCGTACTCGCCGTCGACGCCCGCGTAGAGCACCACGTGGCCGCCGACGAGCTGGCCCACCTTCAGGCCGCCGCGGATCTCGTCGCCCGCGCCGCCCAGACGGACGGCGTAGCCGGTGTCGAGGCGCACGAAGGTGCCCTGGCGGCCGGCCCAGCCGAGCAGGAAGCCGGGCACCACGTCGAACTGCCCGTCGCCCAGCGTGACGTCGTCCTGCACGTTGTCGGGGGTGACGAAGCGGCCGACGTCGGCCAGGAAGGCCGCGCTGCTGGCCGGCCGCTCGCCGAAGGTGCCGGCGGGCGGCTCGTAGCCGGTGGGCGACTTCAGCCCCAGCTCGAAGGCGCCGACCACCGGCCCGCGGAACAGCTGGTAGCGGGCGCTGACCCGCAGATCACCCAACCCGGTGACGCTGCGCGACAGGTCGATCACGTTCTCCTGGTAGTAGTCGAAGGGCGACGCCGCGTCGGCGGGCGCGGGCAGCAGCACCACGGGATCCGACGTGTAGGCCACCTGCTTCACCGGCAGGGCGATCTCGAGCTCGAAGCGATCGGTCAGGCCGAAGCGGGCCGCCGCGGTGTAGGTGGCCGCGCGGTAGCGGCCCTCGAGCGGGAAGGCCCGCGCGCCGCCGTCGTCGAGGTACTCCTCGTCGGCGACCTCGAAGTCGAAGGTGCCGACGAACGCGGCCTCGCCCGCGGGCAAGGTCCAGGGCGAGGCGCTGGCGCCCCCGGCGACCGACAGCGTCAGCGCGGCGAGGGCGAGGGGCGGCAACGAGCGCATGGGACTCCTGGCAGCGGGGGCGGTCAGAAGGTGAGCGGCGGCGCCGGGGGCGGCGGGGCCGGGCGCGGGGCCGGGCGGGCGCGCACCTCGTCGGCCCCGGGGCGGGTGGGACGCGCGGCCGGTGGCCGGGGTGTCCGGGCGTCGTCGATCACGTCGGCGGTGGGCGCCGGCTCGGCCGGCGGCGGCGTCGTGGCGGCCAAAGGTCGGGGCGGGGCGGGCGCCTCGGCCGCGGGCGTCGCGTCCGCCGGCGCTCGAGCAGCGGAGGGCGCGGGCGCGCTGGGCTCGCGTGTCGCCGCGGCGGGCCGCGCGGCGCTCGGCGGCGTCGGTCGAGCCGCCCAGGCGGGGCTCGGCCGCGGCGATCGGCCGAGGCGCCTTCGCCGCGGGCGCGGATCGCGCGGTGGGCTGGGCCTGTCGCGGGTCGGCGCCGGGCGTCCGCCCGAGCGCCCGGTCGGCTGCGGGGGCTGGCCTCGAGGGCGGCCGCCCGGTCGGGCCCGCGGGTGCCCTCGGGGCCGGGCGCCGGCTCCGGGGGCGCGCGGGGGCCTCGTGGGCGGCGGTCCGGTCGGGCGCACGGTCGACCTCGACGGCGGGCGCGGGGGGCCCGGCCGCGCTGCCCAGCGCGCGGGCGGCGGCCGGCGCGTCGGCGCGCGTCGGCCGCGACGGGAAGGGGCGCGCCCGCGGCGCCTGGGGACGCCAGGGGGCTCGGGCGCGGGCCAGAAGGCCGCCGCCAGCGCGAGGGCCGCCGCCACCGCGACGATCGCCCAGCGGGCCCTCGACGGATCGCGCGGCAGCGCCGGCTCGGGTCAGGGTCGACCGAGGCGCCGGGATCCGGCGGCGTGGGTGCGTCGACGCCCGATCCGGCGCCAATCGCGGTGGGGGGCGCGAGGCGGCGGTCGGCTCGGCGTCCGCGACGCCAGGCGCGGCGGACGGGCGCCGCGGCGCGGCGCGGCGCCACCGCGCGGCCGGCCAGCGCGTCGTCGAGCAGGCCGGCCAGGATCCGCGCGTCCGCCGGGCGCTCGGCGGGCCGCTTGGCGAGGCACCGCTCGACCACCTCGACGATCGCCGCCGGCACGCCGGGCGCCACCTCGCTCAGCGGCGGGTGCTTCTCCGACAGCATGCGCATGCACACCGCCTGCGCGGTGGGCCCCTCGAAGGGCAGGCGCCCGGCGAGCGCCTCGTACAGCATCACCCCCACCGACCACACGTCGGCCGACGGCGCGCAGCGCGTCGGATCGAGCGCCTGCTCGGGGCTCATGTAGAAGGGCGTGCCCACGGTCAGGCCGGTCTGCGTCGCCTTGCGCGCGTCGTCGTCGCGGGCGATGCCGAAGTCGATGAGCTTGACCACCGGGCGCTCGGCGTCGACGACGAACAGGTTGTCGGGCTTGATGTCGCGGTGCACGACGCCGGCCGCGTGGGCCGCCGCCAGCGGCTCGAGCGCCTGCCGCACCAGGGCCAGCGCGCGGTCGGTGGCGCCCGGGTGCGCGGCCCACCAGGCGGCGAAGGTCTGCCCCTCGAGCAGCTCCATCGCGAAGAACATCTCGCCGTCCTCGACGGCCGCGTCGAACACCTGGACCACGTCGGGGTGATCGATGCGCGCGGCCACCCGCACCTCGCGCAGGAAGCGCTCGTGGCTGGGCATGTGCCGGGCCACGTGCGGGTGCAGCACCTTCAGCGCGACGCGCTGGCCGGTCAGCAGGTGGCGGGCCGCGAAGACGTCGCCCATCGCCCCCGAGCCGAGGGTGGCGTCGACCTGATAGCGGCGGCCGTAGATGCGCTTGGGCGGCGGTTCGGGCTGCATGTGTCGGCGTCTCCCCACGCTCCGGCGGGCCTCGGTGGGATTCACCGGGGGCCGCCGGGGTTCGCGGACTGGTACGAGTACGGCGGCGCCCCGTGTCCGGATCGGTGGCCGCACGGGGTTATCATCGGCGCCATGTTCGATGCATGCCATCTCTGGGTCGATCGGGACGCGCCGCTCGAGGCCGCGGTGGACGCCGTGCGGCGCTGGGTGCGCGCGACGGGCGACGTCCGCGTGCTGGCGCGCCTGGACGCCGAGGCGGCGCCGGCGGTGATCGACTGGGCGGCCCTCGAGGCCCGGCT
This sequence comes from Myxococcales bacterium, assembly GCA_020633465.1. Lineage (GTDB taxonomy): Bacteria > Myxococcota_A > Bradymonadia > UBA7976 > UBA1532 > JACKDN01. Next base: position 32,927 of record JACKDN010000038.1, read on the forward strand.
CGAGGCCGAGGAGGCCCGCCTGGGCGCGGTGGCCTCGGCGTTGGCGCCGCGGGCGGCGGTCGTCGAGGTGGTGCTGCACGACGAGGGGCTCTCGGCGGCCCCCCTGGTGGTGGTCGCCTGCGCGGACGTCGAGCGGCGCCGCGCCTGGACCGAGCGGGCGCTCGCGGCCGGGGCGGCGGTCGGCTGGCCGGGGGGCGCGCGGGGCGCTGGGCGGGTGCTGCTGCCCTTCGTGGGTGATCCCCGGGGGCGCTGGCGGCGGCGCTGCAGGCGCGGCGGCTGGCGGCGGAGGCCGCCCTGACGGTGCTGGCGCTGCGGCCGAGCGAGGGCGGCGCGGGCTGGCCGGGCGCCGACGCCGTGGCGGCGATGGTGGGGTGGGAGGGCCTGGTGTCGCTCGAGCTGCGCGAGGCGCCCACGCTGGCCCTCGGCGAGGCCGTGGCGGCCGCGGCGATCGCGACCGACGCCGATCTGGTGGTCGGCGTGGCGCCGAGCGCCCTGGTCGGGCGGGCGCTGACGCTGCGAGCGGCGGACGCGGTGCTGGCCGCGCACCCCTGCGACGTGCTGCTGGTGCCGGCGCCCCCCGGGGCCGCGCCCGAGGGCGGCTCGAGGCCTGCGACGCGGTGGTGCGGGCGGGCGTCGCCGAGGCGCGCATCGACCGGGTGGACGGGCTGGGCCGCGCGCGGCCGTTCACCGGCGTCGCGACGCGGGTGGTGGGCGGGATCGCGGCCGAGGGCGTGCGGGTCGACGCGGGCCGCGCGCGGTGGCGCGACGACGGGGCCGCGGCGGTGGCGTGGAGCCTGGGCGACGTGGCCCAGGTGCGCACCCTGTCGGCCCGCCTGGCCGACGAGGGCCGGCCGATCGGGCTGTTCGACGCGGCCGACGCGGCCGCGCCGGACGACGCGGTGCGGCGCTGGTGGGCGGTGCGCTTGGACGCGGACGCGCCGGCCGCGGGGCTGCGGGCGAAGCATCCGGCCTGCCCCGTGGTGGACGCCGACACGCTGCTGGGCGACGGGCACCCTGACGATCTGCCCGACGCGGCGCGGGCGGTGCGGCTGCTGCGGTGCGCGCGCCACCTGCGCGCGGCGGGCCTCGGCGTCGACGCGGTGGCGCCCCCGGCGGCGGCGCTGCGCACGCTCGGCCCGGTGCGCGGGGGCGACGCGCTGGTCGAGCTGGCCGGGGCGCGCCCGGATCGCGCGCGGCGGGTGGACCTGCTGTTCGAGAACGGGGCCGCGCGGCGGGCGCTGCTGGACGACATCGCCGCGGCGCGCCGGACGCTGCACCTGCAGACCTACATCTTCGAGCCCGACGCGCTGGGGGCCGCCGTCGCCGACGCGCTGCGGGCGGCCGGGGCGCGCGGCGTGCGGGTGCGGGTGCTGGTCGACGCGCTGTACAGCGGGCACGGGGCGCTGGGGCGCACCAACCCGGTGCTCGAGGCGCTGGCGACGGCGACGGGCGTCGAGGTGCGCGCGGCGCGGCCCGTCTGGGGCGTGCCCGGGCTGCGGGATCTGAAGGCGCGCGATCATCGGAAGCTGGTGGTGGTCGACGGGCGGCGCGCGCACGTGACCGGGCGCAACGTGGGGGCCGCGTACTACCGGGGCTTCGACGAGGTGGCCCTGGGGCCCGACGACGGGTGGCAGCAGGTGCCGTGGCTCGACGCCGGCGTGGCGCTCGAGGGGCCGGTGGTGCGGGCGCTGGGGCAGTGCTTCGTGGACGCGTGGCGGGCCGCCGGCGGCGAGGCGCGGGACGCCGGGCCGGCGGGCGCGGGGGGCGAGATCCCGGTGCGCTTCGTGGTGCACCGCAGCCTCGAGGACGCGAACACGCTGGAGGTGTACCGGCGGCTGTTCGACGAGGCCGCGCGCGAGATCCTGGTGGTGAACACCTTTCCGCTGCAGTTCGAGCTGCGCGCCGCGCTGCTGCGGGCGCGGGCGCGCGGGGTGACGGTGCGCGTGCTGGTGGGCAACGTGCGGCCCCTGCGCGGCGACGGTCAGCCCTTCCGGGGCGGGATGATCCGCGATCTGGCCACGGCGGTGATCCACGGGCGCCTGGATCCGCTGGTGCAGGCGGGCGCCGAGGCGGTCGAGCACCGGGTGGCGGCGCAGCCGGGCTGGGCGGCCGGCGTGGGCGCGGTGCGGCCGCACGTGCACGCCAAGCTGGTGTGCGTCGACGGCGCGCGGCTGACCGTCGGCAGCGCGAACCTGGACATCACGGCCGGATATTGGGAGAGCGAGGCGCTGGTGTCGATCGAGCACGCGCCGACCGTGGCGCGCGCCCGCGAGGTGATCGACGGGTGGCTGCGGGGCGGGCTGCGCCACGATCCCGGCGATCCCGGCTGGCAGGCGCGCGCCGCCCGGCGGGGGTGGATCGCCCAGAACTGGCCCAGCGTGCTGGGCTGACCGCCCCGCCCGGGGGCGGACGACGACGAGGAGGGGGAACGTGAGCTACGACGACGAGCGCGACGCCGCCGCGCGGGCGGTGACGGTGGCGGCGGCGCTGTGCGCCGAGGTGCAGCGCGGGCTGGCCGACGCGGGGCGGCTGGACAAGGCGGATCGGTCGCCGGTGACGGTGGCCGACTTCGGGGCGCAGGCGGTGGTCAGCCACCTGCTGGGGGGCGCGACGCCCGGCGTGCCGCTGGTGGCCGAGGAGGCGGCGGAGGCCCTGCGGCGGCCGGGCGCCGAGGCGCTGCGCGATCAGGTCGCCGAGTTGGTGCAGCGGGCGGTGGGGCTGGGCCCCGAGGCGGCGCTGAAGGCGATCGACCGCGGCGCGCACCCCGGCGGGGCCGAGGGGCGCTTCTGGGTGCTCGATCCGATCGACGGCACGAAGGGCTTCCTGCGCGGCGAGCAGTACGCGGTGGCGCTGGCGCTGGTCGAGGGCGGCGCGCCGGTCGTCGGCGCGCTGGCGTGCCCCAACCTGCCGGTCGATCCGGCGGCCCCCGACGGCGCGCGCGGGGTGCTGGCGCTGGCCGTGCGCGGCGAGGGCACCCGCCTGTTCGGCCTGCCGCCCGAGGGCGCGGGCGCGCGGGCGGCGCCGCCGAAGGGCCGGCCGCTGGCCGAGACGGTGTTCTGCGAGTCGGTCGAGGGCGGCCACAGCGATCAGTCGGCGACGGCGCGCATCGCCGCGCGGCTGGGCATCACCGCGCCGCCCCTGCGCATGGACAGCCAGTGCAAGTACGCGGCGGTCGCGCGGGGCGACGCGCAGGTGTACCTGCGGCTGCCGACGCGGGCCGACTACGAGGAGAAGATCTGGGATCACGCGGCCGGGTGGCTGGTGGTGACCGAGGCGGGCGGCACGGTGACCGACGTGCGCGGGCGGCCGCTCGACTTCTCGTTGGGGCGCACGCTGCGGGCCAACGAGGGGGTGGCCGCGACGACGGGCGACCACCACGCCGCGGTGCTGGGCGCGGTGCGCGAGGTGCTGGGGGCGAAGGGCGGGTGAGGGCGCGGCGAGGGGCGGGTCAGCGCGCCGCGGAGGCCGCGTGAGCGCGCCCGCTACTCGGCGCAGTAGGCGCTGTCGACGCCGAAGCGGCTGTTGACGCAGCGGCCCTCGCGGCAGACGCCGCGCGCGCTGCTGCCGTCGGGCGCCCGGATGTCACAGCAGAGGCCCATGCCCACGCCGGCCAGATCGCACATCGGCCGCGTATCGGCGTCGGCCCGCAGGTCGGCGTCGGGGGTGGCGTCCGCGGCGGCGGCGTCGGTCGCCCCGTCGGGCGGGGCCCCGTCGTCGGCGTCCTCGGCGCAGCCGGCGAAGGCGATCAGGGCGGCCGCGCAGCAGAGCGCCCTCACCGCGGCACGCTCAGCGTCCGGCCGAGCACGTCGGCGATGGCCCTCACCTCGCGCACCATGTCCTCGAATTGACTCGGGAACAGCGCCTGGTGCCCGTCGCTCAGCGCCTCGGCCGGCCGCGGGTGCGTCTCGACGATCAGCCCGTCGCAGCCGGCCGCCACCGCCGCCCGCGCCATCGGCGTCACCATGTCGCGCAGGCCGGTGCCGTGGCTGGGATCGGCGATCACCGGCAGGTGGCTCAGCCCCCGCGCGACCGCCAGCGCCGCGATGTCGAGCACGTTGCGCGTGGTCGGATCGAAGCTGCGGATGCCCCGCTCGCACAGGATGACGCGGTCGTTGCCGGCGTCGAGCACGTACTCGGCGGCCAGCAGCCACTCCTCGATGGTGGCCGCCATGCCGCGCTTCACGATGACCGCCTTGTCGAAGCGGCCCACGTGCTTCAACAGCGAGAAGTTCTGCATGTTGCGCGCGCCGATCTGGATGACGTCGGCGTACTCGACCACCCGGTCGGCGCTGGCGTGGTCGACGGCCTCGGTCACCATGGCCAGCCCGTGCGCGTCGGCGGCCGCGCGCATCAGGCGCAGCGCCTCGGGCCCGTGCCCCTGGAAGCTGTAGGGGCTCGTCCGCGGCTTGTAGGCGCCGCCGCGCAGCACCGCGCCGCCCGCGGCCGCCACGTAGGCCGCCGCCTCGTGCATCTGCGCCTCGTCCTCGACCGCGCAGGGCCCGCCCATCACGCACAGGTAGCCGCCGCCGATGCGCGCCCCGTTGGGCAGCTCGACGACGGTGTCCACCGGGTGGAACTCGCGGCTGACCAGCTTGTAGGGCGCCGAGACCGGGATGCACTCGAACACGCCGGGCAGGCCGAGGAACTCGGAGCGGTCGACCGCGCCCTTGTTGCCGACGACGCCGATGGCGGTGCGCGTGCCGCCGGGGATGGGCCGCGGCTCGTAGCCCTTGCGCTCGATGGCCCGGCAGACGCGCGCGACGTCCTCGTCCGTGGCCTCGGCCCGCATCACGATCAGCATCGAACGTCCTCCTCTCGCGCGGCCTCGGCGAAGCGCCGGGCCAGGTCGCCGACGGCCCGCACCATGGCCGGCCGATCGCCCAGGTGGGCCTCGATCTGCCGCACCAGCGCGCTGCCGACGATGGCCCCGTCGGCCCCGGCGGCGCGCACCCGCCGCACGTGCTCGGGCGTCGACAGCCCGAAGCCCGCCAGCAGCGGCCGGTCGACCGCGGCGCGCAGCCGCGCCAGCGTCGCGGGCAGCCCCGCCGCCAGCTCGGCCTGCTCGCCGGTCACCCCGACGCGCGCGACCGTATACACGAAGCCGCCGCCCCGCGTCGCCACCTGCGCCAGGCGGTCGGCCGGGGTCAGCTCGCTGGCGATGAAGATGGGGGCGACGCCGTGGCGCTCGGCGGCCTCGACCAGCCCGCCGGCCAGCTCGACCGGCACGTCGGCCACCAGCACGCCCTGCACCCCGGCCCGCGCCGCCCGCGCGTAGAACGCGTCGACGCCGAACTGCAGGATCAGGTTGTAGTACATCAGCAGCACCACCGGCGTGCCGTGCCGCTGCCGCACCGCGTCGAGGAACTCGAAGGCCGCGGGGGGCGTCACGCCGGCGGTCAGGGCGCGCTGGTCGGCCGCCTGGATGACCGGCCCGTCGGCGGGCGGATCGCTGAACGCGAAGCCGAACTCGAGCACGTCGGCGCCCGCCTCGACCAGCGCGTCGGTCAGCGCGAGGCTGGTCTCGAGGTCGGGATCGCCGATGACCAGGAAGGGCACGAAGGCGCCGCGCCCCTCGGCCCGGATGCCGCGCAGGTGCTGCTCGAGCGCGCCGCTCATCGCCCCGCCTCCTCGAGCTTCGCCACGTGGTCGAGATCCTTGTCGCCGCGGCCGGACAGGTTGATCACCACCACGTCGTCCGGGCCGAAGCGTCCCTTCAGGCGGCGCGCCAGGGCCACCGCGTGGGCGCTCTCGAGCGCGGGCAGGATGCCCTCGCGGCGGGCCAGCCAGCGGAACGCGTCCAGCGCCTCGGCGTCGTCCACCGGCAGGTACTCGGCGCGCCCGGTCTCTTTCAGGTGGCTGTGCTCGGGCCCGACGCCCGGGTAGTCGAGCCCCGCCGACACGCTGTGCGTCTCGGTGATCTGTCCGTGCGCGTCCTGCAGCACGTAGCTGATCGACCCGTGCAGGCAGCCGGGCCGCCCGGCGCTGAGCGTCGCGCCGTGCCGCCCGGTGGCCACCCCGTCGCCGCCCGGCTCGGCGCCGATCAGCTGCACGTCGGGGTCGTCGACGAAGTGGGCGAAGGCGCCGATCGCGTTGCTGCCGCCGCCGACGCACGCGATGACCGCGGTCGGCTTGCCCGGCGCGAGCTGCTGCCCGATCTCCTCGCCGATGACGCGCTGCAGATCCCGCACGAGGCTGGGGTAGGGGTGCGGCCCGGCCGCCGTGCCGAACACGTAGAACGTGTCGCGCACCTGCTCGGTCCAGTAGCGCAGCGCCTCGTTGATCGCGTCCTTCAGGCTGGCCGAGCCCTGCTCGATGGCGACCACCTCGGCCCCGAACAGCCCCATCCGCTGCACGTTCGGCCGCTGCCGCGCCACGTCGACGGCGCCCATGAACACCTTCACCTCGAGCCCCAGCAGCGCCCCGGCCATCGCCGTCGCCACGCCGTGCTGCCCGGCCCCGGTCTCGGCGATCACGCGCCGCTTGCCCATGCGCTTCGCCAGCAGCGCCTGCCCGATCGTGTTGTTGGTCTTGTGCGCGCCGCCGTGCAGCAGATCCTCGCGCTTCAGGTAGACCGCGCAGCCCAGCTCGGCGCTCAGCGCGCCCGAGCGGTACAGCGGCGTCGGCCGCCCGGCGTAGTCGCGCAGCAGCGCGCCCAGCTCGGCCCGGAAGGCCGGATCGTCGCGCGCCTCGAGCCACGCGGCCTCGAGCTCTTCCAGGCAGGGCACGAGCAGCTCGCTGACGTAATAGCCGCCGAAGCGGCCGCCGAAGGTGCCTTCGGATCTCATCGCTGAACCTCGGCCGCCGCGCGGGCGGCCCGACAGAAGGCGACGACGCGGGCGGGGCTGGGCGCCCCGTCCTCCTCGACGCCCGAGGCGGCGTCCACGCCGTGCGGGCGCACCCGCGCGACGGCGGCGCCGACGTTCTCGGGGGTCAGGCCCCCGGCCAACAGGAAGGGCAGGGGCAGGCGCGCGCCGCGCAGCGCCCCGTGGTCGAAGGGGCGGCCGCCGCCGGGCGTGGGGGCGTCGAGCAGCAGCAGATCGGCGACGTCGGCGAAGGCGGCGCAGGCGTCGAGGTCGGCCGCGTCGCGCACGGGCAGGGCCTTGACGACGCGCAGCCCGCGCGCCCGCAGCGCGGCGCAGTCGGCCGGCGTCTCGGCGCCGTGCAGCTGCACCCAGCCGAGTCCGACCGCCGAGGCGACCGCGAACACGTCGCCGAGGGGCTGATCGCGGAACACGCCCACCGGCGTCACGCCCTCCAGCGCGGCCACCAGGTCGCGCGCCGCGGACACCGCGACGCACCGCCGGCTGCGCGGCCAGAAGTTCAGCCCCGCGAGATCGGCGCCGGCCGCGGCGCAGGCCCGCGCCGAGGCCGCGTCGCGCACCCCGCACACCTTCACCGCGACGGCCACCCGAGCCCCTCCATGAAGCCCGCGGGATCGTCGGCCGCCATGATCGCGCTGCCCACCAGCGCGGCGTCGGCCCGCCCCCGCACGCGGTCGACGGCCGCGCGGTCGGTGAGCCCGCTCTCGGCCACCCGCAGGCGCCCGGCCGGCACGGCGTCGAGCAGCCGCGCCGCGTGATCCAGGTCGATGGTCAGCGTCTTCAGGTCGCGGCTGTTGACCCCCACGACGCGCGCGCCGACCTCGAGGGCGACCTCCAGCTCGCGCGCGTCGTGCACCTCGACCAGCGCCTCCATGCCCAGCGCGCGCGCTTGCCGCAGCAGCACCGCCAGCTCGGCGGGCGCCAGCACCGACGCCATCAGCAGCACCGCGTCGGCCCCGTGCGCGCGGGCCTCGTGCACCTGATAGGCGTCGACCACGAAGTCCTTGGCCAGCAGGGGCAGGTCGGTCACCGCCCGCACCCGCGCCAGGGTGGGGTAGCCGCCGCCGAAGAAGGGCGCGTCGCACAGCACCGACATCGCGTGGGCGTGCCGGCGGTACAGCCGCGCGACGTCCTCGGGCGAGGCGTCCGGTCGGATGGCGCCCTTCGAGGGCGAGCGCGGCTTGAACTCGGCGATCAGGGCCAGCCCGTCCGCCGCCTCGAGGGCGCCGGCGAAGTCGCGCGGGGGCGCCGGCGCGGCGGGCAGCGCCTCGAGGGGGCCGCGCCGCGTGGCCAGATCGGCCCGGGTGCGGGCGACGATGCGCTCGAGGACGGTCATCGGGCGCTGGCCTCGCGGTAGCGCTCGAAGGCCCCGAAGGCCGCGCCGCTGCACAGGATGTCGCGGGCGCGCGCCACGCCCGCCTTCAGATCCGGCGCCGCGCCCCCGACCCACAGCGCCGCGCCGGCGTTCAGCGCGGTGTGCAGGTGACGCGGCCCGCGGTCGTCGCCGCGCAGCACCGCGACGAAGCGCTCGGCGTTCTCGGCCACCTCGCCGCCGGCGACGGCGGGGAAGGGGGTGGGCGGCAGGCCCAGGGCGTCCGGGTCGACGGTCCCGGCCTCGACGCGCTCGCCGTCCACGCGCCACACGTGGGTGGGGCCGCTGAGCGCCAGCTCGTCCAGCCCGCCGTCCCCGTGCACCACCAGCGCGCGCTCGGTGCCCAGCGCCGCGAGGCAGTCGGCCAGCAGGGGCGCCGCGGCCGCGTCGCTGACGCCCAGCAGCTGCCGCCGCACGCCCGCCGGGTTGCAGATCGGGCCCAGCAGGTTGAACACCGTGCGCACGCCCAGCGCCCGGCGCACCGGCGCCAGCGGCCCGAGCGCCGGGTGGTGGCGCCGCGCGTTGAGGAACACCAGCCCCTCGCGCAGCCGGGCCGTCGCGCGCGGCACGTCGAGGTCGATGTCGACGCCCAGGTGCTCGAGCACGTCCATGCTGCCGCACTTGCCGCTGCTGGCCCGGTTGCCGTGCTTGGCCACCCGCACCCCGGCGGCGGCCAGCACGAAGGCCGCCAGCGTCGACGTGTTCAGCGTCGGCAGCCCGCTGCCGCCCGTGCCGCAGGTGTCGACCGCGTCGGCGCCCCCGCTCACGGCGCGGGCGTGGCGCCGCATGACGGTGGCGAAGCCGGCCAGCGTCGGCGCGGTGACGCCGCGGATGGCCAGCGCGGCCAGCAGCGCGCCGGCGGCCGCCTCGGGCACCTGGCCGGTCAAGAGCTGTTCCATGACCGCCTCGGCGGCCGGCCGGTCGAGCGGCTGGCCCGCGACCAGGGTGCGCAGCGCCTTCACGACGCCGCCGCCACGGCCAGGTCGGGGCCGAACAGGAAGTTCCGCATCATCCGTCCGCCGTCGGGGGTGCCGATGCTCTCGGGGTGGAACTGCACGCCCTCGAGCGGCAGGTCGACGTGGCGCAGCCCCATGATGACGCCGTCGTCGGTCTCGGCGGTGACGATCAGGCGGTCGGGCAGGGAGGCGCGCTCGACGGTCAGGGAGTGGTAACGCATGGCCTCGAGGGGCGAGGGGAGGCCGGCGAAGACGCCGCGGCCGTCGTGGCGCACGGCGCTCGACTTGCCGTGCATGATGGTGGGCGCCCGCACGACGCGGCCGCCGAGGTGGTGGGCGATGCCCTGGTGGCCCAGGCAGACGCCCAGCAGCGGGCGGTCGGGGCGGGCGGCGCGCACCAGATCGGCGCAGACGCCGAAGTCGCGGGGCACGGCGGGGTTGCCGGGGCCCGGGGACAGCACGACGTGGCTGGGGGCGAGGGCCTCGACCTCGGCCAGCGTGATGGCGTCGTTGCGCGCGACGACGACGCGCGCGCCCTGGGCCCCGAGCAGCTGGGCCAGGTTGTGCGTGAACGAATCGTAGTTGTCGATCAAGAGCACCGTCGTCACCGCTGCCGCTCCCGCGTCGCCTCGTCGTCGGCCATGATTCACCGTACTAGTACAGTGGCGCAAGGGGCTCGTTGTACGGAGCTCGGTTCGGCCTGTCAATCGCGTGCCCGGCGCATCCGTAGGATCACCGATCGGTTACAGTGAGATTGGAAGTTTGCCATTCTCTTTCCGCCACCCTGGTGTTAGGGTGCTGCGAACGCAGAGGATGGCCACATGCGACGCATCGTCCTGTTCTCCCTGGCGGTGGCGGCGACACTCGGCGTCGCCCGGGCCCAGAACGGCGGGCCCGAGATCCTCGTCGTGCCCTACGCGCCCGGCGATCCTCGGCTGCCCTATCCCGCCCACGAGGGCGCCCGCCTCACCCTCAAGGCGATGCTGCGCAACGCGAACTGCGCCCAGGGCTATCGGGTGGTCTGGGACGTCAACCGCAACGACACGTTCGACGACGACGCCGCCCGCGACGTGACGCCCAGCGCCGGCTCGGTCTACGACATCGGCCGCACGTTCACCGTGCCCGCGGTCGACGCCGACAGCTCGACGCCCATCAACGTCCGGGTGACCGATCGCTGCACCAACCAGCAGTCCTTCGCCAGCCAGCGCATCTTCACCTACAACTGGTATCCGGCGAACGATCCCCGCCAGTGGACGGCCGAGCAGACCGAGATCATGGCCCAGATGGCCCTGCACGAGGCCCTCTGGTACCTGCACCGCTGGACCGGCAACCACGCCGGGCAGGGCGCCCAGATCACCGGCAGCCTCACCGCCGGCGGCAACGCCGCGGCCGGCGGCGCGCTGGCCGTGTGGGCCTTCGCGATCAACGGCCGCCTGCCCGCCTACCCGCCGGGCACCATCGACCGCCACGGCCTGAACCTGCCCGCCAACTGGGAGGCCGCCAACGACACGCGCTGGCGTACCGATCCCTACGCCGAGACGTCCATCCGCCTGCTGAACAACGTCCTCGCCCGGGGCACCGCCCGCGTCGCCATCAACGGCGCCGACGAGGGCACCACCTGCGGCCTCGCGCCCAACGGCGGCGACGTGCAGTGCAACCGCCTGCCGGGCACCACCAACCAGATGGGCGCCTACAGCAACGGCGGCGGCAACAACGTCTACTACCAGGGCGTGACGCTGGGCAGCATGGCGCCGGTGCTGCCCGCCCTGGCCGGCACGCCGGTGCAGGTGGGCGGCCTCGCCGGCACGCTGTACGAGGTGCTCATCCAGGAGATGACCGACTACCTCGCCTACCAGCAGATCAGCGGGGGGTGCGGCAAGGGCGGCTGGTACTACTCGGCCATCGACGGCGCGGCCGGCTGCAGCACGATGGACGCCTCGACGGCGCAGTGGGGCTACATCGGCCTCGAGTCGGCCGAGATCGCCGGCCGCCCCTACGGCGTCTTCGTCAACAACCAGCACAAATACGCCATCGCCGAGAACCTGGTGCGCAACCAGGGCAACCAGGGCGGCTCGAGCTACCGCACGGGCGATGCCTGGCAAGCGAACAACATGCAGCTGACCGGCGGCGCGTTCGTCGGCGCGCGCTGGCTGGGCATCGACCAGCTGCAGCGCGGCGACAACAGCCGCCCCTTCGCGCCCTACGCCAACGACACCGCCGACCGCATGCGGCAAGCCTACGACGACTACCTCGCCTTCACCGCGCGCACCTGGAACGGCAACTCGACCGGCTGGAACAACGGCCTGCGCCTGTGGAACGGGGGCAGCTACCTGTGCGGCAACACCAACGCGGTCTACAGCTGGGGCAACGGCGCGCAGTGCGGCAACCTGTACGGCATCTACAGCCACCAGAAGGGCTACCGCACCGGCACCAACGACATGGGCCTCGTCGGCGGCGTCGACTGGGAGCGCGAGTTCAACATCTACCTGATCCGCTCGCAGGACCGCAGCCTGGGGGACTACGCCAGCTTCGGGCGCATCAGCGACTGCGGCAGCGGTGGCTCGGTGGTGTGCGGCGCGGGCGGCAACAGCATGTCGGTCGCGATCGGCTCGCTGGTGCTGACGCCCACCATCTTCAACCCGAAGCCGATCGCGGTGACCTCGGTGCGCCCGGTGACGGTGGTCGAGGGCTGCGCGGGCGGCAACAACGGCCAGCTGACCTTCACCCACGGCGGCTCGTTCCACCCGAACCCCGAGGCGCGCCTCATCGCCTTCCGCTGGGACGTCGATCGCAGCAACGGGCTGTGGTGGGAGACCGGCGCGCCGGAGGACTTCGAGACCGCCAACCCCGAGCAGGCGTTCAACTACACCTACCGGCGGCGCGGCGACTACGTGGCGACGCTGCAGGTCATCGATCAGCAGGGCCAGACCAAGAACGCGACGGTCAACGTGCGGGTCGACGCGGCGCCCAACGTGCCGCCCACCGCGGCGCACGGCGGCCCCTACGTGGTCGAGGTGGGCCAGCCGCTGCAGCTGCGCGGCACGGCGGCCGACCAGAACGCGGGCTGCGGCGACACGCTGACCGTCGGCTGGGACATCGACAACGACGGCCAGTACGACGACGCCGACGCCGCCGACGCGTCCATCCCCTGGGCCGCGCTGCAGAACCTGCCCCTCGGGCGGCCGCACAACATCACGCTCTACGTGCGCGATCAGGCCGGCGACGAGGCGGTCGCGACGACGCAGGTGACGGTCTACCCGAGCGATCCGGTGGCCCTCGGTCGCGCCACGCCCAACCCGGCGGGCTGCCAGCAGCAGGTCACCTTCGACGGCAGCGGCAGCCGGCACCCGAACCCCGACCGGCGCATCACCCAGTACAGCTGGGACGTCGACGGGCTGCCCGGGGCCGACGGCGGCGGCCCGGCGCCGACGTTCACCTTCACCTACCCGCGCTTCGGCACCTACGCCGCCCGCCTGACGGTCACCGACGATCGCGGGCGCACGGCCAGCCACACCTTCGACGTGGTGGTCGATCGCGGCAACCGCGCGCCCACCGCCCGGGTGGCCGGCGCCCCGCTGACCCTGCTCGAGGGCCAGGACCTGCGCCTCGACGGCAGCACCAGCACCGAGCCCGACGGCGGCTGCGGCGACGCGATCGTCGAGTACGCCTGGGACATCGACGGCGACGGCGCCTTCGGCGGCCCGCTGGACGTCACCGGCCCGAACGCGGTGATCGACGTGGCGTGGGCCACGGTCGCGCAGGCGATGGACTTCCCGGCCGATCGCCGCACCCGCCAGCCCGCGAACCCGGTCACCCTGCGCGTCACCGATCGCTTCGGCGCCTCGGCCACCCGCACCGTGCAGGTGTCGATCTTCCAGTCCGAGCCGCAGGCGGTGCTGGTGCAGCAGCCCGATCCCGCGGCCATCGACCAGATCACCGGCCGCGTGGACGTCGTGCTCGACGCTCGCGAGAGCCAGTCGCCCATCCCCGGCGGCAGCATCGAGCGCTACGAGTGGGATCTGAACGACGACGGCCTGTTCGGCGACGCGCCCGAGCAGGATCGCGTCGACTTCCGCCGCATCTTCAACCCCATCCCCGATCCCCAGAACGTGCCGCAGGTGTTCGTGCGGCTGCGGGTGACCGATCACCTGGGGCAGTCGACCATCTCGCGGCGGCAGGTGAACTACCGGGTGGGCGCCGCCGAGCCCAGCGCCGACGCCGATCCGACCGATCCGCCCGAGCGGGGCTACCACCTGCTGCTGGGCGATCCGCTGACCCTCAACGCCACCCAGAGCGCCGATCCCAACGCCGACGACCTCGGTGACTTCATCTCGGCCTATCGGTGGGACGTCGCCTACGCGGGCGGCGATCCCGTCTGGGACGTGCAGCTGCCCGATCCCCAGGGCGACGGCGACGCGGCCATCCACGAGATCAGCGCGCAGCAGCTGGCGGCCCTGGGCGTGGCGGCCCCGGGCACCTTCCGCCTGCTGCTCGAGGTCGAGGACACCACCTTCCTGACCGCCCGCGACGAGGCCACGCTGCAGGTGTACGACCGCGCGCCGCTGGCCGGCGCCGTCGTCTCGCCCAGCCCCGCCACCTGCGGGCAGCGCGTGCTGCTCGACGGCACCTCGAGCGGGCACCCGCACCCGGACGTCGACATCGTCGGCTTCGCCTGGGACACCGACGGCGACGGCGCCTTCGACGACGCCATGGGCCCGCAGGTGAACGTCACGCCGGCGCAGTTCACCTTCGACGGCCCCCAGCCCATCGGGCTGCGGGTGACCGACAGCCGCGGCGGCACGGCGCAGACGGTGGTGCAGCTGGCGGTGACGGCGGGCAACACCAGCCCCTCGTCGGTGCCCGGCGGCCCCTACGTCATCGCGCTGGGCGACGATCTCGAGCTCGACGGGGGCCGCAGCGTCGACCCGGACGTGGCCTGCGGGGACGCGATCGTCGAGTACGCCTGGGACGTGGGCAACGACGGGGTGGTCGACTTCGACGCGCCCGACGACGCCACGCAGACGGTGACCGCCGCGCAGCTCGCCGGCCTGGGCTTCGACGATCGGGGCGAGACGGTCGTGCGCCTGCGCACCACGGACCGCTTCGGGCAGACGACCGACGCCTTCGCGGCCCTCGAGATCGTGCGCGGCCCGACGGCGGTGGCCGAGCTGACGCCGGCGCGGGTGGGCTGCAACGTGGTGGTCGAGTTCGACGGCGGCGGCAGCTTCACCGACGGCCCGATCGACGGCGGCTTCGCCATCGTGAGCTGGGACTGGGACTTCGACGGCGACGGCGTCCCCGACGCCGAGGGCCGCACGGTCAGCCGCAACGCGCAGGGCGGCGACCGCATCGTCGCGCGCCTGACCGTCACCGACGCCAGCGGGCGCACCGACAGCACCGACGTGGTGCTCGACATCGTGAACAACAACGTGCCGCCGGTGGCCAGCGCGGGCGGGCCCTACGTCACCGGCCCCGTGCCGGGCGGCTTCGCCGGCGTGCTGCTCGATGCCCGCGGCTCGCGCGATCCCAACGCGCCCTGCGACGCCGTGGTGCGTTGGGACTGGGACACGGACGGCGACGGCCTGTTCGGCGCCGACGACCTCGACGGCGCCGGCACCCTGGCGGGCAGCGACTACACCGGCGAGACGGTGCGCGACTACACGCACCCCGGCTGGGAGGTGGGCCTGTCGCAGATCGTCCGCGTGCGGGCCTGCGACGGCGAGGGGGCGTGCAGCCAGCCGGCCGAGGCCGAGATCGAGGTGCTCGACCGGGCGCCGCCGCAGGGCGAGCTGGTGGCGCCGCGCGCCGACGCATGCATCGGGCCGGGCAACTTCGACGTGGTGTTCCGGGTGGGCGACGCCGACGGCGACGCGGTGGTCGCCAAGCTGTACATCGACGGCGAAGAGGTGGCCACCGAGGACGTGCAGACGGTCGTGGGCGGGCAGCAGGTCGAGCGCACGGTCACCCTGGCGGCCATCGACATCGGCGAGGGCAACCACGACCTGCAGCTGGTGTTCACCGACGCCACCGGCGTCGAGAGCTTCGCCGACTCGGGCGGGCGCGTGCCCTTCGACCGGACGGCGCCGGTGGTCACCATCGGGGCGGATCTGGTCGAGGACGTCTGCTATCCGCCCGAGCAGGTGCCGCTGCCCGACGTGCGCGTGGCCGACACCATCGACGACGGCCCGCAGGTGGACGAGGACGAGGTGGTCAACGGCTGCCAGCGCATCCTCACCGTCACCGCCACCGACGCCTGCGGCAACGTGGGGCAGGCCGTGCGGGCCTACCGCGTGGCCGAGCCGGTGCAGGTGGAGATCAACGGGCCCGAGGCGAACGCGCTGGTCGACGTCGCGCGGGTCAACTGGCAGGTGGTGGGCCCGCCCACCTGCGCCAACCAGATCACCGCGCGGCTCAGCCAGGACGGCGTGCCCGACATCGTCTACGTGGCCAACACGCCCATCGAGGAGGCCGGCGACTACACGCTGGCGCTGGACGTGCCCGACTGCCAGGGGACCGAGCGCCAGGTGCTGCGGCAGTTTCGGGTGAACGGGCCGCCGGTGGCGGTGCCGGTGCCCGACGGCCACCCGGCGGCGGATCCCGCGGCGGGCGTGCCCGCCTACATCGTCGACGAGGGCAGCCCGCTCGAGGTGGACGGCAGCGACTCGCGGCCGCCCGAGCAGGGCGACACCGTCGCGTCCTACGCCTGGGACTTCGACGGCGACGGCGCCTTCGAGGTCGAGGGCGTGCGCGCGCCGTTCCCGACCGACGAGGACGGCGCCTTCGCCGGCACGCTGCGCGTCACCGACAGCTTCGGCGCCACCCGTGACGCCGACTTCGAGGTGACCGTGCGCGACGTGAACCCGGTGGCCGACCCGGGGGGACCCTACGTCGTGCTGCAGGGCCAGCCCCTGATGCTGGACGCCAGCCGCAGCCGCCCGGGCAGCGCCGCCGACGCCATCACGGGCTACACCTGGGACTTCGGCGACGGCACGCCGGCCGTCGAGGGCGCCGACGCGGTGCAGACGGCCCACACCTACGAGCTCGACGGCGTCTACCCGGTGCGGCTGGTGGTGCGCGACGAGGACAGCGCCGCGCTGAGCACCGTGCAGGTGACCGTGCGCGACGTGAACCCGACGATCAACGGCGTGACGCTGCCCAACGATCCGCAGAGCGGGGCGCTGCTGTCGTTCCGCGCCGACGCGGTGTCGGGTGCCCTGCGCGATCCGATCGTGGCCTACGAGTGGGACTTCGACGGCGACGGCACCTTCGACGTCGAGCTGCCCACCGCCGACGCGCAGTTCCGCTACCCCGAGCCGGGCGACTACACGATCACCCTGCGGGTGCGCGACAACGACTCGGCGGCGACCCGGCAGGTGCCGTTCACCGTGCGCGAGGCCACGCTGAGCGATCTGCTGCGCCTGGCCGGCGAGCGGGCCCAGCCGATCATCGAAGATCCCGCCGCGCCGGTGCGCGTGCTCGGCGCGCTGTCGCCCGCCGACCAGCCCGCCTTCGCCGACTGGGTCGAGCGCGGCCTGTGGGGCGAGCGCAACGGCTACCGCGGCAACACGCTGATGGCGCTCGACGAGATCATCTTCCGCCTGTACCGCGCGCAGAGCGCGGGGGCCGACTTCGGCGATCTGTTGTGGCGCATCACGCGGCAGCTGCTGCGTGAGCTGGACGTCCAGCTCGCCGCCGTGACGGGGCAGGTGGGCGAGCAGCCGCTGCCGGTGCGCCGCGCGGCGTCCTCGCTGGACGTGGGCCACCTGATCTTCGACGCCGAGGACTACTACGCGCGCGTCGGCGGCGATCGCGACGCCTTCCTGGCCCGCGACCTGTTCGCCGTGCTGTTCGACGCCTACTTCTACCTCGTCGACGCGGTGCACCCGACGCAGGCCTACGCCGGCTTCCCCATGCCCGACGACGTCGACGTCGTGCAGCGCGTGGACAACGCGAACGGCGTCAACGACGACCTCGGCGACGCCCTGCGCGGGCTGCAGGCCGAGCTCGAGGCCTACCTGGCGCGTGTGGACGCCGACGACGCCGGGCCGGGCCGGGCCGCGGTCGAGTCGGCGCTGGCGGCGCTGGTCGACGACGGCGATCCCGCGACGATGGAGATCCTGCCCCTGGTCGAGCTCGACATCGGCCTCGTGTGCCAGGCGGGCCGCACCTGCATCACCGACAGCCAGAGCCTGACGCTGCAGCTGGCGCTGATGGATCTGGTGGGGGATCTGTTCGCGGCCGCCGATCAGGGCGTCTACATCCGCAACTGGCAGAACCTGCTGACGCTGGGCATCAAGTTCCGCGTCGAGGCCGCGCTGCTGCGCGTCGAGTTCGTCTGCGGCGCCAACACCCCGCTGCCGCGCGCCGGCCGCGAGCAGCAGCGCATCCTGCTCGAGCTCGTGGAGCAGGGCGCCAACGACGCGGCGCTGCTGTTCTACATCTCGCCCGAGCGGCGCTGCCTGGTCATCCGCGAGTTCAACGAGTGCATCGTGCCGCACGTCGAGGCCGAGGCCGACACCGTCGAGTACCCCGCCTTCTGCGCCGAGGCCGACGGCGGCATCGGCCCGGACGACGGCGACGGCGGTGATGGCGGCGACGGCGGTGACGGCGGCCCGGGCAACGGCCTGAACGGCGATCCGCCCATCCCGCTGCGTCCGCCCTTCGACGACATCCTGCTGCTGAACGACATCATCCGCGCCTTCGTGCTGCGCCTGGATCCCTTCGACGACGCCGTGCGCAACGCGCGCTTCCCCGGGCGCGCCGCGGCGGACTTCGATGTGCTGGCCGACGGCGTCTTCGACATCAACGACGCCGACCGGGCCATCCTGCTGTTCCTGCACGATCCGGCCGACGTCGATCGCGACGGGCTGATCGGCATCATCGAGCTCGACTGCCCGCTGCCCAACAACAGCTGGCTCGACCCCGAGGACACCACGACGCTGGGCGCGCTGCAGGACGCCGACTACGACTGCGACGGCGACGGCATCGCCAACGGCGTCGAGGTCGACCTGGGCATGAACCCGCTCGAGGCGGCCGACTACGACCTGGACTTCGACGGCGACAGCATCGGCAACGGCGACGAGCTCGAGTGGGCCCTCGATCCGCTGAACCCCGACGACGGGGCGGAGGATCTCGACGGGGATCTGCTGACCAACGCGCAGGAGATCAACAGCGGCCTCAACCCTCTGAACCCCAACGACTTCGGGGCCGACTTCGACCTCGACGGCCTGCTGAACGGCGTCGAGGTGCAGAACGGGCTGGATCCCTTCGACGGCGCCGACGCGGACGCCGATCCCGACGGCGACGGCATGTCGTCGCGCAACGAGATCGCCCGCGGGCGCGATCCGCTGCGGCCCGACTGCGCCAACGATCCGGCCGAGATCGCCGGCCGCAACGACGGCCCCGACGAGGCGACCGATCTGGGCAACGGCAACCGCATCACCTTCGCCGACGGCACCATCTGCAACTCGGCCGGCGAGAACGACGTGGACTGGTACACCTTCGAGGTGGACGAGGCCGACGCGCGCGTGGTGGTGACGCTGTCCTTCGATCAGGGCGCCGGCGATCTCGACCTGCGGCTGTTCAACGGCGACAACGGCGTGCAGCTGGCCGACAGCACGACGCGCTACGACACCGAGCTGGTGGTGCTGCCGCGCGATCAGGCGCGCACCGGGCGCTACCTGGTGCGGGTGCAGAGCGGGCGCGGGCAGCAGGCCGACTACGACCTGCGCGTGACGGTGGTGCCGGCCACCCGGCCCTGCGTCGCCGACGATCTCGAGGGCGATCCCGACAACGACGTGCTCGGCCGCGCCACCGCGCTGCCCGGCGGGCAGGTGCGCGTGGGCGACGCCTGGATCTGCGAGGGCGAGCGCCGCACCGGCGATTGGTACCAGCTGGCGCTGGACGACACCGACAAGACCATCCACGTGCAGTACGCCCGCAACAGCGACGGGCAGCTGCAGCTGGCGGCCATGAACCGCGATCTCACCGCCTTCGTGGAGAGCGTCGAGGTGCAGACGACCGTGCAGTGCATCAACGTGCGCGCGTCGGGCAACCCGACGCCCATCTTCGTGAACGTGACCGCCTCGACGGTCTTCTCGGACGGCGACGACCGGGTTGATTACGTGCTGCAGGTGGTGGACACCGACTTGGACGCCGATCCGCGGGGCGCTTGCGATCTGCTCAGCGCCGGCGTGTTCGACTTCGTGAACTGGCCGACGCTCAGGCCATGAGTGGGGGACTCGCCGTGGCGGGTATCAGCGCCGATCGAGGCGGCAATCGAGGGACCATGCGCAAGCTGATCGTGGCGATCGGGGCGTGCCTGGCGCTGGCGATGCCGGCACAGGCTCAGGCTCAGGTACGGACGTACCCGGACGACGTCTTCACGGACATCCTGCTGTTGCGCGACGTGATCTTCGCGTACGTGCAGCGCATCGACGTGGACGATCCGGCGACGCTCGCGGCCAACTTCACCGGGCGCGTGGGGCTGCCCGACCGGACGCTGGCCGACTTCGACCGCAACCGGAACGGCGAGTTCTACACGCTGCCCGACGCGCGGGGTCTGTTCGACACCGACTTCGCCATCCTGCAGTTCATCCACGACATCGTGGACGCCGATCAGGACGGCCTGCTGGGCTTCTACGAGATCGAGTGCGCCTTCGCCGGCGGCCCGACCCTGGATCCGGACAACCCGACCACCTTCGGCGGCGTGGCCGACGGCGACGTCGACTGCGACGGCGACGGGATGTCCAACCTCGTCGAGCTGAACAACGGGCTGAACCCGCTCGATCCCGACGACGGGGCGCTCGACGGGGACGGCGACGGGCTGACCAACGCTCAAGAGGCGGCGATCGGCACCAACCCGTTCGCGGCCGACACCGACGGCGACGGCTTCGACGATCCCACCGAGGTGGTCGATCCCAACGATCCCGCCGACACCGACAACGACGGCGACATCGACGCCATCGACCCCGACAGCGACGGCGACGCCAGCCTGGATCAGGACGACAACTGTCGCCTGACGCCGAACCCGAACCAGGCCGACATCGACGGCGACGGGCTGGGCGACGTCTGCGACGCCGACCGCGACGGCGACGGCGTGGACAACGGCGCCGACAACTGCCCCGACGATCCCAACGCCGACCAGGCGAACGCCGACGGCGACAACGACGGCGACGTCTGCGACGCCGACCGCGACGGCGACGGCGCCGCCAACGGCGAGGACAACTGCCCCGACGTGGCCAACGCCGACCAGGCCGACAACGAGGGCGACGGCGTCGGTGACGTCTGCGACGACGACGACGACGACGACGGCGTGGCCGACGGTGACGACAACTGTCCCTTCGTCGACAACGACCTGCAGGCCGACACCGACGGCGACGGCGAGGGCGACGCCTGCGACGCGGACGACGACGACGACGGCGTCGACGACGGCCAGGACAACTGCCCCTTCGTGGCCAACCCGGGCCAGGCCGACACCGACGGCGACGGCGTGGGCGACGCCTGCGAGGGCGATCAGGACGGCGACGGGCTCGACGACGGCGACGACAACTGCCCGGCCATCCCCAACCCGGGCCAGGCCGATCAGGACGGCGACGGCACCGGCGACGCGTGCGATCCGGATCGCGACGGCGACGGCGTGGACGACGCGCAGGACAACTGCCCCGCCGTCGTCAACCCCGGCCAGGAGAACGCCGACGGCGACGGCTTCGGCGACGTCTGCGACAACGACCGCGACGGCGACGGCGCGGCGAACGGGGCCGACAACTGCCCCGACGTGGCCAACCCCGGCCAGGAGGACAGCGACGGCGACGGCGCGGGCGACGCCTGCGACACGGATCGCGACGGCGACGGCACCGACGACGGCGACGACAACTGCCCCGACACCGCCAACGCCGATCAGGCCGACGCGGACGGCGACGGCCAGGGCGACGCCTGCGACGCGGATCGCGACGGCGACGGCGTGAACAACGGCGGCGACAACTGCCCCGACGTGGCCAACGCCGATCAGGCGGACGCCGACGGCGACGGGCAGGGCGACGCCTGCGACGACGATCCCGACGGCGACGGCGTGCCCGCGGGCCAGGACAACTGCCCGGCGGCCAACAACCCGAACCAGGAGGACCTCGACGGCGACGGGCAGGGCGACGCCTGCGACGCCGACGACGACGGCGACGGCGTGAACGACGCGCAGGACAACTGCCCCGCGCTGGCCAACCCCAACCAGACCAACACCGACGGCGACGCGCAGGGCGACGCCTGCGACGGCGACGACGACAACGACGGCGTGGCCGACGCGCAGGACAACTGCCGCACCGCGATCAACCCCGGCCAGGGCGATCTGGACGGCGACGGCCAGGGCGATCCCTGCGACAGCGACGACGACAACGACGGCGTCGACGATCTGCAGGACAACTGCCCGGTGAACTCAGACCCGGGGCAGGCCGACAGCAACGGCGACGGCGAGGGCGACGCCTGCGACACCGACGACGACGGCGACGGCGTGCTCGACGGCGTCGACAACTGCCCGCTGGTGGCCAACCCGGGTCAGGAGGACGCCGACGGCGACGACGTCGGCGACGCCTGCGAGGGCGACCTCGACGGCGACGGCGTGGCCGACGACCAGGACAACTGCCCCAACGATCCGAACGCGGCCCAGGCCGACCAGGACGGGGACGGCACGGGCGACGCCTGCGACCCCGATCTCGACGGCGACGGCACCAACAACCCGGCGGACAACTGCGTGATCGTGCCCAACCCGGGCCAGGGCGATCTGGACAACGACGGCGCCGGCGACGCCTGCGACGCGGACGACGACGACGACGGGGTCGACGACCTCGACGACAACTGCCCGCTCGACGCCAACCCGGGCCAGGTCGACAGCGACGGCGACGGTGAGGGCGACACCTGCGACGCGGACGACGACGACGACGGCGTGGCCGACGGGCAGGACAACTGCCCGCTGACCGCCAACGCGGGCCAGGAGAACCTGGACAACGACGGCTTCGGTGACGTCTGCGACAACGACGTCGACGGCGACGGCATCCTCGACGCCAACGACAACTGCCTGCTCACCGCCAACCCCGGTCAGGAGGACGCCGACGGCGACGGCGTGGGCGACGCCTGCGACCAGAACCAGGACGGCGACGGCGACGGCGTCGACGACGGGGCCGACAACTGCCCCGACGCGGCCAACCCCGCCCAGGCCGACGCGGACGGCGACGGGGTGGGCGACGCCTGCGACAACGACGACGACAACGACGGCGTGGCCGACGGCGTGGACAACTGCCGCACGGACGCCAACGCGGATCAGGCGGATCTCGATCAGGACGGGGCCGGCGACGTCTGCGACGCGGACGACGACGGCGACGGCGTGAACGACGCGGCCGACAACTGCCCGCTGACCGCCAACGTGGGTCAGGGCGACGCCGACGACGACGGCATCGGCGACGCCTGCGACAGCGACGGCGACAACGACGGCGTGGACGACGGCCAGGACAACTGCCCGGCCACGCCGAACCCGACGCAGGCCGACGGCGACGGCGACGGGGTGGGCGACGCCTGCGACCAGAACCAGGACGGCGACGGCGACGGCGTGGACGACGGCGTCGACAACTGCCCCAACGCCGCCAACCCCAACCAGAACGACCTCGACGGCGACGGGACGGGCGACGCCTGCGACGCCGACGACGACGACGACGGGGTGCCCGACGCCGGCGACAACTGCCCGGCCGCGCCCAACGCGGGCCAGGCCGACCTCGACGGCGACGGGCTGGGTGACGCCTGCGACGCCGACGACGACGGCGACGGCGTGAACGACGGCCAGGACAACTGCCCGGTCGACGCGAACGCCGGGCAGGCCGACGTCGACAACGACGGCTCGGGCGACGCCTGCGACGACGACAGCGACAACGACGGCGTGCTCGACGGCGACGACAACTGCCCGCTCGACGCCAACCCGGGCCAGGCCGACGCGGACGGCGACGGGCTGGGCGACGCCTGCGACCAGAACCTCGACAGCGACGGCGACGGCGTGGACGACGGCGACGACAACTGCCCGAACGCCGCCAACGCGAACCAGACCGACACCGACGGCGACGGGCTGGGCGACGCCTGCGACGCGGACGACGACGGCGACGGGGTGAACGACGGCCAGGACAACTGCCCGGCGGCGGCCAACGCCAACCAGGCGGATCTCGACGGCGACGGGCTGGGCGACGCCTGCGACGCGGACGACGACGGCGACGGCGTCAACGACGGCCAGGACAACTGCCCGACCACCGCCAACGGCGGCCAGGGGACGCGGACGGCGACGGCATCGGCGACGCCTGCGACGACGACGCCGACAACGACGGCGTGGCCGACGGCGACGACAACTGCCCGAACGACGCCAACCCCGGTCAGGCCGACGCCGACGGCGACGGCGTGGGCGACGCCTGTGACCAGAACCAGGACGACGACGGCGACGGCGTCGACGACGGCGTCGACAACTGCCCCAACACGGCCAACGCCAACCAGGCGGATCTCGACGGCGACGGCGAGGGCGACGCCTGCGACGCCGACGACGACGGCGACGGCGTCGACGACGGCCAGGACAACTGCCCGGCGACGGCCAACCAGGGCCAGGCCGACCTCGACGGCGACGGTCTGGGCGACGCGTGCGACGCGGACGACGACGGCGACGGCGTGAACGACGGCCAGGACAACTGCCCGGCGGTGGCCAACGGCGGCCAGGGCGACGCGGACGGCGACGGCACCGGCGACGCCTGCGACAGCGACGGCGACAACGACGGCGTCGACGACGCGAACGACAACTGCCCCGACGACGCCAACCCGAACCAGGAGGACGCCGACGGCGACGGGCTGGGCGACGCCTGCGACGCCAACAACGACGCCGACGGTGACGGCCTCGACGACAGCGCCGACAACTGCCCCAACGTGGCCAACGCGAACCAGCTGGACACCGACGGCGACGGCGCGCGGGCGACGCCTGCGACACCGACGACGACGACGACGGCGTGGCCGACGGCAACGACAACTGCCCGCTCTCGACCCGAACGCCGATCAGGTGGACGCGGACGGCGACGGCGACGGCGCGGCCTGCGACGCGGACGACGACGGCGACGGGGTGAACGACGCGAACGACAACTGCCCCGGCGTGGCCAACCAGGGCCAGGGCGACGCGGACGGCGACGGCATCGGCGACGCCTGCGACAGCGACGGCGACAACGACGGCGTCGACGACGCGAACGACAACTGCCCGGCGGTGGCCAACCCCAACCAGGCCGACGGCGACGGCGACGGGGTGGGCGACGCCTGCGACCAGAACCAGGACGGCGACGGCGACGGCGTGGACGACGGCGTCGACAACTGCCTGGGCGTGCAGAACGCCGACCAGACCGACACCGACGGCGACGGCCAGGGCGACGCGTGCGACGCGGACGACGACGACGACGGCGTCGCCGACGGCGCGGACAACTGCCCGTTCGTGGCCAACCAGGGCCAGGTCG
Organism: Myxococcales bacterium; assembly: GCA_020633465.1. Classification (GTDB taxonomy): domain Bacteria; phylum Myxococcota_A; class Bradymonadia; order UBA7976; family UBA1532; genus JACKDN01. Next base: position 57,585 of record JACKDN010000038.1, read on the forward strand.
ACACCAACGGCGACGGCGAGGGCGACGCCTGCGACGACGACGACGACGGCGACGGCGAGCTCGACGGCGCGGACAACTGCCCGCTGATCGAGAACGCCCTGCAGCTCGATCTCGACGGGGACGGCGTGGGCGACGCCTGCGACCTCGACGACGACGGCGACGGCGTCGACGACGGCAACGACAACTGCCCGGTCGACCCGAACGCGGATCAGTCGGACGCCGACGACGACGGGCTGGGCGACGTGTGCGATCCCGATCGCGACGGCGACGGCCAGGACAACGGCGACGACAACTGCCCCGACGTGGCGAACGCCGATCAGGCCGACGCCAACGGCGACGGCGAGGGCGACGCCTGCGATCCCGACATCGACGGCGACGGCGAGCTGAACGGCGACGACAACTGCCCGAACATCGCGAACCCGGGCCAGGAGGACGCCGACGGCGACGGCTTCGGCGATCCCTGCGATCCCGACAACATCGACACCGACGGGGACGGCGTCCTCGACGGCGTCGAGATCGCCTGCGGCCTGAACCCCAACGACGGCGACGACGCCGCGCTGGACTACGATCACGACGGCCTGGCCAACGGCGCCGAGTGCACGGGCGGCACGCCGCTGCTGCCGGTGCTGTTCCTGACGACCTTCGACACCGGCGACCCGAACACGGTCGGCGTGGTGGTCAACCTGCGGCAGCCGGTCCCGGGCCTGCAGCCGGAGCTGGTCGACGCGCGCATCGACTTCGACGACGCGCGCGTGGCCTACGGCTCGGGCGCGCGCGGGCAGTCGGCCATCGACGCCCAGAAGGATCTGCTGGCCGTCGCGCTCGACGCCGACACGGTGCGCGTCACGCTGACCGGGTTCACGCTCGACACGATGGCCAGCGGCGAGCTGGCGCGGCTGACCTTCGACGTGGTCGGGAACGGCGGCGCCGACTTCACGCTCGACATCGTCGAGACCCAGATGGCGCCCTTGCCGGCGCAGCAGGCGCTCACCTACGGTGCGGGCCATCCGGACGAGCCGCTCACCGTCCCGGTGCAGCAGTGAGAGAGGGAATGAACGTGCGTTCGACGGTCTGGAAGCTGTTGCTGGGCGCCGCGCTGGCGCTCGCCGGGGTGGCCTGTGACGACGCCGAGACCCGCCCGGGCAACGGGGGGGACAGCGGCGGGCTGGACATGATGCCCGGCGGCGACACCGGCCCCGAAGCCGACATGGGGCCGCTGGCCGACATGGCGCCGATGGCCGACATGGGCGGCGACCTCGACACCGGCCCGGTCGACGACGCGATGGTGGGCGAGGACATGGGGCCCGACGACGATCTCGGCGTCGACGGGGGCGAGGCCGACATGGGCCCCGTCGAGCCCAACCCGTGCGCGCCCTGCGAGGTGGACGAGGACTGCGCGCCGGAAGGCGCCCGCTGCCTCGAGTTCGACGACGGCTCGTTCTGCGGCGCGCCCTGCGAGGACGACATGGACTGCGCCGAGGACAGCGTCTGCGGCGCCTTCGACGACGGCGATGCGCAGTGCGTCCCCCTCCGCGGCAGCTGCATGGCCTGCGACGACGGCGATCTGGACGGCTACGGCGTCGGCCCCGGCTGCCTGGGCCTCGACTGCGACGACGGCGATCCCAACGTGAACCCGGGCGTCGCCGATCCCTGCGATGGCGTGGACAACGACTGCGACGACGCGACCGACGAGGACTTCGCGCCCCAGGCCTGCGGCGTCGGCGCCTGCGCGGCCGAGAGCGCCTGCGTCGATGGCGTGCCCCAGGACTGCCAGGCGGGCGAGCCGGCGGCGCAGGACTTCACCTGCGACGGCGTCGACGACGACTGCGACGGCAACGTCGACGAGGACTACGCGCCCGAGAGCTGCGGCATCGGCCCCTGCGAGGGCCGCAGCGCCTGCGTCGACGGCGTCGAGCAGGCCTGCGCGCCGCTGCCCCCGCCGGCCCAGGACGACGCCACCTGCGACATGCAGGATCAGGACTGCGACGGCAGCTTCGACGAGGACTTCGTGGGCGCGCCCTGCGGCCAGGGCGCCTGCGCGATGACCGGCGTGTGCGTCGACGGCGCGGTGATGTGCGAGCCCGGCGATCCGCTGGCCGTCGACGACGCCACCTGCAACGGCGTCGACGAGGACTGCGACGGCCAGGTCGACGAGGATCACACCGTCGATCGCACCTGCGGCCTCGGCGCCTGCCAGCGCACCTTCCTCTGCGTCGACGCCGACCTGGCCTGCACGCCCGGCGATCCGCTGGCCGCCGACGACTCGACCTGCGACGAGGTCGACGACGACTGCGACGGCTTCGTCGACGAGGACTGCCAGGAGAACTTCCTCGGCTTCGCCCTCAACCAGGCCGGCGCCGACTTCATCGACGTCGACATCACCTACGAGCAGATCCACTCGCCGGCCAACGACGGCAGCCAGTGGCTGCCCCGGCTGATCGAGCTCAACGTCTTCGCGCCGGACGCGCTGGTGCTGCGCAGCCCCAGCGCCCAGGCGATCGTCCCCGGGCAGCCGGTCATCGACGCGCAGAAGAACGTCTCGCTGCTGGGCCGCGACGCCGACGGCATCCGCATCCTGGTGTTCTCGCAGGCGAACACCAACCGCATCGGCCCCGGCACCCTGATGACGCTGCGCTTCACCCACGAGCCGGGGCTCACCGGGCCCTTCGCCTTCTCGTTCAACGAGGAGCTGACGAACTTCGCCCCGATGGAGGCCGACGCCGTCCTCCAGCACCGCGCGGCCGAGCTGGGCGGGGAGTAGCGGACCCCCACGCGTCCGCACGGAGGACCGATGCCTCGCGCCGTGCTCGTCGCCCTGCTGCTGGCGACGCCCGGCCTCGCCGGTGCGCAACCTGCCGTCGAGATCCTCAGCCCGACCGCCGGCGCCTGCGTCGCGAGCGGGCTGCCGGTGCAGGACGGCGGGGCGCCGGGCGGTGAGCCCTTCGTCCCGGCGGTCGACGTCCGGCTGCAGCTGCGCCTGACGTCGCCCAGCGGCGCGCCCCTGACGGTGCGCGTGCGCGCCGACGGCGATCTGGTCGCCGAGCGTCAGGTCGATGCGCCCGGCGCCGACCCCTTCGAGACCGACGCCGTCTTCGTGCCCGCGCTGGGCATCGACGACGGCCTCGGCCGCACGGTCGAGGTCACCGTCGAGGACGGCGACGGCAGCGCCACGGACGCCGTCACCTTCGATCTCGACCGCGCCCCCCCGGTGATCACCTTCGACGAACCCACGCTGGCGCTGCTGAGCGTGTGCCACGAGCAGGGGCTGCCCGCGGTGGCCTACGCGGTGGACGACGCCGTCGATCCGGCGCCCGAGGTGGCCGAGGCCGACGAGGCCGCGGCGTGCGTGGTGGATCGCGTGATCACCGCGCGCGATCACTGCGGCGCGGGCAACGCGGTGGCCGTGCGGTTCCCGCTGCCGGTGCCCGCGGCGCAGGCGCCGACGCCGATCATCGACGGCGTCGTCGAGGGCGCGCGGGTGTTCGACGCGACGGTGACCTACCGCGTGGAGGCGCCGCCCGCGTGCGTGGGGCAGGTGACCGCGACCTACACGATCGACGGCGGCGACGCCCGGGGGCTGGTGCCGGGGCGCACGCTCACCGACGCGGGCAACTACACCGTGCGGGTCGAGGTGACCGCGTGCGGGCAGGACGCCGCCGTGGCCGAGCGCCACTTCACCATCGTCTCGCGCCCCCGCGCGAACCCGGGCGGTCCCTACGAGGCGTTCCAGGGGCAGCCGCTGGTGCTCGATGCCAGCGGCAGCACGGTGCCGCCCGAGGCGGGCGAGATCAGCAGCTGGGCCTGGGATGTCGACGCCGATGGCTTCTTCGACGCGGTCGAGGGCACCGGGCCGCAGACGGCGTTCGACACCGCGCAGCCCGACGGCGTGTACGACGTCGGCGTGCGGGTCCGCACCGATCTGGGCTTCGAGACCTACGGCTACACCACCGTCACGCTGCTCGACGTGACGCCGGCCTGCGACGCGGGCGGCCCCTACACCGTGCTGCAGGGCGAGCCCCTGACCCTCGACGGCACGGCCTCGGTGGCCGGTGCCGATCTCGAGCCGATCGTCGCCTTCGACTGGGACTTCGGCGACGACGTCTTCCCCCAGCGCGGCCTGAACGCGCGCCCGGTGCACCGGTACGAGGACGAGGGCGAGTTCACCGTCACCCTGCGCGTCGAGGACGTCGACTCGGCCTGCGAGGCCACCGCCACCGTGCAGGTGCAGGACATCGAGCCGGTCATCGCCAACCTGCGCGCCCGCGACGCCGACGGGCTGGTCGAGGGGCAGAGCGTCGTCTTCAGCGCCGGCCAGACCTCGGCCGGCTCGGCCGCCGAGCCCCTCACCGGCTTCACCTGGGACTTCGGCGACGGCGAGACGGCCGAGGGCTTCGAGCTGCGCGGCCCGACGCACACCTACCTCGACGACGGTGACTTCCAGGTGTGCCTCGAGGTCAGCGACGTCGACAGCACCGTCGAGGACTGCATCGAGGTGCGGGTGGCCGATCTGACGCCCACCGCCCGCCTCGCCGGCCCGGGCTTCGCGCTCGAGGGGCAGACGGTCACCTTCGACGCGGGCGGCAGCCGCGCGGGCGGCGCGGCCGATCCCTTCGCCCGCTACGTCTGGGACTTCGGCGACGGCACCGATCCCGTCGAGGTGCTCGACCCGGACGCCACGACCATCGAACACACCTACGCGGCGAACGGCGATCTGCTGGTGACGCTGCAGGTGTGGGACGAGGACGGCTTCGCCGAGGCCACCCACCGCATCTTCGTCGACGACGTGCGTCCGGTGGCCCGCCTCGTGGGGCCGCTCGACGCGGTGGCCGAGGGCGCCCCGGCGCCCTTCGACGCCTCGACGAGCGCGCCGGGCAGCGCCAGCGATCCCATCGTCAACTACCGCTGGGACTTCGGCGACGGCGAGTCCGCCGAGGGGCCCGAGCCCACGATCACCCACGCCTTCGGGGATCAGGGCACCTACCTCGTGCGCGTCGAGGTCGTCGACGGTGACGGCAGCGTCAGCGCGGTCGACCGCGTGGTGCAGGTGGTCAACGCGCCGCCCGCCGACATCGTCATCGAGGGGCCGGCGCAGGCCGAGGCGGGCGTCCCGTCCACCTGGCGCGTCACCTGGGCCGACGTGGCCGCCGATCCGGGCCGCGCCCGCTGGACGCTGGGCGACGGCACGACGGTGGACAACCAGGTGGAGGTGACGCACGGCTTCGCCGAGACGGGGCTGTTCCGCCTGCGGGTGACCGTCGACGACGGCGACGGGGGCGTGGCCGAGGGCACGCTGGACGTCGAGGTCACCGGCGCGGCGCCCCGCTTCGAGGGGCCCACCGAGGTCGAGGTGGCCGAAGGCGAGCCCGTCGAGATCCTCCTGCGGGTGCGGTCCGCGCCCCTCGGCCCGGCGCTGTTCGACGGGCCGGTCCGCGTCCGCGTCCCGGTGAGCCCGGTCGGCGCGGCCGTCGAGGTGGTGCCGGGCAGCCCGCCCGAGGCGCAGCAGACCGTGGTGACGCGCTGGACGCCGGGCGCGGCCGACGCGGGCACCCACCGCGTCCGCGTCGTGGCCCGGGCGCCGTCCGGCATCGAGCGCGCGCACGAGGTGACGGTGCGGGTGACCGACGGCGGCGCGCCCCGGCTGGTGACGCTCGCCGGGCGCGATCGCCTGGGGGTGTACGGCTTCGGCTGGGACGCGCTGGCGCAGCGGCGCACCTTCACCGCGCTGGCCGACGTGCCGCTCGGCGGCCTGGCCAACGACGTGGTGGTCGGCCCCGCGGGCCGGCGCGCCTTCGTCGCGGTGCCCGGCGTCGGCGTCGTGGTGGTCGATCTCACCGCCACGCCCGCGCGCCGGGTGCGGGCGATCGACGTGGGCCCGGCGCCGCAGGCCGTCGCCAGCGACGGCGAGCTGATCTGGGCGCTGGGGCAGGGCAGCCTGACCGGCATCGATCCGGGGTCGTTGAAGGTGGTGGTTCGGGCCCGGGACGCGCGCCTGCCCGCCGCGGTCGAGGCCCTCTGGGTGCCGGCGATCGGGCGCCGCGGGGGACGCCTGGCGGCGGTCGCGGGCGGCGGCGACCTCAGCCTGATCGACCCGGCGCCCGTCCGCACGGGCGAGGCGCCCGGGGTCGAGGGGGTGGCCATCGGTGGGCGCCTCGCGCGCGTGGCCTCGGACGTGACCGCCGACCGGCTGGTGCTGGCCGACGTGGCCGGGCGCCGGGTGGTGTGGTGGCACGGCGCGGACGGCGTCGTGGGCGAGGCCGCGCTGCCCTTCGCGCCGACCAGCCTCGCGCCGGTGGGCGCCGACGAGGTGTGGGTGATCACCGAGCGGGGCCTCGAGGTGGTCGACGTCGAGGGCGGCGTGCGGGTGCGGCAGCGCGCGCGGCTGGGGGCGGTCGCCGTGCTGCCGCCCACGCTGTACGGCTTCGAGGTGCTCGCGATCGGCTCGGCGGGGCGCGTCGACGCGCTGGCCGCCGACGATCTGACGCTGATCGACGGCGTGCGGGCCGGCGGCGCGCGCCGCCTGCGCTTCACGCTGGTGGCGCCGTGAGGCGCGCGGCAGGGCCGTGGATGCTGCTTGTGGTGCTGGCGGGCTGTGACGACGTGCTGCTCGCGGACCCGAGCGACGCGTTCTACGACGCCTCCGACGCGACGGCGCCGGCGGACGCGGGCGACGGGCGCCCCGGCGACGCGGCGCCGATCGACGCGGCGCCCGTCGAAGACCTCGGCCGGCCCGTCGACGCGCGCACGTCCGCGGACGCGGCGCCCAACGACGCCGCCTTGGTCGACGCGGCCCTCCTCGACGCGGCCGGGCCCGACGCGGCCGGGCCCGACGCGGCCAGGCCCGACGCGACCGTCGACGCCGCGCCGGTCGACGGCGGCCACGACGACGCCGCGGACGCGGCGACGATCGACGACCAGTTCGTGATGATGCCCATGGACGCCACGCCCGACGCGGCGCCCGACGCGGCCCCGGACGCCGCCGTCGACGCGGCCCCGGACGCCGCGCCCCTGACCTCGGCCCCACCGGCTGCGCGCCCGGCGAGGTGCGCGGCTGCGGCCCGGCGCTGGGCCGCTGCCGGCCCGGCCTCGAGCGCTGCGGCGACGACGGCACCTTCGGCGAGTGCGTCGGCGGCCAGGGCCCCACGCCCGAGACCTGCGACGGCGTCGACGAGGACTGCGACGGCCGCACGGACGAGGGGCTCACCCGCGTCTGCGGCGAGGCCGTCGGCGCCTGCCGCACCGGGCGCAGCCAGTGCGTCGACGGGGCCTGGACGCCCTGCGACGACGCCGCCGCCGCGCGCGACGAGGTGTGCGACGGCGTCGACGACGACTGCGACGGCGCCATCGACGAAGGGCTGACCCGGCCCTGCGGCCCCGACACCGGGCGCTGCGTCGCGGGCATCGAGACCTGCGTGGTCGGGGCGTGGGGGCTGTGCGAGGGCGGCGTCGGGCCGGCGCCCGAGCGCTGCAACGGCGTCGACGACGACTGCGACGGTGCCACCGACGAGCAGCTGGCCCTCGCGTGCGCGCCCCAGGGCGGCTGCGACGGGGGCTACCGCGCCTGCGAGGACGGCGCCTTCGGTGACTGCCTCGAGGCCGCGCCCGCGCTGCCCGAGGCCTGCGACGGGCTCGACAACGACTGCGACGGCCAGGTGGACGAGGCGCTGGTGCTGCCCTGCGGCTCGGACGTCGGCGCCTGCCTGCCCGGCCTGCGCGCCTGCGTCGGCGGCGCCTACGAGGCGGCCTGCGTGGGGGAGATCGGGCCGGCGCCCGAGGTCTGCGACGGCGAGGACCAGGACTGCGACGGGCGGATCGACGAAGACGCGCCGACCCGCCCCTGTGGCTTCCCGGCGGTGGGCCGGTGCGCGCCCGGCCGCCAGCGGTGCGTCGACGGCGCCTACGCCGAGGCCTGCGTCGGGGGCATCGGGCCCCTCGACGAGGACTGCAACGGCGTCGACGACGACTGCGACGGCGACATCGACGAGGGCATCCCGCCGCGCCCCTGTGGCAGCGACGTCGGGGAGTGTCGGCCGGGCCTCGAGACCTGCGACATCGGTGGGTGGGGCCGCTGCGAGGGCCGGGTGCGACCGGTGCGCGAGCTGTGCAACCGGCTGGACGACGACTGCGACGGCCACGTGGACGAGGGCATCGGGCTCGACGACGACGAGGACGGCATCGAGGACTGCGTCGAGCTCGACGTCGGGCTCGATCCCAGCGATCCCACCGACGCGCTCGGCGACTTCGACCACGACGGCACGACGAACGCGGACGAGGTGGCCATGGGCACGCCGCTGTGGTCGACGCTGTACCTGCACCCGGTCGCCACGCGGCCCGGCGCGCCGGCCGACCAGATCGAGGTCAGCCTGCGGCTGTACCAGCCGACCGTCGACCTGCAGCCCGAGATCGCCGAGATCTACATCTTCGACAACGGCGAGGTGGCCGATCTGGTCGAGGTGCAGGCGGGGCCCTCGGCGATCATGGCCAGCAAGGACGTCATCGGGCAGACGCTCAACGCGTTCGAGACGCGCATCGTGATCGTCGCGCCCAACCTCGACCGCATGCCCACCGGCGAGCTGGCGCGGTTGATCCTGCGTCGCCGCGCGCCCGACCCCATCAGCATCCGCGTGCTGCGCGCGCCCAGCCGCTTCGCGCCCGCCGAGGCCGACGCCGCGCTGACCGCCGGCACCGCCGCGCACCGCGTGCCCCTGGAGATTCCGTGATGCGTCGCCGACTCACCGCCACGGCCGCGCTGCTGTTGATCGCGACGACCGCCTGCGACGACGACGGCGGCGGCTCGGCGCCGGTCATCGTCGACATGGCGCCGGTGGACGCCGCGCCGGTGGACGCCGCGCCGATGGACGTCGACGCGGAGGTCATCCCCGATCCGGTCTGCCTGACCGACCCCGAGTGTCCGGAACGGGCCTATTGCCGGAGGTTCGAGGGCGAGCTCGAGGGCACCTGCGTCCCGGGCTGCCGGCTCGCGCCCGACAGCTGCGCGGCGGCCGACCCCCGCACCTTCTGCGACGCCGAGGCGCGCACCTGCGCGGACAAGCCCTGCGAGGCCGACACCGACTGCGACGCCGGCCGCTGGTGCGACGACGGCGCCTGCCGGGCAGGGTGCCGACTCGCGGGCGACGACTGCGCCGGCGAAGACGCGCCCTCGACCTGCGACGCCGCCACGCACACCTGCCGTCCGCTGGCGGCCTGCTGCTCGGTCGACGACGCCTGCAGCCTCACCCTGGAGGGCGCCTGCGACGGACAGCGCCTCGTCGGCGTCACGACCTGCGATCCGCTGCCCTGCACCGCCCGCTGCGCGCGCGACGCCGAGTGCCAGGTGACCGAGTATTGCGACAGCTTCGGACGCTGCCGCGGCGGCTGCCGCCTGGACGATCCCGGCAGCTGCGCGGCCGACGAGCGGTGCGCGCCGACGACGCACCGGTGCGTCCAGGCGCTGTGCGCCACCGACGACGAGTGCGCGCCGTGGCAATACTGCGACGGCCTGCGCTGCCAGACCGGCTGCCGCACCGCGCCCGACACGTGCGACGACGGCCTGCGCTGCGACGCGGCGCGCACCTGCCGCCCCATCTGCCTCGCCGACGCCGACTGCGCGGTGGGCTTCTGTGACGTCGACGCGCGCCTGTGCCGACCCCCGTGCGATCCCGACACCCACCTGCCGTGCGCGGCCGGTGAGCGCTGCGACGCCGAGACCACGCGCTGCGTGCCGGGCTGCGCCGACGACGCGATCGGGGACGCGACGCCGGTGCTCGGCAACGGCGAGGCCAGCGATCGGGTGGTGTGTCCCGAGGCGGTCGATCGCAGCCGGGTGGCGCTGGGGGCGGGGGAGCGTGTGCAGCTCTCGCTGAGCTACGACGCCGCCACCGGGGGGCCGCTGACGCTCCGGCTGACCGACGCCGCGGGCGCGCTGCTGGTCGAGGATGCCGGCCTCGCCGCGCCCCGGGTGCTGCGCTTCCCCGCGCTGGGCGCGCCGGCCTGGCCCGGGGGGGACGTGCACGTCGAGGTGCTCGGTCCGCGCCGCACCCCGTACCAGCTCGAGGTCGCGGTGGGGCGCTGCTTCGCCGACGCGCGGGATCCCGATGACGACGCCGCCGCCACGGCGACGCCCGCCGGTCGGCGCCAACGTGAACGCTTCACCGACACCTGGCAGGGCAGCGTCTGTCGCGACGACGTCGACTTCTACTGCTTCCCCATGGTGGCCGACGACGGCCTGCTGATGAACCTGGTCGCGCCGGCGGGCTGCGACGCGCTGCGCCCGGCCATCGCACCCCGCGCCAACTTCGAGGCCGGCGACGCCGAGTCGCTGCCGGTGACCACGGCGATGGGCCCGGGCGGCGAGACGGTGTACCGCGCGCTGGGCGAGGCCGAGTCGGGCGCCTTCAGCGACGCCATGTGGTGTCTGCGCGTCGCCGGCGCCGCCGCCGACACGCGCTGCGAAGGCTACGACCTGAGCCTCGAGTTCCTGCGCCGCGGCACCCTGTGCACCGACGCGCTCGAGCCCAACGACGGCCTCGCCGCCGCGGCGCCGCTCGACGGCGAGGGCCTGCTCGCGGCCGCCGACGGCCGCCTGCCCACCGGCGTCGACCTCGAGCTGCCGCTGACGCTCGAGCTGTGCGAAGGCGAGGTCGACCTGTTCCGCTTCCAGGCCGACGAGCGCGACGTGCTGCGCGCCTGGCTCGAGAGCGAGGACGTCGCGGGCGAGCTGACGGTGCAGCTGCTGGACGCCGAGGGCCAGGCGCGCGGCGACGTGGGCCGGGTGACCAGTCGCGCGGCCGACGCTCGCGTCGCGCTGACCATCGCGCCCACCGCCGACACCTACTACGTGCGCGTCGCTGGCCAGGCGGCCAGCACGGGACGCTACCGACTGTTCGTCCGGCGCGAGATGGCCGCGGGCGTGTGCGCCGAGGACCTGCACGAGCTGCCCGACGTGCGCAACGACCTGAGCGCGAACGCGTCGGTGCTGATGCCCGCCGACGGCCGCGCGACGGTCAACAACGCCGCCATCTGCGACCCCGCCGCCGGCCAGCGCGACGAGGACTGGTATCGCTTCGTGCTGCCCGAGGACGCCAGCGCGCTGTGCGTCGAGGCGCGCTTCCAGAACGCGGACGGCGACCTCGATCTGATGCTGTTCCGCAGCGGCGCGGGCGGGCCCGCCTGCGGCCCCGGCGGCAGCTGCGCCGAGGGCTACTGCGTCGACGGCCGGTGCGCCGAGCCCGTCGACGAGGCGTCCACGACGGCCAGCGGCGAGTTCGTCCACCTCGCGCGCGGCGAGGCCGAGCCCGGCGTCTACTTCGCGCGGGTGTTCGGCGCCGGCATGGCCAACAACACCTACGACCTGACGCTCAGCCAGGTACCGGCTCAGGTCGACGCCTGCCTGCGCGACTTCCGCGAGCGCGAGCAGGCCAACGACGATCCGCGCACCGCCACCGACCTCGGCGCCCGCCGCGCCGTCGTCTGCGACGCCTGGCTGTGCCGCAACGAGCGCGCCAGCGGCGACTGGTACCGCATCCACGTCCCCGCCCGCGCCGACCGCACCGTGCACCTGAGCTTCGCGCCCCGCACCGACGGCACGCTGCTGCTCGGCTTCGTCGACCCCGAGAACCCCGCCGCCGCCACCGAGAGCGCCGAGCTGCAGGCCAGCGTCCAGTGCCTCAACATCGAGGGCGGCCCCACCGGCGTCGACGTCTACGTCGGCGTCACCGCCGACACCATCCTCGACGACGGCGACAGCCGCGTGGACTACGTCCTCCAGGTGGCCCCCACCGACCTCGCCCGCACCCCCCGCGGCGCCTGCGACACCCTCAGCGGCGGCCTCTTCCGCCACCTCGCCTGGCCCACCGCGCGGATCGTGCGCTGAAGCAAGGGTAGGGAGGCAGGGCGTTCACCACCCTTGCCCTTGCCCTTGCCCTTGCCCTTGCCCTTGCCCTTGCCCTTGCCCTTGACCTTGACCTTGACCTTGACCTTGACCTTCCCCGATGGCTCCCTTGCCCCTGACCTTCCCCGATAGGCCCCTCGACCTCGCCCGAAGGGCCCCTTGACCCTATCCTCGCCCTGAACGCAGCCCTCGTCTTCGCCACTCCATGGTCCTCGGCGACGACCACACCGCGCTCATCTTCCCTTTCCCGGAGCGGCATCACTCCCGAGCGTCCCGGTGACTTGTTCGGGGGTGCGGAAGGGCAAGGTCAAGGTCAAGGTCAAGGGGCCCTTCGGGCACGATCCAACGTCATCCGCACCGCCGTCAGCGCGCTCATCGCCTTGCGAACACACTCCTCGTGCTCGCTCGCCGGCACCGAGTCGTACACGATGCCCGCCCCCGCCTGAATCTCCACCCGGTCCGCCCGCACCACCATCGTCCGGATCGCGATGCACGTGTCCATGTTGCCCGCGTAGTCGAAGTACCCCACGGCCCCCGCGTACAGACCGCGGCGGTGCGGCTCCAGCTCGGCCAGCAGCTCGCACGCGCGGATCTTCGGCGCCCCGCTGACCGTGCCGGCCGGGAAGCACGCGCGCAGCACATCGAACGCGTCGCAGTCCGGCGCCAGCGTGCCGCGCACGTCGCTCACCAGGTGCATCACGTGCGCGTAACGCTCCACGTGCAGGGGATCCTCGACCCGAACGCTCCCCGTGGCGGCGACGCGCCCCACGTCGTTGCGCCCCAGATCGAGCAACATGCGGTGCTCGGCCAGCTCCTTCGGATCCGCCAGCAGATCCTCGGCGAGCGCCCGATCCTCGTCCGCCGTCGCTCCGCGGCGCCGCGTCCCCGCGATCGGCCGCACCAGCAGCTCGTCGCCCTCCAGCCGCACCAGCACCTCGGGTGAGGCGCCGACGACCGCGAAGTCGGGGAAGCGCAGGAAGAACATGTAGGGCGAGGGGTTCAGCGCGCGCAGGGAGCGATACAGCTCCAGCGGATCCACCTCGGCGTGGACGCAGGTGCGTTGACTGACCACCACCTGGAACACCTCGCCCGCGACGATCGCCTCCTGCGCCCGGCTCACGGCCGCCTGATAGTCCTCGGCCGTCCGATCGTGCGTCACGACCCACGCGTCGGTGGTGTGCGCCTGGGGGTCGAAGGCCCAGGGCGCCGGCGCGGCGGCGGGCGTGGTCACCCGCTCGACGATGGCCGCCAGGCGCGCGACGCCCTCGGCGTAGGCCGCCTCGCGATCACCGTCCAGCGGCACGTGCGTGATGCACACCAGCCGATGGTTCAGGTGGTCGTAGACCAGCACGTCGTCGCATAGCCAGAAGAAGGCGTCGGGCACCGGCGCCGGCCCGGGGGGCAGGGGGACGCCTTCGAAGGCCGCCATCGCGTCGAACGACAGATAGCCCACCGCGCCGCCGCTGAAGCGCGGCAGATCGGGGCGCTGCCAGACGCGCCGATCGGCCAGGGCGCGCTGCAGCGGCCGCAGCGGATCGGCGCCGTCCAGCGACTCGGCGTCGTCGCCCCGCACGAGCGTCGCGGCGCCGGCCTCGACCCGCACGTGGTCCTGCAGCCCGAAGCCCAGCAGCGAGTAGCGGCCCGTCAGCTCGCCGCCCTGGACGCTCTCGAGCAGGAACGCGCCGCCCGGCGCGTCGGCCAGGCGGCGGAACACTCCCAGCGTCGTCGCGCCGTCGACCACCAGCGTCGTCGTCAGCGCCACGTGCGTGTGATCGCCCTGATGCTGCCGCACCCGATGCAGCGGCGGATCGCAGGTCATGCGTCGCCCTCGGCGTCCGACGCCAGCCGGCGCAGCGTGCGCAGCGCCAGATCGAAGCCGCCGGCCCCGAACTGCAGCTGCCGGCTGCCGCGGCTGACGGTCGCGATGGACACGCCCAGGCGGTCGCGCACGGCCCGGTGCGTCTCGCCGGCGGTCAGCCCCTTCATGATGGCCCAGCGCTCACCCACCTTCCGGGCCTCGGCGGGGCTCAGCAGATCGGCCATCAGCCGCTGCACGTCGGCGGGATCGCTCAGCGCGGCCAGCACCGTGACGAGATCGGCGGGCAGGTCGGTTCGTTGGGGGTCGGGGCCGTGCTCCATGGCGCTCCCTCGGGGCGAGTCGCCCGCACTGTACTAGTACGATGATGCACTCGCAACGGCGTCGCGCGTCCGGGGGGCGGCGTCGCGGTTGCCCCGATGGCCAGGGCAGGGCAGGGTGATGGCATGCGCCGCCCCAACACCCCCATCGTGTGCGCCGCGCTGGCCTTCGCCGTGCTGATGGCCAGCGCCTGTGACACAGCGCAGCAGCCGCCCCTCGAGGCCGGCGCGGGCGCGCCCGCGTGCCTGCCCGACGAGGTGCGGCCCTGCCGCTGCGCCGATGGCACGGACAGCGTCGCGGTGTGCCGCGCCGATCGCACCCTCACGGCCTGCGCCTGCGCCGACGCTGGCGCGGTGGCCGCCCGGGACGCTTCGCCGCCGCGGCGGGACGCGCGGCCGCCACGGCCCCGCCACGACCAAGGCGTCGTCGACGCCGCGGGCGACGACGCCCCAGCGGACGCCGCCGGCCCAGGGGACGCGCGGGTGGACGCGTCGCTCGACGCCGCACCGGATCTGGCCCCGGACGCCGCGCCCGATCGCGGTCCGCCCGACGCCGCGCCCGTGCCGACGCTCTGCGGCACGCCGCCCGACCTCGTGCGGGTGGGCGCCGTCGAGGTGTTCCGCTTCGAGGCCAGCCACCCCGCCGCGACGGACGCAGCGGCCTTCCCCGGCGCGCGCTCGAGCGGCGCCGCCGTGCCCGCGCCGCCGGGCGAGCCCGAGGCGTGCAGCGTCGCCGGCGTCCGCCCCTGGCACTCGGTCACCTGGTCCGAGGCGGACGCCGCCTGCGCGCGCATCGGCTGGCGCCTGTGCGGCGCCGCCGAGCTGGCGCGGGCCTGCGGCGGACCCGGCGAGCAGCCCTGGACCTATGGCGATCGCTGGGAGGCCGGGCGGTGCAACGTGCTCGGGGCCTGGGTCGCGCCCGGCGGCGATCTGTCGAGCGAGGCGCCCACCGGCACCTTCGACGGCTGCCGCAGCGCCGAGGGCCTGTTCGATCTCACCGGCAACCTGTGGGAGTGGGTGGGGGACGCCCGCGCCTACCAGGGCGCCGGCTGGCGCACCATCGCCGAGCGCTTCCGCCCGGTGGACATGCTATGCGACGTGCAGGCCGCGCCCGCCGACCCGCAGTATCGCAACCCCGACGTCGGCTTCCGCTGCTGCCGCGACGCGCGCTGACCCGACCGGCCTCGGGTCACCGCGGCCGCGTGGCCACCAGCAGCGCGTTGACGCTCGCCCAACGAACGCTCTGCCGCAGCCACCGACCGCGCGCCCAGCGGCGCAGCGCGTCGACCTCGTCGGCGTCCAGCGCCGCGGCAAGCCGCGCAGCGTAGCCCGGCCGGTCGCCCGCGCCGGCCCACCACCGCTCGAACAGGGCCGGCGTGACCCGAACGCTCTGGTGATGGGTCAGACACTCCGTCGCGGTGTCGAAGCCTTCGGCGCCGAACGCGGCGGCCAGATCGTCGACGTCCCAGCGCACCAGGGGATCGCTGGCGTCCGCGTACAGCGCGTCCTCCGCGGCGCGCCAGCGGGCGACGAGCTCGGCGTCCAGCCCCTCGGGCGGCACCAGGGCCGACAGCCGCTGCGCGCGCCGAGGCACCGGCTCGGCCAGCACGACGCGCGCGCCCGCCGGCAGCGCCGCGGCCAGCGCCTTGGCGACCGCGCCGAACGCGCCGTCCCGCCCGTCGAAGACGGCGTGACCTACGACGCGATCGAACCGAACGCTCCCCGCCTCGCGCGCCAGCGCGGGTCCCAGGTTCAGCAGCGGCGCGGCGAAGACGGTCGGCCGGGCCAGCGCCGGCAGCGCCTCGACCTGCGCCTGCAGCGACGCGCGCAACGTCGCCGCCGCCTCGGCGTCGGGCTCGCTGACGCAGGCGTAGACGCCGCCCTCGGGCACCCGCCGCAGGGCCTCCCAGGTCAGCAGCCCGGTGCGCGCGCGTAGGTCCAGCACCAGGTGATGCCGCTTGCAGCCCGCCGCCTCGAACACTCGGTCGCGCAGCGCGCCCAGCCGCGCACCCTCGCCCGCCGTGGCGCGCCGCACCCACCGGTTGACCGCCGCGTCCTCCGGCCCCGAGGTCAGGCCCAGGGGCTCGGGATCGCTCCCCTCGAAGGCCGCGAGCTGCGCCTCCCGCCGCCGCGCCACCTGCTCGGCGATGCCCGCCTCGAAGCCCTGATCCGAGGGCGTGTAGAACACCTTCCCCTCGAGCCCCGAGGGCAGGTATTGCTGCGCCACCCAGTGATCTCGGTAGGCGTGGGGATACAGATAGCCCTGCCCATGGCCGAACTGCTCGCCGTCGCGGCTGGCGTCCTTCAGGTGGTCGGGCACGTCCCCCGAACGCTCCTCGGCGACGCTCCGCAGCGCCTCGAAGAAGCCCATGGTGCTGTTGGACTTGGGCGCCGTCGCCAGCACCAGCGCCGCCTGCGCCAGGTGATAGCGACCCTCGGGCAGCCCGATGCGGTCGTAGGCCGCCGCGCAGGCCTCCACCCGCACCAGCACGTCGGGATCGGCCAAGCCCACGTCCTCGCTGGCGAGGATGATCATGCGCCGGAACAGGAAGCGCGGCTCTTCGCCGGCGTGGACCATGCGCGCCAGCCAGTACAGGGCGGCGTCCGGGTCCGATCCCCGGCAGCTCTTGATGAAGGCGCTGATGGCGTCGAAGTGGGCGTCGCCTTCCTTGTCGTACAGGACCGCGCGCTGCTGAATGCTCTCCTCTGCCACCGCGAGCGTCAGCCGGATCACGCCGTCGTCGCTGGGGGGCGTCGTCGAGACGGCCAGCTCGAGCGCGTTGAGCAGCGCCCGCGCGTCGCCGTTCGCGACGTCGACCAGGTGGTCGAGCGCCTCGGACGCGGCCTCCACGGTGCGGTCCCCGAAGCCCCGCTCGGGATCGCTCAGCGCCATCGCCGCGACGCGCCGCAGGTCGTCGTCGGTCAGCGGCTGAAGCTGAAAGATGCGCGAGCGGCTGACCAGCGCCTTGTTCACCTCGAAGTAGGGGTTCTCGGTGGTCGCGCCCACCAGGATGACCGTGCCGTTCTCCACCCAGGGCAGCAGCGCGTCCTGCTGCGCCTTGTTGAAGCGATGCACCTCGTCGACGAACAGGATGGTGCGACGCCCGAACTGCCCCCGGATCTCCTGCGCGCGGTCGATAGCACCGCGGATGTCCTTCACGCCCGACA
>JACKDN010000039.1 GCA_020633465.1 Myxococcales bacterium
CGACTTCGACGTCGCCGTCGTGGGCAGCGGCTTCGGGGGCAGCGTGGCGGCGCTGCGGTTGGCGCAGAAGGGCTACCGCGTGGTGGTGCTCGAGGCGGGCAAGCGCTGGCGGGCCGAGGACTTTCCGAAGACGAACTGGGCGGTGAACCGCTTCTTGTGGGCGCCGGCGCTGCGCTGCTTCGGCATCCAGCGCATCGACCTGCTGCGCGACGTGCTGGTGCTGTCGGGGGCGGGCGTGGGCGGGGGCAGCCTGGTCTACGCGAACACGCTGTACGTGCCCCAGGCGCCCTTCTTCGCGCACCCCACCGTGTCGGCGCTGGGCGGTGAGTCGGCGCTGCTGCCCTTCTACGACGTGGCGCGCCGGATGCTGGGCGTGACCGAGAACCCCAAGCTGTACGCGGCCGACGATCTGATGCGGGCGACCGCCGACGAGCTGGGCTTCGGCGAGACCTTCCAGCGGACGCCGGTGGGCGTGAACTTCGCCGGGGCGCCGGGCGAGGATCCCTACTTCGGCGGCGAGGGGCCCGAGCGGAGCCCGTGCGTCGAGTGCGGTGGGTGCATGGTGGGGTGCCGCTACCGGGCGAAGAACACGCTGGACCGCAACTACCTGTATTTCGCCGAGAAAGCGGGCGCCGAGATCCGCGCGGAGACGCGGGTGACCGACCTGCGGCCGCTGGACGAGCGCGGCGCGGCGGGGTACGCGGTGCACACCCGGCGGACGACGGCGTGGCTGGGCGGGCGGCAGCGGCCGCTGCGGGTGCGCAAGGTGGTGCTGTCGGCGGGGGTGCTGGGCACGCTGCGGCTGCTGACGGCGCTGAAGGAGACCGGGCGGCTGCCGCGGGTGAGCGACGCGTTGGGGCGCACGGTGCGCACCAACAGCGAGTCGCTGATCGCGGTGACCGCCGAGCACGGTGAGATCGACCACAGCGAGGGCATCGCGATCACGTCGAGCGTGCACCCGGACGCGGACACGCACATCGAGCCGGTGCGCTATCCGCGCGGGGCGGACGCGATGGGGCTGCTGGCGGCGCCGACGTTGGTGGACGGCGGTGGGGGCGCGCCGCGGCAGCTCCGGTTCCTGGCGTCGATGCTGCGCCACCCGCTGCGCACGCTGCGCTTCAGCCTGCCCTTCGGGTTCGCGAAGCGGACGATCATCCTGCTGGTGATGCAGACCATCGACAACAGCCTGCGGGTGTCGCGGCGGCGGCGCTGGTGGTGGCCGTTCGGGAAGGGGCTGACCTCGCGGCCCGAGGGCGCGGCGGCGCCGCCGACGTACATCCCGGCGGCGCACACCTTCGCGCGGGCGCTGGCGCGGCGCATGCGCGGGCAGCCGCGCAGCAGCGTCAACGAGGTGCTGCTGGACGTGCCGGCGACGGCGCACATCCTGGGCGGCGCGTGCATCGGAGCGACGCCGGGTGAGGGCGTGGTGGACCTCGAGCAGAAGGTGCACGGGTACGAGAATCTCTGGGTGTGCGACGGGTCGGTCGTGCCGGCCAACCTGGGGGTGAACCCGAGCCTGACGATCACCGCGCTGACCGAGCGGGCGATGAGTCGCGTGCCGGCGAAGAGTGAGGCGCGGCGGTTCGACTTCGAGCGGGCGTGGGGGGTGGAGGGGCTGTTGGACGGGGTCGCTGGCGAGGAAAGTGCGTCGGCGGACTGATCGCGTGCCACGCGGCGGGCGGTTGCCTCGCCGATGCGACGAACTCAGGAGGAGGACGGCATGCTGCGCTGGCTGATCAGACGGAAGATCGACGCCTTCGAGGATCGCTATCGCTACGACGCGAGCTACCTGCGGACGCTGCTGGCGGCCGATCCGCGCGCCGTGATGGCCATGGGTCGCGTGTCGGCGCTGGACGACTACCGGCGCGACATCCCGCCGGCGCCCTGGTTCGCGGCCCGCGTGACCGCCTCGATGGTGGCGGACTGCGGCCCGTGCACCCAGTTGGCGGTCGACATGGCGCGCGAGGCGGGCGTGGACGACGGGGTGCTTCGCGCGGTGGTGGCGAGCGACGACGACGCATTGCCGGACGACGTGGCGCTGGCGGCGCGCTTCGCGCGGGCGGTGCTCGCGCGCTCGGCCGAGCTGGACGACCTGCGGACCGAGGTGGTGGGGCGCTGGGGTGATCGCGGGCTGGCGTCGCTGGCGTTCGGCGTGGCGGTCGCCGCCGTGTATCCGACGGTGAAGGCGGCGTTGGGGCACGCGCAGGCGTGCATGCGGGTGCGGGTGGGTGAGGTGGACGTGGCGCCGACGAAGGGGTGAGGGACGGGGCCGCGCCTGGGGCGCCTGAACCGGGGGGGCGTAGGGCGAAGGCGAGTCACGGGCAGCGGGGGCGGCCTGCGGGCGTTGCGGTGGGTTGGGGTTGGGGGGCGCGGCGTTGGGGCAAGGTCAAGGTCAAGGTCAAGGTCAGGGGCGACGGAGGGGGCGGCCTGCGGGCGTTGTGGTGGGATCGGGGTTGGGGGACGCGGCGGTAGGGCAAGGGCAAGGGCGAGGGCAAGGGCAAGGGGGATCGGCCTGCGGGCGTTGGGGTGGGATTGTCCTTTGGTGGCGCGGCTTTCGGGCACGGGCACGGGCACGGGCACGGGCACGTTTCGGCCTGCGGGCGTTGGGGTGGGATTGTCCTTTGGTGGCGCGGCTTTCGGGCACGGGCACGGGCACGGGCACGGGCACGTTTCGGCCTGCGGGCGTTGCGGTGGGGTGGGGGTGGGGGGCGCGGCTTGGGGGCTTACCAGGCGGCGGAGCGGCCGCCGTCGACGCGGATGATTTCGCCGGTGATGCCGCGGGGGCCCTCGATGAGGAAGCGGACGGTGCCGGCGATGGCGTCGGCGCCGACCTCGGCCTTCTGGGGGATGCGGTTCAGGCGGGCGGCGCGTTGGGCGGGGCTGTACCACTCGGGCATGAGGGCGGCGCCGGGGGCGACGCCGTTGACGCGGATGAGGGGGGCCCAGTCGGCGGCGAGGCCGGTGGTGAGGGCTTGGAGGCCGGCTTTGGTGGCCGAGTAGTGGGCGAGGTCGCGGTAGGGGCGGGTGGACGAGATGTCGAGCAGGTTGACGATGTGGCCCTCGCCAGCGGCCTGCATGCGCGGGTAGGCGTGCTGGCAGCAGAGGAACGGGGCGGTGAGGTTGAGGGCCAGGTGGCGGTCCCAGGTGTCCTCGGGCAGCGTGGCTTGGGGGTGGTCCTCGAAGATGGCGGCGTTGTTCACCAGGGCCACCAGCTCGCCTTCGAGGGCGTCGACGCGCGTGAACAGGTCGGCCAGGGCCGCGCGGTCGGTGAGATCGGCGCCGAAGGCCACGCCGCCGATCTCTGCGGCGAGGGCCTCGGCCTTCTCGAGGTGGCGGTTGGCGTGCACGACGACGGTGAAGCCGGCGTCGGCGAGGGCGCGCGAGACCGCGGCGCCGAGGCGGACGGCGCCGCCGGTGACCAGGGCCAGCTTGCGGCTCATCGCGGTGCCTCCAGGCGGCGGTTCACGGGCGCGGCGGCCTCCGGGTGGGCTGCGCACGCGGGGCGGCGGCTGATCGGGGCCCTCTGGGTGCTCATCGCGACCACTCCGGCCACAGCGTCACGCACGCGCCGGCGGGTGACCAGGGCCCTCCGAGTGCTCATCGCGACCACTCCAGCCACAGCTTCACCCGGGCGCCGGCGGGGGCGTCGGGCTTGGGGTGGGCCAGGCGGAAGGTGAGGCCGGCGTTGGGCACGGCGACGCCGCCGAAGAACAGCTTGGGGTTGGCCCAGCGACCGGGGGCGTCGCCGAAGCGGTCGACCGCCGGGTGCGGGCGCGTCTCGACCAGGTGCAGGGCGCCGTCGCGCACGTCGAAGATGCGCACGCCTTCGGGGAAGGGCTCGAGGGCGAAGGGCGCGTCCTGGGTGTGCACGTAGCGCAGGCTGCGGTCGCGCAGGCGCCAGGTGAGCTTCTTGCCGCGCACCTTGTAGTCGAACAGCTCGCCCGCCGCCTCGACGGCGTCGCGCGCCTCGCCGGGCAGGCGCTCGTTGATCACCTGGTAGCTGTACTCGAAGGGCTTGCCGTCGACGGTCAGCTTCGCCAGCGGCGCGTCCTCGGTGGGGCAGTCGATGGGCACGTCGGTGGGGCGCCAGGCCTTCGAGCGCACGAAGCAGATGGTCTTCTTGGCCGCCTCGGCGAGGGCCTGCTGGGCCGCGTCGCTCTGGACCGCGTAGCCCGTCTCGTAGGGTCCGTCGCCCTCGAGGAAGTCCTCGACGCCGGGGATGGCCAGCTCGGCCGGGTGGCTGTCGAGCGCCAGCAGGAAGCCCCTGCCCTGGCCGTGCTCGACCGGATCGTTCTCGCTCCAGGCGAAGGCGCCGTCGGCGTACCAGGCGACGACGCCGGGGCGCGTGCGCACCTCCATCGCGCCCATGCGCCCGGTCGCCCGGTTGTAGAAGAAGCGATAGCTGGGATCGGCCAGCGCCCGGTCGTAGCGGTGGCCGCCGCCCTCGGCGTAGGGGTCGCGGTACTCGAACAGGTAGAAGTGCGGCACCAGCAGCGTGTGCGCGCCGGCGCTGGGGGTGAAGCCGTCCAGGCGCCAGGCGGCGTCGAGCGTGCCCTCGAAGTCCTCGCGCCAGGGCTTCGCCAGGCCGCTGATATCGACGTTGTCGATCAGGATGCCGGGCAGCACCGCGGCCATGTCGGTGAAGTAGCGCAGCCGCACGCGCGCCTGCTGGCCGGCCAGATCGCTCAAATCGAAGGCCACCCGCACCCAGCTCGCCTCGAGGCAGGGGTTCGCCGCCGCCTTGGCCTTGTCCTCGCCGTGCGCCAGCGTCTTCTTCGGGTCGCAGCCCTTGCGGCTCTCGTTCTTCCCGTCGCCGTCGAGGTCGCCGCTGAGCCCGGTGAGGCCGGGCACCGTCTCGGGACCGTCGTGCCCGTGCTTCGCCGGCATGTGCCGCGGGTCGACCGTGCGCCGCCGCGTCCAGGTGCGCCCGTCGTCGGTGCTGGTCTCGACGTACGCGAAGTCCCAGCCGGCCTCGATGGACCACCACGCGTCGAAGCTCAGCGTCACCTTGCCCTTCGCCTCGCGCAGGTCCAGCCGCAACTCGGCGGCCCGGTTCAGCTCGTTCCCCTGGCCGCTGTACAGCGCCTGCTTCCCGCTCGCCTTCGGCAGCGTCGTCAGCTCGAGCTCCCGCACCTTGGGCGGCAGCACCACCATCGCCGCCCGGTGCAGCCCCGCCGCCCGCTTCGCCCGCGCCACGGCCGGCGCGTCGACCGGATCGTCCAGCGTCCGCAGGTACACCGACTGCACCTTCCGCCCGCCGAAGGCCGGCGGCACGAACACCTGCGGCCGCAGCCACCCCAGCATCACCCGCGACCACGCCGACAGGTTCTGCGGCGAGGGATCGGCCGTGCCGCTCATCACCTCCCACCCGCCGGTGCCGTTGCTGCTGGTGCGCGCGTAGATGTCGGGCAGGCCCAGGCTGTGCCCGAACTCGTGCACGAAGGTCGAGGCCTCGGTGTATTCGCTCTGCATGTTGTAGTCGAGCGACCACAGCCCCGGCCGCACCTCGACGCCGCCGCGCGCGTGCGTGCGCCCCTCGATGACCGGCCCCTGCCCTTCCCGCTTCTGGATCACGAAGCGATGCGGCCACAGCCGATCCGCGCAGGCCCGCGCTTCGGTCGACAGCGTCGACAGCGCCGCCTCGCCCGTGTTCGGGTTCAGCACGTCGTCGATCTTGTACTGCCCCTGGCACGACGACTGCCCGCCGCCGGCGAACACCAGCACCAGGTGGTCGAGGTACCCATCGGGCTCGCCGCGCAGCCCGTCACCGTCCCAGTCGGTGGGATCCCACCGATCCAGCGCCTCCCAGTCCAGCGTCGGGTGCGCCTTCGCCGCCGCCGCCAGCACCTCTTCGACCAGCCCCTCGGCGTTCTTGTCGTTGCGCCAGTCCCCACCCGCCGGCCGGTACGGCCCGCCGTAGTCGCGCAGCGGCTTGCTCAGCGTCACCGGCGGCAGCACGCGCCCCTGCAGGTGGTACGCCCCCAGGCTCTGCGTCCGGTAGTAGTGGCTGAGCGTGTCCGGCTTCGCGTAGGTCGGGTCGAACAGCAGATCCTGGTAGTACGCCGCCAGCTTCTCGCCCTGCGCGGCGTCGCCGGCGTAGCGGTCGAAGGCCCGATCGGGGAACTGCACCAGCACCACCAGCAGCTCGTGCGGCCGCGACTTCGGCGCGTACACCGGCGGGATGTGATCCCAGCGCAGCACCGGGTGGCCCAGCCGCTCGAAGCGCAGCCCGGCGAGGTCTTCGACCAGTCGCCGCTTGCCCGCCTCGAGCTCGGCCGCCGGCGCGGCCATCGCGGGCACGGCCAGGGCCCACGTCAACAGGCCCACCACGATGCGTGTCATCAGACCATCTGCTCCGGCGGCCGCGTGTTGTTGGCGCCACCGGCCAGCCGCATCAGCCGATAACCCAGGTCCGTCCGGATGACCGCCAGCAGCAGCAGCAACAGCGTCACCGCGACGCCGCCCACCAGCCACAGATTGTAGGCCTCGCGCACGTACACCTTGCCCTCGCCCACCGCGGGCACCACCGTCGGCTTCCACGGGAAGCCGAAGCGCCCGGTGAGCGTCTTGATGCGCACCAGGTGGATGACCGGCACGCCCTGGAACGCGAAGCGGTTCATCACCGAGTCCACCTCGGCGGCCCCGCGCGGGGCCTTCCGGTTCAGGCCCGGCCGGTACAGCTTCTTGCCGATGTGCGTGCCCACCGACGCCGAGCCGCCGCCGACGTTGATGTAGGCCTTGTAGGGGCGCCCCTGCGCGCGGTCGCGGTAGACGGCCATGCGCTTCTCGACCGCGTCGGACAGCGAGTCGGGCATCAGCAGCTGCAGCCCGTGCTGCCGGATGCGCTCGAGCAGCAGCGCCTTGCCGCCCTCGTCGAGGCCCACGCCGGCGTCCTCGAGGCCGCCGAGCGAGGCGGCGATCGAGCGGTTGCTGAACAGCTTGCGCTCGACGAACGCGTGCTCCATGTCGATCCACAGCAGGTTGGGATCGTTGGCGCCGAACTGGCTGGCCGAGGCGCTCGAGATGGCGACCGCCTCGACGCCCAGCGTCTCGAGGGCGGCCAGGACCGACGTGTTGATCGCCGGGAACGACCCCGAGAAGGCCACCGCCACCAGATCGCCGCGCCGCACCTCGAGGCGCTCGAGGTAACCGACGAGGACCGCCGCGAAGTTCGGGTTCACCGAGCTCTGCTTGGCCGGCAGCACGCCCGTGTTCGAGGTCACCGGCGAGATGAGCGGGCCGATCACGCCCGAGTGCATGGGATCGGTCTCGGGCGAGATGACCCAGCCGCGCGCCAGGCGCTCGGACTTGATGACCTCGAAGGCCTGCCGGGCCAGGCGCGCGGCCGCCACCTTCTGTTCGAAGTGCGGCTGCTTGACCGTCACGCGGAAGTGCTCGGCCGCGAAGAGGCCCAGCACGGCGGCGGCCACCACGATGGCCAGCTCGACCCGCGACACCTTGTGCGGACGCCAGTAGATGCGCTTCATGGGGTGGGCAGATCCTCTCCCAGCACCAGGATCAGCACCAGGCGCGCCATGATCGACACGACGACGATCGACGCCGCCGTCTCGACGATGCCCTGCCGCGCCATCCAGATGGCGATCAGGCCGGGGATGATGTAGCCGATGACGTCGTACTCGGGCCCCATCGCGAAGGCGCCGCCGGCCAGCGCCCGCAGGCCCGCGCCCATCAGGTAGCCCACGAGGATGGTCAGCGCGGTGCGCCGCCGCCCGTAGAGGATGGCGACCGAGCCCAGCGACCGCACGATGCCGTAGGTCAGCACGCCGGACAGCAGCGTCATCGCCACCGCGCCCGGCGTCGGCAGGTACAGGGCGATGTAGCCCGGCACCACCATGCCGCCGGCGGCCAGGCCGAACAGCTCGGTGAACAGCAGGCTGAGCACCAGCCCGATGCCCACCGACAGCGGGAGGATCTCGAACACTAAGCGACCTCCAGCGCGGCGGGGGGCTCCCGGTTCTTGAAGAAGCGCACGACGTCCAGGCCCAGGCCGCCGATGTTGCCCATGCCCATCACCAACGTGGCGCGGCCGGAGAGGCCCACCATCGTCTCGAACAGGCGGTCGACCGGCATCGCCTCGCAGTAGGTCACCTTGGCGGGCGGGAAGCCGCGCTCGATGGCGGCGCGCGCGAACTGATACGTGCCGGTGCCCATCAGCACCAGGTGGTCGATGCCCGGCCACGACGCGCAGGCCTGGCCCAGCTGGCGGCTGCGGTCGCCGCGATCGGCGCGGCAGTTGAACAGCGCGACGCGGCGGTCGACGTCGGCGTGGCGGGCCAGCATCATGCGCCAGATCTGCTCGGTGGACTCGGGATCGTTGGCCGCGAAGCCGTTGACGAAGCGCAGCTGGCGGCCGAAGAAGTCGACGGCGTGGGTGGTCATCGCGCCGGGATCCGGGGGCGCCGCCCACATGCCGCGCAGCGCGGTGGCGCGATCGACCCCGAGATCGCCGCACACCTTCAGCGCCAGGGCCAGGTTGTCGGGGTGCTCGGTGTACGCGAAGCCGGCGAGATCCTTCTTGCCGATGGCCGCGACGTCGTCGGCGTCCACCGCCACCAGCCGGGTGCCGCGATCGTCGCAGGCCTCGGCGAAGACGCCCAGGTGGTCGCGTTCGGCCGTGTAGAGCACCCCGCCGACCGGCACCATGCCGGCCAGCGCGCGCGCCACGTCGACCTCGCCGGGCCCCATCACGTCCAGGTGATCCGGGCGCGCGTTGGTGATGACCCCGTGCGTCGCGCGCACCATGCGCGCCTCGCTGAGCCACTGCAGCGCGGGCTGCAGCGCCATGCACTCGATCACCAGCGCCTCGGCGTCGTTGTGGGCCGCGGTGCGCACGATGCGCACCTGCTCGATGACGTTCGCGCGCGCCGGCCGGAAGACCGGCACCTCTTTGCCATCGGGGAAGATGAAGCGCGCCAACGTGCCGGTGGTCTTCGCGCAGGTCGTCTTGCCGCCCGCGCGCAGGCCCGACGCGATCAGCCGCACGACGCTGGACTTGCCGCGCGTGCCGTTGACGTGGACGCGCGTGGGGATGCGGCGCAGCGCGCGCCGGTGGGCCACGGTCTCGGCCGCGCCCAGGGCCGCGAGCAGCCCGGTCAACCCCGCCATCACCTCGAAGCCCAGCATCGTCCTCGCGCGTCCCCGGCTGGGCCGTACTTATCACAGGCGGGCCCCCGTGCGGCACCGCGGGCTTGGTTGCCAGTCCGCCGGGAACGCGATACACGCCGGAGGATGCGCGCGATCGCCCCCCTGCTGGCCTTGATGGTCGCCACCGCGTGGTCGGCGGCCGCGCGGGCCCAGTTCCAGCTGCCCGGCCTCGGCGGCGGCGAGAAGAACGAGGCCACGGTGCGGTTGGCCGACGATCCGCGCCGCGAGGTCGAGGAAGAGCGGCGCTACCTGGCCGACCGGCAGCAGAGCCTGCTGCTGCGCAACCAGGACGTCGCGACGTGGAAGAAGCGGCGCACCGCGCTCGACGCGCGCAAGGCCGAGCTCGAGGCGCTGCGCCGCAGCCTGGTGCAGAGCCAGCCGCCGACGAAGCGCGCGCGCCGGTGGCGCGGGCGGGGCGTCGACATCGAAGAGATCCTCGCGCCCGACGCCGGCGCGCCGCCCGGTGACGGGGGCGTGGCCGACGGCGGCGTGGCCGACGGCGGGGCGCCGGACGGCGGGCTCGACGCGGGTGTCGGCGACGGCGGCGTGGGTGACGGCGGCGTCGGCGATGGTGGCGCGGGCGACGGCGGCGCGCGCCCCCCCCCGCGCCGCAAGCCGCGCGAAGAGATCACGCTGCTGCCGGTGCTGCCGCTCGAGGACGAGGGCTTCCTCAAGCCGGGCGTGCACCCCGCGCTGGTGCAGGAGATCGACCAGCTGCTGCGGGCGCTGGGCGCGCTGGACGAGGCCTACGCGTCGCTGCTGCGGATGCACGCCGAGGAGCGCAACCAGATCGTCGCCGGCCTGGCCCACGCCGACGAGCTGCTGAAGCAGATGTCCACCGGGCGCGCGGCCGCGATCGAAGAGGACGAGAAGGAGGAGGTGCCCAGCCTCGAGCGGGCCGAGCGCTTGGCGCTCGACGTGCACCTGGCCAGCATCGAGCTGTCGCTGGCGCGCGCGCGCAACCGCCAGAGCCGGGTGCATCAGCTCGGTGAAGGCGACGAGGCGGACGTGCTGCAGGCGCTGCCCGCGCTGAAGCCGCTCGAGGCCGAGGGCTTCGAGCCGTGGACGGCCTTCCTCGACTCGTTCAGCCAGGCCGAGCGCCTGCGGGTCGAGCACGAGGCGGTGCGGCGCGAGATCGGCGAGGTGGCGTCGAAGCTGGGCAGCCTGACGCAGCAGACCGGCGCCACGCGCGAGCGGCGGTACACACTCGAGCTGATGCTGGCGACGCGCACGCTGGATCAGAAGCGGGCCAGCTACGAGCGGGTGCTCGAGCAGCTGACGCTGACCGACGAGGACATCACGCGGGCGAACGAGATCCACGAGCGCTCGGTGGGGCTGCGGCAGAAGAGCATCTCGGCCATCCAGCAGCAGCTCGACGAGCTGCAGGCCGAGGGCATCACGTCGGTGGTGCCCGGGCAGGGCGCCAACTTCGGCAACGCGCGCGTGCGGCAGGCGCAGAAGCAGGTGCTGGCCGAAGAGCTGGTGTTCGAGCGGGCGAAGCTCGAGCGCGACACCTTCCGGCGCGATCTGGTGGCGACGCTGGCGTCGATGCTGCGGGGCATCCGGCCCGACCGCACCTTCCTCGAGAAGTACCAGGGCATCCTCGACGCCGAGCGCATGCAGAGCCGCTTCGACGATCTCGAGACGCGGTGCGACGGGTGGCGGCGCGAGCAGAACGAGCTGCGGGGCGAGAAGGCGCCGCCGGCGCTCGAGGTGAACAAGAAGCAGCTCTTGAAGAGCTACGCCAAGCTGGCCGACTTCTGCATGCGCGAAGAGTGGGTGCTGGGCACCGAGCAGCGGCTGGCCGAGATCACGCGCTTCCACCTCGACCGGCTGGAGGTCGAGACGCGCACCTTCGGGTGGTACGCGTGGCGGACGCTGGTGTCGATCGTGCTGGCGGCGCTGCTGCTGGTGGTCAGCCGGTGGCTGGGCGCGGTGACGCGCAAGCTGGCCGGGCACGCCGAGGACGTGAAGGACGCGGCGAAGCCGGCCACCGACACCGCGGGCAACGTCGACGCGAAGGCGCTGCTGCGGGCGCGGCTGGTCAGCCTGCGGCGCTACGCGGCGCTGTCGCTGTACCTGGGCTGCCTGGCGGTGGTGTGGGGCGGGGCGACGCTGCTCGCGGCGCGCGTGATCTGGTCGATCGAGGTCGAGGTTTCGGTGCTGGTGGGCTGGGCGACGACGCCGCTGTTCGTGGTGCAGGATCGGCCGGTGTCGGCCTGGTCGCTGGTGCGGCTGATCGGCTGGGGCTTCATCGCGGTGTGGAGCGGCCGGCTGATGCAGACCTTCGTGAGCGAGCTGCTCGAGCACTTCGAGGTCGACCGCGGGGTGCGCGAGACCGTTGGCACCATCAGCCGCTACTTCGTGATCGCGGCGGGCTTCGCGCTGGGGCTGTCGTCGGTGGGCATCGGGCTGGGCGCCCTGGCGGTGGTGTTCGGCGTCATCGGTATCGGTATCGGCTTCGGCCTGCAGAACATCGCCAGCAACTTCATCAGCGGCTTCATCATTCTCATCGAGCGCCCCATTCGGAAGGGCGACTTCGTGCAGGTGGACGACCTGGTGGGCGAGGTGAAGGAGATCAGCGCGCGGGCGACGACGCTGATGACGCGCGACGCGGTGAGCGTGATCGTGCCGAACAGCGAGTTCGTCAGCGGCAAGGTCATCAACTGGACGCTGGGGCACAACGAGCGCGTGCGGTCGCAGGTGCGGGTGGGCGTGGCCTACGGCAGCGACGTGGCGAAGGTGCGGCGGCTGCTGCTGAAGGTCGCGCAGCGCCACCCGGGCGTGCTGAAGTGGCCGCAGCCGACCGTCGACATGACCGGCTTCGGCGACAGCAGCCTCAACTTCGTGCTGCACGTGTGGACCGAGCGCATCCGGACGCTGCCCGGCCTGCTGAGCGATCTGAACGTGGCGGTCGACAAGGCGTTCCGCGAGGGCGGGGTCGAGATCCCCTTCCCGCAGCGCGACCTGCACATCAGGAGCGACGCGACCAAGCCGAAGCGCGAGGCGGCGGCCGAGGACGACGCGGACGAGGGCGACGGTGCAGGGACGCCGCCGCCGGAGGGCGAGGGCTGATCCCGGTCAGCGCGGCGCCCGGCTCGTCAGCGGCGGCCCGACGCGGCGGCGCGGCGCGTCACGGGCTGCACGGGGCGATGGCGGCGCAGTCGCCGCCCGCCGCGACGCAGCGCGTGATCTCGGCGTGGGCGAGGGTCGAGCGGCACGCGGCCACGCAGGCGGCGCGGGCGATGTCGGCGTCCGAAGGCCACTCGTCGCACGCGACGCGCAGCCCGCACCCCTGGGCGCACTCGGCGGGATCCGCCGCGTCCTGGCCGGCGCAGTAGGCGGCCATCGTCGAGCCGGCGATCGTCTGGACCACCAGATCCAGGTGGTCGCACTGCCCGGCGGGCTCGACCGCGAGCGTGCGGGCGTAAGTGTCGAGGCTGACCGGCTGGTGGCGCACGGCGGCGCGGCACGAGCGCTCGAAGAAGGCGTCGAGGTCGATGCCCAGCAGGGCGGCGCGCGGGCAGCCGTCGCGCACGCAGCCGGCCAGGACGCCGCCGTACGCCGCGCAGACGTCGATCAGCTCGGCCGACTGACACACGGCGCCGACGCAGCGCCGATCCGGCGCGCAGGCGCAGTCGGCGACGCAGAGGCTGCAGTCTTCGTCGGCGTCGCACCGTCCGTCACCGCAGCGCGGCCCGGCCGCGTCGGGCGCCGCGGCGTCCACCGGACGCGCGGCATCCACCGGAGGGGCGGCATCCACCCGGTCGCCGGCGTCGAGCCACGCCGCCGCATCCACGGTCGGCCCGACGTCGCCCCGCGCCGCGTCCACGGCCGGCCCGCCGTCGCCCCCCGGCACCCGCGCGTCGCCCGGCCGCCCACCGTCGCGCGCCGCGTCGAGCTCCTCCGGCCCGCCGTCGTCCACCCGCCCGTCCGCCGCCCCCGGGCCCCCGTCCCGTTCGGGCGCCCCGTCGGACATGCCCCCGTCGAGGTCGACCGGCAGGACGGACCCGTCCACCCCCTTTGTTGCCTGGCAGCCGACGACGATCCCCGCGATGAACAGCATCCTGCGCATGCGCGCATCCTGGCGACCCAGACCACCAGGGTCGAGCAGATTCGGCCCGCCCCAGCGCCGCGTGACGCTGGCCGACGACAGGTGGGTAGGTGCAGGTTGGCGCCCACGCGCGAACGTGTCAGAGTGTCGCAGCGAAAGGGCAGCATGGGCATTCTCACCAAGTGGCGACCGTCGCGGCGAGGCGTGATCGAGCAGACAGCGCTCGAGTACGAACGAGCAGTCGCGCCCCGGGTCAGGAACCTGCTGCTGCTCTGCGTCGTGACGGGTGGACTGACTGCCTGCGGCGACGCGGAGCGGGCCGGCGGCGGGGCCCGCCCCGAGGACCAGCCCGAGGACGCGGCGCTCGCCGACGCCGCGCTGCCACCCGACGCTGCGCACGCCCCCATGCCGCGCTGTGAGAGCGCGGTCGAACCACCCGCGCAGCCGAACAACTTGTTCTGCACCAACATCCGCTGCCCCGACGCCGTGCCCGATCTCGGTGAGCCTCCCTGCGCTCCGGGCTGGAGGCCCGATACGGACCTGACCGACATCACTGGCACGATCTGCCGAGCGCCCTTCGTGGGCGCCAGCTGTGACCGCCCCGACGCCGCCGGGCGCTGCGCGCCACCCTGCGACTTGCCGGTCGGCCTGGATCGCGTGATCCACGTGGCGGTCGGCGGAGCCGACGGTGACGGCACGGCCGAACGCCCCCGGACCGACCTGGCCGCTGCGCTCGCCGAGCGGCTCGAAGGCGACACGGTGTTCCTTCACCCCGGCACCTACACCGGCGCGTTCGAAGTACCAGCGGGTGTGGCCATTCGGGGCGCGTGCGCCGAGACAGTGACCATCCAGGGCCCCGCCGACCAGGCCGCGCTGACGCTCGGTCCAGGTGCGTCGATCGAGCAGCTGACGATCCGCGGAGCCGCGCTTGGGCTCTCCATCCCAGGCGGCGCGGCCGACCCGGCTGCGCGGGGCACCGACGTCGTCGTCGTAGGGACGACACGGGGCGCGCATGTGCGGGGGGCCCTCCACCTGACGAGAGCGGTGTTCCGCGACCTCCCCACGGCCGCGCTGTACGTCGAAGACGGCACCCTCGAAGCGGACGAGCTGATCGTCCTGGAGTCCGCGAGCGCCCTCGCCGCCGTCGGCGGTGCCGTCACGCTCCGTCGATCGGTCTTCCAAGATCTCACCGAGGGCGGTCTCCGGGCCGAGGCAGGCACGTCGCTGCGCCTGGAGGACGTCGGCATCAACTTCGTCGAGGCCGATGGAGCGGGGCCGACGCCCATCGCGCTGCTCGCCGACGGCGCAGCCACCCTGGTGGAGGTCGAGCGCGTCTCGCTGGCCGGCGTCAAGGGGCATGGCCTCCAGATCCGCGGGGGAGCGGCCCTCGTCGGCCGAAACCTCGCGATGTCGGTCATCGGCCACGCCACGGCCACGGCCAACGCCCTCGAGGTGCACTCGGGGGGGCACGCCGAGGTGGACGCAGTGACCATCGAGACGGTCTACGGAGTCGCCGTGGCCGCCAGCGGGGACTCGACCCACGTGACCGTGGGCAGGCTCCTGGTCGACGAGGTGGTGGCGGCGCACGCGGACGAGGGCGGCGAGCCACTCGAGGCGCTGGTCGCCGACGACCGGGCCCAGCTGACGGTCCACGGGGCCCGCATCGGGGCGTACGCCGGCTCGGCGGTGCGCGTCGGCGAGGGCGCCCACTTCGAGCTGGCCAACGCGACGATCGGGCGCGCTGCGGTGGAGAACACCAACGGCTTCGGCGTGCGCGCGTCA
The DNA here is from genome assembly GCA_020633465.1 of Myxococcales bacterium. GTDB lineage: Bacteria > Myxococcota_A > Bradymonadia > UBA7976 > UBA1532 > JACKDN01. The sequence goes on from JACKDN010000039.1 coordinate 15,002, forward strand.
CGAGCGGCGCGCGTGGAACTTCGGAGCGTCGCCTTCGTTGGCTTCGAGGCCGGCGGCGCCGTCTTCGAGCGCACTGATCACGTCTCGATGACGGACGTGACCATCAAGGATCCCCGCCCCTTCGACGGCGTGGCGAACCACGACAGCGTGGGCGTCGGCCTCTACGAAGTGGGCGAGGCCGAGCTCGAACGCGTCGCCGTGGTTCGAGCGCACCGGATCGGGGTCGAAGCCGTCCGGTCGTCCGTTCGGGCCCGAGACCTGGAGGTCGTGAGGGCGTCGGCTGCCGTGGGATCGGGCGTGCTGCCGGCGACGCCGGACAGCGCGGCTCTGGGCGTCGGCTTCGCGTCGACGGACAGCGATGTCGAGGTGGATCGGCTCCGGGTTAGCCTCAGCCAGTTCGCTGGCGTGTGGGTCGCGAACGCGAACACCCAGCCCTCTCGGCTGGTCGCGCGTGACCTCGAAGTGTCGGAGGGTGTGGTGCAGGTCTGCAAAGTCGCAGGGTGCGACGATCGCGGCGGCCACGGACTGTTCCTCGAGGCTGGGGTGGACGTCGCGATCGAGCGCGCCGTCATCCACGACAACGGCGGGATCGGTTTGTGGCGTGACTGCGGGGCCTCCGTGCGGCTCTCCGAGACCGTCATCCAGCGCGGTCAGGTCGGCATGGCGGCGCCCAGCACGTGCGAACCGCTCGGCGACACGTTGGGCGCCTGTCTCAGCTTCAACGAAGCCGACCTCGCCTCGGTGACTATCGACCCGCCAAGCCAACCCGACTGACCGCCCACCTCGGCGCCCGCCTCGCCACCCTACGGCAGCAACCCCACGTCCAGCGCCGCCTGCGCCGGCGCCGGGTCCAGCGTCCGGCCCTCGGCGGCGTCGTCCGCGCGCTCGAGGTCCGGCGTGCGCTCGATGCCCTCCACCGGCACGTCGGCCAGGCCCTGCACGTGCAGGCCGAGCGCGCCCGGGTCGCCGGGCTGCAGGGTGACGTCCGCGAAGGCGAAGGTGGGCTGATCGGCGTCCTCGCCGTCGATCAACAGGCCTGCCCGGCCGAAGCCGCTGATGAGCACGCCGCGCAGGTCGAGGAGGCCGTTGGGGGCCACGATCTGGAGGCCGTCGGCCTCGTTCGCGTCGGGCGTCTGGAGGGCGCAGCACGTGGGGTTGTCGAAGCGGGTGTCGCGCACCCGGACGTCGCCGGCCGCGCGCAGCACCATCTGCGCCGGGCCGCCGCGCACCTCGATGTCGCTGTCGGCCAGGTCGAGCGCGAGCGCGGGGCCCTCGGGCGCGTCCTGCACCCAGATGGCCGGCCCGAAGGACGACAGCGCCAGCCCGCTGTACACCCCCGTCGCGCCGATCTGCAGGACGCCCACCCCCCGCCCCAGCTCGATCTCGGCCTCACGCACGCCGATCTCGGCGCCGTCGACCCCGACCAACCCATGGCCCGGGCGCTCGCGCAGGTGGTCGCGCCGGTCGACGTCGGACCAGATGTACGCGCGCTCGACGCCCAGGCTGCCCCCCTCGACGAAGACCGCCGTGCCGACGAAGGACTCCACCGCGACGCGCTCGAAGCGCGCCGTCACCCCCCGGAGCGCCAGGCCGAAGCCCACCGGGCGCGAGATGTCGACCAGCCCGCCCTCGGCCGTGCCCCCCTCGATCAGCACCCCCGCCACCAGCCAGGGTCCGAGGGCGATGTCCTCGTCGGTCACGCCGACGGGCGGCGGCCACGGATCGCGGTCCAGGATCAACCCGTGGGGCACGACGAAGGACTCCTGCTCCCACACCGAGTCGACGTCGACCAGGTGGATGGCCACCGGCCGCCGCGGATCGACCGCCACGCTGCGCAACACCAGCCGCCCGCCCTCGGCGTACAGCGAGCCGACGATCTGCACCTGGTCGAGCGTCGTCACCGGCCCCTCCGTGGCCAGCCCGAGCCGCACGTCGCCGACCAGCAGCCCCTCCTCCAGCGTCACGCCCGCCGGCACCTGGAAGTCACCCATCCACGTCCGGCCGTCCAGGTGCAGCCGGTCGCCGGGACACGCGGTCGCCAGCAGCCGCCCCAGGTTGTCGATGTCGGACAGTCGCCGCGCCTGGGGCGAGCGCAGGCAGCTCGGCCGCTCCGCCGGCTCGGGCTCCGCGCCGCCGTCGCCCGCGTTCGCCCAGTACCCCTCGCCGTCGTCGACCGGGCGGCTGTCGTCGCCGCACCCCACGAGGCCGTACGCCAGCAGCACCACCCACGCCGCCCCGCCGCGAACGCCGAAGCCCCGCCGCCCTCTCGGCTCGTCCCCGCTGACTCGGACCATGGGTCGGTCGCCTCCCGTCCGTCACGCAGCTTACCCATTCGCCGGGCTCGGCGCATGCGCCGCCGTGCCACCGCCCACCCTCGATCGACGCGCCGGCGCGGTCGAGGCCCTCGAAGCGAACGGGCCGGGATCGAGGTCGTCGGCCCGGCCCCGCGAACGCGTCGCCGGCCGCTCCGCGCCGCCCCACCGGGGCTCACTCCACCGCGTCCGCCGCGGGCGCGGCCGTCGGCTCCAGCACCTCCAGCACGCGCCCCTCGGCCTCGGCGGCCGCGTCGTTGGCGGCCAGATCGGGCTCGACGGTCACGCCGTCGAGCTCGAGATCGTCCAGGCGCTGCACGTAGGCGCCCAGCGCGTCGTCGACCGCGGACCGCACGGTCACCTGCGCCACGTCGAAGGTCGGGGCGTCGGCGCCCTCGCCGTCGATCAGCAGGCCGGCCCGCGGGTTGTCGAGCAGCTGCAGCCCACGCAAGGCCAGCAGTCCCGACGGCGCGGTCACCTGCAGGCCGTCCGCCACCGGCGTGGGATCGATGCCGTCCAGCGCCAGCAGCGCGCCGGTGGCTTCGACGGTCGTGTCGGCGATGACCACGTCGCCGGCGTCGCGCAGGGCGATGCCGGCGCCTGCGTTGGCGATCAGCGTGCCGCCGGTGACGGACAGGCCGGCGACGCCCCGATCGGCGGCGTCCTGCACCCAGAAGCCGGGGCCGCCGTTGTCGCGCACCGTGGGCTGGCGGTGCGCGCCGGTCGCCCCCACCTGCAGCACCCCCACGCCGTCGACGCCCTGCACCTGCAGGTCCGACGTCGTCAGCGCGGCGCCCGCCGACGCCACGACGCCGAAGGCCCGCACCAGGCTCACGTCGCTGCCCGTCCGCCCGTCGTCCACCTGCACCTCGGTCAACGTCGCCTGCCCGCCCTCCACCAGCACACCGGTGCCCCAGAAGCGCTCGACCACGCCGTCCACGACGGTGCTCTCGACCTCCCGCAGCACCACGCCGAAGCCCACGCTCCCCTCGACGCGCAGCCCGTCCGCCGCGAAGGTGCCCCCCTCGACCAGCACCCCCGCCACCGGCGTCCGCGCCGGATCGATCGCCTGCGGCGCCGCCGCCTCGAGCGGCAACCCCAGCACCGTCAGCGTCTCGACCTCGGTCTCCGCGTCGGTCAGCTGCACCCCCACGCCCCGCGCCGCCTCGACGGTCACCTCGGCCAGCTTCAGCGGCCCGCCCCGCGCGCTGAACGCCCCCCGCAGCGTCACCCCCAGCAGCGCCGTCCGCGGGCCGCCGGCCTGCAGGCACGCCCGCGTCGTGCCCACCACCGTCGCGCCCGCCCCGGCCAGCGTCACGCCCGGCGGCACGTCGACGTCGGCGGTGTACGTCGCCTCGGCCAACCGCACGGTGTCACCGGGGCACGCCGACGCCAGCGTCGGCAGCAGATCCGCCTCCGCCGTCACCGGCTTCTCCAGGGGCGGCCCGTCGCAGGCCAGGGGCACACCGACGTCCGCCCCGTCGCAGCGGTAGACCGCCGGCGGCTCGTCCTGCGGGTTGCCGACGTGCGTGCTGTCGCACCCCGCCGCCCCCCAGACCGCCCAGAGAAGCCACCCCCCGAACCGGGGCCACCGCCGTCTCGTCGTCTGCTCAGGCACCCTCGACCCCTCGATCGTCTCCCACCGTCGCCAGCGGAATCAGCGACGCGTGCACCTGGTAGACACAGTCGGCCGGCCCTTCGTCGTCCGTTCCGTCGACGAAGCCGTTGATCAGCTCGATCAGCCGCAGCCGCAGCGCCGGCAGCCGCGCCCGCGCGATGCGGATGGTCTTCGTGTTCAGCATGCGCCGCGCGCGCGGCACCGCGGCGATCGACGTGGCGACCAGCTCGAGGATCTGGCGGTGGAAGTTGCCCGCGGCCAGGCTGCCCGCCTCGTGCCCCAGGGTGATGACCGGCTCGGGCCCCACGCGCCAGGTGCCGTCCTCGTCGACGGTGCAGACGCCCAGGCGGGGCAGATCGCGCAGCGCGGCCTCGATGTCGGCGCGCGCCACCGGGAAGACCAGGCGGTCGGCGATCCAGTCCGCGTCGGGGCGGAAGCCGGGCAGCGCGACCAGCTCGCGGATGGCCACCTGATGCCAGTGCGAGATGTAGCGGAACAGCAGCTCGAGCGCCCGGTCGTTCTCGCGGCCCAGCCGATCCTGGGCCAGGCGGTGGCGCAGCGCGAGGCGCTCGGGGCCCTCTTCGAGGTGGTCGAGGATGACGAGATCGACGAAGAGATCGGCGTCGGCGGCCCTCAGCTCGAGCGCCTCGGCCAGCCGGCGGGCCGCGTCCGGCGTCAGGCGCCGCGTCAGGCGCGTGCCGGGATCGCGGGCGACCGGCGCGCGCAGGCAGCGCGACAGCATGGCCGGCGTCATGCCAGCGCGCTCGGCCACCCGATACTGCGGGTATCGATGTGAGCCCCCCAGCGTCGCCTGGCGGTGCGCGATGAGCGCCCGCGCGAACCCGCGATAGTCCTCACCGAAGTCCACCAGGCGCGGCCCCTCGCGGCCCGCCCCGTCGTCACGCGTCTGGTCGTCGTCGCTCGCCATTGGCCCTGCTGCCCTCCCGTCGAGCCCGAAACCGTAACCTATCCGGCCCCTTGACCATGGGAAAAACAACCCCCTCGCCCAGGCGGATTTTCGCTCGACGGGTGGTCGATCGGTGGCTAGGGTCGGTCGACGAGGCAGTCAAACGGCACGCAGCACATCCCATGAGGCGGGGCGTGGCAACACAGGCCGCGGGGTGGTGCTGCGCCGCCGTCGACGATGGCGACGACCGACCGCGAGGTGCATCCGAGATGCCCGACACCGACCCACCCCATGCCGTCCCCGGGCGCAGCGCCCGACCCCGCGACCGGGCGCCCGACAGGGGCCCCTGGCGCTGCACCTGGCCGGTGGTGGCCGTGCGGCGCCCCACCGACAAGCGACGCTCGCCGCCGCGCCCGCCCGCCGAGCCCGACTGACCCCTCGCCAAGGCGCGCCGCGTGTGCCAAAACGGGGTTCATGGACGACGTGCTCCCCGCGGATCCGCTCATCGGCAAGGTGGTCAACGGCCGCTACGAGGTGCTCGCCCGCATCGGCGAGGGGGGCATGGGCTGGGTCTACAAGGCCCGGCAGGAGCCCATCGGGCGCATGGTGGCGCTGAAGGTGCTGCTGGGCGAGTTCGCCGACGACGAGAGCATCGTCAAGCGCTTCCTCAACGAGGCGCGCATCATCAGCCAGCTGAAGCACCCCAACACCGTCTCGCTGATCGACTTCGGCCACCTCGACGGCAGCGGGCAGCTGTTCATCGCGATGGAGTTCCTCGGCGGCGGGCAGCTGCGCGATCTCATCGAGCGCGGCCGGCTGGAGCCCGTCTCGGCGCTGCGCGTGGCGCGCCAGGTGTGCCAGTCGCTGGCCGAGGCCCACGCGAAGGGCATCTACCACCGCGACCTGAAGCCCGAGAACGTGCTGCTCGACGACGTGAAGGGCGAGCAGATCGTGGTGCGCGTGGTCGACTTCGGCATCGCGAAGCTGAACCCCGCGATGCTCGATCCCGACGCCGCGCCGCTGGCGATTCAGCTCACCACGCCGGGCGCCCGGCTGGGGACGCCGGCCTACATCCCGCCCGAGCAGGCCTTCGGCAAGGCCGTCGACGGCCGCACCGACCTGTACGCGTTGGGGGTGATCCTCTACGAGATGCTGACCGGCCACCTGCCGTTCAAGAGCGACAGCGACCAGGGCCTGTACCTCGAGCACCTGCACACGCCGCCGCGCCCCATCCGCGAGGCGGCGCCGGATCTCGACGCCGACGCCGAGATCGAGGCGCTGACGCTGCAGCTCTTGGAGAAGAAGCCCGAGGATCGGCCGGCCGACGCGGACACGGTCATCCGCCGCATCGACCAGATCCTCGCGCGGCTGGCGCCCCCGTCGAGCGCCCCGGGCCCGGTCGGGCCGGTCACGCTCGAGCGGGCGCGTCTGGTGGACGAGCCGGCCGACGACACGCCCATCGTCATGCAACAGTCCGGGCCGCCGGCCTGGTTCTGGGCGGTGGTGGCCGCGGGCATCCTCGGCATCGTGGCCTACGCCCTGCTCCGCTGATCCGCGGCCGGGCCTCCTCAGCGGCTGGCGCGGGCGGCCGTCGGCTGCGACTCGACCACGGCGCGGCGGTCGAAGCGCCACGAGGCGGGGTCGGTGCCCTGGGCCAGGCTCTCGCCGTACGAGACGATGCGGGTGCGTTCGGGGTCGACGCCCATCAGCTCGAGGTACTGCGCGACGGCGCGGGCGCGGCGGTCACCCAGCGCGAGGTTGTACTCCTCGGTGCCGCGGGGATCGGCGTGGCCGGCCACGCGCACGGTGCCGTCACGCTTGCGCAGGCACTCGGCGGCGGCCTGCAGGGCGGCGGTGTCGTCGGGGCCCAGCGTCGACTGGTCGAAGGGGAACAGCACGGTGGCCTCGGCGTCGCAGGCCTCGACCACCTCGGCCACCACGACCGGGGGCGCCGGCTCGGGCGGCGGGATCAGCTCCGGTTCGGGCTCCACCTCGGCCACGGGCTCCGGCGGGGGCGTCTTCTGCGCCTGCACCTCGGGCTTGTTGCCGCCGCAGGCGGCGAGCATCAGGGTGGCGGCGGCGAGGGCGATACGGGCGACGTTCATGGGGACCTCCCGGTCGATGGTTCGACCGAGGGCGTGAGCAAGCGGTGGTCCAGCCGCGAAGCCTCGCAACCGCGCGCCCGGCCCGGGGCAGTCGGCCCCGAGCGGCGCGCGGGCGGCCCGCGGCGCCCCGGCGCGGGCTCAGCCGCCGCCGAAGTTCAGGGGCGCGCGCACGGTGACCGGCTTGCCGTCGAAGGGCGGGAAGCGCATGGCGCGCGCGGCCCGCAGCACGCACTCGACCAGCGCCGCCTGCTCGCCGGCGGCGCCCTCGAAGGCCGCGTCGGCCACGCGGCCGTCGGCGCCGATCTCGACGCGCAGGGTGCCGCGCAGCGTGAGGGTCGGCGACGTGCGCAGCGCCTGCTCGAAGCAGCGACGGAAGCGGCCCTGCTGGCGGCGCAGGGTGCGGGCGACGTCCTGCCGCTGCAGGGGGCCGCTGACCGCGGCGGCGCCGGCGGTGACGCGGGGGCGCACGGCTCGCTCGGTCTCGCGGGCGTCGAGCGGGTCGTCGCGCCCGCCGCCTCGGCGGTCGTCCTCGTCGTCGTCGCGCGGGGGCGGATCGGGGGCGGTCACCGGGGCCAAAGTCGGCCTCGTCGCGGGATCGGGCGGCGGATCCGGCCGGGGCGGCGGATCGCCGGCGGCGGTCCCGGCGCCCGCGCCGTCTTCGACGGGACCACCGGCCGCTTCGCCCTCGCTCTCCGCTTCGCCCTCGCCCTCCGCTTCGCCCTCTTCCTCCGCTTCGCCCTCGCCCGCGCTCTCCGCTTCGCCCTCGCCCTCCGCTTCGCCCTCGGCCTCGCCCTCCGCCTCGCCCTCGCCCTCGCCCTCCGCTTCGCCCTCGGCCTTCGCCTCGCGCTCCCCGCCGGCCGCCGTCGACCCGACCGCCGCCACCGGCGGCGCCAGCGCCTCGTCGGCCCCGGTGAACAGCACCTGCTGCCCCACCACGAACAGCCCCACCGCGCCCACCGCCACCGCCAGCTGTACCGAGCAGCCCCATGCGCTGAGCGACATGCCCAGGCGCCGCGCCGCGCCCGCCGGCGCGTCGGGCAGCGCGGGCGGCGCGCTCTGCACCCGCGCGCGCAGCCCATCGGGCACCTCGCCGGCCCGCTCGAGCGTGCCCCACAGGTGGTCGACCGCCGCCCCGATCGCCTTCCACGTCGGCCCCTTGCCCTTCGCGTGGGCCGCCCAGTTGCGCAGATCGCGGGCCGCCTCGAAGCGCCCCCGCTCGGCCGCGTCGCCGAACAGCCCGAGCGCGCCGGCCGCGTGCACTAGCTGGCCCAGGCTCATCGCGGCGGGATCCGCCTGCCCCCGCGTCGCGTCGCGCAGCACCGTCGCGCCGTCGCCCTGCGCGGCGGCGGCGCGCACGCGCCCGCGCAGGTGGTGCTCGTAGAGCACGCCCAGCTGCACCAGGCACGCGCGCTTGTGCCCCGCGCGCCGGTGCGCCTCCATCTCACCGAGGGCCTGGGTCGAATCCATGCCGCCATCAAAGGCCGGCGAGGGGCCGCGCGCAAGCGTCAGGCGCCGCGGAAGGGTCCGGTCAGCTCGAAGGTGACGCCCCGCCCGTCGGCGCCGCGCTGCGAGCTGAAGTACAGGCGCCGCCCGCTGGGGTCGAAGGCCGGGCCGCACAGCTCGCTGCCGCGGTGCCCCTCGATCTGCACCACCGGGTAGGGGTGGCCGTCGGCGGGGATCGCCACGATGCGCATGTGCCCGTTGTCCTCGGCCACCAGCACCTCGCCCTTGCCCCCGACCGTCACGTTGTCGACGCCGACCAGCGGCGGCGGATCGTAGGCGTCGTCGTCGTAGATGGGCGCCACCACGTTGCGCTGGCAGTCCAGCGCCCAGACGCGGTCGTCGCCCTTGGTGGTGAAGTACAGCGTGCCGTCGTGCCACCAGGCGCCCTCGCCGCCGTCGAAGGGCGTGCTCTGGGCCACCTGCCGGCGCGTGGGGTGCTTCTTCGCGTCGGGATCGGGCACGGGGTGCCAGCGCACGTCGCCCGTGCGGCTCACCTGCGCCACCTCGAGGCGGCCGGCGGTCAGATCGGGCAGCGCGCGGGTCGCGACGAAGCGGTACAGCCGCCCGTCGGGCTCGTCCTCGGTGAGGTAGACGCAGCCGCCCACCGGATCGACGGCGGCCGCCTCGTGGCGGAAGGTGCCCAGCGCGGCGCGCAGCGCGGGCGGCTGCTTGCCGCGGGGATCGCACTCCCACACCTGGCCCCGCGCGTACTCCTCGCAGCTCAGCCACGTGCCCCACGGCGTCGGGCCGCCGGCGCAGTTGCGGTGCGTCCCGGCCAGGATCGGGTAGGCGTCGACCACGGCGCCGGCGCGGTCGAAGCGCAGGGCGCCCACGCCCCCCATCGGGCTGACCTCGCTGTTCGACACGTAGATCCACCCGCCGTCGTCGGCGGGGAAGCACGCGCCCCCGTCGGGCGCCATGTGCCACACGTACGGGCTCTTCGCCGCGGGTCGCTCGCCGGTCCGCGCGACGACGCGGCAAGTGAAGCCGGCCGGCACCCGCGCGCCGTGCGCGTCCGGCGGCCCCAGCGGCCCGTAGCCAGTCACCGCGTCCGCCAGCGCCTTGCCCGCGCCGCCCGACGCCCGGCAGCCGGCCACCGCCCCGCCCACGATCAGCGCGCCGGTGCCCACCAGCCCGTAGCGGAGCACGTCGCGTCGCAGCAGGGTCCGTCGCGTCGTCACGCGCAGAGGGTAATCACCGACGCGGGCCGGGTCACCCCGCCGCGCCGATGTGCGCCCGGCGGCCCCCGTGGTACAACCCGCGCGTGGACGCCTGGCTGCTCGTGCTGCACATCCCCGACCGCCCCGCCCTGGGCGCCCTCGAGCCCCTGCTGCGCAAGGCCGGCCTGCAGTTCGTCGAGGGCTGCCAGGAGCCCGCGGTCAAGGATCGCTACGCCGCCGCCCGCGGCCTGCTGCTGACGCTCGCCGGCTGGCAGCCCGCCGCCGTCACGCGCGGCCGCGGCGCCCCCCGCGTCACCCTGCCCGAGGCCGCCGTCGGCTTCCTCGACGCCGTCGCCGACGCCCACCCGCGCGGCTTCGAGGTGGCCGTCGTCGCCCCCGCCCACCCCTTGCGTCGCGCCGCGCGCGTCGACGCCGACCGCCTGGCGGGCCCCCTGGCCGCCGGCTGCCGCTACGAGGTGCACCGATGAGCCAGGTCCGCGTCTTCCGGGGCGCCACCGTCCACACCGCCGACGATCCCGCCGTGCTGCCCGGCGGCGAGGTGGTCGTGCGCGACGGCCGCATCGCCGAGGTGCGCGCCGCGGCCGGGCCCGTGCCCGAGGGCGCCGAGGTGCTCGACCTGGCCGGCGCCCACCTGTGCCCCGGCTTCGTCGACCCGCACGTCCACCTGGGCGTCTTCCCCGAGGGCTTCGCCAACGAGCCCAAGGATCTCAACGAGATGACCGCCCCGGTCACCCCGCAGATGCAGGCCTTCGACGCCGTGTGGCCGGGCGACGTGGCCTTCGCCAAGGCGCGCGCCGCCGGCGTCACCACCGTCTGCGTCCTGCCCGGCTCGGCCAACGTCGTCTCGGGCACCGGCGTCGTGCTGCGCACCGTCGGCCGCGACGTCGAGCGCATGGCCCGCCGCAACCCGGCCTGCCTCAAGGTGGCGTTCGGCCACAACGTCAAGCACAGCCACGGCGTGAAGCGCGGCCGCGCGCCCCTGACTCGCATGGGCATCGCCGCCCTCTTCCGCGAGGCCTTCGAGGGCGCCCTGCGCTACGAGCAGGCCCGCATCCTCGATCCGGCCAAGCCCGCCGACGCCGCCCACGAGGTCCTCCTGCTGGCCCTGCGCCGCGACATCCCCGTGCGCGCCCACGCCAGCCGCAGCGACGACATCCTCACCGCCTGCCGCCTGGCGCGGCAGTTCGGCCTGCGCCTGATCATCGAGCACGGCTACGAGGCCCACCTGGTGCTCGAGCAGGTGAAGGCCGCGGGCGCCGCGGTGGTGTTCGGCCCCGGCTTCCGCAACTGCGGCCACAGCGAAGAGCTGCACTTCGACTTCGCCCAGACGAAGCTGCTCGACGACGCGGGCGTCCGCGTGGCCCACATGACCGATCACCCGATCGTGCCGGTCGGCTATCTGCCGCTGCAGGCCGGCCTGAGCGTCCGCGCGGGCATGGCGCCCGACCGCGCCTTGCGCCTGGTCACCCACCACGCCGCCGCCATCCTCGGGCTCGAGAAGGAGATCGGCCGCCTCGCCCCCGGCCTGGCCGCCGACCTCGTGGTCCTCGACGGCCCGCCCCTCGAGGTCGCGAGCCGCGTGCAGTCGACCTGGATCGACGGCGAGCCCGTCTACCGCGCCGGCGATCCCCTGCCCGTGCCCGGCGCGGCCTTCGCGTGACCGAGCCCGCCGACGCCACCCCCTGGCGCGACATCCTGGCGGTCTGCCTCGCCTCGCTGCTGGTGTTCAGCGCGTTCGGCATGCTGCTGCCCATCTTCCCCCTGTGGGCCCGCACCTTCTCCGACTCGCTGACCGACGTCGGCGCCGCCACCACGCTGGCCGCCGGCGTCGGCCTCATCCTCGCCCGCCCCATCGCCGCCGCCCTGATGGAGGGCCGCGACCGCCGCCCGACCCTGATGCTGGGCGCCGCGCTGTCGGCGATCACCGCCGCCACGTTCCCGGCGATGGGCAGCCTGTACCCGGTGATGCTGGTCCGCGTCGCCCAGGGGATGGGCTTCGGCCTCGTCACCACCGCCGCGGTCAGCCTCATCACCGACCTCGCCCCGCCCACGAAGCGCGGCCAGGTGCTGGGCCTGTTCGGCGCCATCAACGCCCTGTCGCTGCTGCTGGGACCGATCGTCGGCGCCACCCTCCACACCCACTGGGGCTTCGGCGCGTCGTTCTACGGCGCCTGCGTCGTCTCGGTGCTGGCGGCGCCCGCCATCCTGCGCATCCACGAGCCGGCCAAGCCCGCGCTGCCCCCGGGGCGCAAGCGCCTGCTCGAGGTGCTGCGCCTGCCGCCCCTGCGCGTGCTGGTCGTCGGCCACCTGCTGGGCATCCTGCTGCACGGCGCGCTCCTGGCCTTCCTGCCCCTGCGCTTCGAGCAGCACACCGGCCGCCTCACCGTCGAGGCCTTCTTCGCCATCGACGCCGTCGCCCTCATCGCGTTCCGCTTCCTGGTCGGCGCGCGCTTCGATCGCTGGAGCCGCCACCTGTTCATCCGCGGCGGCCTGGCCTGCATGGCGCTGTCGGGCCTGCTGATCGGCGTCGCCGCCGGCGACGTGGTGTGGGCCCTGGCGGCCGTGCTCTACGGGCTGGGCTTCGGCGCCTACGTGCCGGCCGTCAACGCCCTGGTGGGCGACGTCGTGCCCGAGACGCACCGCGCGCGCGGCTTCGCGGTCTTCATGCTGGCCCTCGATCTGGCCATCGCGCTGGGCGGGGTCGTGTTCGGCCCCATCGCCGACCACGTCGACCTGCGGGCGGCCTTCGTCGCGGCCGCCGCGTGCCCCCTGCTGGCGCTCGGCGCGCACCTCGCCGGGCGCCGCGTGTTCCCGGCGCCGCCCGCGCCCGCCGGGTGACGATCACGCGTCGCGCACCGGTGGCTTTGCGGCCGGCTCCCGACGCCGCTAACCTGCCCGGGTGCGATACCTTCACGTGTTGTCATGCGCCGCGCTCGCGGCCGGCCTGCTGGCCTGCGAGGAAGAACCCCCACCCGCCGGCGCGACGCCCGGCCCGGGCGCGCCGCCCGTGGGCGCGGGCGCCGGGGCCAACCCGGGCCGGGCGCGCCCGGCGACGGCGGCGAGCCGGGCGCGGGCGGCGGCCCGTCCGCGATCGTCTGCGACGACCCCGGGCGCGTCACGCTGCGCCGGCTGAACAACACCGAGTACGACCGCACCGTGGCCGATCTCGTAGGTGACACCACCCAGCCGGCCCGCGCCTTCCCCCAGGACGACATCGGCTACGGCTTCGACAACATCGGCGACGTGCTGTCGGTGACGCCGGTGCACCTCGAGGGCTACGAGGCGGCCGCCGAGCGCCTGGTGACGGCCGCGATCAAGGTGCCCACGCCCACCGCCGACGTCGACTTCGAGGCCGAGGACGTGGGCAGCGAGACCGGCGCGATGGTGCGCGGCGAGTTCTGGAACCTGTGGTCCAACGGCGAGATCGTCACCACGGTCGACCTGCCCGAGACGGCCACCTACGTGCTGAAGGCGCGCGCCGCGGGCCAGCAGGCGGGCCCGGATCCGGCCCGCATGGCCCTCCTCTTCGACGGCGAGGCGGTGGCCACCGTCGACGTCGCCAACGGGCAGGACGCCTTCGCCTGGTTCGAGCACCGCCTGCACGCCGAGGCCGGCACGCACAGCTTCGGCGTGGCCTTCCTCAACGACTACTACGCGCCCGACGACCCCGATCCGGCGCAGCGCGACCGCAACCTGATCGTCGACGTCCTGCGCGTCTCGGGCCCCTACGACGTGGTGGCCGCGCCCGACGCCGTGCGCGAGCGCATCATGGTGTGCGAGCCCGCCGGCGACGACGACACCGACTGCGCCCGGCGCATCGTCGCGGGCTTCGCGGCCAAGGCCTGGCGCCGCCCGGTCGAGGCCGCCGAGGTCGACCGCCTGATGGGGCTGGTGCAGCTCGCGCTGGACGAGGGCGACTCGGTGCACGTCGGCCTGGCCTTGGCGCTGCAAGCCACGCTGCTGTCGCCGCACTTCGTCTTCAAGGTCGAGCTGGACGCCGAGCCCGAGAGCCTGGCGCCGCACCGGCTGACGGATCACGAGCTGGCGACGCGGCTGTCGTACTTCCTGTGGAGCACGATGCCCGACGCCGAGCTGCGCGCCGCCGCCGACGACGGCCGGCTGAGCGATCCGATCGAGCTCGAGCGCCAGGTGCGCCGCATGCTGGCCGATCCGAAGGCCGAGAACCTGGTCGACGACTTCGCCGCGCAGTGGCTGTACGTGCGCGCGATGGACGAGCACCACCCGGACTACAACGACTTCCCCGACTTCGACGACGATCTGCGCGCGGCGATGAAGACCGAGACGCGGCTGTTCTTCCGCGACGCCCTCTTCGCCGACCGGCCGCTGAGCGCGCTGATGCGCGCCGAGCACACCTTCGCCAACGAGCGGCTGGCGGCGCACTACGGCTTCGACTGGGCCGCCGGCGAGGCGGTCGAGGGGCTGCCCGAGGGCTGGCGGCGGTTCGCGCTGGACGGCACCGAGCGCAGCGGCCTCTTGAGCCTGGGCAGCGTGCTCACCGTCACGTCCTTCCCCACCCGCACCTCGCCCGTGCGCCGCGGCAAGTGGGTGCTCGAGCAGCTCTTGTGCGACGAGCCGCCGCCGCCGCCCGCCGGCGTCGAGGCCGATCTGGGCGACGTCGACGCGAACGCCAGCCTGCGCGAGCGCCTGGCGCAGCACCGCGCCAACCCGATGTGCGCCACCTGCCACAATCGCATGGACCCCATCGGCCTCGGCATGGACACCTTCGACGGCATCGGCGCCTTCCGCACCCACACCCTCGACGGTGCCATCGACGCCAGCGGCAAGCTGCCCGACGGCACGCTGTTCGACGGCCCGACCGAGCTCGCGGCCATCCTGGCCGACGATGAGCGCCTGGGCCGGTGCTTCACCGAGAAGCTGTCGATCTACGCGCTGGGGCGCGGCGCGGACGCCGCCTACGATCGCTGCAACCTGCTGCAGCTGGACACCGCGCTGGCCGCCGACGAGCACCGGCTGATGACCGCCATCGTGCACCTGACGCAGGCCGACAGCTTCACCCACCGCCGGGGGGAGCTGCCGCCGGCGCCGGAGGACGAGGCGGACGCGGCGGAGGGCGAGGAATGAAGCTGAAGACGCCCCCGATGAGCCGCCGCGCGGTGCTGCGCGGGCTGGGCGCCACGATCGCGCTGCCCATGCTGGACGCGATGCGGCCGACGATGGCCTTCGCGCAGATGCAGCCCGCGCGCCCGAAGAGCCGCTTCCTGGCCTACTACGTGCCCTGCGGCATGCACATGCCGTCGTGGACGCCGGCGACGCCGGGCCCCGACTTCGAGATGACGCCCATCCTCGCGCCGCTGGCCGATCTGCGGTCGAAGCTGCTGGTGCTGAGCGGCATCGACAACCACCCGGCGCGCCCGGACGGGCCCGGCGACCACGCGGCCGGCACGGGCTCCTTCCTGTCGGCGGCGCACTGCTACAAGACCGAGGGCGCGAACATCCGCAACGGCGTGTCGATCGACCAGGTGATCGCCAACGCCGTCGGGCAGGGGCACCGCTTCCCGTCGCTGGCGCTGGGCGCCGAGGGCGGCGGCAACGCCGGCGGCTGCGACTCGGGCTACAGCTGCGCGTACAGCCGCAACATCTCGTGGATCGACGCGCAGACGCCGGCCGCCAAGGAGACCAACCCGGGGGTGGTGTTCAACCGGCTGTTCGGGGCCGACGCCAGCGGGCTGACGCCGGCCGAGGCGGCCAAGAAGCGGCGGTACCGCAAGAGCGTGCTCGACTACGTGCTGGGCGACGCGCAGCGGCTGAAGGGCAAGCTGGGGCCCACCGACCGGCAGAAGATGGACGCCTACCTGAGCAGCGTGCGCGAGCTCGAGCGGCAGATCGATCTGGCGGCCGCGTCGGCCTGCGAGGCGGGGGCCGAGCCCGAGCGCCCGGTCGACGTGCGCGACACGATGCGCAACATGGCCGACCTGATGGTGAAGGCCTTCGAGTGCGATCTCACGCCGGTGACGACGTTCATGCTGGGCAACGGCGGCAGCAACCGGCCGTACCCCTTCCTGGGCATCAGCGACGGGCACCACCAGCTGTCGCACCACCAGGGCAACCCGGAGAACCACCGGCAGCTCGAGATCATCGACATCTGGGAGGTCGAGCAGCTGGCCTACCTGCTCGGCCGGCTGGACGCCGTCGAGGACGTCGACGGCAAGACGCTGCTCGACAACACGGTGGTGTTCTTCTCGAGCGAGATCGAGGACGGCAACAGCCACCGCCACGACGACCTGCCCATCCTGGTGGCGGGCGGCGCGGGCGGCCAGCTGCAGGGCGGGCGCCACGTGCGCTTCGAGGGCCACACGCCCATCGCCGACCTGTTCAGCGCGCTCAGCGGCCTCTGCGGCGGCCCCACCGCCGCTTTCGGCGACGACGGCACGGGCGCGCTCGCCCTCGGCTGACCGCGGGCCGCCCGCTCCCCCTTCCCTCCACCGCAGCACTCGTGCGAGAAACAGCGCCCACTCGGCTCGGCGGGAGACGGTATGGCCCACCCCCTGCTCCGCGACCTGCGCGGCATCCCCAACCTGTTCTCGCTGTCGCGCATCGTGATGGTCGCCGTGGCCGTGCCCATGTACCTCTACGGCGATCAGCTGGTGGGCGTGGTGCTGGGCATCATCGCCGGCGTCACCGACTACCTCGACGGCTACATCGCGCGGAAGCTGAACCAGGTGACCTACCTGGGCGCCGTGCTCGACCTGTTCTCGGACCTCGTCTTCGAGACGGCGGCCATCCTCGCCATCGCGCTGACGCCGGGCGGGCCGCCCATCCTGGTGCTGTTCGTCTACCTGCTGCGCGAGTTCTGGGTGACCACCATCCGGCGCTTCATGGCGGCCCACAAGATCGACATCCACAGCAACATCTGGGGCAAGCTGAAGAGCAACTTCCTCGGCTGGGGCTTCATGTTCTACGGCGCCGGCATCAGCGGGAAGCTGCCGGCCATCGAGGACGCGCTGCTGGTGATCGGCTACATCGGCCTGTACGGCGGGCTGTGCTGGTCGTACTTCAGCGGCTACCTGTACACGCGGCAGTTCGTCGACGGCTACGCGCGCGTGGTCGGCGAGGGCGCGGAGGCGGGGCGATGAGCGACGAGACGAACCGCGGCACGCGCCCGGGGGGCTTTGGTCAGCTGCTCGGCGGCCTGGGTGGGCTGGCCGACGGCCCCGCGGGCACCGTGTACGAGCAGTGGCAGACCTGGGCGGGCCAGCAGTTCGAGCGCATGGCGCAGAACCCGGCCTTCGCCAAGCAGCTGGGGCGGGCCTTCGAGGTCGGCGGCCCCCTGCGCGGGCTGCTCGAGGGCGCGGTGAAGACGGCGCTGGCCGGGCTGCCCTACGCCAAGACGTCCACGGTCGAGGAATTGCAGCAGCGGGTCGAGCGGTTGGAGCGCACCGTCGGCCGCCTGCAGGCGGCCCTCGACCGCGCGACGGCGCAGCAGAAAGCCGGCGGCGGGGACGCGGCGACTTGATCCCGCGCGCCCGACGCCCAGAATCGGTGAGTGAGCGCGTGGTCCGGTAACGGACCACCCCGGCCGACCGTACGGAAGACCCGTGGACCCGACGACCCTGCTCTACGCCATCCTCGGCGGGCTGATCCTCAACGTGATGCCCTGCGTCTTCCCCGTGCTGTTCTTCAAGGTCTCGAGCCTCATCGAACACACCACCGAGAGCGCCGGCTCGCAGCGCCGCGACGCCCTGGCCTACCTCGGCGGCACCCTGGCGGCCTTCGCCGGCTTCGCGGCCCTGGTCGTCGGCCTGCGCGCGTCCGGGCGCGCCCTGGGCTGGGGCATGCACATGCAGAGCCCCACCTTCGTCGCCGCCGTGGTCCTGCTGCTGTTCGTCTTCGGCCTCAACGCCCTGGGTGTCTTCGAGATCCGCTTCGCGATGCAGGCCGGCCGCAACCGCGGCGGCCCGCTGGCCTCGTTCGTCGACGGCCTGTTCATCACGCTCATCTCGACCCCGTGCTCGGCCCCCTTCCTCGGCGGCGCGGCCGCCGCGGCCCTGGCCACCGAGGCCGCCTGGTACGACACGCTGTTCATCTTCTGGGGCGTCGGCTTCGGCCTCGCGCTGCCGGTGCTGCTGCTGACCTTCGTGCCGGCCTTCAACCGCCTGCTGCCGCGCCCGGGCGCCTGGATGAACACGCTGAAGGCGCTGACCGGCTTCACCCTGTTGGCGGCCGCGCTGTGGTTCTTCGACGCGTTCAAGAACCAGGTGTCGCCCGCCTCGGCCCAGAACTTCCTGTGGTTCGTCCTGCTCTTGGGCCTGGCGCTGTGGGCCAAGAACCACATGGAGCAGCTGGGCTTCGAGGGCCTGCGCCAGCAGGTGGTCAAGGTGCTCGGCGTGGGCGGGCTGGTCGCGGCGGGCGCGATGCTGATGCACTTCGAGCCGCCGCCGGTCATGGCCGCCGAGGCCTGCGCCGAGGACGCCGGATCGGTGCAGTCGAGCGTCGTCGACGGCCGCATCCGGTGGACGCCCTTCACCGAAGAGGCCAAGGCCGCCGCGCTGGCCATGGGCCGCCCGGTCTTCGTCGACTTCACCGCCGACTGGTGTGCCAGCTGCAAGACCTTCGAGAAGTCGCACATCGAGACCGACGGGGTGCGCACGGCGCTCCACGAGACGCTCATCCTGGCCGCGAAGGCCGATCTGACCCGCGACGAGGGCCTCTGGGACGTCCTGGCCACGCTGGGGCGCAGCGGCCTGCCCACCTACGTGATCTTCAAGCCCGACGGCACCCACGAGCTGCTGCCCGAGGGGCCGCCCATCGGGCTGGCCGACAAGCTGCACGCCATCGCCGAGACCTTCCCCCCGGCGAAGTTCGCCGCCGCCAACTGACGCCGGCGCCCGCTTGACGCGACCGACACGCGTCGGCCATTGTCCCGCGCGCACAGTGTCCCCCGGCGTCGCCGGGTGGAGGGCCGATGGGCGTGTCGGACGAGCCAACCCGAGGCCGTGGCCTCGCCTGGCCGGGTTGCCTGCTGCTGGGATGGAGCCTGATCGCCGCGGTGAACGCGGTGATGATGAGCCTCGGCCTGCGCGGCAGCGCGCCCGGCGCGGCCCGCCCGAAGCTGACCACCCTGTCGATGATGCACGTCCACGCCATCGGGCAGTGCCTCGCCGTCGGCGTCGGGGCCGCGCTGCTCGCGGCCGGCTGGTCGCGGCTGGGGCTGCGCCGCCGATGGGGCGTGCCGGCGATCCTGCTCGGGGCCTCGCTGATCGGCTACCCCCTCCTCCGCGGTGACCTCGTCGGCCCGGCCAGCCGCCTGGCCAGCGACGCGCTGCCCGCCAACCTGTGGACCGTCGCCCTGGTGGTGCCGCTGGCCTGCTCGGTGCCGGTGGCCGCCTGGATCGCGGCGCGAATGCGCGGGTGGCTGCGGCTCGTGCCGCTGCTGGGCGCCGTCGCGGTGGCCGCGGCCAACCACCTGATCCTGCCCCAGGACTACGCCGGGGCGCACCTGCTGCTGGCGACGGCCGCCGCCTGCGTCGCCGCCGGCGCGCTGCGGGATCTGCGCCCGCCGGTCCGGGGCCGCGCCGCCCTGGCCGCCTTCGGCGTCGCCGCGGTCTGGGGCGCCTTCGCGGTCATCGTGCCCCCGGCCAACGCCGTGCGGCTGGCGCTCAGCCGCCACGACGGCGCCGCGCTGGCCCCCTTCCTCACCCGCGATCGCGGCCCGATGGACGCCTCGGCGGCGCGGCGCGACGATCCCTGGTTCCGGCCGAGGGCCGAAGCGCAGCCCGTGCCCCCCAGCCCCCGACTGCTGCCGCCCGACGCGGTGGTGCTGCTGATCGGCGTCGACTCGCTGCGCGCCGATCTGCTGGCCGACGACGCGCGCGCGAAGCAGCTGCCCCAGCTTCGACGCCTGCGCGACGGCGGCCTGTGGTTCCGCGACGTGCGCGCGCCCGGCTCGCAGACGGTCTACACCTGGGCCCAGGTGATGGCGGGCACCTACTTCTCGCAGCAGTACTGGACGAACAAGAAGGCGCGCGGCCGCCTGTGGCTGTGGCCGCACGAGGACCAGACGGTCCGCTTCCCGACGCTGCTGGCCGAGGGCGGCGTGCCGACGGTGAACGTCACGCCGGCGCCCTGGCTGATCAACGCCTACGGCATCGTGCGGGGCTTCACCGAGGAGCGCTACGTGAAGCCCTCGCAGCCCCGCGAGATGTACACCTGGGGCAACGAGCTGACCGACGACATCATCGAGCGCCTGAAGGCGCACCGCGACGGGCCGCTGTTCCTGTTCGTGCACTACCTCGACGCGCACGCGCCCTACGACCGCGGCACGAAGAAGGGCGCGCCCTTCGACCGCTACGTCGCCGAGCTGGCCCTGGTCGATCGCGATCTGGGGCGCATCCGGGCCGCGCTCGACGAGACCGGGCTGGCGAAGCGGACGTGGATGATCGTCACGTCGGACCACGGCCAGGCCTTCGGCGAGCACGACACGACGACGCACGCGAAGACGCTGTACGACGAGCTCTTGAAGGTGCCGCTGCTGGTGCACGGCCCGGGGCTCTCGCCGCGGGTGATCGACGATCGCGTGACGCTGATGGATCTGGGGCCCACGCTGCTCGACCTGTTCCAGCAGCCGACGCCGCCGCACTTCATGGGGCAGAGCCTGGTGCCGCTGATCGCCGGCGGCGCGGCGAACCTGACCCGCCCGGTGGTGGCCGAGGGCCGCCTGAAGCAGGCCATGGTGTTCCCCGACGGCTACAAGGTCATCCGCGATCAGCGCAACGGCAGCGTCGAGCTGTACGATCTGCGCAAGGATCCCGACGAGCTGGTGAACCTCGCCGACGCCGAGCCCGAGCTGCTCGAGGAGCGGCTGGGCGATCTGCACGGCTTCTTCGAGGTGCACAAGATCCGGCGCCCCGGCTACACCATCCCCTATCGGCGGTAGATCGCGAAGCGGCGCCGCCCCGACGTGCGAGGACGACTGATGCAGCGACAGCTCGTGCGGCCTTGGATGCTCGCCCTGACGCTGTGCGCGGTGGTCGCGTGCGACGACGGCGGCGCGGACGCGTCGGCGGGCGACGGCGCGCTGGCCGACGCGACGACGTCCGACGCGGGCGGCGCCGACGCGTCCGGCCCCGACGCCGGGCCGACGTGGCTGGAAGCCACCTGGCCGCAGGACACCGCCGCCGCGCTGCCCGAGCGGCTGTCGGCGCTGGGCATCTACGCCGATCCGGCCGCCCGCACGCCGAGCGCCGCGATGTTCGCCTACGCGCCGCGCCACCCCCTGTGGTCGAACGGCGCCGACAAGCAGCGGCTGCTGTACCTGCCGCCCGGCGAGCGGGTGGTCGACTGGGTGTTCCCGGTCGGGACGCTGCTGGTCAAGACCTTCGCCTTCGAGGGCGCGGCGGTCGAGACGCGGCTGCTCTTGCGGCGCGCCGAGCGCTGGGATTACGCGGTGTACGTCTGGGACGGCGACGACGCCACGTGGCAGGGGGCGAACTGGCAGGAGCAGCCGGTCGAGGGCCGCGCGCACACCGTGCCCGGCCGCCTCGACTGCCGCACCTGCCACGAGTCGGCGGCCAGCCCGGTGCTGGGCATCCAGCCCTGGCAGCTCGACCTGGCCTACGACTGGGCGCCGCGGCTCGAGGGCGAGCCCCTGCCCGTCGAGGGCCGCACCCCCGAAGAGACCGCCGTGCTGCGCTACTTCGTCGGCAACTGCATCGCCTGCCACAACGGCGGCGACGGGCCGAACAGCGCGGTCAGCTTCCACCCCGACGTGGCGGTGCAGAACCTGGTGAACCAGGAGGCGCAGGCCGAGGGCGGCGCCGTGGGCGTCCGCGTGGTGCCCGGCGATCCCGAGGCCAGCGTGCTGTTCACGTCGGTCGTCCTGGCGCGCCAGCCCGCCTACCGGGGCGACTTCAAACCCATGCCGCCGCTCGGCATCCAGGTCGTCGACCCCGACGTCGAGGCCCTGCTGCGCGACTGGATCGAGTCCCTATGAAGTACGCCTACGTCCTGCCCATCGCCCTGCTGGCCGGCGCCTGCGACGACGGCGCCGCGGATCCGAGCGAGGCCCTCGACGGCGCCGTGACGACGGACGCCGCGGCGCTGACGGACGCCGGCTGCCCCGAGGGCATGGTGCCGCACCCGGTGGCCGACGCGGCCCCGCCGGCGGGGGACGCCGCGCCGCCCGCCGCGGACGCGCAGGCACCCGCCGACGCCGGCGCCGTCGCCTGCGACATCCCGCTGCGCCTGCGCTTCGAGCCGCTGCAGCACGACGCGACGCTCAGCCGCGCCACGTCGATCGCGTTCATCCCGTCGATGCCGGGGCACTTCTTCGTCACGGACCGCGACGGCGGCTTCGCGTACATGCAGCTCGAGGGCGAGCGCGCGCGCGTGTTGCAGCAGACCGCCGTGCCCGACGTGTGGGTCAACGGCGCCGCTGGCCTGCTGGGCGTGGCGGTCGACCCGCTGTTCGCCAACAACCGCTACTTCTACCTGGCGGTGTCGGTGTCCAACGAGCGCAACGTGATCCGGCGCTACACGCTGGAAGACACGGCCGAGGCGACGCTGGCCAGCGAGGTGTCGATCCTCGAGGCCTTCGGCCCGCGCGCGCCCCGCTGGCACAACATCGCGTCGATCGGCTTCGAGGACGACGACGTGATGTGGGCGCTGATCGGCGAGAAGGGGCTGTTCGAGCCCGCGCAGGACGCCGCCGACGTGCTGGGCAAGCTGGTGCGGTTCGTGCCGTCGCGCGTGCCGGGCGAGGGCGGCTACGTGCCCGCGCCCGGCAACCCCGATCTGGGCGAGGGGTCGAACCCCGCCGTCTACGCGACCGGCCTGCGGTCGCCCTGGCGCGGCATCCACCACGAGGGCAAGTGGTACTTCGGCGACGTGGGCTTCAACGACTTCGAAGAGGTCAACGTGGTGTCCGAGCCGGGCCAGAACTTCGGCTGGCCGCTGGCCGAGGGGCCTTGCCAGGAGGCCTGCGACGGCCTGACCGACCCCTGGTTCTTCTACGGCCGCAGCAACAGTCACCCCTTCGTGGCCGAGGATCTCGACGCGGTGCCCACCAGCGAGCGCTCGGTCTTCGTCGGCTGGATCTACCAGCCCGTCGCCGAGGATCCCTATCAGGGGCGCTGGAACGACGTGATGACCTTCGGCGACACCATCGTGGGCTTCATCCGCGCGCGGAACATCCACGGCGACGGCCCCGACTGGGCCGTCGGCCACCTGCCCTGGATCACCGGCTGGGCCCAGGCCCCCGACGGCTACGTCTACGTCACCGCGATGGGCACCTGGCCCCCCGCCGACGAGGGCGAAGCCGAGCAGCCCTCCCACATCCTGCGCGCCGTCCTCGCCGACTGACCCCCCGATCCTCCGGGGTCGTGCCACACTATCGAACGAACCAGCCCACTTCTTTCACTTTTTGCCCGACCCCACCGCCCGCTCGCCCACCACCGCCTCGGCCGTCAGCGCGCCGTACAGGTGGGGGAAGCGCCGGCCGCCCCGGCTGATCTCCCAGCGCAGCGCCCCCGCGGGCAGCCGCTTCGGATCGATCGTCAGCACCCGCAGCCCCCGCTCGCCGGCGAAGTGCTTCGCCAGCGTGCCCTCGACCTGGTCGCCCGCCGACAGGTGCACGAAGCCGTCGCGCAGATCGTCCGCCGAGGCCGTGTAGCGCGCGCCGTCCCACTCGCCCGGCCGCACGATCTTGTAGATCGGCGCCGCCGCGTCGACGATCTCGGCCAGCCGGTCGAGGAAGGCGGCCTGCGCGGCGTTGATCTTGGCCCGCGCGGTGGGCAGGTCGAAGAAGCCGCCGCGGTCGACCTCGGGGAACGCCTGCGTCTCGCCCGACTTCGGCGGCCACTCCATCTCGAAGGTGCCCGACTTCAGCGCGACGCCGGCCGGCCAGTCCCCCTCGCCGGCGAACGCGTGCACCACCTTGCCGCCCTTCTGCCGCACGTCGCCCAGCGGCGTCAGCGCGCCGACACCGCAGGCCTCGACCGTCTGCCCGGTCTCCTCGGCGAACTCCCGCCGCGCCGTCGCCTCGAGCGCCTCGTCGCCGTCGGGCTCGCCCTTGGGCAGCGTCCACGCGCCGGCGTCCTTGCGCACGAAGAAGGGGCCGCCGGGGTGCACGAGGAAGATCTCGAGCTCGCCGTCCACCCGTCGATACAGCAGCACGCCCGCCGACTCTCGCCCCGCCATCGCGACCTCCTTGCGCCGACCCCCGTTGACCCTATACCCAATCGGCGCGACGCGAGGGCAGCTGGAACATCAAGAGCGTGGTGACCCGCACCGGAGGAACGATGCGCTGGTGGTTCATCCTGGTCGCGGCGGCGCTCGGCGCGCCGGCCGCGGCCCAGACCGGCGGTGCGGGCGAAGCCGACGCCCCGCCGGGGGGCGACGAAGCCGCGGCCGCCGAGGGCGAGCCGCCCGCCGAGGGCGAGGCCGCCCCCCAGATCACCCCACCCGAGCTGGTCGAGTTCGTCGAGGCCGACTACCCGGCCGAGGCGCGCGCGCAGCGCCTCACCGGCTCGGTGCTGCTGATGATCACCATCGAGGCCGACGGATCCGTGTCCGCGGCCGAGGTGACCGAGCCGGCGGGCGACGGCTTCGACGAAGCGGCCCTGGCCGCCGTGAAGCAGTTCCGCTTCACCCCGGCGAAGGTGGACGGCGAGCCCACCGCCGTGCAGGTGGCCTATCGCTACAACTTCACCCTCGCCGAGGAGGTGGTCGAGACGCCCGCGGCGCCGACCGAGGTGCCCACCGGCCGGCTCGTCGGCCGCATCCTCGAGCGCGGCACCCGCAAGCCCCTGCCCGGCCTGCAGGTGAAGCTCGAGGGCACCGAGCTCGAGGCCTTCACCGACGCCGAGGGCCGCTTCCGCTTCGAGCAGGTGCCCGCCGGCGAGGTCATCATCACGATGCGCGACCGCGTCTACGCGTCCATCGACGACGCCGAGACCATCGAGGACGGCAAGGAGACCGACGTCTCGTACTACGTCGAGCCCCAGGGCTTCTCGGACACCCTCGTCGTCGTCGGCAAGCGCCCCAAGAAGGAGGTCGTCCGCCGCACGGTCACCGTCGAGGAGATCCGCACCATCCCCGGCACCAGCGGCGACGCCCTGGCCGTCGTGCAGAACCTGCCCGGCTCCGCCCGCACCGCCTTCGGCCAGACCGACATCATCCTGCGCGGCGGCGGCCGCAGTCAGGCCTTCCTGAACACCCAGCCCATCCCGCTGGCCTTCCACTTCGGTGGCCTGCGCAGCACCGTCGCCAGCGCCCTCATCGAGAGCCTGGACGTCTACCCCGGCAACTACGGCGTCGAGTTCGGCCGCGGCAACGGCGGCATCGTCGACATCCGCCTGCGTCGCCCCAAGGACGACGGCATCCACGGCTACGTCGAGGCCGACGTCTTCGACGCCGGCGCGCTGGTCGAGGGGCCGCTGGGCGAGGGCGGCGCGCTGGCCGTCGCGGTGCGCCGCAGCTACATCGACGCCCTGCTGCCGGTCTTCGCGCCCGACGACGTGCTCGACAACATCACCAGCGCGCCGCGCTACTACGACGCCCAGATCCTCTACGACCTGAAGCGCGACC
Source organism: Myxococcales bacterium (assembly GCA_020633465.1). Lineage (GTDB taxonomy): Bacteria > Myxococcota_A > Bradymonadia > UBA7976 > UBA1532 > JACKDN01. The sequence continues at coordinate 40,192 of JACKDN010000039.1, forward strand.
GCCACCGCCTGAAGCTGCTGGTGTACGGCTCGAGCGACACCTTCGAGTCGTTCGTCGACGAGCCGCCCGAGAACAACCCGTTCATCCGCGGCGAGGGCGAGCTGAGCCTCGAGTGGGCCGGCGTGCAGATCGAGCACGGCTACCGCTTCTCGGACACCGTGCAGAACACGGCGAACGTCGCCTACCTGATCTCGAACAACCGCGCCGCCATCGGCCCCGCGTTCGACCTGAACTTCCTGTTTCAGGGCTTCAGCGTCCGCGACGCCGTCGACGTCGAGCTGGCCGAGGACTACAAGCTGCGCGCCGGCCTCGACGTCGAGCTGCTGTGGGCCGACATCGACGCCTTCGGCGCGGGCGGCCCCCCCAAGGAGGGCGAGCCCGGCGTCGAGCTGGGCGCCGCCGATCTGCGCAAGACCGTCACCACAGAGTTCTGGGCCACCCCCGCCCTGTGGGTCGAGGGCCTGCTGACCTTCGGCCCCGTCCTGGTGGTGCCCGGCTTCCGCGGCGAGTACTTCTCGTCCACCGGCGACTTCGCGCCCCAGCCGCGCCTGACCAGCCGCTGGACGATGACGCCCGGCACGGTGCTCAAGGGCGGCGTCGGCCTCTTCGCCGAGCCGCCCGAGATCGACGAGCTGAACCCGGAGTTGGGCAACCCCGACTTGGCCATCGAGACCAGCATCCAGTACTCGCTGGGCATCGAGCAGCGCCTCAGCGAGGCGATGAGCATCGACGTGGTCGGCTTCTTCAAGTCGCTCGACGAGCTCATCACCCGCGTCGATGACCCCGAGGTGCTGTTCGCCAACCAGGGCGAGGGCCGCGCCTACGGCGTCGAGGTGCTGTTTCGCCACGACTTGACCGATCGCCTCTACGGCTGGGTGGCCTACACCTTCCAGATCAGCGAGCGGCGGGACGCGCCGGGCGAGGACTACCGCCTGTTCGACAACGACCAGACGCACAACCTGATCGTCATCGGCCAGTACCGCTTCACGCCGCGCCTGCACCTCGGCGGCCGCTGGCGGTACACCAGCGGCAACCCGGAGACGCCGGTCCGCGGCGCTGTCTACGACGCCGACGCCGACATCTACGTGCCGCTGTACGGCGACGTGAACTCGGGGCGCCTGCCGGCCTTCCACCAGCTCGACCTGCGCCTGGACTACTGGTGGGTGTTCGACACCTGGAAGCTGTTGACCTACCTCGAGGTGCGCAACGTCTACAACCGGGAGAACGCGCAGAGCCGCCAGTACAACTACGACTTCAGCGAGTCGCAGACGCAGTACGAGCTGCCGATCATCCCGTCCTTCGGCATCCGGGGAGAGTGGTGATGCGCCGCACGATGAACACCCTGCTGCCCCTGCTCGCGCTGCTGGTCCTGACCGGGTGCGGCGACGACTTCGACTCGCGCACGCTGCTGAAGGGCTACCGCGTCATCGGGGTGATCGCCGAGCCGCCCGAGGCCGGCCCGGACGATCAGGTGCAGGTCACCCTCGCCGACGTCAACACCGCCGGCGCCACCTACGCCTATCGCATCTGCCTGTTCGACCTGGGCCCCTTCGCCGAGTACCGCTGCGTCAGCGACCAGCTCGAGTTCACGCTCGAGGGCCAGGGCAACCAGGTCACGGTCGACTACGGCCCCGACGGCTTGAACCTGCGCGCGCTGTACGAGCAGTACGGCCCCTTCCTGGGCGAGGACGGGCAGCCGCGCACCTTCGAGGACGGCTTCTCGGTGCTGCTGACCATCGAGAGCGGCCCGCCCGACGGGCGTCGCATCACCACGATCACCGATCTGCAGGTGCGCGAGACGGACACGCCGAACACCAACCCCGGCATCACCGCCTTCACCGTCGACGGCCAGCCGGGCGCGGCGCCGGCGCAGCCCGGCGCGAAGATCGAGCTGGCGGTGACGCTGGCCGACGACGCGCTCGAGACCTACGATGACGAGTTCCGCGGCACGATCACCGAGGAGCCCGTCTTCACCTGGTACACCACCGCCGGCGAGGTCGATCCGAAGGTCACCTTCGGCGACGACCGCCGCACCACGCTCACCGTGCCGAAGGATCAGCGCGGACCGGTGCAGGTGTACGTCGCCGTGCGCGACGGCCGCGGCGGCTTCGCGACCGCGCAGGGCATGGTGACGGTGCCCTGAGGCGGCTCAGCCCAGCGGCGACCCGGGCTGCGGGGGCGCGCTGCCGAAGCAGGGGGCCCCGGTGCGCAGCCGCGCGAGCTGCGCCGCGCGCCGCCGGCCGGTCCGCTGAAGCAGCCGTTCGTGGGCCTGCGCGTCCTGCGCGAGGGCCGTCGTGAGCAGCTCGCCCGCGGTGGTCGCGTCGTCCCCGAGGCGGCGGCGCGTGATCCCGTTGCGCTCGCCGGCCACCACCAGCACGCCCTGCCCGGCGCGCGGCCCCAGATCCACGGCCACGCCCCACCAGCCTTCGCCGCTCTGGTTCGACAACGCGGGCGTGGGATCGAGCTCCAGATCGTCGAGCGCGTCGAGCTGGGCGTCGCTGCAGGGCGAGCTGCCCACCAGCACCATCGGCCCGTCGCCGCCGAGGATGCCGAAGCGCGCGAAGAACGCGACCGGCTGACCGATGCGTTCGGCCAGCACGGTGACGAGGCGCTCGGCGATGCGCTCGGGCGACGCGGGCGGCTCTCGGTCGCCGCCGGTCGGCTCCGGTCGGCCCACCACGCGCCAGTCCCGCTGCGTCAGATGAGACTTGGGCGAGCGCTCCTGGCGCCAGCTCGTCCCCCCGGACGGCCCGGCGCTCGTGTCATGCTGCTTGGCAAACATCACCCCTCCTCCCCTCGTCCGGCCGAGCCGGACAGTTCGGCCTGCGCCGTGTCCTCGGCCCAGGCCGCGAAGGCAGAAAACCGCCCGCGCGTACCGCGTCCGGATCTCCCGTTGGCTTTCCCGCCCCCACGCAGCGTCCACTGACGCCCAGCAGCCCGATGGTAAGGATCCGCACCGGGGAAGCCAGGTTGCAGTCCATCGAGCCGCGTGGGGCCCGGCAGCTGCTCGGTCGCCACCGACGGCTCGGGTCGCTCGATCGGCCGCGCCGGCTCGTCGATGAAGCAGAAGAACGGGATCTCGGCCTCGGCGAACCACGCCGCCGCCCGCCGGAGCGCCGCGCGCCGCGCGTCGGCCCACACCGCGGCCTCCGACCGCCCGCGCCCCATGGGATAGAGGCGCATCGCGTCCAGCAGGTACGAGATGTTGACCGGCCAGCCCACGGCGTCGACGAAGCCCTGCGCCACGATCTCGCCGTCCGCCAGCACCCGCAGCCGCCGCCGCGCCCGCCGCGGGCCGGTGCGCGCGTCTTCGGCCTGCGCCGACCACCCGTCGGCCTCGCGGACCGAGACGCGGAAGGGCGTCGGCAGCCGGTCGAGCGGGGCGTCGAGCTCCATGGCCTGACAGTAGAGCGGCGTGCGGATGCGCGCCGCGGCGGCCCGCACGTCCGCCCGCGCGTCGTCGTCCCAGTCGGTCAGATCGACGCGCAGGCCGGGATCGGGCAGCCCCGCGACGCGCGCGCTGTCGCAGCGCAGTTTGAAGATGGGGAAGTCGACGGCCTCGTCGGGGCCCAGCGTCCGGGCGAAGTCACCGTGAGCGCGCGCCATCCAGCCGCCGCCGTCCTGGTGGCCCTTGACGATGTACAAGCCCGTCATGACCTGCATCCAGGAGAGATAGTCCAGCCGCTCGAAGGCATCGAGATACAGCGCCCGGCGCACCTGGGCCCGCGCCCAGCGCAGCCGCTCGGGCGCGTCGCCGTCGAGCGGCGGCAGGCCCACGGCGATCTGATGCCCCGCGACGACGCCGTTGGACAGCGGCTGAAAGCAGATCAGCCCCAGCAGCTGCCGGCGGTTGGCCGACATCGATCGACCGCTGGCCAGATAGCGCCGCCCCCAGACGCAGGACAGCCAGCCGAGGCTGCGGGCTTCGGCGTGGGTGTGCAGCGTCAGGCAGAAGTGCTCGAGCAGCGCGCGCACCTCGGCCCGCGCCTCGGCGCGCGCCTTCGCATCCGGCCGCCACCAGTAGTCGTGAAACGCCTCGAGCAGGGTCGGCACGGAGACGCGCCGCACGTCGCCGCTGGCCGTGGGGTTGAGCTGCGCCAGTACGCTCTCCATCCAGCGGCGGCAGGGGCCCGACCGCGAGGGCGTGATCGACGCGGGCGTCGGCTCGGCGACCAGATCCTCGGTCGTCGCGAGCCGCAGGCCGCTGGTCGCCCGCGGCGATGGATCGTGCCAGATGGCAGCGTCCACCTCCAAGACATCCTCGTGGGGATCGATCCGGTGCGCCTGGAACCGCCGCACGTCCTGCTGGGAACCGAAGGCGCTCAGCAGATCGTCGCGGGCGACGCCCACGCCGCGCAGCGAGACGTCGATGGGACGCAGCAGCACCCGCTTGCCACCCGAAGCCGTCCCGTCGACCCACAGCGCCATCGTCTCGTCCTCGACCACCACGCGCCGCTCGGTCCGCACGTCACGGTCCGAGCCACGCTCGCTCTTCCACGAAGGGGTTCGTTCGAACGCCTCGTTCAGAGGCCTGAATCGGCTCATCACCTCTTGCCCAGCCCAACCGGCCGACGGCCGGCGCCCAGTGCTCGTACCTCACGCCGGGTTCCGACGACCTCGGCCGGCCATGCCCACTTCGAGAATCCTCTCCCCCGCAGCCCGCCGACCATGCCACAATGCCAAGCCCATACCAAGGACTTCGACACACGAGGGCGCGGCGACATGGGCAACGGTTATCACTACGACGCGGTCGAGCGCGACCGGCTGATGGCGCAGGCCGATCTCTTCGGCGGCGCCGATCTGCGGCGCCTGCAGGCCGCGTTGGGCGTGCCCGCGACGGCCCTCGAGGTGGGCTGCGGGCCCGGCGGGTTCGCGGCGCGCGTGCGGCACACGTGGGGCGTGCCGCGCGTCGAGGGGCTCGAGGCGCACGCCGCCACGGCCGACCGGGCGGCCCCCCTGATCGACGCGGTGCACCGGCGCGACGCGCTCGACGACGATCCGCTGCCCGGCGCGGCGCTGATGTACGCGCGCCTCGTCGCCCGGCACGTGCCCGACGTGACGCGGCTGGTGGCCCGCATGGTGGACGCCTGCGCGCCCGACGGTCACGTCCTGCTGATCGACGCCGACGACGCCACCCTGCTGCTGCACCCCGCCGCCGAGGCGTTCGAGCGCGCCCGCCGGGCGACGCACGCCCGCGCCCGGGCCGGCGGCGCCGATCCCTTCGTCGGGCGCCGCCTGCCCGCGCTGCTGCGCGCCGCGGGCCTCGTGGACGTCGACGGCTTCGCCCTCACGCTCACCAGCTTCGAGCGCCCGCGCGCCGCGTTCGCCGCCATGCTGCGGCCCTACACCCTGACCGAGAACAACGGCCTGCCCGCGGACGCGTGCGCGGCGGCCCAGGCCGCCCTCGAGACCGACGTGCGCGACTTCAGCTGGACGATGTTCCATGTGTGGGGCCGGAAGCCTGCAGCGGCAGCTTCACGGTGAAGCGCGCGCCGCCCAGCGTCGGGCTGCGATCCACCTCGAGCGTGCCCTCCATGCCCAGCACCACCCGCCGCGCCACCGCCAGCCCGAGGCCCGTGCCGTGGCCCGCGGGCCGGGTGGTGTAGAAGGGCTCGAACACCCGATCCCCCACGTCCGGCGGCAGCCCGGGGCCGTCGTCCTCGATGTCGACCCGGTACACGCGCCCGTCCACCTGCCCGGTGACCTGCACGTTGCCGTCGGGCGCCGCGGCGCGCCGCGCGTTGTCGACGAGGCTGGTCCAGACGTTCGCCAGATCGCCCGGCTTGGCGACCACGATCGCCCCCTGCTCGATGCGCGCCTCGATGCGCATGGCCGGCGGCGCGGTCGACCGATACAGGCGCAGCGTCGAGTCGAGGCCCTCGGCGGGATCGACCGGCCCCGGCTCGCCCTGGTCGACGCCCGCGAGGCGCAGCAGATCACCCGACAGCTCGTTGATGCGCGCCAGGGCGTCGTCGATCAGCCCCTTCATCGTGCCCGCGTGGCTGCCGCCCTCGAGCGCCAGCGGCAGCGCGTTCATCGCGACGTTCAGCGGGTTGCGCACCTGATGCGCCACCTCGGCGGCCAGCTGGCCGATGCTGGCCAGGCGCTCGCGGTGCCCCACCCGGTGCAGCAGCGCGCGCTGGCGCAGCCGCGCCTGCAGCCGCGCGCGCAGCACCTGGGGCAGGAAGGGCTTGGTCAGGTAGTCGTCGGCGCCGGCCGCCAGCGCCTGGACGAGGTCGTCGGGCTGGTGGCGCGCGGTCAGCACCAGGATGCCGGTGTCGGCGAACGCGGGCTCGGCCCGCAGCGCCCGCACCAGGGCGACGCCGTCCATGCGCCCGGGCAGGCCGAGATCGGTCAGCACCACCGCGGGCGCCTCCTCGCGCGCCCGGCGAAGCCCCTCCTCGGCGGTGCCGACCACGGTCACCGAGCACGCCTCGGCCACCAGCGCGCCGACGAACCGCGCGATGTCCGGCTCGTCCTCGACCACCAGGGCGCGCGGGGCGTCCTCGGCCGGCCCGGGCAGGGTGAAGTCGCCCGCCGGCGCGCTCGCGGGATCGGCCCGCAGCGGCGCGGGCACCACCTCGTCGGCCCGCGCGTCCCGCCGCGGCAGCGTGAGCGAGAAGCGCGCGCCGCCCATCGCGCCGGTGTCGACCTGGGCCGCGCCGCCGTGCACCTGCGCCGCCTCGCGCACGATGGCCAGGCCCAGCCCCATCGCGCCCACCCGCGCGTCGTGACCCGCGGCCTGGAAGAAGCGCTGGAAGATGCGCTCGCGCAGGGCCTCGGGCACGCCGGGGCCGGCGTCCTCGACCCGGAAGGTGAGCGCGTCGTCGTCGGCCTCGAGCTCGAGCCGCACCACGCTGCTCGCGGGCGCGTGCCGCAGGGCGTTGGCCAGCAGGTTGTACAGCGCCGACTCGATCCAGTGAGGCGCCACGCGCACCGGCAGCGGCGGCGGCGGGGTCGTCACGATCAGCTCGACGCCGCGCGCCTCGGCCGCGCCGGTGAAGCCGCCGGCCACGCCCCGCACCATCGCGGCCAGATCGATCGACTCGAGCTGCACCTCGCTCTTGCCCGCCTCGCCCCGCGCCACCAGCAGGAGCTCGGCGATCAGGTGGTCGAGCCGCCGCGCGTTGCGCCGCATGGCGTCCACCTGCGCCTGCGCGTCGGCGGGCAGATCGAGGCGCTCGGTGAGCGTCTCGATGGTGCCCAGCACCAGCTGCAGGGGCGTGCGCAGATCGTGCGACACCGCCGCGAAGAAGGCGCGCAGGCCATCGTTGGCGCCGCGCAGCTCGGCCAGCGTCGCCGTCAGGGCGTCGCGCGCCTCGGACAGCTCGGCGGTGCGGCGGCTGACCTCGGCCTCGACGCCGCGCTTGGCCTCGATCAGCTCGGCGAAGCGGCGCTCGTTGGCCTCGGCGCTGCGCAGCAGGGCGTCGTCGTGGTCGATGATGTCGGCGAGGCGGGCGTCGAGCACCGCGCGCTGCCGCGAGCCGCGGGCGATCAGCCCGCCCACCAGCGCACCCGCCGCGCCGCCGAAGGGCCCCCCGGCGAGCCAGCCGATGACGCCCCCCAGCGCCAGCGCCACCGGCGTGACGAGGCGGCGCGCCACCGGGCGCCACTCGACGTGGTAGACGCAGGCATCGCCGCCCCGGTGGAGGCAGACGGGGTGATCGACGGTGGCAGGCGGCAGATCGAACAGTGTTGGGATGGCAGCGACCTGCCCCACCCGCGCCAGACAGATCAGGGGCTCGACCTCGGCGGGGCCGTCGGGGCGGCAGCGGTAGGTCAGCGTCAACGCGCGCTGCCCGCTCCAGGCGAGCTCGATGGTGCCCACCTTGTTGAAGCGGTCGAGCGAGGCGGCCATGCGCTCGTAGGCGAAGCCCGGCGAGCCGAAGGTGCGCAGCAGCGGCCGCAGCACCGCCATCGGGCCGCCCGCGAAGGCCAGGCGCCCGCAGCGGTGGAAGACGGCGGGATCGTCGAAGGCCGCGCCGAAGCGCGCGCAGAAGTCCTCGGCCACCCGCAGGCCCACCCAGGCGTCCCGCTGGCCGACGATGGCCCGGGTCAACCCGGCCCCGGCCAGCAGGGTATCCGTGAACCCGGCGCTACGGGCTTCGTCCGCGTGGTCGACGAAAGGTTGGAGGAAGGCGGCGAGGACGTGCTGCTCACCCGACGCGGGATCGTCGGGCGCGCGGGTTTCCGACCCTGCCTCCGAAGTGGTAGTTTCGCGTGCCACGGGCGCGAGCATGCATCGGGAGAGGGCGATGATGGAAGAGGAGGCCGACGTCGCGGAGGCTGCGGTGCTGGTCGTCGACGACGAACCCGGCAACCTGGCGGTCTTCGCGGCCTCGTTCGACAAGACCTTCCGGGTGTTGACCGCCGGCTCGGCCCTCGAGGCGCTGACCCTCTTGGCCCACGAGTCGGTCGGCGTCGCGCTGGTCGACCATCGCATGCCCGACATGTCCGGCGTCGCCCTCTGCGCCGAGCTGCGCGAGCGCTTCCCCCACGTGCGCCGCGTGCTCGTCACCGCCTACGCCTCCGAGGCGGTGGCCGTCGACGCCATCAACCGCGGCGGCGTGCACCACTTCGTCACCAAGCCCTGGCGGTGGACCGAGCTGCGCCAGCTGATCGGCGCGCAGCTGCAGACCTACCACCTCGAGACCACCATCGAGCGCCTGCGCGCCTCGCTGGTGCAGCAGGAGCGCGGCGCCACCCTGGCGCTGCTGCGGGCCGGCCTGCTGCACGACCTGGCGGCCGTCACGTCGGGCCTGGTGGGCGCCTTCGATCTGCTGCACGAGGGCCTGCAGACGGTGCGCCCGCACCTGTCCCCCATCGAGCGCCGGCGGTTGGACGAGGACACCGAGTCGGTGGCCGCCTTCCTCGACCGCCTGCGGCGGCTGCACGGCGAGGCCCCCCGCGGCATCGACGGCCCTCAGCCCGCGCCGCAGGTGCTCGACAGCCACGCGCTGGTGCGCACGGCCGTGCGGCTGATGCACGACGGCGGGCCCGGCCGGGTCGAGGTCGGGCTGCCCTCGCCCGCCACGCGTCGGCTGGTGTGGGCCAACGAGGTCGACATCGTGCGCGTGCTGCTGAACCTGCTGCGCAACGCGCGGCAGGCCGCCGCCAACCGGCAGAACGGCCGCATCGAGATCGGCGTGTGCGGGCTGGCCGGGCGCGTCGAGATCACGGTCGTCGACAACGGGCCCGGCGTGCCACCGGCGCTGGCGGGGCGCCTGTTCCAGCCCGGGTGCACCGGCCGCGCGGACGAGGGGGGCCAGGGGCTGGGGCTGTTCCTCGCCCGGCAGCTGGCCGAGCGCAACGGGGGTCACCTCGATCGCCTCGACGGCGCCCCCCAGACCACCTTCCGCCTGACGCTGCCGGCCCCGGCCGGGCCGGTCGGCTCCACCCCGCCCCCGCGCGGCGAGCGCGAGCCCAGCTTGGGTTGAGCGCGCCGCCTTGCGTTTTGATCGGTCCCGGGCGCATCGTTTCGGCGTGAACCTGCTGTTCCCCCTGCTGCGTCTGAGCGCCGCGCTGGCGGTGCTGACCGTCTGGTGGGCGCCGACCTCGGCGCAGCCGACGCCCGCCGAGGCGCGCGTATCGAGCGACGCGCCGGCGCCCGCGCGCGCCGCGACCAGCGCCCTGGCGTCGGCCGACGTGTGCGCCGTCGAGGCGGCGCCGCAGGTGGACGACGCGCCGCGCGTCGAGCGCATCGCCGCCCGCGCGCGCCCCTGCGCGCCGCGCCGCCCGCCCCGCGGGTCACGCGGCCGGACGCCGCCACCCGCTGGCGCAGCCGCGCCGCCTGCTACCGGGTGCTGCGCTCGGGTCAGGCACACCCCAGCGCGCCCTGACGCGCTCCCGCCCGCGCCCTCCGGCGCGGGCGCCCTCGCTCCGCTCCGAACCGCCCGTCGCCGCCGCCGCGCCCGAGGTCCCTTCGACCGCGCGCGCCCGGCCGCGACGCCGTGATCCGTTCGTTCCAGTTTGACCGGGCGCCCGCGGCGCCCACGGAGAGCACCATGACCCCGACCCCGAAGTCCGACGTCCCCAGCTCCGACGACACCACGCCCGTGCAGAGCGGCTGGAAGCCCCTCTTCTACATCTTCGTGGTGCCCATCGCCCTCATCGCCCTGCTTCAGGCGACGGGCCTGTCGGGGGCTCTGAATCACCTCTTTCTGGGGCACTGACCGCGTCGAGCCCCTGCGCTGCCGCGGGCTGGTCCCGCGGCAGCGGCACCTTCCAGAAGACGTCGACGCTGCCGATGCTGCGATCGCCGTAGCTGGTCTCGAGGGTCCAGCGCCGCGACAGCTGCGTCGTCGCGCTCAGCTCGGTCTCGTTCTCTTCGTCCGTCGGGTTGTGGTGGTAGCGCGCCTCGACGTACAGCCAGCGCGCGATGTGCTTGCCGAACGAGAGGATGGGTGACTCGACGCCCCCCTCGCCGAAGCTCAGCCGCACGCGGTCGATGCCCAGGTTGCGCTGGGCCGCCTGCTCGACGGCGGGCGCCTGGAAGCTGGCGAAGAGCGACGCGGCCTGCTCTTCGACCGTCTTGGCGTCCTCGTCGTTGGGCGTCGTGCTGCCGGTCACGAGCAGGGTCAGCACCAGCTCGGTGGGCAGCCCCGGCTCGCTCTCGAACTCCAGCGTCGGGCGCGTGGCCTTGCCGCTGATCTTCGCGGTGACCACGGCCTCCTCGGTCTCCACCCGGGCGACGATGCGCACGTAGGGGATGAGCGAGCCCTCGGGCAGGCTGACCTGCCCCTCGTCGATCACGAAGCGGTTGCCCAGCAGCTCGATGAAGCCGCGGCGGGCCTCGAGGCCGCCCTCGACCTGCACGGTGTCCCCCAGCGTGGCGGTCACCTCGCCGCCCCACTGCATGTCGAGGATCGGGCCGATGATCGTCACCGGCTCGGCCAGCCGCACGTGCACGATGGTGGGCGGGCCCGGCGCGCTCGGCGCCTCGGGGTCGGCCTCGGCGGCGGCCGCCTGCGCCTCCTCTTCGGCGCGGGCGCCGACGTAGACGACGTCCTCGTCGTGCGGGATGGGGCGCGGCCCGCTCGCCGACAGATCGAGGATGCGGTAGGTCGTGCCGCGCACCGTGACGTCCGTGCGCAGCGGCGCGGCCGCGTCCGCCCGGGCCAGCTTGACGTTCACCCGGCTGTCGAGCACCGAGGGGGGCACGCCCGGCGTCGCGACCGGCAGCCCGTCGATGATCACGTGCAGCTCACCGTCGAGCCCCAGCCCCTCGGTCAGCGCGACGTGCCCGCGCAGATTGCCGCGCCCGCCGCTGGCGCGGAAGTCGACGCCCTCGATGTCGACGCGCCGATCGGCCAGGCGCACCTCGGCGGTGAGATCGGTCAGCCGCTGCCCGAGCGGCACGACGGTCACCGCGCCTTTCGCCAGCCGCACGTGCCCGCGCAGCGCCGGATCGCCCACCGTCCCGTCGGCGTGCGCCTCGACGTCCAGCGTGCCCTCGAGGCCGAACAGCGCGGCGGGCAGGAAGGGCTCGAACGTGGCCAGCGCGACCCCGGGCAGGCGGACGTCCAGCGTCACCGGCAGCGTCTTCGGATCGAGGGGCGCCCCGCCGGCGAGCGCCTCGACGTCGACCGCGGTGCCCACGTCGACCTGCACCTGCGCCGGATCGGCGGCGCTGCCCGCGGGGCGCACCTCGGCGGTCAGCGCCACCGTCTGCTTCGCCGGTGTGGCGTCCAGCGTGACCGTCAGCGGCACCGGATCGACGCGCGGCGCGCGGGCCAGCGCCTTCAGATCGGCCAGCGCCGTCCACGCGCCCCGGCGGCCCTCGGCCTCGACGCGCCCGGCCACCGCGAAGCCGATGCCCTCGGGCAGCTTCACGAAGGGCGCCAGCCACGCGTCGTCGACGCCGCGCAGCAGGATCTGGACGCGGTGATCGCCGGCCGGGCGCGGGCCGACGGCGCCGGTGGCCAGGTTCAGGCGCAGGGGCGCGCGCGCCTCGATCTCGACGGCCCGCGTGGGGCCGTCGGTGAAGGCCAGATCGAGGGTCGCCGGCCCCCCGCCGGCCTTCGCCTTCAGCCGCAGATCGCCCAGCCGCGCGCCGCGCAGGGCCAGCCCGCGCAGGTCGAGATCGGCGGTGAGGGTGGGCGCGCGCATCGAGCCGGCGAACGTGGCGTCGAGGCTGAGCGTGCCCGCCGGCTTCAGGTCGTCGGGCGCGAAGGGGCGCGCGCGGGCCAGGTCGAGGTCGATCAGGCGCGCGGTGAGATCGCTGCGACCCGCCTGATCGAAGCGGCCGTCCACGGCGATCCGGCCGCCCAGCGCGGCCAGGCGCAGGCCGCCGACCGCCACCGCGCCCCCGTCGAGGCGCACCGTGGCCGGGCGCAGGGCGCGCACGCGCTGGCCGAGGGCGGTGAGATCGAGGCGGCGCAGATCCACGCGCAGAGGTGGACCCGGCCGCACGCGCGCCGCCAGGTCGACGCGATCGGCGCCGCGCGCGACGTCGACCGTCACCTCGACGTCGGCCGGCGTGCCGCGCGCCGTGACCCGACCCCCCACGCGGCCGGGCAGCCCGGGCGGGGCGAGGCCGGCGAGATCGAGGGTGACGCCGAAGCGCGGCGCCGCGGCCAGGGGCGCGGCCTCGAAGTCGATGTCGGCGCGGTCGAGGGCCAGGCCGAAGCCGGCGACGTCGCGCAGCGTGAGGCCGCCCGCGCAGTCGAGGGCGTCCAGCCGGCCGCTGCAGCGCCCGCGGGTACGCAGGCTGCCCTTCAGGTCGCGGACGCCGCCCAGGCGCGCGGGGCGGCCGACGTTCGGCACGGCGATCGACCAGCGGGCGTCCAGGGCGGCCGTGTCGGGCTCGGCGAGGTCGTCGGCGTGGGCCACCAGATCCACCGTGGCGCCCAGGGCGCGCAGGGCCACGTCCGCCTCGCCGCGCCCGCTGCCCAGGCGGGCGCGGACGCGGGCGTCGAAGCGGCCGATGGGCGGCAGGGCGCAGCCGGGGCAGTCGACGTCGGCGACCACCTCGAGGGCGTCGACGGGGATGTCCGCCAGGCGGTCGAGGGGCGTGGGCGGGCCCTGCACCTGGACGCGCGCGCGGCCCGCGAAGGCGCCCTCGACGTCGACGCCCAGCGCGTCGGGCTGCACGCCGTCGAGGTGCACCACGAGATCGAGCGCGGGCGCGGGCTGCAGGGCGCCGTGCAGGTCGAGGCGGACGCGCGCGGCGTCGCCCAGCGTCACCCCGACGGCCACCGCGAAGCCCTCGGGCGCGCCGGCCGCGACCACCTGCAGGGCGGGATCGGCGGGCAGGGGCTGCGGCAGCGCGTCGCCCAGCAGCGCCTGCAGCGCCTCGGCGTCGCCGCGCGCGTTCAGGTTCAGGTGGCCGGCCAGGGCCTCGGGGCGCACGGCGACGTCGCGCAGGCGCACGCGGCCCAGGTTGGCGTCGACGGCGAGCCAGCCGAGCGTCGCCTCGGCGCCGTCCCAGCCCGCGGCCAGATCGAGGCGATCGACGCGGACCCCCTGCGCGGGCAGCGCGGTGCGCAGGCGGTGGATCGCGGCGCGGAAGGTGGTGTCCTCGCCGCCCGCGGCCAGGTGCAGGGAGGTCGGCCCGAGCAGCGGCGGCCCGCCGTCCTGCTCGACGGCGACGTCGTGCAGGCGCACCCAGGCGTCGACGACCAGGGGCAGCGAGGGCGGCGCGTCGTCGGGCGGCGGCGGCGGGGCATCGGTCGGCGGCGGCGCCAGGTCGAGCAGCGGCGCGGCGTCCCCGTCGGGGCCGAGGGTGACGCGCACGCCCGACAGCCCCACCGCCGGCACGTCGGCGCGCCCGTGCGCCAGCGCCCAGGGCACCCAGTCGAGCACCAGGGCGCCCACCCGCACGCGCGGCACGCCCGCCGCGTCGCGCAGCACCAGGTCGCGCACCTCGAGGCGGTCGAGCAGGGCGCCGTCCACCGCGCCCACCGACACCGAGCCGGCGATCAGGTCGTCGTAGTAGGCCAACCCGCGCTCGAGCGCGAAGCGGGTGCCCGAGGCGGTGCCCAGCACCCAGGCCACCGCCGCGACGATCAGCAGGACCAGCACCGCCAGCGCCTGCCGGACGCGCGTCAGCCAGCGGCGCCAGCGCGGCCGAGCTCGCCACGCCGCGCGGCGACGGGCCCGCCACGCGCGGAGGCGGCCCTGGGGCGCGGCCTCGCTCAAAACGGATCCCCCAGCGCCAGGTGCAGCGCCCAGCGCTCCTCCTGCTCGAAGCGCGCCGGCGTGTTGAGGCGCACGCCCACGTCCACGCGCAGCAGGCCGATGGGCGTGTCGACGCGCAGGCCGCCGCCGCTGGCGTAGTTCCAGTCGTCCACCCGCCAGGTCAGCTCGTCGGCCTGCACGTCACCCACGTCGAGGAAGGTGGCCAGCGCCAAGGGGCCGAACACCTTGAAGCGCAGCTCGAGGTTGCCCAGCACCTGGGTGAAGCCGCCGATGGGGATGCCCTTGCAGTTCCCCGGCTCGCAGTCGAACAGCTGCGGCGACAGGCGCTCGGCGCCCCAGCCGCGCACCGTCGTCGCGCCGCCCAGCTTGTACTTCAGGCTGATCGGGGCGCCCGGGCGGTCGCCATAGGGGCGGATGAGGCCGGTCTCGGCGCGCGCGGCGAGCTGCAGCCGCGGGTGCACCGTCCACCAGGCCGCGATCGACGGCGTCAGGCGGTGGAAGTCGTAGTCGCCCTGGAAGACGCCGCCCGCCAGATCGTAGGTGACGCCCAGCTCGACGCCGTTCTCGGGGTCGAACAGGTCGTCGGTGAGGAACAGGCGGGCGTCGACGGTGGGATAGCTGAGCAGGTAGGGATCGCGGAAGTCGAGGCCCAGCGCGGTGCGGTTGTCGTCGAGGGCGTCGTCGATGTCGAAGAAGTCGAAGAACTCGACGGTGTGGCGCAGCGACAGGCGCAGGTGGCCGAAGAAGAAGCGCGAGACGCCCACCTGCACGCGCGTGCGGTCGAACTGATAGCCGGGCTCGATGCCCAGGTCGAAGGCGGGCGCCAGCGTCCAGAGGAGCTGCGGCTCGAGCCAGCCCTTCTTCTCGAAGGTGGGCGCGACGCTCACCAGCGGGCCGTGCGTGTCGACGTTCCAGGGCGTGGGCAGCTGGGCCCAGCCGGCGCGCACGGTCAGGCGCAGGCGCGTCAGGTTGCCGAACAGGTTGCGGTGCCGATAGACCGCGGTGACGCGCTCCTCCCAGCGCTCGGGCTGGAAGCCGAAGCCGACGCCCAGCTTCAGGTCGTCCGGCTCGCGCTCGCGCACCTGCACCGTCAGCGGCACGCGCCCGTCGGGCGGCGCCTCGTCGGGCAGCTTCGCCACGACCGTCGCGAACACGTCCATCGCGTAGACCTGCTGCTCGACGCGGTCGACCATCGCCGGCCGGTAGGGCTGGCCCTCGATGAACTCGACCTCGCGCTGCACCAGGTACTCGGGCACCGCGTCGAGGCCCTCGAGGACGACACGGTCGATGGTCAGCCGAGGCCCGGGGTGCACCTCGAAGGTCACCTTGGCGGCGCGCGCGTCGCGATCGACCTCGGCGCGCCCGTCGACCTGCACGCGGCCGTGCCCCGCGTCCTGCAGGTCGGCGCGCAGGCGCGACTCCGCCGCCTGCAGGCCCTCGATCTCGAAGGGCGCGCCCACCTTCAGCGGCGGCGCGATGTCCGGGGGCGGCTCGCCGGTGAGGTCGACCGACTGCACCGTCGTCTGCGGCCCCTCCTCGACCTCGAGCACGACGCGGGCCTCTTCGCCCCCCGGGGCGGGCTCGATGCGCAGGTCGACGACGCGCGCCTCGTGAAAGCCGAAGGCCGCGTACAGCTGCACCACGCGCTGGCTGTCGGTCTTGATCAGCGCCGGCCCGTAGCGCGCCGTCTCGCCCCAGGGCCAGGGCGAGGTCTCGCCCAGGTTCAGGTAGGACAAGAGCGTCTCTTCGTCGAAGCGGGTCACCCCCTTCAGGACGACCTCGTCGACCACGTACGGGCGGGCGCTGCGCACGGCCTCCTCGACGGGGGACGCGCCGCAGCCGGCGACGCACAGCGCCACCGCCAGCCCGCCGGCGAGGTGGCGCCGCCGCCGCGCCGCGAGGCGCGCCGCGCGGCGTTCGGGCACGCGCGCGTGAGGGGCCAAGGAATCCTCCGTGAAGACAGCGAGATGCGCGTGCGCGCCGCCCGTCGCTCAGTTGGCCGAGAAGATGAGAGGGTAGTTCACCTGGGTGGCGCCGGCCGCGGCTCGGAACCGCATCGACCGCCCGACGCCGAGCAGGCACTCGATCACCGCCGCGTCGCCCAGCGTCTCGGACGCGGCCGTCACGTCGGTCGGGTCGCCGCTCGGCGCGATGGTCACCGCCAGGTTCACCTTGCCCGCCAGCGCCGGGTTGCGCTTCAGGCCCTCGTCGTAGCACCGGCGGAAGGACGCCGTATGCCGCCGGAAGGCCGCTTGGATGGCCTCGCGCGACCGCTGAGCGCCGTAGGCCGGCCGCTTCGGCTCGGAGCCGATGGGCAGCCCGACGCCGCCTCCCCCGAGCGCGCCCAGCACGCCGAGGCCCTCGCCATCGAAGGGCCGCACGTCGCCCGGGTCGAGCCCCCGCACGCCGTGGGTGGGCACCGCCGCGGCCGGCGCCAGCACCGCCGCCTCACAGGTCGCCGCCAACGCGGGCGCCCACCGCGCCGGCGTCGCGTCCTCGCCGATGGCCACCAGCCGCTGCGCCTCGGGGTAGCGCACCCGCAGCGCCCGCATCGCGTCGGCCGGCGGCTGACCCGCCACGGTCGGCGCGTCGCGCGGGGTCGGCGCCGTGACGTCGTCGGCCCGCACCACCAACGCGACGTCCTCGTCGGGATCGAAGGGCGCCTGGACGAGCCGCAGCCGCCGGTCGGCGGTGGGCGCGGCCTTCACCTCGGGCGCCGCCAGCAGCCCGGCGCGCAGCCACACCACGTCGTCGTTCCAGTCGCGCGCGACCACGCTGACGCCCTTCGCGCGGCCCACGCGCGCCGCCTCGAGGACGGCGGCCACGGCGCTCGCCGGGGCCGCCGCGTCGGCCGCGATCTCGACCACGCCCCACGTCGCCGCCGCGTCCAGCGGCGCGTCGCCGAAGGGATCGCGCCGCTTCGCCACGCGCCCCGCCGCGAGCGTCGTGCCGATCGCGTCCGCGGCGCCGGGCCGCCCGGCGACGCGCACCGCGCCCTGGGCGTCGATCTGCACGCGCACGTCGGCGTACCCCACCCCGAGGTCGGTCGGACTGTCGTTGCAGGTCTTCACGCGGGGCAGCGCCAGCGTCGGCGCGGCCTTCAGCGCGTCGCGCCGCGCACAGACCGCCGCGTCGCTGGTCTTCTCGCACAGCGCCGCCAGGACGACGAGCGCCTTCTCGGGCTGCCAGCGCCGCACGAGATCCTCGGCCATGGGCAGCATCGAGGCCCGGCGCAGGCCATCGGCCAGCGGGCGGGTGGCCGGCGCGCCGGCCAGGCAGGTCAGGCTCGACTCGAGCTCGCTGACGCCGTGGAGGGTGATCGTGGCGCGCTCCGCGGGCGGGGCCCCGCTGACCGCCTCGGCCAGGCGATCGAAGCCCTTCAGCGTCGCGTCGAGGCAGGGGCGCACGGCCGCCGGCGCGGCGGGCAGCGCGGGCGCGGCGACGGCCCCCTCCAGGTTCAGGGGCGGCGACGCGTCGGCGGTCTCGCCGGCCAGCGCCCACAGCCCGCCGCCGACCAGCGCGCGGCCGCTCAGCCGCCCCTCCAGACGCAGCGGACCCGCGCCGGACAGGGCGCCGGCCGCCATCGCGCCCATGGGCTGCGGCAACGTGGCGGCGAGGCGCGTGGGATCGACGCTCAGGCTGCTCAGGGCCTCGGCCGCGCCGCCCCGGGCGTCGACGTCGAAGATCGTCGTCGGATCGACCCCGACGCCGAGCAGCAGCACCGGGTGATCGCCGCGGGCCGTGACGTGCACCTGCGCCGCCGGGCCGCGCCGACCGCCCAGCCCGTCGAGCGCCGCGCGCAGCGGCGCCACGTCCGCGCCCTTGGGCAGCTCGGCCGCCACGGCCACCGCCGGCGTCTCGGCCCCCCGCACCGCCACCGCCTGCAGCAGGCGCGGCGGGGGCACCGTCAGCGCGCCCCCGCGGCGCGTGGCCCCGTCGAGCGCCCGCAGGACACCGAAGGGCGCTCGCAGCGTCGCGTACCACAGGCAGCCGGCGCCGCACTCGCGCACCGTGCGCGTCCAGCCCCGCAGATCCACGTCCCCGCGCAGCGCGGCGGGCAGCACCGCGCGATCGACCAGCGGCCGCGCGTCGACGCGCGCCACGACCTGGGCCAGCGGCGCCTTCACCTTCAGCCCGAAGGGCGCCACCGTCTCGGCGGCGCCCAGCGCCTCGGCCGCGCGGGGCGTCAGCGCCGACACGGTGCGGATGCGCAGGCCGGCCGGCTCGCCCGAGACCGCCAGCAGGTGCGCGTCGAAGTCGGCCGCGGCGTCGTCCATGACCGCCTCGCCCAGCAGGATCAGGCGCAGGGCCGCCAGGCGCAGCGCGTCGCGCACCTCGGGGGCGGCGTAGTCCAGGGCGTCGGACGCCTGCTGCGCGCCGTACCACGCGTAGGCCGGGCGCAGCAGGTGGCCGCGCAGCACCACCGCCAGCGCGTGGGGCTCGGCCGCGGCCGCCAGCAGGGCCGGGCCCAGGGTGGGGGGCGTGAGCGTGGGCGCGGGCCAGGGCTTCGCCGTGTCGGCCGCCGAGCCGATCTCGACGTCCACCCGCACGTGATCCGCGGCGGGCCGGACGGCCACCCGCACCAGGGGCCCGAACTGCCAGGCCGCCGCGTCGTCGGTGGTCGGCTGGGGCTGGCCGGCCTGCGCGAGGGGGCCGCGCAGCGCCTGGGTGAGGGCGCCCGGATCGGCCGTGGGCAGCACCAGGTGATGCTGGAAGAAGGGCCGGTCGCCGTTGGCCCAGCGCACGCCGACCAGGCCGGGCACGTCGACCGACGGGGGCACGAACAGGGCCGCGACGACGGGGCGCGTGGGATCGAGGCCCTGCAGGTCGATGGCCGGCAGGCCCGCCGCCTCGAGGGCGGCGCGGACCAGCGCGCTCGGATCCTCGGCGGTCGCCAGCGCGCGCTTCACCTCGGGCGGCGCGCCCGCCGCCAGCGCCGAGACCGCCCCATGCAGGGCGGCCCAGCGGTCGAGGCGAGCCACGACGATCACCGGCGCGTCGCCCGCCGCGCGCAGCAGGCGCACGACGTCGGCGTCGGCCTTCGCCGGCGCGGGCGCCGCGGGCGGCTGCGGATCGTCCGCGCGGCACCCGAGCAGGCCGGCCATCAGGAGCAGGAGAAGGATCGCGCGCATGTCGGCCTCCACCATCGGGGTGGACGCAGCCTATGACACTTCGGCGCCCGATCCGACCCGCCGCTTGCTGCTACGCTGCCCCCATGCCCCGCCGCGCGCATCGCCCCGACCCCCACCGCCCGCGCCGTCGGCGCCGCCTCGAGGTGCCGCCCGCGGCCTTCGCGCCCGCCGAGCCGCTGCCCCCGCTGGACGAGGCGCTGCCCGATCTCGACGACGACGACGCCTGGCTGGTGTTGGGCGACCAGTGGCAGGCGCGGGGCGACGCGCGCGGCCTGGTGGTGGCGCTCGCCGCGGCGGCCGAGGAGGCCGAGGGGCCCCGGCGGGCGGCGCTGCGGGCCGAGCTGCGGCGGGTGGTCGGCCGCTGCGCCGAGGCGCTGGTGGGGCCGACCTCGCCCCGCACCTGGCCGAGCGCGAGGGCACGGTGCGGCTGATCTGGCGGCGCGTGCTGGCGGTCGAGGCCACCTGCGCGCTGGCCCCGCCGGGCCGGACGCCCGCGCCGGATCCCGCGGCCGTGGCGCTGCTGGCCGCCGCGCCGGCGCACCGCCTGCGTCGCCTGCACCTGACCGCCACCCTGCCCGCGGCGCTCGAGCCCACGGCCGAAGCCACGCGAGGCTGGCCCCTGCCCCACCTCGAGACGCTGGTGCTGGGTGATCCCGACGGCGATCTGCGGTTGGGCGACGTGGGCCGCTGGCTGACCATGCCGACGCTGCGCCACCTGACCCTGGCGGGCAGCGGCGCGCTGATCGACGGCCCGCTCGCGCACGCCGACCTCGAGTCCCTGCGCCTGCACACGCCGGTCGTCTGGGATCGCTTCGCCCACGCCCTCAGCCGCGCCGACCTGCCCCGCCTGCGCCGCCTGCACCTGGACGTGACGCGCCCCGAGATCGGCGCCGGCGTCGGCTGGGTCGCGCCGCTGCGCGCGCGCCTGCCCGCGGGGGTCGAGGTGACGTTCGGACCGGGGCTTCAGCCCTGGGTGGCCGAGGCCTCGCCGTCCGCCTGAGCGTCCGCGCCGCCCTTCTCGGGGTGGAACAGCGAGTACATCGCGGGGATCAGCACCAGCGTGATCAGCGTCGAGCCGGTCAGCCCGCCGACGACCGCGCGGGCGAGCGGGGCCTGGGCGTCGGCGCCCTCGCCGACGCCGAACGCGAGGGGCAGCAGGCCGAGGATCGTCGTCAGCGTGGTCATCAGGATGGGGCGCAGCCGGCGGCGCCCGGCCTCGGCCGCCGCGGCGTCGACCGACAGCCCCTCGCGGCGCAGGGCGCCCGCCTGATCCACCAACAAGATCGCGTTGTTGACCACGATGCCGCCCAACATGATGCAGCCGATGTAGGACTGCACGTTCAGCGTCGTGTGGGTCAGCCACAGGGTGAGCAGGACGCCGACGCCGGCCACCGGGACGGCCAGCATGACGACGATGGGATCGCGGAACGACTCGTACTGCGCGGCCAGCACCATGTAGACGAGCAGCAGCGCCAGCACCATCGAGATCAGCAGCTCGTCGAAGGCCTCCTCCTGCTCCTCGACGCTGCCCGACAGGCGCAGCTCGTAGCCGAGCGGCTTCGGAATCTCGCGCAGCTTCGCGCGCACGTCGGCCGCCACCGAGCCCATGTCGCGCCCGGCGACGTTGGCCTCGAGGCTGGCCACGCGCTGCTGATCCTTGCGGTCGACCAGCAGCGGGCCGCGCGCCTGCTCGGTGGTGACCAGGTTGCGCAGGGGCACCGCGTCGCCGTCCTGCGTGCGGACGGTCAGCGACAGGATCGTGTCCAGCTCCTGGTTCCGCACGTCCTGCAGCTGCACGAAGATGCGGTACGAGTTGCCCTCGGTGCGGTACTCGCCCACCTGCCGGCCGGCGACGGCCACCTGCAGCACCTCGGTCACGTCGCGCACGCTGACGCCCAGGCTGGCGGCCTTGGCGCGATCCACCTCGATGCGCGCCTGCGGGATGCCCTGCCCGCGGGTGACGTCCACGTCGGTCACGCCGGGCACCTCGGCCACCACCTCGGCGGCCTGGGCGACGAGGCGGTCGAGCGTCTCGAAGTCGAAGCCGCGCGCCTCGACGCGCAGGCCCTCCTCGCCGCCCAGCAGCCGCTCGAGCAGGAACTGCCCCTGCGGCGCGCGCGTGCGGATGGTCATGCCGGGCAGCTGCCCCTCGAGCAGCCGGCGCAGCTCGCGCGCGATCTCGCTGTTCGAGCGCGTGCGCTCGCCGGCCGGCGTCAGCGAGATCTGGATCTCACCGTTCGACGCCTGGTCCGGGCGGCGCGGCGAGCTGCCCGCGGTGGTCACCGACGCGACGGCCTCGGGCACCGCCGGGAAGACGATGGCCTCCATGCGCCGGGTCATGTCGTCGAGCAGGTCGAGGCGGACGCCCACCTCCATCTCGCCCGTCACCCGCACCTCGCCCTCGTCGCTCGGCGGCAGGAACTCGCTGCCCAACAGCGGCAGCAGCAGCGCGCTCGCGCCGGTGATCGCCGCCGCCACCAGCAGGGTCAGGCCCCGATGGCGCAGCACGCGGTGCAGCAGATCGCGGTAAGCGACGCCCGCGTCGTCGTAGACGACCCGCGCGCGGTGCGCCATGCGGGCCCACGCGCTGCCGGTGCCCTCGATCTCGTCGGGCGCGCGCACCAGTCGCGACGCCAGCATCGGCACCAGGCTCAGCGCCACCAGCAGCGACGACGCCAGGGCGAAGACGATGGTGAAGGCCATCTCGCGGAACAGCAGGCCGGCGATGCCCTGCACGAACACCAGCGGCAGGAAGATGACGAGGGTGGTGATGGTGCTGGCGACGATGGCCGGGCCGACCTCGCGGGTGCCCTCGACGGCCGCCGTCTCGGGCGCCTCCTCGTCCTCGTCGCGCCGGCGGAAGATGTTCTCGAGCACGACGATCGAGTTGTCGACCATCATGCCGACGCCCAGCGCGAGGCCGCCGAGGGTCATCAGGTTGATGGTGAAGCCGCTGAAGTAGATGAGCGCGAAGGTGGCGACCATCGAGGTGGGGATGGCGAGGCCGATCACCAGGGTGCTGCGCAGGTTGAACAGGAAGAACAGCAGCACCAGCACCGCCAGCGCGCCGCCGTAGGCCACCGAGCGGGCGACGTTGGCGATGGAGCGCTCGATGAAGTTGCCCTGGTTCAGCACCGGCACGACGTTGATCTGCGGGTAGTCGAGGTTGATGGCCTCGACCTCGTCGAGGATGGCGCGGGCCACCTCGACGGTGTTGGCGTCGGCCTGCTTGCGGATGGCCACGCGCACGCCGCGCTCGCCGTTGACGCGGATGATGCGGTCGAGGCGCTGGTAGGTGTCCTGGACGGTGCCGATCTGGCCCAGGGTGATCGCCGCGCCGTCGCGGTTGGCGACGACGGTGTCGCGCATCTGGTCGACGTCCTGGAACTCGGCGGGCGCGCGCAGGGTGAGCTGCAGGCGGCCGCGGTCGATCTCACCGGCCGGCAGGTCGACGTTGGCGTCGCGGATGGCGGCGGTGACGGTGTCGAGGGACAGCTCGAGGGCCTGCAGGCGCGCGGGATCGAGCTCGACGCGCAGCTCGCGGTCGAAGCCGCCCCACATGTCCACCTGCGCGACGCCGGGCATGCGCGCGAAGCGATAGCGGATCTGGTCTTCGATCAGGCGGGTCAGCTCGACCGGATCCATCGGGCTCGAGATGCCCAGCAGCACCACCGGGAAGCTGGCGACGTCGAACTTGCGGATCTGCGGGCGCTCGATGCCCTCGGGCAGCTCGCTCAGCTCGTCCTCGAGGCGCGACCGCACGTCGGTCGCGGCGACGTCGATGTCGGTGCCCCAGACGAAGGTGACCGACACCTCGCTGGTGCCCTCGGACGACACCGAGGTGATCTCCTCGACGCCGGGCGTCGTGGCGATGATCTCCTCGATGATCTGGGTGACGAGGCTCTCCATCACCTCGGGGCTGGCGCCCTGGTAGGCGGTGCGCACGCTCAGCGTCGGCAGCTCGATGGCCGGCAGCATGTCGATGCGCAGGCGGGCGAGGGACACCGCCCCCAGGATCACGATGATCAGGGTGACCATCGTGGTGAAGACCGGGCGCCGGACGCTGAAGCCGGGCAGGTTCATCGGGGCGGGGGCTCCCCGACCTTCACCTTCGAGCCGTCGCCGACGAGCTGGTGGCCCAGCACGACGACGCGGCCGAGCGACTCGACGCCCTTCACCTGGACGCGGCCGCCGTCGCGGAAGCCCAGCGAGACGGGTTGCCAGCGCACGGTCGCGTCGTCCTGCACGACGAAGACGCCCTCGGCGTCCTCGCGGCGCGTGACCGCGGCCTCGGGCACCACCAGCGCGTCGTCGGCGCGATCGAGCTCGAGGGTGGCGCGCACGAACATGCCCGGCTTCAGCAGGCCCTCGGCGTTGGGCACCTCGAGCTCGACGCGCGCCTGGCGCGAGGTCTCGCGGAAGACGGGCGCGATGCGGGCGACGGTCGCGGGGAAGGTCTCACCGGGGCGGGCGTCGGTCTGCAGCGTCGCGCGCTGGCCCTCGCGCAGGAAGCGGTAGTCGGCCTCGGTGACGTAGACCACGCCGCGCAGGGGGGACAGGGCGACCAGCGTCAAGATGGGGGCGCGCGCGTCGACCATGTCGCCCGCGTCGACGTGGCGGCGGGCGACGACGCGCGTGTCGCTGCCCCCGTCCTGCCAGTCGGCCACCACCTCGGCGTAGCCCTGGCGCACCTTGGCGCCCTGCAGCTCGGCGCGCGCGCGCTGGACGTTGGCCTTCGCCACCGCCAGCGCCGCCTCGGCCGCCTGTCGGCGCGCGGTCTCGGCGTCCAGCTCGGCCGAGGGCGCCACGCCGCGTTTGTGCAGCTTCTCGGTGCGCTCGAACTCGCGCTGCGCGATGGCCAGCGCGCTGTCGGCCTCGCGCCGCCGCGCCACGGCCACCGCCACCTCGGCGTCCGCCGCGGCCGCCGCCTGCACCAGCTCGGCGTCGTCCAGCCAGGCCACCGTCTGCCCGCGCTGCACGGGATCGCCCAGATCGACGGCCAGCCGCGCGACGCGCCCGGCGATCTTCGCGGCGACGACGTGCGACGCGCTCGCCTCGAGCGTCCCGCTGTAGGTGCGCCGCAGCGCGATGGCCTCGCGCGCCGCCGGCGCCACCTCGACGGTGGGCACGCTGGCCGTGCGCTTGCCGCCCTTCTCCTCGTCGTCGCCCAGGCGCGCGACGATGGCCCACCCGAGGGCGCCCAGCAGCAGCACGGCCACGACGAGGCCGGTGGTCTTCTTGGCGGTGCTCATGAAGGAGGGAGGATACACGTTCCGGGCGTCGCGTCGCGCCGCCCGGGCGACGGCGTCAGCCCGCGAGCATCTTCTGCAGCTCGCCGCTGTCGATGAGCTTCTTCAGATCGCTCGCGCCGCCGACCAGCGTGCCCTTGACGAACACCATCGGGAAGGTCGGCCAGCCGGTCCACATCTTCAGCGCGTTCCGTCGCCGCCACTGGTTGTGATAGCCGCCGTAGTTCAGGTCGTGGTGCGCGATGCCCAGGGCGTCGAGCGCGTCCCGCGCCTTCTTCGGGTTCGGGTTCAGCGCCATGCCGACGACGACGACGTCGTGCGCAGCCACGGCGGCCTTCACCTCGTCGACGATGTCGCGGTGGTTGTTCGCGATCTTCTCGCGCACGGCCGGGTGGATGCGGTCTTCGGGCAGGATGTCACGGGACACGGTCGGGCTCTCCGGGGATGGTGGAACGGGCATCGGATGCCGCCGCGCGCGGCCACGTCGCACGGCTTGACGATCGGGTGCGCGGGCGGGTGGACTGAGCCGGGTGAGGCACGCGGAGGATGGCATGCGCGCGATGATCGGGGTGGTGGTGATGGCGTGGGCCGCGCCGGCGGCGGCGAAGGACACGACGCCCCCCGCGTGGCGAAAGGGCGCGACGCTGACGGTGACGGCGGACGGGGGGCTGCGGGACAGCCTCGAGCGGACGCTGACCTTCGGGTGGCCGCCGGCGATCGACGACGTCGGCGTGACGGCGTACCGGCTGTATCGCGGCGACACGCTGATGGCGACGGTGCCGGGCGACACGCGACGGCACACGCTGACCACCGAGGTGCCGGCCGGCGCGTGGCGGGTGGAGGCGGGCGACGCCGCGGGCAACTGGACGCGCAACGGCCCGTCCGCGCAGCGGCGCAGCGACACCCTCCTGAAGCGGCTGGCCGCCAAGGGCGACGACGGGCAGGCGATCGACGTGCTGACGGCCGACAACACGGCGGCGCTCGAGGCCGCGTTCGCCGGCGCCGACGCGGCGGTGAAGGCCGACCCGAAGGACGGCGCGGCCGCGGCCGGCGACGCCCGGCCCAACATGGTCGTGCGCGTCGGCGTGCGGGGGCGGCCGGGCGTGGTGTTCCGTGAGTCGCTGCGGTTCGAGGGTGGCCAGCGGGCGCTGCCGTTCCGCCACCAGGGGCGCGCGTACCGGCTGACGTTCGAGGCCGAGGCGAAGCCCTCGCCCTCCGACGGCGCCGTGAAACGGCAGTGGACCCTCAGCCTGTGGCGCGGCAAGGCGCGGCTGACGCGGCTGTTCGCGACGCACCCCGAGGACAGCGGCAGCCTGGGCGCCTGCGACCGGGCGACGGATTACGCGGCGACGGACGGGCTGTGGGTGGAGTGGAGCATCGCGGGCAGCAAGTACGGCGCGTCCCAGGCGTGCCGCGCGCTGATGCCGGCGCCGCCGGAGTAGGGGGGCGCCCGGGACCGCGTCGCCGGGAGCCGCCGCGGTCGGGCGGCGAGCGCCTCAGGTCGGCGGGGCCGAGGCGAGCGTCCACAGCGCGCGGACGGCGCGGCGCAGGGCGCGCATCGCGGCGCGGGGCGAGTCGAGGCCGGCGGCGGCGGTGGCGGCGACCCAGCCGCGGCGCTGCAGGGCGCGGGCCTCGACGACGGCGCGCTCGGCCGGTGAGAGCGCGGCGAGCCGATCGGCGTGGGCGAGGACGAAGTCGACGACCGCCGAGGCGACCGCCTCGAACGGGCGCGGGCCGAAGGCGTAGGCGTGGACCAGCGCGTCGCGGGCCGTTGGCGAGCGGGGCGTCGCGGCCGGCAGGTCGGCGGTGAGCGCGGCGACCAGCGCCGGCTCGAGGACGACCTCGTCGCCCGCCTGCATCAGCTCGAGCTGCAGGGGCAGGTCGCGGGCCAGGTCGGCGCGCAGGGCGGTGAGCAGATCCCGGGCGGCCGGGCTCACCGGGCGCAGCATCACGACGCCGGGCTCGCCCGAGTGGCTGCCCGCCGAGACGCCGACGCGCGCCAGCGCATAGCCGAGCGCGCGGCGGAAGCGCAGCAGCGCGGGCGTCGCGCCGAACAGGGTGCCGAACAGATCGGGCGCGTAGGTCGCGTGCACCGCGTCGACCAGCCGCGAGGCGAGGCCCAGCCGCCGAAGGTCGGGGTGCGCGGCGATGCGCACGCTGCGCACGATGCGCAGCCCGGCGGCCTCGACGTGCCCCGCGTGGCCGGCCAGCATCTCGACCAGCGCGTGGCCCCGCAGCCGCGCGTCACCGCGCGCCACCGCGGCGCCGGTGGCCGCGTCCAGCCCGCCCTCGAGCGCGACCAGGCTGGCCGCGACGACGCGCCCCGCGGCGGTCAGCGCGTGCACCCGCAGGTTCGGCGCGTCGAGCAAACGGTGCAGATCGCCCGGCGTCGTGCGGTAGTGCGCGTGCACCAGCAGCCCGAACACCTGCCGCAGCGCGTCCTCGTCGGCGGCCAGCGCGTCGCGGTCGTAGGCGACGTGGCGCACGGCGTCGGGCGACGGGACGGCGGGCGGCGGCGCGGGCTCGGCGTCGAGCAGCAGCGCGTCGAAGACGAAGCGCTCGAGGGGATCGCCGGCGTCCCAGCGGATCGGATCGCGCAGCGTCAGCAGCTCGAAGGGCCGCGGCTGCGCGCGCGCCCACTCGAGGAAGCGCAGCACGAAGCCGCGCCCGGTGCCCTCGTAGCCGTGCGCCGTGGTCGCGAAGGCGAGCCGCGCGGCGGGATGCGCCGCCGCGATGCGCTGCAGCAGCGCCACCGGGAGCTGCGCCGCCTCGTCGACGACGATCACGTCCGCCTCGACCTCGGCCCGCGCCAGTGCCGTCGGCGGGACGAAGCGCACGTCGTCGACCGTCGGCGGCGCCGGGGCGCCGGTCGCGAAGCGGAACACCTCGGCCGCCGCGCCCGGCGAGTCGGCGGTCACGACGACGCGCAGCGGCCCGGCCTCCCGCGCGGCGCGGATGGCCAGGCCGAGCGCGCTGCTCTTGCCCCGGCCGCGGTCGGCCAGCAGCGCCACGGTCGACGGCGCCGGGTCCCCGAACGCGCGCACCAGCCGCGCGACCACCGCGTGCTGCTCGGCCGTGCCGTGCAGCGCGTGCACGGCCTGCCCCACCGCGTCGGCCTGCGGCGCCCGCGCCAGCGCCGCCTCGAAGCGCCGCTCGAAGCGGAGGCCGACCGCGTCCTCGGCGAAGGGCGCCACGACCAGGCCCGCCCGCGCGCGCTCGGGCAGCGTCCCCACCGGCGGCCGCCGCAGGATCAGCGCGCCGCCCCCCCACACCAGGCCGTGCACCCGCCCCAGCAGATCCGCGTCGACGCCCCCGTGGGCGTCCAGCACCACCGCGTCGAACGACCGCCCCAGCAGCCGCCGCGTGTGCGCCGGCGCGACCGACGTGAAGGGCGCCGGCGCGTCGGCGCCCACCCACAGCACGGCGTCGGGCGCCGACGAAGCGAGCAGCGCCCCGGCGCGCGCGGCCGTCTCGGCGGGCGTCCCCCGCAACGCGATCAGCCGGCGATGGCGACGGGCGAGCATCGCGCGGAGGATAGACCAGGAGCCGCCCTCGCGCCCGGACGGCCGGCTCGAGCGCGACGCCAGGGGGCGCCCGCGCGTCTGGTTCCCGACCGGCCGGGGATCCGGCGCGCGCGGTCGCTCCCGGGCGGGGCGAGACCTTGCGCGACCGACCCCCGGCGGACCGTCCGTGCGATGGTAGGAACGCCTCATGGAATCGGCCGAGCCGCTGGCTGAACGCATCCGCCGCCGCGCGCTGCCACCGCTCGTGGCCGTCGCGGCGGCCATCCTGATCCTCTGGGCGCTCAGCCACGTGCTCGCCGTGCTGCTGCTCGGCTTCGCGGGGCTGCTGCTGGCGCTGTCGCTGCGCGGGCTGTCCGACGGCCTCAGCCGCCTGACCAAGATGCCACCCAAGCTCGCGCTGCCCCTGGTCATCCTGTTGCTGATCGGTCTCATCGCGGCGGCCATCTGGTTCGTCGCGCCGGGCATCGGGCGGCAGATCGACCAGCTGGCCGAGACGCTGCCGGCCGCGCTGCACCGGGCGGGCGCGTGGCTGGACAGCTACGAATGGGGGCGCGCCCTGCGCGAAGAGGTCACCCGGGCCGTCTCGGATCTGCCGGGCCGCCAGTCGCTCAGCCGCGCCGGGGGCTTCGCCGCCACCCTCTTCGGCGCCTTGGGCGGCTACGTCGTCTTCCTGTTCGTCGGCCTGTTCCTCGCCTTCGATCCGTCGACCTACCGCCGCGGCCTGCTGCGCCTCGTGCCGCCCGCGCGGCGCGAGCGCGCCGGCGAGGTGCTCGCGGCCAGCGCCCACGTCCTGCGCATGTGGATGTTCGGCAAGGCCGTCGCGATGGTGCTCGTCGGCGTCCTCACCTGGCTCGGCCTGACCTTCCTGGACATCCCCCTCGCGCTGACCCTGGCGGTCGCCGCCGCGCTGCTGACCTTCATCCCGAACATCGGCCCCATCCTGGCGGCCGTGCCCGCGCTGCTGCTGGCCCTGCTCACCGGCCCCCAGCAGATGCTCTACGTCGCCCTCCTCTACGTCGCCGTCCAGTCGGTCGAGAGCTACATCGTCACCCCGCTGATCCAGCAGCAAGCCGCGAAGCTGCCGCCGGCGCTGGTGCTCCTCGGCCAGGTCGCCATGGGAGCGCTCGCCGGCTCGCTGGGCCTGATCCTCGCCACGCCCCTGGTCGCCCTCACGCTCACCGGCGTCCGCATGCTCTACGTCGAGGACTTCCTCGGCGACGACGACGGCGACTGAGTCGACCCACCGGGACACCGGGGTCAGGCACCACAAACAAACCTATCCGACCACTTTTCCACTTTTTCGGGCTCGCCGTACGGCGCGTCAGCGCTCGCGGTCGGCGTACCAGGTGCCGAGCGCGTCGCTCTGCCTCACCTCGAAGTTGCTCGCCAGCCATGCCAGCGTCTCGGGCGAGCGCGCCTCGATCAGCGGCCGCGCGTCGGCCGCGACCAACACGTACGCCGGCCGGCGCGCCTGCAACGTCCGGGGCAGCGCCTCCCAGTGTCGGCGCAGCGCGACCTCCCACCCCCAGCCGTTGCGCACCAGGGCCTGCTCGCGGTCGCCCAGCAGGTAGTACAGCGGATCGCCGAAGACGTAGATGGGGCCGGGCGTCGCCGCGTCGTCGCGCAGGAAGGCCGTGGCCTCGCCGATCCTCCGATAGCGGAGGTCGACCGCCTCTCGGTAGGACGCGAAGTCGCCGACGCCGTGGCTGGCCACGTGCCGCGCCACCGCGGCCGCCGTGGGCGTCCACTTCACCGCGAGCGCGGGCGCCAGCGCACCCACGATCAGCGCGGCGGCGCCCACGGCGACCAGCCGCTGCGCCCGCGCCCGCTGCCGCAGGATCTGCGCGAGCGCGTCGACGCCGTAGACGGCCAGCACGCCGGTCGGCACGAAGAGGTACAGGAAGTGAAAGGGCCACGAGGTGCGCGACTCGAGCAGAAGCGTCACGAGCGCGGTCAGCCCCCACAGCGCGTGCTGCGCCGCGAACGTGTCCCGGCCGATACGCCGCCCACGCAGCAGGCCGCCCGCCGCCAGCAGCAGCAGGGGTCCGAAGGCGCGCAGGTACGACACCAGCGAGTCACGGAAGCGCGCGAAGCCTTGTCGCTCGGCCGGCACCTCCTGGCCCGCGGCCAGCGGGTACGCGAGGTAGACCTCCCACAGCGCGCCCGCGGCGCCCTGCAGCGCGAAGAACAGCACGAAGGCGCCGAGCAGGCCGAAGAACCCAGCGACGACCGGCGCCGCCTGCCGAAGGCCGGCCCCGCGAACGCACGCGACGGTGAGCATCACGATGGGCACCGCCACCATGTGGCCCTGGAACACGATCGCCGTCGCGCCCAGCGCGCCCGCCGCAACGAAGCGTGCGGGCCCCGCGGCGACGCCCGCTCGCGGCGCCGCCAGCCACGCCGCCACGCACAGCAGCGGCCCGGGCAGGGCCTCGGGCTGGGTCAAGCCCCAGCTGGTCGCCGTCGCGTAATAGGCGCCCGCCGTCGCGATCGGCGCCATCGCCGCCAGCGCCGGCACGGCCAGGCGGGCGCGCAAGACGGCCTGCAGGAACAGCCCGAGGCCGAGCAGCACGCCCAACTCGAACAGCCGCACCGCCACCTCGGCGCTGGGTAGCGCCCAGCCCAGCAGCCCCTGCGCCACCGCGTAGTAGCCGTGCACGCCCGGGTGCTTGATGTCCCCGAAGTCCCGGTACATCGTCGCGCCGTCCAGGATGGCCTGGCCCGCGAGCGCGTAGAGCGACTGGTCGCCGGTGAAGGGCCCCGGCACGTGGACGATGCCCAGCACGGCCACCGCGAGGCTGGGCAGCGTCCACCAGCCGATCGACCGCAGCTTCGAAGACGACATCGACCGGAACCTCGACCGTCGTGCGCGCGCCCGGACCGCCGAGGCGCCCGACGCCGCGGGATGATGACACGGCTTCGCCCGACCGAGGAAGCGGGCCAGCGCGGCGCGAGGCCGGGCGGCGACCACCGGGGGCGCGGCCGACCACCGGGGCCCGGCAGAGAAGCGGCCCACCGGGCCGCCCCGCTCACTCGCCCAGGGCGCGCCGCGCGTCGACCGACAGCCGCGCCGCGCCGGCCTCGACGCGCTTCTTCCAGCCCGGGCCTCGGTCGCACGCCGCGCGCCAGGCGCGGCCCAGGTCACCCGGGCGGTCCTCGGCGAGCACCGCGATCAGCTGCTCGGCCTCCTGCAGATCCTTGCGCACCTTGGCGTGATCCGAGACCGGCCGCGACTGCGCGACCAGCAGCTCGTGCACCGCGAACCGCGCGGGCACGGGGACGTTGACCAGCACGCCGCTGCGCCCGACGAGCGCGGCCGGCTGGTGGGCCTCGATGAGATAGTCGAGGAACCGCACGGGCTGCGCGGCCACGTTGAGCGCCTTCGAGAAGACGGGGCCGTGGCCGGGTTCGCCGACCAGCGGCGTGACGACGTCGACCCGCAGCGAGCGGCCACGCACCTTGAACGACGTCGAGGGCGTCCGTGGGTCCAAGCCCGGCACCGGCAGGAAGCGAGGATTCGCCTCGACGAGCGCCGCCGGCAGGTCCGCGTCGGCTTCGACCGCGATGCGGATGTCGGGCGCGCTGGCGATGTCGACGTCCGCGGTCTGCCACGCCGCGCTCCACTGCACGCCCAACATGGGCCCGTACGCGGCGAAGGCGTGCGAGCCGACCAGGACGCCGCCGGCCCGAAAGACACCCCGCTGGGCGAGCACCTCGAGCACCCTCAGCGCGGCGCCGTCCGGCGCGGGCAACCCCGCGGCCAACAGCATCGACACCAGCGTGCCGCGGGCTTCG
>JACKDN010000004.1 GCA_020633465.1 Myxococcales bacterium
CTTCGCGCCGAGGTCGACGAGGGGCTGGGTCTTGCTGGCCGTGCGGTTCCAGACGGTGAGGTCGAGGCCGCGGGCGAGCATGTTCTCGGACAGACCGGCGCCGATGAGGCCGGTGCCGAGCAGGGCGATGGAGGGCATGGACAGGCTCCGCGGGCGCCGCGGGTGAACGCGTCGCGCCCGCGGCGCGGGGGCGCCCGGTCAGGCGCCGCGGGGGGCGGGGTCGGCCGTGTCAGACGATCAGAGGCGCAGGCCGCCGTCGATATCGAGGCAGCGACCGGTGAAGTAGTCGCACTCGATGATGAACTTGATGCCGGCGAAGATCTCGGCGGGCTGGCCGACGCGGCGCAGGGGCACGCCCTTGAGCATCATCTGCAGCGCGTCCTCGCGCATGCCCTGCAGGATGGGCGTGTCGATGAAGCCGGGGGCGATGGTGGCCACGCGGATGCCGTAGCGCGCGAGCTCCTTGGCCCACACCACGGTGTCGGCGTGCAGGCCGGCCTTGGCGGCCGAGTAGTTGCCCTGGCCCATGTTGCCGTGGCGGCTGATGCTGGCGATGTTGACGACCACGCCGCCGCCCTTGGCGTCGGCGTCGACCATGCGGCTGGCCAGCGCGCGCGTGCACAGGAAGGGGCCGGTGAGGTCGACGTCGATGACCGCCTGCCAGTTCTTCAGGCTCATCGACTTCACCTGGCCGGTGGTCTTGTCCTTCTTCACCAGCAGGCCGTCGCGGAAGATGCCGGCGTTGTTGACCACGCCGTTGAGCCCGTCGAGGTCCTTCCAGGCCTGGTCGAAGGTAGCCTCGACCTGGGCCTCGTCGGCGACGTTGCAGGTGTAGGTGCGCAGCGCGCCCGGCAGGCCTTCGGCCTCCTTGGCCAGGCTGTCGAGGCCCTCCTGGTTCATGTCGCAGGCCGCCACCGACGCGCCGGCGCCGGCCAGGGCGAGGCTGAAGTGGCGCCCCATGCCGCTGGCGCCACCGGTGACCACGATCTTCATGTCCTCGAGCTTCATCGCCCTCTCCTTTGCACCGTGCGGGGGAGCGTTTAGCACAGTCCGCGCGGGCGGGCGAGAGGCAGCCGCTCACCCCCTCCGGTCGGCGAGGTAGCCCAACAGGTTCGAGACGATGGCGCGGGCGTCGGCGGGGCGGTAGCCGGCGGCGCGGAAGACGGCGACGTCGCCCATGGCGGCGGTGAGATCGAAGCGGGAGTAGACGACGGCCACGCGGTCGCCCTGGCGGGCCACGTGCAGCTGCTGGCCGACGGGGCGGCCGGGGAGCTGGCGGCGGGCGGCCAGGTTGAGGCGGGTCTCGGCGAGGTCGGCGCCGCCCTCGAAGGGGCCGAGGGCGAGGGGGTCGTCGACGGGCAGGGCGGCGAGGGGGCCGAAGAGGTCGGTCAGGGCCGCGTGGGCGCTGTCGGCGAAGGCGGGATCGCCGGCCCAGGCGTCGACGAGCACGGTGCCGCCGCCCTCGACGAACGCCTTCAGGGCGCCGCGCGCGGTGGCGTCGAGCGTGAAGGCGCCGCGGCCGGTGAGGTGCAGCAGGTCGAGGCTGGCGAGGCCCGCGGGGGTGAGGGCGACGGCGCCGCGGTCGTCGACGGCGACGCCGGTGACGTGGCGAGCGACGGCGGCGGCGGTGCGCCAGGCGTGGGCGGCGGCGTCGAGGGTGCCGCCCGCGGGCAGCTTGGCGCGGGCCACCTTCAGCGTGGTCGGGTGCGCCGGCGCGGGGGGGCCGGGCGGGACGGCGGTGGCGAAGCGGCCGCGCAGCGCGCCGAGGTCGGTGGCGTAGAAGAGGACGTTCATGGCGAGCGGGAAGGCGTCGGCCTCGACCTTGTTCTCCTGCCAGTCGCCGGACAGGTCGCCCTCGCTGAGGAAGAAGACGGTGCGGCCGCCCGCGGCGACGCCCTGCAGGGCGGGGCGGTCGCGCCAGGCGTGCTTCACGACGCCGTAGACCGGGTGGTCGGCGGCGAGCTGCGCGAAGCCCTCGCTCGTGGGCAGCAGCTTTTGGCGCAGCGCCTCCATGCTGGCGCGGAAGGCCTTCGAGCCGCCGGCGGGCTCGGCGAACAGCGTGCCGCCGCGCTGGACGTAGGCGCGCAGCGTCTTCACCTGGGCGTCGGTGAAGTCGATCGTCCGGCTGCCGCTGAGGAAGACGATGGGCGCGTCGAACTCCTCGAGGGGCGCGTCGACCGACAGGATCTGCCAGTTCAGCGGACGCTCGTAGGCCGACCACAGCCAGCGGCTGAGGTTGGCCAGGTCGCGCGGGTTCAGGTTCCAGTCCTGGTCGTCGCCGGCCTCGCCGCCGAACCGCAGCTTCTGCATCGCGATGGGGGCGCCGCCGTAGACGAGGAACAGCGTCGACAGGGAGGTGCCGATGACCGGCGTGTAGCCGATGGGGATGCTGCCGTCGCCCGCCTGCGCGGTCAGCGCGCCCTCGGCGCCCTCCTTGAACCAGTCGACGCCGCCGAAGCGCCGCCGGCCGCTGGCCACGCCGGCGCGCTCGATGCCGTACAGGTAGTAGGCGTTGTTCGAGTCGCCGCCGTGCTCGCCCAGCCACGCCATGCCGCGCTCGAGCGACGCGAGGGCGCGCCCGGCCTCGCCCTCGCGGACCGCGCGCGGGGCGCCGGGGCGGTAGCGCGTCTTGCCGTGGAAGCTGTCGAAGACGAGGAACATGCTGGCGAGGCCGGCGGTGGCCATGTTCGCCGACGAGCCCCCGCGGGTGTACGACCAGCCGCCGTCGGGGTTCTGCGTCTCGAGGAAGTGCTTCGACATGGCGGGCCAGAAGTTCTCGCCCGGGTCGAGGCCGGCGCGCATGCCGGCCCAGATGCCCAGCACGCCGTACTGCGTGACGCTGTTGTCCCAGTCGCGCGAGTCCTTCTGGTAGCGCCAGCCGTTCTCGTTCTTGGCCTCGAGCAGCCACTGGAAGTCGCGCTCGAGGGCCTCGCGATAGGCGTCGGCCTCGGGCACCTTGCGCAGGGCGTACTCCCAGACGTTGGCGCGGATGGCGACGACGTAGGTGTTGTCGGGCTCGAGGGCCTGCAGCCAGGACAGGGCGCGGCGGACGGCCTCGTCCGCGGTCGGGTGGGCGCCGGCGGCGAGCAGGGCGAGGGTGGCCAGCGCGGTGGCGCCGCCGCGGGCGTAGCTGCCCTCGCCGATCGAGCCGTCGGGCGCCTGCTGGCTGCGCAGGAACAGCAGGGCGTCGTCGACGCCGCGCTGCACCTTGGCGGCCGTGACCGGGCCCTCGTAGGGCGGGTGGATCAGCGGGCCCGTCGGCGCGGCCTGCCCGTACATCGAGCTGCCGAGGCCGCGGTTGTTGCGCAGGTTCAGCAGCTCGCCGCGCGGCAGACGCTGTCGGTTGTCGAGCTGCTGCGGCCAGCCGCGCTGCTGCAGCTCTTCGACGCCGCCGGGCTGGGCGGGCAGCGTGCTCGGCAGGGTGAGCGTGCAGGCCGCGAGGACGGCGGCGAGGGTCTTCGTGAGGTGCGCGCGCATCAGTAGAACTCCACCCGGACGTCGTCGACCGTCATCTCCATCTCGCCGTCGAGCTGCTGGGCCTTCGCGACGTCGGGGTTCTCTTCCACCATGCGGAAGTAGTCGTCGCTGAAGCGCTTCACGCGGCGCTTCTTGGCCGGCTTCGGGCCGTCGTCGGCCTGCACCCACTTGCCGTCGCGGCGGTAGAAGGTGCGGCGGCCGACGGTCTTGGTCTTGGTGGCCTGGCGGCGCTCGCCGCGGCGGTCGACGTAGCTGTTGTCCATGCCCGAGGCGACCCGCTTCTTCATCAGGTGGGCCTCGTTGTTGGCCTGGCTGACCGCCCAGACGCCCGAGGTCTGCAGGTTGGCCTCGCGCATGAGGGTGCGGGCGCGGGTGGCCGCCTCGGCGCCGTCGAGGGCCTCGTCGGCGAGGAAGCGGGTGTACTCGGTGACGATGCCGAAGTCGCGGCTGAGCTGGACGATCTCGGCCACCGAGGCCTCGTCCTCGCCGTGCAGGCGCACCTTGCGCAGCAGGGCCCCCAGACGGCGGCCGGCCCAGAGGGCGGCGACGAAGCCGTGCTCGGCGCGGGCGTCCTTCGGCAGCTCGGCGGTGACGGTGTGGGTGCGCTCGACGCCGCCGAGGGTGCCGCGCAGGGTGACGGTGGCCGGGCCGCCGCCGGTGTAGCGGCCGAGCACCATCAGCTCCTGCCCGCGGAAGAGGGTGGGCAGGGTGGCGGGCTCGACGCGATCGACCTGCACGCCGCTGAAGGCGAGGGCGATGTCGGCGAGGACGGGGTGCGAGAGCCCGTCGTAGAGGGCGGCGAGCTTCACGTCGATGGCCTCGGCCGGGTCGACGTAGGTGGTGGTGCCGCCGGTGTCGGCGGCGATGCGGTCCAGCAGGTGGGTGTGCACGTCGTGGCCGACGCCCATGACGAAGACGCGGGCGCGGCTGGTGTTGAGGGTGGGGATCTGCTCGATGATGGCCTCGGGGCGCATCTCGCCGGCCGTCGGGGCGCCGTCGGTGAGGAAGATGACCATGCGCGGGCGATCGCTGGGCTGACCGGCGAGCGAGGCGGCGAGGGCCTCGGCGATGTTGGTGCGGCCGTGGGCGACGGCGGCGTCGAGGAAGGCCTGGCCGCGGGCGACGCCGGCGGGGTCGGCGGCGACGAGCTTCGCGTCGAGGCGGCTGACGTCGGTGCCGAAGGTGATCAGGTCGAAGCGATCCTCGGCGCCGAGGTGGTCGAGGACGTACGAGACGGCGGCGCGGGCCTGCTCCATCTTCTCGCCGCGCATGCTGCCGCTGGTGTCGACCGCGAGGACGATGTCCTTGGGCGGCGAGGGCGTGTCGGCGTCGCCGCTGGGGAAGCCGAGCAGCATGAAGTAGCCGGCGGCGTCGCCCTCGACGCGGTGGCTGAGCAGGCGCAGGCCGAGGGCGTCGTCGTCCTCGACGAAGAAGAGCTGCAGGTCGCCGCCGTCGGCGAGGCCCTCGAGGGTGGCGGCGGCGCGGGCGGCGCGCGGGCCGTCGCGGCGCACCTGCAGGTCGTGGGTGGGGCTGGTGATCGCGCGCAGGGGCTTCTGGCCCTTCAGGTCGATGCTGACGCGGGTGCGCTGCACCGGGCGCGCGGACAGGTGGCCCTGGGGCATGGGCAGGGTGACGACGTGCAGGTCGTCGGTCTGCTCGACGGCGAGGCGCAGGGCGGCGCGCACGACGGTGCGGGGGCCGAGCTCGACGGCGGGCAGCAGGTAGGCCGGGCGGCCGGTCCAGGCGAGGGGGACGCTCGACTGCGTGCCCTTGGCCAGCGCGGCGTAGATCTCGCGCGCGGCGTCGGCGGGCAGGAACACGCCGCCGAGATCCGGCGCGGGCTTGCCGTCGATCCAGACCGCGACGCTCTCGGCGTCGACGCCCGGCGGCAGCGGCAGCAGGCCCACCGCCGCGCCCTCGCCGCTGACGCGCTCTTCGAAGGTGCAGTTCGCCCGCTGCCCGTCGACCTCGGCGTTCACCGTCGCGAAGCGCACCGCGGGCGGCGCGGCGCCCTCGGCGGCGACGAAGGCGTCGCCCTTCATCTGCCCCGGAAAGAAGGCCACCCCCGCGTGCGCGCTCCCCGAGCACACGAGCAGCCAAAGGACCCATCCGCTTCTCACGTCCCACCTCCTGGTTCGTCCGGGGCTGACGCTATCCGGTGCCACGGGGGGCGGCGTGAGGCGGGCGGGAAAGAGATGTAAAGAAGTTGTGAGCTGGCGTGCGGGCTCGGTTGCGCGCCGGGGCGAGGCGACCGTACCGTCGGGCGGTCAGCGCGAGGTGAACGATGGCCCAGGACGACGACCAGCCGAAGCTGAACCCCTTCGCGGGCGCGCCCACGAACACCGGCGCGCCCAAGGCGCCGCCCGCGCCGCCGCCCCCGCCGTCGTCGTCGTCGCAGCCCCAGGCCGCGCACCCGATGATCAGCGCCCACAGCCACCCTCGACTCGTCGCCCGCATCGCCTCCCCTCCTCGACTCGGTCCATCGCCAGCCTGCCCCACCCCACCCGCTCGGCGCCACCACGCGCCCACGCGAGCGTCGTGTGTCCCCCCGCGCATCGGGTCGACCGTCTCCCAGGCGCGCCGCGGCGCCACCGCGCCCGATTCGGGCGTCGCGCATCGGAGTCACGTCGCGCCCCACCCACCGCCGCGCGGTTGGTGATACCTTGAGCCCGTTCGACGGAGGATCCCGTGTCCCATCCCACCGCCCGCTTCGCCCTCCTCAGCGCCCCGGCCGTGGACGGCGGCGCCGGCGAGCCCCTCGTGCTGCTGCGCCGCGCCCTGTCACGCCCGGCCGCGCGCGCCGCCGACCACGTCGTCGTGCTGGGCGACCTGACCGCGCACGGCGCCGCCCACGAGCGCGAGGCCCTCGCCCGCGCCCTGCGCCCCGCCCGCGGGCGGCTGACCCCACTGGCGGGTCCCGCCGACCTGCCCCGCCTGCAGGCCGCCGACGCGCGCGCCTGGGCCGACGCGGTGGGCGACGCGGCGTGGCCCCGCCGCGTCGAGGTCGCCGATGGCGCCTGCGTCCTGTTCGCCCTCGACACCGCGCGCCTCGACGGCGGCCGCGACGCCGTCGGCGCCAAGCAGCTCGCGGCGCTCGAAGAGTCCCTCGCCGCCCTGCCCCCGGACCGCCGCAAGGTCGTCGCGCTGTACCACGACCCCCGACCCCCCGGCCTGCTGCGCGGCCGCGCCGGCAAGCCCTTGATCGATCAGAAGGATCTGGCCGCGCTGGTGACGAAGCACGGCGTCGACCTGGTGCTGCACGGCCAGACGCCGCACCTGCTGCGCGCCAAGCTGGGCCCCGCCGCCACCGTCGGCGCGCCCCCGCTCGTGGGCGACGCCGCCACCGGCCAGCGGCTGCTGCTGGACGTCGCGCTGAACCTCGACGACGGCACGGTGACCGTCGACCGCGACCACGTCGCCGCGCCCGCCGACCGGCCCGATCTCATCGAAGCGTTCGCTACGTCGGACGCCATGCGCGCCTGGGTAGCCCTGGCCGAGAAGGCCTACGACGCCGAGGACACCTTCGCCGCCTTCGCCCGCGCCTTCGAGGATCGCGCCGCCCGCCTCGAGATGGTCGACGCGGTCAGCGCCGACCTCGACGACCGCCTCGCCGCGCTGCTGCGCCGCGCGGACGCCGACCCCGATGCGCTGCCCGCGCCGCTGCGCGACCTGCTGATGCTGCCCACGCCGGAGTCCACCGATGTCTGACGACCTGCCCACCGGCTGGCAGCCGATGGCCGTCGCCCAGGTGTTCCAGTCGCTGCGCCCGACCGACGCCGCGCCCCACGAGGCCGCCACGTTCGAGGCCGAGCTGCCCGCGATCCTGCCGCGCTTCGCCGACGACGCCGAGGGCGCGCGCACCGATCTCGCGCACCTGTCGGGGCTGCTGCGGGCCAGCGAGGATCAGGCCGCGCGCCTGGCCGAGCGGGGCTTCTTCAAGACGCTCTGGACGCGCCTCACCGGCGACGCGCCCGCCGACGCCGCCGCGGTGCGCGCGCGCCTGACCGAGGTGCAGGCGCGCGCCGTCGCGGTGACGGAGCGATTGCTCACGCGCCAGACCTGGCTGGCGCACGCGACGCACTACCTCGGCGCGCGCGCCGAGCTGATGGCGATGGAGAACGCCAAGCTGAAGGCCGTGCTGGTGCGGCTGGGCGAGCGGGTCTTCGAGCGGGTGGAGCGTCTCGAGTCGCGGGTGGAGCGCCTGGAGCGGCGCAGCGACGGGCTGGAGCGTCGCATCGCGCTCAGCGAGCTGTTCGAGTCGGGCTTCTCGCCGACGCTCAACCGGCCCTACGCTCAGCTCGAGGATCCCCTCCAGCGCTTGCTGACGCTGGCCGCCGACTTCGTGCGCGCCTCGGGCGGCGACTGGCGCCCCATCGACCTGCATCGCTTGCAGCGCCTGGCCCACGGCGAGGCCCAGCTCGGCGACGACGTGGCGCTGCCCATCGAACACTGGGTGCACCGGGCGCTCGACCTCTTGGCCGGCCCCGAGATGCCGCTGGCCGACTGGGTGCGCGCCGACGCCCTGTACGAGCGCCTGATGGCGCCCATCGACGACGAGACCAGCGCGGCGCGCGCGTTCTACCCGCTGCACTTCCTGCTGCAGCGCCCGCAGTGGTTCGTGGCGCAGGGCCTGCCGCGCAGCGCGGCCGTCGCGGTCATCGTGCAGGAGCTGGGCGCCTACGGCCTGGACACGACCGAGACGCTCAGCGCGTGGCGCTTCCTGCAGTGGCTGCTCGAAGAGCGCCTGGGCTGGCAGCTCGAGGCCGCCATGACCACCCCCGCCGCGCTGCCCGCCCCAGGCGCGGGCGGTACGCGCCTGCCCCTCGACGGTCTGGCCGCCCAGCTGACCTTCCTGCCGGCCGGCCGCCCGGTGGTGCTGGCCATGGACGGCGCCACCAGCCACCCCGCGCTCTACGTCGCCGGCCCCGAGGGGCCCAAGCCGCTGCGCGCGCCGCCCCCGGACGTCGACCTCGCGACCACCACCACCCGCTGGGCCGTCGACGGCGACGCGCTGGTGACGCTCACCACGGATCGCCGCGGCATCCTGCGCGGCCACCCCAGCGGCGGCGGCGACGCGCCCTGGCGCTGGGAGACCATCGGCGTGCCCACCAGCACCATGCTCGCCGGCGTCGCCGCGCGCGGCGGCGTGCTGGTCGCCTGGGATCGCACCCAAGTGTTCCAGCGCGACGCCGACGGCAACCGCCGGCAGGCCCCCCGCGCCGTGCTCAGCGCCGCCGTCGCCGCCGACGCCACCTACCTGCTGCTGCGCGACCACGTGCAGCGCTGGCCCGAGACCGGCGACCCGCTCGAGTGGGGCCGCCTGCCCCGCGGCCTGCAGCCCGCCGTCGTCGTCGCCACCCCCGATCCCACGCCCCGCCTCTTCGTCCGCTGCCGCCGCCCCGACGGCGGCACCGCCATCGCCGCCCTCGGCCCCGAGCCCGCCGTCCTGCCCGTCGACGGCGACGCCCGCATGGCCCCCCTGCCCGGCGGCGCCGTCCTCGTCCTCGTCAACGGCGTCCTGACCCGCTGGCGCCCCCGCGACGGCGCCACCACCGTCCCCTTCGACGCCACCCGCGGCCTCCGCATCCTGCACGTCGCGACCGACGCCCAAGGCCACGTCCTCGCGGTGCGCGCCGACGCCCCGGAAGCGTTGGTGGTGCAGGGATAGACTGAAGCGCGGCCGACGCACGCCGCCCGAGTTCGTCCCGGCGCCGTCGTGGTCGTCGTCGTCGTCGTGGTCGTCGTCGACCCCCCTCGCGCCCTCTTCCCATCCCCCCGCCGACGCCCTACAGTGCCGCCCATGCCACGCGTCGAGTTCACGCCCATCCTGCGCCGGCACCTGCCCACGCCCACGGCCGAGGTCGAGGGCGACACCGTGCGGGCGGTGCTGGACGCCGTGTTCGCCGAGCACCCCGCGCTGCGGGGCTACATCCTCGACGACCAGGGCGCGGTGCGGCTGCACGTCGCCATCTTCGTGGACGGCGAACCGCTGATCGATCGTGACACGCTGTCCGACGCGGTGGGGCCGCGCGGCGAAGTCTTCGTGATGCAAGCGCTCTCGGGAGGTTGAGCATGGCCACGCTGTACGTCAGCACGCGCAAGGGACTGTTCACGCTGACGCGCGGCGCCAGCGGGTGGGGCATCGCCGGCGTGAAGTTCCTCGGCGATCCGGTGGCGACGGCGCTGCCGCTGGCCGACGGCGGCCTGCTGGCCGCGCTCGACCTGGGGCACTTCGGCGTCAAGATGCACCGGCGCTCGAAGGACGGCGCCTGGACCGAGCTGCCCGCGCCGGCCTATCCGCCGCAGCCCGAGGCGGATCCCAACGAAGAGCGGCCCGACGTGAAGTGGTCGCTCGAGCGCGTCTGGATCCTCGAGCAGGGCGGCGACGGCGCCGTGTGGGCGGGCACGCTGCCCGGCGGTCTGTTCCGCAGCGACGACGCCGGTGAGACCTGGGCGCTCAACGAGGCCCTGTGGAACCGCCCCGAGCGCCGCCAGTGGTTCGGCGGCGGCAACGTGCTGCCGGCCATGCACTCGGTGTCGATCGATCCCCGCGATCCCAAGTCGCTGACCGTCGCCATCAGCTGCGGCGGCGTCTGGCACACCGACGACGCCGGCGCCACCTGGGCGCTGCGCACCGAAGGCATGTTCGCCGACTACATGCCGCCCGAGCAGCGCACCGCCTCGGCGATTCAGGATCCTCACCGCCTCGTGGCCTGCGCCGCCGATCCCGACACCCTGTGGGTGCAGCACCACAACGGCATCTTCCACAGCACGAACCGCGGCAAGCAGTGGCGCTACCTCGAGCCGGCGCCGTCGGCCTTCGGCTTCGCGGTCGCCGTGCACCCCAAGGATCCGAAGACCGCGTGGTTCGTGCCCGCGGTCAAGGACGAGTGCCGCGTGCCGGTCGAGGGCGCGGTGGTCGTCAACCGCACGCGCGACGGCGGCGAGACCTTCGAGACGCTGCGCGATGGCCTGCCCCAGACGCACGCCTACGACCTCACCTACCGCCACGCCCTCGACGTCGACGACACAGGCGACGTGCTGGCGTTCGGCTCGACCACCGGCGGGCTGTGGATCACCGAGAACGGCGGCGACGACTGGCAGCTGGTCAGCGCGCACCTGCCGCCCATCTACGCGGTGCGCTTCGGCGCCTGATCGCGTCGCGGTCGCGCGCCACGTTCCCGCGACCCCGCGGCCCGGCTATGCTGACGCCGTGCGCTGCCTCCTCCCGCTGGCCCTGACGGTCGCCTGCGCCGCCTGCGGCTTCGATGACTGGGCCGCCGGTCGGTTCGACGATCCGGCCGACGTCGCGGCCGCGCTCGACGCGGGCGCGCCCACGCCGCCACCGATCGACGCCGAGCCCGCGCCCGACGCCCGCCCGGCCCGGCGCGACGCCGCGCCACCCGGCGGGCCCATGGACGTCGACGCCCGGCCGCCGCCCCGCGACGCCGCGCCGCCCCCGCCGCCGCCTCCCCCGGGCCCACCGCGCATCCAGCTGACCGTCGCCGCCGCCCCCGAGGCCGGCTGCGGCGAACGCACGCTGTCGCTCACCTGGACCACCCAGGGCGCCACCCGCTGCGCCTTCGGCGCGCCGCCCGAGGTCGACCTGCGCGACGTGCCCGCGGCCGACGTGGCGCGCGGCGGCGCCGTGCTGGTGTTGCACGGCGACGCCACCGTCGAGCTGAGCTGCCAGGGCCCCGCCGGCCGCACCTCGGAGCGCTCGCCGGTCGTCTTCGCCCCCGCCCTGCCCCCCGAGCGCATGTTGTCGCGCGCCGACGCCAGCCTGCGCGGCGCCCAACAGCGCTGCGCCGCCGCGACCGGCGCGCCCGCC
Organism: Myxococcales bacterium; assembly: GCA_020633465.1. Taxonomy (GTDB): domain Bacteria; phylum Myxococcota_A; class Bradymonadia; order UBA7976; family UBA1532; genus JACKDN01. Next base: position 11,309 of record JACKDN010000004.1, read on the forward strand.
ATGGGCAACGACGACGAGGTGCGCGACGACGCCGAGTCCGCCGCGCGTCTCTGCACCTGCCTCGGCTACGCGATGTCGGCCGTCGTCGACAAGGACGACAGCTGCTTCTCGACGCCCCACGACAACGGCATCTGGTGGTGGGTGGCCGCCTCGATGACCTGGCAATCGGACCGCGCGTCCCGCCACAACCGCTGCCTGACCGTGGTGCGATGTACCCAGCCGGTCGCCGACTGCGCGGAGCTGCTGGTGGTCGACTGAGCGCCGATTGTCACTCCGGCTCCGGGCAGTCCCCGTCCGCCGTCTGCTCGAGCACGTACAGGCTGAACTGCCCGCCCGCGTCCCGGTCGGCGGTGTCGACGAACACCACGTAGGCGCCCGGCTCCAACGTCAGCCGAAGCTGCGCGGTGGTGAGGCCGCCCCCGTCGTCGTCGCAGCCGACCTCGCTGCCGGGATCGCGGCACGCGCGGCGCACGTACAGAAGGGGATCGATCCCATGCCCCACCGCGCGCAAGCACAGCGCCGCGCGCTGGGCCACCTGCAGCTGATACGTCACCTCGACGCCGTCGCCGCCGCAGCTGCCGCGATGCTGGCTGAAGGCGTCCACCGTCGCGTCGCCCAGCCACACCTGCCCCTCGACGTCGATGTCGGTGAACTGCCAGGGCAGGCAGCGGTCGGTCTCGCAGCGCCACGGCCCCCACTGACCGCCCCGGCAGCGGCGCTGGCGGATGCCGTTCTCGCACGTGTCGACGCCGAGTTCGTCGTCGACGCACGCGTCGGGATCGATGCACTGGCCCCACGGCGAGAAGCCGTCGCCGGTGCACACGCGCGCCTGCTCACCCCGATCGTTCAGGCCGCAGCGGCGCGTCTCGACGGACGCGGGCTCGCACCCGCTCGGCGCGGCGTCCGCGCGGCCCGCGTCGGGCGTCCGGGCGTCGGCCGGCCGCGCGTCCTCGACCGGCTCGGCGTCCGCTCGCCCGGCGTCCGGCCACGTCGCGTCCGCGGACGGCGCAGCGTCGCCCGCGACCGCGTCCGGTGGCGCCACGCCCGTGTCCAGCCCGGGCGCAGCGTCGGCCTCGGCGTCCACCGGCGGGCGCGCGTCGGCCGGCACCGCGTCCGCGCCGCCGTCGGGCGCCACGGCGTCCACCGGCTGACACGCGACGAGCGCCGCCCCCAACAGCAGCAGGTGGATTGTCCGCGTCACGGCGCGCAGGGTACGGCATCGCCGCCGCCCGATGCACCCTCGCCGCGGCCCCGCGGGGGGCGCGCCGAGCCCGTCACCGTCACGACCGTGACCGGCACGGCGTCGACGACCCCGCCGCGCTCACGGCTCGCGCGGCGGATCCGTGGTCGGACTGAGCAGCACGCCCAGGTTGGTGGTGATGCGCATCGCCTCGGGCGGCAGCTTGTCGCCCACCTCGGTGCCCGTGGGCACCTCGGCGATGTGTTCCAGCGTCTTCAGCTCGCGCCGGCAAGCGACCTCGAAGATCAGCGCGCGGGTGCCCACCAGCCGCACGAAGAAGGTGCCGTCGCCGACGGCTTTGAGGATGGCGTAGGTGCTCACCTGGTTACTCCGCAGCCTGAACCCCTTCGAGGCTAGGGCGTGGGCAGGCGTCCGTCAAAGTGTCACTCGTCGGGGTGACATGGGCACACGGCGGTGATATCAGACGGCCGCGCCGCGCCGCGCCTGGGCGGGCGCGCGCAGCGGACGGCATGCGTGCCATCTCGACACTTTTCTCGGCGCCGGCCTCAAGTCGGCCCGCCCGACCGCCGTACAGGGGCGAATCGCCGCGACCGCTGGGCAGAGCGGTCGGGCGCGGATCGCGTGGGGAGCGCCTCTCGGTGGGCCGGGGCAAGAGCAAAGCGGGGTGGACGATCGAGCGCGTCGAGCGGGCGCTGCGGACCGCCGGTGTGGGCGCGTGGGACTGGGATCCGCGCGACGACACGGTCGAGTTCGACGAGCGCTGGTGCGCCATGCTGGGCCTCGAAGCGGCCGCCACGCCGGGGCACCTCGAGACCTGGGAAGGCGTCATCCACCCCGACGATCTGCAGCGCTGGCATCAGGACATGCTGGCGCACCTGCAGGGCTTCACGCCGGTGTGCGAGGGCGTCTATCGCATGCGCCACGCCGGGGGCGACTGGCTGCACGTGCTGCACCGCGGGCGGGTGGTGGCCGAGGACGCGACCGGCAGCCCCACGCGGTTCACCGGCGTGGACATCGACGTGTCGGGCTGGGCGCGCGCGCAGCGGGTGCGGGCCGAGTCCGAGCGCATGCTGAAGGCGATGGTGCGCAACCTGCCCTTCGCCGTCGCGATGTTGAACCGCAAGCTGCGCTACGTGGCGGTCAGCGATCAGTGGCTGCTCGAACGCGACCTCGAGGCCGAGGACGTGATCGGCAAGCGTCCCAAGCGCATCGCGGCCGACGCGCGAGCGCCCTGGTTGCGGGCGCTGCGCCCGTGCCGCGAGGGCGAGACGCTCGGGCGCGGCGAAGATCCGGTGACGTTGCCCGACGGCACTCGCCGTTGGCTGCGCTGGAAGTGCAGCCCGTGGAAGACGGTCGACGATCGGGTCGGCGGCGTCATCGTGGTGACCGAGGACATCACCGGCGAGGTCGAGCTGCGCGCGGAGCGCGAGCAGCAGGCGCGCCTGGCGTCGCTGGGCTTGATGGCGGGGGCGGTGGGCCACGAGCTGAACTCGCCGCTGCAGGTGCTGGTGCTCGAGGCCGAGGACATCCTGAGCAACCTGGCCAGCGGGGCCCCCGATCTCGACGAGGTGGTGGACGCCGCGCGCACCGTGCGCGAGACGGCGCTGCAGCTGGGCCGCATCGTGCGCGCGATGACCGCGTTGGCGCGCGACGGCTCGCGCGACGACCTCGAGGACGTCTCGATCGCCGATCTGCTGACGAACGTCGAGGCGCTGAGCACCAGCCGCATGGCCGGCCGCAGGGTGCGCCTCGAGGTGCAGCCCACGCCCGCCTCGGTGGTCGCGCGCGGGCGCTCGACCGAGCTGGGGCAGGTGTTGCTGAACCTGCTGACCAACGCGATGGACGCCGTGCAGACCGCCGACGAGCGCTGGGTGCGCCTGGTGACGTCGGTCGAGGACGGCCACGTCGTGTTCCGCTGCATCGACAGCGGCCCGGGCGTCCCGCCCGAGCTGCGCGAGCGCATCATGGATCCGTTCTTCACCACGAAACCGGTGGGTGCAGGCACGGGTCTCGGGCTGAGCATCTCGCAATCGTTGGCCCAGCGCCTCGGCGGCTACCTCAAGCTCAGTGAGGCGGCGCCCCATACGACCTTCGAGTTCGCGGTGCCGGCCGCGGGCGATGAGACCGGGAGCCGCGACGATGGACGCGCGACGGAAGGTGCTGGTGGTGGATGACGATCCGCAGGTGCGCCGCGTGCTGGCCCGCATCATCAAACGCTTCGGCCTCACCGTCGACGCCGCCGGCGACGGCCTGGCCGCCCTCGACCGCATCGCGGCCACGCGCTACGACCTGGTCGTCAGCGACGTGCGCATGCCGAACATGGACGGCGTCGAGCTGCTGCGGCAGACGCGGCACCGGGGGCACGCGATCGGGGCGTTCGTGTTCCTCACCGGGCACGGCTCGAGGGACGCGGGCGAGTTGATGGCGCTGGGCGCAGGCGCCGTGTACGGCAAGCCGCTCAACGGGCGGCAGATCGAGGAGATGGTGAACGCGTGGGCCGGGCCCGCGGCGTGAGCCGCCGAGCGCCCGGCCAACCGAACGGGTGAGCCCTTCCGCGACCGGCGCCCCCCAGCGAGCCCCTGGCGGTGCCCGCGCGCCCGGTGCATGGTGCGGGTACCCCACTCACGCGGAGCCCGACATGGCCGATTCGAAGTCCGTCCACACCTTCTCTGGCGCCCACGTCGACGTCACCTGGGACAGCCGCCTGTGCATCCACGTCGGTGAGTGCGGCCGCGCCGAGGGCGGCCTGTTCGTCGGCGGCCGCAAGCCCTGGTGCCAGCCCGACCTCGTGAGCGCCGACGAGGTCGCGCAGGTGGTCGAGCGCTGCCCGACCGGTGCGCTGGCCTACACGCGCAAGGACGGCGGGCCCGCCGAGGCGGCGCCGGCGCGCAATACGGTGACGGTCGCGAACAACGGGCCGCTGTATGTCACCGGCGACCTGCGCGTCGCCGGCGCCGCGGACGACATGCCGGGGACGCGCACCCGCGTGGCGCTGTGCCGGTGCGGGCAGTCGGCGAACAAGCCGTTCTGTGATGGGCGGCACGAGAAGGTGGGGTTCGTCGACCGCGGGGCGATCGGCAGCGTGGGCAAGGGGGTGGAGGGTGACGGTGGGGTGCTGGAGATCAAGCGGGCGAAGAACGGGCCGCTGCTGTTGAGCGGGAACGTGGAGATTCGCGCGGGCAGCGGGCGCGTGGCGTGGCGGGGGACGAAGGCGGCGTTGTGTCGGTGCGGGCAGTCGGGGAACAAGCCGTTTTGCGATGGGAGTCACGCGGGGGCGGGGTTCGAGGCGGAGTGATTGGGGGGCGTCGGCTGAGGCTGGAGGCATCGCGCTGGCGTGGGCGTCTGGGCGCGGCTTAGGGCACGGTCGAGGTCAAGGGGTGCGCGGCCTGCGGGCGTCGCGCTGGCCCGAGCGCCTCGGCGCGGCTTTGGGCACGGTCAAGGTCAAGGTCAAGGTCAAGGGGTGCGCGGCCTGCGGGCGTCGCGCTGGGCGCGAGCGCTTCGGCTGCGGCTTTGGGCACGGTCAAGGTCAAGGTCAAGGTCAAGGGGGTGCGCGGCCTGCGGGCGTTGCGCGGGCGCGAGCGCTTCGGCGCGGCTTTGGGCACGGTCAAGGTCAAGGTCAAGGTCAAGGGGGTGCGCGGCCTGCGGGCGTCGCGCTGGCCCGAGCGCCTCGGCGCGGCTTCGGGCAAGGGCAAGGGCAGTGTGCGTCGTGCCAGGTGTGGCTTTCGGGCACGGGCACGGGCACGGGCACGGGCACGGTGGCGCTGGGGTGGTTGATGGGTGGTTAGCGGATCCGCTGCACTTCGAGTTCGATGCGGTTGCGGCTGGGCTTTGCCACCAGCTTCATCGAGAAGGCGCCGCCTTCGGCGTCGGCGGTGTAGACCGTGCGGCCGGTGGTGAGCTCGACCTTCTCGTGCAGGGTGTCGCCCTCGACGTCCTGCGTGGATGACACCTTCTGGGTCAGCGCGGCGTCGGCGTAGAAGCCGATGGCGGGGTAGTCGACCGGGCGTTCGTAGCCGCCGTCTGCCGTGCGGGGGACGTCGCTCTTGTCGATGAACCACAGCCAGTCGCGGCCGTCGCGGCTGCGGTAGTAGAAGACGTCGGCGGCGCCGTCGGTGGCGTCCGCCACCGCGTTGACGAAGGCGCGCAGCAGGCGGGGTTGTTCTTCGAGGTTGCGGCGGGTCTCGTCGACGACCGTGGCGCTGGTGACGCCGAGGTCGATGTCGCGGATGGTGAACTCGACGATGCCCTCACCTTCGGCCAGGCCGCCGTCGTGCAGGCGCACTTGAGCCATCTCGTGCTGCAGGTCCCACAGGTAGACCGGCGGGGGTGGGTTGCCGACGTTGTTGAAGGTCTGGAAGGTGGTCCAGCCGAGGGCGTCGGTGCAGACGCGGAAGACCTCGGTGTTGGCGCCGACGGTGAAGACGGTGCAGTCGGGGACGACGGCCTCGGTGGTCTTGCGGGCCATCTCGGCGACCAGGCGCTCGAAGCGCCACGGAGGCAGGTCCCAGACGGGGGCGTTGCCGTCGGGGGTGGGATCGCGCTGGTCGCCGGCGGGCACGAACGTGGGGTGTTCCGTCACGCGGACGGTGACGGTCTGGATGGTGGGCAGCTCGACCAGGCCCTCGATGCGCAGCCAGTCGGGGTCGTCGGTGGCGAACAGGGTGTCGATCTGGCTGCCCAGGCTGCCCACGTTGTCGACGCTGAGGTCGGTCAGGTCGAGGCCCTTGTAGGGCAGCGCGTTGGCGTTGACCTTCACGGTCATGTTGAAGGCCTCTTCGATGACGCTGAAGCCCTGGGCGTCGACGATGAAGCCGGGGTGCTCGGTGCCATCGGGCAGCGTGGCGGGGCCGAAGCGTTCGGTCAGGCGCTCGAAATTGTCGACCACGTCGCCCAGCGTCACGGGCAGGGCGCCGGGGGTCACGGCGTAGCGGCCGTCGGGGTGCTCGGGCGTGACGGGGCCGCTGCGGGACTGGCCCGCCGGGTGGCTGGCGATGAGGCCCGACACCATGACGTCGCTGGCGACGTCGAGCGGGATGATGCGATCGGTCACGCCGATCTGCAGGATGCGCGCGAGGGCGCGGGGCGCGGGCTGGCCGATGGCGGTGGAGAGCTGCACCAGCTCTTCGAGGCGGGTGCCGGCCAGCTCGACGTTGTCGGGCGTCAGGTTCAGCAGCGTGACCATGTTGCGCACGGGCACGGGCTCTTGAAACGCCTGCTGGGGCGTCAGGTTGGCCAGCTGCTCGAGCGCGTTGTACGAGAACTGCTTCAGCGGCAGGTCCAACAACCAGACGTCGTCGAGGATGGCCTTGGGCAGCCCCCGCAGGTCTTCGAGCGTGATGGTCTGGCGGAAGCCGTCGACGTCGAGGCGGCGGAAGCGCAGCTCGACGCGGCGCGACTGGCCCACCTGCAGCGGCTGGGCCTCGTCGTCGGTGGCGACCTCGATGGGCTCGATGCAGCCGCCGGCCGACGCGATGATCGCCCCTGCCAGGAGCGTTCGGAGCGTTCGCCTCATCGCCGCGCCGCCCGGACGATCAGGTCGGGGTTGAGCGGGTCCTCGTAGGTGAGCGTCAGGCGATAGACCACCTGCTGGTCGTCCTCGACGTACACGACGCTCTCGCCGAGGGGCGGCCGCCAACGCTCCCGCCGCGCGGTCCCCTCGCCCACCGGCGTCGACAGCTTCTCGCTCAGCGCCTCGTCGGCGAAGAACCCCGGCGTCTGCCACGCGTAGGGCTTGCCGTTGGCGCGGTCCTCGCGGCCGACGAACCACAGCGTCGGCTTCCCCTCTTCGTCGCGCGCCCAGTAGAAGTCGACGTCGCCGTTGTTGGCGCGGAAGTCACCCAACAGGAAGTCGGCCAGCACGTCGTCCTGCCGCTGCAGCCAGGGGCGCACGGCCTCGGCGGCCTCGGCGCCGGTGATGCCGGTGTCGACGTCCTCGACGGTGAACTGCACGTCGGCCTCGCCCTCGCCGAAGTCGGCGAAGTCGCTGTCGTGCAGGCCCACCTGCGCGACCTCGTTGATCAGCTCCCAGACGTACTGATCCTTGGGTCCCAGGTCGAGCGGCACGCCGAAGTGGGCCCAGCCGGGCGGGTCGCCGTTCTGGCCGATGGCCACCTCGGCGATGTTGCACGACACATAACAGTGCTGGCTCTCGAGGTTGCCGTACTTGGCCAGGCCGGCCCAGGCGACGACGTACTCGAGCGTCCAGGGGCGCAGCAGCCACACGCTGTCGCCGCCCTCGGGCGTGCCGGGGCGGTTGAAGACACAGTTGCCGCCGGTGTCGCCGTCGCTGGTGCAGGCGTCGACGAAGCGATCGTGCTCGAAGATGGCGAAGCGCAGGTCGACGGTCGGGTTGTCGACCAGGCCGCTGACGGTGAAGCGCGAAGGGTCCGAGAAGTCGAACTCGAGCGGCTCGCCGAAGGTGGGACCGGTGGTGTCGACGATGGTCGAGACGAACTCCTTGCCCACCGACAGATCCACGCCGTCGAGCACCCGCAGGTTGCTGTCGGCCACGACCTGCATGCGGAAGTCGGGGCCGAACACGGGGCCGACGGTCTCGAAGCCGAGGCTCAACACACCCGGGTGGCCGTCCTTGGGTCCCAGCTTCTCGCCGAGCGTTCGCATGTCGGTCAGCGCGTCGCGCAGCGTGATGGGGATGAAGTCGTTGCCGGCCATGACCGGGTGCGTCGCCAGCAGGTTCTCCTGCAGCGAAGCGACGACGACGTCGGTGGTGAGGAACTCCTCGGTGCGATCGATCTCGAGCGTATCGCTCAGGATCTGCGCGAAGCCGCCCCCGATGTCGAAGGCGTCGCTGACGAGCGCGAGGAACTCGATGCTGGTGCCGGCCACGCGCGCGTTGGCGGGTGTCATCGTCAGCAGGCGCACCATCGCGTACTCGGGGCTGGACGACCAGTCGCCGCGCGCCCCCACGAAGCGGCGACCCAAGGCCGTCAGCCCGCAGTCCGCGCCCGGATCCTGCGCGTCGGCGCGCCAGCCGTCACCGCACGCCGCCTTGACCGCGTTGAGCGTATTGGTCAGCAGCGGCCGGCTGTCGAGCTCGAGCAGCACGATCTGGTCGGCCACAGCACCCAGCAGCATCTCGACCTCGGCGCGATCCATGTCCAGCGTCAGCGGCGGCGGCGTGTCATCGTCGATGCGCAGCGTGTAGGTGGCCTCGGCCTGCCACACGTCGCCGGGCCCGGTGTCCGCGCGACGCCCGGGCGCCATGGCGTCGGGCTCGGCGTCGTCCGGCGCCGCGACGCGCGGGCCCTCGGAGTCGGCGCCGTTGGCGCAGGCCGTGAGAGCGGTGGCGAGGAGGAGGAGGTGGAGACGGTTCATCGGGTGGCTCCACTCGAGCGGGAGATGGATCGAGCCTGATGGGTCCAGCCGCCGCGGCGATCGTTCGAGCAAGCGTGCCCGTGCCCGAAGCCGCGCCGACACGCCCAGGCCGCCGCGACGCCCGCAGGCCGAGCAATCCCTTGCCCTTGCCCTTGCCCTTGCCCTTGCCCAAAGCCGCGCCGAAACGCTCCGGCCGCCGCGACGCCCGCAGGCCGAGCAATCCCTTGACCTTGACCTTGACCTTGACCGTGCCCCCGAAGCCCGAGCACCGAGGCGCACGGCGCCGCCACAGCCAATCGAGAACCGAGACGAACGTGCCCGACCGGCCGACTGTGATCGCTCGAAGCGTGGGTGCGGCAGGGCAAGGGCAAGGGCAAGGGCAAGGGCAAGGGCAAGGGCAAGGGCAAGGGCGGACGCTCTGCCGAGACTCGAAGCGTGGATCGGGCACGGGCACGTGCACGGGCACGGGCACGTTCGCCGCCGCGATGGTTGGAGGTCGGCGCCATCACAACCCCTCCCCCCGCCCAAACCTCAACTGAACGTGCGCCCCCACCAACCCCAGCACGAGCGTGTACATCCCGTTGCCCAGGTCGTAATCCGACTCTTCCACCGTGCGCGGCAGGATGAACTGCAGCCGCGCGTCCCCCAGCACCGTGACGCTGTCCGTCGCGTCCCACCCCACCGCCCCGGTCAGCACCATCCGGTGCCCGTCCGGCGACGCCGCGTCGACCGTCTCGTCGGGGCTGGCCGGGGACTGATAGCCCAGCCCCGCGCCCCACCAGAGCGTCTCGCGCACCTGGTGACGCACGTGACCCTGCAGGTGCACCGCGTCCTGCCAGTTGCGCGGCAGCGCCACGGTCGTGGACGCGGGGATGCCCAGCTCGGGCTGCGCGAGGTCGGGCGAGTCGAGGGTGATGCGGAAGGTGTCGAGGCTGGACCACTGCACCCAGGCGGCGTCGAACCCGAGCGTCCACTTCGCGTCCAGGCCGTGCAACACACCCGCGGTCACGCGGCGGGGGAGTTGGAAGCGCAGGCGGGCGTCGCCCTCGACCAGCGGGACGAACTGCAGGCCCTTCGAGGCCAGGTCGCGGGTGAAGAAGTCGTCGCTCATGTCGAGCGCGAAGTCGCCCTCGAAGTCGGCCTCGCTGCCGTGGTCGTAGTTGACGCCGACGGTGGTGCGCGGGGCGGGGCGCACGGCGACGCCGAGGTTGAAGCTGACGCCCACCGAGGTGGCGTCGGTGAGGCTGAAGGGGCGCGCCAGCACCTCCAGCTCGCGCACCTCGCTGGGCGCGTCGAGGCCGAAGTCGTTGGCCTGATTGATGGGCTCGTTGGCCAGGCCCTCGCCGAAGACCGGCACGGCGGCGAAGTCCTGCACGCGCTTCAGGGCGGCCTGGCCCAGCACCAGCGAGACGGCGCCGCCGACGGTGACGCGGTCGTGCAGGCGCACGCCGACGCCGCCCGACACGTGGCTGAAGGTGATGAAGACGTCCTGCAGGGCGAAGCGCTGGGGGCCGTCGCCGGGCCACGACAGGGGCGCGGCGTAGGGCACGTAGAAGCCGAGCGCGACCGTCGCGCGGCCGGGCACCACCGGGAAGGCGAAGAAGGCGTCGGCGCTGCCGGCGACGGGGTTGGCCGACGCGGCCTCGGCGGTGCCGGTGCGGCTGGGGTCGAGGTCGGACACCGGCGTGGCGAACTCGAAGCTGTCCTCGTGCTGGTAGGCGCCGCGGCGCTCGCGGGTGTAGCCCAGGTGGCCGGCCACGAAGGCGGCGCCCAGCATCAGCTCGAGGCGCTCGTGGAAGCCCAGCATGGCCGGGTTCCAGTACAGCGCGGCGGCGTCGTGCACGGCCGGGCCCGACAGCACGCCGCCGACCGCGGGCGCGTCGAGGCCCGACGCGTGGGCGGCGGTGACGCCGAAGGCCAGCGGCCAGGCGATGTGTCTCACGCCCACGGAAGACCTCGGTGACGGCTGCGTGACGGGCGGCAGGTTAGCACCGCCCGCGGGGCCCGCGCACGCGCGCGTCGCAGGCGGACGCGCCGTGCCGCAACGCGTCATCGATTTCCGACATGTTCGTAGGAACGCGCCGAACCAGCCTACACAGGCGTCGGAAATTCGCGCCGCCGGGCGGCCAGAGCGCGCCAGCCGCGTCGTGGCACGCCCATTGCCAAGCCCGGCCCGCAGTCCGCGCCGGGCGGGTCCGGCGCGCTGCGGAAGAGGAAGCATGAACGTCTACAAGGCCGAATACATCTGGATCGACGGCACCCAGCCGACCCCGCTCCTGCGATCGAAGACCAAGATCGTCCCCGCCGACGAGGCGCCGCCGATCTGGGGCTTCGACGGGTCGAGCACCAACCAGGCGCCGGGCAACGCCAGCGACTGCGTGCTCAAGCCGGTGTACGTCGTGCCCGACCCCATCCGCGGCGGCGAGGACAAGCTGGTGCTGTGCGAGGTGCTGCTGACCGATCTGACGCCGCACCCCACCAACACGCGCGCGCTGTGCGTCGAGGTGGCCGAGAAGTACGCCGGCTTCGAGTCGTGGTTCGGCATGGAGCAGGAGTACACGTTCTTCGAGGGCGCCACGCCGCTGGGCTGGCCGCGCGCCGGCTATCCCGGGCCGCAGGGCCCGTACTACTGCGGCATCGGCGCCAACGCGGCCTACGGGCGCGACATCGTCGAGGCGCACATGGAGGCCTGCCTGGCCGCCGGCCTGGCGTACTCGGGGCTGAACGCCGAGGTCATGCCCGGGCAGTGGGAGTTCCAGATCGGTCCGGTGGGGCCGGTCGAGGTGGGCGACCAGATGACCGTCGCGCGCTGGCTGCTGAAGCGCATCGCCGAGGACAGCGGGGTCGACGTCAGCTTCGACCCCAAGCCGGTGAAGGGCGACTGGAACGGCGCCGGCTGCCACACCAACTTCTCGACCAACGCGATGCGCGAGGGCTACGACGCCATCATCGCGGCGTGCGAGGCGCTGGGCGAGCGCGCCGCGCTGCACATCGAGAACTACGGCTTCGAGATCGCGCTGCGGCTGACCGGGCTGCACGAGACGTGCTCGTACAAGGAGTTCAAGTACGGCGTGTCGGATCGCGGGGCGTCGGTGCGCATCCCCTGGCAGGTGGCGCAGGACAAGAAGGGCTACATCGAGGATCGGCGGCCGAACGCGAACTGTGATCCGTACACGGTGGCGCGGTTGATCACCGAGACGGTGTGCTCGCAGGCTTGACAGAGGGCGCGGCCTGCGAGCGCCGTCTCGGCGCGGACGGGGGTGGCGCGGCTTCGGGCAAGGTCAAGGTCAAGGTCAGGGTCAAGGGGCCGTGGGCGCGGTGCGGGCGCTCTCAGTCCCTGGCCTCGACCATGATGCAGGGGCCGGCGACCACCACGCCGCCGCGGGCTTCGGCGGCCGCCACGACGGCGGCGTCGAAGCTGCCCGGCTGAAACCAGAGCACGGCGTCGAGGGTGTCGGGCAGGCCCTCGACGACGGCGAGCGCGACGCGCGGCGGCACCACGAAGTCGACGATGGCGGGCGCCTCAGGCAGGTCCGCCACCGTCGCGTGGCACGCCGCCTCGCCCACCCGGTCGTGCGCCGGGTTCACGCGCAGCACCGGGTAGCCCCGCCGCTCGAGGTAGCGCGGGATGATGTGACCGTACTTGGACGGATCGGCGCTGGCGCCGACGACGGCGATTCGGGCCTTGCGTTCGAGCAGCTCGCGCACCGACTGCGGGACCATGGCGCACCTCCCACCCTCGACCGTAGCGCGCCGCGGGCGGGCCGTGCGACCCTGCCGCCATGAGCGCCTTCACCTATTGTCCCCGCTGCGCCGCCCCGCTGACCGAGCAGACGCACGGCGATCGGCCCCGCCCCGCCTGCCCGGCGGAGGGCTGCGGCTTCGTGCACTGGGACAACCCCGTGCCCGTCGTCGCGGCCATCGTCGAGCACCCCGACGGCGTCCTGCTGGTGCGCAACAAGGGCTGGCCCGAGAAGTGGTTCGGCCTGGTCACCGGCTTCCTCGAGAAGGGCGAGGCCCCCGAAGAGGGCGTGCTGCGCGAGGTGGAGGAGGAGCTCGGCCTGCGCGCCGAGCTGGGCGACTTCGTCGGCCTGTACCCCTTCCACCAGGCCAACCAGCTGGTGATGGCGTGGCACGTCCGCGCCGCCGGACCGGTGGTCATCGGCGACGAGCTGGCCGCCTACAAGGCCATCCCGGTATCGAAGCTGCGGCCCTGGCCCTTCGCCACCGGCGACGCCGTGCGCGACTGGCTGGCCCGGCGCGCCGGCTGACCATCAAGCGTCGCGCTGCCCGAGCGCGACGCGGTGGCCGTCGGGATCGACCACCACGAAGTCGGTCAGCCCCCACGGGTGCGTCGTCAGCGGGTGCGCCAGGTGCAGGCCGGCCTTCGTGTGCGCGCGGTGCAGGGCGCGCACGTCGGCGACCTCGATGTAGACGGCCGCGTAGGGCATGGGCTGCGGCGCGGCGGTCACCACCAGGCTCAGCTCGGCCGTGTCGCGCGCCAGCATCGCGAAGGCCGGCGGCCCCTCCATGCGGACCGTCACGACGAACCCGAGGTGCTCGCGATAGAACACCACCGACCGCTCCAGATCGGCCACCGGCAGCGTCGGCCGGGCGCCGAAGAAGCGCTGCTCGCCGGGCCGCGGGTTGGGCACGTTGGCGTCGAAAGGCGAGGCCGGCGTGTCGGGCGGCTGCCACAGCTCGATCTTGTTGTTCTCGGGATCCAGCACCCAGCCGAAGCGCCCGTACTCGGTCTCCTCGACCGGCCCCACCGGCGGGTGCCCCGCATCGGCGAGCGCCTTCAGCAGGCCGTCGAGGTCGTCGACCCGGTAGTTGATCATCGCCTCGGCCTCGCTGGGCGCGAAGTAGGTCGTGTCGCGGGGGAAGGTGCTCCACACCGTCGAGCCCACGCGCCGCGGATCGTGCAGCTCGCGCCACCCGAAGGTGGTGCAGCCGTGCGCCTCGGTCAGGCCCAGGTGCTGCGCGTACCAGGCGCGCAGGGCCTTGGGATCGTCGGCCCGCAGGAACACCCCGCCCAGCCCGGTCACCGTCGCCATCGTCGCCTCCTGTCGTCGTGGGTCGGCCGACGCTATCCCGCGCGGAGACGCGCTTGTCAACGGGGCCTCCACGTCACCCGACGCACACCGGACCGGCCCTGTGGTAGAAGCGTCGCCCGATGTCCGCGTCGCCCGCCACCCTCAGCCGCCGCCGCGCCGTCACCCTGGGGGTGCTGGCGGCCGCGCTGTTCGAGGCGCTGCCGTCGGGGCTGGCCGGCCTGTTGCCCGCGTTGGGCGCCTGGGCGCTGGTGGCGCCCGCGCTGCTGCTGGCGGCCGCGGGGTTGCGCGGGCTGAGCCGGCTGGGGCCGCTGCGGATCCTGGGCGCGCCCGGGGTGCTGCCGGCGCTGACGCTGGCCGGCGGCGTCGCGCTGGCGGCCGTCGGCGCGCTCACCACGGCCGTCATCGACTGGTGCCAGGCGAACTTCCGCGATCCCGATCTGCTGCCGCTCGCGGCCGGCGGGCTGGCGGCGGCCGGCGCGGCGCTGGCGGGGCTGGCCGTCGCGGCGGCGACGCCGCTCCTGGCGCGCAGGCTGCGCCGCGGCCCCCAGCGCCGACCTTCGCGGCCGCCGCCGCCGCCGCCGCCGCGGGCGCGCTGGCCTGGGCCTTCGGTGAGACGCTGACCAAGCTCGACCAGGTGGTGTCGCTGCGCCCGCTGACCGGCCTCGTCATCGCCGTGGCCGTGGCCGCGGTGGTCGGCGCCACGCTGCGGCGGACGCGCGCCGCCGAGCGCTGGCTGTGGCCCGCCGCGCTGGGTCTGAGCGCGCTCGCCGGCGCGGCCGCCTACACCCTCAGCGAGGACGCCCGCCTGGCGGTCGCCGACGCCGAGGGCCTGGGCGTCCTGGTGGTGGCGCGCGCCCACGCGCTGGGCGACGCGGACGGCGACGGCTTCAGCCGCTGGCTGGGCGGCGGCGACTGCGACGACGGCGATCCGACCGTGCACCCGGGCGCCTACGACCTGGCCGACAACGGCGTCGACGAGGACTGTCAGGGCGGCGACCGCCACCAGCCCGGCGCGACGGCGCGCGACCGGGTGCGCCACCACGTGCCCGCCGACGAGGAGCGCCGACTCAACGTGCTGCTGGTGACGCTGGACGCCGTCCGCGCCGACGCCCTGCCCTGCCTCGGCTATCCGCGCCGCACGATGCCGACGCTGTGCGCGCTGGCCGAGCGCTCGACGCTCTTCACGCGCGCCTACACGCCGGGCGTCACCACCCGCTACGTCCTGCCCGCGGTGATGGCCGGGCGCTTCCTGGGCGACGTCAGCATCGAGGGCGAGGGCGCGCACTTCCTGACGCTCGAGGGCAACGACCTGCTGTTCGAGCGCCTGAACGGGGCCGGCTACACGGTCGAGGCGCACCTGGCGTCGTGGCTGACCGATCGCATGTGGTACGGCCTCGAGGCCGGCACCGACGAGTACGAGCGCCACGACGACCTGCCGCTGAAGAAGCCCTCGGGCGCGCGCGCGGCGGCGATCGGCGTCGACGCGCTCGAGCGGCTGACCGACGGCAACCGGCCCTGGGCGCTGTGGCTGCACCTGCTCGATCCGCACGCGCCCTACGCCGCGCCCGAGGCGCCCTTCGGCGACGATCCGCGCGCCCGCTACGACGCCGAGCTGGCCTACGCCGACGCCCAGCTCGCCACGCTGCTCGACGCCCTGCGCGCGCTCGAGGTCGAGGACGAGACGCTCGTGATCGTCACCGCGGATCACGGCGAGGCCTTCGGCGAGCACGGGCGCACGCACCACGGTCGGCAGCTGTACGAAGAGGCCGTGCGGGTGCCGCTGGTGATCCACGCGCCCGGCGCGCCCGCCGCGCGCAGCGACCGGGTGGTGAGCCTGATCGATCTGCCCGAGACCATCGCCGATCTGCTCGGCCTGCCGCCGGGCCTGGACTACGGCGCGCGCAGCCAGGCCGACGTCGTGCGCGGGCAGCCGGTCGACGACGCCGCGCCGCGCACCGTGTTCTTCGAGGCGGTGCTGGACGATCAGCGGCCCGACCGCCGCCTGGTGGGCGCGCTGCGCTGGCCCTACAAGCTGATCTACGACGTGCGCCGCGACCTCGCCCGCCTGTTCGATCTGTCGAAGGACGCGCGCGAGAAGGTCGACCTGCGCACGACGCGGCCGGCGGTGCACGACGCCCTGCTCGAGGCGGCGCGCGGGCGCCTGACCTCGGGGCGCGACGCGATGCTGGCCCGGCTGCGCCGGCGACAGGTGCTGACCGAGGCCCCGCCCGAGGCGACCGCCGACGAGCCCGTGCCCGCGCTGGGGCTGACCTGGCTGGGGGGCGCCGTCGACGTCGTCGACGCGGGCGGCACCCGCCTGGTGCGCATCCGGCAGTGGCTGCGGGCCGACGACTTCGCGGGCCCGCGCCCCGAGGTGCTCTTGCGCCTCGATTACGCCGGGGTCGGCGCGCGCTATCGTCAGAAGCGCCGGTCGGCGCCGCTGCGCGGGCTGTACCCGCCACGCGCGTGGGCGGCGGGCGAGGTGATCGAGGACATCCGGTACGAGCGCTTCGGCGACGTGAAGGTGCCGCTCGAGATCACCGCGTCGCTGGTGCGCGACGGCGAGACGGTGTTCGGGCCCCAGCTGTTGGGCGTCGTGCCGCCGCCGCCGCGCTGATCCGCGGCCGAGCCTCCGCTGTCGGGGTCGAACCGCCACGAGGGAGCAGGACGAATCATGAATCAATCCGCGCTGTTGCTGCTGACCGCCCTCTTTTGCACGGCCTGCGCCGGCGGCTGCGGTGGTCGCCCCGCGGCGCCCAACGACGCCGCGCCCCCGGCCCCGGCCCCGCCGACGCCGCCGACGCCCGCGCCGCCGACGGCCCGCGCCGACGACACCGCCGAGCTCGCGCTGCCCGGCGGCACCACGCTGGTGGCCCGCCTGGACGGGGCCGGCGCGCCGCCGCCCCTGAAGCTGAGCCTGCGCGGCCCCGACGGCGCCGTGCGCGACGTGGGCGGCTGGGACGCGATCGGGGGCCCGCCGCCCCCGCACGAACTGTGGCCGGACGCCGAGACCTGGAAGGTCGAGCTGAGCGTCCTCGACGTCACCGGCCCGGCCGTGCGCCTCGGCCTCGTCGCCACCCGCGGCGAGGACTTCTACGAGGCGGCCGAGCAGGTGGTGCTGCTGCGCCTGCCCGAGCTGAGCCCGCTGTGGCGCGGCGACGGCGACCGCCGCGCCGAGGAGATGGGGCGCTGCGCCCGCGGGCACGTCGTGGCCTTCGGCGGCGAGGGCGCCGGCCTGCGCGTCGCGGCGAAGGGCTTCGCCGAGTGGCACGACTCGGCCGAAGAGGAGAACAGCCAGACGCCCGACTTCCGCGCGCTGAAGCAGGCGTGCAAGGCCCCGGCGGATTACGCCCGCGTCGAGCGCCTACTCCCCTGATCCGCCCCGGGGCATCCGGGGCCCGTCGGCCGGGCAGTCGGCCTTGCGCACCACCGTCGCGAAGTCCTGGTTGCCGGCCACCGGGAAGGCGTCCTCGCGGGCCGGATCCTTGCGCCGCAGGTCGTTGTCGAAGACGACGACGAGGTGATCGCGCCCCCAGACCGCGACCCCCTCGGGTTTGCCCGCGAGCGCGCGGCACAGGGTCGGCGTGCCGGGCAGCCCGGTCTCGGGATCGATCTCGGCCCGCGCGAGCAGGCCGGCCACCCCGTCGACGGTGGCGTCGCTGTCGAGCTCGTAGCTCCAGGTCATCCACAGCGTCGACCCGTCGAGCGCCAGCGCGCTGATGCCGTAGGCCCGCCCCTCGTGCTGCCAGGCCGCGCCGTCGTAGACGTGCCGACCGGTCGGATCGACCACGAAGCTCCAGGCGCGGAAGTCCTCGTCGCCGCCGGCCTCGGGCAGATAACCGCGCACGCCGAGCAGCACGCGCTCGCCCTGCGCCGCCAGGCCCTCGAAGGTGATGTACTCCGGCGGCTCGGGCACCGCGTCGTCGACCACGGCGTTGGCGTTGTCGATGGGCACGCGCTCGAGGGTGCGGCAGCCGTCGCCGGGATCGGCACAGCGCCACACCGTGCGCGAGATGGCCTCGAGCAGCAGCAGGCCGGCGTCGCCCGACGGGGCGATGGCCTCCCACTTCACGCGCCCCTCGTGGGGCAGGACGGTGAAGGCGCGCTGCACCGTGTTCACGCCGGGCGTCAGCGGCAGCTGGTAGGCCGCGAGGTAGCCCTCGCGATCGTTGACCACCCACAGCAGATCGCCGCGTACGGCCGCGCCCGAGGGCTCCCAGCGCCGCACCTTGGCCGGCGCCTCCATCACGTAGGGATAGCTGGGTGGGCCGCCGCAGCCGAGCAGCGCCGCCCCCCCGATCCACGAAGTCCAGGCTCGCATCCGGCGCAGGGTAGCGGCATCGGTCGGCGGTTGCACCCGCCGCGCGCGCCTCACGCGATCCGCACCCGGCCGCCGTCGACCTGCCAGCGCGTCGTGGTGAGGCGGGCGGCCAGCGCGCGATCGTGGGTCACCAACAGCAGCGCGCCCGGCCAGGCCGCGAGCGCCGCCTCGAGCCGCTCGACCGAGGGCAGATCGAGGTGGTTGGTGGGCTCGTCGAGGGCGACCAGCCAGGGCTCGGCGGCGAGGCCGCGCGCGAGGGCCAGCTTGCGCGCCTCACCGGGCGAGGGCGCCGCCGAGGCCAGCAGCTGATCGGGCGGCACGCCCAGCGCCGCCACCAGCTGGAGCGTGCGTCCGCGCGCGTCCGGCGGCAGCGCGCGCACGGCGGCGAGATCCTCGGCGCCCGCCGCCTCGGGCCGGTGCTGCGGCAGCCACAGCCGGCGATCCGGCGGCACGCGCGCGTGGGCGAGCAGGGCCTGCACCAGCGTGGTCTTGCCCGCGCCGTTGGGCCCGGCCACCCAGATCCGGTCGTCGCGCCGCAGGGTGACCCGCACGTCGCGCAGCAGCGAGTGATCGCCGGCCCGCACGTCGACGCCGTCGAGCACCGCCAGCACGTCCACCGGGGCGGGCGCGTGATCGACGAACAGATCGCGGCCCACCTCGGCCCGCAGATCGTGGTCGGCCGCCGCGCGCTCGGCCGCCGCCGTCGCGCGGCGCAGCGTGCCCACCTCGCGGCCCGCGCGCGCCTCGGCGAAGATCGCGCGGCCCTTGCGCCCCGCCTCGCGCCCGTCGCTGTCCCGCGCGTCCTTCATGCGCCCGCGCGCCGAGACGCTGTGGGCCGCCCCGTCGCGCCGGCGGCGCGCCTCACCCAGCCGCCCCCGCAGCGCCCGCGCCGCGTCCTGCCGCGCCGTGACCGCGCGCCGATGTTCAGAGGCCTCGGCGGCCCACGCCGCCGCGGCCTCGCTGTACGGCGCCGCCACGCGGTCGACGCGCCCGTCCTGCACGCGCAGGGTGACGGCGGTGAGATCGTCGAGCAGGGCGCGATCGTGCGACACGATCACCCCCACCCCGTCGTAGGACCGCAGCGCGTCGATCAGCCGCGCGCGACCGTCGGCGTCCAGATGGTTGGTGGGCTCGTCCAAGAGCAGCGCGCCGGGCCGATCGCACAGCGCCGCGGCGATCTGCCACCGCTTGCGTTCGCCCGGCGAGAGCGTCGGCCAGCGCTCGAGGTGCTCGGGCTCGAGGTCGAACGCGGCGCGCAGGCGGACCGCCTCGCGCGACCAGTCCCAGGCGAAGGCCTCGATGGCCGCGGTGCGCGCGTCCACGCGCTGCGGACAGGCCGCCACCACCAGCCCCGCCGGCGAGGCGCGCACCTGTCCCGCCGTGGGGCTCAGCGCCCCCGCGAGCAAGCGCAAAAGCGTCGTCTTGCCGGCGCCGTTCGGACCGACGACGCCGGTCCAGCCGGGGGTCAAGTGAAGGTCGATGGACTCGAGGAGGGGGACGCCGCCATCGAAGGCGAAGCCCACCGCGTGCAGGTGGAGAGCGAACATCGGTGCGTCCTGTCGCGATGCCCCGTGAAGAGTCGGGGCGGGGAAGCAAGGGGCTTCAGCGAGCGGAACGCGCGATGTCCAACGGGCACCTCCAGGTGGGAACGGGGTCAGTGTGGCGAAGGCGGGCGCCGAGCGCAACCGGGCCACGCCCTACTTCTTCGGCGCGCCGGCCTTCAGCTGGTGCAGCAGGAACGCGTAGGCGTCGGTCGTCTGCGCGATGCGCTCGTCGAGGCCGCTGCCGCCGCCGTGGCCGGCGTCCTTCGAGGTGCGCAGCAGGATGGGACCGCCCTTCGTGCCCTTCACCGCCGCCTGCAGGCGCGCGGTCATCTTGCGCGACTGCATCGGGTCGACCCGCGGATCGTTCTCGCCGGTCACGAACAGCACCGGCGGGTAGGCCGTGCCGTCCTTCACGTTGTGATAGGGCGAGTAGGCGCGCAGCGCGCGGAAGTGCTCGGGGTCCTTCACCGTGCCGAACTCGGGCACGTTGAAGGCGCCGTTGGGCGACAGCTCGACCCGCAGCATGTCGTAGATGCCCACGAAGCTGACCACGGCCGCCACCGCGGCCGGGTGCTGCACGAAGGTCGCGCCCATCAGCAGGCCGCCGTTGCTGCCGCCGATGATCGCCGTGTTCGCGGGCTTCGTGTACCCGGCCTCGTCGAGGTGGCGCAGCACGGCGTGGAAGTCGTCGAACACGTTCTGCTTGTTCGTCAGGTTGCCCTGCCGGTGCCACGCCTCGCCGTACTCGCCGCCGCCCCGCAGGTTGGCCACGACGTACCAGACGCCGCGCTCGAGGAACACGCGGTGCACCGGGTTGAAGTAGGGCTCGAGGTTGACGCCGTAGCCGCCGTAGCCGTTGACGACGATCTTGCGCTGCCCGTCCTTCGGCGCGCCCTTGGGGCGGATGATGTTCAGCGGCACCTTCGTGCCGTCCTTCGACGTCGCGAACGCCCGCACCACCTCGACGTCGCTGTTGTCCACCGGCGAGTCGCTCTCGAGCTTCGTCCGGCGCACCTTCCCCGTGGCCGCGTCGAGGTGCAGCCAGCGCTCCGGCTCGATGTAGCTGCTGTTGCGCACCAGCAGCGCCTCGCCGCCCAGCGTCGTCAGCCCCGACACCGCGGTCACCGGCGGCAGCTCGGGATCGGGCGCGGCCTCGCCGTCCAGATCGAACAGCCGCAGCGTGCTCGGCCCGCCCTGCTGATAGGTCACCACCAGCCGCGTGGGCGTCGCGAAGAAGGTCGGCGGCCCCCAGAAGTCCTCGACGATGGTGTCGGGCCCCTCGGGCACCACCACCGGCGCCTTCGCGACGTCGAGCGACGCGATGGGCACGCGCAGCAGCTTGCCGCGCGGCGCGCCCGCGCGCGAGAGCACGTACAGATCGTCGCGCGGGCCGAAGGTGGCCTGCAGCGTCTTGTCACCGAAGGTGCTGAAGGTGCGCCAGGTGCCGTCCTTCGCGCGCAGGTGGTGCGAGAACTCACCGCCGTCGCCCTTCTGCACCGTCGCCAACAGCCGCCCGCTGGGGTGGTGCATCGCGAGCTGGATCTCGGCGATGCGCGGGAAGTCGCGCCCCAGCTCGTAGCGATCCTCGGCGGTGGGCGTGCCCAGCGCGTGGAAGTACAGCTGCTGGTAGAAGTCGCGATCCTCGGGCGGCCGCTCGTCGCCGCGCGGATAGCGCGTGTAGAAGAAGCCCTTGCCGTCGGGCGCCCAGGCCAGATCACCGCCGGCCGTGCCGCCGTTCACCCGCGGGACGATCTCGTGGGTCGCCTCGCCGGTGGCCACGTCGAAGACGTGCACGTCGCCGCTCTCGGTGCCGGCCTTCGACATCGACACGGCCACCCGCGCGCCGTCGGGGCTGGGCACGTACCAGTCGATGTGCGTCTTGCCGCTGGGATCGATGACGTTGGGATCGACCACCACGCGCCCGCCCTCGGGCTGGTCGGCCGAGGGCATCACGACCAGGAAGGGCTGCTGCTTGGGCGGCTGGCGCTTCAGGGCGAAGAGGTGGTCGCCGCGGTGGGACAGCCCATAGAAGTGCACCGTCTCGGCGGTGAGGAGGGTGCGCACGCGGGCGGCCACGGCGTCGCGCTCGGGCAGGGCGTCGAGGTAGGCTCGCGCGTGGGCGTTCTGCGCGTCGCTCCAGGCCTTCACCTCGGCGGCGCTGCCGTCCTCCAGCCAGCGGTATGCTTCGGTCACCTCGGCGCCGTGGAAGGTGTCGGTCACCGGGCGCACGGGCGTCGGCGGGGGCCCGCCGGCCAGCAGCGGGACCAGGGCCATCAGGGGCAGGTTCATGGGGGCTCCTACGGGTCGAACGCCGCGGATATAGCACGAGGCGCGGCCGCCGGGGGCGGGCAATCCGGCAGGGGCGGGAGGCCCTCGCACACGCCGCGACCCCGCCCCAGCGCGCGGCTGAGCGCCGAGGGCGACACGCCGAGGGGCCCGGTGAGATCGGCGGCGGGCAGGCCGAGGGCGTCGGTGGCCAGCCAGGCGATGGCGGCGCGGGCCGCGCTGACCTCGCGGGTGCGGCGGCCCGCGGGCAGGTCGCGCGGATCGGCGCCGACCTCGCCGCACACCCAGCGGGCCAGCGATGACACGTCCCAGCCGGCGTGCACCAGCCGGAAGGTGCGGGCGCGCGCCGCGTCGGCCTCGGCCAGCACCTCGGCGACGAACTCGTGCGAGCCCGCCACGGCGTCGCCCGCGTCGTCGAGGCGCGCGACGAGGGCATCGAAGGTGGCCTCGTCGGCGCGGGGGCGGCCGTTGGTGCGCTTGAGCAGGCCGTCGAGGCGATCGTCGCCGACGCCGGTGCGCAGGAAGTCCACCACCGCGTGCCGCGCGTCGTCGCGGCGCGGCGCGAACAGCCGCAGGGCGGCGCGCACGTCGACCAGGCCGTCGGCGGGGCCACCCATCAGCGACGCGTGGCCGGTCCACCGGTGCGCGGCCAGCGCGTCGACGTCGTTCACCTCGCCGCAGGCCAGGGGGCGCAGGTGCACGTGGCGCAGCAGCAGGCGGCGGGCGCGGCGGTTGCCCAGCAGCAGCGAGCGGTAGCGATCGGCGTAGAGGTGCCCGCCGACCTGATGACGCCGGTGGTGATCGGCCGCGTAGCCGGTGGTCAGGCGCTGCATCGCGCGGGCGAGCGGCGTGGGCCCGGTCGTGACCACCAGGTGCGCCTCGTCGGCCACCAGCGACCAGGCCAGGCAGCGCACGCCGGTGTCGGCGAACACCTCGCGCGCCCGGGAGACGAAGCGCTCGCGATCGACCGCGTCCTCGAACAATCGGCGGGTCATCTCCGCACCACCCCGCAACATCACGTGGTGGCTGAGTCCCGGTCCGTCCACCCGCGCCCGGCGCGCCATGTGTCCTCCCATGGGCCGTCGTCGGCACACACCATTCCCATCTGACGCATGTTTTTCAAGGCCACTGGACGCCGGGCGACGAGAGGACCGGCGCCGCGCCTCCGCCGAGGCCGGCCCGATCGCGCGTCTTGGCGGGGTGGCGGCGCGCGATCGGCCGGTGTTATGCGGCTCCGCGACGACCGTGCAGGTGAATGTGCCCAATGTAGGCGGCCGGTGGAAAGCTGCACCAAGTCAACTTTTCAACTGCGTCCCTTTTTCTTGGCGGGCCCCCTCAAGTGTCGTACGACGGTTCCGAAGAGGGATGAAGCCACGCACAGCACCGCGAGCCCTGCATGAGCACCGAGCGAAGCCGCAACCTCCGCCCAGTGACCCTCACCCTGCTGGCCCTGATCGTCGGATCGACGGCGTGCGGCCACGGTGAGCTCGAGGCGCACGGCACCCGCGCCGGCACGGAGTCGCCCGCCCCCATCGAGGCGGGCGAGGTGCCCAAGGGCCCGGACGTGCCGCAGCCCGAGGCCCGCGACGATCAGGCCGAGCAGCACCTCGAGCAGCCCCAGACCAAGGAGCCCCCGATGCGGGTGGGCCTCGGCGAGGGCGCGCCGGCGGCGCCGTGCAGCGGCCTCGGCTGCGACATGACCGCGCCGCCCGCCCCGGCGGTCGAGACCTGCGGCGACGGCGCCTGCCGCGTCGACGAGTCGTGCAAGACCTGCCCCGCCGACTGCGGCGACTGCGGCCCCGAGCCGGGCGTCTGCGGCGACGGCGTGTGCGCGCCCGACGAGACCTGCGCCGACTGCGCCGACGACTGCGGGGCCTGCGCCGTCGGCGCGACCTGCGGCGACGGCGCCTGCGGCCCCACCGAGGCCTGCGACAGCTGCGCCGAGGACTGCGGGGCGTGCCCACCGCCTTGCGGCGACGATCTGTGCGAGCCCGGCGAGAGCTGCGGCAGCTGCGCGGCCGACTGCGGGGCCTGTCCCCCGCCCGCCGCGGTCTGCGGTGACGGCGCCTGCAACGGCGCCGAGACGTGCGAGGCCTGCCCCGGCGACTGCGGCGCCTGCGCGCCGACCTGCGGTGACGGGGCCTGCGCGGGCGACGAGACCTGCGGCAACTGCGCCCAGGACTGCGGCGCCTGCCCGCCGCCCGCCGCGGTCTGCGGCGACGGGGCCTGCAACGGCGACGAGACCTGCGGCACCTGCGCCGGCGACTGCGGCGCCTGCCCGCCGGTCTGCGGCGACGGCGCGTGCAACGGCGCCGAGGGCTGCGGCAACTGCGCGCAGGACTGCGGCGCCTGCCCGCCCTCGCCTCCCTCGTGCGGTGACGGCGCCTGCAACGGCGACGAGACCTGCGGCAGCTGCGCCCGCGACTGCGGCGCCTGCCCGCCCGTCTGCGGCGACGGCCAGTGCAACGGCGCCGAGACCTGCGGCAGCTGCGCCGGCGACTGCGGCGCCTGCCCGCCCCCGCCGCCGGTCTGCGGCGACGGCCAGTGCAACGGCGACGAGACCTGCGGCAGCTGCGCCGGCGACTGCGGCGCCTGCCCCCCGCGCTGCGGCGACGGCCAGTGCAACGGCACCGAGACGTGCAACAGCTGCGCGGGTGACTGCGGCGCCTGCCCGCCCCCGCCCCCCGCGTGCGGCGACGGCAGCTGCAACGGCGCCGAGACCTGCGGCAGCTGCGCGCGGGACTGCGGCGCCTGCCCGCCCCGCTGCGGCGACGGCCAGTGCAACGGCGACGAGA
The DNA here is from genome assembly GCA_020633465.1 of Myxococcales bacterium. Lineage (GTDB taxonomy): Bacteria > Myxococcota_A > Bradymonadia > UBA7976 > UBA1532 > JACKDN01. The sequence goes on from JACKDN010000004.1 coordinate 35,848, forward strand.
CCTGCGGCAGCTGCGCCGGCGACTGCGGCGCCTGCCCGCCCCCGCCCCCCGCGTGCGGCGACGGCAGCTGCAACGGGGCCGAGTCGTGCGACACCTGCCCCGGCGACTGCGGCGCCTGCCCCGCGGCCGGCCTGCCGGGCTGGATCGGCGTGACCGGCCTGACGCAGAAGCTGCGCCCGACCGACGCGCTGCCCGGCGATCAGGTGGCCGACATCGAGGCCGCGCGCAACGAGTTCGAGGGCTTCCAGATCGCGTTCCGCGGCGGCAACGGCGGGCGCACGGTGCAGTCGGCCACGCTGTCGGCGCTGACCGGCCCGAACGGCGCGCGCATCACGGCCGACAACGCGGTGATCTACAAGGTGGCGCAGTACGACGTGTCCAGCGCCAGCAACGACGAGGGCGACGTCGGCGAGTGGCCCGACCCCCTCGTGCCCGACGTCGACCCGTACTACGGCGAGCGCCGCAACGCCTTCCCGCTGCAGGTGCCCGCGAACCGGGTGGCGGCCATCCTGGTCGACCTGCACGTGCCCACCGGCGTGCCCGCCGGCAACTACACCGGGCGCGTGACGCTGCAGACCAGCGGCGGGCGGTTCGAGGTGCCGGTGCGCCTGCGGGTGTTCGACTTCGACCTGCCGTCGACCTCGAGCCTGCCGACGATGTTCGGCATCGGCTGGGACGCCGGCTGCGTCGCGCACCACGGCAGCTACGAGGCCTGCGGCGGCGATCCGGGCATCCTGCACTACGGCGCGCTGTACGCGAAGGTGGCCCTCGACAACCGCATCTCGCTGGGCCAGATGGTCTACTACTGGCCGCGCAACAACGACTGGTCGATCTTCGAGGCCGCCTACGGCGCGCTGCTCGACGGCACCCACGACGGGCGCCTGGCGGGGGCGAAGATGACCACGTTGGCGACGCACGCGCGCTGGGCCGCGAACCCGGAGCAGGCCGTGCGCGGCTGGAAGCAGGGCGTCGAGGCGCGCGGCTGGGACGTCACGCTCTTCGAGTACGTCTGTGACGAGCCGCCCTACGGCTGCCAGTGGGGCGACATCAGCGCGTGGGCCGATCCCGTGCGGCGCGGGGGCGTGAACACGCTGGTGACCACCAGCCTCGAGCACATCCAGGATCACGGGCTGACCGGGTCGGTCGACCTGCTGGCGCCGCTGATGAACTGGGTGGGGCCGAACGGCGCGATGGGCACCCACGCCGACTACCGCAACTGGATGAACCAGGATCCCAGCCGCAAGATGTGGTGGTACCAGTCCTGCGTCAGCCACGGCTGCGGCAACGGCTGCGACACCTCGCACGGCGCCGGCTTCACGGGCTGGCCCAGCTACGTGATCGACGCCTCGGCCATCCAGGCGCGGGCCATGGAGTGGTTCACCTTCCGGCACGACGTGGGCGGCGAGCTGTACTTCGCCACCACCGACCAGCTGACCACCGCCTGGACCAACCAGTGCCGGTACTCGGGCAGCGGCGACGGCACGCTGTTCTACCCCGGCAAGCCCAGCATCATCGGGGGCCAGACCGACATCCCGATCGAGTCGCAGCGCATGAAGCTCATCCGCGAGGGCATGGAGGACTACGAGTACCTGCACCTGCTCGACCAGCTCGGCGAGGGCGCCTTCGCCCGCGCCCAGGTCGACCAGCTGTTCCCCTCGGCGAACACGGTGACGGCGACGACGGCCGACGAGCTGCGGGCGACGCGGCGCCGCTTGGCCGAGCGCATCGAGGCGCGCAACTGACCCCCCCGCGCCGCGGCCCACCGCCGGGGTGGGTCGTGCGCGCACCACCGCGGGGCGCGCGGACCGGCGCGCTCCGTTGCAGCCACGGCCGGCGTGTTGCAGACACACTGCAACGGCTCGGCGAGGTCGAGCGCCGCGGACGCCGCCTGCCCAGGCCCGGCGAGGCCGGATCGGGTGCGCGCGCCGCGCGGGGCAAGGTCGCCCGGCGCCCCGGCGTCGCGGCTGGAATTCTCCACCACGTCAATTAATCAACCCCGTCCCTTTTTATCGTGCGGCCTCAATCGCAGCCGGCAGGGACCGATGTCCTGGGGCGTCCCTTCTCACCCGGCCAGCCTGGATGGATGCCGATGAACCACGAGAACGCACACCCGATCTGCGCGCCGATCGCCTGGCTCATGCTGTCGCTCGCCGCCGCCCTCACCGCCTGTGGTCCGGGCGAGCTCGAGGCCGGCGCGCGCGGCGCCGCCGCCGACGCGCAGGTCGGCGTCGCCGCGCCCGAGCCGCCCCCCGAGGGCGTCGAGGACGACGCGCTGCGCCCCCTGCACCCGGCCCGCCCAGCGGCCGACGCACCGGCCGACGCGCCGGCCGACGCGCCGGCCGACCTCCCGCCCGACGCGCCGGTCGATGAGCCGGCCGACGCGCCGCCGATGTGCCGCCGCGCCGATGATGACCCGGCCGATCCGCCCGCCGCGCCGGCCGATGATCCCGCTGATCCGCCGGCCGCGCCCGTCGACGAGCCCGCCGATCCGCCATCCGCCTGCCCGTCGCCGCGCCGCCGTCCGCGAGCCGCGCCCGTCGATCCGCCGATCCGCCGGCCGCGTCGTCGACGAGCCCGCCGATCCGCCGGCCGCGCCCGCCGACGAGCCCGCCGATCCGCCGGCCGCGCCCGTCGACGAGCCGGCCGATCCGCCGGCCGCGCCCGCCGCCGCGCCCCCGGCGTGGCTCGGCGTGACCTCGCTGACCCACAAGCTGCGCAGCGTCGACGCGCTGCCGGCCGCGCAGGCCGTCGAGATCGAGGCCGCGCGCAACGAGTTCGAGGGCTTCCAGCTGGCCTTCGCCGGCGGCGCGGCCGGCCGCACCGTGCGCGGCGTCAGCCTGTCGACGCTGACCGGCCCCGCCGGCGCCCGCATCACCGCCGACAACGCGGTGGTCTACAAGGTGGCCCAGTACGACGTGCCCAGCGCCAGCAACGACGAGGGCGACGCCGGGGAGTGGCCCGATCCGCTCGTGCCCGACGTCGACCCCTACTACGGCGAGCGCCGCAACGCGTTCCCCCTCGTGGTGCCCACGGGCCGCCTCGCCGCGGTGCTGGTCGACCTGCACGTCCCGACGGGCATCCCGGCCGGCCGCTACACCGGCACCGTGACCGTCGACACCGCCGACGGCGCCTTCGCCGTGCCCGTCGGGCTGCGCGTCTTCGACTTCGACCTGCCCTCGACCTCGAGCCTGCCCACGATGTTCGGCATCGGCTGGGACGCGGGCTGCGTCGCGCACCACGGCAGCTACGAGGCCTGCGGCGGCGACGCCGGCATCCTGCACTACGGCGCGCTGTACGCGAAGGTGGCCCTCGACAACCGCATCTCGCTCGGCCAGATGGTGTACTTCTGGCCGCGCAACGACGACTGGTCGGTCTTCGAGGACGCCTACGGCGCGCTGCTCGACGGCAGCCACGACGGCCGCCTGGCCGGCGCCAAGATGACCACCCTGGCGACGCACGCCCGTTGGGCCGCCGACCCCGAGGCGTCGGTGCGCCGCTGGAAGGGCGGCGTCGAGGACCGCGGCTGGGACGTCACGCTCTTCGAGTACGTCTGTGACGAGCCGCCTTACGGCTGCCAGTGGGGCGACATCCCCGGCTGGGCCGAGCCGGTGCGCCGGGCCGGCGTGAACACGCTGGTCACGACGGGCCTGCCCGAGGCGGCCGAGGCCGGCGTGCTGGACTCGATCGACCTGCTGACGCCGCTGATGAACTGGGTCGGCCCGAACGGCGCGATGGGCACCCACGCCGACTACCGCAGCTGGATGAACCAGGATCCGAACCGCAAGATGTGGTGGTACCAGAGCTGCATCAGCCACGGCTGCGGCAACGGCTGCGACACCTCGCGCGGCGAGGCCTTCAACGGCTGGCCCAGCTACGTCATCGACGCGTCGGCCATCCAGGCCCGGGCGATGGAGTGGTTCACCTTCCGGCACGGCGTGGGCGGCGAGCTGTACTTCGCCACGACGGACCAGCTGGCCACCGCCTGGACGAACCAGTGCCGGTACTCGGGCAGCGGCGACGGCACCCTGTTCTACCCCGGCAAGCCCAGCATCATCGGGGGCCAGACCGACATCCCGATCGAGTCGCAGCGCATGAAGCTCATCCGCGAGGGGCTCGAGGACTACGAGTACCTGCACCTGCTCGAGCAGCTCGGCGAGGGCGACTTCGCCCGCGCCCAGGTCGACCAGCTGTTCCCTTCGGCGAACACGGTCACCGCGACCACCGCCGACGAGCTGAAGGCCGCGCGGCGGGCGCTGGCCGAGCGCATCGAGGCGCGCAACTGACCCACGGATGAGGGCCCCGCGCCCGCCTTCGACCCTGTCCCGTCCTCGCGCGCCCGCCGGCCCCACCGGCGGGCGCGCTGCGTTCTGGGGCGGCGGCGAGCGCCGCGCCGGCCGACGGTGCGCGCCCGACCCACCTCGGCCGGGTCATCGGCGCACCATCGCCCCCGTCGCGGCCCACCTCACCGGGCCCGATCGCTTTCAGTCAGACACACAGCCTTTCACGCTGACTGCAACAGACCGTCGTCGACCGGCGACACATCGACAGAGTGACTCACCAGACCATCGCGGCGCCGGCCGCGGGCGCCTCGAATACCTCACAATCTGTCTCCAGACGGCGATTTACGGGCGATCACCGTCACGCTGCATTTCTCCACAAGTCAATTATTCAACTCCGTCCCTTTTGTTGCGCAGACCCTAAAATGCCGGAGTCACCGTCCGATTAGCCTCCACGTCCCTCCACGACACGGCGAGCATGGACGATGCCGATGAACCGCAAGAACGCACACCCGACCTGCGCACGGATCGCGCTGGTCCTGTTGTCGCTGACCGCCGCCCTCACCGCGTGTGAGCCGGCCGAACTCGAGACCCACGGCGCCGACGGCGTCGCCGACGCCCAGGTGTCGGCGGTCGCCACCCAGGCCCCCGAGCCCGAGGTCGAGACCATCGACCTCGGCGATCACCAGGCGCTGCGCATGACCAGCGCCGAGCGCGACGCTTTCATCCGCGCCTTCATCCGCATGCTGTTCGGCGGCGGCTGGGGCACCCCCTACTGCGGCGACGCCGTCTGTGACGACGGCGAGGACTGCGGCAGCTGCGCCCGCGACTGCGGTGCGTGTCCGGCCCCCGAGGTCGAGCCCTTCTGCGGCGACGGCACCTGCGACGCCGACGAGGACTGCGGCGCCTGCGCTCAGGACTGCGGCGCCTGCCCGCCCCCGCCCCCCGCCTGCGGCGACGGCGCCTGCAACGGCGACGAGACCTGCGGCACCTGCGCCCGCGACTGCGGCGCCTGCCCGCCCCCGCCCCCCGCCTGCGGCGACGGCGCCTGCAACGGCGACGAGACCTGCGGCACCTGCGCCCGCGACTGCGGCGCCTGCCCCCGCCCCGGTGAACCGTGCCTTCTGCCTGCGGCGACGGCGGCCTGCAACGGCGACGAGACCTGCCCGCCCTCGCACCTGCGCCCGCGACTGCGAGACCTGGCAGGCGCCTGCCCGCCCCCGCCCCCCGCCTGCGGCGACGGCACCTGCAACGGCGACGAGACCTGCGGCACCTGCGCCCGCGACTGCGGCGCCTGCCCGCCCCCGCCCCCCGCCTGCGGCGACGGCACCTGCAACGGCGACGAGACCTGCGGCACCTGCGCCCGCGACTGCGGCGCCTGCCCGCCCCCGCCCCCCGCCTGCGGCGACGCGGCAACGGCGCCCTGCGGCCGCCCGCGACTGCGGCGCCTGCCCGCCCCCGCCCCCCGCCTGCGGCGACGGCACCTGCAACGGCGACGAGACCTGCGGCACCTGCGCCCAGGACTGCGGCGCCTGCCCGGCCGCCGGCAACGTGCCCGGCTGGATCGGCGTGACCTCGCTGACCCACAAGCTGCGCAGCGTCGACGCGCTGCCGGCCGACAAGGCCGTCGACATCGAGGCGGCGCGCAACGAGTTCGAGGGCTTCCAGCTGGCCTTCGCCGGCGGCGCCAGCGGCCGCACCGTGCGCGGGGTCTCGTTGTCGACGCTGACCGGCCCCAACGGCGCCCGCATCACCGCCGACAACGCGGTGGTCTACAAGGTGGCCCAGTACGACGTGCCCAGCGCCAGCAACGACGAGGGCGACGCCGGGGAGTGGCCCGATCCGCTCGTGCCCGACGTCGACCCCTACTACGGCGAGCGCCGCAACGCGTTCCCGCTGCAGGTGCCCGCCCACCGCGTGGCCGCGGTGCTGGTCGACCTGCACGTCCCGACGGGCATCCCCGCCGGCCGCTACACCGGCACGGCGACCGTCGACACCGCCAACGGCGCCGTGAACGTGCCGGTCAGCCTGCGGGTGTTCGACTTCGACCTGCCGTCGACCTCGAGCCTGCCCACGATGTTCGGCATCGGCTGGAACGCCGGCTGCGTCGCGCACCACGGCAGCTACGAGGCCTGCGGCGGCGACGCCGGCATCCTGCACTACGGCGCGCTGTACGCGAAGGTGGCCCTCGACAACCGCATCTCGCTCGGCCAGATGGTCTACTACTGGCCGCGCAACGACGACTGGTCGATCTTCGAGGACGCCTACGGCGCGCTGCTCGACGGCAGCCACGACGGCCGCCTGGCCGGCGCCAAGATGACCACGCTGGCGACGCACGCCCGCTGGGCCGCCAACCCCGAGGACTCGGTGCGCCGCTGGAAGGCGGGCGTCGAGGCGCGCGACTGGGACGTCACGCTCTTCGAGTACGTCTGTGACGAGCCGCCCTACGGCTGCCAGTGGACCGACATCGCCGGCTGGGCCGAGCCGGTGCGCCGCGCCGGGGTGCACACCCTGGTGACCACCGGCCTGCCCGAGGCCACCGCGGCCGGCGTGCTGGGCTCGATCGACCTCATCACCCCGCTGATGAACTGGGTCGGCCCGAACGGCCCGATGGGCACCCACGCGGACTACCGCAACTGGATGAACCAGGATCCGAACCGGAAGATGTGGTGGTACCAGAGCTGCATCAGCCACGGCTGCGGCAACGGCTGCGACACCTCGCACGGCGACGCGTTCAACGGCTGGCCCAGCTACGTGATCGACGCCTCGGCCATCCAGGCGCGGGCCATGGAGTGGTTCACCTTCCGGCACGACGTGGGCGGCGAGCTGTACTTCGCCACCACCGACCAGCTGACCACCGCCTGGAGCAACCAGTGCCGGTACTCGGGCAGCGGCGACGGCACGCTGTTCTACCCCGGCAAGCCCAGCATCATCGGCGGCCAGACCGACATCCCCATCGAGTCGCAGCGCATGAAGCTCATCCGCGAGGGCATGGAGGACTACGAGTACCTGCACCTGCTCGACCAGCTCGGCGAGGGCGCCTTCGCCCGCGCCCAGGTCGACCAGCTGTTCCCCTCGGCGAGCACGGTCACCGCGACCACCGCCGACGAGCTGAAGGCCGTGCGCCGCGCGCTGGCCGAGCGCATCGAGGCCCGCAACTGATGCTCGCCTGAGCGTGGGCGGAGCGGGCCTCTCCCCGTGGCCCGCCCCGCCACCCCGCGGCGGCGCGGACTCTCCCCCTCCCTCCCGCGCCGCCACCCCGTCGGCGGGGTGGGCGCCCCCGGGCGCTCACCCCGCCGATACCTTTCCCGCCCGCCTCCGCCCTCCCTCTGGCTCACTGCGGCACACCACGACACACCTTTCGGGGCGTTCGCAGCGGCACGTTATCTGCTTTTCCTCACACCCATGCGCGCGCCGCCCGACGACCTCACGACCCGCCTGCGCCAGGCCGAGCGCTTCCTCGAAGGCGTCGGCCCTGCGGCGCACCGCCGCTTCGAGTCCACCCCGCCGCCGCGACCGGCCGCCCCCGAGCGCGCCCCCCGTCCCGCGGTGACCAGCGCCCCCGAGCCCGACCAGCCCGTCGTCCGCGTCGCGCCCGACGCCGCCCGCGCCTGGCTGACCACGGTGCCCCGCGGCGTCACCGTCGAGCGCCTGCGCGACGCGCTGACCGCCGCCGGCGTCCACCACGGCGCCCTCGAGGACGCCCTCGTCGACGCGGCCGAGCGCGCCGCGCGCGCCCCGGTGACCGTCCCGCTGCTGGTGGCCGAGGCCACCCCCGCCCGGCCGCCGGCGCTGCCGATCGCGGAGTTGGCTCCGCCGCCGCACCTGCCGCAGCCCCTCACCCTCGAGGCCGCCGAGGCGCGCGTGGCCGCGCTGGGCGAGGGCAAGCCCACGGCCCGCCGCGCCTGGCTGGTGCGCCCCGGCGACGTCGTCGCCCGCGTCGTGCGGGATCCCGGGGAGGCGGGCGTCGACGTCGGCGGCGCGGTCACGCTGATGCCCGAGGCGCTGGGTCCGCCGCCGCCGCCTCCGCCGCCTGGCGCGGGCGTCGAGCTCGACGCCGCGGCGGGGGTGTACCGCGCGACGATCCTGGGCTACGCCGGCCTGCGCGCGGGTCGACCGACCGTCGCGTCGCCGCTGGTGGTCGACGAGGACGGCGCCTGGGCCCGCTTGGTCGTGCTGCCGCTCGGTCGGGGCCCGCACGCGCCCGAGCCCGCCGATCTGCGGGCGCTGCTTTCCGCCGCGGGCGTGATCGCGGGCGTCTCGGCGGCGGCCCTCGGCGAGGCCGCCACCTTCCTCGCCAACGGGCACGCGCGGCGCGTGGTCGAGGTGGCCCGCGCCGAGCCCGCCGCTCCGCCGGTGCAGCCGCCGCCGCAGTTCGGGTTCGAGGCGACGCCGCGCGTGGGCACGCTGCGCGCCGACGGCTCGCTGGACTTCAAGGATCTCGCGCTGTTTCCCAACCTTCGGGCGGGCGAGCGCGTGGCCCTGCTCGAGCCCGCGGAGCCGGGCCGGCCGGGCCGCACCGTGCGCGGCGCGATCCTCGAGCCGCCGCCCGGCGCGGGCGTCGAGCTGGTGGCCGGACGCGGCGTGCGGCGCGAAGACGGCGCGCCGTCCGGCCGCGTCGAGCTGTTCGCCGAGTGCGCCGGGGTCGCCCGCGTCACCCGCCGCACGCGCCGCCGAGGCGGGCGCATGGTCGAGCGCGTGGAGATCGCCGTCGAGCCCCTCGTCCGCGTGCCCGGCAACGTCGACTTCGCCACCGGACACCTCGACGTCCTCGGCACCGTGTGGATCGGCGGCGACGTGCGGGCCGGCTTCCGGGTGCGGGCCACGGGCGACGTGGTCATCGAGGGCGGCGTCGAGCGGGGCGCCTCGGTGCGCGCCGACGGCAGCGTACGCGTGGCGCGGGGCGTGGCCGGCCCCGCCGCGCGGCTCGAAGCGGGCGGCGATCTGGTGGTCGGCTTCGCCCAGGGCGCGCGGCTTCGCGCGGGGCAGGATCTGATCGTCGCGCGCTACCTGCACGACGCCGACGCGCAGGCCGGCCGCGCGGTGCAGGTGGGGCGCGGGGCGCGCGGGCGGGGCGTGGGCGTGGTGGGCGGCCGGGTCGGCGCCGGGGCGCGGGTGCAGCTGGCCGCGGTGGGCTCGCCCTGGGCGGCCGACACGGTGATCGAGGCGGGGGCCGACGCGGCCCTGGTCGAGGCGCTGGGCGCAGCCGAGGCCGAAGCGCGCGAGGCGGAGCGGTTGTTGACCGAGGTGCTGGTGGGGCTGCGCCTGCCCTCCCTCGACCCCGGGGTCGTCGCGGCCAGGCTGCGCGACGACCCCGACCGCCGCGCCCTGGTCGAGCGCGGCCTGCGCGTCGCGCGTGATCTGGCGGCGCGCCGCGAGGCCAACCGGGCGGTCGCGCGGCGGGCCCGCGCCGATCTGAGCGCGCTGGCCGAAGACGCGGTCATCGAGGTGGCGGGGCCGGCCCGCGGCGGGGTCACGGTGCGCGTCGGGGCCCACCGTGTGCGGCTGCGGGAGGATCTGGCAGGGGTGGGCTTCCGCTTGGGGCGCGACCGAGAGGGCGCCCAAGGCGTGGTCTTCGTCGCGCTGGACGACTGACGGGGGCCGCGCGGGGTTCGGGGCGGTGGCCGTCCGCCGCCCGCCGCCCGACCATCCCTATCCCCCACCCACCCGATGAGGGGTATCGGACAGGCGAGGCCGGTGTTGCACGAAAACGTCCGCCGGCCCTGCCCAGCCCGCCGTGCCTCGGCGGGGGCGGCCCACGCCTCGGCGGGGGCGGCCCACGTCCCGGCAACCAGACCGCGGGCCAAGCGCCCCCGTCGGGCGGGGGCTCACTGCGGGTCGTCGATCCGCACCGTCGTGCCCGGCACGACCCCCTGCATCGTCACCACGTTGGCGCCCGGCGCGCCGGTCAGCGGGAACACCACCCGCACGTCGACCGAGTCCGCGCCGCCGACGCCCAGGGGCACCGGCCGCCCCGCGCTGACCCCGGTGGTCAGGCCGCCGGCCGCGAAGTCCGCGCCGCCGTCGAGGTCGGCCATCACCGTCGCGCCGTGCACCGGGGCGCCGCTGGCGCCGCGCACGTCCACGTGCACCAACGCGCCGACGCCTCCGGCCCGCTGGAAGGCGATGGCGTCCGGATCGTCGTCCGAGGCCACCGCGATGTCGAGCCGCTGGTCGCCGTTCAGCTCGGCCACGACGAACGCGCGGGCGTCGAGCGGCGCGAAGCCGCTGTAGGTCCAGCCCTCGGCGCCGTTGTAGGCCACCCGCAGGCCGTCCACCTGGTGGTGCTGCACGAGGTCGACGCGCCCGTCGGCGTTCATGTCGGCGGCGGCGAACTGCGCGCACTTCAGCGCGCGGCACGCCTCGAAGCCGGGGCCGTCGAGCTCGGGCAGCGGCACGCCGGTGAAGGCGCGCCCGCCCTCGTTGCGCAGCAGGCAGGTGCTCTTCGGCAGGAAGCCCGGCGGATCGATCGACAGCGACTGGGTGGGCGGCGTGACGAGGTCGAGATCCCCGTCGCCGTCCGCGTCGAACACGGCGCCCGGGTTCTGCCACACGCCCGCGATGCCGATGTTGGGCTGCCAACAGTCGTCGGGCACGTCGACGCGGGTGAAGCCGCCCTGGCCGTCGCCGAACGCCACGAAGCCGAGCACGTCGGCGAAGGCGTCGAGGTGGCCGTCGCCGTCGATGTCGGCCACCGCGGCCTGCACCCCGGCCTCGACGCCGAACGCGTTGACCTCGACCGCCGACACCAACGCGAAGGTGCCGTCGCCCTGGTTGGCGAAGACGCAGCGGTGGCCGTCGACCGGCTCGGGCTCCTGAATCGGGGCGCGCAGCGACCACACGACGACGTCGGGGCCGTCACCCGCCACGAAGTCGCCGTAGGCCGTGGCCGAGGCGGCCGTGCACGGCGACTCGGGCAGCGCCGCCGCGCCCGGCGCGAAGTCACCGCCGTCCCCCTGCACCATCGGGTTGAGCGAGACCTCCGGCCGGATGCCGGCCAGATCGAGATCGCCGTCCCCGTCCAGGTCGAGGGCGGACGCCGCCAGCACCAGGAACTCGGCGCTGCCCTGAGCGAAGGGGCCGCTCGCCTGGGTGGCGAAGGCGCCGCCGCCCTGGTTCAGCGCCAGCGAGCGGTACGTGAAGGTCTGCCCCTCGCGCTCGGCGTCGCTGACGAACCACAGATCCACGCGGCCGTCGTCGTCGAAGTCCGCGGCCACGACGCCCGTGCGCTCGAAGTCGTCCTCCAGCCCGAGGCCCGCGCCGCTCGCGACGTCGAAGGGGAAGTCACCCGGCATGGGCATGCCCTGCTCGCCGGCGTCGGGCACGAAGATGGGCAGGTACAGCAGCTCGCCGTCGCCGGGCGCGTCGACGGTGAACGTGATCATCGTGCCGTCGGGCAGCGTGACCTCGACCTCGAGGCTCTGATCGGGCGTGACGAAGGGCAGCGTGAACCCACCATCCGGGTTGCTGACGTCGGCGAACAGCCCCGCGCTGTCGCCCGTGGCGGGATCGCGCACGCGGACGGTCACGCCCTGCAGCGGGTACAGCGTGTTCTGCAGGATGTCCGCGATCAGCTGCCCGTTGACGAAGATGCCCAGGCCGGCCGAGGTGCGCGGGCCGTAGCCCATGACGTCGCCGGTGAACGAGCCGGTCATGCCGGCCTCCTCGGCGACCATCAGCACGTCGCACTCGTGCCCCCAGATGCCCTCCTGATCCTCGTCCTCGTCGGGGTCGTTGCAGCCGACCGACTCGGCGGTGGCCTCGACCGCCCACTGCGCGGTGGCCAGCAGCGCCGACTTGACCAGCCCCGGCGGCGTGAAGTCGGGGACGATGCCGGTAATGAAGCAGAAGTACTGCAGGAAGGTGCGGATGAGGAACAGCGACAGGCAGGCCTCCTCCTGGGTGATCTGGTCGATGCCCCCGGGCATCACCTCGGCGATGCTCAGGTCGAGCGTCTCGAGCGCCATGCCGATGCGCACACGCTCCTCGGCCGGCAGGCCCATGATCTCGGCCTCGGCCTCGCGGAACACCGCCCGCCATTCGCCGGGGGGGATGCCCAGCTGGGCGGTCAGCTGCGCGCGGATCAGGTCGATGCGCCCCACCCGCGGCTCGTCGGGATCCTCGAAGTCGGCCGTCCGGAAGCCCTCGATGGCGCCGTCGAGCCCGTCGAACAGGGCCTCGATGCGGGCGTCGGCCTCCTCGATCGTGGGCATCGGGCCCTGCCGCGGCAGCACCTGGGCGCGCACGCTCACCCGCCGCCCGTCGAGGCGGTTGACCACCTGGATCTCCACCGGGTTGCCCTGCACGTCGGGAGGCATGACGAAGCGCGCCGAGGTGCCGCTGGGGTCGACCAGCAGATCGCGCTCGCGCCCGCCGTCGAGGCGCAGCTTGACGTCGCCCGGCCGCGTCGGCAGCCGCCGGCCGCGCAGCTCGACCAGGTCGAGGGCGCGCAGCGGCTCCCCGGGCGCGGTGACGTTGACGATGTCGGTGATGGCCGTGCCGCGGCCCCCGCCGGTGACCGCGAAGCCGCCGCCGACCGTCGCCGGCCCGACCACGCCCAGCACCGGCCCCCCGGCGCCCATCGAGACGTTGCCCACCAACGGCCCCGCGCCGGCGGTCTGCGCCCCGTCGGTGTCTTCGACGGGGAACATGATCTGCGCGGGCGCGCGGAAGCGGAACGCGGGATCGGGGCCGCCCTCCATCGGCAGCAGGTCGATGGCCTGCTGCAGCTCGACGCCCTCGGGCGCGAGGTCGGGCAGGCTGTCGACCGGTCGATCGAGCACGCGCAGCCCGGTCGGCGCGTCGACCGCGCCGGGCGGCACCACCACGATCACCCCCGCCGGCGTCTTCAGGGCCCCGCCGTTGGGGCCGATCATCGCCTGGTTGGGCGGATCGGCGGCGACGACGACCGCCCGCTCCACCACGTGCAGCACGTTGCCGGCGGCGTCGAAGCCCTCGACGCGCAGGGTGCCCGGGCCGTCCGGCAGCGACGGCACGTCGAGCACCACCCGCAGGCTGTCGCCCGCGAAGTCGTCTTCACCGACGGCCTGATCACCGAGGTGCACCGCGATGCGCGCGACCGCCTCCGATCGCGCCTCGGCCCGCACCACGGCCCGCCCGGCCAGCACCTCGCCCTCGCCGGGCGTGGCCAGCACGAAGGCGGGCCCCTCGACGACGGATCCGCCGTCGGGCGCCGGGCCACCGTCCGGTGGATCGCCGGCATCCCGATCCGGGCCACCGTCGGGCGTCGCGTCGGCGGGCGCGCCGCCGCCCCCGTCACCCGGCGCCGCGTCGCCCGGCGCCGCGTCGCCCCCGTCGTCACACGCCCACAGCGCCACCGCCGCCGCGCACACCAACCATCGAGTCATCGAGTCTCTCCCTCGCCGATGCCGTCGAGCCCCCCGAACGCACGGGGCGCGCCGCACATGCCCGCGCGGCCGGCCCCGGCCTTCGAGCAAGCCTCAGCCAGCCGGACGGATCAACCCTCTCGTCGCAGAACGAAGGCTTCGGCCTCGGTGGCCGGCAGGGGTCGGGCGAACAGGTAGCCCTGCGCCACCTCGCACCCCGCGCCCTCGAGCAGCGCGCGCTGCGCCTCGGTCTCGACGCCCTCGGCCACGACGATCAGCCGCAGGCTGTGCGCCAGCGCGATGATGGCGCGGCAGATGGCCACCGCGTCGTGATCGTCCACCGACTCGGGGATGAAGGCCCGGTCGATCTTGAGGCTGTCGACCGCGAAGCGCTTGAGATAGGCCATCGAGCTGTAGCCGGTGCCGAAGTCGTCCACCGCGACGCCCACGCCCAGGCGCGACAGCGCGTCGAGCGTGTGCGCGGCGGCTTCGGGGCGCGCCATCACCACCGTCTCGGTGATCTCGAGCTCGAGGTTGGCCGGGGGCAGCCCCGTCTCGGCCAGCGTCCGGGCGACCTCGTCCACCAGCCCGGGCTCGGCCAGCTGCCGCGCGGACAGGTTGACGCCCACCTTGAAGCGGGGATCGGCGCCGGCCCGCAGCCACGCCCGCCCCTGGCGACAGGCCGCCCGCAGCACGTGCCGCCCGATGGCGCCGATGAGCGCGGTCTCTTCGGCGACGGGCACGAAGTCGTCCGGCGACACCAGCCGACCGTCGCGACGCCAGCGCACCAGCGCCTCGACGCCGACGACGCGGCCGGTGGCCAGGCTGAACTGGGGCTGATAGTGCACCTCGAAGACATCGCCCCCGTCGAGCAGCGCCTGGTGCAGGGCCTGCTCGATGTTCAGCCGCATCAGCGCGTTGCTGGTCATGCCCGGGCGATAGGGGCGCACCCGGTTCGGGCCGTCCTGCTTGGCGCGGTGCAGGGCGGCGTCGGCGTCGCGCAGCAGCGCGCGCACGTCGCGCGCGTGATCGGGGAACAGGCTGACGCCGGCCGACGCGGTGACGAAGGCCGAGCCGTCCCGCAGGGCGATGGGCTCGGCGATGACCTCGAGCAGACTCCGCGCGCGCCGCACCGCCGCCTCGTCGTCCGGCACGTTGGCCAGCACCACGACGAACTCGTCGCCGCCCACCCGCGCGACCTCGTCGCCCTCGGCCAGGCAGGCCTGCAGGCGCGCCGCCACCGCCTTCAGCACCGCGTCGGCCGCGGGGTGCCCCAGGCTCTCGTTCAGCTTCTTGAAGCGATCCAGCCCGACGTGCAGCACCGCCACCCGATGGTGGCCGCGGGCCGCGACGTCGAGCGCCCGCCCGAGCAGCGCGTCGGCCAGCTGCCGGTTGGGCAGCCCGGTCAACGCGTCGTGATAGGTGACGTGTCGCAGGCGCGCCTCGGAGGCCTTCACCTCGGACAGGTCGGTCATCAGCGCGACCACGCTGCGAAGGGCCTCGGTGTCCGGATCGCGCAGCGCGCTGATGGCCGCCCACACCGGGCGCGCTTCGCCGTCCACCTGCGGCGCGTACACCTCGCCGTGCCAGCTGCCGTGGGCCTCGAGCGCGGCCTGCAGGTGGGCGTAGAACGCGGCGGCGTGCCGCGGCGACCGGATGGTCTCGAAGGGCTGCCCCACCACGTCCTCGGGGCGATAGCCCGAGAGCCGCCCGAAGGCGGCGTTGGCCGCCTGCACGCGGCCCTCGGCGTCCAGCACGACGATCGCCTCGCCGGCCCCCTCGAAGACCGCCTGCGCCAGGCGGAGCGAGTGCTCGGCCGCGCGCCGATCGGTGACGTCCTCGACCAGCCCGGCGACCCGCCGCACGCGCCCCTCGTCGCGATCGTAAGGGAACACGCGGCCGCGCAGGTGGCGCGTGGCGCCGTCGGCGCGCACCACGCGGCAGGCGACGTCGACCGCCCGGCCAGCCGCCGAGCCGGCCATCGCCGCCACGATCTCGACGCGGTCGGCCGGGTGCAGGCGGTCGAGCGCGCGCGACGGCTCGGCGATCAGCGCCTCGGGCGCGTCGCCCAGCACCGCCTCGCAGGCCGGGTTGACGTACAGCAGCGCCCCGCGATCGAGGTCGACCAGGAAGATGACCGCGTCGAGGTGCTCGGCGATCTGGCGGAAGCGGGCCTCGCTCGAGGCCAGGCTGGCTTCGGCCTCGCGGCGCCGATCGACGTCGTGCAGCAGCAACGTGAAGACGACGGTGGCCACCGGGAAGACGGTCAGCACCGGCAGCGTGATCGCGTCGATGGTCGACCAGCGCACCGGCTCGGGCAGCGTCAACATGCAGGCGATCAGCGCGCCGTGGATAGCCAGGCCGACGGCGTACAGGCGAAGCGGATGAAAGGCCCCGGGGCGTCCGCGCGCCCACAGGTGGTAGGTGGCGCCGAGGCCCGCGCTCGCCAGGGCGACCAAAGCGCCGGTCAGGGCGCCGGTGCCCCCCATCACCAGGCGCGTCGCGCCGACGACGGCCGCCGCCATGCCCGCCACCACCGGACCGCCGACCAGGCCGGCCGCGCCCAGCACCACCGAGCGGGCGTCGAAGAAGACGCCCGGGGCCACCGGCGCCGGGCTGAGCATGCCCAGCACCGCCACGCCGCCGAACAGGACGCCGACGAGCACGCGCAGGGGACCGGGCCGCCGCCAGAGCGCGCGCGCCACCAGGCTGTAGACCGCGATGACCGCCAGCAAGACGCTGACGTTCTGCACCAGGGTGCGCCACATGCGCACAAGCTCCCCGCAACCGCGCCGGCACCCTAGCCGCTCGCGGGCCCGCCGTCATCCCCGGCGCGTGCGGTCGGTGTCGCGCTGGCCCCACCGGGCTGCTAGGTTGCCCGCCGCGTCGGTCTTGCACGGACGGGGAGCCGCCATGGCGAAGCGCACGGTCGAGAAGTCCTGGTCCACCAGCAGCCCCGAGGCCCGCTGGGACTACATCGTCGTCGGCTCGGGCATGGGCGGCATGACCACCGCGGCGCTGCTGGCCAAGCTGGGCAAGCGCGTGCTGGTGCTCGAGCAGCACTACGTGCCGGGCGGATTCACGCACACCTTCAAGCGCAAGGGCTGGGTCTGGGACGTCGGCGTGCACGCCGTCGGCGAGGTGACCGAGCACACGATGACCGGCCGCCTGCTGGCCGCGCTCACCGACGGGCGGCTCGAGTGGACCTCGCTGGGGCCGGTGTACGACCAGTTTCACTATCCGGGCGACCTGCACATCGACTTCCCGGACGATCCGAAGCGGTTCCGGGCCAACCTCGTCGAGGCGTTCCCGGCGCAGACGGCGTCCATCGACGCCTACCTGGCGCTGGTGAAGCAGACCGCGAAGTCGATGCGCGGCTTCCTGCTCAGCCGGGCGCTGCCCCCGCAGGCGGCCTGGCTGACCGACCGCGTCGTGGCCGGCGCGGGCCTCGAGGCCCTGCGCCGCCGCACCGCCGACGTGATGGCCGAGGTGGCGCCCGACGCGCGGCTGCGCACGGCGCTGCTGGCGCAGTGGGGCTATTACGGCAGCCCGCCCAGCCGCTCGGCCTTCGCGATGCACGCGATGACCGCGCGGCACTTCGCGCACGGCGGCTTCTACCCGGTGGGCGGCTCGGGCCGCATCGCCGAGACGCTGCTGAAGACCGTGGCCGACGCCGGCGGTTGGACCCGCATCAAGGCCTCGGTGAAGCGCATCGTGGTATCGAAGGGGCGCGCGGCGGGCGTCGAGCTCGACGACGGCGAGATCATCCGCGCGGGCAGGGTGGTCAGCGCCATCGGCGCCCTCGAGACCGTCGAGCGCCTGCTGCCCGCCGAGTACCACGACGCCGGCTGGTCGAAGGCCATCGGCGCGCTGACCCCGTCGCCGGCGCACCTGTGCCTGAACCTGGGCTTCGAGGGCGACATCCGGCAGACGGGCGCCAGCGCGGCGAACCAGTGGTTCTATTCGACCTGGGACGTCGAGAACGAGGTGTGGCGGGCCCGGGACGTCGACGACGCGCCGGCGCCGGTGCTCTACACCAGCTTCCCGTCGCTGAAGGATCCCGCCCACGATCCGGGGCCGAAGCAGCGCCACACCGGCGAGGTGGTCACCTTCATGCCGCTCGAGGACTTCGCCCCCTGGCGCGGCAGCCGGTGGATGAAGCGGGGCGAGGACTACGACCGCTTCAAGCAGCGCCTCACCGACCGCCTGCTCGAGCAGATCTTCGCGCAGATGCCCGGCCTCGAGCCGCTGACCGTGCACGCCGAGCTGTCCACGCCCCTCTCGACCGAGCACTTCACCCGCTCGGCCGGCGGCGCGATCTACGGCCTCGAGCCGTCGGTCGAGCGCTACGCGAACCGCTGGCTGCGCGCGCGCACACCGGTCGGCGGCCTGTTCCTGTCCGGCGTCGACGTCGCCTCGGTGGGCGTCATCGGCGCGATGGTCGGCGGCGTCCTGGCGGCGCTGTCGGCCGAGCCCGTGGCCGCGGGGCGCTACCTCAAGTCCGCGGCGATGGGCCCGTGAGATCCCTCGGCTGGGCGCTCGGCGCCCTCGGGCTGCTCGCCACCGCGCACGCCTTCACGACCACGCGCGGCGACCGCACGCGCTGGGCCCAGCCGCCGACCTGGGCGGTCGGGCGCGCCACGCCCGACGTGCCCCTCGACCGCCTGAACGCCCTGCTGGATCGCGCCTTCGACCCGTGGCGCCGCGTGGCGGGCGTCGAGATGCCCCTGCCGCGCGTCGCGGTCAGCGGCGCCCTCCGCGTCGACTTCCTCGATCCGTGGCCGCCCGAGCTGGGCGCCGCCGTCACCGGCAGCACGGTGACGACCACCGAGGGCGCCACCTACCTGCGCGCCGAGATCCTGCTGAACGACGTCGACCTGACCTTCACCGACGATCCCGAGGACGGCGCGTCGTACGTCCCCGGCGTGCTGACCCACGAGATCGGCCACGCGCTGGGCCTGGGCCACAGCCCGCGGCGCGACGCGACGATGTACTGGCACTACCAGGGCGCCGCGGGCGAGACGCTGGACGCCGACGACGAGCGGGGGCTGCGGTTCCTCTACGGCGCGCCCGCGTGGGGCGAGGCGTGCGACACCTGCGTGGTGACCGACGACTGCGCCCCGGGCGCCTGGTGCCTGGCGGCCGAGCAGGGCTTCGCCTACTGCGGGGCGCCCTGCGACGGCGGCTGCCCGGCGGGCTTCGACTGCGTAGGCCTGCAGAACGGCGCCCAGGCGTGCTGGCCGCGGGCGGGCCAGTGCAGCGATCGGGCGTTCGGCACCGCGCAGCGGGGCGATCCGTGCTGGGGCGCGAACCACTGCGGCGGCGGGCTGCGCTGCGCGGTGCTGCCCGGCGGCGCCTTCTGCGCGGCCGACTGCCGCGGCGACTTCGACTGCTTCGTGGGCGAGCGGTGCCTCGTCGGCTGGGGCGGCGTGGCGAGGGCCTGCGTGCCGGTGGACGGGGCGCCGCTCGGCGCGCGCTGCGCGGTGGATCTCGACTGCGCCGAGGGGCGCTGCCTCGGCGCCCCCGAGGATCGGCGGTGCCGGCGCACCTGCGCCGACGACGGCGCCTGCGGCGACGGGCGGTGCGCGCCGCTGCAGAGCGCGCTGGGGCTGGTCGACGGCTGCACCGATCCGACGCCCGACGCGGGGGCGTCGTCGCCGGACGCCGCGCCGCCCGCCGACGCGGCGGCGCCGATCGCGCGGGACGCCGGGCCCTCGCACGACGCGGGCGCGCCGGACGCCGAGACGCCCGACGACGACGGCGCGCTGCCGGCCCGTGACGCGGCGCGGCCGGACGGCCCGTCCGGCCGCGCCGACGCCGGGCCGCGCGCCGACGCCGGCCGCCCCGCCGACGATCCCCAGCCTGCCTGCCCGCGCCGACGCCAGCGGGCCCGCGCCGGTCGCGCGCCACGCCGACGGCGACGCCGGCTGCCGCGCGATCCCCGGCGGCGCGCCCGGCGGCGCCCCGCTGATGTTGCTGATCTTCTTCGCGCTCGCCCGCGACCGAAGGCGCCGCCGCGGCGTCCTCACCGCGGCGGCCGCCCGGCGTGGGGCCGTGGCGCCCCCGACACCCGCTTCGCGCACAGAGGTATGAATGAGCATTCAGGAAGGTGACAAGCTGCCGTCCGTCGAGGTCCACGAGAGCAGCCCGGGCGACAAGCTCGACATCGCCGAGCTGTTCGCCGGCAAGAAGGGCGTGCTGTTCGCCGTGCCCGGCGCCTTCACCCCCGGCTGCAGCAAGACCCACCTGCCCGGCTACGTGGAGGACGCCGAGGCGATCAAAGCGAAGGGCATCGACGTCGTCGCCTGCATCGCCGTCAACGACGCCTTCGTGATGCAGGCGTGGGGCGAGAGCCAGGGCGCCAACGGCAAGGTGCGCATGCTGGCCGACCCCGCCGGTGACTTCGCCAAGGCCGTCGGCCTCGACGTGAACGCCGCCGCCCTCGGCGGCCTGCGCTCGAAGCGCTACTCGATGATCATCGAGGACGGCGTCGTGAAGTCGCTGAACGTCGAGCCCGACGGCTTCGGCCTCACCTGCAGCCTCTCCAAGCCGCTGCTCGAGCAGCTGTAGGCGGTTGCGCCCCGCGCCCGGCCGGCGGCACAGTGCGGCCGTGGAGCCCTCCGTCGACGCCATCGCCGGCCAGCTGGCCGATCTCTACCGCGGCGCCATCGATCCCGTCGCCGATCGCTTCGCCTGGCGGGCGCGGCCGGGCACGGGCGAGCTGCGCGGCGGCCCGACGGTGCTGCTGCTGGGCAACCACTCGTCGGGCAAGTCGTCCTTCATCAACCACCTGTTGGCCGCCGACGTGCAAACGACGGGGCTCGCGCCCACGGACGACGGCTTCACGATCATCAGCCACGGCAAGCGCGAAGAGGTGCGCGACGGCGCTGCGCTGGTGGGCAACCCCGACCTGCCCTACGGCCCGCTGCGCAGCTTCGGCGACGGCCTGGTGTCGCACCTGCGCCTGAAGCGCCGCCCGCATCCCCTGCTGCAGCAGCTGACCCTGATCGACTCGCCCGGCATGATCGACACCCTCGGCGACGACGGCGGCCGCGGCTACGACTTCCCGGGCGTGGTGCGCTGGCTGGCCGAGCGCGCCGACGTGGTGCTGTTCTTCTTCGATCCGGACAAGCCCGGCACCACCGGCGAGACGCTGCAGGTGTTCGAGCAGAGCCTGCGCGGGCTCGACCACAAGCTGCTGATCGTCATGAACAAGATGGACCGCTTCAAGGGCCTGCAGGACTTCGCGCGGGCCTACGGGGCGCTGTGCTGGAACCTGGGCAAGATCATCCCGCGCAAGGATCTGCCCCTCATCTACACCACCTACACCCCGGTCGAGGGGGCGCCGCCGCCGGCCCTGCCCAAGGACGACTTCGACCGCGCGCGCCGCCAGCTGATCGACGAGGTGCGCCGCGCGCCGATGCGCCGGGTGGACAACCTGCTGACCCAAACCGCCGACTTCGCCGAGCGCCTGCGCATGCACGCGCGCGTGCTGGACGCCGCGGCCCGCGATCTGCGCCGCTTTCGCCGACGCACCTGGCTGTGGGGCGGGCTCGCGACCCTCGCGCTGGTGGCGATGACCGCGGTCGCCGGCATCAGCGATGGGCCCGCCTGGCTGCCCATCGCGCTGGGCGTCGCCAGCGGCTGCACGCTGTGGGGCGCGCTGTGGCTGGGCCGCGCCCTCGTCGATCGCGAGCGCCGCCACCTGCTGCAGGGCCTCGACGGCCTCTTCGAGCGCCTCTACGCGCGGCCGCTGCTGGTGCGCGACCGCGCCGACGACCTGCGCGCCCGCTGGGACGCCGTCCGCGAGCGCACCCTGCGCACGGGCGCGACGCTGGAGCTGGCCGACACCCCGCGCCTGAAGCAGGGCGAGCTGAAGGCGCTGAGCGCCGCCATCGACGTCGAGATTCCGAAGCTGCGCGCGGCGCTGCACGCGGCCGACGCCCCGGCGACGCCCCCGCCCGACTGACCGCGCGGGAGTTCCCTCCCCGCGCCATTTCTGCTAAACGACGGCCCTCGACACCCCACCCGCCGGAGGCCCCCGTGCTGATCGACTTCCACGCCAACCCCGGCAGCCGCTCGCCCGAAGAGTTCGCCGCCGCCGTGGAGGCCGCCGGCCTCGACGCGGTCGTCGTGACGCTGCCCAACACGACCAAGAAGCTCGAGGCCTACCTCGACGCCCTCGAGGACGCCGAGATCCTCGCCTTCGGCGGCGTCGAGCTCACCCTCGATCGCGGCGCCCTCGTGTTCGTGCCGCGCGTGCTCGACGACGCGTTCCTGGACGCGCGCTGGTCGCCCAAGGAGGCCCGCCCGTGGGCCCTCGACGAGGCGCTGAAGCTGCTGGCGGGCTTCCAGGGCGCCCTGCTGGCCGGCCACCCCTACGTGCGCGAGGGCCGCTCGCCGCTGGGCGACCGGATTTACACGATCAAGGGCCTGAAGGGCATCGAGACCCGCATCGGGCGCGGTCTCGTGACGCGCGACCGGCTGGCCGACACGGCCGCCGACGCGCGCGGCTGGGTGAAGCTGGGCAGCAGCGGCGGCGAGCCCGATCAGCTGGGCGTCGCGATGACCGTGCTGCTGGCCGACGTCGACGAGCAGGACGACCTGGTCGACGCGCTGGCCCCCGACGTCTGCTTCCCGCTCGAGCTGGACGACCCCGCCAAGCCGCGGGATCGCAGCGCGCCGGTGATCGACCGCCCCCCGCCGCGGCGGGACGACGAGCGGGGCCGCCGGGACGATCGCGGCGGCCGGGGGCGGGGTCGCCGGGACGATCGCGGCGGGCGCGGCGGCCGCGGCGGCCGCGACCGAGGCCGCCGGGACGACTGATCCGGCGGGGGTCGACAGACCTCTCGTTCTTATCGTGCTCAACCCCGGCGGCCCTCGATCCGAACCCTGATCAGCGGCGGGCGCGCGGCCCATCGCGATCCGACCCTGGGGGGATCCCGTGGACGCCGGACGCCGAGTGTTGTTGGTCGAACCGGATCCGGCCGCCGCGCGGACGATCACCGAGCACCTGATCGATCTTCGCCTCGA
This sequence comes from Myxococcales bacterium, assembly GCA_020633465.1. Classification (GTDB taxonomy): domain Bacteria; phylum Myxococcota_A; class Bradymonadia; order UBA7976; family UBA1532; genus JACKDN01. The sequence continues at coordinate 58,505 of JACKDN010000004.1, forward strand.
GGTGCTGGTGCGCAGCGACGGCGCGTCCGCCCTCGAGGCCCTCGAGGGCCCGCCCCCCGACGCCGTGCTGTGCGAGACCGTGATGCCGGGCATCGACGGCCACACCGTGCTGCAGGCCGTGATCGACCGCGCCCTCCCCTGCCCCGTGCTGTTGATGGGCGCCCACGTCGAGGTGGCCGACGTCCTCGAGGCCTGGCGCTCCGGCGCGGCGGACTTCCTGCCCAAGCCCTTCAGCCGCCGCCAGCTCCGCGACGCCCTGCGCCGGGCCTGGGCGCGCGCCGCGTCGCGCGCGCCCGCCCGCGGCGGCCCGCGCCCCTGCCCACCTCGTCGCCGCCCGCCGCCGAGCCCCCGCCCCCCGCCGAGCACCCCTGGTGGCCGCCCCTGTGCACCTGGGCGACACAAGGCTCCCTGGCGCTGCCCGTGGCGCCGGTCGTCCTCAAGCGCATCGGCGAGCTGACCACCGCCGCGGATCCCGATCCCGCCCGCATCTTCGCGCTGCTCGAGGCCGACGCGCACCTGGGCCAGGCGGCCCTTCGCCTCGCGTCGACCGCCGAGTTCCGCGGACGCGAGGCCCCCGGCTCGGTGCGCGAGGCCGTCGCGCGCCTCGGCGCGCCCCGCGCCCTCGCCGGGGTGGCCACGGCGGTGCACCGCGCCAACTACGGCGTCGACGATCGCGCGCTGACCGCCGCCGCCAACAAGCTGTGGCTGGCCCACTTCGTCCGCGCGGTGACCGCCGAGAGCCTCGCGAGCGAGGTCGGCCACCCCCGGCCCGCGCAGCTGCGGACGCTGTCGCTGTTCGCGGACATCGGCGAGCTGATGTTGCTGCGCGCCGCCTCGGCGCTCTGGCCGGAGCACCTCGCGGGCGGCCAGCCGTCCGACGATCTGCGCGCCTTCGCGGTCGATCACGCGCGCCGCCTGAGCGCGCTCTTGCTGGCCGAGTGGGGCATGCCCACCCGCTACGTCGTGCTCGCGCGGCACGCGCCGGGCGACGCGGGCGCGAGCCTGACGACCGAGGATCGCGCCAACCGCGAGCTGCTGGCCGGCGCGCGCCACCTGGCCGACGCGGCCGTCGGCCCCGGGCTGTTCCAGCGCGAGCCGGTGCCCACCGACTCGATGGTCACCGTGCCGGCCGAGATCGGCGCCGAGGTGACCCGGACCGCCATCGCGCACGTGCGATCGATGATCTACGCCTGATCAGCGGCCGCCGGGCGGGATGGTCGGCAGCGCGGGCGGCGCGGGGCGGTGGTACACGCCGATCAGCTGCACGCCGTCGAGGAAGTAGCCGTCGACCGGCCAATCGGTGCCGTAGGCGCGCCACAGGTCGGTCTCTTCGGGCAGCTTCTCGCGCTGATCGTGATAGACGCCCCAGTCCGACGACGGCACCGTCCAGTCGCCCGAGTAGCGGATGTCCTTCCGCAGCAGGCCGTCCCGCTGGTAGGCGCGCACCGAGCCGGCGGTCGCGTTGTGCCAGAACACCAGGCCGTTCTTCTCGACCGCCTCGTCGAGGAAGGGCAGCACCGCGATGGTGCTGTACCCCCAGAAGTTGCGGGGCATCCGCATCGCGGCGGCGCCGGGCGGGCCGCCCGCGACGGTGTTGTAGTACGCCGGGCCGTGCGGGCCGTAGGCCAAGGTGGCCCAGGCGGCCGGCAGCAGCATGGCCACGGCGACGCCCGCGCCCAACGCCGCCTGCCGGGCGGGGGCCGCCGCGCGCCACAGGCCGCGCCCCATGCGCACCGCCGCCACGCCCGCCATCACCGACAGGAAGGGCATCGCGGGCATCCAGTGCTTGGTGCCGCCGAAGATGGGCGTGAAGGGCAGCGCGATCACCAGGGGCGGCACCAGCGCGTTGACCAGCAGCATCGCCTCGGCGCCGCGGCGATCGGGATCCGACGGATCGCGCAGCTGGCGCACGAAGCGCCGGACCACCTCGACGAAGCCGACGGCGCCCAGCGCGAGCGTGGCCACCGGCACCGAGAACAGCGTGAAGACGAAGGGGAAGTGCACCGGGAACGGGGGCGCGAAGTACAGCGTGCCCAGGTAGTCGACCGGGTAGTGCTCGTGGCGCGCGTGGAAGGCGTAGTAGGCCTTCAGGCGGGGCACCGTGTCGAACCACAGCCAGGGCCAGTGCGCGAGGAACACACCCAGGCCCAGCACCAGCATCGAGGCGGCCACCCAGGTGTAGTAGGTCAGCGGCCCGCGCTCGCCCTCGGGGGCCTTCCACGCGCCGGTGCGCCGCTTGTAGGCCCAGGTGTCCAGGGCGGCGACGCCCAGCAGCGCGAAGGGCACGAAGAAGATGTTGAGCTTGGTCGCCAGGCCCAGGCCCACGGCCACCCCCGACGCGATCGCCCACCGCCGGCTGCGGGTCGCGCGCAGGAACGTGTAGCAGACCAGCAGCCACATGAAGGTGACCGGCGCGTCGAAGCAGGCCAGGTGCGCGTGGAAGAAGACGCGCGGCATGAAGGTCAGCGCCAGACCCGCGACGACGCCGGCGGCCGTGCCGGCCACCATGCGCCCGAGCAGGAAGGTCAACCACACCGCCAGCGCCGCCAGCAGCATCGTCGGAAAGCGGTAGGCCAGCATGTTGCTGTCCAAAAGCTCCAGCCGGTCGTGCAGCACGTGGTGGCTGACGCCGAACAGCATCTTCATCAGCACCGGGTGCTCGTGGTTGTACTTGAAGCCCCGGTCGACCTGCTCGCGCGAGAACGACTCGACCTCGCCGTCGAACAGGCCCAGCACCCAGTCGCCGGCGCGATCGGCGGCGTAGAAGTAGAAGCTCTCGTCGCGCGGGATGCCCACCTGGTCGTTCGTGGCGACCAGCATGCTCAGCTGCAGGGCGGCCAGCAGCAGGCCGACGCCGTGGTGGCGCCAGTGAATGGCGTTCAGGGTCATCGCGGCCCCCGCAGGGTGGCGTCGATGCACAGGTGCGCGTCGCGGTGGTCGGTGGTGGTCAGCTCGAGGACGACGGGCCCGGCGCCGGTCAGCGGGGCCGTCCAGCGATGCCAGCCGGGCGCGGCCTCGATCACCCGCGCGCCGAGGGCGGCGTCGCCGCGGCGCGCGGTCAGGGTGGCCGGCTGCACCTTCGAGGGCGTGTTGCGGGCGACGGTGACCGGATCGGTGAAGCCGTAGTCGACCACCAGGCGCTCGGCCTTCGGGGCGTCGACCGGCCACTCGAGCCGGACGGTCTCGCCGGCGCGCGGGTGATACCAGACGCAGCGCCGGGGGGCCTCGCCGATGACGCGCACGTCACGGCTGACGTTGATCCAGGCGTCGAGGCCGCAGTGGCGCGCCCACGGGTTCGGCTCGATGAGGCGGCGCCCGGGGCGCGGATCGCGGCGCAGCTGCTGGGCGATGGGCGTGGCCAGGCAGCGTCGCGTGTCGTCCGGGCTGCGGCGGACGGTGCAGTGCCAGCCGATGCCGTCCCAGAAGTCGCAGGCCTCGGTCTTGGCGCCGCGGACCCGGCTGACGCGCACCGCCTCGAGATCGGCGCGCAGATCCGCGTACACCTTCTCGCCGGCTACCTGCACGCGGTCGAGGGTCACGCGGCCGAAGGTGCGCCGGTCGACCGAGGCCACCTGATCGGCGGGCAGATCGTCGGCGTCGACGCCGAAGGCGCCCATCAGCCACACGCGGTCGTAGCGGGCCAGATCGGCCTCGGCCGGATCGGGCAGGTGGAAGGCGGGCAGATCGTGCAGCACGAGGCGCGCCTCGCCCGCCCAGTAGGGCGTCCAGGTGACGCCGTCGCCGGGCTGCAGATCGGCGCGCAGGGCCTCGGCGGCGGCCTGCCAGTCGGCGCGGGCCGGGACGCGGGCGCGCTGCACGGCGAGCGCGATGCCGGCGGCGAGGCCGACCAGCGGCAGCAGGAGCCAGGGATTCGTGAAACCGGCGCGGGACATCTCGGCGGCCACTCGGGATGACGGAAGCCGCCTTCTACCACAACGGTCTCCGGGGCGCGCGGGTCTGGATTTGGGCCGGCGGGTCAGTTTACCTTGGCGACCTCTGAAGACCGCGGAGTTCCCGATGAGGCGATGGTGGGCGCCGGCAGCGCTCCTGATGCTGCTCGGCGCGGCCGGCTGCCCCGGCTTCGGCGACAAGACGCTCGCCGAGCTGGAGGGCATCGAGACGGCCACGTGGGAGGCCGACGTCAAGCCGATCCTGGCGGCCTACTGCTGGCGGTGTCACGGCCAGTCGACGGCCAACGGCGCGCCCAACTCGCTGTTCAGCTACGAGCAGGCGGTGGGGCAGGCCGAGCGCATCCTGGTGCGCACGGTGCAGCAGCAGACGATGCCGCCGTCGGGCAGCAAGCCCACCGACACCGAGCGCGCGCTGCTCGAGGCGTGGGTGGCCGCGGGGACGCCGCGCGGCACGCCCGGCGTCGAGGTGGACGCGGCGATGCCCGACATGGGCGTCGAGGGCGACGCCGGCGCGATCCCCGAGCGGCCCACCTGGGACGACCACATCTCGCCGATCGTCGAGCTCAACTGCGCCTTCGCGGGCTGCCACGCGGGCGAAGAGCCCGAGGGGCACCTGAACCTGAGCACCTACGCCGGCTTCGAGGCCGGCGGCATCAACGGCGATCTGAAGGGCGGCGGCGATCCGACGATGAGCCTGATCATCGACCGGCTGCGCGCGCGCAACGGGTGGAGCGTGATGCCGGACGGCGGGCCGATGCTGCCCGAGATGCAGATTCAGTTGTTCGAGGCGTGGATCGCCGCCGGCGCCCCGGAGGAGTGAGTTGAGACTGTCCCCCCTGCTCGCCTTCGTCGCGACCCTCACCGTCGCGGGCGCCGCCCACGCGCTGCCGCAGTTCGCCGTGCGCTCGGCGCGGGCCTGCGACACCTGCCACGTAGCGCCCGACGGCTGGGAGGATCCCGAGCTGGCGCTGCGCAAGTGCAGCCTGAACTGCAACGTGTGCCACGTCAGCCCGACCGGCGGCGGCATGCGCAACGAGTCGGGCATCTTCTACGGCAAGCAGACGCTGCCCACCTGGGGCGACCGCCCGGCCGATCAGGCCTATCAGACGGTCGAGCTGGTGCCGAGCAGCCAGCCCATCGAGCTGAGCGAGGCGCCCGAGTCGCAGCCCGGCGGCCAGCCCGCGAGCCAGCCCGCCCACGTGCCGGCCCCCGGCACCGCCGGCCGCTACGCCGGCATCGAGCCGCACCCGACGCTCCAGATCGGGGCCGACGGGCGGATGATGTACTACGTGCCCTTCGCCGAGGAGGAGGACACCGCCATCTTCCCGATGCAGGCGGACGTCTACCTCGCGTACCGCCCCTACAACCCGGGCAAGTTGAACGTGGGGCGGGTGACGCTGCTGGTGAACGCCGGCTTCCAGGGGTCGCGGGGCGAGGAGTTCGACGCCTTCTACGAGCGGGCCTTCGTGCGCGAGTGGTTCGCGATGTACCACGACCTGCCCAACCAGCTGTACGTCCGCGCGGGCCGCTTCCTGCCACCGCACGGGTGGCGCACCGAGGATCACACGCCCTTCGTGCGCCAGGGCCAGCTGATCCTGGGCCAGCCCCACGACTTCGAGCGCCAGGTCACCGGCGTCGAGGTCGGCATCAACCCCAACTACCTGTACGCGCACCTGATGGTGTTCAACGCCGCCGACCAGTGGGACGAGCCCATCGACCCCGACGGCGGCTACGGCACCGCCGCGTCCGTCGGCTGGCGCGATCTGTGGTGGCAGCTGGGCGGCTCGGCCATCTACGGCACGCGCGACGACGGCCACCAGATCGCGTACAGCGCGCAGTGGGCGCTGAACTTCGAGCAGCCCGGGTGGATCCCCTTCTCGCTCATCTACCTGGGCGAGTTCCACCTGAACCACACCTTCCCCGAGACCGGCCGCAACGGCCTGGGCCTGTCGGCCTTCCACGAGCTGGACTACCTGGCCTTCCAGGGGTTCAACACCAAGCTGCGCTACGACTGGTTCGACGCCGACACCGAGATCCAGTACGACACCGGCCACCGCCTGACCTTCGGCTTCGAGTGGCACGTGTACACCTACGCCGAGATCCAAGCGACCTACCGGCACAACTGGACCAACACGGAAGAGCGCTTCGACAGCGGGCAGGACGAGTTCTTCGTCCAGCTTCACGGGTGGTACTGAGGGCCGCACTCGGGCGTCACGCCGCATCATCCGGCGCCCCGCGACGCCAACGCGTTCTTCGCGGCTGAGGCGCCGCGGCTCGCCAAGGTTCGAGGAAGGCACTCCGTACCTCCCTCGAACTCCCACTGGCCAGGGCTCCGCCCTGGACCCGTTCGGACTCACGAAGGCGAGAAATCGTCGCCCTGCCAGGTCGCAGGTCTTCTGGCGCCGCGCCAGTTGACGGCGACGGACCCCGAACCACGTGGTTGCTCATCGCGGGCCGCGCGCACGCCGAGCGTGGTGCTCGTGTTGACCGTAGCGCCCGCCGCGACGCGCCGTCGGCGGATGTCTCGTGACCAAGCGACCTCTCCTGCGCAGGAGACATCCTGGGCTCGAGGAGGGACGACGCTGCGGATTCAGTAGCTCTCGATGGCGTCGACCGAGACGCCGAGCCGCTCGGCGATCGTCCGGAGCGTCCGGGCATGCGGCTTCTCGACCTCGCCGCGCTCGATGCGAGCGATCGCCTTCGCCGACACGCCCGGGAAGTCGTCCCGCGAGAGCCCCTTCTGCAGCCGCAGACGGCGAAGCGAAGCAGCGAAGGACTGGTCGTCGGCGCGACGCTGCTTGTGAAGCCGGCGGCGGTAGTCGGGGTCGACCTCGTAGAGCACGGCATCGAAGCTGGCCTCGTACGCGCCGAAGCGGAGCGTCTGCCCGTAGTCGATGATCTCGAAGTCGTCGAAGTCGGGCGTGGTGCCGTCGCCCGAAGGTTCGAACAGGGACGTCGGGACGGGCAGCACGTCGAGGTTGCCTCGGACGAGGACGACCATCCGGTGTGCGTGGTCGACCGATCCGCCGATGCACAGGTCACCTCGGTTCGGCTGCTTCAGCACCTCGGCCAGGGCCTCCACCGGCAGCATCACCGGCGCCCGACGCACGCAGCGCTCCAACCGGGTGTCCAGCACGGACTCGACGGCCCACGCGTCGCGAGGCTCTCCCGGCCCTCGAGGTAAAGCCTCACGTGAGCCACTTGACGACGAGTCCTGTCTCACGGGCCAGTCGCTTTCGCTCCTCGCCCGTCGCGCAGCCGATCAGGCAGCCCTGTCCGCCAAGGTCGATGTAGGTGAAGCGGCGACTGCTGCCCACGCGCGTGAGGAGGCTGGCAAGCTTGGACAGGATGGCGGGATCGACCCAGTCGTCCTCGACTTTGGCATCCCAGCGGTACCGCTGACCGGCCAGCTCAAAGGAAAGGTGAGCCTGTCCGGCATCGATGTCGACGTAGTCGGCGATTCCGTCGAGCGGCAAGTCTCCCTGCGCCAGCTCACTCATGCGTCGGGCGATGGCCGAATAGTCGCCGTGATCCTCGATGCACTCGGTGTCGAAGTGCCAGATGTCGTTGGACATATAGGCTGTCGCGCCGCCAGCGGACACGGTCTCTTCCTCGGCTCCCATGCAGGTGAGCAGCAACACGTACGGATCATCCTCCATCGCCTCACGGTCGAACGATGCCAGAAGCGCCTCCGGGGGAACACCCGGCGCCAGTCTGATGCCGCAACTCGCCAACGTGGCGAGCTGCTGCTCGAACGAGATCGGCCGCCTCGGGCGCCGCCCGAAGATCCGCAGCAGGCCCCTCATCCCCTCACCCCTCGTCCAACCTCAACGACACCGAGTTGATGCAGTACCGCAGCCCCGTCGGGGGCGGGCCGTCGTTGAAGACGTGGCCCAGGTGGGCATCGCAGCGGGCGCAGCGCACCTCGGTGCGGATCATGCCGTGGCTGGTGTCGCGGATCTCTTCGATGCGGGCGTCGGGCAGGGGCTCGAAGAAGCTGGGCCAGCCGCAGCCGGACTCGAACTTGGTGTCCGAGCGGAACAGCGGGGCGTCGCAGCAGATGCAGTGATACGTGCCGGCGGTCTTGGTGTCCCAGTAGCGGCCGGTGAAGGCGCGCTCGGTGCCGGCTTGGCGGGTCACGCGGAACTCGTCGGGGCTGAGCTGGGCGCGCCACTCGGCGTCGGTCTTCTTCACCTTGTCCATCGTGTCCTCCGAGGCGTGGTGTCAGCAGATGCCGCGGGCGGCACCCGGGTCACGGTGCCGGTCAGGCCGGACACGACACAGAGTGCACCTCGTCCGCCCAGGCGAACGTGCCCGTGCCCGTGCCCGTGCCCGTGCCCGAACCTCCCCGCCGGAGCACTCCGCGACGTAGCGCCTTGAACGCAAAGCCTTTTCCCTTCGCTCAACTCGGCATTGCGCGTGACTCCCGGACACCGGCACGGGCACGGAGCGAGCGCTGCGCTGGTCGAATCACACATGGCCCACGGGTCACGGGCCGACGGGCTCGATGCGCACCCAGATGACCGAGTCGCTCTGGTTCTCGTTCGTGCTGTCGAGCACGATCTCGACGTCGCCGGCGAGGCGCTTGCGGCCCCAGACGTCGTTGGTCTCGTCGCGGTCGCTGCGCTGGCTGATGCGGCGGCCCTCGCCGTCGACGACGAACAGCGCGCCCTGCGGGTTGCGGTTCTCGGTGTGCCGCGACCGGATGGTGATCTCGTAGGTGGCCTCGACCACGTTTCGGAACCGGAAGATGGCCTTGCCCCGGCGGCTGCCGTCGGGGGCGTAGGCGCCGTCGCAGTCGTCGGGGATGTGCTCGGCGCCGCTGGCCGTGAACGCGTAGGCGTTGCAGTAGCGGTGCACCCAGTTGTGGCGGCGCGTGTACTCGGCGTCGCGGAAGCCGATCTGCATCGCCACGGCCTGCGCGGGCGGCGGGGGCGGGGCCTCGGCGCAGTCGTCGACGGTCGCGTCGAGCCGCAGGGCCACGCGGCTGATGCGGTAGAACGTGCGGGCCTCGGTGGCGCTGCTGCCGAACTCGACGCTGTTGTCGCCCGCCCGCGTGGCGCCGGTGACGTCGACCTCGACGTCGTGGGTCTCGTTGTCCCAGGCGGCGTTGGCCGGGATGTCGAACGGGCCCTGGCCGTTCACCCAGATGCGCCCCTCGCTGCCGGGGTGGTCGGCGTCGTGCACGCGCACCTGCAACACGGCGCGCTGCACGTCCCCCTCGGCGGGCAGGCCGGCGACCGTGTAGCGCAGGCGCTCGTCGGACGCGCCCATCACGTCGTACTCGCGCTCGGCGGCGTCGAACTCGGTCGACCGGTAGAGGCACGTGCGCGTCATCGGTGGCGGGGGCGGCGGCGCGCCCATGTCCGGCGGCGGGGGCGGCGGCTCGCCCACGTCGTCGGTGGGCGGCGGGGGCGGCGCGGCGTCCGCCGGCGGGGGCGGCGCGGCGGCGTCCAGGCGCACCGCGGGGGATCCGGGTTGGCCCCCGGTCCGGCGCGTCCGGCCGGGCGTCCCGCGTCAGGCCGGCGTCGCGGCTGGGCATCGGCGTCAGATCGCCGTCGCCGACCACCTGCCCCCGCGTGGCGTCCACGCGGCCGCCGCCCCCGTCGTCGGTCGCGGTCTCTTCGCTGTCGGCGCACGCCCACAGCCCGCACACGACCATCGCCCACAGCGCTCGCCTCATCGGCACCCTCCCCGCTCGTCCCGGCATCCCTGCCCGCCGTGACACGGCGACGCCCCGACGGTATACCGGCCCCGCCCGCGAGATCGAGACGCCGATGACCCCACCGACCCTGCTGCCGCCCCCGAAGCGCGCGCCCCGCGAGGCGCTGACGGCCCTGCTGGTGCGCCTGGGCCGCCTGCTCTTGTCGTACGGCTGCCCGACCCACCGCCTCGAAGCGTGCCTGCGCCTGGCCGCCGAGTGTCACGGCTACCGCGCCGAGGTGCTGGGCGTGCCCACGGGCGTCTGGATCAGCCTCGACGCGGACAGCGGCCCCCCGCAGGTGCGGCTGGTGCGCGTCGACGGCTGGACCGTCGACCTGGGCCGCCTGTCCGCCCTCGACGCCGTCTTCAACCGCCTCAGCGACGGCGAGCTGACGGTCGCCGAGGCCGAGGCCGCGCTCGACGCCATCGAGGCCGAGCCCCTGCGCTACGGGGCCGTCGCCCAGCTCGGCGCGGGGGCGCTGGCCTCGTCGAGCGCCGCGGCCTTCTTCGGCGGCGGCGTCACCACGGTCGCCATCGCGCTGTTGCTGGGCCTGTGCGCCATGGCCCTGGGCATGCAGATGGGGCGCCACGCGCGCACCCGCCTGCTGACCGACTTCGCCATCGGCGCGCTGGCCGGCGCGGGCACCTGGCTGGCCGCCACCCTCGATCCGACCACCCTGCGCCGGCCGCTGGTGCTGGCCGGCGTCATCATCGCCGTGCCCGGCCTCACCCTCACCAGCGCCCTCGCCGAGCTGGCGGCCAAGAACCTGGTCAGCGGCACCGCGCGCCTGATGGAGGCGGGCATGACGCTGCTTTCGCTCATCTTCGGGCTGGCGACCGTCGCGACGCTCGAGGCGTGGGTCAGCGGCGGGCCCCCCGCGCGCCTGATGGGCCCGCCCGTGCCCCCGCATCTGGCCGTCGTCGCCGCCGCCACCGCCGTGGCGGCGCTCAGCTTCGCGGTGCTGTTCCGCGTGCCGCCGCGCGACTTGCTGGCCACGCTGCTCAGCGGCGTCCTGGCCTGGGGCTCGGCCTTCGCCGCGGCCCGCTACTTCGTGCCCGGCCCCACCGCCGCCTTCGCCGGCGCGGTGACCGTCGGCCTCTACGCGAACGCGCTCGCCCGCCGCACCCAGCGCCCCGCCCAGCTCTACGTCGTGCCCGGCATCGTCATGCTGGTGCCCGGCGCCTTCGGCTTCGTCGCGCTCGAGAACCTGTGGTCGGGCGACGTCGGCGCCGGCGCCAGCGGCTTCTTCGCCACGGTGCTCACCGCCAGCGCCCTGGCCCTGGGGCTGCTGCTCGCGTCGGCCGCCCTGCCGGCGCGCAAGGTGCTGTAGAGGCGGGCAGCTCGCGCCGGCGCCGCTCGGACCGGCTCGGGACGCGGCGCCCCTCTCCATTGCCCACGCGCCGTACGGCGTACTACCTTGCCGAGACTCACTCGGGAGATCGCCGTGCGCTCGACGCTGCTGCCCCTCGCGGCCCTGCTGGCCACCGCACTGTTCGCTTGTGACGACGGCGGCGGCTCGCCGCGGCAGGAGGTCGAGGGCGACGGCTCGATCGCCGACGGCGGCGGCGCCGACGCCGAGGCGTCGCAGCCCGACGCGGCGCTGCCCGACGCCGAGCCCGACGCGGCGGTGGCGTGCACCGCCGCGCACCGCTACGACCCGCTGGTCGACGAGCAGCTCGGCCTGTTCCCCGACGACGTCATCGCCGAGGACGACCCGACGAGCCCCACCGGCAAGCGCCTGAAGGTGGACGGCGACCGATCGCCCTGGCTGCGCGAGGTGCCGCTGCTGCTGCGCGACAGCTTCCTCGGGCTGACCGGCCTGACCGGCTTCGGCACCCTCTCCGGCGTCGTCGTCCGCTTCGACGCGCCCGTCGGCCCGCTGCCCGGCGACGCCGAGTCCTCGCTGACCAATGACGGGCTGCAGCTGCTCGATCTGGGCGTCGATCCGCCCGCGCGCGTGCCCTTCTCGGTCACCACCAGCGACGACGGCGCCACGCTGGTGCTGCAGCCCCTACGCCCCATGCGGCGCGCCACCGAGCACGCCATCCTGATCACGAACGCCCTGCGCGGCCCCGACGACGGCTGCATCGAGCCCAGCCCGGTGACCCTGTCGCTGCTCGACGGCACCGCCGAGGCGCCCCAGCTCGCCGCCGTCGCGCCGCGGGTGCAGGCCGCCGTCGAGGCCGCCGGCCTGCAGCCCGCCGCCATCGTCGGCGCCGCCGTCTTCACCACGCACGACGAGGTGGCGGTGATGCGGGCCAACGCCGCCGACATCCGCGGCCGCGCCTACGCCTGGAGCGTCCCGCCCGTCTGCGAGGACGCCACCAACGGCTACCGCGCCTGCGTCGGCGCCTTCGAGCCCTTCGACTACCGCGACGACCGCGTCGTCTCGCCCGCCGCGCCCGAGACCACCTGGCGCGTGCCGGTCAGCGTGTGGCTGCCCGCCGAGGGCGAGCCCCCCTACCCCACCCTGATGTTCGGCCACGGCATCGGCGACCGCCGCGCCAGCGGCCGCTACCTGGCGCAGGTGGTCGCGCCGCTGGGCATCGCGGTCATCGCGTCCGACGCTCTCGAGCACGGCGAGCACCCCACCGCCGACGGCATGGGCGAGCCGGCCCTGGCCTTCCTGGGCCTCGACCTGGCCGGGCTGAAGGTCGACACCAAGGCCCTGCGCGGCAACTTCAACCAGACCACGCTCGATCGCCTGCAGCTGCTCGAGCTGGTGCGCGCGAACCCCGACGTGGACGGCGACGGCGTGCCCGATCTGGACGGCACGCGGGTCGGCTACTGGGGCATCAGCCTCGGCGGCATGCTGGGCAGCAGCATGCTGGCGCTGAGCGACATGCTGCAGGCGGGCATCCTGTCGGTGGCGGGCGGGCAGCTGATGCTCTTCATCACGGACACCGGGATGATCGCGCCGCTGCGGCCGGCCCTCGAGAACCTGGCCGGCGGCCCCGACCGCTTGCACCGCCTGCTGCCCGTCGCGCAGACGCTGGTCGACGCGGCCGATCCCGCGATGTACGGCGCGCAGATCCTGTACGACCGCGGCGTCGAGGGGCCCACCCCGCACGTCCTGTTCCCCGTCGCCAAGGACGATCAGACGGTGCCGCCGGCGTCGGGCCGCGCCCTCGCCCGCGCCATGGGCATCCCGCACCTGGCGCCCGTGCTGACGCCGGTCGAGCTGATCGACGTCGTCGAGGGCCCGCAGACCGGCAACCTGGACGGCACCACGGCGGCCTACTACCAGTACGACCGCGTGTCCCAGGGCAACGGGCGCTTCGTCACCGCCTCGCACGGCAACACGCCCCTGGGCCCCGAGCCGCTGCGGCAGGCGCTGACCTTCCTGGGCAGCTGGCTGGACGACGGCGTGCCGACCATCATCGACCCCTTCGACGAGTGAGCCCGGCGCCCGACCTCGACGTCGCGATCGTCGGCGCGGGCTTCGCCGGGCTGGGCCTGGCCGCGCGCCTGACGATGCAGGGCGGCCGGCGCTTCCGCGTCTTCGAGGCCGCGGACGATCTGGGCGGCACCTGGCGCGACAACCACTACCCCGGCGCCGCCTGCGACGTGCCGTCGCATCTGTACTCGTTCTCTTTCGCGCCGCATCACGGCTGGACGCGCAGCTACGCGCCGCAAGGCGAGATCCTCGCGTACCTGCACCACGTCGCCGACACCTTCGGGCTGCGGCGGCACATCCGGTTCGGCTGCCGCGCGGTGGCCGCGGACTTCGAGGCCGAGCGCGACGGGTGGCGCCTGACGCTGGCGGACGGTGAGGTCGTGCGCGCGCGCGTGCTGGTGGGCGCGACGGGCGGCCTGAGTCGCCCGATGATCCCGCCGCTGCCCGGCCTCGACGACTTCGCCGGGGCCACCTTCCACACCGCCCGCTGGGATCACGGCGTGCGCCTCGACGGCGCGCGCGTCGGTGTCGTCGGCACGGGCGCGAGCGCCATCCAGGTGGTGCCGGCCATCGCCCCGCGCGTCGCGCAGCTTCACCTGTTCCAGCGCACGCCGCCGTGGATCCTGCCCCGCGAGGACCGCGCGCTGGGCCGCCGCCGCGCGGCGCTGTTCCGCCGCGTCCCGCTGCTGCGCGCCGCCGAGCGCGCCCGCATCTACCTGGGCCTCGAGTGGCGCGTCGTACCCTTCGTGTTCACGCCCGAGGTGATGAAGTACCCCGCCCGCGACGCCCTGCGGTTCCTCGCCGACAGCGTGCCCGATGCCGACCTGCGCGCCCGCCTGACGCCCCGCTACACCCTGGGCTGCAAGCGCGTGCTGTTGTCCGACGACTACTACCCCGCCCTGAACCGCCCGAACGTCGAGCTGGTGACCGAGCCCATCGAGCGCTTCGACGCGACCGGCGTGCGCACGACCGACGGCGCGCACCGCCCCCTCGACGTGCTGGTGCTGGCCACCGGCTTCCACGCCGCCGAGCAGGGCGCCCCCTTCCCGGTGCGCGGCCTCGAAGGGCGCGACCTGGACGCCACCTGGGGCCGCCACGCCCAGGCCTACAAGGGCACCACGGTCGCCGGCTTCCCCAACCTCTTCCTGCTCACCGGCCCCAACACCGGCCTCGGGCACAGCTCGATGGTCTACATGATGGAGAGCCAGTACCCCTACGTGCTGGCGGCGCTCGACCACCTCGACGCGCCCGACGTGCGCTGGCTGGACGTGCGCCCCGAGGCGCAGGCGGCCTACAACCGCCGCCTGCAGCGCCGCATGAAGCGCACCGTGTGGTCCAGCGGCTGCGACGCCTGGTACTCCACCGCCGACGGCCTCAACACCACGCTGTGGCCCGGCTTCACCTTCGAGTTCCGCCGCGCCCTGCGCCGCTTCGACCGCGCCGCGTACGCGACCGGCCCCGGGTGACGCGACCGCCGGAAGGCGGTAACGTGCCCGCCCATCGGGAGGTTTCGATGATCCGACCCACGACGCTCGCGCTGCTGCTGACCCTGGGTGCGGGCGGCGCCGCCGCGCGCGGCACGCCCTGCGACGACTGCGCCGCCTGCACCACCGCGCTGGCCGCGCCCGGCGCCGACGTGCAGCAGAGCGGCCCCCTGAAGAACAGCGGCGCCGGTGCCTGCATCACCATCACCGGCGCGGGCGCCACCTTCGACGGCGCCCACCACCCGATCAGCGCGGGCGAGGGGATCGGCGTGAAGGTCGCCGCCGACGACGTGCTGCTGCGCAACGTGCGGGTCGAGGGCGGCGCGACGGGCATCGAGGCGCAGGCTCACGACCTGACGATCTACGCCAGCGACGTCCGGGGCGCGGCGGTGGGGCTCGGCGCGGCGAAGGCGCCGGGCCTGCGCGTCGATCGCTCGCGCTTCGAGGCCGGCCTCGTCGGCGTCGCGTTCGGGACGCCGAAGGGGGGCGCCTGCCCCGCGGGCGCGCTGCAGAGCCCCGGCGTGGTGGTGCTGAAGTCCGAGATCACCGGCGCCGAGGTGGGCATCGCCGCGTGCTCCGCGCGCCCGGTGCTGGTGGACAACACGGTGCGCGCCAACGGCCTCGGCGTGCTGCTGGGCGATCCCGCGCCGCCGGCGAACGTGCGCGGCCCGGCGGCTCGCGCGCCCTTCGACCCCTGCGCGTGCGCGCCCGAGCTCGAGGGCGTGAAGCCGGGCACCACCATGCTGTACAGCTCGGGCTGCGGGGGCTGCCTGGTGCACGAGGGCTGGCTGCCCGACGTGCGCGCGCAGGGGCACGACGTGAAGCTGCGCAAGTCGGGCCTCGAGAACAAGGCGGCCCAGGCCGAGTTCGACGGCTGGGTGCGCCGCTGCGCGCCGGCCATCGTCGACGCCATCGGCACGCCCGGCTGCGTGCCCAACTACGCCTGCCCGGCCACGGGCGCGCTGTTCAAGCGCAAGGGCGAGGACGGACGGCTGGTGTTCGAGAGCCAGCTGAACAGCGCCGACGCGGTGGCCGGCTTCGCGGCCGAGTGCGCGTCGGCCGCGGCGGCCCACTACGGCGGCGACGCCTGCCTGCAGCACCCGCTGCGCGGCAACCGGCTGTGCGGCAACACGACGGCCGACGTCGCGGGCACCGCGGGCGATCTCGCCGGGGCCGACAACGCGTGCGGCAAGGTGCAGGGCGACGCCGATCCGCAGAAGCTGGGCTGTCACGCGTCGTGCGTCGACGCCGCGCCCGCCGGCGCCGCCGCGCCCACGACCGCCCGCCCGGCGCCGGCCCCGACAGCCGCGCCGAAGCCCGCGCCCGCCGCGCCGAAGCCCGCGCCTGCCGCGCGAAGCCCGCGCCCGCGCCGCGCCGAAGCCCGCGCCCGCCGCGCCCGCCGCGCCCGACGCCCCGGCCGCCGATCCGAGCGCCCCGGCCGCCGAGGCCGCCTCGCCTTCGACCCCCGGCCACGCCCCCGCCCTGCCCCAGTGGACGATCCTCGTCATCCTCGCCGCCGCCGCGGGCGCCGGCTGGATGTGGCAGAGCGGCAAGGACTGATCGACGATACGGACGGCGCAACGACGCGCCTACCGTATCGGCCCTACGCCCTCTCGACCCCGAAACAGGGCGCTCTCGCGCTGGCACGCCCTCTGCTCTTGCCGTCTCCCGCAATCGACACCGGGAGGACGAGATGAGCGACCGCCACTACGACGTGATCGAGACGCCGAACAAGCCGATCAAGGCCTGGACGCGCGGCGTGCTGTTCGAGGACGAGGCCCGGGCGCAGCTGCGCAACATCGCGGGCCTGCCCTTCGTGCACAAGTGGGTGGCGGCGATGCCCGACGTCCACGCGGGCATGGGGGCGACCATCGGCAGCGTCGTGCCGACGATCGGCGCGATCATCCCGGCGGCCGTGGGCGTCGACATCGGCTGCGGGATGATCGCGGTGCAGACGACGCTGACGGCGAGCGACCTGCCGGACGATCTGGCGCCGCTGCGCTCGACCATCGAGCGCGTGGTGCCGCACGGCCGCACGCACAACGGCGCGCGCAACGACCGCGGCGCGTGGCGCGATCCGCCGGCCGAGGTCGGCGAGGCGTGGGCGGCCCTGCTGCCCGGCTTCGAGGCGCTGTGCGCGAAGCACCCGCGGTTGGCGAAGGCGAACCACGTGAGCCACCTCGGCACGCTCGGGACGGGCAACCACTTCATCGAGCTGTGCCTCGACGAGTCACAGGCCGTCTGGTGCATGCTGCACAGCGGGTCGCGCGGGGTCGGCGGCCGCATCGGCTCGCACTTCATCAGCGCCGCGAAGCGTGAGATGGAGCGCTGGTTCGTGTCGCTGCCCGATCGCGACCTGGCGTACCTGCCCGAGGGCAGCGCGCTGTTCGACGACTACGTCGAGGCGGTCGGCTGGGCACAGGACTACGCGGCGACCAACCGCCGGCTGATGATGCAGCGCGTGATCGCCGCCCTGAAGCGGGTGCCCGGACTGCCGCCCTTCGACGTGACGTCGATGGCGGTGAACTGCCACCACAACTACATCGCGCGCGAGCGCCACTACGGCGAGACGTGCTGGGTGACGCGCAAGGGCGCGGTGCGGGCGGGCGAGGGCGAGCTGGGCATCATCCCGGGCTCGATGGGCGCGCGCTCGTACATCGTGCGCGGGAAGGGGCAGCCCGAGTCGTTCTGCTCGTGCAGCCACGGCGCGGGGCGCGCCATGTCGCGCACCGAGGCGCGCCGCCGCTTCACCGTCGAGGACCACGCGCGGGCGACCGCGGCGGTGGAGTGCCGCAAGGACGCCGACGTCGTCGACGAGACGCCGATGGCCTACAAGGACATCGACGCGGTGATGGCGGCGCAGGCCGACCTGGTCGACGTCGTCCACACGCTGAAGCAGGTCGTGTGCGTGAAGGGGTGAGGCGCCGCGCGCTGGCGCTCACCCCCCGCCTTGGCCCATGACCTGCGCCCAGGGGGTCGCGTCGCCGGGCACCTTCGCTGGCGGCGCCACCGTCACCACCGGGGCGCCGGCCGGCTCGGTCGCGCGCATCACGCTCAGCGTGCGCGCGGCGGCGGGCGGCGCGCACGCGGGCAGCGCGGTCTTCAGCGTCTCGGCCAGCGTCGTGCACCGCTCACCGGGCGGCGCTTCGCCCAACGCCTTGAAGGCGGCGCCGGCGGCGGCGCAGTCGCCCAGCGCGTCGACCAGCGCGGCCAGCGCCGCGCCCGAGCGCCCCGCCGGCCCCGCCGCCTCCAGCGCCGCGCGCACCCGCTGCGCGTGGGTGGCGTCCGGCGCGTCCGGCCGCCCGTCGGCCCCGCCGCGGCGCACGGCCACGACCGCGCCGGGCGCCGCGCTCAGCACCCGCGCCACCAGCCAGGCCAGCGCCGCGCCGTCGGCGTACAGCGTGACGCCCTGCTCCGCCCCGGCGTGGCCTTCACCAGCCCCTCGACGCGACCCAGGCCGCGCGCGTCGTCGGCGCCGCTGGGGATCGGCGCCGCCCCCCGCCGCCGTGCGCACCGCGTCGGTCGCCACGACAACGGGCACCGGCCGCGGCGTCACCGCCGCCACCGGCGCCGCCACCTCGGGCAGCCGCGCGCCGGGCTGCGCCGACGGCCCCATGCCGCCCCCCCCGCGCAGAAGGCGTCCAGCCACGCGCCCACCGCGGCCGCGTCCGGCGCCACGCCGGGACGGCGCCGCAACGTCACGTTCGGCCCCTCGCCCGCGACGTCCACCGCGCCCAGCGCGACCGCCACGCCCGCCAGCCCGCGCAGCAGCGCCCCCTGCCCCGCCTCACCGTCCGGCGCGCCGGTCAGCTGGCCCATCAGCCCCGGGCCCCAAGCCGACAGCGCCCGCAGCACGCCGGCCAGCCCCACACCGTCGAACCGCGGCGCGGCGCCCTCGCCCGCCAGCAGGCGGCGAGTCAGCGCCGGGTGCGTCGACAGGGCCACCGCGCCGTCGAGGGCGACCAGGTGGGGCCGCGTGTGGTCGGCCAGCGCCCAACGGGCCACCGCCAGGCCGCGCCGCGCGAGGGCCGCCCGCAGATCCGGCGCGAAGGTGGGGCGCCCCAGCCCGAGATCCACCTCGGCCCAGGCGACGGGCCCGCCCTCGCCCGCGCCGCCGCGCCCAGCCCCTCGCCCAGCGCGTCGCGCGCCGCGGACACCTCGCCCCTGGCCACACCAGCGCGACCTGCGGCACCGGCAGCCCGGGCAGCCGCACCTCGGCCCGCTCGCCCTTGCGCACCACCGTCGCCTCGAGCGCCGCGAAGCTGGTGGGGTGCCGCACGACGATCGCCACGCCGCGCGCGTCGGCGGGCAGCGCCGCGGCCAGCGCGGCGGCCGGACCGCCCCCGGGCCCCAGCAGCGTCGCGATCACCTCCACCGCGCCGCGCGGTGAGGCGTCCGACCAGGCCCACGCGAAGACCGCGTCGGCCGGCAGCGCGCGGCGCAGAGCGGCGGGCGCGGGCGCCAGACCGCGCACGGCGACGCGCACGCCGTCGGCCTCGGTGGTCACGCGCGCCGCGGGCCCGCCCGGCGCCCAGCGGGCCGCGAAGCCCAGCGCGTCGTCGCCCTCCCGTGGCAGCGGCGCGCCCAGCGCCACCGCCACCCAGGCGCCGTCGCGCGCGACGTGCAGCGTGACCGGCAGCGCCGCCAGCGCCGCCCGCGTCTCGGCGTGGGGCACCGCGTCGAGGCGCTCGCCCAGGACGTCCCGCAGGCGGCCCTCGAAGCGGGCGCTCTCACCGAACGCGGCCCGCACCGCCGTCTCGGCCGCGCTGGCCGCCTCGACGGCGCGAAAGCGCAAGTGCGCCGTCAGGCGGGGCATCCTCGGCGCCTCGACCGCGCCGCCGCGCAGCGCCGCCAGCGCCTGGGCGAAGGCCGGACGAGCCGCGCCGTCGCCGCGCACCACCACACGATCGGGCACGACGTCGCGCTGCGCGACGAGGCCCAGGGACAGGACCGCCGGATCCAGCAGGCCGGGCTCGAGCCCGGTGGCCGCCAGCCAGTCGCGCAGGGCCGGCGCCTCGAGCGCCGCGACCGTGGCGGGCTCCTTCAACCAAGCCAACAGCGGCGTCAGCGGATCGTCCAGCGCCAACAGGACGGGCGGCCCGGGCGCCCGATCGAGCGCCGCCAGCGGGCCGCTGGGGGCCAGCAACGCGGCGTCCGGCGTCGCCGGCGCGGGCCGGGGCGCGGGCGGCGCCGGGGTGTCGCAGGCGACGAACAGCGAGAGCAGCAGCGGAGCGAGCGCGCGCATGGCTCGAACGGTGCCACCGGGCGCCGACGAGGGCAATCGCGAGGTCGGCGGCGCCCCCGGCCTCACGTCGTCGGCGCGGGCCCGGGGGCGCCGCCACCCGGCGCCCGGCGGCGGGGCCACAGGGCGTACAGCAGCAGCGGCGCGAACCACAGCGCCTCGGTGGTTGCGACGTGCAGGCCGCGCGCCGAGAGGAAGCCGCGGCCGATGGGCGCGACCGGCAGGGGGTTGAAGGGCGCGAAGACGCGGGCTTCGCTGAACGGCCAGAGGAGCGCCGCGCCCAGGCCCCCGTCGGTCAGGGTGTCGAGCAGCCCGTGGCTGATCGCCACCAGCGAGGCCAGGACGAAGACGCGCCGCGCCGGGTGGCCGGACCGCGCGGCCAGCGCGGCCGACAGCGCGCCCAGGGCCAGCCCGAAGAGCAGGCTGTGCGACGCGCCGCGGTGGCCCCAGGCGTCCCCGTAGGCGACGCCGAAGCGGAAGCCGAGGACGTCGAGATCGGGCACCAACGAGAGCACCGAGAAGGCGACCATCGGGCGCCACGCCGGCCGCCCTTCGACGCCCGCGTACCAGCGGCCGGCCGCCAGACCCACCGCGATGTGCCCGATGCTCGCCATGGGTCGCCCAACGCGCGTGGACGCCGGGCGCATTCCGCCCGACCGCTGTTTCGGGCTACCTTCGCGCGGTGCGCCGCCTGCTGCCGCTGCTGCTGGGCCTGGCGCCCGCGGCGGCCGCGGGCGTCGAGCAGGACGTCCGCGCGCGCACGGACTATCTGCACCTCACCGGCGGCGACGCGGGCGCGCCGGGCGCGCAGCTGTGGGGGTACGGGCTGCGCGCCCGGCTGCGCGACGTCGCCCACCTGCTGAGCGGCGACCTCGAGCTGCACGTCGAGCTCCGCGCGCGGGAGGATCTGCTGCGCAGCGCCGGCACCCGCCGCAGCGTGCCCGAAGCACGCCTCACCCTGCGCGACGCGGGCCCGTTCACCGTCAGCGCCGGCCGCTTCGGCGTCGGTGAGGGCACCGCGCTGCTGCTGATCGACGGCGGCGAGCTGGCGGCGCGCGTCCACGAGGCCGTCGAGGTCGCGCTCGCCGGCGGGCTGCGCGCCGAAGACGACGATCTCACCCCGGACGCCGACCGCCCGGTCGTCGCCGGCACGGCGCGCCTGCGCGTGGACGACTGGCTCGACGGCGCGGCCAGCGGCAGCTGGGGCCGCGAGCGGTTCGCGCCGGCCAACCGCGACGCCGAAGGCGAGCGCCAGCGCGACGTGGTCGACGCGGCGCTGCGGCTGCTGGTGGTGCCCACGCCGACCACCTGGATCTTCGCCAGCGCCGAGACCGCCGACGTCGCCGCGTGGACGGTGCCCGCGAGCGATCCGCGCACCTGGCTGCTGACCGACCAGGGCTTCGCGCTCACGCAGATCTACGTCCAGGCCGGCCACCGCCCCTGGCGCCCGCTGAAGCTGGACGCGGGCTGGCTGCTACAGGCCAGCCGCTTCGCCGCCGCCGGCACGACCGACCGCTTCCAGGACGCGACCGCGCGCGTCCGCTGGCGCGCGCTGCCTGGCCTGCGCCTGATGGCGCGCGGCCGCGCCCGGCTGCGCGATCGGCTGGTGCTGGACGTCGACGGCGGGCAGTCCACCGAGGACGAGCTGGCCTGGCGCGCCCAGGCCGCCGTCGAGCTCACCGACGCCTTCGACCTCGGCCTGGCCGCGAACCTCGGCGCCGTGCACGATCGCGAGCCCACCCGCAGCCAGACCGCCCTGACCGGCGAGCTGGGCTGGCAGGGCGCGCCCGGCTACGCCTTCGCGGGCGTGCGCACGACGCTGCGCGATCCCGACGACACCTTCTCGACCTTCACCCCCGAGGCGTCGGGCGCGCCGGTCGCCCTCGACCCCTACAGCCGCGCCGTCGAGATGGCCGCCTACGCGCGCGCCGCCGCCCACGCGCGCTGGGGCTACGTCGCGGCGCAGGTGGACTTACGACCTCGCCGCCGAGCAGCTGTTGGCCTTCACGCAGGTGGGCGTCGCGTGGCGGTGACGCCTCCCCGCCCGCCGAGCGGCCGCGCTGCCGGCCTTCACGCCGGTGGGGGTCGCGTGGCGCTCACCGCCCCCGCGCACCGAGCGGTCGCGCCGCGGGCCGCCGCGCCAGTGGGGGGTCGCGTGGCGCCGAGCCTCCTAACCGCGCGCGGCCCGCGTCGACGCCCCTGGTGGGCGTCGGCCACCGCCTTTGCTGGGCGCGCTGCTGCTCGTCGCCGCGCTGCTGGGCGCCGGCGCCGACGACGGCGGGCCTGGCGATGCGGGCGCTGGCGGCGGACGCCGCCTCGCCGCGCTGGACGGCGGCGCGCTGCTGCCGCCCCCGGACGCACCGGCGGCGCGATCCGGACCCGGCGCGCTCGACGCCGGCGCGCCTGGCCACGACGGGACGGACGCCGGCACGCCCACCGACGCCGCGCCGGGTTCGCCCGCGCGGTCGGACGCCGCGGCCGCCGACGGCGCCGTCACGCCGGACGCCCACGCGCCGCCCGCGGACGCAACCGCCGTCGACGCGGCGCCCGCCCGCCGACGCGGCGCCGACGCTGCCCCCGCCACACCGCCGCCGCCCACGCGCTGCGCCCTCGACCTGCGCCCGCCGATGAACGCGCTACCCTGCGGCCTGTGCCACGTCGAGCCCCCGCCCGCGCCGGTCGACTGCACCCGCTGCCACCAGCAGCCCCCGCCCCACGCCGACCTGGGCGCCTGCGTCGACTGCCACCTGCCCGACCGCCCCTTCGCCGACGCCCCCTTCGACCACGCCGCCCGCGCCGGCTTCCCCTCACCGGCCCCCACGCCCTGCGCGGCTGCGCCGACTGCCACCCGCCCGGCGCCCCGCCCGCCCGCGACGACTGCGTCGCCTGCCACGCCGACCGCCACCGCGGCGGCGCCGGCCAGGCCTGCGCCGACTGCCACACCCCCGACACCTGGCTGCTCGTCCGCTTCGACCACGCCACCACCGGCTTCTCGCTCACCGGCCGCCACCTGGGCGTCCCCTGCGTCGACTGCCACCCGTCGGGCCGCTTCGTCGGCCAGCCCGCCGACTGCGTCTTCTGCCACGGCGAGCAGCTGCCCCGCGGCCACCGCTTCGCGGGCGCCCGCGACTGCGCCGACTGCCACCGCCCGACCACGTTCACGGCCCCCCGGCTTCGTGCACGATCCGCCCCGTCGCCACCGGCGGCGTCCACGCCCGCGTCGCCGCCGACTGCGGCCGCTGCCACACCGGCGCCGCCCTCGACGCCGACGACTGCGCCCGCTGCCACCTGCGCGACCTCTCGGCCCCGCACCGCGCCTTCCTGGTCGACGCCGGCGAGCTGCTCGATTGCACCCGCTGCCACGACCGCGCCGCGCCCTGGACGGCCAACAGCTTCCGCCACCCGCTGGCCCTCACCGGCGCCCACGTCGGCCTGCCCTGCGGCGCCTGCCACCCGCTGCCGCCCGCCATCCGCGCCGGCGCCGAGGCCTGCCGCGCCTGTCACCTGGCCGATCAGCCGACCCGCAACCACCCTGCCGGCCGCGACTGCGTCGACTGCCACACCACCGCCGCCTTCTACCCGGCGATCTTCCGATGAGCCGCGCCCTCGTCGCCCTCGTCCTGCTCACCGCCGCGTGCACCAGCGAGCGCGCCGAGCCCCGGCCGGTGGGCGGCCACCCGGCGATCGCCGCCGACGCCCGCTGCCGCGACTGCCACGCCGCCGCCGACGATCCACCCGCCGACGCTCCGCCCGCGCCGGTCTGGCACGCCCTCGACTGCTGCGGCCCCGACTTCGCCGACTGCCGCGCCTGCCACACGCTCGAGGCCTTCCGCCCCGCCACCTTCGACCACGCCGCCTGGCCCCTCGAGGGCGCCCACCGCGTGCCCGATCCCGACGCGCCCCTGCGCTGCGATCGCTGCCACGCCGCGCCCCTGCCGACCGACGACGCCGCGCCCGCCCGCTGCTTCGACTGCCACGCCGCCGACCGCCCGACCGTCAGCCACGGCTTCGCCAGCGAACGCTGCGCCGACTGTCACACCGCCGCCGGCTTCGCGCCCGCCGAGGCCGTCCACCCCGACACCTTCCCCCTCACCGGCCCCCACGCCGACCGCCGCTGCGCCGCCTGCCACCTGCCCGCCCTCGAGCGCGCGCCCCTGCGCGCCGACTGCGCCTGCTGCCACACCGGGGACGCCCTCGGCGCCGCGGTCGCCCACGACTTCCCCCTGCGCTGGCGCCCCCTCGCGCCCGACGCCGATCCCGCGGCGCGCGTCGCCTGCACGGCGGCGGACACCGTCGAGCCCGGCCTCGACTGCGATGCCTGTCACCCGGGCGACTTCGACGGGGCGCCTTCGCCCACGACGTCTGGCCCCTCACCGGCGCCCACGCCGCCACCCGCCTCGTCGGCGACCGCGCCCTGCCCCTGTGCGACGCCTGCCACGTCGACCGCGCCGAGGCCATCCCCACCCGCTGCGACGGCTGCCACGTGGCCGGCGGCCGCGCCTCGCCCCCGCCCGCGGATCACGCGCCCATCGACCGCGACTGCGCGGCCGCCGGCTGCCACGCCAGCGACGCGAGCGCCTGGTGAAGGCCACCTTCTTCGGGCTGCTGCTCGCGACGGGGCTGGTCACGGCCGCGCTGGTGGTGCTCGGCGCCCCCCTCGTCACCGATCCCGCGCCGCACGGCATCGTCAGCTTCGAGCTGGCCGCGGACGTGCACACCGCCCAGGCGATGCTCGACAGCTGGGGCCCCGAGGGGGTGCCCATCGCGGCGCGCAACCTCGGCCTGGACGCCCTGTACCTGCTGCTCTACCCGGCGACGCTGGCCCTGGGGCTCTGGCTGGTGGGCGCCCGCCGCCTGGCGCGCGCGATGCCCGTCGCGGGCGCGCTCGACCTCGTCGAGAACGTCGCGCTGCTGGCGGTGCTCTACGACGGACCCACGCCGACGCTCACCGGCGTCGCCTTCGCCGCCGCGACGCTCAAGTTCTTCCTCGTGATCTGGGGCACCCTCGCCTTCGGCGCCCTGTTCGTGCGCTGCCTGCTCACCCGT
Organism: Myxococcales bacterium; assembly: GCA_020633465.1. Lineage (GTDB taxonomy): Bacteria > Myxococcota_A > Bradymonadia > UBA7976 > UBA1532 > JACKDN01. The sequence goes on from JACKDN010000004.1 coordinate 83,289, forward strand.
GGTGCTTCGCCCACCAGGCGTTCGTGAAGGCCGCCGCCTTCTCGTAGCTCTCGCGAACGCTCTTCTCGGCGAACTTCTCGAAGACCCGGCCGACCCCGAAGATCGACACCTCGACGTCGGCGGTCACCTTGCGCGTGCTGCCCCCGGAGGCGTCCGGCTCCAGCCACATCGTGTGCGCGATCTTCACCTTGTCGGCCAGCCGCGACAGCACGATGCGCGCGGTGTGCGCCCGCCGCGCGGCGTCGAAGTGGCCGTGCTCGTGATAGCTGAAGCGATCGCCCATCAGCTTCTTGACCGGCCCGGGCATGGCCAGCCGCGGCGTGACCTTCAGCACCCGATCGCGATCGCCGTCGGGCCCCGTCGTCTCGGACTCGACGCTCACCGTCTCGAAGCCGAGGCCCTCGAGGTACAGCGCGTCGTTGAAGGCGCGGTCGAAGAACAGCTTGCCCCAGAAGTCCTCGGGGCTCATCGCGTAGTGGTGGGAGAACTGGAACTGCACGGACACCTCCAAGCATCGAGGTGCCCAGTCTGGCGCAGCGTCGGGCGCCGCGCCAGACGCTGCCGCGTCGGGCGACGCTACTCGACGGCGACCTCGTTGCAGCCGGGGCCGAAGGTCGCGGTGTTGGTCTGGTTGCCGTCGCTGATCACCAGCGTGCCGCCGGTGGCGCAGCCGTCGGTCAGCTCCAGGGCGTAGGTCGCGGTCAGGTTGGTGGGCAGGGTCTGCGTGCCGAACATCGGGATCTCGATGGTGGCCATGATGTCGACCTTCAGCACCCCGTCGATGCGCGCGTCGGTCACCGTGAAGGGCGTCGGCGTCTTCTCGGTCACCCGCACCTCCTTGATGCTGGGCGCGGCGCCCGGCGCGCCCGCGGGCACCGCCCCGGCGTAGCTCGAGGGGTCGACCATCATCTGCACGTCCACGTTGATGGTGTCACCGTCGACGGTGATGGTGCCGTTGAAGGTCGCCCCGCCCTCTTCGCAGTTGTCGAAGGTGGTCGATCCGGTGTTGTCGTCGACGGTGATGCACGCCTCGTCCAGCGCGTCGTGGCGCACCGTCAGGCGCCCGGGCAGCTGCCCCCCGCCGGGCAGCATGCCGCCGCCGGGCAGCATGCCGCCGCCGGGCTGGTTGTTGCCCCCGCCCATCTCCTGCGCCTTCTGCGCCTTGATCTGCACGTCGAAGGCCTGCAGGTTCGCGTACATCTTGTTGAGCGTGCCCAGCACCGCCCCGTCGGCCGGCTGCTCCTTGACCACGTTCAGCTCGACCGCCGCCGACGCCGAGTTGGCCGCCGCCCCCTCGGGCGAGCCCGCCGCGCCGCCGCTGCCGCTGTCGTCGTCGTCCCCGCACCCCACCAGCGCGGCCGCGGCCAGCGCGGCGATCATCCCGAGTCCCCGGACCTTCATGCTCTCTCTCCCTCCCAGCCGGCCACCCCAGCGACCGGCGCCTCGTGAATGCTGTACGGCGGGCGGCAGCATAACCGCGACGCGCCGCACCTCACAATCTCACTGCCGCGCTCACCGGGCGAGGCCGGCGGCCCGCTCGGCGAGCGCCACGAAGTCCCGCCGATAGCCGTGTCGATCGGCCCCCAACGCGCCCCGCGCCCGTTCGACAACGCTCGCGTAGCTCGCGTTCCCACGATGCGCCGACCCCCGCAGCAGCAGGCCCAGCTCGGCCACCGCGCTCGCGAACCGGAACGCCTCGGTCGTCTCCCCCAGCGCCAGCCCCTCGTCCCGCACGGTCCCCGTCACCAGCGTGCTCGTGTCGCCCTCGGGCGCCTTGTAGCGCAGCTTCACCGTCGCCAGCTCGCCCGACCCCGCCGCCGCCGTCTCGGCCCGCTTCTGGTACCGCAGCGCGTCGACCCCCGCCCCCGGCACCGGCTGCCCCGCCGGCACCACCTCGTACAGCGCCGTCACCGAGTGCCCCGCCCCCAGCTCGCCCGCGTCCTTTCGATCGTCGGCGAAGTCCTGCGCGTCGAGCAGCCGGTTCTCGTAGCCGATCAGCCGGTACGCGGCCACCTCGGCCGGGTTGAACTCGACCTGGATCTTCACGTCCTTGGCGATCGTCACGAGCGTCCCGCCCAGCTCGTGCACCAGCACCTTGCGCGCCTCGAGCAGGCTGTCGATGTACGCCGCGTTACCGTTGCCGGCGTTGGACAGCTTCTCCATCTTGGCGTCCTGGTAGTTGCCCGTGCCGAAGCCCAGCACCGTCAGGAACACACCCGACGCGCGCTTCTGCTCGATCAGGCGAACCAGCCCGCCGTCGCTCGACACGCCCACGTTGAAGTCGCCGTCGGTGGCCAGCACCACCCGGTTGGTGCCGCCCGGCACGAAGTTGCGCTGCGCCACCGCGTAGGCCAGCTCGATGCCGGCGCCGCCCGCCGTGCTGCCGCCCGCCGACAGGCTGCCGAGCGCGTCGAGGATGACCCCCTTTTCGTCGCCGCCGGTGCTGTCGAGCACCAACCCCGCCGCCCCGGCGTACACCACGATGGCCACGCGATCCTGCGGGCGCAGCTGCTCGACCAGCAGCGCGAAGGCCTGCTGCAGCAGCGGCAGCTTGTCCGGCGAGCCCATCGAGCCCGAGACGTCGAGCAGGAACACCAGGTTCGACGGCGGGACGTCGCTCAGGTCGATGCGCTGGCCCTGGACGCCGACGTGCACCAGCCGATGCGCCGGGTTCCATGGCGCCGCCGACACCTCGGCCACCACCGAGAAGGGGTGCGGCCCCGCCGCCTCGGGGTAGGCGTAGTCGAAGTAGTTGATCATCTCCTCGATGCGGACCGCGTCGGGCGGCGGCAGGCGGCCCTGGTTCAGGAAGCGGCGCACGTTGGCGTAGCTGGCCGTGTCGACGTCGATCGAGAAGGTCGACAGCGGCGCGACGCGGGGATCGAAGAAGCCGTTCTCGGTGATCGGATCGTAGCCCTCGCGATCGAAACCATCGGGGGCCTCCGCGACGGCCGCCTGGGCCGGGGCGCGCTCGAAGCTGCTGGGGTACGGCATGCCCGCGCCGCCGCAGCCGGCGAGCGACAGCGCGGTCACGAGCGAGAGCAGGGCGAGCGGCGCGGGGAGCGTTCGGGCGAAGCGCATGAAGACCTCCTTGGTTGCCCCCGAGCATCGCGCCCGGCGCGACCGCAGGGGTCACCCCGCCGTCATTGGGCCATCACGGTTCGGTCATGACGTCCAGCCGGGGGCGCCGCGCGGCCGGCGCCACAGCTCGAGCATCTTGGGACTCCGAAGGGGGGCCGACCGCGCGGTCCACCCGCGAAGGAGAGATCATGCGCCGCCCCCCCGTCGTCTCGCCGTTCGTCTCGCTGTCCGTCGCCCTGCTCGCGACGTCGCTCGCCGCGCCCGCGAGCGCGGCGCCGACGCTCACGCTGGACGGCATGGGCGAGGCGCGCGCCCGCGTCGCGCACGCCGAGGCCACCGACACCCTCGGCGGCGTCGAGCTGGTCGCCGCCCGCCTGCGGGCCCGGGCCGATCAGCCCGACGCGGGCGGCGTCGTCGTCCACCTGCAGGGCACCGCCAACCGCGTCGAGCTGCTCGACCTCGTGCTGCGCGCCGACCTCGCGCCCACCCTGGCCGTCCGCCTCGGGCGCTTCAAGACGCCCGTGTCGGCCGAGTTCCTGGTGCCCCTGCCCAAGCTGGTGTTCGCGCGCCGGGGCCTGGTCGCCGACCTCGCCCTGCGCCGCCTCGACGGCGCCGAGCTTCGCTGGAAGCCCGCCGCGGGCATCTATCAGCTCGACGCGCGCGTCGGCGCCTTCAACCCCGCCGGCGCCCGCCCGGAGGACGACGCCGGCGTCGTCGTCGCCTCGCGCCTGGCGCTCGCGATCGGCGCGCTGACCCTCCACCTGGCCTTCGCCGAGCACGTCGGCCCGGACGGCGCCGGGCCCACCGCGCCGCTGCCGCTCGACCGTCAGCTGGACGCCGCCCTCGTCTGGAGCGATGCGCGGTGGTCGGCCCACGTCGAGGGTCTCTGGGCCCTCGACGCCGGCACGGCCGAGACCCCCTACGCCCTCTACGCTCACCTCGCCCGCCGCGTCGGCGCCTGGCAGCCCGCGCTGGGGTACGACCTGCTGCAACGCGGCACCGACGACACCCTCACCCACCGGGTGCAGGCCGCCCTCAACCGCGAGCTCGCCGGCCCGGCCCTGATCGCCACGCTGGCGTACGGTCTGACCCGCGCCGACGACACCGCCCACGAGGGCATCGTCCAGCTTCAGGCCACCTTCTGACGCCGGCGGTCCACCCTCTCCCGTTGACGCCCGTTTTCAGAAAACGCCGAAGTCTTCGATACATGGAGCATTCGTTCAGCGTTCGGAGGGCCCCTTTGACCCCCGCCCCGCCCGCGCTCTATACCTGCCCCCGGATTCGGCGAGAGGTAGGTGCGGCCGGTGGTCGCGGGCGAGCACGAACGACAGCGTCGGTGGATCAGACCCGGCGTCGTCCTCTAGACGACCCTCGGGGTGACCTGCGTCCTCACCGCCGCCGCGGTGTGGACGCTGGGCGACGTCTACTTCGCCCTCCCGCCGTCTCGGCGACCCTGGGCCACGCTGCACGCGACGCTCGGCTCGGGCGGCAGCCTCGGTCACCTGCTGGGCATCGCCGGCTCGGCGTTGATGGTGCTCAACCTGCTCTACCTCGTGCGTCGACGCTGGGCCCGCGTCGGGCGCCTCGGCCCCCTGTCGACCTGGCTCACCTTCCACGTGGCGGCCGGCGTCGGCGGCGTCGCGCTCGTGCTGGCCCACACCGCCGGCGACTTCGGCAACCCGGTGGCGCGCTGGTGCACGATCGCCGCGCTGGTGGTGCTGATCACCGGCGGCCTCGGGCGCTGGATTTACGGGCAGGTGGCCCACGGGGCCCACGGTGACGAGGCCGCCGAGGCCGATCTGGTGCGCCGCATGCGCGCGGCGCTCGCGAGCGTCGACGACGACGTCCGGCCCATCGCCGAGCGGGCCGAGCGGCGCCTGTTCGCGGCCTTGCCCCCGCCGGTCACCAGCCCGGTCGCCGCGATGCGCGCGCTGCCGCTGGCGCCCTTCTACGCGCTGCGGCTCCGCTGGGCCCGCGGGGTCGTCCGCCGCGGCCTGCTCGCCGATCACGCGCACGACCGGGTACGCTCGGCCCTCGCCGCCGCCGACGAGGCGACGCTGCTGCGCCTGCGCGCGCGCCGCCAGCAGGGCTTCAAGCAGCTGGTGGGCACCTGGCGCGGCGTCCACCGCGTCGCCACCTTCGTGCTGCTGACGACGCTCGCCGCGCACGTCGTGTCGCTGTACCTGGTGGGGGCGGTATGAGGCGCGCGCTCCCGCTGCTGATGCTCCTGACGCTGCTGCCGGCCGCGGCCTGGAGTCAGGCGTTGTCGCCCGGCCCGCTGGCGCGCGACCACGCGCAGCTCGACGACGACGACCAGTGCGGCAAGTGCCATCAGCCCGGCGCGGGCGTCGTGAACGCGCTCTGCCTGGACTGTCACCGGGTGCTGGCCGAGCGCGTGCGCGCCGGCACCGGCTACCACGGCCGCGCCCTGAAGGGCCGGCCCTGCGCCGAGTGCCACAAGGATCACCTGGGTCGGGACGCGGCGCTCACCCGCTGGCCCGGCGGCCGGCCCGAGAACTTCCCGCACGGGCGCACCGGCTTCCACCTGATCGGCGCCCACCAGGACGCCGGCTGCCGGGACTGTCACACCGCCGCCCGCATCGCCGACGCCGACGCGCGCGCCCTCGAGGGCACCTACCTGGGCCTGCCCACCACCTGCGTCGGCTGTCACGGCGCCGAGGATCCCCACCAGGGCACGCTGCGCGACCAGCCCTGCAGCGGCTGCCACGGCCAGGAGGCCTGGCGGCCCGCCGCGGGCTTCGATCACGCGAAGACCGAGTTCCCGCTGCGCGGCAAGCACGCCGAGGTCGAGTGCGGGGAGTGTCACGAGGGCACCGTCTTCGCGCAGTCAAAGCGCACCTGCGAGGCCTGTCACGCCGACCCGCACCCGAAGAAGACCGGCTTCGCCCCCACCTGCGCCACCTGCCACGCGCCGACGGGGTGGGAGCGCATCACGTGGCCGCGCGCGCAGCACCGCAGCTTCCCGCTCACCTTCGGCCACGACGTCGCCGACTGCGCGCGGTGCCACGGCGACGACGGCAACCGCGCGCCGACGCCCGCCTGCGGGGGCTGCCACGACGATCCGCACCGGGGCAGCCTGGGCGCGCGCTGTCAGCGTTGCCACGACACCCAGGACTGGCGACGCGTGCGCCAGAACGCCGTCGATCACGATCGCTTCGCGTTCCCGCTGCGCGGGCGCCACACCGACGTCGCGTGCGAGGCCTGTCACCCGAAGGGCAAGCTGAAGCCCATCCCCCACGCGCGGTGCCTCGACTGTCACCGGGATCCGCACGGCGGCGAGGTCGGCACCACCTGCGAAGACTGTCACGTGGTCGCGGGCTTCCGGCCCAGCACCTGGCCCACGGCGAAGCACACCGGGTTCCCGCTCGAGGGCGCCCACGCCGCGACCCCCTGCGCGGCCTGTCACCGGCCCCAGGCGGCCGCCGGCGGGAGCGATTGGCGGTTCGCGCGGGGCAAGACGGCCTGCGTCGACTGCCACACCGACGCGCACCAGGGTCAGTTCGGCCCGCGCCCCTGCGCCGACTGTCACCGCCCCGCGTCCTGGCGCCCGGCGGCCGGCTTCGACCACGCCGCCGCCTGGCCGCTCGAGGGCGCGCACGCCGAGGTCGCCTGCGCGCACTGCCACCCCGACGGACGCTACGCCGACACGCCCGGCGCCTGCGCCGCCTGCCACGGCGCGCCCCACCTCGGCCAGTTCGAGGCCACGCCGCCGCCCAAGGCCTGCGCAGACTGCCACACGCCGGCCAGCTGGACCGGCACCTTCGATCACGCGCCGGTCTGGCCGCTCGAGGGCGCCCACGCGCAGGCCGAGTGCGCCGCGTGTCATCGCCCGGTGACGCTCGCCGACGGCCGCCAGACCACGCAGTGGCGCCTCGGCTTCGACGACTGCGGACGCTGCCACGCGAGCCCCCACCGAGGCGACCGATGAGCGCGCTCCTCACCCTGCTCGTGACGCTGCTCGCGCCGCCGGCGCCCGCGCACGCCGGCGCGACCTTCGAGCGTTGCGATCGCTGCCACGTCGCGACCGACTGGCACACGATGCGCACGGGCGTCACCGGGTTCGACCACGACGCGACGGGCTTTCCGCTGCGGGGCCAGCACCGCACGACCACCTGCAGCGCGTGCCACACCGACCGGCCGCTGACCGGCGGCGACTGCACCCAGTGCCATCAGGACGCGCACCGCGGCGAGCTCGACGCGCGCTGTGATCGCTGCCACGACAGCCGCACCTGGGCCGTGCCGCAGGCGCGCCGCGATCACGATCGGCTGCGCCTTCCGCTGGTGGGCCGCCACGCGGGCGTCGCCTGCCGCGACTGTCACCCACGCTCGACCGGCGACACCTTCCGCGCCGTCCCGTCGGACTGCGCCGACTGTCATCGCGCCCAGGCCCAGTCCGCCGCCGTGCACCCGCCGCACACGTCGGGTGTGTTCGCCACGCGCTGCGTCGACTGCCACACGCCCTATGGCTGGCGGCCGGCCCAGGTGCGCCACGATCGCTACTGGCCGCTCACCGGCGCGCACCGCGCCGCGCTGTGCGGGGACTGTCACGTGGCGGGGCGCTACGCCGGCACGGATCGCGACTGCGCCGCTTGCCACCAGGCCGACTTCGCCGCGGGCCACCGGGCGGGCGACCCCATGGGCTGCGCGGACTGTCACACGACCACGGCCTGGCTGCCCGCCACGCTGCCCGATCACGATCGCTTCTTCCCCCTGCCCCACCGCGGGGTGAGCGATTGCCAGGACTGTCACCCGAACGGCACCCGCAGCTTCAGCTGCATGACCTGCCACGCCCACGCGCAGGGTGAGATGGCCGAAGAGCACGACGACGTGGGCGGCTACACCTACGAGGCGACCGCCTGCCTGCGCTGTCACCCGAGGGGGCGCGAATGAGCATCCGACCGTCCGAGCGTCCCCTGATCGCATCGCTCCTGCTGCTGGCGCTGACCGCCTGCACGGCCGACCAGACCGAGCACGCCGGCGTCACCATCCAGCGGAGCGACTGCGTCGAGTGTCACAGCGGCGACGTGCGCGCGGCCCTGTTCGACCACGCGTCGGTCGACTTCGGCAGCCTGTGCGCCACCTGCCACGTCGAGACCACGTGGGATCCGACCCGCGTGCCCGCGCACGACGCCTTCACGCTGACCGGCGCGCACCTCACCGCCGCCTGCGGCGCCTGCCACGCCGCCGATCGCGCCGATCCGCAGCCCACGGCGTGCCTCGGCTGCCACCGCGACGATCGCGACCGCGCCGAGCCCGCGCACGACGCCTTCCCCGACGACTGCAGCGCCTGCCACGGCACCACCGCGTGGCGCCCGGCCACCGGCGTCGATCACGACCAGTTCTATCCCCTGACCGGCGCGCACCGCACCGTCGACTGCGGCCGGTGCCACACCAACGACGTCTTCGCCGGCACCCCCCGCACCTGCGTCGGCTGCCACGCCGCCGACCGCGAAGGGGCCACGCCCCCGCACACCCGCTTCCCCGACACCTGCGACGACTGCCACGACACCATCGGCTGGCGGCCGGCCGAGCTGCCCGATCACGACCTGTTCTTCCCGCTGCGCGGCGCCCACACCGACGTCGTGTGTCGGGGCTGCCACGTCGACGACGTGTACCCGGGCACGCCCCGCACCTGCGTCGGCTGCCACGCCGCCGATCGCGACGGCGCCACGCCGACCCACGCCGGGTTCCCCGACGCATGCACCGGCTGCCACACCGAGGATGCCTGGCGCCCCAGCAGCTTCGCCGGCCACGATCAGTGGTACCCGATCGAGGGCGCCCACCAGCAGCTCGACTGCGCGCGCTGCCACGTCGACGACGTCTTCGCCGGCACCCCGCGCACCTGCGTCGGCTGCCACGCCGCCGACCGCGACGGCGCCACGCCCACGCACGCCGGCTTCCCCGACGACTGCCTCGTCTGCCACACCCAGCAGGCGTGGCGTCCGGCCGACTTCACGGGCCACGATCAGTGGTTTCCCCTCGAGGGCGCCCACCAGCAGGTCGAGTGCGCGCGTTGCCACGTGAACGGCGTCTACGCGGGTACGCCGCGCGCGTGCATCGGCTGCCACCAGACCGACTTCGACACCGCCGTGCCCACCCACGTGCGCTATGCGCCCGAGTGCCTCGAGTGCCACACGCAAGCGGCCTGGCGACCGGCGCACTACGACCACGTCTTCCGGGTGCCTCACGAGGGCGTGCGCGCCTGCGGCGACTGCCACACGCAGCCCCAGGACTTCGGGCTGCTGGGCTGCACGACGTGCCACGAGCATCGGCGCAGCGAGGTGGACGACGAGCACGACGACGTCCGCAACTACCAGTACCTCGACGCCGAGTGCGTGCGCTACCACCCGCGCGGAGACGAGGACTGATGGGCGCGCTGCTCGCGATCGGCCTCGCCGCGGTGGTGGTCGGCGTCTCCGCCGACGGCGTGTACCTCGACGAGGGCGCGCGCCAGGGCGTGCGCGCGGGCGACCGGGTGACGATCGGACCGACGACGCTCACAGTCGTCGCCGTGGGCCCGAGCACCAGCCGAACGGACGCGCCGCCCGATCCCTTCGCGCTGCGCGTGGGCGCCGCCGCCGACGTCGCGCGCAGCGGCCAGCCCGCCGAGGCGGCGCCGACGGTCGGCCCCCGCAAGCCCCAGGCGCCGGATCTGGATCCCGTGCGCGCCGTCGACCTCTGGAGCGCCGCGCCGCCGGCTTGGACCGAGCCGCGCCCCCTGGCCGCGGGCGCGCGCGCCGACGCGCAGCCGCCGAGCGTCCGTTGGCGCAGCGTGGCCGGCCTGTACGCCGACACGGTCTGGGTCGACGGTGAGAGCGCGCTGCGCCTGACCCCGTACCACCGCCTCGACCTCGACGGTGGGCAGGCCGGCGAGCGTTGGTGGTATCGCCACGACCTGCGCGGCAGCCACGACACCTGGGGCCAGCGACACGCGCGGCCGGTGTTCGACGTCCGACGCCTCGAGGGCGCGTACGTCCGCGAGGGCTGGCATCTGCGCGGCGGCCGCATGACGCTCGGCGATCCGCTCGCGTCCGCGACGCTCGACGGCGCCCAGGTCGGCCTCGGCCAGGTGCGCCTCTTCGCCGGCCTGGCCCCCGAGCCCATCGACCGCCGGCCGCGGCTCGAGCAGCCCCAGGGCGGCGTCGCCGCGACGCACACCGTCTCGCTCGGCGAGGACCTCGAGCTCGTCGCCGACGGCACGCTGTTCGCGAGCGCGTTCGAGGGCGCGCTCGACCGCGCCGCGCTCGCCCCGGTGGTGACGCTGCGCAGCCGAACGCTCCTGGTGGTCGCGCGGGCCGAGCTCGACGCGTGGCTCGACGGCATGCCCGAGGGCCGCAGCGTCGTCGATCCCACGCGGCTGTTCGCGCTGGCGCGCGTCGATCTCACCGACTGGATCGACACCAGCGTCCGCTACGAACGCTACGCCGCCCCGCCACTGCCCTCGCTGCTCGACGCCGGCGCGCCGTTCACCGACGTCACCCGACACACGGCCTGGGCCGACGCGCGCCTCCGCGCCGGCGCCCTGGGCGACCTGACGCTGTCCGGCGCGGTCTTCGCCGGCGACGAGGGGGCGTCGTGGTCGCCCGGCGTCGATTACCGCGTGGCCGCCCTCGAGTGGCTCGACACCTCGCTCGGCTGGTTCGGCCGCCGCGGCGACGATCACAGCGTCGACGACGTGCACCTGGGCCTCACCGCCCACGCGGACGCGCCGTGGCCGCTGGCCTTCGACCTGGGCGGCCGCGCCACCTGGCTGGCCTACGCCGATCGCAGCGACCTCGACGAGACCACGCTGAGCGTCGAGGCCGGCGCCTGGCTCACCACGCCTGCCGGCTTCGATCTGCGCGTGGCCGCCGAGCACACCGACGCCCGCGTCCCCGTGACGCTGGTGTTCACCGATCTGCGCTGGCGGCTGGGCCGATGAGCGCGATGTACCAGACGCTGCTGGCCGCCGTCGGGCCGCTGGTGCTGCTGTTCGTGTTCATCGAGTGGCGCATCCGGCGCAAGGAGTCGAAGAACCGCAAGCTGCGCGCGCAGGCCGAGAAGCTGGGCCTCGACCAGCCGGTCTCGCTGCACCCCTACGTCGATCCGCAGAAGTGCATCGGCTCGGGCGCCTGCGTCGCGGCCTGCCCCGAGAAGAACGTGCTGGGTGTCATCGACGGGCGGGCGACGCTCATCAACGCGTCGTCGTGCATCGGTCACGGCGCCTGCGCCGCCTCGTGCCCGATGGACGCCATCACGCTGGTCTTCGGCACCACCAAGCGGGGCGTCGACATCCCGCGGGTGTCGCCGCAGTTCGAGACGACGGTGCCCGGCGTGTTCCTCGCGGGCGAGATCGGGGGCATGGGCCTCATCCGCAACGCCGTCGAGCAGGGCCGGCAAGCGGCCGAAGCCGCGATCGCGTCCCTCTGTGGCACGAAGCAGCCCGACGTGCTCGACCTGCTGATCGTCGGCGGCGGCCCCGCGGGCATCTCGGCCGCGCGCGTGGCGCAGGCGAAGGGCGTCGACTACCTGGTGTGCGAGCAGGAGGATCCCGGCGGCGCCGTGCTGCACTACCCGCGCGGCAAGGTCGTGCTGACCCGCCCCATCGTGTTCCCCGACCTCGATCCCGTGAAGGGTCCGCGGCTGACCAAGGAGCAGCTGATGGACATCCTCGAGACCGCCGCCGCCCCGGTGAACGTGCGCCGGCGCGCCAAGGTGGTGGGTATCGACCGGGGCGACGGCCACCTGACCGTCGAGCTGGCCGACGGCGAGACGCTGCGCGCGCGCCGCGCCCTCATCGCCGTCGGTCGCCGTGGCAGCCCGCGCAAGCTGGGCGTCGAGGGCGAAGATCAGGGCAAGGTGGTCTATCGCCTGCTCGAGCCCAAGGTCCACGCCGGCCAGGACGTGCTGGTGGTCGGCGGCGGCAACTCGGCGGTCGAGTCGGCGCTGATGCTGGCCGACGAGGCCGGCACGACCGTTCGGCTGTCCTACCGCGGCGAGGCCTTCGCGCGGGTCGCGCCCGAGACGCGCGAGCGACTGGACGCCGCCGTCGCCGCCGGGCGCGTCGAGCTGCTGCTGGAGACCGAGGTGCAGCGCATCGACCTCGAGACGGTGACGCTCAGCAGCCCCGACGGACCCATCGAGCGCCCCAACGACGCGGTGATCGTCCAGATCGGCGGCACGGTGCCGACCGCGTTCCTGCGGCGCATCGGCGTGCTGGTGGACGTGCACAAGGGGCGCGTCGTCGAGCGCGACGACGCCTGACGGGCGGGGCGCCGTCCGGGCGGCCCACGGCGCGGCGCCGGACGACCGCTGGCGGCGCTACGAGCTGCAGCTCAGCATCGAACACCCCGGTCGGTGCCGCGCCCACTCGGGTCGCTTCGCCGCGTATTCGTCGCGCCCCGGCTGCTCGTCGTAGGGGCGACGCATCACGTCCAGCGTCTCGCCGATGCGCGACGGATCGCCCGCCTCGGCGGCGTCGATGGCCAGCTGCGCCAGGTAGTTGCGCAGCACGTACTTCGGGTTGGTGCGGTTCATCTCGGCGCGGCGCAGCGCGTCCGGCCGGCCGTCGGCGCGCACGCGCTCGGCCCAGACGCGCAGCCACGCGGCCTGCGCGCCGCGCGCAGCGGGCGACGGCTCGACGTACCAGGCGTCGGCGATGGGTGCCAGGCGAGCGTCGTCGTCCGCGTCCGCAGCGATGGGTACGTCGGCGAGCCCGCGGTAGAAGATCGTCATGTCCGTCTCGACCTGCAGCAGCGACCGCAGCAGCGCCTCGACCAGCTCGCCATCCCCGTCCTGCCAATCCGCCAGCCCCAGCTTGGCCGCGAACATGGCGCGCTGCGCCGGCTCGAAGGTGTCGGCGTAGGCGCCCAACGCCTCCTGCACCGGCTCCACGCTGCCCACCAGCGGCGCCAGGGCCTCGGCGAAGCGCGCCAGGTTCCACAGCGCCACCTGCGGCTGCGCCCCGAAGCAATAGCGCCGCCCCTGAGCGTCCGTCGTGTTGGGCGTCCAGTTCGGATCGTAGCCCTCGAGCCAGCCATAAGGCCCGTAGTCGATGGTCAGCCCCAGCACCGACATGTTGTCGGTGTTCATGACGCCGTGCACGAAGCCCACGCGCATCCAGTGCACCACCATCTCGGCGGTGCGCCGCCCCACCTCGGCCAGCCAGGCGCACACGCTGTCGGGCGTCACGGGACCCAGGTGCGGAAAGTGTCGCTCCACGGCGTACTCGGTGAGGGCCCGCAGCAGATCCAGGTCGCCGCGCGACGCGGGCAGCTCGAAGTTGCCGAAGCGCAGGAACGACGGCGCCATGCGACACACGACCGCGCCCGGCTCGTACTGCGGGTGGCCGTCATAGAACATGTCGCGCACGACCTTCTCGCCCGTGCCCACCAGGCACAGCGCCCGCGTCGTCGGCACGCCCAGGTGGTGCATCGCCTCGCTGCACAGGAACTCGCGCACCGAAGACCGCAGCACCGCCCGCCCGTCCGCCCGCCGCGAGTAGGGCGTCGGCCCCGCACCCTTGAGCTGAAGCTCCCAGCGCTCGCCCCGCCCGTTGACCGCCTCCCCCAGCGTGATCGCTCGCCCGTCACCGAGCTGCCCCGCCCAGCTCCCGAACTGGTGCCCGCCATAGCAGGCCGCGTACGGCCGCATCGCCTCCGTGACCCGGTTGCCGCCCATCACCTCGGCGAACGCGACGGGATCCAGCGTCTCGGCGTCCAAGTCGATCAACCGCGCCGCCTCGGACGACAGCGCCAACAACCGCGGCGCCGCCACCGGCGTCGGCTCGACCCGCGAGTACGCCGCCTCGAGCACCTGCCGGCGCTGGTTCTCGCGCACCGGATCGCCGGGCAGCGTGTCGACGAAGGAGTTGGCGAATGTCAGGTCTTCGAGTCGAGCGTACATCGCGGGCCGCGGGCTCCGTACCGTGTGACCCAACAGGATGTCCGGCGGCCGGTCGAGGTTCCCGCTGCGCGCCAAACCCCTGGCTCCCTGCGCTGGACCGTGGTACGCACTGCATCGGGCGACCAACGGGAGTTCTGGATGCGATCACGAGTTGTCGGGATGGTCATGTTGATGGCGCCGCTGGTGGCGGTCTGCGCCGCTGCTGAACCGCGGGTGACGTCGACGGACACGTTGAAGGCTGGGCACATCGAGTTCGACATCGGCGTCGGCTTCACCCGGGCCACTGCTGAGGTGGACGGGCCGGGGGCCACCATTGACGCCAGCGTCCTCAGCACCGAGATGGCCCCAGCCATCTACTTCTGGGCCGCGGATCACTTCGCACTGGGCGCTTCGGTTCCGTTCCAGCTCAGTCGCTCGGTCGACGATGGACGCGCGACCAGCGATGGACCCACCGGTGCCGGTGACCTGGGCCTCGCGCTGCTGTATGGCCGCCGCGCCGCGCCGTGGCTGCGCACGTTGGCCGAGATGAGCGTTCGTCTTCCCACCGGTTCCGAGGAACTCTCGGCCGAGGCTGCGCAGGTCGCCTGGGGTGGCACGCTGGAGTTTCGTCTCACCGATGCGGTCGGGCTCGCCGTCGGGCTCGACTACACGCTACGAACGCAGGGCGATCTACCGGCCGACCCCGGCGATGCGTTCGATGTGCAGGTGGGCCTGCCGTATCGCACCGAGAACCTCCATGTGGAGCCCGCTCTCGTCCTCGCACACACCTTCGCGGACGAAGGCGCAGACGACGGGTCCGACGCGATTGCCGCCCAAGTCAACGCGGGGTACTCCGTGGCGCCCGGCGTCTCAATCACCGGCCTCATCGGCTATGCTCGCCTACTCGAGCAGACCGTCGCACCAGGCATCTCGCGTCAGGGGGACGCAGTTTCGATCACGCTGGGCCTGCAGTACGTCACCCCGAAGCTCTGGTAGGCCCCTACCCCGCGGCGCGCAGCGTCGCGGCGGGGTCGAGCGGCTCCAGCCACCCCCAGCGATCCTCGGTCGTGCCGTCGAACAGGCCGAAGAACGCGCGCTGCAGCGCGTGGGTGATCGGGCCGCGCTTCGCCTCGCCGATCGGGATCTCGTCGATGGAGCGCACCGGCGAGATCTCGGCGGCCGTGCCGGTGAAGAACACCTCGTCGGCCGTGTAGAGCATCTCGCGCGGGATGGGCTGCTCGTGCACGGTGTAGCCCAGATCGCGGGCCAGCTTGATGACCGTGTCGCGCGTCAGGCCGGGCAGGATCGAGCTCCACAGCGGGGGCGTGTAGATCGCGTCGTCCTGCACCAGGAAGATGTTCTCGGCCGAGCCCTCGCACACCATGTTCATGTGGTCGAGCGCGATGCCTTCGCCGAAGCCGAGGCGGCGGGCCTCCATGCCGATCAGCTGCGACGAGAGGTAGTTGCCGCCGGCCTTGGCCGACGTGGGCATCGTGTTGGGGCCCACGCGCTGCCAGGACGAGACGCAGGCGTCGATGCCCTGCTCGAGCGCGTCTTCGCCCAGGTAGCTGTTCCACTCGATGGCGGCGATGGCGATCGAGATGGGGCTCGCGCCGCTCGACAGGCTCAGATCGCCCAGGCCGCGGTAGGCGATGGGGCGGATGTACGCCGAGCGCAGCCCGTTCTGCAGCACCACCTCGCGGCAGGCGGCGAGCAGCGCGTCGAGGTCGTAGGCCAGGTCCATCCGGTAGATGCGGGCCGAACGCTCGAAGCGCCTCAGGTGATCGGTCAGGCGGAAGCCCGTGGGCCCCCGGTCGGTCGCGTAGGCGCGGATGCCCTCGAACACCGACGAGCCGTAGTGCAGGCCGTGCGCCATGACGTGCACCGTCGCCTGCTGCCAGGGGATGAGTCGGCCGTCCGACCAGATGAACTGCGTGGGCTGGATCATGGGGGCTCTCCGGGGTGCTTCGGGGGCGGATCAGTCTTCGAGGGGCAGCGGATCGATGAAGGGCATCAGCGCGCGCAGCTGGGCGCCGAAGCGCTCGATGGGGTGCTCGCGCTCGGCGGCGCGGCGCGCGGTGAAGTGCGGCCGGCGACGCTCGTTCTCGGCGATCCAACGCTCGGCGAACGCGCCGCTCCTGATCTCGGCCAGGATGCTCTTCATCGCCTCGCGGCTGGCGTCGCCGATCACGCGGTCGCCCGAGATGTAGTCGCCGTACTCGGCCGTGTCGCTGATCGAGTAGCGCATGAAGCTCAGGCCCCCGCGGTACATCAGGTCGACGATCAGCTTCAGCTCGTGCAGGCACTCGAAGTACGCCACCTCGGGCTGGTAGCCGGCGTCGGTGAGCGTCTCGAAGCCCGCCTTCACCAGGGCGGCGACGCCGCCGCAGATGACCGCCTGCTCGCCGAACAGGTCGGTCTCGGTCTCCTCGTCGAAGGTGGTGGTCAGGATGCCGGCGCGGGCGCTGCCCAAGGCCGCCGCGTAGGCCAGCGCCTTCGCGTCCGCCAGACCGCTCGCGTCCTGGTGCACCGCCAGCAGCGCGGGCACGCCGCCGCCCTCGAGGTAGGTCTCGCGCACCCGGTGACCGGGACTCTTCGGCGCGATGAGCGTCACGTCGATGTCCTTCGGCGGCGTGATGGTGCCGTACCGGATGTTGAACCCGTGCGCGAACATGAGCGTCTTGCCGGCGGTCAGCGTGTCGGCGATGTGCTCGAGGTAGATGGCCGGCTGCCGCGTGTCCGGCGCCAGCAGCATGATGATGTCGGCCTCGCTGGCCGCCTCGCGCACCGACAGCGTACGCAGCCCCGCCGCCTCGGCCTTGGCGCGACTGGCGCTGCCTTCGTGCAGCCCGATGCGCACGTCCAGGCCGCTGTCCCGCAGGTTCAGCGCGTGGGCGTGGCCCTGCGAGCCATAGCCGATGATCGCGATGCGCTGCCCCTGCAGCAGCGACAGGTCCGCGTCCTTCTCGTAGCGCAGCTGCGCCATGACACACTCCTCCCGTCGGCGCCGCCCCGGGCGCCCGATGATGGATGACTCTCGATGACTCGGCCGGCCGCTCAGGCCGCCGCGGTCAGGCTCCCCAGCTTCTCGGCTTCGCGGCTCGCGCCGCGGGTCATGGCCATCGCCCCGCTCTGCACCATCTCGGTGATGCCGAAGGGGCGCAGCACGGCCAGCAGGCCGTCGATCTTGGCGGGATCGCCGGTGGCCTCGAGCACCAGCGATCCCTCGGTCAGGTCGACCACCCGCGCGCGGAACACCTCGCACACGCGCAGCAGCTCGGCGCGCTGCTCGGCGGGCGCCTCGACCTTGATCAGCGCCATGTCGCGCACGACGGCGCCGGCCTCGGTGACGTCCTCGACGTACAGCACCTCGACCAGCTTGCGCAGGTTGGCGGCCAGCAGGCGCGCGCGGTGGTCGTCGGCCTCGACGGTCACGGTCAGCCGCGACAGGCCCGGCTCGTGGGTGCGCCCCACGTTCAGGCTGACGATGTTGAACGCTCGCCGGCGGAACATCGACACCACGCGGTTCAGCACGCCGGGCCGATCCTCCAGCCCCGCCACGAGGGTGTGTCGGCGCGTCGCGGCGCTCGCTTCGGTCGCTCCCAGGTGCACGCTCAGGCCTCCTCGCCGGCTTCGGGCCGGCGCAGCATGTCGTCGAGGTCGGCGCCCGCGGGCACCATCGGGTACACGATGTCCTGCTGCACGACGCGGAAGTCGATCACCACGGTCCCGGGGTGGCGCCGCGCGCGCTCGATGGCGGGCAGGACGTCCTCGCGACGCTCCACCCGCAGGCCGGGCAGCCCGTGCGCCTCGCTCAGCTTGGCGAAGTCGGGCTGACCGATGGGCGTCGCGATCTCGCGCCCCTCGAAGAACAGCGCCTGCCACTGGCGCACCATGCCCAGGTAGCCGTTGTTGATGATCGCCACGTTGATGTTCAGGCCCTCCTGCGCGCAGGTGCTCAGCTCGGCCGCGGTCATCTGGAAGCCCCCGTCGCCGACCACCACCCACACCTCGTCGTCGGGCCGCGCCAGCTTGGCGCCGATGGCGGCGGGCAGCGCGAAGCCCATGGTGCCCAGGCCGCCCGAGGTCAGCAGGCTGCGGGGCGTGTCGTGGTGGTAGTACTGGGCCTCCCACATCTGGTGCTGGCCGACGTCGCTGACGATCAGCGCCCGGCCCTCGGTGGCGCGCCACAGGTCGTGCAGCACCTGCGCGCCGTACAGCCGGCCGTCCCGCGGGGGCGTCGCGATGATGTCGCGGCGGCGGCTGTCGGCGCGCGCGGCGTCGATCTCCTCTCGCCACGAGGTGCAGCGACGCTCGGGCAGCCGCGGCAGCAGATCGCGCAGCACGGCCGCGACGTCGCCGATGATCGGCACGTCCACCCGCACGTTCTTGTTCACCTCGGCCGGGTCGAGCTCGACGTGGATCTTGCGGGCCCGCGGCGCGAAGGTCGCCAGCCGCCCGGTCACCCGGTCGTCGAAGCGCATACCCAGCGCGATGATCAGATCGGCCTGCTGCACCGCGCGGTTCACCCACGCCTCGCCGTGCATGCCCAGCATGCCCAGGTGCCGCGGATCGCTCGTCGGCAGCGCGCCCAGCCCCAGCAGCGTGCAGGCGACGGGGATGTCCGTCCGGTCGACCAACGCCTGCAGCAAGTCGCTCGCCCCGGCGGCGATGATGCCCTGCCCCGCCAGGATCAGCGGACGCTCCGCGGTCGCGATGAGATCGAGCGCGGCGCCCAGCGTATCCGCGAGGGCGGGCGCCGGCTCGGCCCGGTGCGCCGGCCGCGCGCGCCGCTCGGGCCAGGTGAACGGCGCCTCGCCCAGCTGCGCGTCCTTGGTGATGTCGACCACGACCGGCCCGGGCCGCCCCTCGCGCGCCAGGTGGAAGGCCTCGCGCAGCGTCGGCCCGATGTCCTCGGCGCGCGTCACCAGGTAGTTGTGCTTGGTGATCGGCAGCGTGACGCCGGTGATGTCGACCTCCTGGAAGGCGTCCGTACCGATCAGGTGCGAGGGCACCTGGCCGGTGATGCACACCATGGGGATCGAGTCGAGCATCGCCGTCGCGATGCCGGTCACCAGGTTGGTCGCGCCGGGGCCCGAGGTCGCCAGCGCCACGCCCACCTTGCCCGAGGCCCGCGCGTAGCCATCGGCCATGTGCGCGGCGCCCTGCTCGTGGCGCACCAGCACGTGGTGGATGCCATAGCGCGGCAGCGCGTCGTACAGCGGCATCACGCAGCCGCCGGGGTAGCCGAAGATGGTGTCGACGCCCTCGCGGGTGAGGGCCTCCCACACCATCTCGGCGCCGGTCATGCGCGGCGCGGCGTCGGGGGGAGCGTCGATCGGCAGCGTCAGAGCGTTCATGGGGTCCTCAGCGTGGCGCCGGTGCTGGCGCTCTGCACCAGGCTGGCGTAGCGGCGCAGCCAGCGGCTGCCGATGGCGGGCGGATCGCGCCGCGGGGTGGTCTTCAGGCGCTCGGCCAGCGTCGCGTCGTCCAGCCGGACGTTCAGCGTGCGGGCGTCGAGGTCGATGTCGATCAGGTCGCCGTCGCGCAGGGCGGCGATGGGTCCGCCGGCCGCCGCCTCGGGGCTGACGTGGCCGATCGCGGCGCCGCGCGTGGCGCCGCTGAAGCGACCGTCGGTGATCAGCGCGACGCTGTCGCCCAGGCCCATGCCCACGAGCGCCGCGGTCGGCGCCAGCATCTCCTGCATGCCGGGTCCGCCGGCCGGCCCCTCGTAGGCGATGACCACCGCGTCGCCCGGCTCGATGGCGCCCGCGTGGATGGCGGCGACCGCCGCGTCGTGGCCGTGGAAGACGCGGGCGCGCCCGGTGAAGCGGCGCATCGCGTCGCTCACCGCCGCCGACTTCACCACCGCGCCCTCGGGCGCCAGGTTGCCGAACAGCATCGCGAGCCCGCCGGTGGCGCGGTAGGGCGCGTCCAGCGGGCGGATGACCGCGGCGTCCTGCGTGCGGGCGTGGGTCAGGTCCTCGCGGAGCGTTCGTCCGGTCACCGTCGGGCGGTCCAGGTGCAGCAGGCCCGGGATCTCGGCGAGCTGGGCCATCACCGCCGGCACGCCGCCGGCGCGGTGCAGATCCTCCATGTGATGCGCGCCCGACGGCGCCAGCGAGCAGAGCTGCGGCACCCGGTCGGCGATGGTGTTGAAACGCTCCAGCGGGAGCTCGACGCCCGCCTCCTCGGCGATGGCCAGCGTGTGCAGCACCGTGTTGGTGCTGCCACCCATGGCGACGTCCAGCGCCAGCGCGTCGGCGAACGCGCCAGGCGTGAGGATCTTCCGCGCGGTGAGATCCTCGGCGATCAGCCCCGCGACGCGCGCCGCCGCGGCCCGCGCCAGGGCCTCGCGCTCGGGCGTCTCGGCCAGCGCGCTGCCGTTGTAGGGCAGCGCCAGCCCCAGCGCCTCCATCAGACAGTTCATGCTGTTGGCGGTGAACATGCCGCTGCACGACCCACACGTCGGGCAGGCGTTCTCCTCGAGCACCTGCAGCCCCGCGTCGTCCAGCGTCCCCGCGCGGTGCTGCCCCACCCCCTCGAAGACGCTCGCCAGGTCGATGGCGCGCCCGTCCGGCGTGCGCCCCGCGGCCATGGCGCCGCCGCTGACGAAGATGGTCGGGATGTCCAGCCGCGCCGCGGCCATCAGCATGCCGGGCACGATCTTGTCGCAGTTGGGGATGCAGATCATCGCGT
Source organism: Myxococcales bacterium (assembly GCA_020633465.1). Lineage (GTDB taxonomy): Bacteria > Myxococcota_A > Bradymonadia > UBA7976 > UBA1532 > JACKDN01. The sequence goes on from JACKDN010000004.1 coordinate 103,953, forward strand.
CGAAGCAGTGCGCCTCGATGACGGTCTCGACGCAGTCGGCGATCAGCTCGCGGCTGGGCAGCGAGTAGCGCATGCCGCCGTGACCCATGGCGATGCCATCGTCGACGCCGATGGTGTTGCACTCGAAGGGCACCATGCCGGCGGCGCGCACGGCCTCCTTCACCAGCGCGCCGAAGCGTTGCAGGTGCACGTGGCCGGGGATGACGTCGATGTACGAGTTCACCACCGCGACGAAGGGCTTGTCGAAGTCACACGGCTTCACGCCGGTGGCTCGCAGCAGCGCGCGGTGGGGGGCGCGGTCGACGCCCTGTTTGATTCGATGCGATCGCATGGTCGGCTTCGGAACCTCCGAGGCCGAGACGCACCGTCGAATCACTCCGCTGAAGACTCAGGGGAGAGGACGCTGTGCGGCCCGGCGTTCAGTCCAGAGACCGAGCGCGGGGCCAAGAGAGCGTTCCCAGAACGCGAAAAGCCCCGCACTCGTCGGAGAATGCGGGGCTCGGCACAGAGCGACGAAGACTGTTCGCGCGCCCTACGGCCTGCCCCGCACGGCTACGCATACGTCCTCGGCGGCGCGGTGAGCGTCGGCGGCGGCGGAGCTGTGCAGGGCGCGAATCAGCATGTCGGCACTATGACCGCAGAGGCCCGGGGAGTGTCAAGGAGCGTTCTGCACTTTTTTGCCCGAGCGCCCCGAATCGCTGTCACGGCGCGCCCGGGGGGTGGCCCGGTTGACGCCCGCGCCGGCCGCGTCGCATGCTCGACGCGACCCTGGGAGGCGCCCATGAGCCCTGACGACGGCCCGCACGTCCACCTCAACCCCGGCGTGCGGGGCCTCGGCCCCAGCGCCACCCTCGCCATCAACGAACGCAGCCGCGCGCTGGCCGCCGAGGGCCGCCGCATCTACAAGCTGGGCCTGGGGCAGTCGCCCTTCCCCGTGCCGGACGACGTCGTCGAGGCGCTGCGGGCCCACGCGGCCGAGAAGGACTACCTCGCGGTACGCGGGCTCGAGGCGCTGCGCGTGGCGGTGGCGGACTATCACCGCCGCACCCAGGACCTGACCTGCACCGGCGACGACGTGCTGGTGGGCCCCGGCAGCAAGGAGCTGCTGTTCCTCGTGCAGCTCGCTTACCACGGCGATCTGTGCATCCCCGCGCCGTCCTGGGTCAGCTACGGCCCGCAGGCGCGCATCCTCGGCCGCCAGATCGACTGGCTGCGCACGCGCGCCGAGGACACCTGGAAGCTGTTGCCCGCGGACCTCGAGGAGCACCTCGAGCAGGAGGCCGACCGCCCGCGCATCCTGGTGCTGAACTACCCCTCGAACCCCACCGGCGTGAGCTACTCACCCGACGAGCTGCAGGCGCTGGCGGCCGTCGCGAAGACGTATCGTGTGGTGGTCATCTCGGACGAGATCTACGGCGAGCTGCACCACGCCGGCGCCCATGTGTCGATCGCGCGCTTCTACCCCGAAGGCACCATCGTCTCGTCGGGCCTCAGCAAGTGGTGCGGCGCGGGCGGCTGGCGCCTCGGCTACTTCGTCTTCCCGAAGCCCCTGCGCTGGCTGCTCGACGCGATGGCCGCGGTCGCGAGCGAGACCTACACCGCCGTCTCGGCGCCCATCCAGTACGCCGCCTGCGCGGCCTACCGACCGACCGACGCGCTGGCCGACTACCTCGACCGATCGCGGCGCGTGCTGCGCGTGCTCTCCGACCACCTCGTCGCCCGGCTGCGCGGCGCCGGCGTCGACGTGGCCCGACCGGACGGCGGCTTCTACCTCTTCCCCGACTTCGGCGCGCACCGCGAGGCGCTCGCCGCCCGAGGCGTCCGGGACGCACCTTCGTTGTGCGAGCGCCTGCTCGACGACACCGGCGTCGCCCTGCTGCCGGGCAGCAACTTCGGCCGCCCCAAGCGCGAGCTGATCACGCGCCTGGCCTTCGTCGACTTCGACGGCGCGGGCGCGCTCCACCTCGCCGAGCCCGACGCCACCTACGACCGCGCCTGGCTCGACGCCGCCTGCGGCCCGACCGCCGAGGCCATCGACCGCGTGGTCGACTGGCTGCGCGCCTGAACGCAGCCGTTTACAAGGCGGCCCGACGCGCCTACCGTGCGCAGACCAATGAGTCTAGTCGATTCCGAGTTCTGGTCTGCCCTCACCTGGACCGAGCGCGTCGCCTGCGCGGTCGGCGCCACCTTCGCGCGCACCCGCGCCGGGCGCCGGGCGGCCACGTTCTACCAGGATCACGTCTCGGTCCCGGTGTGGAACAAGACGCTCGACGACCGCATGCACGTGCACGGCCTCGAGCACCTGCCCCGCGATCGATCCTTCATCTTCGCGGCCAACCACCGCTCGTACTTCGATCTGTACGCCGTGCTGCTGGCCACCTGGCACCACTTCGACCAGTCTCCTCACCTGTACTGCCCGGTCCGCACGACGTTCTTCTACGAGCGCCCGCTGGGCGTCGCGCTCAACGTGGCGGTGTGCGCGAACGCCATGTACCCGCCGGTCTTCCGCGACGACCGCGGGCGCGTGCTGAACCAGCGCGCGGTCGACCTGGCCGTCGAGCTGCTCGAGACGGATCCGCGGACGGTGCTGGCGATGCACCCCGAGGGCAAGCGCAACAAGGGCGACGATCCCTACAGCTATCTGCCGCCCAAGCCGGGTGTCGGGCGCATCGCCCTGCGCGCGGGCGCCCCGGTGGTGCCGGTGTACGTCGGCGGGCTGCCGGCGAAGTTCGGCGCGCTGGTGAAGGAGCGCGTGTCGGGCAAGGGCACGCCGGTGCGGGTGCGGCTGGGCGCGCCGGTGCCGCTGGCCGATCTGTACGCGGACGCGGACGATCCGGCGGCGCAGCGCGAGGCAGCGGAGCGCACGATGGCGGCGATCGCGGCGTTGGGTGAGGAAGACCGGGCGTTCGTGGCGAGGCTGTCGCGGGGCGACCGCTCGGCCGATTCGCCTCGATCGACGACGAGCACGCCGACGACGACCCCGGCCTGAAGTGGGGCGTCGGGCTCGGCCTACGGTTCTGCTCGGCCGACCTGGGGCACTTCGGGTGGGCCGCTGCGCAGCGTCTCGAGGAAGCGGCGGTACTGCACCTTCGGCGGCTCGGTCTGGAACACCACCTCGTGCCCGTCCTCGACGGGGCCCTGCGGGTGCTGGACGACGACCGCGGTGACGCTGTCGCGGTTGCCGGTGACCGGCAGGTCGACGATGGCGCGCCCGCGCAGGTCGAGCAGATCGGCCAGGGGCGTGAAGTCGGCGGTGGCCGGGTGGGTGGCCTCGAGGCTCGGGCCGGCCAGGTCGAGGCCGAACGCGAGGCTCAGCGCGTTGGCGATGGGCGGCAGGATGTACGTATCGGCGATGCCCTGCAGCATCAACACGTGGCGCGGCGCCGCGCCCTCGACCGGGTGGTCGATCACCAGCGGCGCGTAGACCGGCGGGTCTGCCGACTCGCCGGCCCACTGCAGCAGCGACAGCACCGGATCGTGCGTGTGCAGGCGGCGGCCGCCGTAGCGCAGGATGGTCTCGGCCAGCGGGCGCGTCTCGAGGGGGCGCCGCTTGTGGACGACGTTCTCGATCCAGCTTCCGCCGGCGCCGCTGAGCACGGCGCCGCGGAAGCGGGGCTCGAGCGCGAGGGCCACCGGCGCGATGGTGGCGCCCATCGAGTGACCCATCAGCGCGATCATGTCCGGGTCGAGGCGCGCGGGGCCCTCGCCGCAGTCGCCGGGGTCGATGCGCACCGCGTCGACCATGTGCGCGACCAGCATCGTCTCGAGGGCGGCCTGCCGGAAGTTGTCCCGCATCGCCGCCGGGTTCGACAGGTTGAACATCAGGAACTGCTCGTCCCCGCCGGTGACGTTGCGGCGGCCGCCGTGCGGACCGTCGACGCTGATGCCCGCCCAGCCGGCGCGCGCGAACTCCAACGCCGGGCCGGTGCCGGGCTCGCGCGCGGGGCCGCCCTCGACGTCGCGCACGCCGCGGTCGACCAGCGGGCGCTCGCCGCCCCCGCCGGTGCGCACGAAGACGACCACCGGCCAGCCCGCGGGCGGCGTCGGGCCGCGCGGCAGAGTGACGACCACGTTGGCCGTCTCGGTCCCCTGCTGCACCGGCGCGCCGTCTTCGATCAGCCACGCGCCGCCGCCGCCGACGAAGGGCGGGCGGCCCTGCTGGTAGGTGGGCATCTCGGCGGTGGTGGAGAAGACGCAGAAGTCGGCGAACCGCTCGGCCGGGGCGAAGTCGCCCACGGCCGGCACGGCGTCCAAGGCGCGGCGCCGCGCCTCGGCCAGCACGGCGCGCGGCCGCCCGGTGCGGAAGACCGCCAGGCCCGCCACGTCATCCAGCCCGGCCGCGACCTCGGCGTACACTTCCGGCGCGTCGGTGAGATCGCCCATCGGCGCCAGCGACCGCCCGTCCGCGCCCCGCACCCGCGTCGTGACGACCGCCGCGTACAGCGTGCCCTCGTCCAGCGGGAAGCCCTGCAGCGGCAGCACCGACAGCAGGTTCGGCGCGCCGTGCGGCCCGCCATCCTCGGCGAACCGCACCTCGACGGGCACCCGTGCCCCGCTCTCCACCGCGACCAGGTACACCGCCGCGCCCGGCTCGACCGAGGCGTGAACGTCGGGCAGCGACGTCGGATCGATCGGGCCGTCGAGTTGGAAGAACACGCCCGAGGTCAGCCCGAAGCCGTCCGCGTCGCGCTCGGCCAGCGCCGCCAGGTCGCGCACGAAGGGCACGCGGTTCGGGTTGGGGAAGCCGGACAGGTCGACGCCGTCCCCGGCGCGCAGGTCTTCGCTGGGGAAGGGCGCCGCGTAGAAGCCATCGGCCCGCGAGAAGTCCATTCGGACGCGGACGGCCCGTGGCTCGGCGGCCGCGTCCGACGCCTGGGCGTCCGGCAGCAGCGCTGCGTCCGCCGCCGCGTCCGCGGCCGCCCCGTCGTCGCCCACGCGGGCCGCGTCCGGCCGCGCCGTCGCGTCGCCGTCCGCGACGCCGGCTCCGTCGTCACAGCCGACGAGCAACACCACCAGCAGAGCCGCACAGCCGCGCATGGCCGCAGCCTACACCGGCCGGGGCGCTCGATGGCATCCCCCGCGCCCGCCCCGCCGGGTGCATAGCCCCCTTCGCACCCCCCGCGAAACCCCGGTGGCGCTTGAAAACGCCCCCCGAAACGTGGTTTCAAACCCGCCTCTGTTCCGCCCCCGGAGGGTCGCCCCATGAAGGCCGCCGCCTTCTACGATGTCGACGGCACGCTGGTCAGCACCAACGTCGTCCACGTCTACGCGTACTACGCGCGCAACGTGCCCACCCTCACCGGGAAGCTGAAGCGCAGCGTCGGCCTCGCCGCGTCCCTGCCCTTCTACGCCTTCGCCGACAAGCGCGGGCGCAAGTTCTTCAACGACATGTTCTACAAGAATTACGCGGACATCACGGCCGACCGCCTGCACGTGCTGGGCGAGGAGCTGTTCGAGAAGATCGTCCAGAAGCGCATCTTCCGCGACATGGTCGAGCTGATGAAGCGCTCGCGGGCCGAGGGCTACGCGCAGGTGCTGGTCACCGGCGCCATCTCGCAGATGGTGCGGCCCATGGCGAAGTACCTCGAGGTCGACGCCTGGTTCGCCAACGAGCTCGAGATCGTCGACGGGCGCGCCACCGGCCGCCTGGTGCCGCCGGTGCTGGCCGGCCCCGAGAAGGCCGCGTTCGTCCGGCGCTACGCCATCGAGCAGGGCTACGACCTGAACCTGTGCCGCGCCTACGCCGACAGCGCCAGCGACATCCCCATGCTGTGCACCGTCGGCCGCCCGGTGGCCGTCAACCCCGACTCGAACCTGCGCGCGACCGCCACCGCGCACGACTGGCCCATCATCCAGGCCAGCTGAACCCAGGCCGACCGAACCGCTTCCACGTCCCCGGTCTCGCGAAGGAAATCCCGACGATGGCTCGTCCCCGCCCCCGCATCACCCGCGACCCCAACATCGAGTTCATCGACGACAAGTCGGGCCCGCGCGTCGTCCACTACGGCACCCGCTTCCGCGAGGTGTCGCTGCCCCGCGGCAGCCGGGTCATCTACCCGAACCCGCCGATGGAGCCCCTGGGCAACGTGAAGGCGGCCATCCGCTACGCGCTGAACCACCCGCTCGAGGCGGATCCGCTCTACGCGCAGCTTCGCCCGGGCATGAAGCTCACCATCGCCATGGACGACATCTCGTTGCCCCTGCCGCCGATGGTGCTGCCCGACATCCGCCAGCTGATCCTCACCGAGATCCTCGAGCTGTGCGCGAAGAACGGCGTGGACGACATCCACCTGATCGTCGCCGTCTGCCTGCACCGGCACATGACCGGGCCCGAGGTGCGGCGCATGGTGGGCGACAAGATCTACAACGAGTACTGGCCCGACCGCCTGTACAACCACGACGCCGAGGATCTCGAGAACATCGTCGAGATCGGCCAGACCGACCACGGCGAGCCGGTGCGGCTGAACCGCCGCGCGGTCGAGAGCGATCTGCTCATCTACGTGAACGTGAACCTGGTGCCCATGGACGGCGGCCACAAGTCGGTGACCGTCGGCCTGTGCGACTACAAGTCCGTGTCGATGCACCACAACACGCGCACCATGCACAAGTGCCACTCGTACATGGATCCGCGGCCCGAGAAGAGCCAGCTGTCGAAGATCGTCGACCGCATGGGCCGCATCGTCGACGAGAAGATGAACGTCTTCCACATCGAGACGGCGCTGAACAACGACATGTACGGCCCGGCGCTGAAGCACCTGGGCAAGCACGAGAGCCGCTGGACCGAGTTCGACCGCGCGAAGTTCCAGGCCAGCAACGCGGTGCTCGAGCGCGTGCCCGAGGCCGCGCGGCGCAAGATCCTCGAGAGCGTGCCCGCGCCCTACGGCGTCATCGCGGTGGCCGCCGGCAAGACCGAGCCGGTGCACGCCCGCATCCTCGAAGCCTCGTTCAAGCAGTACGCGGTGCCGGTGAAGGGCCAGTGCGACGTGCTGGTGGCCGGCATCCCCTTCATCAGCCCCTACAACGTGAACAGCACGCTCAACCCCCTGCTGGTGCAGGTGATGGCGCTGGGCTACCTGTTCAACTTCTATCGGGGCGAGCCGCTGGTGAAGAAGGACGGGGTGATGATCATCTTCCACCCCTGCGCCGAGGACTTCAATCGGACGCACCACCCGTCGTACGTGGAGTTCTATCACCGCATCTTGTCGATCGGGACGAACAGCTACGACATCCACAAGTACGAGAAGGAGTTCGCGGAGAACCCGGACTACATCCAGATGTACCGCAAGGGCAACGCCTACCACGGCGTGCACCCCTTTTACATGTGGTACTGGGGCGACGCGGGCCGGGCGTGGGTGGGCAAGGTGATCGTCGTCGATCCCGAGAACACGCGCGTGCCCACCCAGCTGGGCTGGGAGTGGGCCCGCGACTTCGAGACCGCGATGGACATGGCGCGCAGCTACCTGGGCAAGAGCCAGCCCGAGGTCACGCTGTCGCACGCGCCGCCCATCATGGTGTGCGACGTCGAGGCCTGAGATGGAGGGGCGTGATTTGGATCAGCCGCAGACCGCCCTGGCGCCCGCCGAGCCGCCGCGCCTGAGCGTGCGCCGCGCCTACGCCGGCAAGCACGTCTTCGTCACCGGCACCACCGGCTTCGTCGGCAAGGTGCTGCTGGCGCTGATGGCCGCGAAGCTGCCCGACGTGCGCCGCATCTCGGTGCTGGTGCGCACCAACCGCGCCTACAGCGACGCGCGCGAGCGCTTCGACGCCGTGGTCGCGCTCAGCGAGCCCTTCCAGGCCGTGGCCGAGATGGTCGGCAACGAGCAGCTCGAGCGTTGGTGCGACGAGGTCGTCAACGTGGTCGCCGGCGACATCACGCGGGCCCAGCTCGGCATGAGCGACGCCGACTACCTCGAGCTGACCGAGACCGATCCCGTCGACGTCATCCTGCACTGCGCCGGCAACGTCGACTTCAAGCCGCCGCTCGACCAGGCGCTGGCCGTCAACAGCCAGGGCGCCGCGCACAAGGTCGAGTTCGCGAAGGCCGCGGGCGCGCCGCTGGTGCACATGAGCACCTGCTTCGTCGCCGGCTGCCGCAGCGGCTTCATCGACGAAGACAACGAGGTCGTCGGCTACGCGCCCAACGGCATGCCCTTCGATCCCGAGCGCGAGCTGGCCGACGCGGTGTACCTGGCGCAAGAGGTGCGCAAGCGCGCCGACGCGCAGGCGCTCGAGGCGCGCTTCTACGAAGAGGCGCGCGACCTGCTGACCAGCAAGGGGCTGGACTACGAGGATCCGGGCCGGCTGGACGACGCCTTCCGCACCTGCAAGCGCCGCTGGGTCGACAACGAGCTGGTGCGCGAGGGCGGCGAGCGCGCCGAGCAGTGGGGCTGGACCAACACCTACACCTACACGAAGAGCCTGGGCGAGCAGCTGACCACGCTGCAGGCGCGCAAGCTGGGCGTGCCGCTGAGCATCGTGCGGCCGGCCATCGTCGAGAGCAGCCACGACTTCCCGTTCCCCGGTTGGAACGAGGGCATCAACACCTGCGCGCCCTTCGTCTACATCATGTTCAAGGGCCAGCGGATGATCCCCGCGAACCCCCAGAACATCCTCGACCTGGTGCCGGTGGACTACGTGGCGCGCGGCACGCTGAACGCGGGCGCGGCGCTGCTCGAGGGGCAGCCGGGGCGCGTTTTCCAGTTCAGCAGCGGCGACATCAACCCGCTGGTGATGGATCGCGCGGTCGAGCTGACCAACCTGGCCTGGCGGCGGCGCTACGACGCCGACGAGAAGAACCCGCTGGTGCGCCAGTTCAAGCGCAACATGGACTCGGTGGTGGTGGACAAGGCCACCTACGACCGCATCAGCGCGCCGGCCGTGAACGCCTGGACCAAGGGCGCCCGCAAGCTGCTGAAGGCCATCCCGAAGGGCCTGCTGGGCCCCGCGCGGCCGGTGGTGAAGCAGATCGACGGGGCGCTGGGCGGCCTCGAGAAGGCCAGCCGCGTGTGCGACAGCATCCTCAAGCTGTTCGCCCCCTTCGTGCTCGACAACAACCCGTGCTTCGGCTCGGTGAACACGCGCGCGCTCAGCAAGACGCTGGTCGACGACGAGCAGGCCGACTTCGCCTACGACCTCGAGGATCTCGACTGGCGGTACTACTGGAAAGACGTGCACATGGAGGGCCTGCACAAGTGGGTCTTCGGGCACCTCGACGACAAGATGCGCCCCGTGCGCAAGGTGGCCAAGGCGCGGGATCTCATCGAGGTCTTCCGCACGGCCACGCGCACCTACTCCGAGCGCAAGGCCCTCAGCTTCTACACCGCCACCGGCGGCGTGGAGTGCACCTACACCTACGCCGAGTTCTGGGACAGCGCCCGCTGCGTCGCCGGCTGGCTGCGCGCGAAGGGCATCGGCAAGGGTGACGCCGTCGTCCTGGCCAGCAAGAACGAGCCCGCCTGGCCGATGATCTACCTCGGCATCCTGCTGGCCGACGCGGTGACCGTGCCGCTCGACCCCGAGATGCCCGAAGGCGAGATGCGGCGCATCTGCGACAAGGCCAACGCCAAGCTGGTGATCCTGCACGAGGATCTGCCGCGCGACGTGGGCCACCCGGTGGCCTACGCGGGCGACGTCTTCGAGGCGGCGCCCATCGACGAGGTCGAGGCGCGCGATCGCAGCGAGGACGTCGCCAGCCTGCTGTTCACCAGCGGCACCACCGGCGATCCCAAGGGCGTCGTGCTGACGCACGGCAACTTCACGGCGCTCTTGGCCAGCCTGCACGGCACCTTCCGGGTGGATCACAAGGATCGCTTCCTGAGCGTCCTGCCGCTGTTCCACACCTTCGAGTTCAGCTGCGGCTTCCTGATGCCGATCAGCGCCGGCGCCCACATCATGTACCTCGAGGCGCTCGAGGGGCCGCTCCTGCGCGAGGCGCTCAAGAGCTTCCGCCCGACGGGCCTCATCGGCGTGCCCGCCCTGTGGGACGTGCTGCACCGGCGCATCGAGACGCAGGTGAAGGATCGCGGCGAGGCGGCGGCGCTGGCCTTCACCAGCATGCTGCGGCTGTCCCGCTTCCTGCGCGAGAAGTACGGCGTGAACCTGGGGCCGATGGCCTTCGGCGAGGTGCACCAGATGCTGGGCGGGCGCATCCGCCACCTGATCAGCGGCGGCGCCGCGCTCAGCGAGCCGGTGCTGCACGCCTTCGAGGGCCTCGGCTTCGAGCTGCTCGAGGGCTACGGCCTGACCGAGGCCGCGCCGGTGCTGACCGTGCGCCGCCCGGGCGACCGCAAGGGCGGCGGCAGCGTCGGCAAGCAGCTGCCCGGCGTCGAGGTGCAGATCATCAACCCCGACGCCGAGGGCGTGGGCGAGGTGGTGGCCAAGGGCGACAACGTCATGTCGGGCTACCTCAACGATCCCACCAGCACCGCCGAGACGGTGCGCCGCGGGTGGCTGCACACCGGCGATCTGGGCAAGCTGGACAAGGACGGCCGGCTGATCCTCGTGGGGCGCCGCAAGGAGCTGATCGTCACCAGCAGCGGCAAGAACGTCTACCCCGACGAGCTCGAGCCGCTGTACGCCGACCACCCGCACATCGACGAGCTGTGCATCGTCGGCATCCCCGATCCGCAGGGCGACGAGCGCGTGGCGGCGCTGGTGGTGCTGAAGGACGACGTGCCCAAGGACGCGCAGGCCGAGGTGAAGGCGCACTTCACCAAGGTGGGCCAGGGGCTGGCCGATCACCAGCGCGTGCGCACGATGCGGTTCTGGCACGAGAAGCTGCCGCGCACCGCGACGCGCAAGGTTAAGCGCAAGGAGGTGCGCGACGAGCTCGTGCACCTGCTCGACATCAGCAAGGCCAGCCGGCGCGAGGCGGGGGCGGTGCCCGAGGGGCGCGAGCCCGCGTGGGTGTACGCGAGCATCGCCGGGCTCACCGGGCACGAGGCGGTGGACGTCGCGCCGACGACGCACCTGGTGCAGGACCTGGGCATCGGCAGCCTGCAGCTGGTCGAGCTGCGGGTGCTGCTCGAGGAGCGCGGCGGCAAGCCGATCGACGGCGACGCGCTGGCCGAGGCGCAGACCGTGGCCGACGTCATCGCGCTGTGCGGTGGGGCCGACGGCAAGGGCCTGCGCAAGCGCGTCGAGGCGCCCGACGAGGAGGAGGAGGGCGGCATCGAGGTGCCCGAGCCGGTCGGCCAGCTGGGCCGCAACGTGCTGAAGGGGCTGCACCGCCTGGCCTACGACCGCCTGCTGAGCGTGCGCGTGAAGGGCAAGGAGCACATCCCGTACGACCAGCAGGTGATCGTCATCGCGAACCACAACAGCCACCTCGATCTGGGGCTGGTGAAGTACGCGCTGGCCGATTACGCGCCCAACCTGGGCGCCCTGGCGGCGCAGGACTACTTCTTCAACACCCAGTACAAGCGCGACTTCTTCGAGCCCTTCACGAACCTGATCCCGGTCGACCGCACGGCCCCGCTCGAGAGCAGCCTGCGCGAGGCCGAGCGGGCGATGCGCGAGGGGCGCATCGTGCTGGTGTTCCCCGAGGGCACGCGCTCGATGGACGGCCAGCTGCAGGAGTTCAAGCACGGCATCGGCTACCTGCAGTCGAAGGCGCGCCTGCCCGTGCTGCCGCTGTACCTGCGCGGGACGCACCGGGCGATGCCCAAGGGCAGCGCGGTGCCGACCAGCCGCAAGCTGACCGCGGTGATCGGGCCGGTCATCCCGGCCGAGCTGCTGGCCGAGCGCACGAAGGGCAAGAACCGCATCGACACCTACGCCACCATCGCGCGCACGCTGCAGGACGCCATCGAGGCGCTGCGCGACGGGGGCGAGTACCCCTGGAACAAGCGCGCGTCGAAGGCGCTGGTGGCCGAGGATCCCATCGAGGCGCTGTTCGCCGAGCTGCCCGACAAGTTCCAGCCGAAGGCGCTGAAGAAGCCGACCACCTGGTACTTCAGCCTGGGCGACAAGGCCAACGGCAAGTGGACGCTGGTGGCGAACGCCGAGGCGGGGGTCACCGCCAAGCCGGGGCGGCCGACCGGCGGCGCGGCGGACTGCGTGCTGAAGACCGACGTGAAGACCTTCGAGCGCATCTGCCGCGAGGGGTACGTGCCCAGCATGAACGAGTTCATGGACGGGCGCGTGAAGACCAACGATCCCGAGCTGCTGATGCAGTTCAAGGCCGCGTTCGGGCTGTAGCATGAGTCGCAAGAAGAAGCCGGTGGCGTTGATCACCGGAGCCAGCGGGTTCCTCGGGCTGCACCTCGTGCGGGTGCTGCAGGACGCCGGGTACGCCGTGCGCAGCCTGGGGCGGTCGCGCCACGCGCGGCTCGAGGCGCTCGACGTCGACCAGCACCTGGGGTCGGTGACCGACGCCGAGGTGGTGGCGAGGGCGCTGAAGAAGGTCGACTGCGTCTATCACCTGGCGGGCTACGTCAGCCGCGACAAGGACGATCGCGGGCCGATGTACGACGTGCACGTGAAGGGCACGCGCACGGTGCTGCGCGCGTGCCTCGACGCGGGCGTCGAGAAGGTCGTCGTCGTCAGCACCTCGGGCACGGTCGGCGTCTCGGAGAAGGCGCGCGTGGTCGCCACCGAAGACAGCGACGTGCCGTGGAAGGTCATCGGCAAGTGGCCCTACTACGAGTCGAAGGCCTTCCAGGAGAAGGAGGTCTTCGACGCGGTGAAGCGCGGTCTGCCGGTGAAGCTGGCGCGCCCGACGCTGCTGTTGGGGCCGGGCGACCACAACGGCAGCAGCACCGGCGACGTCGTGAAGTTCCTCTGCGGCGACATCAAGGCCGCGTTGCCCGGCGGCATGTCGTTCGTCGACGCGCGCGACGTGGCGGCCTGCCTGCCGGCGCTGATGGAGAAGGGCGAGCCGGGCGTGGGCTATCTGCTGGGCGCGGCCAACTGCACGGTGCACGACTTCCTGCTGCAGCTCGCGCAGGTGTCGGGCCTGGCGCCGCCCACGTTCACCCTGCCCCGCTCGCTGGTCGACTCGCCCCTCAACGGGCTGCTGAAGAAGTCGAGCGAGATCAGGATGTTCGGCGGGCTCGAGCCGCAGACCTTCGAGATGGGCTGCGCCTACTGGTACATCGACTCGAGCCGCGCGATGGACGAGCTGGGCTTCGCCCCGCGGCCGCCCGCCGAGACGCTGCGCGACACCGTCGACGATCTGCGCAACGCCGGCCGCACGTGAACCGCGGGGGCAGCCTCACCGCCGAGGCGGTGGCGCTGTTCCGCGCCGCGGCGGGCGACGACCCCTACGCGCCGGCCTTCCTCGGGCCGACCTTCCGCCGACTCTTCGACCTCTGGCGCCGGGCGCCGGTCGTCGGCCGCGCCTTCGACCGCGCCGCGCTGGGCCTGGTGTCGTCGGTCCTGGCCCGGCACGCCTGGTTCGACGCCGAGGTCGTCCGCGCGCTCGAGGCGGGCGCCGCGCAGCTCGTGCTGCTGGGCGCCGGCTTCGACGCGCGCCCCTGGCGGCTGGCGCACCACGTCGGAGGGCGGCCCGTCTTCCTCGTCGACCACCCGTCCACCGCGGCGGCCCGCGCGGCCCGCGCGCCGGGCGCGCCGCCGATCGACGTGCGGCGCCTCGACGTCGACTTCGGCCGCGACGACCTGGCCACCGCCCTGCGCGAGGGCGGCGTCGACGCCGACGCGCCGGCCGTCGTCGTCTGGGAGGGCGTCAGCATGTACCTGCCCGTCGCGGCGGTGCGCGCGACGCTGACCGCCGTGCGCGCGAGCGTCGGCGCCGGCTCGACGGTGCTGTTCGACGCCTGGTGCAGCGCCGAGCGCGGCCTGCGCGCGCGCCTCGAGGGCGTCGGCCGCGGCGTCGTCGGCGCGATGGGCGAGCCGCTGCGCTGGGTGCCCACGCCCGGTGAGGTACAGCAGACGCTCGACGCGGCGGGCCTCGCGCTGCAGGCGACCCGGCGGGCCTGCGACGTGCCCGCTTATCCCCGCGCCCACCCCGCGATGCACCTGATCACGGCGACGACCTGACCGGGCGCGCGGCCGAACCGCCGTGCACGGATTGGACGGGCGGTCAGCGGTCAGCGGTCAGCGGTCAGCCGGGCCCCGGTCGTCGTGCAGAGCTCGAATCCGCGGCGCGAAATCGCGGCGTGGTGGCGCCCGGTCGGATGCCCGGGTTGCACCCACGTCCGCGCTTCGTCATAGTGCGCGCACTGACCCTCACCCCTGGCCGGAGGCGAAAATGGCTGTGCTTCACCGTACCCGCACCCGTACCGCGCCGACCTCGTCGGGGACGCTCACGCGCTGATCCCGGGCCGACCGCCCGACCGCCCGTCCTTCCCCCGAGGCCGACGTTCCGTGTGAACGCCGCGCGCATCGTTGCGCGCGCACCTCGAGGATCGAGCATTGAACCTTCTGACTTCCCTGGGCTGGCGCGCGGATCGCGCCGCCCACCTGGCGGCGCTGGGTGATCCCGCGCTGCAGGCGGCGCGCGTCGTGCGCGTCGCGCCCGGCCTGTACGACCTGATCGGCGAGGGCGACCTGCCCGCCGCCCACCTGTGCGGGGCCCTGCTGGACCACCCCGATCCCCTCGCCCGCCCCGGCGTGGGCGACTGGGTCGCCGTGCGCGACGGCGTGATCCAGCACGTCTTCCCGCGCGACACCACCTTCGTGCGCAAGGGCGTCGGCCGCAGCAGCGCGCCCCAGCTCGTGTGCGCCAACGTCGACGTCGTGCTCGCGGTCACCACCTGCGGGCGCGACTTCAACCCGCGGCGGCTGGAGCGCTACGTCGCGGCCATCTACGGGGGCGGCGCCACGCCGGTGATCGTCCTCAACAAGACCGACCTGGTCGACGACATCGCCGGGCGCGTCGAGGCGGCGCGCGACGCGGCGCCCGGCGTGGCGGTCGTGGCGATGAGCGCGCTGCGCGACGCCGATCTGACGCCGCTCGCGCCCTACCTCGCCCCGGGCACCACCCTCGCGCTGTTGGGCTCGTCCGGCGTGGGCAAGTCGACGCTGGTCAACCGGCTGCTGGGCGAAGCGGCGATGGCCACGGGCGACGTGCGCGGCGGCGACGAGAAGGGCCGCCACACCACGACGCAGCGCGTGCTGCACCGGGCGCCCGGCGACGTGGTGGTGATCGACACCCCGGGCATGCGCGAGCTGGGGCTGTGGCGCGCCGACGAGGGGCTGGCCGACACCTTCCCCGACGTCGAGGCGGCGGCCGCCTCGTGTCGCTTCCGCGACTGCCGGCACGACGGCGAGCCGGGCTGCGGCGTGGCGGCGGCGATCGAGGCGGGCGAGCTGGACGCCGACCGAGCGGCCAGCCATCGCCAGCTCGAGCGCGAGCTCGCGCGGGAGGCGATCCGCGACGACGCGCGGTTGGCGCGGGCCCGCGAGGCGGAATGGAAGGCCGTCACGCGCGGCATGCGCACCCGCCGCAAGCTGAACCGCAAGCTGGGCCTCAAGGATTTCTGAGGCGCCGCCCGATCCGGCCCGCCCCGGGCGGCGTTGACTTCCGCCCGGCAGGCCGGGACGATGGCCGGGACCAATCCTCACGGAGCCTGGCGTGATCCTCCCGACCGTCGCAGCGCGACGCGCCCCCGCCGCACGTCGCCGCGCACCGAGCCGGCCATGAGCGGGGCGCTGCCCACCTTCGCCGGCCAGTACCAGTGCGAGAAGGAGCTGGGGCGCGGTGGGTTCGGCATCGTCTACCTCGGGCGCGACGTGCGCCTCGACCGGCTGGTGGCGATCAAGGTCGTTCGTGACGCCGACGCCAGCGAGGCGGCCCGCGACCGCTTCCGCCGCGAGGCCCGCATCCTCGCCTCGCTGGACCACCCGCACATCGTGCCCATCCACGCCTTCGGCGAGGAGGACGACGCGCTCTACTTCGTGATGAAGCACGTCGACGGGCCGCAGCTCGATCCGCGGGTGCACGGCGCCGGCCGGGGGCTGCCCAGCGTGCTCGACACCATCGAGCCCCTCGCGGCGGCCCTCGACTTCGCCCACGAACGCGGCGTCGTGCACCGCGATCTGAAGCCCGCGAACGTGCGCTTCACGGCCGACGGTCGCCCCATCTTGCTCGACTTCGGCATCGCCCTCAGCGACGACCACGGCCAGCGCCTGACCGCCGAGGGCGCGAGCCTCGGCACGCCCCACTACATGTCGCCCGAGCAGGCGCAGGCCCTGACCGTGGGACCGGCCAGCGATCAGTACAGCCTGGCCGTGATGCTGTACGAGCTGGTCGCGGGCGAGCCGCCCTTCCATGGCGGGCAGCCGCTGTCGGTCATGTTCCGGCAGATCAGCGAGGCGCCGCGCCTGCTGTCCGACCACAACCCCGAGGTGCCGGTGGCCTTCGCGCGGGCGCTGATGGTGGCCCTCGAGAAGGAGCCGGCGTCGCGGTACCCCTCGTGCATCGAGATGGTGCAGGCGCTGCGGCCCTTCGTCGGCAGCGCCACGCGACTGTACGGGCCGGGGGCGAACCTAACCGACCTCCACGCGCTGGCCGAGACCGGCGCCCTGCCGACGGCGCGCAACACGGATCCCGAGGCCACCCTCGAGCCCCCCTCGCTGCAGGCCACCGAGCCCGACATCGGCGTGGCGGAGACGCCGCCGCCCGTCCCGGACACGGCGCCGACGCCGGAGCCGCCCGAGCCGGGCACGGCCGCGGCGCCGCGAGCGCGGCGCGGGGCCGCGCCGATCATGGCCGGGGCGGCCGTGCTGGTGCTGCTCGCGGCCGGCGGCGGCTGGTGGGCGACGCGCGACGCCGCCGACGCGCGACCGGCCGGCGCCGCGCCACCGCGGTGGCGTCGCGCGACGACGCCGCGCCGCCCGCGCCCGCGCCGCCCGACGCGGCCCCGAGCGCCGCGCCGGCGGCCGAGCCGGCCCCGCCGCGCGCCGGACGCCGCGCGCCGCCCCCGACGCAGCGGCGCCCACCCCCGAACGGAGGAAGCCCCGTGCGCGCATTCGCATGTAGCCTGCTGCTGTGGGCGCTGGCCGCGCCGGCCGCCGCGGAGCGCCCGCGCCTCGCGGTCATGGACCTCGCCGCGACCGGCGTCACCGACGACGCCGCGCGCGCGGTGACGGCCCTCTTGACCCACCACGTCGACCAGACGGGCCTCTTCGAGGTGGTCAGCCGCGACGACGTCCGCTCGATGCTCTCGCACCAGCAGGACAAGCGGCTGCTGGGCGGCGATCCGGATCCCGAGGCCCTCGAGCGCATCGGCGCCGCCGTCGGCGCGGCCTACCTGGTCACCGGCAGCCTGAGCCAGCTGGGCGACGCCCGCATCCTCAACGCGCAGCTGGTGGTGGTCGACGCGGCCCGCGTCGCCACCCGCGTGAAGCGCACGCTGCCCGACGACGCGGTCGCCGCCGACGAGGTGCTGAAGGTGGCCGCGCACGCGCTGGTGCGCCCCGCGCGCAGCGATCACGGCGGCTTCGCCGTCTTCGACGTCGAGGAGCCCGGCGCGGCCGTCTTCGTCGACGAGAAGCTGGTGGGCAGCGCGCCCCTGCCCCGCACGCCCCTGGGCGGCGGACTGCACGCCGTCGAGGTGCGGAAGGACGGCTTCGAGCCCTGGGCCGGCACCCTGGACGTGCCGCCGGGGCGCACGACCGCGCTCGAGATCCGGCTGATCCCGTCGGCCGACTTCATCGAGGACTACGAGCGGCGGGCGCTGACGACGCGCGTGCTGGCGTGGTCGTCCCTGGGCCTGGCGGCCGCGAGCGCGGGCCTGTCGGCCTTCTTCTACGCCCAGGCGCGCGACGACGCGGACGCCAGCGCCGAGGCCCGCCGGCAGCTCGAGCTGAACCCCTTCGACGACGCCGCGCGCGCCCGCGCCCGCAGCGCCAACGACGAGGGCGAGACCCACTACGCCCTCTACTGGACCTTCCTGGGCGCCGCCGCAGCGGCGGCCGGCACCTCGGCCGTCCTGTTCTGGGTCGGCGATCCGCCCGGGCGCTACGCGCCCTTCGCGCCGGGTGACTCGGCGCCGCCGCCCGCCGGGGGCGGCGTGGCCTGGCAAGGGAGCTTCTGATGCGCCGCACCGTGGTCCTACCGGTCCTCCTCTTCGTCCTCGGCGGCAGCGCGGCGGGGGCCGCGCCCGGCCTGGTGGTGGCCCCGGTCGTCACCGAGCGCATCGACGGCCAGCCGGCGGCGGGCGCGCGCGGCGAGCCCAAGCTGACGAAGGCCCTGCGCGGCCTGGGCCTGACCGTGCGCCCGCCCGCCGCGATGCCGGGCCTGGCCGACGCGCTGGCGAAGGGCGAGCTGGCCGGCCGCTACCCGGCGGTCGACTGGGTGCTGCGGGTCGAGATCGACGCCTCGAAGCTGGCCGAGGGCGTCCTCGAGACGGGCTTCGTGCGCTACGACGGGTACGCGCGCGCCGAGGTGCTGACCGCCGACACCGGCGAGCTGTTGGGCGAGGTCGAGGCGCGCGGCCAGGGCATGGATCTCAGCCCGCGGACGGCGGCGCTGATGGCGGGCGAGAAGGCGGCGGCCGCCCTGGCCGAGAAGCTGACGGCGGCAATCCCGACGCTGCAGGCGACGACGCGGGTGCGGCTGACCGTGACCGGCGTGCCGGTGGCCGACGAGGCGACGCAGCTGGCCGAGCGGCTGCGCAGCGTGCCGGGCGTGCAGAAAGCCAACCTGGGGGTGCTGAAGGCCGGCGGCGAGGCGCGGCTCGACCTCGAGCTCGAGGCCGGCACCGCCGCCGAGCTGGCCACGCGGCTGGACGCCGCGGCCGGCTTGGGCCTGCGGGTCGACGGCTTCACCTCGCGCGCGATCAACGCCCACTACGCGCCTGAGCGGCGGGTGCGCGTCGAGTTGGTGGTCGGCCCCTTCGAGAACGCGACCGGCAACCCCGCCGAGGGCTGGCTGCGCGCCGCCGTGCCGCGCGTGCTGGCGACCGAGCTGTCGAACCACGCCGCCCTCACCGTGCGGGCGGCGCCGTCCGCGGGCGCGCCGCGCACCGCCGCCGAGGCGCCCGCCTGGCTGAAGGGCGGGCCCGAGGACGTGAAGGGCGCGCTGCTCTACGTCACTGGGCGGGTGCGCTACGACGGCCCGAAGGCCGCGCTGCTGGTGCAGGTGTTCCGCGCGGACGACGGGCGCCTGCTGACGTCGACCGAGCACAGCGGGCCGATGGTGGGCTTCCGCGGCGTCGTCGCCGCCGCGGCGCACGACGTGACGCGCCCGCTGCTGGCCGCCGTGCTGGCCGACGACGGCATGCGCGCCGTCGCCGCCGCGCAGCGCGCGCCCGCGGACGCCGTGGCCGCGCTCAACGCCGAGGCCGGCAAGCGACGCCTGCAGGCGGTGCACATCGAGCCCGGCGACGGCGCGGACGTGCAGGGCCGGGTGGTGGTGCGGGGCGGCGCCGACGCGCCGGTGCGGGTGCGCATCGCGTCGCCCGACCACCTCGAGCAGCCGGTCGTGCTCGACGTGCCCGCCGAGGACGGCGAGGCGTCGCTGCCCTTCCTCGCCAAGCTGGTCAACCGCGCGCCGGTGATGCCCCTCGAGGTCGAGGCCGCCTGGCGCGACGGATCGGCGTGGCACCGCGAGGTGCTGCGCGTCACGGTGATGGCGCGCACGCCCTGAGGCGCGCGGCCCAGGTCACCGAAGATCGAGGTAGTGGTGCCAGGCGAGCGACGCCAGCGCGCCGTACCCGAGCGCGCCCGTCCACTCGGCATAGCCGCCGATCGTCACCGCCCAGAAGTCTGCCGGCCGCCACTCGAGCCCGCCGGCCAGCCGCGCGGCGGGCAGCGCCTCGGTCTCGTCGGGCAGCAGCGCCTCCCGCTGCCCCGTCGTGTCGAGCACGCTACGCCCGTCGCTCACCTGGCGCACGACGAGCCCGCCCTCCACCCCCAGCCACGGCGTCCACTGATCGTGCGAGGTGAAGCGCACGCCCCCCAGCACCAGATGGCGCCGCTGCCGCCACCGCACCAGCCGCCCCGCCCTGTCCCCCGGCGCCTGCAGCGCCTCGCTGACGTCCACCTGGTAGCGCGCGGTCAGCGCCCAGCGGAAGTCGAGGCCGTAGCCCAGAAGCGCGCCGCCGCCGTACGACAGCGCGTCCGCCCGCCGCCCCGCCGGCCCCGCCGCCTCACCGTGATGCAGCGCGGCGAAGGGCCGCACCGACAGCTCGTCCGTGTCCGCCCACGCGGCCGGGGCGAAGAGCACGAGGGGGAGGATCAGATGTCGAGGCAGCAACGGACGCCGGTGTTGTCGCCGCAGTCGTCGAGACGGACGTAGGTGCTTTCGTCCCCATCGTCGTACCGGCGCACGTCGATCGGCGCGATCCACGGTTGCCGTTCCTCGACCGCAGGAATCGCCCCGCTTCGGTACCCCTGGTGGCCGCTCAGCGCCCATTCGCAGACGACGCTGGCTTGGTTGTCGGCCGGTCCGAAGGCAGGCTCGACCGTCTCGAAGACCGCAACGTTGCTGAACAGCACGAGTTCATCGTTGGTGCAGAGGCGGCGGCCCTTGCGGTGGCAGACGTTCATCGCGTTGAAGGGACCCAGCGGAACCAGATCGCCGGGCAGCATTCCACTCGAAGGCCCAAACGACCAATCGTCGATGCACAGGCCGGCGGCGAAGCGGGTCATGTCGTCTGGACAGGTGCGCTCGGGCGGCTCCCCGGGTGGGCCGACGGGGCCCACCGCACCGTCCGACGCCAGCAAGCCCCAAGCATCGGAATCCGGCGGAGGCGTATCGGGCGCGTCGACCTGCGCGACGAACGAGCCGGCTGCAGGATCGTGGCGGACCACGTCACCCAGCAGCGTAGGTCTCGTCGGCCGACCACGCGCCACGCCAGCGCAGTCCAGGCGCGCCATCCGCGCCAGGTTCGCCCCCGCGGCCCCTTCTGCGCCAGGCGGTCCGGGCTGACCCACTTCGCCCTCTGGTCCCTGGGGGCCAGCCGGCCCCTGTTCACCATCCGCTCCGCTACAGCCAACGTTCAACGCCAGCGTCGCGCTCAGCGCAACCGTTCTCATTCTCAGCACGCGGTGCCTCCTCGTGGTGAACCTCGACCGGGGTCACGGGACGGTGGTGTTGGTGACTTGTAGAGGCGGCAGTTCCACCACGTCCGACCGGCCAGGAATGCCGTCTTCAACCCGCAGGGTGGTCAAACGGAGCGGAGCAGGTGCCTCGAGGGCGATCGATTTGAGCGCCTCGAGTTGCCGCCCATAGCGCCACCCTGCGACACATGCTGGTCCACCGAAGCATGCCGCCGCGGGAGTGTGGTACCACACGCCCGTGCTGTCGTGAACGTCGATGGCGTACTTGGCGTTGGGAACACCGAGGATTCCACCGTTCGCGGCTGCGCCGAAGGGCTGCAGCGGGTCCGCCCTCGCGACGTCCCACTCCAACTGCAGTGCGCGGGCTTGGCCGGGCAGCAACTGAAGGCTGGAACCATCAATGTCCGCGCCGTCCACCGAGAGCGTCGCGTTCGCGTCGATCTCCAACGGTGGCCGAAGTACGGGCCAGTCGCGGCACGGATCCGGCAACGTCGCGCACCCCGCAATGCAGACCGCCGCTACGAAGTGGCTCCCGTAGGTCTCGCCCGGTGAAGCCGGGCTACGGCGCCAGCACCCTGGTGGATCGACCGGGACCGCGCTGGCGATCTCGATGCGCGGTACGGAAAACTGCGCCCGCACCGTCGCGGTTTGTGGGGGCTGAAGGCGGACCCGGATCGGCACCGCATGCGGATTGTGCAAGCGTAGGCGGCGTGCCGCGACCCTCTGCGGTCGGCCCAGCCGTAGCGCACGCGCCACCGAGTCGTCCTCGAAGCTCAGGTCGTCCCAGGTCACCCCCACCGGCGCCACCTCCTCGATCACCACCGGAGGCGGCAGCACGTTCAGCCGCAGCTGGTTGTCGACGACCCCCGTGTTGCCGGCCAGGTCGGTCACCTCGAAGCGCATCTTCACCGGCGTGCCCACTGGCGGGGGCGCGTCGATCGGATCGAAGTCCAGCCCGCCGCGCCCCGCGAACAGCTCGACGCGATCACCTTCGAACGCCCGGGGCGCGCCCAGGCGACAGTCGGCGCCGACGCACGATCGCCACTGGCGCGTCAGCGCGGCGTCCGCGCTGGCGGTGTCGCTGATCGTCAGCGACACGGGCGGCAGGTTCTCGTCCTCGGGCCCCCAGGTCGTCTGCCACTTGCGCAGCTCGCCGTCGTTCGGATCCAGGTAGGCCCGCACCGCGCCCGGCAGGTGGCGGGGGAACCCCAGCGGCAGCTCGTCGATGTAGGACGAGCGCCTAACGACCACCGACGGCGGCGTGCGGTCCACCACGATGGTCTGCTCGACCACCGCGCGATGTCCCACCGCGTCGACGGCCGAGACGTGCAGGACGATCGGCCCGTCGCGGTTCTGCGCCAGCTGCAGCGACACCTCCCGCTCGGCCCCGTCGCCGCGCGGCACGAGCAGGTTCGCCCCGACGACGGCCTCGATCGCCACGGCCTCCGGCTCGACGTCGCCGACGACGATCCGGACCGGCAGCACGAGGCGCGCGGTGTGCCAGCGACCCGTCGCGTCCACCCCCACCCCGTCGGCCGGCCGCTCGACGCGCACCGACGGCGGGTGGTTGTCGACGGCGATGTCGAGCCGCCAGGTCATCGCGTGCCCGACCGCGTCCTCCACCCTCAGGCGCAGCGTGTGCTGCCCGTCCGCCACCTGCTCGGTGTGCAGCCGCGCCTCGATCACCGCCGCCTCCAGCGCGGGCAGCGTCGGCGCGGTGTCCACCGTCAGCGCGTCCACCGGCGTGCCGGACGGCCGCAGCAGCTCGAGTGCCACCACCCCCGTCGTGTCCTGCGCGGTCGCGCGGATCACCAGATCACCCCGCACCCGCAGGGGCCCACCGTCGGGCGCAGCGAGCGTCCCGTCCGGCCGCGCCACCAGCGCCGTCGCGCCCCTACCGGCCGTCTCGATCTCGACACGCACGCTCGGCGGCTCGTCGTCGAACGGCGTCGGCGCCACGCCCGTACCGAACAGCACCGGATCGTCGTTGGTCGCCAACGCCTGCAGGTCGTCGACGACCGCGATCGGATCGATGCCCGCGCCGTTGGTCGGCCCGACGAGCCAGGCGTGGCAGGCCCGCGCCAGGTCGTGGCGGAAGGGGTCCAGCGGCAGCGCCACCGCCCGGCCGGTGCGGTCGACGGCCTCCAGCGGCGCCTGATCCAGCCGCCCGTCCAGCGCGCCGTCCGCGGCCACGTCGTCGCGGTACAGCGCCACCAGGTCGAGCGCCGTGAAGCGATCCGGATCGTCCGGGTGCAGCGTGAGCGCGATGTCCAGCGCCTGCTGGCTCAGGCACGCCAGCGCGATCATCGCGCGCTCGGCGTCACCCAGGCCGCCGGGGCCCGGCACGTCGAAGGGGGCCGGCGCCCGGTGCAGCACGCCCTCGTAGGGCACCACCAGCCCGAAGTGCCCGCCGAGCGCCTCGAGCGCGCCGCGATACTCGACCAGCGCCGCCTGCCCGCCCCGCCGCACCGAGCGCGTCTGCGCCAGGTGCCAGGCGAGGTCGGTCAGGGGCGACACGATGACGGGCCGTCCCCGCGCCTCGGCCAGCGAAGGCAGCGCGGCGACCAACGTGTCCTGCTCGCGCCACCGCAGCGCCCGGCCGCGGGCCTCGTCGCGGAAGCTGGACAACGCGCCGGGATCGTCGCCCGCCCGCGCGACCAGCAGCAGGCCCTCGTCCCACTCCGGCACGTCGAGCGTGAAGCGCCCCTCGGCGTCGGTCAGCCCCCGCGCGAGCAGCCGGGTGTCCGCGTCGTCCAGGCTGCGCGCCTCCACCGCGACATGGGCCGCCGGCCCTTTCACCACCCAGCCGGTGAGCTGATCGGTCCCGCGGTTGGAGACGGCGTAGTCGAGCGCCACCTCGGACACCAGCCCGGCGTGGTTCAGGGCGCGGACCACCAGCTCCAACCGCGCCTCGCCCTGAACCTGTCGCGTGTCGAGCCGGAAGACGAAGCGGCCGTCGAGCGGCACCTCGTCCGGCGCGGGCGGGCTGTCCACGCCTGCGGTGAGGGCCTCGAGCGCGACGGCGCTCACCCCCGACTCGGGATCCCGCACCGTCACCTCGATCTCGGCCACCCCCGACAGCGCGCTGTCGGTGGGCGGCGCCACGTCCTCGATGATCGGCGGCGTCTCGTCGACGCCCTCGAAGGGCGCGCAGTCGGCGAACAGATCCGAGGTGGAGCAGGTCAGCGTCGCGGCCAGCGGGCTCAGCGCGCGCGGCTCGAGGAAGCCCCAGCGGGTCGGCGCCAGGCGCGGCAGCGCGAACAGCGCCTGCACCAGCGCGCCGCGCAGGGTCGAGTCGTCCAGCGGCGTGGCGGTGGGCCCCCGCACCTCGACCACGCCGGCGGGTCCCGAGCCATCGAAGCGGCCCGGCGGCGCGGCGCCGGCGGCGTCCTCCAGCAGCAGGTTCAGCAGGTGGGGCGCGGTGAAGGCGGCGCCGCCGGCGCCGCTGGCCTCACCGAGCTGGGCGGCGAGCACGACGAAGCCGTCGAGCAGCGCGGCGTGAAGCCCCGCGGCGCCGAGCGCCTCGCCGGTCGCGTCGATCGGGGTCTCGTTGGGCGACAGCGTCAGGTGCTGGGCCATGGCCTCGACGGTCGGCGCGAGCGGTCGCGGCCGCCCGGCCACCCGTCGCGCGTCGACCGCGGCCATCACGAGCGTCGTGTAGGGCGTCACCGTGACCTGGCGGCGCGCCGTCGAGGCCACCGCCAGCACCGGCGCCCGCAGGGTGGCGCCCATGTCGTAGACGCCGGAGCCGCCGAAAGGCCCGGCCCAGGGCACGCCGCCGAGGTCGACCACCACCAGCAGGTCGGCCTCGCCCTCGATGCCCGCGATGCTCGCGAACCGAAAGCGCCCGTCCGCGTCCGTCGTGGTCGTCGCGACCTGCTCGCCGGTCACGCCGCTGGCGTCCGTCCGGTGCAGCCGCACGGTCGCGCCGGCGCCCACCGGCCCCACGAACCACGCCTGCCCTTCGATCGCCGCCGCCACCGTGCCGGTGTCCAGCGCCTCGCAGCCGGCGCTCGCCGCGACCAGCGCCGCGAACGCCACGCAGCACCGAAGCCCGCCCCCGTATCGACTCTTCATCGGTTCGCCCATCCCGCCGCGCGGCCCCGACTGCCTTCGGGCACCCGCGCGTCGCCGCACACTATGCGAGCCCGCGTCGAGGGGCAACCCACCCATCACGGTGGCTCGCGTCGCCCCCTCTATCGGACAGGCGCGGCCGGTGTTGCAGGAAAGGGGGTGTTCGCTCCGATTTTCTGCGCGTCGCCCACGGGGCCCGCGCTGGCGCGCACGATGGCCTCGGCGGCCGCGTCCAGCACGTCCAGCAGCGCGGCGGGCGGCCCCTCGGCGCGCTCGGCCGCGCGGCCCAGCAGCTGACCGTCGCTCGATCGCGTCGCCCGCAGCTCGAGCGTCCACACCGGCTCGAGGTGCCGCACCGAGCCCGACACGATGCGCTCCGCGCCCACCGCGACGCCCACCTCGGGCAGGCAGTCGCCCGCGGTGCAGCCGACCAGCCGGTCCAGCGCGCGGGCCTTCAGCAGCGCCTGCACCTCACCCGGGCACAAGAGCGTCTCGACGCGCCTCGCCAGCGCCGTGCAGAAGCTGTCGGTCACGGCCGCCGCCTCGGGCGCGCCCTCGAGCGGCAGCAGCATCCAGCGGCCGGACGCCTTCGCGTCGCCCGCGGTCGGCGCCCCGCCGCAGCCCACGAAGAGGATCAGGATCAGCAGCCAGCCGACCGTCCCCCGGCGACCCACACCCGCCAACGCAACTTTTTTGCTCAATGGTTTCGACCCCTTATCAAAAAAGTGCGCCGCCGCGCGCAACACGCGTCGCCGCTGTCCGATGACGTCCCCCGTTCGAGCGCCGACCGGCGGCGCTCGGGCGCACGTCCTCACCCAAGGAGACTTCGATGCGCGACGACGCCCGTTTCGATCCCTGCGCCGGCTGGCTCGAGGCCGGCCTCGGCCGCCTGCTGCACCTCGACGACGTCGCGGCGCGTCTGCTGGCCGGCTGGCTCGCCCGACAGCGCGCCCGCCTGCCCGCCGAGCCCCGCCTGACCGCCGCCCACCCCGCGTGGCCTTGGTGGCGCCGGCTCGGGCTCGCCGAGGCGGCGCTGGCGGCGCGGGCCGGCGACGACGACGCGCTGGTCACCTGGCTGGTCGACGCCTGGCGCCCCGGCGAGCCGGTCGGCGCCGTGCTGGCCGCGCTGACCGCCGAGGGCTTCACCACGGTCGCGGCGGGCATCGCCCGGGCGGCGGCCAGCGATCTGCGCTGCCCCGACCGAGCCGCGGCGGCCGCCTGGCTCAATCGAGGACGTGCCGGTCGAGCACGAACGTGGTGAGCGTGCCCTCGAGCACCACCCGGTCGCCGACGCGCGCCTCGACGGCGACCGTCGCCCGGCGGCCCTTCGTCCCGGTCACCCGCGCGGTCGCGTCGACGGTCTGCCCGACGGCCACCGGCGCCGTGAAACGCACCTCAGCGCCGCCGAGCACGACGAGGGGATCGTTCACCGCCAGCATCGCCGCGTGGTCGGCCAGCCCGAAGACGAAGCCGCCGTGCACCAGGCCGCGATCGTCGACGGCCATGTCGGGCGTGGCCTCGAAGCGTACCGTCGCCGTGCCTTCGGCGACGCTGACCGGCGCGCCGCAGAGGCGCGGATCGATCCCGAGGTGGGTGTTGGGCTTCATGGGTCTGGCCTCCGTCGTGCTGGCGACGGCCCCAGGGTCGGCCCCCGCGTGGCCCGACGCAAGGCTCGCGCACACCCGGGAAGGGTTTGTCCGTACCCCTCGGTTGGATCGTGCAGCGTCACCGGCCGTTGACAGCCGTGACGGACGCGGAGCCGGTGGTTCCGCCCGAACCTCGGAGGCCCCTCGTGCCACACCCTGCCGCGCACCTGCTCGACGCCCCCCTCGACCACCTCGCGCGGTTGTCGGACGACGAAGCGAACGATCTGACCCGGCTGCTCGACAGCGCCGCGACCACACAGGACGTCCCGCCCCATCGCGTGGCGCGCGCCCGCGCCGGCCTGGCCCTGCGCGTCGGCGATCCGGGGGCCACGGCGCGCTGGTTGATGGACGTCTGGCGACCTGGGCGCCCGGTGGGCCCCGCCCTGTCCATGCTGCTCGAAGACGGGCTCGAGACGGTGGCCCACGCCATCGCCCGCGACGCCTGGTCCGACCCCACCTGCCCGGATCGCCACGCGGCGGCGGCCGTGATGCGCCAGGTCACCGACCAGCGCCGCCGCACCCTCGGGCTGCCCTCGACCCTGACCGCCTGATCCCCGGCCGGGAGGGCGCGCGCGCTTCAGTACAGGTTGCACCACAGCGCGCGGGCTTCGACCGCGTCGTTCAGGCGCCGCAGCCGATCGGCGATGGCGCGGGCGATGTTCGTGACGACGCGCAGGTGGGCGTCGGGCTCGACGCGGCCCAGCGTGGCGAAGGACTCGGCCGACAACACCATCAGCTCGGCCATCTCGCAGGCGGCCACCGTCGCGGATCGCGGTCGCGCGTCGATCAACGCGACCTCGCCGAACACCTCACCCGCCGGCAGGTGGCCCAGCTCGACGCCGGCCTTCCCCTTGCGCACCACGACGCGGCCCGACGCGACCACGAACATGTCGCGCGCCCGGTCGCCCTCGCGCACGACGACGTCGCCCGGCGCGTACCGGACCCAGCGCGCCTGCTCGACCAGGCGCCGCAGGGCACCCTCGCCCACGCCCTCGAAGAGGGGGACGCCGCGCGCCACCGCCATCCGCTCGTCGACCTCGCTCACCGCGTCTCCCTCCCCGCGGGTGCCCTTCGGCCCCCCGAGACACCGCCGCGCGACACCCGACGCCGCGCGCTTCGTGCTATCGTCGCAGGCCGTGACCGAAGAGCCCCCCGAGAGCGAGACGCTCGCGACGCTGAAGCGCTTGGCGCAGCTCGGCCTGCCGCGCCAGGGTACGCTGGCGCGCGGGGGAATGGCCACCATCGATGCGGTGGTCGACCCCGTGCTCGAGCGCCGCATGGCGATGAAGGTGATGGCGCCGACCCTGCTGGGGGACGAGGCCGCCATCGCCTACTTCGTGCGCGAGGCCCACATCACCGGCCAGCTGGACCACCCGAACATCGTGCCGGTGCACCAGCTGGGCGTGGGCGAGCACGGCCAGCCCTGGTTCACGATGAAGCTGGTCGAGGGCGAGACCCTCGAGTCGCGCGTCCAGCGACGGCCGCGGGGGCCGGTGGATCACGGCGAGCTGTTCGACCTCGTCGGCGTGCTGATCAAGGTGTGCGATGCCCTCGAGATGGCGCACGCCCGCGGCGTCATCCACTGCGATCTGAAGCCCCTGAACGTGATGGTGGGCGCCTTCGGGCAGGTGTACCTGATGGACTGGGGCATCGCCCGCCTGGTCACGCCCGCGGGGGTCTCCGAGGATCCTGGCCAGACGCTCGAGGCGCCCGTCAGCACGTACGTGGCCGATCTCGAGGTGGACGGGGTCATGGGCACGCCGGGCTACATGGCGCCCGAACAGGCCGAGGCGGGCGCGCTCGACGAGCGCACCGACATCTTCGCGATGGGCGCGATGCTGTACTTCGTGCTGACCGGCCGGGCCCCCTTCGACCACCCCGACGCGCTGGAGGCGATGCGGCGCGCCCACCGCGTGAAGTGCCCACCCATCGAGGAGCTGGCCCCCGAGGCGCCGCTGGGGTTGCGGCGCATCGCCGAGCGCGCCATGGCCCGGAGCCCAGGCGAGCGCTACCCCGACATCGCGGCCCTCCGCAACGCCCTGCAGCGCCACCTGCGCGGCGAGGGCGCCTTCCCCGAGGTGCGGGTGCCGCGGGGCGAGCACGTCGTCGTCGAGGGCGACCCCGCGGACGCGGCCTACGTCGTCGTGCACGGTCGTTGCCACGTCTACACGCGGCGCGAGGGGCGCCACGTGCAGCTGGGCGAGCTGGGGCCGGGCGACGTGTTCGGCGAGACGGCCATCCTGGCCGAGTCGACGCGCACCGCGAGCGTCGTGGCGGCCACCGACGCCGTGCTGCTGCACATCACCGCCGAGCACTGGGAGCAGGCGCTGGGGGACATGCGGCCGTGGCTGCGGGCCTTCGTGCGGGCGGTGGCGACGCGCTTCTCCGAGGCGCTCGAGCAGCGCGGCGCGCCCGAGGCGATGCGACCCGTCGATCGCCTGAACCTCGCGCTGATGCACCTGTTCACCTGGGGCGAGGCCGCGACGGACGGCAGTCGCAGCCTGGCCTGGTCGGCCTTCGCCGACCACCTGCTGGCCCGCCACGGCGTGCCGCGCCGCGCGCTGGCCATGGGGCTGGCCAGCGTCGAGGGCCTCGAGATCGACATCGAGGCGGATCGCGTGGTGCTGCGCGATCCCCAGCGGGCGCTGGAGCGGCTGCGGCCCCGGCTGGTGCCGAACCTGGCCGTCGCGCCCGGCGGCTGACGCCGCGCTCACCCCGGCCTGCCCCCGAGGCGGTGTGCCCCGCCACCTCGGGTGCACCCCGATGGACCCGCCCTGCTATAGTGCGCCGCCTTTTCCGCGGAGGGTTCGGATGCGGGGCCTCGGAACGTCGTTCGCCAGCCTTGGATTGTTCGCGCTCGTCGGCCTCGCCGGCTGCCTGCCCCAGAGCGGCGGAGGCGGCGGCGGCGCCTGTGTCGTGGGGCGCGCCGTGGCCTGCGCGTGCACCGACGGCACCGACGGCACGCAGACCTGCCTGGCCGACCAGACCTACGGGCCGTGCGTCTGCGGCAACCGGGCGGACGGCGGCGTGGGCGGGGCCCCCGGGGCCGGCGGCGCGCCTGGCGCGGGCGGCCAGCCGGGCGCCGGGGGCAGCCAGGCGCCGGCGGCGCGCCTGCGCCGGCGGCGAGCCAGGCGCAGGCGGCGGCGGGGCCGGCGGCGAGGGCGCGCGCCGCCGCCATGGGCGGCGCCCGGGAGCCAGCGGCGCGCCGGGCATGGGCGGCGCGCCGGGCATGGGCGGCGCGGGGGCGCGGATCCCTGCGCCGCCGCGGCGTGCGCGGCCGACCAGCTGTGTGTCCCGGGGTCCGGCGCCTGTGTGGGCGCCGCGGCGGCGGCCTGCGCCGAAGACGCGCCGTGCCGCGCCGACGCCGAGTGCGTCGAGGGCGAGGGCGTGCCCGACGGGTTCTGCCGGGCCACCTGCCGCGTCGACGGCGACTGCGACGGCGGCGTCTGCGTCGCGGCCGGCGACAACAACATCTGCTTCGCGCGCTGCGACGGCGGCTGCCGCGCCGGGTGGACCTGCTTCGACGACGAAGAGACGGACAGCCGCTACTGCCTGCCCGATTGTCGCGTGACCGGCTGCGATCGCAGCCAGCTGTGCAACGAGGACACCGGCCAGTGCGAGGCGCGCCCCATCCCCTGCCCCTACGCTTGCGGCGTGGGCGAGACCTGTGAGGCGGGCCACTGCGTGCGCGCCGATCGCACGTGTGTCACCGACTACCACTGCGTGCGCGACGCCGAGAGCTGCCACCAGGGGCGCTGCGTCCCTCGCGTGGCCAGCGAGTGCGACGTCGCGGCCGACTGCGACGCCAGCCAGACCTGCGTGCCGCGCTCGAACAACCCGCTCGACGGCGGCGCCTGCCTCTTCTCGTGCGGCAGCGACGCCGACTGCCCCGCCGACTTCTCGTGCTACCCCGACCTGCAGGACGCCTGTTGGTACCGGTTCTGCGGCAGCGCCCACTTCAACGGTGAGGTCTTCGGCAGCTGTCAGGCCGGCGCCGACCAGCAGTGGCCGGGCACCTGCTACTCGACCGTCGGGGGCGGGACGACCGAGGGCATCTGCCTCGAGGCCGGGGACGTCGAGCAGGGCGGCGTCTGCGACGCGCAGGCCTCGGGCCGTGACGACGCGGCGCGCGCGCTGACCTGCGGACCCGGCCTGTTCTGCTTCGACGATCCCGACGACTACCTCGATCCGTCCCAGCCGGCGGGGCGCGGCACCTGCACCGCGCTGTGCGATCCCACCAGCCCCGACTGCGACGAGGGGCTCGCCTGCGTGTCGTTCAGCAACGCCGACGATCCGGCGACGCCCGAGGACGAGAGCCGCCTCTTCGGCGTCTGCGCGGTGGCCGACTGCGATCTCGAGCAGCCGGCCTGCGCCCAGGGCGGCCAGCGGTGCCAGCCCTTCACGCTCAACAGCGATCAGGGCCGCTGCCGCCCCGCCGGCCGCGCCGCCTTCGGCGAGGCGTGCGACCGAGTCGAGGACTGCCAGGGCGTCGCCTTCTGCGGTGATCCCGGCGACGGCGCGAAGTGCCTGCCGCTGTGCCAGGTGGACGAGGAGGGCGCCTGCCCCGACGGCTTCACCTGCCTGCTGCGCGAGACCTGGGCCTTCGGCGTGTGCCTGCCCGACGAGGCGCCCTGACCGGACCGTTGCGGCTCTGCTCGGTGGGGCGGCAGCGGCCGCCGCCGACCGGCCCTCGTCGACCGCGTCAGGGAGCGCAGTCGCCGGCGCCCACGATCAACACGGTGTCGCCCGCCGACAGGAACACCTCCGGAGCCAGCCGAACGACGCGCAGCGCCGGATCGTAGCTCCACCCGTCCACCGGACTGCCGTCCACCCAGACCGCGGCCACGCCCCCGGCGAGATCGGGCGGCACGGCGAACGTCCGCTGCACGCCGAAGGTGGCTTCGCCGATGCGGCTCAGGCCCGGCGCGAGCGCGGCGCAGATCGACTCGACGCGCCCCCCGAGCCGTCCGACCGCCTCGACGTAGCGGCCCCCGGCGTCCGCGTCGCCGAGCTGCGAACTGCAGGCCTGCGCGCGGCCGTTCTGCGCCCCGACGATGGCGTGCAGGTGAACCTCCGCGGGCGCCACGCCCGCGGCGGCCAGCAGGCCATCGATGTAGGTCGAGACCGTCTCGGGCGAGTTGTCGTTCTCGTCGCTCAGGATCACCACGGCCAACGCGGCGCCGGGTCGGCGGAAGCCCGGGTTTCGGTTGCCGATCAGCGCCGCCCGTGCCGCGGCGAGGCCCTCCTCCTGGCCCGAGCCCGCGGTGCCTACCTGCACGCGCGCCTCCCACCGGTCGAGGCCGCCCGGCGCCAACGGATCGAAGTACGCGGGCATCCCGACCAGACGACCGGAGCGCTCGGGCGCGCTCATGTCGGTGGTGACCACGCCCACCCGCACGGCCACGCCGTGCCGGTCGGCCGCGTCGAAGAACTCGGCGCCCACGTCGGCCAGCGCCCCCTGCTCCTCCTGCATCGAGGCCGAGTCGTCCACCACCATCAGCACGTCCACCGCCGAGGGCACGCCGGCGAGGGCCTCGTGCGTCGGCGGTCCCTCGTCCTCGCCGGCGCCCTGCACGGCGACCTCGACCGTCTGCGTGGGGCCACCCTCGGCGCGCGCGGTCAGCACCAGGGTGCAGTCGACCGGATCGACTCGGCGCGGCGTGAACTGCAGCTGGAACGAGAACCCCTCGGTCACCGACTGGCACCCACCCGGCCAGACGAGGCGGACGCCGAGGCAGTCGCCCTGCAGGATGGGCGGCTCGAGGCAGACCTCGGCGCGCTGCGGCTCGACGCCCACCCGCTCGGTGACGGTGTCGCCCACGCCGCAGCGCAGGCCGACCGCCCCGAAGTCGATCTCCGCGGGGCTGACCCGCACCAGCTCGCCGGGCGCCTCGCAGGGGCCGGGCTGCTGGGGGCAAGGATCGCACGCGTCGCCCAGGCCGTCGTCGTCGGCGTCCATCTGGCTGAAGTTGGGCCGGTCCGGGCAGTTGTCCTCGTCGTCGGCGACGCCGTCGTCGTCACGATCGCCGGCAGGGCCTCCGCCCGCGCCCGGCGCGCCGCCCATGCCCGGCGCGCCGCCGCCCTGGCTCGCCCCCGGCGCCCGGTGTGCCGCCCGCGCCCGGCTCGCCGCCCGCACCCGGCTCGCCGCCCCCGCGCTCGGCTCACCGCCGGCGCCAGGCTGGCCCCGGACCCAGGCTGACCGCCCGCCCCCGGCGCCGCGCCGTCCAGCGACGCGCCGCCGCCCGCGCCGGGCCCTGCGTCGCCGACGCCTCCGCCGGTGGGATGACACCCCCAGCCGCCGACCGCCAGCGCCACCGTCGCCACCCAGCGCATCGTGGTCATCCGACGTCCTCCGGTGCGAGTCAATACGAGAGGGTCAGGCCCAGCGACGCCCCGCCGGGCAGCGGCGTCAGCGCCACCGCGGGCGCGTCGGGCTCGAGCAGGAACAGCGTCACCGCCGCGGCCGCGAACAGCCCCGCGCCGCCCCAAGCCAGGTTGGCGGCCAGGGCGGCGTCCTCGGCCCGCGTGGCCGTGTCGGCCTTGTCGGGTCCGGTGATCGCGTCGGCGTGCTCGTCCTCGGCCGCGCCGGCCTCGACGCCGAAGTAGATGGCGACGCCCGCGGCGACGGCCGTCAAGCCCGCCGCGGTGTAGGCGTAGGGACGCAGGCTGGCCGCGGGCTCGGTGCGCGCCTCGGCCTTCGGCGGCTCGGCCGGCGGTGGCTCGGCCGGCGGTGGCTCGGCCGGCGGTGGCTCGGCCGGCGGCGGCTCGGCCTTGGCTGCCTCGATCTCGGCCAACAGGTTGCGCATGGTGCGCACCCGCGCCTCGACGTCGGCGCGATCGTCCCCGTCGGGCACCCGGGCCAGGTACAGCTCGAAGTGCTCGATGGCCTGCGTCCAGTGCCGCATCTCCTGATGCGTGCGCGCCAGGTTGTAGAGCAGCACCGGCGAGGGATCGAGCTTGTAGGCCCGCTCGAAGCGCGCGAGCGCCTCGGCGAAGTCCTTGGCCTTGAAGGCCGCGACGCCCGCCTCGTAGGCCTCGGTGGCCTGCACGCGCGCCTGCTCGGTCGGCTGCGCGAGGGCGGGCGCGCCGAGCGACAGGAGCAACAGCAGAGGCAGCAGCGGACGAAGCACGGCCGCGAAGATAGCAGACCGACCCGTGCGGATCATGCGCGTGGCGCGCGTCACGCCGGGTCGTGCGGCAGGCTGCCCCGGGGCGAGCGCAGGTACTCGAAGGGGGTCAGCCGCTCGAAGTTGCTCACCCGCGACGTGTAGATGTCGGCGTAGCGCTCCACCTGCCGGGCCAGGTGGCTCTTGTCGTTCCCCGCCCGCATCAGCAGCCCCCAGCGCGGGCTGCGCAGCCGCCCGAAGGCCTCGGCCGCCGGCGCGATGCGGGTGTCGATCGCCAGCAGCGCCTCGCGCACCTGCTGAACCTCGGCCTCGATCTCGGCCTGGCCGCGCCCGGCCTGCGGGCCATACCCGTGACGCAGCCGCTGCAGCGCCAGCCGCAGCTTCGAGTAGGCGTACTCGAGATCCTGCTTCTCCTGCATCATCGCCGACAGCGCGGCCTGCTGCGCGTCGAAGGCGGCGATGGCCTCGACCTCCTCCTCCAGCTCGCGCATCACCAGGCAGGTGCGCCAGCGCAGGACGCTCTTGGCGACGTTCACGTCCACGAAGATGTGATCGCCGACGTAGAGGATCTCGCCGCCCTCCAGCCCCAGGCTGTCCTCGATCAGCGCCGCGTTGCCGCCGACGTAGCAGCCGCCGTGGCCCACCGGCCCGCGGTGCTCGCGCAGCAGCCCCGAGTCGTCCACCACCGCGTAGGCCGCGGCCCCCGTCGAGAAGAAGTCGGGCTTGCGCGCCGCGAACAGCGACACCTCGAACAGATCCCGCCAGGTCATGTCGCCGGGCAGGAAGCGATCCACCGCGAAGTGCAACATGGGCGCGGCGTACGACCACTCCGAGTTGGTGATCAGCAAGAGCTGCTTGCCCGCGCGCTTCTGATCGAGCAGCGCCAGCGGCATCTCGGGGTCGAGATCCACGAAGGCGTCGGGGTCGGCGATGATCTCGGCCTTCAGCTTGCCCTCGGCGTGCGCCCCGTCGAGCGTCCGCCGCACGATCTTGTACAGGTCGCGATAGGTGTAGGCCGCCTCGAACTCGCCCGCGTCGTACAGCTCGACCAGCTGGCTGAAGAAGCACGCCTCCGAGATGCTGAACAGCGTGTTGAGGAACACCCAGCGGTCGTGCCGCAGATCGACCAGCGTGCGCGAGTACGCCTTGCGCTGCGCCTCCCAGCTCAGCGGCGCGGTGCCGTGCGCGGCCCGCTTCACGTAGCCGAAGCGGTTGGCCTTCACCAGGTTGCCCAGATCGAGGTCGATCATCAGGCCGCGCGCCGCCAGGTCGGGATCGAAGGTCAGATCCCCCACCGGCCAGCCCTCGGCCAGCAGGCCCTGCTTGATGTAGTCGTAGGCCCGCTGCTCCCACCCCTCCATGCGGTAATGCACGAGGGTGTAGTCCATGTCGTAGCCGATGGCCTTGATGCCCCGCAGGTTCAGCGTCCGGTTGCAGAAGACGCCGCGCGGATCGGGCGGCCGGTGCATGCCGTGTCTCCACAGATCGTGATGGGGCGTTGTACACCGGCGCCCGCGTGCGCCGCTACGGCGGCGCGCCCACGGGCACGATGGGCGCGGGCAGCGGGCCGGCGCACAGCAACGCGGCCAGGCGCTGGGGCTCGCCGTCCCACGTGCCGCGCGGCACGACGCGCAGGCCCGCGTCCGCCGTCCACGGGGGGTCGGCCAGCCCCACCGTCTCGCCGTCCACCGTCGCCGCCAAGGGCCGCCCGGCGTCCAGCGCCCGCGTCACCCGGGCCGCGGCGGCGTCGTCGAGCCGCACCTCGACCAGCCCGCCCCGGGCTCGGGCCCCGACCACCGCGTAGGGCGGCACCACGGCCAGCCCCGGGTCGCGCGGCACCGCGAGCTGCACCTCCAGCCGGCCCCCGCCCAGCGCCAGCGCTCGCACCCACGCGGGATCCGCGTCCAGGGTGTAGGCGATCTCGAGCCGGTCGTGCCGGGGGAAGTGGATCGCCGCGCGCCCGGCGGGCAGCCGGGCCAAGCGATCCCGCACGATCTCGGCGCTGCGGTTGAAGGCTCGCTTCTGCAGCGCCACCCACAGATCGGGCGACGCGCGAAAGAGCGCGCCCGCCGGGCCTTCGATGGGCGCGAGGAAGCCGGGCCCCAGCAGATCGGGCGCCTCCAGCGCCGCGAGATCGGCCACGCCGCGCACCCGGATGCCCGGCGGATCGCCGTCCTCGTAGGCCGCCGCCGAGGGCCCCAGCCGCCGCGCCAGCGCGTCCGCCCGCCACGCGAGCTGCCGCCGCGCGCCCTGCCCGACGTCCACCTGGCAGGCCAGCGCGTCGTGGCCCTCGGCCAGCGCCGCCTCGGTGCCGGGCCGCAGGCGCGCGAGGCCCACGACGCCCAGGCCCACCGCCAGCGATCCGGCGATCACCCAGGGCAGCGGATCCGCGGCGCTGAGCCTCACCCGAAGCTGATGGTGTCGGGCCGCTGGTTGCCCTCGGGCGCCTCGCCGGGCACCGAGGCCCGCAGGATGTCGCCGATGGCGCCCAGCGCCGCCACCAGGCCGTCGGCCAGCGCCCCATCGCGCAGGCCGTCGCGGGCGGCGTCGACGGCGGGCTGCCAGAAGGCGGGATCGGTGGTGCCCGGGATGCCGGGGCCCGAGAAGACGGCCACGCGACGATCCTCGACGGACAGGTACAGCAGCACGCCGGTGCCCTCGGCCGTCTCGTACATCTCGAGATCACCGAACACGTCGTGCGCCCGCTCGACGGGATCGAAGCGGCAGCGCGCCTCGAGGTGCACCCGCACCTCGCCGCGGTTGCCGCGCTCGGCCTCGCCGATCGCCGCCACCACGCGCGTGCACGACGACGCGTCGAGCCAGACGGGCCCCTTCTTTCGGAACGGCCACCACACCATCGGCGCATGATGCGCCCGGTGGCGGCCGCGGTTCAACCGTCCGGCGACGCCTCGAACACCGCGCGCGGCAGGCCGTCGCGCAGGGCCGTGGTGATGGCCTCGCTGCACCGCGCCGCGAGGCCGGCGGTGGGTTGTTCCGGGCCGTTGAAGCAGGCGATCAGCAGGACGCCGGCCTCGTCCACGTCGCCGCGGATCAAGAAGCCCTGCCGGGCAGGCTCGGCCGTGATCCAGCGCTGCCCCTCGAAGGTGCGCCCGTCGATGGTCAGCGTGTAGGGCGCCACCGTGGCGCGCTCGGCGCCGAGGTTGGCCTGGACCACCGTGAAGACGGCGTCGTGCGACAGGGTGGGCGGCGCCCGCCGGATCGACAGGAGGAAGGTGGGGCAGCCCACGTCGAGGGTCTCGGGGTCGCGGTGCGCCGCCCGGCAGCCCGCGAAGACGGGCTCGACCGCCTGCGTGACGGGCGGGGCCGGCCGCGCGGCGCCCCCGCAGCCGGCCAGCGCCGCCGCCACCCCCCACACGACCCCCTTGCCGCCGACCGACCGCATGCCGCGACGATAGCAGCCCGGCCCCGGTCGGCGCGCGCCGTTGCCGCGCCGAGGAGGGTGCGGTATACGGGCCGCCCATGCGCCTCACCGAAGCCGTCATCCTGGCCGTCGACACCGAGACGACCGGCACCGATCCCGAGCAGGCCCGCATCGTCGAGCTGGGCGGGGCCTACTTCCGCGGCGGGGCGGTCTACGGGAAGCTGGTGCGCGACCTGGTCAACCCGGGCATCTACATCCCGGCCGGGGCGTCGGTGGTGCACGGCATCAAGTCGGAGGACGTCGAGAGCGCGCCGCCGTGGACCGAGATCGCGGCCCGCTTCGCGCGCCACCTCGACGCCGGGCCCGTGCTGTGCGGCTACAACTTCGCCTTCTACGACGCGCGCGTCATCGCCGCCGAGAACGCGCGCCACGGCGTCGAGTGGGCGCTGCCCGAGGCGCTCGACCCCTTCGTCTTCGCCTGCTGGCACCACCGCGGCGAGCGATCGCGCAAGCTGATCAACGTCTGCGCGCTGTACGGCATCGGGCTGCCCGAGGATCGCGCGCACAGCGCCGACGCCGACGCGCTGGCCACGGGCGCGCTGCTGCTGGCGATGGTGCGCGCGGGCTGCATCCCCGACGACGTCGAGGCCGCCTTCGCCGAGCAGGCCCGCCTGCGCGCGGTGCTCGACGGCGAGGAGGCGCTGTACGGGCGCTATCTGTACCCCGATCGCGGCGACGAGCGGCTGCGCGTGGGCCTCGGCAAGCACGCCGGCACCCTGCTCGAGGACGTGGACGAGGAGTACCTGCGCTGGCTCGGCGGCCGCCCGG
The DNA here is from genome assembly GCA_020633465.1 of Myxococcales bacterium. Taxonomy (GTDB): domain Bacteria; phylum Myxococcota_A; class Bradymonadia; order UBA7976; family UBA1532; genus JACKDN01. The sequence continues at coordinate 141,977 of JACKDN010000004.1, forward strand.
ATCTGCCCGACGCGACCCGACTCGCGGTCAACCGGCGGTTGGGACGAATCGAGCAGGTCTCGTTGTTCTGACCGGGCGCGAACCCCCGCCCCCCGCGGGGATGCGCGCTTTCGACGCGCAGCCGACGTGACAGCCGGCTTTCGTTTCGCTACATTCTCCGCCGCCTTTTTGGTCGGTGTCCCCGCTGCGTGGTGGGCCGGCCGGGCGACCGACACCCACTCGACGCGCCCGGGAGGACGTCCTTGAGCTCCATGGTCGACGACGCGCGCCTCAAGCGAATGGACGCGGTCCACGCGCACCTGGCCAACATCGGCCGGGCCGATCTGCTCACCCGCGAGGAGGAGATCGAGGTCGCGCAGCGCATCGAAGACGGCCGCGACGCCGTGCTCGGTGGTCTGATCGCGACCGACGCCGGCGTGCGCGCCGTCATCGAGCTCGCGCGCCAGGTGAAGCGCGGCAAGCACAACCTGCGCGACGTGCTGGACGGCGGCACCAACCGCACCACCGACGAAGAGACCGGGCTCGAGGGCGTCGAGCTGCTGCAGACGCTGGCCGACGAGATGAAGCGCGTGGCGCGGGCGCGCCGGCGCAGCAACCGCCGCGTCACCAAGACCGATCGGCGCAAGAACCGCGACTACGACATCGAGCTGATCGACCTGCTGAAGCGCATGCAGCTGCGGTGGGACGTCGTCGACGAGCTCGCGCTGGGGCTGACCGAGAAGCGCGACCAGCTGAACGCCATGAAGGCGCGGTTCGACGCGGGCGAGGCCACCGAGGAGGAGCTCGAGGCGGCCGAGTACGAGGTCGGCGCGTGCGTCGAGGATCTGCGCGAGGTCGTCGTCGAGCTGCGGCAGGCGCGGCGCGCGCTCGAGCGGGCGCGCAGCGAGATGATCCTCGCCAACCTGCGGCTGGTGGTCAGCATCGCCAAGCGCTACGTCAACCGCGGCCCGCACCTGCTCGACCTGGTGCAGGAGGGCACCATCGGCCTGATGCGCGCGGTCGAGAAGTTCGAGCACCACCGGGGCTACAAGTTCAGCACCTACGCCACGTGGTGGATTCGCCAGGCCATCACCCGCGCCATCGCCGATCAGGGCCGCACCATCCGGCTGCCGGTGCACGTGATGGAGCTGGTGGGCAAGGTGTCGCGGGCGTCGCGGCGCATGGAGCGCCAGCTGGGGCGCGTGCCGACCGCCGAGGAGATCGCCGGCGAGATCGACGAGACGCCGGCGCGCGTGGCGCGGGCCCTCGAGGTCAACCGCACGACGCTGTCGCTCGAGACGCCCGTGGGCGACGACGGGCGGCTGGGCGATCTGCTCGAGGACACGACCGCGCCGGATCCCCACGAGGCCGCGCGCAACACGCTGATGCAGGCGCACACCGCGCGCATCCTCGACGAGGCGCTGACCGAGCGCGAGGCCCGCATCGTGCGGCTGCGCTTCGGCATCGGGGTCGAGAACCGGCACACGCTCGAAGAGGTGGGCACGGTGTTCAACCTCACGCGCGAGCGCATCCGGCAGATCGAGGTGAAGGCCCTGCGCAAGCTGCGCCGCGGCCAGCACGGGCAGAGCCTGCGCGCGTATCTCTGACGGCGGCGCGGGCCGCGCCGCTTTTTCTTCGCCTCGCGGTCGATCCGCGGCATCGTCGGACGTCATCGACCCCGACGACCTGCCGCGGAGCACCCCATGGCCGCCTTCGAAGGCTTCCCGCCCGACCTCTTCGACTTCCTCGCCGAGCTGACCGCGCACAACGAGCGCGCGTGGTTCGACGCGCACAAGGACGACTACGAGCGCGCCCTGCGCGAGCCCGCCCGCGCCTTCATCCGGGCGATGGGCGAGCGCCTCGAGAAGGTGGCGCCGCACCTGGTCGCCGACGATCGGCGCGCCGGCGGCTCGCTGATGCGCATCTACCGCGACACGCGCTTCGCCAAGGACAAGACCCCCTACAAGACCAACGTGGGCATCCAGTTCCGGCACGAGGCGGGCAAGGACGTGCACGCGCCGGGGCTGTACGTGCACTTCGATCTCGAAGAGGCCTTCGTCGGCGCGGGCATGTACATGCCGCCGAACGAGGCGCTGAACGCCATCCGCGCGAAGATCGTCGAGCAGCCCGACCGGTGGACGGCCATCACCCGCGACCCGGCCTTCGTCGAGACGTTCCGCCAAGGGGGCGAGAGCCTGAAGCGCCCCCCGCGCGGCTTCGACAAGGATCACCCGCTGATCGAGGATCTGAAGCGCAAGAGCTTCATCCTGGTGCACGACCTCGATCCCGAGGTCGCCGAGTCGCCCGATCTGGTCGACCGGGTGACCGAGCTGATGCGCCGCGCCAAGCCCTACTGCGACTTCATCTGCGGCGCGGTGGGGCTGCCCTTCTGACCACCGGGGTCGCCAGCGCACGGCCAGCGCGGTGACCACCTGCCGGCCGGGTCGGGCGGCGCGGCAGGCCGCCGGCCGGGCACGCGCCTTGCTGAACGCGCGACCGCGCCCTCGAGGAGAACCCCATGCGCCGCATCGCTCGCGTCGTCGCCACGCTCGGACTGACCACCGCCCTCGCCGCCTGCGCCGACGCGCCCGAGGAGGCGACGCCGACGCCCGGCGCCGAGCCTGGCGGCGGCCGCGTCACCGGCGGCAAGGCCGACACCGCGTTCACCGACGGCCCGCTGTACCTGACCGGCGCGTTCGACGGCAGCAAGAGCTTCAACATGTGGGCGGCGACGATGGAGTTCGCCCGCGAGATGAAGCGCGATCACGGCAAGCGGGTCGGGTTCACCTACTTCATCAACTCCTGCTACTACGACACCGAGGTCACCGGCAGCGACATCGGCCGCGCCCTGTCGCGCGACGAGACCCTCGCCCGCTGGGCCATCACGCAGCAGGCGATCAACGAGGGCCACGAGATCGGCAACCACACGGTGCGCCACAAGGACGGCGGCAGCTGGAGCAAAGAGCGCTGGGAGACCGAGGTGCAGGAGTTCCACCGCCTGGTCGAGCGCAACCTGTTCCAGCCCATCCGCGACGCCGAGGGGCGCCCGGTGTTCCCCGACTACCAGCCGCGCAGCGACGTCGCCGGCGCCCAGGGCGCGGCCTGCGCCGCCGACAGCGAGTGCGACTCGGGCCTGTGCCTGCCGGTGACCGACGCGCTCAGCCTGTGCAGCGCGCGCTGCAACAAGCACAACCCCTGCGCCGACGGCATGGCCTGCGGCGCGCCCGACTGGAACAGCAGCCGCGACGTGTGCCTGCCGCTGCCGCGCTTCCCGGTCGAGTACGAGGGCGAGGTGCTGTTCGACGCCGAGGGCACGCCCAACCTCGACCACCCGGCGCTCGAGCCCTACCGCGTGGTGGGCTTCCGCGCGCCGCTGCTGGCGCACAACAGCGCGCTGTTCGACGTGCTGACCGCGTTCGACTACCGCTACGACACCAGCAAGATCCTGCAGCCCGGCCCGCCGCAGAAGACGCTGCACCAGGGCACCATCTACGAGACGCTGTACCAGTTCGCGCTGATGAAGAACCCGGGCTCGCGCACGATCCCGATGGACTACAACTACTACGTCAACGAGACCTCGGGCGAGCGGATGCAGAGCGACTACCGCGCCTCCATCCTCGACGCCTACAACGCCCGCGAGCGCCAGCCGTGGAACATCGGGCACCACTTCTCGCTGTGGAAGAGCGGCGCGTACTGGGCCGCGATGAAGGACGCCTTCGTGTTCGCCGCGAAGGGCTGCCCCGACGACGCCGGCCAGCAGCGCTGCGCCGAGGTGCTGTTCCCCACCTTCGCCGAGCTGGCCGACGTGCTCGACGGCAAGATCGACGCCGAGCGCGTCGCCCTGGGCCCCAAGGCCGACGGGCTGGCCGAGGACATCTTCCGCAGCGAGGTGTCGCGCGAGATGGAGAACGACAGCCCCGCCTTCTGCGTGTGCGGCGACGAAGAGCACCACTGAGCACGCACGCAGCGGCTCAGAGCGCCCAGCTTCCCCCCATCACCAGCCGCGGATAGCCGCCGAAGACCGTGAACGGATCGTCGGGCGCCAGCGGCACCGCGTACTCCAGCCGCAGCGACAACGTCACGTCCTCGTGAAGGGGCCGGTCGGCGGTGAGCGCCAGCTCGACGAAGGCTGGGAAGGGCGTGGTGTCGAGCACCTCGTCGCCCGCGACGTCCTGATACAGCAGCCACTGCACCTGCAGGCCGGCGTCCAGCGACAGGGCGCCCGGCGCGCCGCGCCAGGTCAGCACCCCGCCGAACAGCGTCGCCAGGTCACCGCCGGCGTCCAGCTCGTCCTCGTAGGCGCCGGCGACGCTGCCGGTCGCCCACACGCGGGCCGCGCCGGATAGGCCACCCACCGCGAAGACACGCGCGCGCACCTCGGGACCCAGCCGGTGCACCAGCCCGGCGTGGGTCTGATAGCGCGCGCGCACGTCGAGCCCGTCGACCAGCCCCCAGCCCACCTCGGCGTCGCCCGTCAGCACCGGGAAGTAGGGCAGCGGCGGCACCTGGATGCCGATCACCATCAGCCCGCCGTCCAGGTGCACCGCCGACGTGCCCGGCGGCAGCGTCTCGGCGGTCAGCAGGCCCAGCGCGAGCAGCCAGGGCGTCATCGCGACACGCTCGCGCGGCGCACGCTCACAGGGTCCACGCGCGCCCCACCACCACCACCGGCAGGTAGCCCAGCACCCGCAGCTCGGCCTGAATCGGCAACACCGCTCGGCCGCGCAGGAAGAGGCCGCCGACGAAGTCGACGCCCACCTCGACGTGCGCGTGGTGCAGCGTCGGGTCGAACACCCGGTCCTGCGTCCCGACGTCCACGTCGTCGACGTGCCACCAGCGGGCGGTCAGCCCCGCCTCCAGCCGGACCGCGTGTCCGCGCGCCGTGTGTGTCGTCCAGCCGCCCACCAGCGCCGTCGTCAGGCCCTCGCCCAGCGGCGCGTGCTGCAGCTGGATGCCGCCCAGATCCTCGACGCCGAAGAAGCCGTGCGCCACGGCCAGCCCGACGTCGTAGGCCGCGTGGTGCCAGCGCCCGGTGAGCCCCACGTCGTGGGCCAGCCCGGCCACCGTGTCGTAGCGCACCTCGAGATCGACCGCCTCGGCCAGGGGCGCGCGCAGCCCCGCCGTCGCCGAGGGAAACAGCCCGCTGAAGCCCCCGCCCGCGCGCAGCCCGGCCGGCGGCGCCGCCTGCGCCGCGCCCAGCAGCAGGCCCAGCGCGACGAGCCCCCTCAAGCGTCCGCCTCGATGACCACCACCCGCACCGCGTGGATCGCGCCGCTGTCGTAGGGGAAGTCCGTCTCGGCGTCCTGCGTGTTGCCCTCGACGTCGAAGGCGCGCACCTGCAGCACGTGCCGGCCCGTTCGGGTCGGCGTCCACTCGATGCGCCACAGCGACCAAAGGTAGGGACCGCGATCGTCCGCCAGCGTGTTGAAGGTCAGCTCGGCGTCCTGCCACGCCCCGTCCAGCCGCACCTGGACGCGCGAGACCCCCACCCCCGGCGCCAGCGCCAGCCCGCGCACCTCGACCGGCTGCCCCACCCGCACGGTACGCCCGTCGCCGGGCAGGTCGATGCGGCTGCGCAGCCGCATCTCGGCGGCCACGGGATCGCCCAGCCCGCGCAGCGCCCCGTAGGGCGCATAGCTGCGCACGGCGGTGATGCTGTCGAGCCACTTCACGCATACCAGCCCGTAGCGCCCCGGGACGAGCACGCGCGCCGGCGCCCCGTGGATCGGCTCGAGCGGCGCGTCGTTCATGCGCAGCGCCACGATGCCCGCGTCAGCGTCGGCCACCGAGCGGGGCAGGTACGCCGGGTAGCCGTCCAGCCCCTTGAAGCTCAGCGCGTGGGCGGTCGACTCGGGCTCGGCCAGCGCCAGCACGTCACGCAGGCGCGGCCCCTCGAACGCGCCGCTCGAGATCAGCCCGCCGCCGGGCCGGTTGCCCACGCACTCCATCGTCACCTCTCGCCGCACCTGCGGCAGCGCCTCGAGCTCGGCGTAGGTGACCGTCCGCGCCGACCTCACCAGCCCGTCGAGGTGCAGCCGCCAACGCGCGGGCGGCGGCGCGTCCGGCCGCCCGCAGCAGTAGTTCACGTACCACTCGGCGGTGGGCGTCAGGGGGCGCTGGGGCGTCGGCAAGTAGTCGCTGTCACGGGCCAGCGCCTCGCCGTCGCTGCAGCCGGCGAAGTTGATGGGCAGCGCTGCCACCCCCACGCTGCCGCCCAGCAGCTTGATCGCGTCGCGTCGATTCACGGCGGCCAGTATGCCCGTCGCGTCGCCGGCGAGCGAGCGAGCGTTGGCCCTCGCCCGCCCCGCCGGCCATACTCCCCCCGTGCGCGCCGCCCTGCCCCTGCTGCTGACGCTCGTCCCTACCGCCGCCCTCGCCGGCGCCTGGGTGCGCGCGCCCGGCGGGGTCTACCTGCGCCTCGGGCCCTCCGTCTTCGTCGGCGAGCCCACGCCCGGCGGCCTCACCGACGCGCCCCCGGCCACGTTCACCGGCGCCGCCCTCGACGGCTACCTCGAGGTCGGCCTCGGCGCCGGCCTCGAGCTCGATCTGTCGGCGCGCTGGGTCGACCACCGCCACGACCTCGACGACGGCGGCACCCGCCAGAACGTCGGCGCGGGTGACGTCGAGGCGCTGCTGAAGTGGCGCCTGCTCGAGTCCACCGGCGGCCACGTCTTCGCGCTGACGGCCGGGGCGCGGATCGCGCCCTACGACACACCCACGCTCGAAGAAGAGGCCGTGGGCGAGCCGCCGCGCGGCCCCGGCGGCGCCGACGTGCTGACCGGCGCGTCCTGGGGCGTCGGCCTCGAGGTGTTCCCCGGCTGGCTGACCGTCGACCTGCTGCACCGCCTGCGCCTGAACAGCCCCAGCGCCGGCCTGTCGCTGCGCGCCGAGGTGGGCTGGCGCCCTCTCACCGCGGTCGCCCTCGCCGCCACCGCCGACCTGCAGCCCGCCTACGGCCGCCGCATCGACGGGCCCGAAGACGCGCCGCTGCCCGTGCCCACCCAGAGCGGCCTGGGCGGCAAGCTGTTGGTCGCCCTCGGCGCGGGCCTCGGCCTCGGGCTCGACGCCACCTGGCAGCCCGACGCGTTGAACGACGGCCCCGGCTATCGACTCGGGGCCGGGGTCACCTACGAGAGCGACTGATCCGGGGCGGCGCGCCCCGCGCGCTCGACCAGCCGGGGCAACGCGCGACGCCACAAACACAACCCATTGATTCAAAACGGCATTCATCCAACGACGGAATGCTGTTTGCCTCTCGCGACGGCCAGGAACCAGCCGCCAAGGAGGCACGCCATGAAGCGACGCATCTCACTCCTCACCGCCCTGGTCGGCGGGCTGGCCCTGCCCTTCGCCACCGGCCAGGCCAAGGAGCACAAGGAGCCGACCGACGGCGCCATCACCCGCGCGCTGAGCGCCGAGCTGTTCCTCGACGAAGGCGTCCGGTCGCAGAAGATCGACGTGAAGGTCGACCACGGCATCGCCACGCTCACCGGCACCGTCGACAACGTGCTGGCGAAGGATCGCGCCGTCGAGCGCGCCCGCAGCCTGCGCGGGGTGCGAAGCGTCGTCGACCGAATCGCCGTCGTGCCCGTGGCGCGCAGCGACGCCCGCATCCGCCAGGACATCGAGTCGGCCCTCGTCGCCGATCCCGCCGCGGACGCCTACGAGCTGCGCGTCACGGTGAACGCGGGCGAGGTGACGCTCGAAGGCACCGTCGAGTCGTACGGCGAGCGCAACCTCAGCGAGGTGGTGGCCAAAGGGGTCCGCGGCGTGCGCGCCGTCGACAACCGGGTGATCGTCAAGTCCCCCGACCACCGGCCCGACCACGAGATCCTGCACGACATCAACGGCCGGCTGACGCGCTCCATCGAGGTCGACGCGGATCTGGTCGAGGTCGACGTGAACGACGGCGTCGTGGCGCTCACGGGCATCGTCGGCAGCGCCGCCGAGAAGGCCCGCGTCGCCCGGATGGCCTGGACGGCCGGCGTGAAGAACGTCGAGACGAAGGGCCTCGAGGTGCGCAGCTTCGCCCGCGACGACGACAAGCGCCAGGCGGGGATGCCGGCGCCCACGGACGACGCGATCGTCGCCGCCATCCGCTCCGCCCTCGGTGAGGATCCCCGGGTGTCGACCTTCAGCCCGGTGATCGAGGTCGAGAACGGCGTGGTGACGCTGACCGGCATGGTCGGCAGCCTCGCCGCCAAGCTCGCCGCCGGCGACGACGCGCGCAACACCGTCGGCGTCTGGCGCGTGCGCAACCTGCTGCGCGTGCGCCCCCTCGCCGCGGTCGCCGACCGGAGCATCCGCGAGTCCATCACCCAGGCCCTGCGCCGCGACCCCTACGTCGAGCGCTACGAGGTCGGCGTCACCGTCACCAACGGCCACGCCTACCTGCAGGGCCTCGTCGGCACCGACTTCGAGCGCGACCGCGCCGCGGACCTCGCCGAGAACGCCAAGGGCGTCGTCAGCGTGCAGAACCTGCTGCGCACCAGCGAAGATCCCACGTGGGTCGACGACCTGCAGGTGAAGCAGGACATCGAAGACGAGCTGTTCTGGAGCCCCTTCGTCGACGAGGACCAGGTCGAGGTCAGCGTGGAGAACGGCGTCGCCACCCTGCGCGGCACCGTCGACACCCTGCGCGAACGCTACAACGCCGGCAGCAACGCGCTGGAAGGCGGCGCGCAGGCGGTCATCAACCGGCTGCAGGTCGAGGGGATGGAGCAGAAGGAGCTTTGAAGCGCGTCCCCGCCTGACCGGGCCGTTCGCCGCGCGACCACCGGCCGCGCGGCGTATCCTCCTCTGTCGTTCTGATCGAGGAGACCCCGTTTGCTTCTCCCCCTGTCCATCGAAGCCGCCGAGCGCGGCGTGGTGCCCGATGTCGCGGTGCGCTGGGCCATCCGGCGGCTGCTGCGGGCGCGGCTGAAGGCCGAGCGGGCGGCGGGGGCGGAGGACCTGGACGCCTTCGTAGCGTGGATGGCCGACGGGCCGGTGGCCGAGGCGACGGGGGACGCGAACGCGCAGCACTACGCGGTGCCGCCGGCGTTCTTCGAGGCGGCGTTGGGGCCGTGGCTGAAGTACAGCTGCGGGTACTGGCCCACGGGCGTCGAGACGCTGGCGAAGGCCGAAGAGACCATGCTGGGGATGACGGCGGCGCGGGCCGGGGTCGAGGACGGCATGCGGGTGCTCGACCTGGGCTGCGGGTGGGGTTCCTTCACGCTGTGGGTCGCGTCGCAGATGCCGGGCGTGCAAGTGCACGCGGTGTCGAACTCGGCCCCGCAGCGCGCGTACATCGAGCGGGCCTGCGTCGCGCGCGGGTTGCGGAACGTGCGCGTGACGACCTGCGACGTGAACGTCTTCGACCCGGGGGAGCGTTACGACCGCGTGGTGTCGGTGGAGATGTTCGAGCACGTACGCAACTGGCCGACGCTGTTCGAGCGGGTGGCCGGTTGGCTCGAGCCCGCGGGGCGGTTCTTTCAGCACGTCTTCTGTCATCGGTCGCTGGCGTATCGCTTCGAAGTCCGGGGTGACGCCCCGGACCCCTCCGATTGGATGGCGCGGCACTTCTTCACCGGCGGTCTGATGCCGGCCTTCGCGTTGCCGGAGAGCGTGCCGGGGCCGCTGACAGTGGAGCGTCAGTGGCGCGTGGACGGTACGCACTACGCGCAAACGTGCGAGGCGTGGCTGGCCAACGTCGACGGCGCGCGGGACGCGGTGCTCGACGTGTTGGGCCCCGACCCGGAGCTCGCCCGGCGGCGCTACCATCGCTGGCGGCTGTTCTTCCTGGCCTGCGCCGAGCTGTTCGGCTTCCGCGGCGGCGAGGAGTGGTTCGTCGCGCACACGCTGCTGAGGCGGCGCTGATGGGTCCCTGGCGGGACGCCTGGAGCGTTCACCTGGAGGGGCTGGCGCTGGTCGCCGGCGTGCTCTCGCTCGTCTGGGTGGTGAGCGTCGTGAAGAAGGACGCGAGCATCATCGACCCCTGCTGGGGCCCCGGCTTCGTCCTCATCGGCTGGTATTGGCACCTGCGCTTCGGCGCCGAGTCGCTGCGCGCGGCGGCGCAGCTGGGCGCGGTGACGCTGTGGGGCGTTCGGCTGGGCGCCTACCTCACCTGGAGGGCGTGGGGCGAGGAGGAAGACCGGCGCTACCAGGCGATGCGCGCGCAGGCACCGCGAGCGTTCCCGTGGGTGAGCCTGGTCAGCGTGTTCTGGCTGCAGGCGGTCATCCTGGCGGTGGTCGCGGCGCCGCTGTTCGTGGTGCAGGGGGCGACCGGGGCGCCCGGTTGGACGCTGCTCGATGGTGTGGGTGTGGGCCTGTTCGCGGTGGGGCTGGCCTTCGAGAGCGTCGGCGACTGGCAGCTCGCGCGCTTCAAGGCCGATCCCGCGAACGCGGGCAAGGTGCTCGACCGCGGGCTGTGGCGCTACACCCGCCACCCGAACTACTTCGGCGACGCGCTGGTGTGGTGGGGCCTGGGGCTGATGGCGGTGAGCGTCTCGGGCGGATGGCTGGCGCTCGTGGGGCCGGCGGTCATGACGCTGTTCTTGATGAAGGTGTCGGGCGTCGCGCTGCTGGAGCGTTCGCTGGCGAAGACGAAGCCCGCCTACCGCGACTACGTGCGGCGCACGCCGGCGTTCGTCCCCTGGTTTCCGAAGCGTTCAGACGAGACGCAGACGTAGACCGTCGGTGCCCTGGCCAGCGAGGACGGCCAGAAGTTGGACGCCGTGGACGCTCGATACGCCGCCGGCGGGACGACGTCGACCCACAACCCTTTGATTTCGCTCGCTTCATGCGCCCGGCACGGTCCTCGCTCTACTGTCCCGCGTTGGCCCACCCCGACCCACGGAGGCGACGACGGTGCCCTCGGTCCTGCACGACACACTGGTGGATCTGTTCCGCCACTGCCCCACGCTGGCGCTGATGCTGGCAGGCGACCGCATCCCCGGCGCGGCCGGTCGGGCGCGGATCGTCGAGGTCGGCGACTCCACGCTCTCGCGCCTGGCGCCGCCCACCTTCGAGGCCGACCTCGTGTTGGGAGCCTGTTGCGCATTCGGGGCACTTCGCGGTGCACGCCCCCGAACGCTCGTCTCAGCGTTGCGAAGGCAAGTCGATATCATCGGATATCGTCATGCCTTCGCGCCTTGATCCGAGCTTTCGGTGACGCACCCCGCTCGACCCCCTCTATGCGCAACAGGCTCCTGGTCATCGATCCGAGCCGCGACCGCTACGGCCGAGCCGTCGCGGAAGGGGTCGTGGTCGTCGAGGCTCAACTGAGCGAGAACCCCCTGAAACGATTCTCGTGGCCGGCGTACGTCGGCTCGGCGCGCTTCCTCTGGCGCTGTCCGGTGATCGTCCTGGTCATCGCCCCCGATCCGCGGGTGGCCGAGTGGGCGCGGCAGCCCATCGAGTTGGGCGCGGGGTCCGTGATCCGCCCCGTCGTCCTCGATCCCCACGATATCCCGCGGGTGATCGAACCCGAGACGGCGCGGGCCCGACCCGAGCTCGCTGTCCTCTCGGCGCTGATGCACAAGGACCACGGCGCCGACATCGAAGTCGTCTTCGCGGGCGCGGTCGCGGCCGACGCGGTGGCCGCGGTCGACTACGAGCGGGGCGCTGTCTACTATGACCTCGTCACCCGCGACCTGGACGCCGTCGCGCGCGCGGCGCTGGAGGCCATCATGCGGAAGGAAAAGCACACGTTCACCTCGCAGTTCGCCCGCGAGTACTACGGCAAGCTGCTGGCCGAGAACCTCGAGGAGGGCGAGCTCCTCGGTCGGCGCCACGCCCTCGTGTCGGTGCTCGACGCGCGTGGCCTGCGAGCCGACGAGGCGCAGGCGGCGCGCATCGACGCCTGCACCGACATCGATCAGCTCGACGCCTGGCTGCGTCGCGCCGTATCGGCGTCGTCCCTCGACGACGTGCTGGGCGACGACGCGTAGCGCCCAACCCTGCCCCTCAGGGACCGACCACCAGCCGCCGCTGCAGGTACGCGCGGTTCGGCGCGTTGAAGGCCGGCGTGCTGCTGGCCACGTCGGCCAGACTGAAGCTGGTGCCCGACTGCATCAGGTTGAAGCCCTCGGTGTCGATGTGGGCGCCGTCGACGTCGGCGCTGACCCAGGGGCCGTCGACGCCGGCCAGCAGGCCCTCGGGCGGAAGGCCTTCCCTGACCAGGCCAAGTGAGTGCCCGATCTCGTGCGCCAGCACCGAGGCCATGGCCAGGGCCAGGGTGTCCAAGGCGAAGCGGAAACGCAGGGCGCGGATCTCGGCCTGCCCCTCGAGCTGGGTGGGGTCGAAGTCGGCGTCGAGGAAGTCGGCGTCGCTGGGCAGGCTGCCGAAGGGCTGGCCGCCGGCCGCCGGCAGGTAGTCGCGCAGCAGGGTGACGGTGACGCGGTTGGCGAGCACGAAGCGCACGAACGAGGTGGTGAAGACCCCGCGGTCGGGCGCGGTGTTGTCGTCCACCGCCTGGTTGTTCCAGTCGATGGCGGCGCGACCGAAGAAGGTGCGGCCGCCCGGGGTCCACTCGGCGTCCTCTCCGCCGACGGCGATGACGCTGAAGCCCGCGGCGGCGGGATCCTCGGGGGCGTCGACGTCGCCCTCGAACACGAACCGGATGCGTACGCTGTCGTCGTCGCGCGTGCCGTCGGGGCGCAGCAGGTAGAAGGCGTGCAGCTGCTGCCGGACGGCCTCGCGGAGCTGGCGCAGCACCTCGGCGTCCCAGGCGTCGTCGCCTCCGAGCAGACCGAGCACCTCGACGGCCTCGTCGAAGTCCGGGCGGCCGTCGGGCTCGGCGACGCTGGTGACCGCGAAGCCGTCGCCCGCGGCGGCGACCTCGAGGCGGCCCCGGTCGCGCGAGAAGGTGACGAACCAGGGATCGACCTCGACGAAGGGATCGAGCTCGGGGGTCAGCTCGCGGCGCAGCACCGTGACCAGATCGGTCGTGGTGCCGGCGACGGCGGCCTGCAGGGTGAAGCGGCCAGGCGCGCCGGGCGGCGGGGTCACCACGCGGCCCTGCCAGCGGTGGCCGCTCTCGACGCGCTGCCAGCGGCCGCCGGCGGGCGCGACGTGCGCGGGCTCGATCACGTGGCGCGGCTGGTCGACGTCGACGGCGCGCCACAGCAGGTAGGGCGCCTCGGGCGGCGGCTCCCAGGCGCCGCCGTGGTCGGCGTACACCTCGATGGTCCAGCCGGCCTCGGGCAGGGCCCAGGCGAAGGTCGAGCGGGCGCCGTCCACGCGCCCCGGCTCGAGGCCGCGCATGTCCTCGGGGATGTCGTTGACGGTCACCCACAGGTGGCGCAGCACGTCGGGCGGCCCCAGGTCGGGCGGCGCGGCGTCGAAGCGGAAGCCGGGCTCGGCGTCGGTGGTCGCGTCGCCCGGGACGTCGCCGTCGCCGGTCGTCGAGGTGGCGTCGAGATCGTCGACCGCGCCGTCGCCCGGCGCGAGGGCCGCGTCGGCCGCCGGCGTCGCGCCGTCACCGCCGCCGTCGTCGCAGGCGACCGCCAGCGCGGCCAGGAGCAGGATGAACGAGGTACGCACGCGGCGAGGGTACGAGCGCCGCGCCGGCCGACGCAACGGGACGCGCGCGCCGGCCTTGGCGCGGCCCCCCCGACCGTGGTACGAGCGCACGCTCGCGCCCAGCCCAGGAGCCCCCATGAGCGACGTGACCCCCGAGCCCGAAGACGCCCTGCTCGCGCTCGGCGCCTCCTTCGATGACCTGCACGCCATCGTCGAGGCCCGCGCCGTGCACGCCGGCGACGTCCACGACGCCACCGTCACCGCGGTCGACGGCGACACCCTCCTCGCGGACATCGACGGGCAGGTCGCCCGCGCGCCCATCTCGGACTTCGCGATGGCGCCCGCCGTCGGCGACACCGTGCGGCTGTACGTCGAGCAGGTGCTGGCCGACGGGCTGCAGTGCTCGCACCACAAGGCGCTTCGCCTCGACCTGTTCGAGCGGCTCGAGAACCTGGCCGCCGAGGGTCAGACCCTCGAGGGCACCGTCACCGCCGAGATGAGCGGCGGCTGGGCCGTCGACGTGGGCATGAAGGCGTTCCTGCCGCGCCGGCAGCTCGACGCGCCGCAGGGCGACCTCGAGACCATGCTGGGCAGCACCTTGACCGTGCGGGTGCTGCGCTGGGACGACCGCAAGAACTGGTTCGTCCTGTCGACGCGCGCCGCGCAGCCGGCGGTCGAGCAGGAGCCCGTCGCCCTCGACGAGATCGAGGAAGGCGAGGTGCGCAGCGGCCAGGTGGTGCGCATGGCCGACTTCGGCGCCTTCGTCGACCTGGGCGGCGTGACCGGCCTGCTGCACATCAACGACCTGACCTGGGGCCGCCCCAACCACCCGAGCGAGGTGGTCGAGGTGGGCGACACCGTCAAGGTGAAGGTGCTGAAGGTCGACGAGAAGAAGAAGCGCGTCGGCCTGGGCATGAAGCAGCTTCAGCCGCACCCGTGGACCAGCGCGACGAACGCCTACCCCGTCGGCAGCAAGGTCAGCGGCAAGGTCATCTCGCTGGTGAACTACGGCGCCTTCGTCGAGGTGGCGCCGGGCATCGAGGGGCTGGTGCACGTGTCCGAGCTGGCCTGGGACCGCCGCATCCAGCACCCCAAGGAGGTGCTGACCGTCGGTGAGACCGTCGACGCCGTCGTCGTGCTGTGCGATCCCGAGCACCAGAAGCTGAAGCTGAGCGTCAAGCGCACGCTGCCCAGCCCGTGGTCGAAGCTGCGCGAGGCGCTGCCGCCCGGCACCCGCATCGAGGGGCCCATCCGCAGCATCACCGACTTCGGCCTGTTCGTGTCGATCGCCGAGGGCATCGACGGCCTGGTGCACCGCAGCGACGTCGGGTGGGAGCGCGACGACAGCCCGCTGACCGATCGCTTCCGCCGCGGCCAGAAGGTGCAGGTGATGGTGCTCGACATCGACGACGAGCGCGAGCGGGCCAGCCTGGGCATGAAGCAGCTCCTGCCGCGGCCGTCGCCGGACGCCGAGCCCGCGGCCGCGAAGGCTGAAGAGGACGAGCAGGCCGCGGCCGCGCCGACCGAGGCGCCCGAGGCGGCCCAGCGCGCCGCGCAGGCCGCGCCGGCCGATCCGGCCCCCGCCGCCGCGAACCCCGCCCCAGGCCCCCGCGGCCGACGCGCCGCCCGCGACGGATCCCACCCCCGAGGGCTGACGCTCCCCCGCGGCTCGGAGATCCGTCGCGCCCTCTCGGACTTCCGAGGCGTCGGCCGAACGCTCCCCCGCCCCTTCGCGCTTTCGCGCGTGGCACGCACGGTGCAATTCGCCCCTCTCACTCGACACTCGACCGGGAGAGGGACGGATGTACGCGCCGCGACGATGGCTCTTTGCGTTCTCGACACTGTTGGCCGTGGGGGCGCTCGCGCTCGCCGGCTGCGACGGGGAGACCAGCGACGGCCCCGCGGGCCAGCCCAGCGAGCCGCCGCCGAGCGAGCCGCCGATCGTCCAGCCGCCGCCGCCGAGCGGCGCCGCGCCGGGGCTCGATCCCTCCATCTTCCCCACCGCGGGCGCCCGCGACTTCCTGACCGCCAACGAGAACGAGGAGCTGTCCGACGGCACCCGCCGCGTCAACGCGGCCAACGGTCGTGGCGCCCTCGACGAGGACGCCGACTTCGCGGCCGACGGCGCGGGCGAGGCCGATCCCGGCGCGCCGCCCGCGCAGCCCGAGCAGGAGGCCGTGCCCGACCTGACCCGCGAGATCGTCGAGGCCGACATCTACCGCCTCGAGGGCGACCTGCTGTACGTGCTGAACCGCTACCGCGGCCTGGTGATCATCGACGTTTCGGATCCCGATCGCATGCGCCTGCGCGGCCGCCTGCCCTTCCAGGCCGTGCCCATCGAGATGTACGTGCGCGAGGGCCGCGCCTACATCGTCAGCAGCGACTACTTCGTCTACTGGCAGTACGATCCCGAGGCCGACCCCCACGGCTTCCACGGCAGCCAGGTGATGGTGGTGGACGTCGACGACGCCGACGCCCCCGAGAAGCTGGGCACCTTCGCCGTCGACGGCGAGGTGACCGACACGCGCATGGTGGGCGATGTCCTCTACACGGTCAGCAAGCGGCGCCCGGACTATTGGCGCTACAACACCGCGGACTGGGAGGATCGCACCTGGATCCTGTCGATGGACGTCGCGAACCCGGCCGACATCCGCGAGGTGGCGCGGCTGGAGTTCAAGGGCAGCAGCACGCTGATCCACGTCGCGCACCACGCCATCTTCGTCGCCGCGTGGGATCCCAACTTCGTGTTGGTCGATCCGGAGCACGAGCAGGAGACGCTGGTGACCTACGTGGACATCAGCGATCCCACCGGCGCGCTGCGCCAGCGCGGCACCGTGTACGTGCCCGGCCACATCCCCGATCGCTTCAAGATGGACTGGCACGACGGCTACTTCCGCGTGTTCAGCCAGCGTTGGTACGGCGACGACGCGCTGTCCCTGTTCGTCGTGTCGACCCAGCACCCGGACGACCTGGCCATCGACGCCACGCTCGAGCTGCGCGACGTGCGCCCGAGCGGCCTGCAGGCCACGCGCTTCGCCGGCGAGCGCGCGTTCGCGGTGCGCTCGGAGTGGGTCAGCAACACGCGCCGTCGGTGGCTGCACGCGGTCGACCTCAGTGATCCGCTGCGCCCCCGCATGGCCGGCGATCTCGAGCTGGGGCTCGACTTCAACCACCTGGAGGTGCACGGCGACCGCCTGCTGGGCATCGGCCGCCACAGCGCCCGCAACCAGGGATCGGGCACCGCCGTCGCACTGTACGACGTGAGCGACCTCGACGCGCCGGCCCTGCTGAACTGGCAGCGGCTGGGCGAGGGCTACAGCAGCAGCGAGGCGAACTACGACGACAAGGCCTTCAAGTCGTTCCCCGACCTGGGGTTGCTGCTGATCCCGCTGAACTTCTGGACCAACAACACGCGCTTCCAGGGCGTGCAGCTGGTCGAGTGGGCCGACGACCGCCTGACCGAGCGCGGGCGCGTCGAGAACGCGGGTGGCGTCCGCCGAGCGTTCCCGGTCGGCGACCGGCTCGTCGCCGTCGGTGAGACGACGCTCGCGGCCATCGACGCCACCGACCGCGACCGCCCGCGCGTGACCGAGAAGCTGCAGCTCGTGCGCACGGTGCACGACCTGTTCGACGTGCAGGGCAAGCAGGTGCAGCTCTTGAGCGATCCCTACACCAGCGGCGTGCGCCTCGAGGTGCGCCCCTTCTCACGCGACGACGACACGCCCGCCGAAGCGACGCTCGAGCTGCCCTTCGGCTACGTGCCCTACGTCCTGCGCGACGGCGATCGCCTGCACCTGATCGGGCACGTGCCCGATCGCGGCCAGATCGTCGCAACGGCCGACCTGAGCGATCCGGCGGCGCCTCGCCTGCGCGGCGACCTGCGCCTCGACGACGCCCTGCAGTTCGTCCACAACCAGCAGGGCTATTACACCCACTACTGGAACCCCTACGCCGGTCTGCCCCTGCGCAACCAGATCCTGCCGGTCACCTTCCGCCGCATCGTCGAGGCGCCCGACGGCCGCCGCGACTGGCACAGCGAGCTGCGCTTCCTCGACCTGCGCGACCCCGACGCGCCGCGCGTGGCCGACGGCGCCGTGCCGATGAACGACTACCCCTTCGTCAACAAGGTCACGCACGGCGACGTGCTGTACAGCACCCACGTCGAGCAGGCGAAGAGCGAGGCCGGGGACAGCCTGCTGTATCACGTGCGCGCCTACGTCGATCGCATCGACGTGAGCGATCCCGACCACCCCGTCGAGCTGCCCAGCCTGAACGTGCCCGGCTACCTGGTCGACGTGAGCGACGACGGCCAGCTGCTGTACACCATCGACTTCCAGTGGGATGACTACGGGCGCCGCCGCAACAGCCTGAACGTTCTGCGGGTGGTCGGTGAAGACGCGGCCGAGCTGATGACCGTGCTGCCGGTGGCCGACCAGATCCACCGCGCCGCGCTGCGGCCGGGCAGCCTGAGCGGCGACGACGCCGGGCGTCCCATCGGCTGGCACAATCGCACCCTGTGGCTGACGGCCCACAAGTATCCCTGGTGGGGCGTGCAGAGCGACACGGTGGCCAGCCGCCAGCCCTACACCGTCATGCGTCGCCTCGACTTCGGCGAGGCGGGCGACGTGGTGGCCGAGCAGACCGCGACGCTGGCCGGTTACCACTTCGACCTGCTGGACGTCGAGGGCACCCGCCTGTACCTGGGCAGCCGTTTCCCGACCGGCCTGCTCGTGGTGGACGTCGCCGACGCCGCGGCGCCCATCGTCGAGCACGCCGCGCGCACGATCGGCTATCTGAGCCGCATCGTGGTCAACGAGGGCAAGGTGTACGCGCCCATGGGCAGCTTCGGCGTGCACCGCTACTGACGCGACGCAGAGCGCGACGTCGGCGCGGTTGCGCCGGCGTCGCGGCGCGGTGTTCAATCGCGCCATGTCGCGCCCCCTCCTCTGCGCCCTCGTCGCGCTCGCCTCGCTGGCGCCGGTCCCGGCGCCCGCGGCGCCCAGCGACGAGGTGGTGGTGGTGCAGCGCCGGCCCTTCAGCCGCGCGGGACGCTGGACGCTGACGCCCTTCGTCGGCGTCGTCGCCAACGACCCCTTCCTGACCTACTTCCCGGCCGGCCTGCGCGTGGGGCGCTTCTTCAACGAGAGCTTCCAGGGCGAGGTGTCGCTGGCCTACCTCGACCAGCTGTCGGTCGACCGCGACCTGCGCGCGCGCGTCGACAGCGACGTGGCGCTGCCCGACCATCAGGTGGGCCGCGCGCAGGTCAGCGCCGCCTGGACGCTGCTCAGCGCGAAGGGCCGCTGGCTCGGCGGCGACATGCTCTACCTGCGCGGCCACCTGCTGGGCGGCTTCGGCGCGGTGCTCACCCGCGACACCGACGACGCGCTCGACCCCCGGCCCGAGGGACTGTTCGGCCTCGGCGTCGAGGCCCACACCGGCGAGCGCGGATCGCTCCGGCTGGAGCTGCGGCAGGCGGTGTTCCAGCGCGCGGCGGGCGGCGCCCTGCTGCCGACCGAGATCTCCATCGGCTATGCGTTCTACCTGGGCGCGCCGCTCGCGGGGGCGCGATGAGGGCGCTGGCGTTGGTCCTGCTGATGGCCGTCACGGCGCACGCGGCGCCCCCGCCCGCCGACGTCGTCCAGGGCGGGCTGCTGGGCGGCGTCGGTCCCGCCGAGCCCCTCTATACGCACGTCGTGCTCGGCGGCTGGGTCGGCGTCGGCCTCGGCGACACCTGGCGCCTCGAGCTGACCGGCACCTGGCAGGGCGGCCTCGAGTCCGAGACGGACATCAGCGACTTCCTGCGCACCGAGGCGCTGCTGGACGAGGACGACGCCCTCGCGGATCGCACGCTGTGGACCGTCGACCTGTTGCTGCGCGCCGAGCCCCTGCGCGGCAAGGTCGCGGCCCTGCAGACGACCCTGGGGGGCTTCACCGCGCACCTCGGCGGCGGCGCCGGGCTGCGGGCGCAACGCTCCCGCACCGACGAGGACCACCTCGCGCCCAGCGTGCTGGCCGCGGGCGGCGCCGACCTCCGATTGCTCGGCTGGCTGCTGCTGCGCCTCGACCTGCGCGCCTTCGCGATGCTGCGGCGCGACGACACCGTCGGCGGGGGCGCCGAGCTGTTGCTGGGCGCGGGGGCGCGCCTGTGACGGCGCTGCTCGCCCTGGTCGTGGCGCTCGCCGGCGTCGACACCGATGCTCTCGTGGCCTGGGTCCGCGCGCCCGACGCGGACCCCATCCGGCTGGCCCGCGCGCTGGCCCGCGCCGACCTGCCGATCCTCTCGACGGCGACGCTCACCGAGACGCTGGTGCTGAAGCGCGCCGATCCGGTGGCGGTTGCGGCGGCCCTCGATCTGTATCCCCTCTCGCTGCGCGGCGAGCCGCCGATCGACCGCGTGCTCGCCAGCCTGGCGGGCGAGCCGGCGACGGGCCTGTCGCCGCGACACGTCGCCCTGCGCGCCTTCCTGGTCGGCCAGGCGCTGCTGGTCGACGGGCAGGCCGTGGCCGCGTCGAAGCACCTGGCGAACGTCGCGCCCGGCAGCCCGGCCTACGCGCCCGCCCGCTATCTGATGGGCGTCGCCCGGGTGACGCCCCCGCTGAACGATCTGAAGGGCGCGGCGACGCACTTCCGCGAGGCCATCGTCGAGGCCGAGTCCAGCCCCCAGGCGCCCCGGCGCGTGGTGCGCGAGGCCCGGCGGATGGCGCTCTTGGGTCTGGCCCGACTGTCCTTCGAGGTGGGCAACAACGAGGTCGCGCTCTACTACGACCAGCAGCTGCCGCGGGGCGCGCCCGAGCGCGTCGAGGCCAACTTCGAGGCCGCCTGGGCGCACCTGCTGCGCGGCGACATGCAGCGCACGCTGGGCGCGGTGCACGGCGCGCGCTCGCCCGACCAGCCCCATCCGCTGCAGTCCGAGCTGCACCTGCTCGCCGGCGCCGCGCTGGTGGGGTTGTGCCAGGTGGAGCACGCGCGGGCCGAGCTGGACGCGCTGAAGCGCGACCACACGGCGCACCTGCCCGCGCTGACCGCCGCGCTGGCGACGCTGGACGCCGGCGCGAAGCCGCGGGCGCTGCTCGGCGCCGCCGGCGGGCTGCCCGAGGCGGTCCGCTCGGCGCTGCAGGCGGATCCGCGCGTCGCGCGGGCGCTGGCGGCCGAGGCCGCGCTGACCGCCGAGCTGGCGCGGGTCGAGGCCATCGGCGCGGACGAGGGCGTCGACCTGGCCGCCTTGGGTCGCCGCGGCGTCGCGTTGCTGTCGCGGGACGGCGCGCGGGTGCACGCGGCCGTGGGCGCCGCCCCCAACGACCAGGTGGCCACCTGGACGCGGCTCGACGAGGCGGCCGACGCGCTGTTGGTCGATCTGCTCGAGGCCGAGGGCGAGACGCTCGAGGCGGCGATCCGGGGCCGCGACGAGAGCGGCGGCGCGCGCGCCGGCGGTGTGACCGCCCTGGGCGAGGACTGGCAGCGTTGGGCGGTGGATCAGGTGTGGTGGCCCGACGAGCTGGGCGCCTATCGCAGCACGCTGCCGAACCAATGCGCGAAGGGAGCCCCGTGATGGCGAGTGGAGTGATGCGCCGAACGCTCGCCGGCCTGCTCTTGCTTTGCGGGAGCGTCGCCCACGCGCAGGACGCGCCCACCGACGGGGCCGCCGAGGACGAAGCGGCGCGCACGCGCTTCTACGACTTCGAGGAGCTGGAGCTGCAGGGCCGGAAGGTGAAGCCGAAGGTGCTGTACACCGACGCGCGGCAGCGGGCGCAGTTCGAGAAGCTGCTGGAGCTGAAGCGTTCGTTCATCCCCGAGCTGCGGCGCTCGGCCGATGGCTCCGCGGCCGTCGAGGGGGCGCGGTGAGCGGTGCCTTGCCCCTGCTGATCGTGGCGCTGCTGACG
Organism: Myxococcales bacterium; assembly: GCA_020633465.1. GTDB lineage: Bacteria > Myxococcota_A > Bradymonadia > UBA7976 > UBA1532 > JACKDN01. Next base: position 163,339 of record JACKDN010000004.1, read on the forward strand.
CCCTCGGTGGATCCGTGCGGCGCGCGCACCGACCTGCGAGCCAAGGCGCTGACCGTGCAGGACGCCGCCGCGCTGTGGCAGATCGAGGCCGCGCTCGCCGATCTGCCGCCGTGCGTGGAGAGCAGCGCGCCGAGCGCGGTGGCGACGCCGGCCCGGGTGGAGGCTCCGGTGGACCTGCCGGCGCAGCCGAGCGGACCAGGCGCCGGACCGTGGGTGTTGCTCGGTGTCTCGGCGGCGCTGCTGGGTGGGCTGATCTACGTCGACGGGGCGGCCGACGGGCCCCGGGACGACCTCGCGGCGGCCAGCGCGGCGGGGGATCGAGCGGCGTTCGAGGCGGCCGAGGACGACTTCGCGGTGTATCAGTGGGTGGGCCGCGGGCTGGCGGCCGGGGCGGCGGTGGCCGGGGTGAGCGGGCTGTTGTGGCTCGCGTTCGGGGGTGAGGACGATCCGGTGCAGTCGCGGCCGGTGTTCGGGCCGCTGCCGGGCGGGGCGTCGGTGGGCTGGGGGGCGACGTTTTGATGCCTCCGGCTGCTGAGCGTGGTCGTGATCGGTTCTCTGAGCGCGATGGGCAGATCCTTCGCGGACGGCGCGATGACGGGCCGATCGGCAGGGCCGGCGCGGTGCCTTCGTTGGTTTCGACGACGACCACGACGACGACGACGACGGCCGTGCGGGGCATCGCTTCGCTGTTTCGACCGCTGCGTTGGCTCGCGATCCTGCCGTGGGTGGCGGGCTGCATCGTCACCGAGGAGATCCCCGAGGGCGTCTTCGACGAGTCGACCAGCTTCGCGCTGCGGTGCGACCTGCGCGGCTACGACGTGGGGCTCGGCTGCGTGCTGCTCTGCGGCGCGACGGGCAGCCCCGCGCTGGGCGTCGGCGAGACGCTGCGCGCGTTCGGCGGCGCAGGCACGACCTACGGGGTCGAGACGTCCGAGGGCGCCGACTTCGACCCACGCTGCGGCACGAGCGCCTGGCGAACCTGCGTCACCAACGCCTTCGGCGGCTTGGTCTGCAGCCAACGCACCCGGGACTATTGCACCGTCTGCACCGAGGACGGCGTCGCGATCGGCGACACCGCCGGGCGCACCGGCGGCGCGCCGCGGGTGCCCGCGTCGGTGTTCGCGCGCTCGGCGCTGCCCAGCATGTTGGACGGAACGCTCCCCGGCGAGCCGGGCAGCTGCCTGGCCGCGTGCGTCGCCGCTGCGACGCGGCCGACCTGCGGCGCGTGCGCCGACGACGAGGGCTGCCTCGAGACGGAGTTCGGCGACGTGTGCCACCCGCGCGGAACGCTCCGGAGCGACGCGCCCTGCCGCGGCGACCAGGACTGCGTGTCGCTCCGCTGCGCGCCGGGGGGCCGCTGTGAGTGAGCGTTTGCTGCCTCTGCTTGTGCTCGCGCTGACGGCCTGCGGCAACGAGCTCGAGCTGAGCGCCGGCGCCGCGGACGCGGGCGCCCGCCAGGTGGTCGCGGTTGGCACGCGGCCCGTGTGCGGCAACGGCGTGGTCGAGGCCGGCGAAGAGTGCGACGACGGCAACGGGGTCGAGACCGACGGGTGCGACGGCCGCTGTCAGGCGCCCTGCGGCGCGGACGCGCTGGCGGTCTTGGGCTGCGAGGCTGGCCGCACGTTCATGGAGAGCGTCGAGGTCTACAGCAACAGCCGTATGGAGTGGGTCACCGCCGAGGCCGGCCGCACCACGCAGATCTGCCGCACCGAGGACGGGCAGACGTTCGAGGTGGCGGTGTGCCGCAACGGCAACTGCCTCAATCTGCTGCCGCCGCTCGACGGCGGGCACCTGTGCTCGGCGCCCTGCGTCGAGACGCCGGACTGTCCCTTGGGCCAGGTGTGCGTCGAGACCTGGGAGGATCGCCCCGCCGTCGACCGCCCGCTCGACATCCGGCGGGCGGCGGGACCCCAGCCCACCGGCGCGGGGCAATGTCTCACCGCCGTCGGCGGCGGCGTCGGCGATCGCTGCGGCACCTGCGGCGCGGGCCTCAACTGCAACGAGGTGTCCGGCCTCGACAACCAGTTCCTGTGCATGCCGAGCTGCGAGGTGGACGACGACTGCCCGGGCGGCAGCATCTGCAGCAACGCCTACTCGGTCTACACCGGCGATCCCAACGGACGCAGCTGCTTTCACTCGGTGACGCCGCCGGTCGGCAGCCTGGTGGACGATCCCGAGCTGTGCGCGCGCTCGCTGACGCTGCCCGCCGAGGTGGTGCTGGGCGTGTGTCGCGAAGCCTGCACGCAGGTGTACGTCGAGTGCGGCCAGTGCTTCGAGGACGCCGACGGCGACTGTCAGACCCAGCTCTGGTGCCGCGACTCGTGCCTCGAGGGCGGCAACTGGGACTTCTTCGCCTGCCTGGCCGACCAGAACGCGTGCGGCGCGCTCGACGCCTGCGCCGACGCGGGGCCGAGCGGCCGACAGTACTGCACGCGCAACTGCCAACGCGACGAGGACTGCCCGGCCACCTGGCGCTGCCTGGACTTCGGGGCCGACGTCGGCCGACGGTGCGCCGCGAACAGCCGCGCGTCGCTGACCGAGAGCACCGAGTTCGTGCTGGTGCCCGAGCGGGTGTTCCCCCACCCCGACTGCGCCGAGGACGTGGACGAGACCTGCACCTTCGAGAGCGCGTGCGATCCCGACTGCCTGCGCACGCTGGGCTGCGGCGACGTGCCCGCTGCGGGGCGATGCCGCGAGGACGGCAGCGTCGTCTTCTGCGCGCAACATCAGATGGTCAGCATCGACTGCGTCGCGCGCGGCCTGACGTGCGGCCTCGACCCGGCGCGGGCGCGGTTCGACTGCCTCGAGGCGGCGCCCACCCTGGACGCGGGGGTGACGCCGTGAAGCGTCGCTCTTCGAGCCGGGCTGGAGGGTCCGGGCCCGCGCTGCCGCGCGCCTCGCGAGCGCTGGTCGCGGCCGCGATGCTTTTGGGCTGCAACACGGCGGCGCAGTTCGACGTGGAGGCCGAAGAGGTCGCGTCGCTGACCGCCGTGGGCGCGCAGGGCGCCTGCGCCGGCGAGGGGCACCAGCTGGCCGTGGTGCTGCAGAACCAGCACGGCGGCGCGGTGCGGGTGGGCGGCCGGCGACTGCGCGCCCTGCCCAGCGGCGCCGCCGGCGCGTTCACGATCGAGGACGCCTTCGTCGACGGCGCCGCCGTGACCGTGACCATCACGGGCGTCGAGGCGGCGCAGGCGCCGCGCGGCGTGCCCTTCGCGGCGGTGCTGCAACGCGACGGTGTGGCCTGCGGCGCCCTGCCCACCGGGCCGTGGCCGGCGCGCTGCAACGCGGCGCCCTGCGGCGACGGCGCCGAGGACTGTGATCCCGCGCGCGGCTGCTGTGACGCGGGCGCCGTGTGCACGGCGCGCGTCGAGGGCGAGGCGCTGACGCAGGTGTGCGCGACGCCCGGCGCCGGCTGCGCCGAGGACTGCGGGGCCGACGGCGTCTGCGTCGACGGCGCCTGCCGCACGCGGCTGTTCGGGCCCGTCGACCCCGAGGACGATCTGGTGCAGTCCTTCGCCGGCACGGCCGCCGGGCTGCTCGATCCGGCGGGGGGGCGCCTGGGCCCCGGCGTGCCGGCCCTCACCGCGTGGGCCGCGAGCGGCGCCGGCCTGCAGACGCTGACCGAGCTGCCCGCGACCACCTTCGACCCGCTCGGCGCCGCCCTCGAGACGGCGCTGCTGCCGCCCTACGGGGCCCCCGGGTTGCTCGAGGCGCTGGCCCGCGCGCCGGACGACGCGCCCACCGTGGTCTGGGGGCTGCGCGCCGGCCCGCCGGCCGATCTCACCGGTCGCGCCCCCCACTTCTTCGCGGTGCCCGAACACGCCGCGCTCACCGGCGCCGACGACCGCGCCTTCGCCGCCGCGGCCTGCGCCACCGGGGGCGGATACGGGCGTCTGCCCGCGGACGTGGTCGAGCCGCTGGCGAACGGCCCCATCGCGGCCGCGGCGCAGGCGCACCTGCGCCTGCGGGTGTCGATCGACCCGCCGCCCGCGCCGGGCGCTCGGCTGCGCGGGCTGCTGCGCCTGGACGTGCCGGCGCTGGTGGGTTCGAGCCCCGCGCCCCCGGTCACGACGCTCGAGCACCGCATCGACCTGATCGTCGGGGGGACGCCGTGAGCCGCTGTCTGCCCGCCCTGCTGACCGCCGGCCTGGCCTTGTCCGGCTGCTACAGCCAGCGCCCCATCGGCCTCGACGCCCTCGACCAGCTGACCGCAGCGCCGGGCCGGCCGCCCGAGGTCGAGGTGAAATCGACCGAGGGCGAGCCGATCACCGTGGACGCGACCTCGCCCTTGGTGCTGACGACCGCCGACGGGCGCACCCACCGCGTGACGCCGTTCTACTTCCACATGTCCGACACGCAGCTCGTGTCGCCCGACTACGGCGTGCTGGTGAACCGCGCCGATCTCACCGGCGCCGAGGTGCGCCAGCTGAGCGTGGGCGGCACCGCCGCGCTGATCGGCGTCGTGGCCGCCGTCGCGATCGGCACCTTCGTCGCGCTGCAGGCGACGGCGGGCGAGGACGCGCTGGCCGAGTAGCGCGGCCGCGCCACAGCGGTTGGCCCGCGCGGCGGCCGCGGGTAGACTGCGCCGTCCAAAACCCGAGCGAGAGGAGCCCCCATGACCCGCACCGCCCTGTTCACCGCCCTGCTGTTCCTGGCCCTGAGCGGCTGCAAGAAGGACGAAGCCTCGGCCGCCGGCGGCGAAGGCGACAAGGCGAAGGCCGCCGACGCGAAGAAGGGCGGCGACGCGCCCGCGGCGGCTCAGGACAACAGCGCGGCGCTGAAGGATCCCAGCAAGGCCACGCTCGAGGCGCCGGCCACCTACACGGTGAAGCTCGAGACGACCAAGGGCGACCTGCTGATCGACGTGACCACGGCGTGGGCGCCGAAGGGGTCGCAGCGGTTCTACAACCTGGTCAAGGCCGGCTACTACGACGACGTCGCGTTCTTCCGCGCCATCCAGGGCTTCATGGCGCAGGTGGGCCTGCACGGCGACCCCGAGATCAACAAGATCTGGCGCGAGGCGCGCATCCAGGACGATCCGGTCAAGGAGTCGAACAAGCGCGGCTACGTCACCTTCGCCACCGCCGGCCCGAACACGCGCACGACGCAGTTCTTCCTGAACTTCGGCGACAACGTGCAGCTCGACGGCATGGGCTTCGCGCCCTTCGGCAAGGTGCGCGAGGAGAGCATGAAGGTGCTCGACGCCATCAACACCGAGTACGGCGAGGGCGCCCCGCGCGGCCGCGGCCCCAGCCAGGGGCGCATCCACGGCGAGGGCAACGCCTACCTGAAGGCCGAGTTCCCGAACCTGGACTACATCAAGAAGGCGACGGTGGTCGAAGAGGGGAAGTAGCCCTCACCCGCCCGCGGCGCCCGTACCCTCGAAGGCGCCGGTGAGGTCGAGCAGCACGTCGAGCTGCGTCGCCCCCTCCAGATCGAAGGCCTCGGTGGCCAGGGCGCGCATGCGCTGCTGGATCGGGTGGCTCGACGCCGCGTAGGCGGCGTGAGCCGCGGCCAGGTCCACCGCCTTGGTGAAGAGGATCACGCTGGGTCCGCTCGGGCCGCGCTCCAGCAGCAGCACCTCGGCCAGCATGCCCTCCTCGCGCAGCACGGCGCCGAGCGCGGAGGGATCGGCGGCCAGGCCGCGGGCGAAGGCGACGAAGGCGTCGGCGCCATCCGGGCGCATCGGGATGCGCAGAGCTTGGGTCTGGGGGGGCGTGGGCTTCATGGGTCCTCCGCGTGCGGGTGGGCCCAGGATGCCGCGCGACGCTCATCCCCGATTGAACGAATCGGACGCCGGGCCCCACCACGCGCCAGGCGGGTGGCCGGTGAGCGCGCGGCACTCGCGGACGAAGTGCGCCTGGTCGGCGTACCCCAGGTCGTAGATCGGCGAGAAGCCTTCGTGCGCGTGCAGGCGGTCGAGCAATTGGGCCGCCCGCCGGAAGCGGCGCAGGCGGAGCACCTGCTTGGGGCCGACGCCCGCGACGTCGAGCGTGCGCCGGTGCAGCGTGCGAGGCGTCACGCCCAGGGCGCGGGCCGCGTCGTCGACGCGGTCGTGGGACGCGAGCGCGGCCCACAGCGCCGCCGACGGCGGGCGCAGGTCGGCGCGGCGCAGCCAAGCGATCGCGGCGGCCGCGCGTCGCGCGGGGTCGGGGTGCCACCAGATGGCTTCGTCGGCGAGGCGGACCCGGTCGGCCAGCGGTCCGGCGCCGCCCGCAGCCCCCAACACGCCGCCGACGCCTGGGCGCAGCCGCACGCCAGTGAGGCGGTTGCTCGGACCGTGCCGGTACTCCCGCGGATGGAGCGTTCCGACATCGAGCCAGTGGGCGGCGACCGGCAGCGCCTCACTCACGCACGCGCGGACGTACGACGGGCCGCCGACGAGGACGACGTCGGTGTGCAGCGTGGGCCACGCGTGCTCGGTCCACGGCGTGGCGGCGTCCGTGTCGAGCGTCCAGACGGCCGCGACGCGGTCGGTGAGATCGCCCGGGACGAGGTGGAGTCGGTAGCGGACGGCGCTCATCGGCGCAGCTGCGCGAGGGCCTCGGCGACGACGGCGTGGACCGCCTCCTCGGCCTCGCGGTTGTCGATCCAGTCGCGGGTGGGCGAGACGAAGCGAGGTCCCTCGAGAAGGACGTGCAGGCCGTACAGCAGGCCGTAGCGGCGGAAGCGCGACGCCTTCACCGCCCTGCGCAGGCCGTCGACGTGCGTACCGCCGAGCGTCTCGCTGAAGTTGATGAACGACCAGCCCATCTGCCGGTCATCGCGTTCACTCACGAACATCGCCAGGTCGACCGCCACGTCGCCGTGCCGGCGGCGGAGCTGCACGTCGGCGGGGCCGAAGCCCAGGCGGCCGGCGCAGCCCGCGCGCCGGGTGACCAGGCCGGCCAGGCCCCCTGCGCGCACCGGGTGGCCGTCGAGCGTCACTGCCAGGTCGCTCAGGGCGGCGATTCGCTCCAGCGCGTCCACGACCAGCACGAGGTCCACGGCCGCCGGGATGATGTCGCGATCGAAGACGGCTTCGATCTCGAGCCCGGTCGTGGTCGTCGGGCCCAGCTCTTCGGCGGGCCCCAGTGGCTGGCCGAACGCATACCGGCGACGGGTCACGCGACCTGCGAACCGCGTGGTCCACTCGAAGCGACGGCAGAGCGCGTTGACGGGCGCGAGGCCAACCCCCGCGAACGAGAGCCGCGGGTGGACGTGGGGCCAGTGACCGTCGGCCGTGGCTCCAGCATGCAGCGCGCTCGCATGGACGTGAAATCGATCGGGTTCCGCGCCCGGACCGTCGTCCGCGACGCGGAACCCATCGGGAATGAGTCGAACGTCGATGCGCGTACAGCGCCCGCCGAGGTGCTGATCGAGGCTGTTGCCCAGCACCTCCAGCAGGAGTTGGATGGGAGCGGCGACGTCGTCCGGGTCGCCGATGTACATGCCGGGGCGGCGACGGACCGCTTCCAGGGAGGCCCGGCGCAAGACGAGTTCTTCCCCCTCGGGCGCTTCGAGCAGCGCCCAACGAAGATGACCGACCGTCCACTCTGCGGGCCGCTGCAACGCGCTGCAGCGATCGACCATGCGGCGACAAAGCGGCGTGTCGACGCCAGCGTCACCGGCGAGCCGCGCCACCTCACCGTACAGCGCGCCGGCCTCCGTCGGACGGCCGCGGGCCACCGACTGCCAGGTCGACCCGCCCGGGCGCGTGCGCCCGTCGGCGAGCGGCGTGCTGGTGGTCGGGCACAGGGCGAGCAGGTCGGCGACGGGGTGGTAGGGCAACTCGAGGGCGCGGAAGACGGCCTCGGCCTCGGCTTGGAGCAACCGCAGCAGATCCTCGGGCACCGTGCCACAGGCCGCTTGCAGGCCGCCGGCGAGGTTGGTCAGCAGCTTGGTGCGCTTCCACGCCATGATGTCGTCGCGCAGATCACTCTGGAAGCCGGCGGCGCGCAGCAGGTCGCGAGCCATCGCGGCGACGTCGCCGGCGCCGGAGGGCCAATCGCCGACATCGACGCGCCCCTCGGCGGCCAGACAGTGCAGCCGCACCTCGCCCGGCTCGAGGTGCACGGCGGGCAACCACACCATCGCGCCGACCACCGGGTGCCCCGCGGCGTCGATCAGGCGCTCGTTGCCGATGCCGTTCTGGAGTGAGACGACGGGACAGCCCGCGGGCACGCCGCCGAGGGCGTCGGCCGTGTCCTGGCTCTTGACCGCGAGCCACACCATGTCGGTGTCGTCGGGCACGCGGTCGCGGGCGTCCACGCGCAGCGTCTCGATGCCCTCCGGCTCGGCCAGTCGCAGGCCCTCGGTCTGCATCGCGCGCAGATGCTCGCCGCGCGCGACCAGCGTCACCGCGTGCCCCGCCCGGTGCAGCCGCGCGCCGACCACGCCGCCGATGGCGCCCGCGCCGAGGATGGTGGTGTGCATGCTGCCCCCTTCTCTCGCCCGTCGGCAGTCTACCGCAACTCCACAGCGGCCGGCGCCCTCGCGCAGCACGCTGCGCCGAGGCCCGCGGTGCGTTGACCGGCTCGACGATCGGCGCGAGCCAGGGAGCGTCTCCTACCCGGCGCGTGCGAGGCCGGTCGGTGCACCGGCGCCGAGCGTTCCTCGGCGCGTGAGCGGTTGACCCCGAGCGACAGCGACGCCGACACTGCCCCGGTGCCGCTCTCGATCGCCGACCTCTTCACGCTGGACGCGGCGTCCTTGGCCGCCCCGCTCGCTGCTGGGGCGACCGTGTCGCTCAGTGAGCGATCGGTCGCGCTGCCCCGGGACGTCGACGACGCGCGGCGGCGGGTGGCGCACGAGGCGGTCGAGCTGTGGCTGGACCATCCCCGCGACGCGGGCCGGCTGCTCGACGGCGAGGCCGCGCTGCGGGGCGCGCTGCGGACCGAGGCGCGGTTCCTCGCCCGGCTGACCGGCGCGCTGGCCGATCGCCTTCGCGACGGCCTGGCGCCCGACGCCGACGGGGCCGACGCGCTGCGCACCATCCTCGGCGACAGCCGCGTGCCGCGGCGGCTGCGCTTCAAGGCGCTGGACGTACTGCTGCTGGCGCAGGACGCCGCCGAGCGCGAGGCGACGCTCGCCCCCTTCCTCGCGCTGGACCGCGAGGCCGCGCGCAGCCGCTTCCGGCGCGACGACCGCGAGGCGATGCTCGACCACCTGGGCTGGCTGGGCGTGGCCGACGCGGCCGCCTGGATCGAGCGCCTCGCGCCCACCCTCGACATCGAGGACGTGCACGGCGCGGTGTGGGCCCTGATCGAGCTGCAGGAGGCGCCCGAGCCCCTGGTCGGGCCGCGCTTCGCCGCCCGGTTCGGCGAGGGGCCGTGGGCCGCGCTCGAGTCGCGCGCGCTGGGCTTCCTCGAGGACGACGACCGCCGCGTCGCGGCCATCGGCGTGCTGCGCCACATCGGCACGCCGCGCTGCCTGGGACCCCTGCGCCCCTGGAGCCGGGGCTTCTTCCGCGCGCGGGTCCTGAAGGACGCGGCCCGCGCCGCCATCGACGCCATCGAGGCGCGCGGCACCGGCCCGGGCGCCGGCGCCCTGAGCTTCGCCGCCGGCCCCGCCGGCGCCCTGTCCCTGCCGCGCCGCGACGACCTGCGCGTCTGACACCCCCGTTGACCCCGTGGCGCCAGCGGACTACACCCGTGGCACGGAACCCCCGGGAGCCCCAGTGCGCGACAACAACCGCCGCGAGTCCCTGCAACGCATCGAAGTCCGCGAGCTCGAGCTCGACGATCTGGCCGCCGTGTTCGCCCTCGGCGAGCGCATCTTCACCGCCGACCAGGCGCCGACCCTGCACCGCACCTGGGATCCCTACGAGGTCGTCAGCTTCTTCCAGGGCGATCCCGAGACCTGCCTCGTGGCCATCGACGAGCAGACCGAGACGATCTGCGGCTTCGCCCTGGGCACCGTGCTCGAGAAGCGGCGCAGCGCCTGGACCTATGGCTACCTCGTCTGGCTCGGCGTCGACCCGGCCTACGGCAACGCCGGCGTCGGCGGCAAGCTGCTCGCCGATCTGACCGAGCGCTTCATCGAGCAGGGCGCGCGCATGCTGCTGGTCGACACCGAGGCCGATAACGACCGCGCCTTGAAGTTCTTCGCCCGCAACGGCTTCGGCCACCCGCGGCCGCACGTCTTCCTCAGCAAGAACCTGACGCGCGAGCCCGCGTACCGAAAAGCGCGCAAGCCGAAGGGCAACGAGCCGGCGAAGTAGCCCTCCGAAAAAAGACGCCCGTCGAAGAATTCACCGACGAGATTCGGGGCGGGCGCGTAGCAGACGGCCGAACCCACGCACGGAGGCGCTCATGCGCTCGACTCGAAGCCGTCTGACCCTTGCCCTGATCACCACCCTCGCCCTCGCCGCCGGGTGCCGGCCCGAGGCCACCGCGCCGGCGTCGGGCGCGGAGGCGCCGCTGGAGCTGCGCACCTACGTCGTGCCGGAGGGCGCGCAGGAGGAGGCGGTGTCCATCGTTCACGAGCTGCTGGGGCGCGGGAAGGACGCGCCGCGGCTGGGCTCGGTGGCGGCCGGGCCGGGTCATCAGGTGTTGGTGACCGCGCCGGCGAGCTTCCACGCGGGCGTCGCCGATCTGGTGGAGCGGCTGAAGAAGGAGCCGCCCGCGCCGCCGCCGACCGTGGCGATGGAGTACTGGATGCTGCTCGGCCGCCCGGCCGAGGCCCCCACGGACCCCGCCGGTTTCGAGCCGGCGTTGCGGCCGGTGGTGAAGGCGCTGCAGGCGGCGCACGGGCCGATGGCGCTCGCGCTGTCGGGCCGGGTGCAGGTCGCCTCGCTGGCGGGGCGCCACGCAGAGTCGGTCGGCGACACCCTGCAGGTGCAGCAGCGCGCGGTGCCCCACCGGGGCGGTCTGCTGACGACGCTGCGCCTGGCGCCCGCGGGCGGCACCGAGCTGCGCACCGAGGTGATGCTGCCGCCCGACAAGGTGGTGGTGCTGGGCTACGCCGGCATGGGCGGACGCAAGGTGCAGGCGGCCTTTCCCGACGCCGAGACCGCCACCGCCTTCTACGTCGTGCGCGGCGGCGTGACGACCTTCGGCGAATGAGCGTTGACCGCCACCGACGCATTCGACCGGCCGGCCCTCGAGCGGCTGTACGCCGAGGTCGAGCGCCCGCTGTTCAACGTGGTGTATCGCTGGCTGTGGCAGCGCGACGACGCGGCCGAGGTGGTGCAGGAGGCCTTCCTGCGCCTGTGGGCCATGCGCGCGCGCGTCGAGCCGGCGACGGCGCGGCCGCTGGTGTACCGCATCGCGCTGAACCTGGCCGCCAGCCGGCGCCGGCGCGCGAAGGTGCGCCGCTGGGTGGGCCTCGAGGCCGCGACGCCGCGCGACGAGCGGCACCCGGAGCGCCTGATGGGCGGCGCGACCGAGGACGCTCGGGTCCGCGCCGCCATCGAGGCGCTGCCCGAGAAGCTGCGCCGCGTGATCACGCTCTGCGAGCTGGGCGAGATGGCTTACCGCGACGTGGCCGAGACGCTGGGCATCCCCGAAGGGACCGTGGCGTCGCGCCGCCACGCCGCCCTGCAGCAGCTCCGCCGGGCCCTGAAGGACCTGGCACCACCCACGGGAGGCGACGATGGACGACGATGATCTGATCCGCCGCGTCTTCCCCACCGAGGACCCGCCCCCCGGCGGCCTCACCCGCCTGCGCGCCCACCTGGACGCCGCCGAGCGCCCGCGCCGCGCCTGGGTGCCCGCCCTCGCCGGCCTGCTGACCGCCGCCGCGGCCGTCGCCCTGCTGCTGCTGCCGCGCGCCCCCGAGCCCGCGGCCCCCATCTGGACCGCCGCCGACCATCCCGCCCTGGCCAACCTGGGCTACGCCGCCCCGCCACCCCGGCGCCACCCCCCGGCCGAGCCACCGTCCTGCGCCCCGTCCCCACCCACGACGACAGCGTCCTGCTCTACTGGGTCGACCGAACGCCCTGAGCGCCCCACCCCCCCCCCGCAACGCCCGCAAAACGTGCCCGTGCCCGTGCCCGTGCCCAACGTGCCCGTGCCCGATCAACGTCCGCCCCCGCCGAACGCTCCACCCACCCCGGCGCCCACCCCCCTTGCCCTTGCCTTTACCCGTGCCCTGCCCCCCCCCCTCCTGACCTTGACCTTGACCTGCCCCTTGACCTTGACCTTGACCTGCCCCTCCCTTGCCCTGCCCCTTGACCTTGACCGTGCCCCTGCCCCTTGACCTTGACCTGCCCCTGCCCCTTGACCTTGACCGTGCCCTGCCCCCCTTGACCTTGACCGTGCCCTGCCCCCCCCCGGACCTCACCCCTCCCCCGCCCCCACGAACCGCCCCCGCGCCCGATCCTTCACCACCCCCGGAAAACGCAGCACCCGGTTGTGCATCGCCACGTACGTCCCCGGCGCCACGAGCTGCACCGCCAACAACGCCTCGGTCAGGTTCTGCAGCGCGTCCGTACTCCGCAGCTCGTACGGCCGCATCGCCCCGGTCAGCACGATCGGCACCGGCGGCTCGGGCCACAGCGCGTGCACCCGCTCGCCGGTCACCGCCAGCCGATCCGTCCCGTGCACGATGATCACCCCGTCGTGCGCCTCGGCCATCGCCCCCGCGGTCTTCGCGATGAGCGTGTGATCCTTCTCCCCCATGTCGAGGCTGTCCTTGTTCATCAGCGGCACCCGCACCAGCTCGACCCCCTCGAGGTCGAGCTGCGCGAGCATCACGTCCAGCACGCTGACGGCGTTGGCCAGCACGCCGGCGAGCTCGTCGTAGGTCTTCTCGATGGTGCCCCCGGTCGAGATGAGGGCGATGCGTCGCTTGGTGTTCATGCGCGGAGGATAGTCGACGCGCCGCCGACGTGGCAGGCTCGCCGCGTCTCGCTCGAAACGAACGGAGGTCGCGAGATGGAGTATCGCTTCCTGGGGCGCACTGGCGTGCGCGTCTCGATGCTGGGCCTGGGCACCATGGCCTTCGGCGGCGACGCCGACGCCGCGACGTCCGGCGCCCTGTACGCGCGGGCCCGCGACGCGGGCATCAACCTGTTCGACTGCGCCGACGTCTACGCGGGCGGCGAGAGCGAGCACGTCCTGGGCCGACTGATCGCCGCCCACCGCGACGACGTGGTCATCGCCAGCAAGGCCTACTTCCCGACCGGCGACAAGGGGCCCAACGATCGCGGCAGCAGCCGCTATCACCTGGTGCGCGCGGTCGAGGCCAGCCTGCGGCGGCTGAAGACCGATCGCATCGACCTGTACTTCCTGCACCGCTTCGACGACGAGACGGACCTGGCCGAGAGCCTGCGCGCGCTGGACGATCTGGTGCGCCAGGGGAAGATCCTCTACCCCGCCCTGAGCAACTTCGCCGCCTGGCAGGCGCAGCGCGCGGTCGACCTGTGCGAGCGCCACGGCTGGGCGCGCCCGGTGTGCGTGCAGCCGATGTACAACCTGGCCAAGCGGCAGGCCGAGGTCGAGATCCTGCCGCAGGCGAAGGCCAACGATCTCGCGGTGATGCCCTACAGCCCGCTGGGCGGCGGCCTGCTGTCGGGCAAATACGGCGCCGAGCGCCGTCCCGACCGAGGGCGCCTGATCGACAACCCGATGTACACGACACGCTACGCCGACGCCGAGCACTTCGCGGTGGCCGAGCGCTTCACCGCCTTCGCCGCCGACCGCGGCCTGCCGCCGGTGGCCCTGGCCGTCGCCTGGGTCGCCCACCACCCGGCGGTCACCAGCGCCCTCGTCGGCGGCCGCTCGGTCGCGCAGCTCGAGGGCTCGCTGGCGGCGGCCGATCTCGCGATGACCCCCGATCTGCGCGCCGAGGTGTCGGCCCTGTCGGCCGCCCCGCCCCCCGCCACCGACCGCAACGAGGAGCGCAGCGCCAACAACTACGGCACGCGGTAGCCGTCGTCGTGGCCGAGCACGTCGCTCTCGGCCAGGTACACCAAGCGCGCCCCCGGCGGCACCGGCGCGTCGTCGGGGGGGTTCAGCACGTCCTCGCCGTCGATGTTCAGCCCCAACAGCAGCACGCCGCGCGCCGCCTTCAGCGCCCGCGCCGCGTCGCCGAAGGTCACGTCCTCCCCCAGGTCGGCCGGCCGCGGCCCGACGAACAGGCTCTGCGACTCGGCCGACGCGACGCGCCCCAGGATGGCGGCCGTGCCGGGCTGCGCGATCGCGTGCGTCAACAGGCTGTAACCCACCCGCGTCGTCTCGATCACCTCGTCGCACCCGGCCGCCTGCGCGTGGTCGACGTTCTCGGGGTCGAGGATCTCGGCGACGACGTAAAGCGGCCGCCGCGGCGCGGGCAGGTTCTTCGCCTTCATGTACCGGCGCAGCGTGAACACGGTCAGCAGCGTGATGGCGTCGGCCTGCTGCGGCAGCAGGTCGCGCGCGCCCACCACCAGCACCCCGTAGGCGTGCGTCAGCCGCACCTTGTCCAGCTCGCTCTCCTTGGTGGGATCGCCGGACACCCACGTGAACTCGGAGGGCAGGTCGTCGGGCCGCTCGCCCCGCGCGAAGATGACCACCTCCATCCGCCGCAGGTGCGGCTCGGCGAGGATCGCGTTGACCAGCTGATGCGCGCCCGGCTGATAGCCGCACACGATCAGGTGGTTGACGTGGGTGTTCATGCGGAACTGCTCCTGTCGGATGCCGAGCACGACGCTCAACAGCGTGTGGCCCACGATGCCGGCGAACATGGCCAGGGTGAACATGCCGGCCACCATCAGCACGCCGCCGACGATCCGCCCCATGCCGCTCTGCGGCGTGATGTCGCCGAAGCCGACCGTCGTGAGGGTGACGACCGCCCACCAGATGCCGTCGCCCAGGGTGCCGATGGCCGGGTTGCTGCCGCGCTCGACGAGGTAGATCGACAGGCCGCCCACCAGCGCGCTGATGCCGAACATCGACAGGCCGAAGGCGAACAGCAGGCGGTTCTCTTCGACGGCGCGGGCCAGGCCCCCGAAGGGGTTGCTGTACTTGAACACCTTGGCGGTGCGCACCAGGCGCAGCAGCCGCAGCGCGCGCAGGCCGCGCAGCTCGGGCACCAGCGCGACGACGGCCAGCAGGTCGATCACGATCAGCGGGTGCGCGCAGAAGCGCAGGCGCCCCAGGACGTGGGTGCGCAGCCGACGCGCGGGCCCATAGTCGAAGAAGTCGAGCGCCGGCGGGCGATAGGTGGCGATGCGCAGCCCGACCTCGGCGGCGAAGACGACGAGGATGGCGTGATCGAACAGCGCCAGCCAGCGGACGACCGGGTGGTCGCTGCCGAGGCCGATCTCCACGCCGATGAAGATGGCCGACACCAGGATGAGCCCGTAGATGGCCCACTCCACCGCCCGGTAGGCGCGCGTCGAGGGGTCGTGAAACGCCGGGCGCAGGGTCTCGAGGACGGGGTGCATCGGCGCGGACGATATCACGGGGGGCACGCGGCGGCTTGATCGCGCGCCCGCGCCGACCGATGTTCTTCCCATGGCCGGCTGCACCGACTGCCCCCGCGCATGCGCCGCGCGCGGGCCCGACAGCTACTGCGGCACGTCGCGCCCGGGGCGGGTGTTCTGGCGCGGCGTGACGCTGCTCGAAGAGCACGCCATCAGCCCGACCTACGAGATCTACTTCACCGGCTGCAGCCTGCGCTGCCGCTTCTGCACCGTGCCCGACGCGCTGTACGCGCCCGACCTCGGCGAGTGGATGCCGGCCGAGGCGCTGGCGCGCGACGTGGCCGACGCGCGGCACCCGCCCTTCAACGCGGTGTCGCTGGTGGGGGGCGATCCCACGGTCAACCTGCCCTACGTGCGCGATCTGGTGCCGGCGCTGCGGCGCTGGGTGCCGACGGCCGACCTGGTGCTGAACACCAACCTCTTCGTGGCGCTGCATCACGTGCCCTGGTTGGCCGAGGCCTTCGACTGGATCGTCGGCGACGTCCACTTCTGGCGGCCGGCGTGCGCCGGGCCGCTGGCCGGATCGCGCGACTACCCCGCCGCGGCGGTGGCCGCGGCCGAGGCCTTCGCGGCGGCGGGGGCCCGCGTGATCCTGCGCGTGCTCGTGCTGCCCGGCCACCTCGACTGCTGCGCGGCGCCGACGGTCGCGTGGGCGGCCGCCCTGCCCGGCGACGTGCAGGTGCACGTGATGACGCACTACGCGCCGGCCGGCCGCGCGCGCGGCCACGCCGAGCTGGGCCGCGCGTTGACCGACGCCGAGGTCGCCGCGGCCCGGCGCTGCTGCTGCCGCCGGCGCCCGCGCGCCCGACGCCGCGCCGCGCCCCGTCGCCGCGCGGCCGACCACCGCCGAGGATCCCGCGGTGCCCTTCGAGGTCGGCCCCGACGGCCGCGTCCTGTTCCCCTTCGTCACCGGCGACCTGCTGCCGGTGGTCGCCGATCTGCAGCCGGCGCTGCGCGACCGATTGAGCTACCTTGGAACCGCCGCCCCCGCGGCGCTGTCGACCGAGTAGACATGCCCGCCGAACTCGACCTGCTGCTGCGCGCGCGCTACCCGCTGATCTGGCTCGACACGCCCGAGGAGCAGCGCGCGATCGACCTCATCTGCCAGACGGCCACGCGCCTGGGTGATCCCGTGTGCGGCTGGTCGAGCACCTTCGGCCTGCACGACCTGCCCGGGCCCCCGAAGGGCGGCAGCCACCAGAGCCCCTCGGCCGTCGTCCAGCACCTGGTGGCCCACGATCGCCGAGCCCTGTGGGTGCTGCACGATCTCGGCGAGTTCCTCACCCACGATCCGGCCCTGCAGCGCGCCCTGCGCGACGCCGCGCACGCCGCCCGCCAGCGCGGCGCGGTGATCGTCGTCACCGGCAACGGCACCGCCCTGCCCCGCAGCCTGCAGGGCATCGCCGCGGTGCACCGCCTCGCCCTGCCCGAGCGCGGCGACCAGGTGCGCCAGCTGCACCAGGTGGCCGCCCAGTGCAACGTCCGCCTCGACGCCGAGCACGCCCGCCGCCTGGCCACGGCCACCCTGGGCCTGACCCTCGAGCAGGCCGAGAACATCTGGGCGCGCATCCACGCCTCGGGCGGCCGCTTCGACGGCGGCGACCTGCCCCAGGTGCTGGCCGAGAAGGCCCGCATCGTCCGCGAGACCGGCTTCCTCGACTTCGTCCCCCCGGCGCGGCTGGAGGACATCGGCGGGCTGGCGCACCTGAAGGCCTGGCTGTCGCGCCGCCAGGTCGCGTTCACCGACCAGGCCCGCGCCCAGGGCCTGCCCTTCCCGCGCGGCGTCCTGCTGGTGGGCGTGCAGGGCTGCGGCAAGTCGCTCACCGCGAAGGCCGTCGCAGGCCTTTGGGGCCAGCCCCTGCTGCGGCTGGACGTCGGCGCGCTGATGGAGGGCTTCGTCGGCGCCAGCGAGGGCAACCTGCGGCGCGCCCTCGACCTGGCCGATCGCATCGCGCCCTGCGTGCTGTGGGTCGACGAGATCGAGAAGGCGCTCACCGGCCTGCGCAGCAGCAACGACGGCGGCGTGCTGACGCGCATGTTCGGCTCGATGCTGACCTGGATGCAGGAGAAGACGACGCCCACCTTCGTGCTGGCGACGGCGAACTCGATCGAGGGGCTGCCCCCCGAGTTCCTGCGCAAGGGCCGCTTCGACGAGATCTTCTTCGTCGACCTGCCCGACGCCGGCCAGCGCGCGGACATCTGGCGCATCCACCTCGAGGCGCGGGCGAAGGCCAGCGGCGACGCGGCGCTGCTGCAGCGGACCGATCTGCGCGACCTGGCCGCCCAGTCCGAGGGGTACAGCGGCGCCGAGATCGCGGCGGCCGTGGTCGAGGGCGCCTTCGAGGCGCTGACCGCCGGCGAGCCTCTGCAAGGCCACCACGTCACCCGCGCGCTGGCCGCCTCGCCGCCCCTGTCCCGACTGCACGCCGAGTCGCTCGAGGCGCTGCGCGCCTGGGCGCGCGGCCGCGCCCGGAGCGCCTGACATGAGCGTCGTCGTCACCGTCGCCGCGGCCGGCGCCGTCACCGTCGCCGCCCCCATCTTGAGCGCCATCGCCGCCACCGCCGCCGCGACGCTGGGCCTGAAGGCGCTGGCCGAGGTCGAGGCCGAGCAGCGGCTGGGCGCCGAGGCGCGCGCGTCCGCCCGCAACGAGGCCCGCATCGAGGCGCGCGTGGCGCAAGAGGCCGCCCTGAGCGAGTTGGTGGCCGACCGCTGCACGCTGCACTTCGGCGACGACCAGATCACGCTCATCGTCCAGCGCGACATCCGCGGCCGCCTGACGATCGTCGCGCACGGCGAGCTGCCCGCCACACAGCTCCGCGCGCGCGCCGAACAGCTCCTGGGGCTGATCCAGCAGCAGGTGGCCTATCGCAACGTCGTGCAGAAGATGAAGGCGCACGGCTTCGCGGTGGACGCCGAGCAGCGGCTCGAGGACGGCACGGCGCGCGTGCGCCTGAAGCTGAAGCGATGAGCCGCTTCCAGCACATCGGCGGCGACGCGCCGACCGCGCCCACCCCGCGCGGGGCGGCCGCGCCGGTGCGGGGCTACGCCGACTTCATGGCCGAGGCCGACGGCGCGCTGCGGCGCGGCCGCTTCGAGGCGGCGCTGCGCTGGTACGGGCGCGCCCTCGAGGAGGATCGCGCGCAGCCCGAGCCCTGGTGCGGCCAGGTGCGGGCGCTGATCGAGATGGCGCAGCCCCTCGAGGCGCTGACCTGGCTGGAGCAGGCGCAGCGGGTGGTGGGTGAGTCGCCCCAGCTGCTGGGCTTGTGGGCCATCGCGACCGCGCGCACGGGCGCGCTCGACGACGCGCTCGCGTGGTGCGACCGGGCGATGAAGGCCGGCCCGGACGCGCCCGAGGTGTGGCTGGCGCGCGCCGAGGTGCTGTACCTCAACCGGCAGGGGCGGCTGGCGCCGGCGACGCTGGACAAGGCGCACGAGCGGGCGCCCGGGCCCGAGACGGCGCGGCGCTGCGCCGAGGTGGCGCTGACCGCGGCCGATCTGCCGACGGCGCGCGGATGGCTCGAGCGCGCGGTGCGGGCCGCGCCCGACGATCCGCTGGTGGCGCTGCGCTTCGGGGTCTACTGGGACGCCGCGGGTCACCCCGAGCGCGCGCACCGCGAGCTGACCCGCGCCCTGGCGTTGGAGCCCGGGCTGGAGCCCGCGCGCCTGGCCCTCGACAGCCTGGGCAGCCCCGGCCTGCTCGACCGGGCGCGCGCGGCGTGGCGGAGGTGGACGCGTGGCTGACGATCCGGTGATCGACCTGGAGATCCTGCCCGACGGCACGGTGCGCTTCGAGATCGACGGCGTGGCCGGCGAGGACTGCGAGGCGCTCGAGCGCCTGGTGCTCGAGGCGCTGGGCGGCGAGGTCGTGTCGCGCGAGCGCACCCGCGCCTTCTACGCGCGCACCGGCGCGAAGACCGGCGTGGCCCAGCGGCTGCGCAGCCTGCTGAAGCGGGGTTGAGTGAGCAGGGCGTCGCGCGTCGAGGGGTCGAGGCGCCCCGAGCGGGCAGCAGGCGCCTGACGTGGAGTGCCCGCGCTGCCGCGAGGACAACATGCCCGGGGCGGTGGCGTGCCTGGGCTGCGGGCAGCCGATGGACGCGCCGGTCGAGGCGCCGCCCAGCTTGGTGCCGCGGGTGCGGTCCGCCGACCCCCTCGGCGTGTCGCCGCCCCGTCCGCAGGCGCCGCCCCGCGATCCCTACGCACACCTGCGCGAGCGGGTCGACCGACTGCCCTCGGAGTCCCTCGGCGTGGCCCTGGGGGGTCTGGTGGCGGGCAGCATCCCGGGCTGGCAGGCCGGACGGCGCGGCGACCCGCGCGGGGCGGCGCTGCGGCTCGCCGCGGTGGTGGCGCCGCTCACCCTGATGCCGCTCGCGTGGCGCACCGACATGCTGCCCTGGCTGGGGTGGTTCGCGGCGTTGGGCTGGGCCTGGAGCCTCGCCGAGGGCGCCCATGATGCGCTGGACCCGCCGCCGGGCCTGGCCGGCTGGGTCGCCGCTTCGGCGCTCGCCGCGGCGGGCGTCCTCGGGCTGTACGCGGCAGCACGCGGCGCCCTCGACCTCTGGCGACCCCCGGTGATCGTCGTCTACGATCTGCCCCGCTTCCCCCACGGCGTCATCCGGGTGCGTCCGCTCGACGCCCTGCCGGCGCCGGGCACGCTGGTCGCCGCCCGCCCCGCGAACACGCCGCTGCTGGTGACGCCCGTGCTGGCCGGGCCGGGCCAGGTCGTCGGGCTGGGCCACGACGGCGGCGGCGTGCACTTCGTGGTCGACGGCGCGCCCAGCGAGGTCGTACCGCTGCGCCCGCTGTACGGCGACATCGTCACGCCGCGCACCCATCAGGTGCCCGCCGACCGGGTGATGCTGTACGAATGGCCGGTGCGCATCGTGGCGCTCGACGACATCCTCGGCGAGGTCGTCTGGCGCTGGACGCCCGCCGAGCTGCGCGGGCCGGTCATCTGGCCGCCGCCCGCCGAGGACACCGGAGACGCCGCCGAATGACGCTCGACCTGACCGACCTGATGCGCGAGGCCATGCAGCGGGGCGCGAGCGACGTGCACCTGCTGACGCACCAGCCGCCCGCCTTCCGCGTGCACGGGGCCATCGAGCTGTCGCCGCGGCCGGCGGTGGACGAGGCGACGCTGACGCGCGCGCTCGACGCCATCCTCACCGAGGCGCAGCGGGCGGAGTGGTTCACGCGCAAGCAGCTCTGCTTCAGCTGGACGCTGCCCGAGCTGGGCTACTTCCGGGTCAGCGTCTACAGCCACATGGGGCGCATGGAGGCGGCCATCCGCATCGGCCAGCGGCAGGTGCCCGCCTTCGACGAGCTGGGGCTGCCCGAGGTGCTGGCCGAGCTGGCCTACAAGCCCTACGGCCTGGTGCTGGTCACCGGGCCGACCGGCGTGGGCAAGACGACCACGCTCAACGCCATCCTCGGGCGGGTGAACGCCGAGGCCCGCAAGAAGATCATCACCATCGAGGATCCCGTCGAGTTCCTGATGCCCTCGGGCAAGTCGCTGGTGGTGCAGCAGGAGGTCGGGCTCGACTGCGACAGCTTCGGCGCGGCCTTGCGCCACGCGCTGCGGCAGGATCCCGACATCCTGTGCATCGGCGAGCTGCGCGACCTCGAGACGATCGCCGCCGCGCTGACCGCCGCCGAGACGGGGCACGTGGTGTTCGGCACGCTGCACACGACGGGGGCCGCGGGCACCATCTCGCGCATCGTCGATGTGTTCCCGGCGAACCAGCAGAACCACGTGCGCAGCCAGCTGGCCCACGTGCTGCGCGCGACGATGAGTCAGCGCCTGCTGCCCCGGGCCGACGGCGACGGGCGGGTGCTGGTGTACGAGCTGATGCTGGCGACGGACGCCGTGCGCAACGTCATCCGCGACGGGCGCCTGCACCAGCTGGGCACCGTGCTGCAGACGGGGCAGGCGCAGGGGCAGGTGCGGGTCGACGACATGGTGCGCGACGCCTGGCTGGCGGGGGACATCACCTACGAGACGGCGCACGGCGCGGTGACCGATCCCGGCGTGCTGCAAGCGGCCCGCCGCTGACGGGCAGCGCTTCCGAATCGGGAGGTGCGACTTGCCTTTTTCCACATTTGCTGCAATATTTCAGCCCGGCAGGTCGCGCAGAACGGGCCCTGGAGGACACCGAGCAGCGACCGACGACGACGGGCTTTCACCCGCCCCTCTCACTGGGTAAGGATCACGCATCACGGGTTCGAGGCTGGCATGCGTTTCCTGCACACGATGATTCGGGTCTACGACCTCGAGGCCGCCCTCGCGTTCTTCTGCGGCGCGCTCGGCCTGCGCGAGGTGCGCCGCCGCGACTCGGAGAAGGGGCGCTTCACCCTGGTCTTCCTCGAGAC
Source organism: Myxococcales bacterium (assembly GCA_020633465.1). Taxonomy (GTDB): domain Bacteria; phylum Myxococcota_A; class Bradymonadia; order UBA7976; family UBA1532; genus JACKDN01. The sequence continues at coordinate 185,094 of JACKDN010000004.1, forward strand.
CGGCGCCGAGGGTGACACCGCCCAGCTCGAGCTGACCCACAACTGGGACGAGGACGCGCCCTACACCGTCGGCCGCAACTTCGGGCACGTGGCCTTCGCCGTGGACGACATCTACGCCACCTGCGCCCGCCTGCAGGACGCGGGCGTCACCATCCTGCGCCCGCCCCGCGACGGCTACATGGCCTTCGTCCGCAGCCCCGACCAGATCTCGGTCGAGCTGCTGCAGCGCGGCGATCCCCAGCCCCCCTGCGAGCCGTGGGCGTCGATGCCCAACCAGGGCACCTGGTGACGCCCGGATGAAGACCCAGACGCCCCACGCCCGCCTGCGCACCCTGCTGGACGGCACCGCCACCTGGGACGCCTTCGACGCGCTGTGCGACGAGCGACCCGACGGCATCGTGTCGGCCACCCGGGCCCTGCTGACCGAGTCCGAGGGGGCCCGGGCGCAGACCCTGGTGCGCTTCCTGGCCCACTGGGGCGACGACGAGGCGGTGGGGGCCCTGGTCGGCAGCCTCGACCACCCCGACGCGGGCGTGGTGGCGGCGGCGCTCGAGCACCTCAACCGCCTGCGCAGCCGCATCCCGCCGCCCAAGGTGCGCGCCCTGCTGGGCCACCCCGATCGGCTCGTGGTCCTCGGCGCGCTCGGCGCGGCGGGCCACACGGGCGATCTGTCCCTCGCGCCGGAGGTGGCGGCCTTCCTGCACAGCGAGGGCGAGCTGCAGGCGCAGGCGGCCGTCGCCCTGGGCCGCATCGGCGCCGACGCCTACGCGCGCCCCCTGGCCGCCGCCCTGCCGCACCTCGACGATCTCGCCCGCGAGGCCTACCTGCTGGCCCTCGAGCTGATGGCGGCGCCGAGCGCCATCCCCTACCTGGTCCGCTGGCTCGAGACCGCGCCGGCCGCCTGGGTGCGCCCCATCGGCCACCTGCTGTGGTGCCTCACCAGCATCGAGCCGCACGACGTCGACGACACCATCGAGGCGCTGCGCGCGGCGTGGCTGAGCTTGATGCGCAGCGACCAGCCCGATCGGCCGGCCCTGGCGCTGCGCGAGGTCGTCGTCTGCGGGCCGCGGGTGGTGTCGTTCAGCCTGGTGGGCGGCCAGAGCCGCGTCTACACCGCCTTCGACCACGCCGATCCCGGCGGCCTGGTGCGGTGGAGCCGCTCGCTGTACGTCGACGGGCAGCGCCTGTTCGACGTGGGCAACGACGGGGGCACCTGCGAGGCGCTGCTGACGCTGGCCGGCTGGCCCCGCGAGCGCGCGCGGCTGGCGGCCGGCCAGCTGGCGACCGAGGTCGACGGGCTCGAGCTGCTGGACGAGGAGGCGGTGCACCGCTGCCTCCCGCTGCTGTCGACCATGCGCAGCGGCCGCTACCTGGCCGCGCTGCTGGACGTGCCCATCGAGCGCATCGATCAGCCGCACCTGAGCTGGCTGTCGCGCCGCCGCCGCGCGCGCGCCGGCACCGCGCCGCCCGACATGGCCTGGGCCGACGGGCCGGAGCCCAGCGCGCCGCTCGCCGATCTGGTGCACTACCAGACGCCGATGGCCCTGGGCTTCGATCCGCCCACCCACGCCCTGATGATGCCCTCGCAGCCGACCGCCAAGGTGGACGGCCGCCACGCCGAGGCGCTGGCCGAGCGGCTGCGGGCGGGCCAGCGCCCGGCGGTCATCGCGCAGGGCTGGGTGGACGACCGCTTCGTCGACGCCCGCGTGGCGTCGCGGCTGCTCGAGATGGTGGTCATCGACGGCCACCACCGGCTGGAGGCCTACGCGCGCGCCGCCGTGCCCGCGCGCGTGCTGGTGCTGTGTCGGGTCGAGGACTCGTGGGGCCCCCCCGAGCACCCGGCGCGCTATCTGCGGGCGTGCTTCGCCGCGCTCGGGGCCCCGACGACGACGCCGTGAGCGAGCCGCCTCCCCGACGCCCCACCTGGCGAGAGCGGCGCCGCGCGCGGGCCGAGCGGCGCACCTCGGAGCGCGCCGCCGCGACCACCGACGCGCCGGCCGAGCCGCACGTCGACGCCGAGGGCCACCTGCACGACGGCCCGCCGCGCATCATCGAGGCGCACCCGGGGCCGCACATCGCGACGCCGCCGGTGCGGCCGGGCTGCCCGGACGGTCACGGCGCCGGCGAGCCGGACGCGCTGTCGGTGATGACCCTCAACGTCGCGCACGGGCGGGGGGCGCGCCTGCACCAGACCTTCCTGCGGCGGCGCACCATCGAGGCCCACCTGACCGCCATCGCGTCGGTGCTGGGGCGCGAGGCGCCGGATCTGGTGGCGCTGCAGGAGGCCGACGGGCCCTGCCTGTGGAGCGGCGGCTTCGACCACGTCGACTGGCTGGCGCGCGAGGGCGGGTTCGGCTGGCACGTGCGCGGCAGCCACGTGCAGGGTCGCCGGCTGGACTACGGCACCGCGCTGCTGAGCCGGCTGCGCCCGGCCGATCCCCTGGCGATCACCTTCCGCCCGTCGCCGCCGACGCCGACCAAGGGCTTCGTCGTGGCGACGGTCGAGCACGGGGGGCACACCATCGACGTGGTGTCGGTGCACCTCGACTTCTCGCGCAGCCGGGTGCGGCGGCGGCAGGTGGCCGAGCTGGCCGAGGCGCTGCAGGCGCGCGACCACCTGCGCGTGGTGATGGGCGACCTGAACTGCGACTGGAAGGAGCGCGGCGGCACGCTGCGCACGCTGAGTGACGCCCTCGGGGTCGAGCCGCACGCGCCGGACGCGCACGAGGGCTTCGGCACCTACCGCGGGAAGGCGCGCCTGGACTGGGTGCTCACCTCGCCGACCTTGTCGGTGAAGGACTACCGCGTGCTGCCCGACGTGGTCAGCGACCACCGCGCGGTCGTCGCGCGGCTGGGCTTGCCGGGCGGTTGACGCTACCTTCGGCGCCATGAAGGATGTCCACGCGCCCAGCACGCAGTGCCTATCGGCCGGGCTTTCAGCTGTCAGCGGTCAGCGGTCAGCTCGGCAACGGCTGAACGGACCGCGGCGCCCGCCCCCATCGCCGCGGCGCTCCAACTCCGGTGCCGAGCATGACACGCGCCGCGACGGCGCCTGCGGCGTGACCTCGCACCAGACGCGGGGGCAAGCAGACCGGCTGAGGGCTGACAGCTGACCGCTGACAGCCCCTCACGATCCACCGCAGCGTGAGGTGCTTCGCGCCATGAAGGTCCCCGACCATCTGCTCGACGCCATCCACGGCGGGCGCTGCGTCGCCTTCGTGGGCGCGGGCTTCAGCGCCGCGGCGCGGCTGCCCGACTGGCGATCGCTGCTGACCGATCTGGCCGAGCACGCGCACGTGGACGGGCAGGTTCAGGCCCACGTGCGCGATCTGGTGCTGCGGCCCGACGCGGGCGCGCACGAGTTCGATCAGGCGGCGCAGCTGGTCGAGGATCGCCTGGGGCGAGCCACCTTCCTCGCCGAGCTGCGCGCGCGGATGCAGGCGCCGCCGCTGGGCGACCTGATGAAGCGGCGGCTGCGGCACCTGCGCGGCATCCCCTTCCGCGCGATCGTCACGACCAACTTCGACCCCATCTTGGACGGCGAGGTGCCGTCGCCCGCGGCGTACCGGCGGCTGCTGCGGCCGACCGGCTTCCGCTGGTGGGAAGAGACCTTCTGGAGCGACGAGCCGCGCGGCGCGCGCGTGCTGAAGCTGCACGGCGACGTGCAGTCGGCCGCCGACGCCGACGCGGTCGTGTTGACCCGGCAGGACTACCGCCGACGCCTGTACCACGATCCCGGCTACATGACCTTCCTGCGCGGGCTGTTGTCGACCAACACCGTGTTGTTCCTCGGTTTTTCGTTCACCGACGCCTACCTCAACGAGCTGCGCAGCCAGGTGCTGGCCCTGTTCGACCACGGCCACGCCGGCGAGGACGCCCACCCGCTCGCCTACGCGCTGCTGGCCGACGTGCCCGACCTCACCCGGTTGCACCTGCAGCGCCACGAGGGCATCGAGGTGCTGCCCTTCAGCACGCACCGCGGTGAGGGCCCGCCCGACTTCGCCGGCTTCGATCGGTGGCTCGAGGCCGTGTGGCGCGCCACCGCCGTCGAGCCGCGGTTCGGGCGCATGTTGGCCGGGCGCCGGCTGCTGTGGGTGGATCCTCACCCGGCGAACAACGAGGCGGGGTTCCGCTTCCTGCAGCGCGCCGCCCACGCCCACGATCACGGCGTGGTGCCCCTGCGCACCGTGCCCGACGCCACCGCCGCGCTGGACGCGATGGCCGATCAGGGCTTCGGTCCGCGCGATCTGGTCGTGACGCACTGGGGCATCGACGCCGAGCAGGCCACCGGCCAGAGCACCGCCGAGGCGCTGCTGCGCGGCATGCGCGCCCGCGACCTGCGCACGCCCGTCGTGCTCTTCGCGTCGGCCCGCGAGGCCACCCGCCGCCGCGAGATCGCCCTCGGCCTCGGCGCCCAGGCCTACTGCTTCGAGTGGCCGATGCTGTTCCGCGCCATCGAGCGCATCTTCGGACACCCGCACGATTGAGCCGCGCGCGCCCGCACCTGCCCATCGACGACGTCCTGCCCGCGGTGCTCGACGCGCTGCGCAGCGACGGGGCGGTCGTCGTCGTTGCGCCGCCGGGCGCGGGCAAGACGACGCGGGTGCCGCCGGCGGTGCTGGACGCGGGGCTGGCGGGCGCGGGCAAGGTGGTGATGCTGCAGCCACGGCGGGTGGCGGCGCGGGCGTCGGCGGCGCGCATCGCGAGCGAGCGCGGCGTGTCGCTGGGCGGCGAGGTGGGCTATCGGGTGCGGTTCGACGATCGCACCAGCGCGGCGACGCGCATCGAGGTGCTCACCGAGGGGCTGCTGACGCGGCGGCTGCAGGTCGATCCGTTTCTGGAGGACGTCGGCTGCGTGGTGCTCGACGAGTTCCACGAGCGCAGCCTGCACGCCGACCTGGCGCTGGCGATGCTGGCCGAGGTGCGGCAGGCGCGCGACGACCTGCGCGTGGTCGTGATGTCGGCCACGCTCGACCCCGGGCCGGTGGCCGGCTTCCTCGGCTGTGCGGTGGTCGAGGCGGCGGGGCGGGCCTACCCGGTCGAGGTGACCTACGATCCGGCGCCGATGGACGGCCGGCCGGCCGAGCGCGCGGCCGCGGCGGCGCTGCAGGCGCTGCGCGACACCGCCGACGGGCACGTGCTGGTGTTCCTGCCGGGCGTCGGTGAGATCGAGCGCGCGGCCGAGCGACTGGTCGGGGCGCCGGCGCAGGTGCTGCCGCTGCACGGCAGCCTGTCGGCGGACGCGCAGGACCGGGCGCTCGCCCCGAGCGCCGACCGCAAGATCGTCCTCGCCACCAACATCGCCGAGACGTCGGTGACGCTCGAGGGCGTGCGCGTCGTGGTCGACACGGGCCTCGCGCGCGTACCGCGCTTCGATCCCGCCATCGGGCTCACCCGCCTGGAGCTGGGGCGCATCAGCCGGGCGTCGGCCGAGCAGCGCGCGGGCCGCGCCGGGCGCACGGGACCGGGCCGGTGCCGCCGGCTGTGGACCGAGGCCGAGCACCGCGGCCTGCTCGACTTCGAGGCGCCGGAGATCCGCCGCGTGGATCTGGCGGGCACCGCGCTGGAGGTGCTGGGCTGGGGCGCCGAGCCGGCGACGTTCGGCTGGTTCGAGGCGCCGCCGCCGGCCGCGCTGGCCCACGCGGACGCGGTGCTGCGCCAGGTGGGCGCGCGCGACGACGCCGGGCTGACCCCGCTGGGCCGCACCCTGCTGCGCCTGCCCCTCTCACCGCGGCTGGCGCGCGTCGTCGTCGAGGGCCACGCGGCGGGCCACCTCACCGCCGCAGCCACGGTGGCCGCGCTGGCCGCCGAGCGCGATCTGTACCGCGATCCGCCCGACCACGTCGGCGACAGCGATCTGACCCTGCGCCTCGACGCGCTGGCGGCGCACGCGCGCGGCCGCACGCCGCCCAGGGTGAGCCGCGCGCGCGCCGCCCAGGTGGCCAAGGCGCGCGACCAGCTCGTGCGCGTGGCCCTCGGCGCGCTCGGCCCGCCCAGCGCCGACGCGCCCGCCGACGAGCGCACGCTCGCCCGCCTGCTGCTGGCCGGCTTCCCGGACCGCGTCGGGCGGCGGCGGGCCCCCAACGCCGACCGCTTCCGCCTGGCCAGCGGCGCCGGCGCCCGCCTCGACGCGCGCAGCGCCGTGCGCCACGCCGAGCTGATCGTGGCCGTCACCCTCGACGGCGCCCGCCGCGGCGAGCGCGCCGAGCACCGCGTCCGCATCGCGACGGCCATCGACGCCGCCGATCTGCCCACCACCACCGCCGTCGAGACGCGCTTCGACGCCGAGCGCGAGGCGGTGACGCAGGTGCAGGTGACCCGCTACCTCGAGCTGGTGCTGGCCGAGGTGCCCGCGGGCCGCGCGGCCGACCCCGCGCAGGTCGCGCGCACGCTGGCCGAGGCCGTCGCCGTCGATCCGCCGCGCGCCCTGGCGCTCGACGGCGACGCCGCCGCCTTCGTCGACCGCCTGCGCTGGCTGGCCGCCGCCGATCCCCCGCTCGACCTGCCGACGCTGCCCGAGCTGCAGCCCGGCGCCGAGGTGAGCCCCCTCCTCGAAGCCCTCTGCCACGGCCACCGCAGCTTCGCCGACCTGCGCCGTCTCGACCTGCACCGCTGGCTGCAGGGTTGGCTGGGCCACGGCGTCGTGCAGACCGTCGACCGCCTCGCCCCCACCCACCTGCCCCTGCCCGACGGCACGCGCGGCCGCCTGACCTACGCCCCCGGCCAGCCGCCCGTGCTCGCCGCCCAACTGCAGCGCCTGTTCGGCCTGACCGAGACCCCCCGCGTCGCCGGCGGCAAGGCGCCGGTGCTGCTGCACCTGCTCGCCCCCAACCAGCGGCCCACCCAGATCACCGCCGACCTCGCCAGCTTCTGGGCCAACGGCTACCCCGAGGTGCGCAAACAGCTCCGCGGCCGGTACCCCAAGCACCGCTGGCCCGAGGATCCCCTGACGGCCGAACCGGGCGTGCGCCGCCCCCGCTGACCCGGCGCCGCGCCCTGCGAGGCGCCCGGCCGTGGTCGTCGTCGTCGTGGTCGAGCGCCCGAAGCGCGGCGCACGGACCCCCGCCGCCCGGCGTCAGGGATCGAGCTGAGGCAGTCGCCAGACCGCGACCGCCTGCTTCGCCATGTACCGCTGCCGCGCCCCGATCGCCTCGGCGTCCCAGCGCTCGTACCGCTCGGCGACCGCCCGGGTGGCTTCGATGGGGCTCAGCAGCATCGCCGCTCGCTTCGCCTCGTAGTCCGCCTGTCCCAACTGACGGTTGGGCTTGCCGTGCAGCAGCACGAGGTTGCCCAGGCGGTCCACCCACCGGGCGTGCTCGTCCTGAGTGAAGGGACCCCACCCTTCCTCGGGCATCCGATCGGGCAGGATGTGCTCCAGCGTCAGGTCCGACGCCTCGGTGTCGAGCGGCAGGCGATGCGCGTGCCGGGCCAGTCGCTCGAGGATGTACCGCGCCACCGTGTTGTTGCGCCCCGTGCGCGCGCGCAGCGAGCGCACGGCGAAGTCACCCCGAAACGCCTCGTCGTCGACGTAGATGGGCGCCAACGCGCGGATGATCGCGCCCGATTGCCCGAGCTCGCCCTCGCTGACCGCGATGGCGACGCGGTTGTAGGCGCGCTCCTGCTCGGCGGGCGACCGGCCGGCGATCACGTTGTAGCGGAAGCTGATCACCACGCACGCGCGCAGCACGTCGGCGAAGTCCCCATCGGTCAGCCTCCGACGGCAGGCCAACAGCAACGGCCACGGCTGGCGCACGCCGAAGCTGCGCAGCTCGCGCGCCAGATCCGCCAGCGGCCGAGACCAGACCTGCTCGTCGGGCTCCGCCAGGCCCATGAACGTCTCGACGTCGTCGTCGAGGGCGCGCAGCAGATCGAAGACCGCCTGCCGCGACGTGACCGTCTCGCGGATGCGCTTGAAGAGGTGCGCCTCGCGCACCAGCGGAGAGCGGCTGTTCCAGTGCGCGCGCAGGAACGCGGTGAACTGCTTGGCGCCCAGCTGGCCGACCAGCGACTCCCACCGCCGCTCGAGCGCCTCGAGCTCGTCGTCCGGGGCACCGACGGCCTCCCGGCTCACCACCGCGAACAGGTGGTTCTTCAGCAAGTCGGTGGGCGACAGCCGCACGCCCCGCGCGTTCAGTGTCTCGAACACCTTGAAGGCGTTCAGCTCGTCGGTGACGACGATCGAGGTGAAGAACAGCGACTGCGCCACCTGTTGCAGGAACGCCGCCAGCCCTTCGCCCGTCTTCGCCCCGGCGAACCGCGCGCGGACCCTCCGATCGAACCACTCGAAGGCCTTGCGCAGCTGATGCTCGGAGCGCCGCCGGTTGCGCCGGGGCAGCTTGGCCAGCGGCACGATGTAGTGCCGGTAGTACGCGTCGTTGTGCCGGTTCAGGCTCAGCTTGGGTTCGGACACCAACGTGACCGGGTCCAGCGAGCCGACGTAGCGCTTGCGCAGCTCGTCCGCCCGGCGGCGCTCGACGTCCGCGGGATCCGGCGTCTTCGCGCGCTGCTCGATCTGCCCGATCACCGCCAACGCCAGCAAGCTCAGCGTCGTCAGGCGCTGCTGCCCGTCGATCACGTCGTAGCGCTGGTCGCCGCGCCCCTGCAGGACGAGGTAGCCCATGTAGTGGCCGACGCCCTCCGCGCCGCCCTCGAACAGCTCCTCGAGGTCCCGCCACAGATCGTCCCACTCCTCCTCGTCCCAGCTGTAGTCGCGCTGGAACGGCGGCACGCGGTAGCGCACCCCGTTGCCGAGCAGATCGGCGAGCGAGCGGTTCGAAGTGTCGATCGCGAACATGGCGCGTCCTTCGGGCGACCGCAGCGAGGGTACCATCACCCGCCTCGGCTGAGCGCTACCGCCGCTTCAGCGCGATGCCCAGGTCGTCGTCGTCGTTGATGTCGCGGCCCAGGTCGAGGCGGTGGAAGCGACCGTCGCCCAGGCTCTGGGCGCAGCGGCGGGGGACGAGGATGCGGCCGACGCGCACGCTCTCTTCGCCGGGGCACTGCGGGGTCCACTGCTCGGCGCCGTCGGCGGGGCCCTGGCTGTTGGGGGCCCAGGCGATGTGCACCGCGACGCTCTGGGCGAAGGCCGCCGCGCGGACGGGATCGGCGGCGTCGCGGCAGACGAAGGCGATGCCCAGGTCGTCGTTCTCGTCGACGTCGCCGCCCAGCGTCATGGCGCGGAAGCGGCCGTCGAAGCCGCTGCTGGTGCAGCGCAGGTCGCCGACGCCGCTGATCGCGCCGGGGCACAGGCCCCAGGTGTCGCTGTCGGCGGGGCCGCGGTTGCTGTCGGCCCAGCCGAGGAACACGGCGCAGTTCGTCTGCGCCCAGCTGGCCAGCGCGGGGAAGTCGGGATCGGCGCAGCGGAACGCGACGGCGAGCTGGTCGTTGTCGTCGACGTCGCCGTCGAGATCCATGCGCACGAAGCGGCCGTCGCCTTGCGTCGTGGTGCACCGCACGTCGCCGCCCATCTGGCGGTCGACGCCGGGGCAGGCGCTCCACGTGTCGCTGACGCCGAAGGGGCCGCGCTGGTTGTCGGCCCAGCCGAGGGTGACGCGGCAGCTGCGCTCGGCCCAGGCGCCGCAGACGGGATCCTCGTCGACGCGGCCGTCGCAGTCGTCGTCGGCGCCGTTGCAGGTCTCGGCGCGCGGCGCGCAGCCGGCGTCGGGCGCGGCGTCGGGGTCGAGCGGCGCCGCGTCGACGGGCGGCGGCGCGGCGTCCGGCCCAGGCGGCGCGGCGTCCAGCCGAGGCGCGGCGGCGTCCCGATCCGGCGGCGCGCCGTCGGGCCCCGGCGCCGCGGCGTCCCGGCCCGGCGCCGCGTCCCGATCCAGCGCGGCGGCGTCGCGGCCCGGCGCGTCCGCGTCCCGCCCGCCGCGGCGTCCTCCGCCGCGCGCGCGCGTCGCGGCGGCCTGGCCCGGCGTCCATCGCGGCCGCGTCCGGCGGCCGGATCAGCGCGTCGCGATCGCCCTGCCGCGGCGTCCGCGCGTCGGCCGGCGCCGCGTCGGGCGGCGGCGCCTGCCCCACCTTGCGGGGCTCGGTCTCGCCGCCCGCGCAGGCGGCGAGCAGCAACGCGGGCAGGATCAGTCTCGACATGCGCGCCCGTTGGCGATCTGGAACTCGATGATGCGCCCGCTGTTGCCGGCGACGAACTGGTTGATGCCGCCCACGATGATGCCGCCGTCGCAGCCCGGGCGCCAGGCGACGTCCCTGAGCAGGTGCCCGTCGCCGTTGTAGGGCGGCTGGTCGTACGCACCGATCGAGACGTCGGTGATGGCGCAGTCGGGGCTGCCGAAGAAGGGGCAGGTGTACAGCGGGTGGCGGTACTCGATGACGCGGCCGGCGCCGTCGGGCGCGCCCTCCTGACCGATGATCAGCGTGCGCTGGCCCTCCTGCTGAAACACCAGTCGATACAGGCCGTTACGAGGCAGGCGAACCGCGTCGCCCGACGTGTTCATCTGGCCCAGCTCGAAGCGGTAGATGGGCGGGTTGTTGCCCGACGTCTGCAGGGCGAGCGCGTAGTCCCCCGGACGGTGGGCGTCCGCGCTGCCCAGGTTGCCCCGGTTGCCGAGCAGCTGAGCCCACTCCCCGCCCTGCCCGTCGAGCACGCCGTCGGCGTCGCCGATCTCGGTGTAGGTGTAGGCGCTGCTGCCGTTGACGCCGCAGGCCACCACGATGGCCGGGCCGCCGAACTCGTTGGTGGCGAAGGCGACCCCGAGGCAGCCGGCGCTGGTGACCTGGCTGGTCTGGAACGGCGTGTAGGCCTCGGCCCAGGGATCCAGCTCGCGCAGGTAGGCGTTGTAGCCGGCGCCCGGCGTGTCGCGGTACGACAGCACCACGGGCAGCTCGCCCACCCAGGGCCAGGCCAGGTCGGCGGGCACCTCGTCGCCGCGGCGCGTCGACTCGAGCGGGTAGATGACAGCGTCCAGCGGCGCGCCCTCGCGCCAGGCGGCGTCGTCGAACTTGTAGACCACGCCGAAGCCGTCCTCGACGCCCAGCAGCAGCGCGAAGTCGCCGGAGGCGTGGAAGCTGACCTCCTGCCACCGGATGGTGCCGCCGGGGGGCGCCACGTCGATGGGATCGCCGATGCGCGCGCGCGTCTGCCAGTCGACGACGTGCACCACGTCGTAGTCCTCGAGCACCAGCGCATAGTCGCCGCCCGGGTGGAAGTCGGCCCGCACGCTGTTGAGCAGCTGGCCGATGGGCCACCGGGTGTAGTCGTAGAGGCCGCGGGGGGGCGTCGGCGGCGGCACGAACGCGTCGGGCTCGGGCGGCGCGGCGTCCGGCGCGGCGTCGATGGCCATGTCCGGCGCGGCGTCGAGCATCATGTCGGGCTGCGCGTCCGGCGCGGCGTCCACCGCCATGTCGGGCTGCGCGTCCACGGCCACGTCGGGCTGCGCATCCGGCGCGGCGTCCACGGCCATGTCGATGGGCGGCACGAACGCGTCGAGGGGGGGCGCCGCATCGACCCGCACGGCCATGTCGGGCGCGGCGTCCGGCGTCGCGTCCGGCGCCGCGTCGAACGGCACGGCCATGTCGGGCATGGCGTCGGGCGCCGCGTCGACGACCGGCGCGGCGTCCACCACCGCGGCGTCCACCGCCGTGGCGTCCGGCATGGCATCGGGGTCCGGCGCCGCGTCCACCACCACCACGACCGCGTCGGGCTGCGCGTCCACCGCCGCGTCCACCACCGGCGCCGTGTCGGGCGGCACGAAGGCGTCCTGCGGCCCCGCGTCGCGCACCGCGAAGTCGACCACCTTCCCGTCCGGCTCGCTGGCGTCCGCGATCCGCGCGTCGGCCGCGACCTGCGCGTCGGCCGCGGCGTCCGGCACGCGCGCATCCACCACCCGCGCGTCGACGCTCACCGCCGCGTCCAGCACCCGGCAGAACCCCGCGACGCACCGCTCGCCGGCCAGGCAGTCCCCGAAGTCGACGCACGCGCGCCCGGGATCGCTGTCCGGCACGCAGCGCAGCGTCTCGCCGTCGCACACGTAGCCCGTCGTGCAGTCCGCGTTGCGCTGGCAGAAGTCGGCGATGGGTCGACACCGGCTCTGTTCGAAGCGCTCGCCCACCCCGCAGTCGCGCCCGCCCCCGGGATCGGTCGTGCAGCGCCCGTCCAGGCAGGACTCACCGGGCGGGCAGGTGCGCGTCTCGACGCACACCGCGCACGATCCGTCGCTGCACAGCGGCGGCGCGCCGCCCCCCTTGGCGTTCTCGTCGCAGCCGACGAGCGCCCACAGGCCGAGCGCCCACCACAGCCGCCTCATCGCGCCTCGGCCTCGGCCTCCGGCGCCAGGCCGTGCAGCAGCAGGCCCAGCACCCCGGCCGCCATCAGGATGTGCAGCGCGACGAAGCCGCCCCAGCCCTTGATCACCACCGACAGCACCGTGCCGGTCAGCGCCACCGAGTTCCAGAACGTGGTCCACACCAGCCCGAAGGGGCCGATCAGCAGCGTCGCCGCGCCCAACAGCAGCGCCAGCTTCGCCAGGTCGTCGTGCTCGTACAGGCCGAACAGCTGCGTCAGGTTGGCGCCCGCGAACCCCAGGCTGGCCACCACCGTCAGCGGCGCGAACCACAGGTGCTGCCACAACATGCCCTGGCCCAGCACCTCGATCGCCATGCCGCCCTCACCGGGCACGAAGTGCAGCGCCAGCAGCACCGCCCCGCACACGCCGCTCAGGCGCGGACCGAGGGCCGAGTCCTCGCGGGCCCGCGTGAAGGCCGCCCCCACGAAGGCCAAGGTCATCGCCACCTGGTACACCAGCATGGTGGCCGCGGAGCGCGGCGTGGGCAGCGCCACCGGCCCCCGCGCGCCCGGCATCGCCTGCGCCAAGGCACCCTTCATCAGGGCCTCCACCGTGCCGACGCAGATGATGATGGTCAGCCCGGTCGTGAGCAGCAGCCCGACCGCGCGGGCCAGCCCCTCGGTCTTGAGCGCCAGCAGCAGCGCCAGCGCGCCGAGGATGGCCGGCGCCAGCACCAGCAGCCGCACCGCGGGCGGGCTCTGGTCGATCAGCGTGGGGAAGAAGATCCAGCGCACCCCCGCCACCAGGGGCAGCAGGAAGGCCACCAGCAGGTAGGCGGCGCCGCGCACCGCCCAGCGCTTGTCGAGGTCGCGATCGTCGGGCTCCACCGGCGTCCCCCGGGGGTGGTCGAGGGCGCCAGGATACACCAACGGAGGCAGGTCAGGGCATCTCGCCGGGCATGCCGCCGCCCTGGTCGTTCTCGGCCATGCCCTCTTCGATGGCGTCACCCGGGCACTGGCCCAGGCGGCAGCCCCACCAGGTGCCGATGCCGTCGATCAGCATGCGATCCTCGCCCTCGCCGAAGGTGCCGTTCCACACCCCGTCCAGCAGCGAGTCCACCAGCAGGTCCGGGCGGGCGTCGACGGCGCGCACGGTGCCCTCGAAGGTGAAGGCGCCCACCGGCGGCACGAGATCGTCGATCTGCTGGCGCACCAGATCGGCGAGGGGCTGCAGGATGACCTGCTCGCAGAAGCCGCTGGCCGGATCGAAGGGCGGCAGGGCCGCGTTGATGTCCGCGCAGGGCAGCAGCTGGCCGAAGAAGTCCTCGAGGAAGACCGGGCCCTCGACGTCGAGGATGGCCGGCAGCACCCACGCCTCGACCAGCGCCAGCGCCAGCCGGCCGAGGTGCAGATCCACCTCGTGCGGCGCGATGTACAGCAGATCCTCGTCGCGCACCTCGGCGTCGAACACCGCGGTGATGGTGCGCGCGCCGATGCCCGCCTCGATCAGGCTGAAGTCGCGCGTGCAGTCGGCCGGATCGTCGAAGGGGCAGCCCAGGCGCCACACGAAGCGCAGGCCCTGCCAGCGCATCTCGTTGGCGGGCAGGATGCCGTTCTCGTCGGGGTAGCTGGCCGACACGTGCAGCTCGCCCAGCACCGTCATGCGGTTGAGGATGCCGTAGACGTCACCCAGCACGTCGAGGACGTCGAGCACCTCGGGCGGCACGATCTCGTCGATGACCTGCTCGATGACCGGCGCGCCGAACGCGCGCAGCAGATCGCAGTCCTGCTGGGCGATGCCACCGCGATCGCACACCAGCTGCACGATGCCGTCGCCGCGCGGGAAGGGCTGCTGGCCGCGGCCGCCGCCGATGGCGCCGAGGATGTCGAGGATCTCGGCCGCCTGCTGGCCGCCGTCGCCCGCGCCGCCCTCGGCCAGGATGCCGGTGAGATCGATCACCTGCTCGGTGACGTAGACGCCCTTGTACTCGAGGGCCATGTCGGTCAGCGGCACCTCGGCCTGCACGGTCTGGCCGCCGAGGATGGTGATGCCCTCGGTGCAGCCGAGCGCCAGCACGTGCCCGTCGGGGCCGTTGCCGAACGCGACCGCCGAGAAGACGGCCTGCGACGGCAGGTTCTCGCCGGTGGTGCTCTCGTCGCCGTCGTAAGGCATCAGCAGCGGCATGGGGATGCCGTTGCGGGGCGGGGCGACGATGCCCGCGCAGGGCGCGTTGACCAGCATCACCTGGGCCTGGCTGAAGTCCGTGGCGCCGGTGTACCGGCCGGCCGCGTCGTCGTAGGTCACGCGCACGGTCAGGCGGCCGATGGGATCGGGCACCACGCTGATGCGCCAGGCCACGGGCGCCGCGTTGTCGGCCTCGGCGTGCACGCGCACCGTGGTCGGCCGCGGCCCCGCCAGGAAGGTGAACACGGCGCGGCCGCGGGCATCGGTCTGGGCGGTGGTGGCCTCGAGGACGCTGCCTTCGATGCCATCGGCGGTGTGGTCGTTGCCGTCCAGATCCAACAGCGAGGTCTTCACCTCGCCGTCGGCGATGGGGTCACCCTCGGCGGTGCGATAGAACACCACCAGCTCGAGGCTCTGGTCGACGCGCACCTGCAGGTTGGCGTCGCCGTCGATGACCAGCTGATCGGGGGCCGCCGGCGGCATCGCGTCGACCACCATCATGTCGGGATCGGGGGTCGGCACCGCGTCCTCGAGCGAGGGGGGCGGCGCCGCGTCGCGCGGCGGGCGGACCGCCGCGTCGGGCACGCCGTTGCCCTTGCCCTTCGTGCTGTCGTCGCAGCCGGCGAAGGCGAGGAAGATCGAGAACAACGCGATGTGGCGCACCATGGTACACCTCCGATTCCGAGAGCACGGTGCCGTCCCAATCCGGGCGACCCGAGGGCGCGGGGTTCTACCACAGCGGACTTTGACAGCGCAAACGGAAGTATTGGGACCGCGCGGGGCGCGTCACTCCGCCGTCGGCAAGAGCAGCCGCACCTGACGCGCCAGCTCCGTGGCCGAGAAGGGTTTGGGCAGGAACGCCGTGCGCGGATCGCGCGGCATCTCCCCCGCGCTGGCCGGCACGTAGCCCGAGGTGAGCACGATGGGCAGCTGGGGGTGGTCGACCCGCAGGCGCCGGTGCACCTCGAAGCCGTCGAGCCCCGGCATCAGCACGTCGAGCAGCACCAGCGCCACCCCGGGCGCGTCGGCGTCGGCCAGCCGGGCGAGCGCCTCCTCCCCGGTCGACGCCTCCTCGACGGTGAAGCCCAGGCTCTGCAGCAGCCGCGTCCCCGCGCGCCGCACCACGGGATCGTCGTCCACCACCAGCATCACCGACGTCTCGTCCAGCGTCGGCAGCGGCCCGCTCGACTGTCGCGTCAGCGGGCCCGAGGCCGGCAGGTACAGCGTGATCGTCGTGCCGTCGCCCAGCTGCGACCGCGCGTCGACCCACCCTCCGTGCGCGCCGACGATGCGGTCCACCACGGTCAGCCCCAGCCCGCGGCCCTCTTCGATGGTCTTGGTCGTGAAGAAGGCCTCGAAGGCGCGCCGCAGCGTGGCGCTGTCCATGCCGCTGCCGTGATCGGTCACGCTGAGCGCCACGAAGTCGCCCGGCGTGACGCCCGTGGGCGGCGCCTGCGTGGCGGGCTCGGCCGCCACCCGCACCTCGACCCCGTCGCCGCTGGCGTCGGCCGCGTTCAGCAGCAGGTTCATCAGCGCGTGGCTCAGCTGCCCCCGATCGGCCTCGACCTCGAGATCGTCGGGGCAGTCGATCACCAGCCGCACGTGGCGCGCCCGCGTCCGCCCCACCAGCTCGGCGACCTCGTCGATCAGCGGCCGCAGCGCCGTCGCCTCTTTCAGGCTCGTCGCCCGGCGCGTGAAGCCGAGCAGGTTCCGCGTCAGATCGCGGCCCCGGCCGGCCGCCGACAGGATGTCGGCCAGATCCTCCTGCCACGGCGCGTCGGGCGGCACCTCGTCGCGCAACACCGAGGCGATGCCCAGGACCACCGCCAGCACGTTGTTGATCGCGTGCGCCAGCCCGTCGGCCAGGCCGCCCACCGCTTCGAGCCGCTGCGCCTGCTGCAGGCGCCCGTGCACGGCGTGATCGGTGGGCGCCTGCAGCGACGTGAGCACCACGGTCCGCCCCTCGGCGTCGGCCGCGCCGACGTCCGCGCGCAGGTGCACCGGCGCCCCGCGCGGCGGCACGACGGTCAGGCGGCCCAGGCTGGCCTGCGGCGCGGCCAGCAGCCGGCGCAGCAGATCGGCGCCGGTCTCGACGCGCGCGTCCCAGTCGCCCTCGCCCAGGAGCGCGCGGGCCGGCGCGTTCCGGTCGACGCAGCGCCCCGCCGCGTCGAACACCAGCACCGACACCGGCAGCCGATCGAGCGCCGCGCTCATCGGCGTCGCCGCCGCCGCAGCGCGGCCAGGGCCAGCAGCGCGAGCCACGGGGCCGCGCCCCCGTCGTCGGCGGCGCGGCAGTCGCAGCCGTCCGAGGACTTGCCGCCCTCGGACGCCGCGCCATCCTCGAAGGGCGCGCCGTCCCCGCCGTCGGCGAGCCCGCCGTCGCCCACGCCGGCCTCGGGCCCCCAGTCCCACACCTCCTC
The DNA here is from genome assembly GCA_020633465.1 of Myxococcales bacterium. Taxonomy (GTDB): domain Bacteria; phylum Myxococcota_A; class Bradymonadia; order UBA7976; family UBA1532; genus JACKDN01. Next base: position 201,937 of record JACKDN010000004.1, read on the forward strand.
CTCGGCGTCGCCCAGCAGCGCGATGTGGTGGGCCATCTCGTCCCGCAGCCCGTCGAGCTCGGCGTCGGTCCACGGGCGCGCCGTGAAGTCGCCCACCTCCATGGCCTGCAGCAGCCCGTCGAAGAAGGCCCGCGCCGCCACGGTCACCCGCGCGCGCGGCGCCGCGTCCAGCGCGGCCTCGAGCGCCATCAGGTAGCGCAGATCGGTCACCGCCAGCTGCGTGCGCGCCCAGGCCATCGTCGGCCGCCAAGCCCCGCTGGGGTGCGTCACCGCGGCGCCGAAGTCGTCGTCGCGGCCATCGAGCGCGAAGTAGGGATCCACCGTGGGCTCCGAGAAGGACGACTCGTAGTGTCCCGACGCGCCGAGGCGCCGCAGGGCGAACTGATACAGCCCCTGACGATAGCGGTCGGTGCGGCCGGTGGTCATCACCTCGGCGCCGGCGGCCACCGCGGCCCGCACGACCTCTTCGGTGTGGCCCGTCAGCAGCACGCGATCGACGGCCTCGAAGAACGCGGCCTGGGGCGCCTCGGGGTTGGACAGCGGCATCGCCACCGCCGTCCGCGCCTCGGCGTCGGCGGCCCGCAGGGCGTCGGCCAGCGCCAGCGACTCCCCCACCTGCGCGCCCTCGGGCGCGTCGCCCACGAGCCAGATCATCGGCGGCCAGCCCGCCGCCGCCGCGTGCGCCGCGACCGCCTCGAGCGCGTCGTCGAGCACATCGTCCCAGGGCCGCTCGAAGACCGTCTGCAGCGGCGCGAAGCTCTCGCCCAGGCCCCGCAGCCGCAGCCCGTAGTCGGCCAACCACGGCCCCTCGAAGCCCGCCGCCTGGGCCGCCTGCACCGTCTCGTCGGCCGTCGTGAAGTCGACCATCAGCGCGCCCTCGTCGTCGTAGCCCAGCACCTCGGGGCCGCCGAGGCCGCCGCTGACCGCGTTCAGCCCCGCGCGCCGCAGCAGCGCCGCCGCCGCGTCCACCTCGGCCCGGCGCTTCGCGTCGACCTCGGGGTACGAGGTCTCGGGGTACACGCCCGACAGGCCCCGATAGCCCAGCGTCAGGTCGACCGCGGGCAGGCCGAAGCGGCGCACGCTGATCGTCACCGGCCGCACCACCCGCTCGCCGTCCTCGAAGCGCAGCGTCAGGCTGCCGTCGACGTCACCCGGCACCGTGCCCGGGGCCGCGCCGACCAGGAACCAGAGCCGCCGCGACACGCCGGCGGGCACCTCGACCGGATCGCCCAGCGGATCGAGCAGCCAGGGCGCGCTCCGGTACGTGCGCCCGCTGCGCGCCACCCGGCGCCACTGGTGGCGCACCGACCACCCCTCGACGTCGAAGCCGGGCACCTCGAGGCGCGCCTCGACCAGGGTGCGATCCACGTCGCTGCGCAGCGAGAGCGTCAGCGGCGACGTCTCGCCCGCCGCGAGCGCCAGCGTCAGCCGGTTCACCTTCTCCTCGGGCAGCGGCGTGTCGTCCGCGTAGACCGGCGCGCCCGGCGTCCGGCGGAACAGCGTCAGCCCCGGCTCGAGCGGCGCCACCGGCGGGCGCACCTCGCGGTGCGCGTCGGCGAACTGCTCGGCCATGCGCGCCCACAGCGCCTCGACGAAGGTGTCGCCGCGCTCGGCGATGTCGTCGGGCCACAGCACCAGCGTCGACAGGGTGGCGCCGAAGGTCGTGCCGCCGAGGTCGATGTCCAGGTGGCCGTCGGTGACGTCGACCGTGAAGCGCACCGGGTGGTAGCGCGGGGCGACGTAAGTGGCCCACACGTCGTCGCCGGGGCGATCCTCGTGGTCGGCGTGGGCGTAGTAGGCCGCCATCCACGCGTCGACCGTCGGGGCCTCCTCGAGCAGCGGCACGCCCTCCACCCGCACCACGCGCTCGGCGAACTGCTGGAAGAACTCCCAGTAGCCGGGATCGTCCAGCACCATCCAGCCGTGGTAGCGGCCGTCGGGCAGGTCGAAGCGCAGACCGCCCTGGCGGAAGCTGATCCAGTCGCGCAGGGCGGGATCGGGGAAGCGGCGATCCTCGGCGCGGTACACCAACGTGTCCTCGGCCAGGCCGTAGCCCCGCTCGGGCCGGTAACCGGCGCGCTCCAGCAGCGGGTGGAAGAAGGGGCGCAGCACGCCGCCCGGCAGGCCGGCGTCCAGCTTCAGGATGTGCGGGTGATCCCCCTCGAGGGGCGCCTCGGGCTCGAGCGCCACCGCGTCGAAGGTGAGGGCGTCCGTCGCCTCGAGCAGCTCGACGCGGATCTGGCGGATGCGCGTGCGATCCAGCCGCCGCCGCGCGCCCAGGTAGGTCGACTCGCCCATCAGGATGCCCAGCGGCACCCGCACGGTCGACCGACCGGGGGGCGCCAGGCTCTCCCAGGTCAGCTGGGTGTTGCGATCCACGCTGGTGGCGTCGCGCACCAGCACCCGCAGGGGCTGGGGGACGTCGCCGTCGTTCTCCACCTCGAGGCGCAGCCAGTCGTAGCCGCTCCAGTCGGTGGGCAGGCCCAGCTCGTCGGAGGCGAACAGGACGCCGCCCGGCTCGACGCGCGCCGCGCCGGCGCCGTCCAGCCCGGGCACGGTGAGGTAGGTGCTGGCGTCGAACACGCTCGACTGGCCCGGCTCGAAGTCGGCGAGGGGCTGAGGGGCCGCCGCGCGCGGGGGCGCGAGCGCCTCGAGGTCGAGATCGTCGCAGGCGCGGCAGAGGGCGGCCGAGGTGCCCGGGCGATCGCACAGGGCGCACATCACCACGTCCTCGGGGCGCGGCGGCACGGCGGCGCCCACGGGGCCCCGCGCGCCCGGCTGCACGTCGATGGTCACCGGCACCGGCGCCGCGCAGTCGCCGACGCTGCCCAGGCGCAGGTCGTCGATCCACAGGCGGCCCGGGCCGTAGGCCAGGACGTACAGCACCACGTCGGCCGGCTCGGCCAGGCTGAACTCGAGCGTGAACGGCGACCAGCCCGTGTCCTCGCCGACCAGGGGCTCGACCACGGGCGCGGCGCCGACGATGTCGACGAACACCGCGCTGCTCTGCCCGAAGACGTCGCGCCCCAGGCGCTGGGCGCCGACGACGCCCTCGAAGCGGTAGGTGCCCGCGGGCAGGCTGAGCGTCTGGAAGACGCCCGCGCGGCCGGCCCCGTCGCCCTCGACCAGCACGGCGCGGCTGCCCTCGACCGCCTCGACGTCGGTGGCCTCGACGCGGAAGCTGCCCTCCCACACCCAGGTCATCCACCCGGGCACGCTGACCGGCGACGGGCCGCCGTCCTCGAAGCCGGGGTTCTCGAGCAGGTTGCCGCTGGGCTCGCCCACCGCGCGCACCGTGATCGGCGCGACGCTCGAGCGCCCGGCGCCGTCGGTCAGCCGCAGCATCACCTGCGCGACGCCGCAGTCGCCGCCGCGCGGGGTGACGACCAGCGCGTCGCCGTCCACGGCCACCCCGACCGCGTCGTCCCCGACGACGCCGGCCACCGACCACGAGAGGCCGTCGCGCCCGTCGGTCAGATCCAGGCCGAAGTCGCGCAGCGCGATGCGCGCCGGCCCGCCGGCGAGGGGCACGGCCACGTCGTCGAGCGCCGCGGCGATCAGCGGCGGCGCGTCGCCGTCCGAGACGTACACGCGCCGCCCGTAGGCCGGGATCGTGTCGCGCAGGCCGTCCACCGCGTCGGCGACCTCGCCCCCGACGAAGGCGCGCACGAAGCCGGCGCCCAGACCCGGCCAGTCGAGGCGGAACGCGGCGTCCTGCGCGGTCGTGTTGACCACCACCAGCGCCAGCCGGCCGTCGACGGTCGCGCGCAGCGTGACGTCGAAGCCCTCGGTCGTGTGATCGACGCGCGACACGAAGGGCGCGTCGAAGGATGCGTCGAGGGGCAGCGGATCCGCCCGATCGTCCAGCCCGTCGCCGTCCGAGTCCGCGCGCTCGGGATCGGTGCCGAACAGGGCCTCCTCGTCGTCGAGCAGGCCGTCGCCGTCGGCGTCGACCATCACGGTCAGGGCCGCGAGCTCGATGCGATAGTCGGGCGCGAAGTCCCGCTCGACGTAGACCGCGACGCCGAGGGGCCCCTCGAAGCGGGGCGGCGAGACGTCCTCCATCTCGCTGTAATCCACCGGCACCCAGGGTCCACCCCCGCGGAACCAGGCGGAGACCTCGCCGTCCTCGCGACGCAACCGCAGCTGGCCGGGCACCGCGCGGGGCTCGACGCCGCCGAGGTAGGTCACGGCGTCCAGGGCGCCCAGCTCGTACCAGCTGTAGTCGATGGTGTCGTGCACGCGGTGGGTGAGGCGGACGCCCGGGCCGCCCGGGGCGGCGGGGTCGAAGTCGGCGCCGGTGAAAGCGAGGGCCAGGCGCGCCTGGTAGCCCTCGGCGACGAAGGCGTGGTCGCGGTAGTCGAGCACCACCTCGACGACGCCGTCGCGCAGCCCCGGCAGGCGCAGGGCGGGCGCGGCGCCGTCGGCCCCGCTGAACGTGAGGACCCCGTCGGAGACGTCCTGGACCCCCAGATCCACCACCTCGAGGGCCTCGAGCGTGGCGGCTTCCCCCAACGAATATCGTTCGAGGGCCGCGGCCGGCGATGCCACCATCGTCAGCGCGGCGCAAACCCACAGTGCCCGCATGTCGTCCCTCCTCAACCGGCGCGCAGGGTAGCAGAAGCCCGCCCGCCGACACCTGTGGTCGCCCACTTGAATTCCCCACGGTCGGCGGCCAACCTCTCGCCCCGACCTATCGACCCACGACCCGCCGGCCATGAACGATCCTGCCTGCCCCTTCCAGAAGCGCGAGTGCAGCGACTGCAACGGCGACTTCATGTGGATACGCGAGAAGGGCGACCATCTTCGCGCGACCCCCTGCGACTGTGGACACCCGTGCGCGGTGTGCGGCGACACGGGCTTCCTGCACGTCGTCGACGAACAGGGGTACAGCAAGGTGCGGGCCTGCCGCCGCCAGCGCCTCGACCAGCGGGCCACGTGGTTCAACGAGGCGAAGCTGCCCGGGCGCTACCTGCACGCCACGCTGACGAACTTCGAGACCCGCAACCGCAAGCTGCAGCGCGCGCGCTCGGGCGCCTTCAAGTTCGCCAGCAGCTTCGAGCCGGGCATGCAGGGCCTGCTCTGGTTCGGCGAGTGCGGCACGGGCAAGACGCACCTGATGGTGGCGGTGCTGCGCTACCTGATCATCCAGCGCGGCGTGCGGGCGCGCTTCGTCGAGTTCGTGCACCTGCTGAGCGATCTGCGGGCCACCTTCGACGGCGGCGTGTCGATGGCCGAGGTCATGGCGCCGCTGGTGCGGGTGCCGGTGCTGGCCATCGACGAGCTGGGCAAGGGGCGCGGCAGCGAGTGGGAGCTGCAGGTGCTCGACGAGCTGGTCACCCGCCGCTACAACGCGCGCCGCACCACGCTGTTCACCAGCAACTTCTTCCCCGACAACGCCGCCCGCGGTGACCAGCCCAGCCTGCGCGAGCGCGTGGGCGAGCGCGTCTACAGCCGCCTGCGCGAGATGTGCACGCCGTCGATGCTGGCCGGCGAGGACTTCCGGCAGTCCAAGGACGACTGATCGGTCGCCGGCGCCTGGCCACTGAAGTTGCGGGCCGCGGCCCGCGGGTGGCCAGTGAGCTTGCCAGCGTGGCGGCGCGGTCCCGCGTGCCTTCGTCTGCGGCGCCGTGGCCCGCCCTTTGCTAAACTCGCGCGCCGATGCTTTCCCGGGGAGACGCCGTGCGCCATCACCTTTCGCTTCGACCGATGCTGGGCCTGCTCGTGGGCCTGCTCGCCTTCAACCTCACCGCCTGCGGTGACGAGACCGCCGCCGACGACGCCGTCGGCCCCGATCTCGAGACCGGCATCGCCGAGGATCCCGAGTACGGCAAGGCCATCTTCGGGCCGGCCGTGGACGCGGACTCCAAGGAGGACAGCTTCAACGGTCGCCAGGGCCTGCCCACCTCGGTGGACAACGGCAGCGCCGCCGTCTGGGAGGTGCGCAACCGCTGGGCCGACACCAACACGGCCGAGGCGCGCAAGGCCGGCATGGCCTGGCCGGCCAACTCGGGCCTCAGCTGGGACGAGAAGTACAACCGGTGGATCGAGTCGATGGAGAAGATCGACGGCCACAGCTACGGCAAGACCTTCCGGTTGATGACGCCCTACGGCAAGACGCTGCCCGCGCCGGCCATCGAGTGCGCCGAGACGGCGCTCTTCCTGCGCGCCACCTTCGCCAGCTGGTACGGCCTGCCCTTCTTCGTCGAGGCCGCCGATCGCGACGGCCGCATCTACCTGGGCCACTTCGGCTTCCTGCGCGCCGACGGCAGCCGCTACAGCTCGACGCCGGCCTTCAAGTCGTCCTACCGCGACTACAGCGATCGCGCCGACACCTGGGAGCGCGACGGCTGGCCGAGCGACGCCACCCTGCGCAAGCGCAAGCTGGGCGGCAGCCAGGACGACTACCAGCCCTTCCTGGGCGACGGCGCGCGCGCCGGCACGTACTTCGACGAGATGTTCCTGAACAAGCGGACCGGCTACTTCATGGTCTACCTGCTCAGCTACTTCGGCTCGATCAACCTGGCCAGCCCGGCCAACCTGTACAACCTGAAGCCCGAGTTCACCCGCGCGGGTGACGTGCTGGTGAAGCGCTACGGGCGCACCGGCATCGGCCACGTCTACGTCGTCAAGCACGCCGACCGGGGCGAGGACTACTTCGAGGTCGAGCTGATGAGCGGCAGCATGCCGCGCCGGCAGCCCAAGTGGGAGGACGCCGGGCAGAGCCGCTACGCGCTGACGGCCGAGGCCGGCGGCAGCGACGCGGTCGCCGACAGCGACAGCGGCGAGACCTACGCGGACTACGGCGGCGGCATCAAGCGCTGGCGGACGCCGGTCGTGCAGAGCGGCCGCTGGGTGAACATCGTGCCCAAGGCCGATCAGGGCACCTTCGTCGACGCCTCGGACAAGGCCGCCATCGGCGCGCGCCCGGCCCACTTCGGCGAGATCCTCGGCACGCTGAGCCCCGAGCAGAAGCGCGACACGCTGCTGCAGACCATCGAGGCCCAGCGCGAGCACCTGCGCCTGCTGCCCGCGAGCTGCTCGGCCCGCGAGCGCCGCGAGGAGGCCTTCGACAAGCTGTACGACGTGATGGAGGCCGAGTTCGGGCAGCGCCGCGCCGAGGTCGACAAGACCTACCGCCGGCTCGAGGACTACGTGCTGCCCGAGATGGTGTACGAGCAGAGCAAGACCTGCTGCTGGAACAGCAGCACGGGGGCGATGTTCGAGATCATCATGCAGAAGGCGTCCGAGGACACCGAGGATCACACGGCCGGCGAGTGCCGCGAGCCCACGCCCTTCTACGCGCAGGACGGGGGCTACGACGTCTTCAAGACCTACGCCGCCAGCATCGGCCGCGGCGGCGAGTGGGTGGCCTGGAGCGCCGACGAGACCTGCCCGCAGGCCAACGTGAACGACGACACCGAAGCGGAACACGACTGGACGCCCTGGTGCACCATCGGCGAGACCATCCTCGGCGGCGGCAGCGCCCCGGTGGGCGACGGCGACGACGCGCACGAGCCCAACAACGCCGCGGGCAGCGCGGCCACGCTGGCGGCCGGCACCTACGAGCTGACCCTGTGCGGCGGCGACGAGGACTGGTTCCGCCTGTCCACGCGGGGTGGCGTGAAGGTGACCGTCGAGTTCAGCCACGCGCGCGGCGACATCGACGTGCAGCTGTCGAAGGGCAACACCCGCGTGGCGTCGTCGGCCAGCACCGACGACCGCGAGGTGGTCGAGGGCAGCGGCGCCGGCGACTACACCGTGCGCGTGTACCACTACGGCCAGGTCTCGGGTTGCCAGCCCTACACGCTGCGCGCCTCGCTCTGATCCTGCCCCCCCCTGCCCTGCCCGGCGCGGCCCTGGCCGGCCGGGCGGCGGCCCCTCGACCGATTCCGCTCGACGCCCCCGTATCGTTCTGGTGACATCGGACACCGCGCGGCGTCGCGCCCCCGGTGGCACGGTGCTCGCAAAAAGGGACGGCCGCGCCGCGTAGACAGACGGCCGCGGCCCATTGGAGGAGAAGTCATGCCGATCCCGCTGCAGGTCACGTTTCGCGACATGGACGCGTCGGACTTCGTGCGCAACGCCTGTGAGGAGCAGGTCGCCAAGCTCGAGCGTCTGGAGCCCCGCGTCCAGAGCTGCCACGTGACCGTCGCCGCGCCCCACCAGCACCACCACAAGGGGCGTCTGTTCTCGGTGCACCTCGACATCACGGTGCCCGGGCACCCGAACATCGTGGTCAGCCGCGACCCCCACGACGATCACGGTCACGAGGACGCCTACGTGACGCTGCGCGACGCGTTCAAGGCGGCCAACCAGCAGCTGACGAAGCTGTCGGCGAAGCGCCGCACCCGGCGGACCCCGGACGTCCCCCAGGTCTGACGTCGTCCCCCCGCGCCGCCGCCCGCCTCAGGGCGGCGGCGGCCCCCCACCGAAGCCCGGCCCCCGCGACGCCTGCCGCATCGTCCGATAGGCCTCGTACTGCGCCGGCTCGAGCTCGGCCTGCACCTCGGCGTCGGTCGCCGCGCGGATGTCGCGGATGGCGTCGCGCAGATCCATGAACGTGCCGTCGCGCCGCGCATCGCGGAACAGATCGCCGATGGTGGCCTGCTCGGCCAGCAGCTTGGACTCGACGCTCTCCCTCTGCTCGGCCCCGAGGCCGGCGGTCTCGGCCAGATCGTCCATCTGCTGCTTCGTGCGCTGGGTGAGCGCCTCGCGCATCTTGGCGAACCGGGCCTCGCGCTCGGCGGTCTGCTCCTCGCGGATCAGGTCGCGCAGCTGCGACTTCACGCGCTTGTCGCGGGTCAGCGCCTGGATGGCCAGCTCGCGGTTCAGCGGGGGTGCCGGCGCGGCCTCGTCGGCGCCGTCGGCCGCCTTGCCCCGCGGGGCCCGGGCCCAGCGGGCCACCCCGGCGGGCGGCGTGCGCTTCGCCGCGCGGGCGGGCTCGGCCTCGGGGGCCGACTCGAGATCGACCACCTTCTCCTCGAGCGTGCGCACGCGCCGCTGCAGATCGGCCAGCGCCTCGCCGTCGGGATCGCCCGCGGCGGTCGGCGCCGGCCGCCCCTCGAGCGCGTCGATGCGCCGCCCCTGCCACAGCACCACGCCGCCCAGCACGATCACCGCGCCCACCGCCGCGACCAGGGGCCCCTTGCCGCCGGCCACCGCTCAGCCCTCCCCGCCGAAGTCGAGGGTGTACCAGCGGCCGCGATCGGCGGGCCCCCGGCAGGCGTAGGCCCGGCGCGCCGCCGGCACCGCGATGAACACCGCGTTGGTGGCGGTGCCCTGCTCGTCCTCGGCGTAGCGGTTGACGCTGAGGATGCCGCGGCTGCGATCCGAGAAGAACGCCTTCAGGCTGTCGACGGTCAGCGCCGGCGCCTCGAGCGCGGCGCTGAGGAACTCGAAGCGCTGCAGGCTGCTGTCGCTGGTGGGCTCGCCCTGCAGCGCGACGTGGTAGTCGCTCAGGCAGTGGTTGGTGCGGCACAGCGCGCGCGCCGCGGCGTCGCGCTTCACCCGCTTGCCGGGGCTGGCCTCCCACTCGACCTGCCGCTCGGCGTCGGCCAGCCAGTAGGTGTGCGCGCCGGCCAGCGGCGCCGCCTCGAGCAGCGCGCTGGCGGCGTCGGCGTCGGCGCAGCGCGCCAGCCGATGCAGCACCGTCAGGTAGCCCACGCCCGGCCGCGCGTCGCGCGTCTTGATGTTGGTGGTGCCCACCGCCAGCCCGTGGGCGTTGATGCCCATGAGGGTGAGGCAGCCGACGCAGCTGACCGACCAGGCCTCCGGGCCCTCGTCGGGCTTGCGGTGGACGGCGACCACGAAGTCGACGTCGGTCGGGTTCAGATCCCAGGTCTGCGCGCCCATGGCGCGCCCGTCGGCCGCCTGGGCCGCGGGCACGAGCAGGCTGCTGCAGCCCTCGGCGTCGGCGGGCAGCAGCAGCACGTCGCGCATGTCGGTCATGTTGGTCGCGGTGTACAGGTGCAGGGGCTCGACGCCCGCGCCCTCGGCGATGCCCAGGTGCTCGGCGTGGCCGACGGGATCCCACTCGGCGGCGAGGGCCATGCTGGTGGCGCCCACCTCGAGGATGCCCGCGGCGCCCGGGGCGCGGCCGCGATCGCGGCAGTACTGGTCGACGGCGGCGAAGCGGACGTCGACGAAGTGGCGGATGCGGTCGCGCCAGTGCTCGCCCTGGGCGCGCCCCATGGCGCGCGGCGTGCCCTGAACGGTCAGCGTCTCGAGGTGCAGCAGGGGCTCGGTCACGATCGGTCTCCCAGGTGCGCCAGGCCGGCCCGGCGCAGCAGATGGTGGCGGCGGCCGCGGGCCTCGTCCAGGGCCGCGGCGTAGGCGGCGCTGCGCCGGACGCTGCCGACCAGATCGCCCGGCGTGCCGACGACGCGGCCGCCGAGCACCATGGCGTGCAGCGCGGGCGGGGCGTGGGCCAGGGCCAGGGCGCGCAGCGGATCGGCGGCCGGCCACAGCGCCGGGTGGTCGGCGTCCCACACCGCCAGATCCGCGCGGGCGCCCGCTTCCAAGATGCCCACGCGGTGACGGGGATGCAGGCCGCCGGGGGTCGACCACACCGCGTCGAGCAGCGCCGCGGGCGCCCACGCGTCGGCGGCGTGGCGGCGCGCGCGGTGGGCCTGCACGCGGCGGGCGTCGTCCAGGGTGCCGCCGCGGGCCAGGCGGGCGGCGGCGGGGCCGAAGGTGGTGCTCCAGGCCGCGGCGCCCGCGAGCAGCTCGAGCTCGCCCTGCACGCTCATGCCGTCGTTGCTGGCCGCGCAGTCGGTGCCCAGCGCCACGCGCAGGCCGGCGGCGCGCCAGGCGGGCACGTCGGCGGGGAAGGCGTACTGCATCTGCGAGGACGGGCAGAAGCCGAGCACGTGGCGGGCCGGATCGAGCAGGGCGCGATCGGCGTCGCCGCAGAACAAGGCGTGCACCAGCAGCATCGCCGGGGCGGCGTCGAGCACGTCGACGGCGGCGAGGCGGGCCACCGGGCTCCGGCCGTGGCGGGCGAAGCTGCGCTCGACCTCTTCGATGGACTGCGCGACGTGGGCGTGCACCGGCAGGGCGCGGTCGGCCGCGAGGCGGGCGACGCGGCGCCAGAGGGCGTCCGAGACGGTGTCGGTGGCGTGCGGCCCGAGGGCGGCGACGACGCCGGCGGCGGCCAGATCGGCGTCGGCGTCCAACGCGAGGGTGGCCTCGAGCTGGGCCTCGCAGGCGTCGCGGCCGGGCCCGTCGAGGTCCTGCAGCGTGGGCGCGACCACGCCGCCCAGGCCCACGTCGCGCAAGCCCTCGGCCAGCGCGGCCCCGTGGTAGTAGTGCTCCCAGACGGTGCCCACGCCGGCCAGCAGCGACTCGTAGGCGCCGATCCGGGTGAAGGCGCGCACGTCCTCGGCGGTGAGGTGCCGCTCGAGGCGGAAGAAGAGATCCTCGACGACGTTGCCCGCCATCGTCGCCGCGTCGCTCAGCCCGCGGAAGGCGACCATGGGCAGGTGCGTGTGGGCGTTGACGAAGGCGGGCGTGACGAGGTGGTCGCCCAGGTCGAGGGCGCCGTCCGGCGCCGCGCCGACCCGCTCGACGCCGACGATCAGCCCCCCTTCGAGGCTCAACGCCGCCGGCACGAAGGCGCCGCCCTGCAGCACCCGCGAGGAGAAGACGATCACGCGCGAGACGATGGCCGGCCGGGGTCGCGCGCGTCAACCCGGGCGTGGGCGCGCCGGCCGCCAAGCCTCTTGCGCCCGGGGGCGGCCTGCGCGACCGTGCCCTCGGACCGGATGGAGAGGTAGGTCGCCATGTTGTACCCGGAAGCCACGCTCGAGGAGTCGCGCGCCATGAAGGGGCGCCTGGGCGCCATCGCCTTCGCGGTGCTGCGGGGCTTGAAGGAGGGTGGCGCCAGCGCCGACGAGCTGGCCACGACCGAGGCGTTGATGACGCGCTGCTTCGAGCAGCTGAGCGATCACGACTGCGACGTGCTGGTCGAGGTGGTCGAGACGCGCCTCGAAGAGGCCAGCGAGCACGGGGCGTGGGACGCGTCGGAGAAGCTGGCCGGCCGGCTGACCATGCCCGAGGCGCACATCGTGCACGACGCGCTGCAGCAGCAGGGCATCGAGACCGAGATCCGCCACGAGCACCTGAGCAGCGGCGACTTCCCCAACCCGAACACCGACGTCGAGCTGTGGGTGCGGGCGGACGATCTGCCGCGCGCGAAGGAGCTGCTCTCGGCCATCGACACGCAGAGCGCCGAGACGGTGCGCTGCCCCGAGTGCGACGCCGAGAACCCCGCCCACTTCGGCCAGTGCTGGAGCTGCAGCGCGGTGCTCAGCCGCGAGGCGGCCGCCCCGGCCGCGCCCGCCGCCGACGACGCCGAAGGCTGAAGGCCAGCAGCGCCCACCCCCACCCCAGCGCCGCGCCGCCGCCGGCCGCAGCGCAGCCGCCCCGGAAGCGGGCGCCGCCCGTCGCCACCGGCACCGCCTCGGCCACCGACCGCGCGTAGCACACCGGCACGCAGTCCGAGACGCCGGGCGTACAGGTCTGGCCCGCCGCGGCGCAGTCCACCGTCTCGACGCGCCCCCCGCGGCAGCGCCGCAGGATGGCCCCCTCGCAGGTGACGCCCTCGTCGGCCGCGCAGAGGGCCGGCGGCACGCAGTCCGGGCCGGTGGCCGTCGCGCCGCAGGTGGCGCCCTCGAGCCGGCAGTCGCGCTCGAGGGGCAGCACGCCCGCGCACCAGCGCAGGATCTCGCCGTCGCAGCGCCCGCGCTCGCTCAGGCCCCCGCACAGCGCGCCCAAGCCGCGGCCCTCGAGGCGCGCCGCCTCGGCCTCGATCCACAGGCGCACGCGGTCGACGCGCAGCATCCAGTCCTTCTGGGTGGCCAGCCAGACCTCGATGGCCTCGGGCGTGTCGGCCAGGTCGGGGCAGTCGCGGTTGCCGCCGACCTCGATGGCCACGACCGCCGGGCGCTGCAGCACCGGATCGAGCATCAGCAGCGGCCCGCCCGAGTCGCCCTTGCACAGGGCCTGGCGCGGGCTGTCGAGCAGCAGGAAGGCGGGCTCGACGCAGCCGACGTTCAGATCGGCGAAGCGGCGCCCGGCCGCCACCCCGTCGCCCTGGTGGCCGTACCCCACCGCGGTCAGCGTGTGGCCCAGCAGTCCCTCGGGCGGCGTGATGGCCAGCGGCAGCGGCGAGAAGGCGGGCAGCGCGGCGTCGAGGGGCTGATCGAGCAGCACCAGCGCCACGTCGTCGTGCGGATGCAGCGCCGCGTCGACCACCGCCGCCGTGGCCAGGGGTGCTGTGCCGTCCGGCCCGACGCTGACCTCGAACCCGTCGACGCCGGCCGCGAAGCAGTGCCCCGCGGTCAGCGCCACGCGCGCGGTGAGCAGCGTGACCGTGCACTGATGCCCGTCGGGCCCGGGCTGGCCGGCGAAGTGCAGCCAGCCCACCGCCGCCAGCTCACCGGGCGTCAGCGCGACCGTCCCCGGGGTGGGGTCGCCGGCGAAGATCGGGTCGTGGCGGACACCCCAGGGCGGGGCGAGCAGGAGGACCAGCAGGGCGAGCATCGCGGCGCATTCTGGCAGAAGCGAGGCGCCGCGGTCGACCGGCGGTCACGCGGGCGGGCAGGTTGGCCCGCCGCACGCGGCGGCGCGCCCAGCCCCGAAGCGGCTCAGAACGTGTAGGTGGCCGACACCATCGTGAACAGCTGGCTGTCGCCGCCGACGAAGTCGGGGCCCTGGGTCAGCCAGCCGTGGCTCAGCGAGCCGTCGATGGTCAGCTGGTCGAACACCAGGCCGAAGCCCGCGTTCCAGCCGAAGCTGCCGGTCTGGTTGCCCTCGCGGCCGGCGGCCTCGTTGCCCGGCTCGTCGCTCTGGCCGGTGAACGCGAAGAAGTACTCCATGCCGCTGCGGAAGGCGAGCCACTGGGTGATGTAGGCCTCGAGCGACATGCGCGCGCCGGGCAGCACGAACTGGGTGTTCGTGACCTGGTCGTCGCTGCCCTCGCTGCTGGGATCGAAGCTGCTGTAGCCGAAGGCGACGACGGCGTAGGCCGCGACGATCGCGTTCATGCTGTCGAGGCGGTACTGCGGCCCGAGGCCGCCGAGCAGGCCGAAGTTCACGCGCGACGCGGTGTCGTTGGCGGCCTCGTTGGTCAGCGACCAGTTGGCGAAGCCGAGCTGGCCCAGGTAGCCGAGCGCGATCTTGTCACCCATCGGCGAGAAGCCGCGGATGAGGCCGGTCAGGCCGAACATGGTGCCGGTGTTCACGTCGTTGCCGCCGGCGACGGTGCCGCCGGTGGCCAGGAAGATGTCGGCGCTGGCGTCGAAGTCGCCGGCCGAGAAGCCGCCGGTCAGCTTCAGGGTGAACTGGCTGTTGTTGTTCTCGCCGCCGCCGCCGGCCGGCTTGCTGTAGTCCTGGCCGTTGCCGATGCCCAGGCGGAAGCCCATCGCGCTGTCACCCCCGAGGGAGAACGCGATGACCGCGTCGATCAGCGTGTTGGGCGCGACGAAGGTGCCATCGTACGGGTTGGGCGGGGTGCCCAGCTGGCCCAGCTCGTAGTTGCGGTTCGTCGTCACGAGCGCGCTGAGCGCGTCCGCGTTGAGGGCCGCGCTGGTGACGTCGGCGCGGTTCAGCAGGATGCCGAAGCCGAAGTCGGGCTGGCCGAGCAGCAGCATGCCGCTGCCCTCGTTGGCCGTCGCGCCGTAGTCGAAGTTGATCAGGTTCCGGTACTTCAGCACCGCCTGCGGGAAGAAGAAGACGTCGTCCTTGTCCTGGATGAGGATGTTGTTCGCCAGGCCGGTGCGGCGACCGGCGAAGGCCGGGGCGGACATCGAGACGGCCAGGGCGCAGACGGCCAGAGTCTTCAGGGTACGCGACACGGTGAGACCTCCGTGGGTGTCGGTTTTCGGGCCCCCTATACCCTCTGAGCGCCTCCGCCGGTAGGGTTTTCGTGGTGGTTTCGTGCGCGCGCGCAAGAAAACACCGTTCACCCACCGGCGGCCTTCAACCAGGCCGCCCGGCGCGCCTTCGCCGCGGCGTCCGCGTCGGGATCGGGCTCGAGCCGCCACGTGCGGCGGGGCGCCTCGCCCAGCGTCACCCGGACGGTCCGCAGCCGCTCCCGGCGCGCGAGCAGCAGCTCGACCTGGGCGCCGGGCGCGTACTGCGCCCGCCGCGCGTCCCAGCCCCCGGGCGGCACGCGGTAGCCCTGCGCCGCCAGCAGCTCGTCGCCGACGTTGATGCCCGCGGCGTGCGCCGGCGTGTCGCGCAGCACCCGCGTCACCACGTTGCGCCCGTCGAGCTCGAGCCCCAGCCACCCCTTCTCGGCGGTCCCCTTGCCCTTGCCCTTCCCCTTCCCCTTGTCCTGGCCCTTGCCCTCGCCCGCCCCCTGGTCCGCGAACCGCAGCCCGAACACCTTCAGCGCCTCGCCGTAGTCGATCGTCTCGAGGGGCGCCGCCACCCGCCGCGCGATCCACGGGGCCAGATCCTCGCCGGCCACCGACGACGCCAGCGCCGCGAACTGCTGCGGCGTGTAGCCCGTCTCGCCGAAGCGCGCCCACGCCGCCCGCAGCACGTCGTCGAGGGTCTTCGTGTGCCCGCTCGCCGCCCGCACCCGCGCGTCGAGCAGCCAGCCCACCAGCGCCCCGCCCCCGTAGTAGCTCACCGTCGTGTTCGCCGAGTTCTCGTCGGGCCGGTAGTGCTTGATCCACGCGTCGAAGCTGGCGTCCTCGAGCGAGCGCACCGCGCGCCCCGGCGTCTTCTCGACCGCCTCGATCGTCTTCGACAGCGCCTCGAGGTACTGCCCCTCGGTCATCATGCCGGCGCGCCGCACCAGCAGGTCGTCGTAGTACGAGGTCAGCCCCTCGGCGATCCAGAGGCTGCGCGTGTAGTTCTCGGTCTCGTAGTCGAAGGGCCCCAGCTCGACCGGCCGCATGCGCTTCACGTTCCAGGCGTGGAAGAACTCGTGGCTCACCAGCCCCAGCCAGTCGCGCCGCTCGGCCGGCACGCGCCAGGCCCACCGGCTGGCCATCATCACCGTCGAGTCGAGGTGCTCGAGGCCGCCGCGCGCCTCGGTCAACAGCTGCAGGAAGACGTAGCGGTCGTAATCGGGCAGGCGGCCCCACAGCGCCGCGTTCGCCTCGACCACCCGCCGCACCGCGTCGGCCGCCGCGTCCGCGTCCCACAGCCCGCCGCCGCCCTGCAGCACCAGGACGTGCGGCTTGCCCCCGACCTCGAAGCGCCGCACCTCGGCCTGCCCCAGCAGCACCGGCGAGTCGACCACCGTGTCGAAGTCCGGCGCGCGGAAGTGCCCGGCCTTGCCGTTCGGGTGCGCAGGCAGCGCGGTGTGCGGCGCGCCCCACCCCGCCGGCCCCTCGAACACCACGTCGAAGGGCCCCGCCCCGCTCACGCGGCCCACCGGCACCAGCCAGCTCGGCGCGCCGTTGATCAGCGCGAAGTCGGCCTCGATCCAGTTGGTGCGCACCGACATCTCGCGCCCGTACAGGCGATAGCGCACGGTCACCTCGGCCGCGCCGCGCGTCTCGACCACCCAGCGGTTCTTGGCCGTCTTGTTCACGGCCAGCGCGCCCGCCGGCCCGCGCGCGGTCACGCCCTCGACGTGTCGGCTGAATTCGCGCACCAGGTACGAGCCCGGCGTCCAGACCGCCATCATCAGCTCGAGGCGCGGCGCGCCGCCGGTCGGCAGCCGCGCCTCGACCTCGGCGTAATGCGTCTCGGGCGCCGGAAAGCGCATCGTGTAGTGCAGGGGCGGCGCCGCGTGGGCGGCCGCCGCGGTCCACAGCAGGGCGGCGACGAACAGCATCGATGGGCGCAACACGGGGGCCTCGCGCGCTTCACGGGGGCCGCCACCCATATCACGCCGTTGACCTGTCGACCACACCGGGTACCCTGCCCGCTCCCGCACCCCGGCACCCGCCGGGCGTCCACTCGCTGGAGGTCGCATGCGCGACTACCTGGTTCGAGGCCTGGCCCTGGGCGGCCACATGAAGGTGGTGGCGATCCGCAGCACGACCACGGTCGACGCCATCCGCGCCGCGCACGACGCCAGCCCGCTGGCGTCGGTGGCCCTGGGGCGCGTCGCGACGGCCGCGCTGCTGTTGGGCAGCACCATCAAGGGCCGCCAGCAGATCGGCCTGCAGCTGCGCGGCAACGGCCCCCTGCACGAGATCTACGCCATCGCCGACGCCGACGGGCACGTCCGCGCCACCTGCGGCGAGTTCAAGGTGCCGACGCCCGCCACCGGGCCGCAGCGCATCGCGCCCGCCATCGGCCTGGGCCACCTGACGGTGACGAAGAAGCTCGACGCCGGCGACGCCTACAACGGCACGGTGCCCCTGGCCAACGGCGAGGTCGCCGACGATCTGGCCCTGTACTTCCTGCAGAGCGAGCAGGTGCCCTCGGCCATCGGCCTGGGCGAGAAGCTGGGGCCCGACGGCGTCGTCGCGGCGGGCGGCTTCATGGTGCAGGCCATGCCCGACATCGAGGACGAGGATCTCGGGCGCGTCGAGGCGCGCATCAAGGCGCTGCCGCCGATCGGCGAGCTGATCGCCCTCGGCGTCACGCCCGAGGCCCTGCTCGATCGGCTGTTCGACGACGTCGAGGTGCTGGCGCGCACCGACGTCGGCTTCCGCTGCCCCTGCAATCGCGAGCACTTCGCCCGCGTGCTGTGCACCCTGGGCGAGGCCGAGCTGCGCAGCCTGGTCGAGGAGGAGGAGGTCACCGAGCTGACCTGCAACTTCTGCAGCAAGGCGTACACCTTCGACGCCGAGCAGATGAGCGCGCTGCTGTACGGCGCGCGCATGTACGAAGAGGCCTCGGCGCGCGAGAAGGCCACCCCCGAGCCCGAGCCCGAGCCCGACGCGTCTTGACCCCCCGCGTTTCGAGCCGCCGTGACACGCGGCCGAGGCCCGGTGTATGAACCCGCCGTGATCGCCGTACTGACCACCGTTCTCCTGGCCGCGCCCAGCGGCTGGCAGCCCGTCCCGGCCAAGGACGCCCAGGCGCTGATCGCCCGCCTCGCGGCCCTCGACGAGGTCGACGAGGCCGCGCGCTGGAAGGCCATCGAGCCCCTGCTGGCCGAGCCCGGCGTCTACACCGTCGAGGACACCACGCCCCTCGCCGACGACCAGCCGCCCAACGATCCGCCCGCCTGGCTCCAGCCCGCCGCGCTGGCGCCGAAGGCCGGCCTGCTGGTGGGGCTCGCCACGCTGGGCCCGGCCTGCGTCGACTCGGTCTGCCGCGCCGCGGCCTCGCACTTCGAGACCTCGATCGCGCTGCGCCGCGGCGCCGAGGGGGTGCGCATCGTCGGATTCCTCGAGACCGACGCGCTGGTGACCGAAGGCCGCGCCCTCGAGGTCGAGGGGGCGCAGGCGCGCTGGGCCGCCGAGATCGCCGAGCGCTACGGGCCGGGCGACAGCGACGTCCTGCCGCCGGTCGCCGCCACGCCGCCGGCCCCCGCCGCGCGCCGGGCCAGCGACGCGCAGAACAGCGCCGGCTTCGCGCTGAGCAAGGCGGGCGATCACGCCGGCGCCGCCGCCCGCTACCGCCAGGCGGTGCGGCTGGATCCCAGCAACGTCGTGGCCCGCTACAACCTGGGCTGCGCGCTCAACCGGCTGGGCAAGGCCGAGGCGGCGCGGGCGCGCCTGGCCGAGCTGAAGGCCGCCGGCTGCCCCACCTGCGTCGGCCGGCTGGTGCGCGCGCGCCAGGATCCCGACTGGCAGAGCCAGGCGGGCGATCCGGCGTTCGTGGCGCTGACCGGCGACGCGAAGATCGCCCCGGCCGAGCCCGCGGACGTCGCGCGCGCGGTCGAGGCGAGCTTCCTCGGCGAGAAGGCGCCCGGGCTCGAGGCCTGGCTGCCGCGCCGCCGGCCCGTGCGCGTGCGGGTGACGCGGCGCCAGGACGACGCCCCCTCGGCGCGCGTGATGCAGGTGGCCGGCGCCGAGCTGGCCGCCCACCTCGCCGGGCTGACCCAGGGCCCGGACGCGCCGGCCGCCGCGGGCTTCGGCGCCATGACCTGCGCGGCCACCTGCTGCGTCGGCAAGGCGCCGGCGGCCTCGAAGCCCACCCTGGTGATCGAGCGCGTGTGCCTGCGCCACGACTCGGCGGGCGTCCCCATCCTCGACCGCGTCGAGCTGGCCGAGCGGCCCTGACGCGCGGAGGGCTGGCCGCATACGGCCCCTTGTCATCGACCGCCACCATGCAGGAGCATGCGCCCCGATCGGAACGGGGAGACACCATGCGACGTGCAGGGTTGTGGTGCGCGATGCTCGCGGGGTTCGTGCTGGCGCCGGGCTGCGACGACGGCGAAGGGGGCGATCCGCAGGATCTGGGCGTGCTGGTGCTGGGCGACGCCGAGGCGCCGCAGGTCGACGCCGAGGTCGACGCCGCCGGGCCCATCTTCCTCGACGCCGAGCCGCCGCCGCCCGAGGACGCGGCCGTCGACGACGCCTTCGTGCCCGACGCGTTCATCCCGCCGGTCATCGCGTCCTGCGCGGACGTCTGCGCGCGCTACGACGACTGCGGGCGGCTCGACGACGTCTTCGGCGATCAGGGCGCCTGCGAGGCGCGCTGTCAGCGCCTGCAGGCCGCCGGCCTGACCGATCCCTGGTTCGGCTGCCTTCGCGCCGAGCGCTGCCAGCAGATCCAGCTGTGCGGCGTGCCGCAGCCGCCCGCGCCCAGCTGCGACGCGCTCTGCACCGCGGTCGAGGGCTGCGGCGTCGAGCTGCCCTTCGACTGCGCGGCCACCTGCGCCGAGCGCGGCCAGGACTTCCGCCAGTGCGGCGTGGGCATCGTCGAGAGCTGCGAGGACGATCTCTTCGCCTCCTGCGCGCTCGACCTGCTGTCGCCCGACTGCGTCGCGTTCTGTCAGCCCCAGATCGCCTGCGGCGAGCCGCTCGCCGCGTGCGTGGGCGCCTGCATCGAGGCCGAGGCCGCCGCGGGCGGCGACCCCCTGCACGCCCGCCGCCGGGCGTCGCGGACGACCTGCATGGCCGGCGCGGGCGCGGACTGCACGCGCGTCACCGCCTGCGCCGCGGGCGAGGCGGATCTGCGCTGGCCCACCGAGGACCGCCTGTGCGCCGCCTTCGACCGGTGCAACTACGGCGACGCCTTCGACTGCCGCGAGCTGGGCGCGGCCGCGCAGGCCCAGACCGGCCTGCACGGGCGCACCTGCGTCACCCAGGGCTTCGAGCGCGACTGCCCCTTCGATCCGCTGAACGTGTTCGACGCCTGCACCAACGGCTTCGACAGCTCGGCGCTGCCCCTGTGCCAGGCGGTGTGCGGCGACCTCGAGGCCTGCGGCCAGCCGCGCGCCGAGTGCGTCGCGGTGTGCCGCTCGATGGCGGGCATGGGCGGCGATCCGGCCGAGGCCGATCTGGCCTGGCTGCGCTGCGTGGGCTCGGCGGACTGCGCCGAGCTGACCGCGTGCGTCGACGCCACCGGGCCCGCCGCCGAGTGCGCGGCGACCTGCGGGCGCCTCGCCGAGTGCGGCGCCGAGGACGCCGACTGCGTCGACCGCTGCCGCGCCGGCTGGGCGCGCGATCGTCAGGCCGACTGGCGCGCCTGCGTCGCGACCGCCGCCGACTGCGCCGCGGCCACGGCCTGCGCGATCGCGCCCGCGCCGCCCTGCGGCGAGTACTGCGCCGCGCGGGCGGCCTGCGGCGCCGACACCGACGGGTGCGTCCCCGCCTGCGACGATCTGCACCGCGCCACGCCCGACCGCGTGCTCGAGCTCGTGGCCTGCGGCCTGTCCGCCGACGGCTGCCAGGCGGCGTCGCCCGACGGCCACGGGATCTCGGCCTGCGACCGCGAGCCGGATCAGGGGCTGGGCTGCGTGCGCTACTGCCGCGCCCGCAGCACCGCCTGCGATCCGGACGCCGAGCAGAGCCTCGAGGCCTGCATCGCCACCTGCGGGCCCGACGCCGAGGCGGCCGACCGCCTGCGCTTCCGTATCGCGCGCGCCTGCCTCGAGGCCCAGGGCGACGACGCCGACTGCGCCACGCTCGACGCCTGCATCCCGCAGGGCGATCCCCTGGGCTGCCCCGACTTCTGCGCGCAGGTCGACGCCTGCGGCGTGGGCCCCGCCGACTGCGCGGCCGCCTGCGCCGAGGACGCGCTGGCGCGCACCCGGGTGACCGATCTGCGGCTGTGCCTCGAGGGGGTCGCCCTCGACTGCGGCGGCCTCGACACCTGCGGCCCCGGCGGCGAGGTGGCGGTCGCGCCCCCGCCCGAGCCCCCGCCCTTCGACCAGAACGCGTTCTGCCGCGCCTACTCGGCCTGCGGCCTCGACTTCGAGTTCCCCTGCGAGGAGGCCCTGCTCTTCGCCCGCGATCAGCCCAACCCCGACGCCGTGCTGGCCTGCGCCGCCGACATCATCGAGCGCGCCTGCCCCTTCAGCGTCTTCGACCTGATCGACCAGTGCTTCGACGCCGGCCCCGGGCCCGATCCCACGCCCGATCCCGTCCTCGAGGCGTGCGCGCGCCTGTGCGCCGCCCGCGGGCAGTGCGAGGCGGGCCTCGACAAGGCGGCCTGCGCCGCCGACTGCCGCGCCGCGATCGACGCCGAGGATCCCGACGCCCTGCGCCGCGCCCAGCCGCGGCTCGCGTGCGGCGACGCCTGGAGCTGCGCCGAGCTGTCCGACTGCCTGCGCGAGGCCAGCCCCGAGGGCATCTGCGCGCGGCACTGCGCGGCCCTCGACGCCTGCGGCGCGGCCGACGAGACCTGCGCGGACACCTGCGTCGAGACCTTCGCGCGGCGCCGCGGCGAGGCGTGGCGGGCCTGCGTGACCGGGGCCGCCGACTGCGCCGCGGTCGCCGAGTGCTCGCTGGGCACGCCGCCGCCCTGCGACGTGGCCTGCGACCGCCTCGACGACTGCGGCCTCGCCGCCGAGCGCTGCGTCGACGCCTGCGACGACGAGTCGATCGACGACCGCCTGCTGGCCCTGACGCGCATCGCGTGCATCACCTCGGCGGCCACCTGTGACGGCGCGGACGGGGGGCCGAGCGTCGCCGACTGCCTCGACGATCCCGAGCCGGGCGGCGCCGCCTGCACGACCTACTGCCGCGCCACCACCGAGTGCGAGGGCGAGGGCGACTTCGCCACCTGCCTCGCGCGCTGCGCCGACGGCTTCCCCGACGCCGAGGCCCTGCGCTTCGCGGCGGCGGCCCCCTGCCTCGAGGGCGTGCGGCCCACGGCCCAGTGCCCGCCGCTGCTGGCCTGTCTGCCCGGCGAGGTGCAGGGCGACTGCGCGGCGCACTGCGCGCGGCAGGCCGAGTGCGGCGTGGCGCCCGAGGACTGCGAGGCCGCCTGCGAGGCCGACCCCGACCTCGACGCCCAGGGCTGCGTGATCGCCGGCGACCTGCGCGGTCGCGGCTGCCGAGCGGTGGCCGCGTGCGTCGGCTGGGAGGGCCCCGCCGCGGGGCCCGAGTGCGGGGCGCTGTGCGCCCGCCGGCGCGCCTGCGATCCCGCCGTCGACCTGTTCCTGTGCGAGCGCACCTGCACGCCGGCCCCCGAGGCGCTGGGCGTGCAGGCCGCGTGCGCCGCCGTGTCCGACTGCGCCGGGCTCGAGGCCTGCGTCGCGCTCGACGCCGCGCCGATCGAGGGCTGCGACGCCGTCTGCGCCGCGGCGTGCGGCGCCTTCGGCGAGGGCTGCGGCGACACCTGCGCCGGCCGCGCCCAGAGCCCGGCCGCCGGGCCCACCTACGTCGAGGACGTGCTCGACTGCGTCGAGGCCCTCGACGCGGAGTGCGCGGTGGCCGACGGGGTGGCCTGCTTCGAGCCCGCGCGCTGCGACGACGCCCCCATCGCCTACCGGGTGGGCGCCGAGGGCGGCGTCTTCCAGACCGACACGCGCGGCCGCCCCAACCGCTACTCGGCCACCTGCGCCGGCAGCGCGCAGGGCGGCGAGGAGGTGATCGTGCTCAACCTCGCCGCGCCGACGCGGCTGTCGATCACGATCACCCAGGCCGACTACGACACCGCGCTGCACATCCGCTCGGCCTGCGACGACCCCCAGGCCGAGATCGCCTGCGACGACGACGGCGCCGGCGACCTGCGCTCGCGCATCGACCGCCAGTTCCAGCCCGGCACCTACTTCATCTTCGTGGACGGCTTCGGCCAGGCGACGGGGACGGCGACGGTGCAGATCGGCTCGTCGTGCGTCGCCGACGGCGACTGCCCCGCCGGCGGCCGCTGCGCCCTGTCGCCGCCGATCTTCCCCGATCCCTGCGGGTGCGCGGACGGCGATCCGAACTGCTTCGACTGCTTCAACCCGGGCGACGTCTGCCTGCGCGGCGTGTGTACGCCCGCCGGGGTGTGCGTCCCGCGCTGACGCCGCGGGCGCCGGGTCAGCCCGCGGCGTCGGCCATGGCGAAGCGGCGGCCGACGGCGCCGAGGGCGTCGGACTCACCGACGATGGTGAGGCGGTCGCCCGGCTGCAGCACGCGCCCCTCGCGCACGACGCGGCCGTCGGCGCAGCGCACCCAGGCCAGGCGGGCGCCGTGGGGCAGGCGCAGGCGCTCGCTGCGGCGGCCCACCAGGCCGGCGGTCGGGCCCAGCGCGCGGACGTCGACGTTGGCGTAGCGATCGTCGCGCAGCAGCAGCTCCTTCAGACCGGCGGCGCTGCGCTTGGCGCGCCAGGCGGTGAGGAAGCCGTCGTCGTCCACCCGGGTGGCCAGGCGCGCCAGGATGCGCAGGTGGCGGGCGGCGTCGTTGGCCGGGCTGATCACCACCAGCAGCGCGTGCACCTGCGCCGTCTCGTGCGGCTGGCCGGGGCCGGCGGCGACCTCGACGTCGACGCCGTCGTGCACGCGCACCAGCGCCAGCTCGGCGTGCTCGAGCCCGGGCAGCCGCAGGTGCGGCAGCGCGACGCCGCGCTCGACGGGCAGCAGCCCCAGGCGGTGCTCGTCCAGCACCCGCGCCGTCAGGGCCTCGGGCGACAGGCCCACCCGATGCGCCAGCGCCTCGACGCCCGCGGCGACGGCGGCCGTGAAGCGCTGGTCACCGGCGAGCTCGATGACCGGCGCGCGGGCGACCAGATCCTCGAACTCGTCCTCGTCGTCGTGCGCCTTCTCGCCGTACAGCCCGCGCAGCTCGTGGTCCAGCCGCCGGTCCATGGCGCGCCCCAGCCGCGCGAAGACGTGGTTCACCGCCCCGCGCCGGTTGACCTTGCCGCGCACGTACACCGCGTACCACAGCAGGCACAGCACGACGACGGCGCCGGTGAAGCCCACCGCCAGCCAGCCCATCTGCGCGATCAACCACAACGGGATCAGCACGCCGGCGATCTGCACCCAGGGGTACAGCGGCGAGCGGAAGCCGGGCTGGTAGTAGTCGATGCGGCTCTCGCGCATCACGATGACCGCCACGCTCAAGAGCGCGAACAGCAGCAGCTGGAAGGCGCTGGCCAGCTTGGCCACCGCCGCCACGTCGAAGCTGACGATCACCAGGGCCATCAGACCCCCGCTGACGATGACGCCGGCCACCGGGGTGCCGGTGCGGCCCAGCTTGGCGAAGCGCGGCGGGAACAGGCGGTCGCGCGCCATCGCCAGCGGATAGCGCGACGACGACATCAGGCCCGCGTTGCCGGTCGACGCGAAGGCGGCGGTGGCCGCGACGACCACCGCGAGCATGCCCAGGGTGCCGGGCAGGAAGACCTCGCCCGCGGTGGCGACCGGGGTCAGGTCGCCGGTCAGCTCGACGAAGGGCAGCACCCGCACCATCAGCCAGACCCCGCCGCCGTACACCACCGTGGCGGTGATCAGCGCGAGCGTCATGCCCAGCGGGATGTTCCGATCGGGGTCCTTCACCTCTTCGGCGATGCTGGCCACCTTCGTGAGGCCGGCGTACGAGACGAAGACGAGGCCCACGGTGGCGAAGAAGCCGGCCACGCCGTTCGACAGGAAGGCGCCGCGCGACGCCTGCCCGCCGCCGCCGGCGACGTACACGGCGCCCATCAGCATCCAGATCGCCAGGATGCCCACCAGCGCGTAGACCAACCAGCGCTGCATGCCGGCGGTCTCCTTGGCGCCCACCAGGTTCACGATCGTGAACACCACCGTCAGCACGAGGGCCAGCGGCACGATGGGCACGTCGACGAAGAGCGCGAGGTAGGCGCCCATGCCGAGCAGCGCGAAGGCGCTCTTCAGCACCAGCGCCATCCACGACCCCAGCCCGCCGATGGTGCCCACCATCGGGCCCATCGCGCGCTCGAGGAAGAAGTAGGCCCCGCCGGCGCGCGGCATCGCGGTCGACAGCTCGGCGACGTTGAGCAGCGCGGGCAGGATGAGCAGGCCGGCGGCCACGTAGGCCCAGGCCGCCGAGGTGCCGGTCATGGCGGCGGCCAGGCCGGGCAGCAGGAAGAACCCCGAGCTGAACATGGCGCCGGTGCTCACGGCGTAGACATCGACCAGGGTCAGCTCTTTGCGAAGGCTCTTGTTCAAGCGCAATCCCTCCCGGGGGTGGTGGCCGCCGCGGCGCGGCGCGCGACGCTGCGCGCGGGGCGGGTCTCGGGGCTTCGGGTGACGGTCAGCAGCGCGCCGGGGCAGGCGTGGGCGACGCGCTCGGCGGTGCTGCCCAGCAGGCGCCGCCAGACGCCGCGGCGGCCGACGGTGCCCAGCACGATCAGGTCGGCGGCCACGTCGGCGGCGACGGCCGGCAGCACCTCGTCGGGCGGGCCCTTCTCGAGGTGCACCCGGGGCCCGGCGGGATCGAGGCCCTGCGGCTTGACCAGCCGCGCGAGGGCGCGCCACGCGCGCACCCGGCTCATCTCGGCGTAGTAGGCGGCCTCGGTGTCGCCGTCGGCGCGCAGCACGACCAGGCGCTCGCCGGGCGCCTGCCACGCCTGCACCACGTGCAGCGTCGCGCCCTCGGCGAGGGCCACCGCGCGCGCCACCGCCAGCGCGCGAGCGCTGAGGGCCGTGCGGGCCGCGTCCATGTCGTCCGGATCGACGCCCACCAGCACCTGCCGCGCGGGCCGCCCGTCGGCCGGGCCCACCTGCAGCACCGACGCGGGGCTGTCGCGCAGCAGGCGGTCGGCCATCGGGGACGCCCCGTCGGCGCCGTCGACCGCCACCAGCACGAGGTCGTAGCCGTCGCGCCGGGCGGCGCGGCTGGCCTGCGGCACGAAGGGCTCGGGCAGCACGCGGGTGAAGACGAGCAGGCCGCGGGCGCGCAGGGGCGCCGCCCAGGCCTCGAGCCGGGCCGCGGCCTCGGGCGCCTCGGGCAGCGCCAGGGTCACCTGGGCGTCCCAGGCTTCGGCCAGGCGCGCCGCGCGCTCGACGGCGGCGTCCAGGTCGCCGCCCAGATCGGGCAGGACGAGCAGGTCGCGGAACGGTTGCATGGATCCTCCCGGCGGGGTCGTCGGCCGCCGGGGGGCTGCATCAGCAAAGGGCGCGCCGCCGCGCAGGGCCCGGCGCCCCGTGCCGCCGCGGTGGGCCGGTGGGGCGTCCTTGCGAGCCCGTGTGGCGTCCTTGCGGCGCGCCGGGGTCAGTCGTCGTCGCGCGCCTCCAGGCGGCGGTACAGCGTGCGCCGGTCGATGCCCAGCAGCTGGGCCGCCTCGACCTTGTTGCCGCCGGTGTGCTGCAGCACGCGGTCGATGTAGGTGGCCTCGAGATCGGCGAGGCGCATGCCCGCCGCGACCGCGCCGGCCAGGAAGTCCTCGCCGGCGGCGGGCGGCGCCGGCGGCCGCACGTCGTCGAGGGTGAGCGTGTCGTGCTCGGCCAGCGCGACCGCGCGCTCGATGGTGTTGGCCAGCTCGCGCACGTTGCCCGGCCAGCGCCAGGTGCGCAGCCAGCGCCAGGCGCTGGCCGAGACGCCCAACAGCCCCCTGCCCTGCCGCGCGCAGGCCCGCTCGAGCAGCAGCTCGACCAGCGGCTCGACGTCCTCGGGCCGGCTGCGCAGCGGCGGCACCTCGATGCGCACGACGTTGAGGCGGTAGTACAGGTCCGACCGGAAGCGCCCGTCGGCGACGGCCTGCTCGATGGCCGCGTTGGTGGCGGCGACGAAGCGCACGTCCACCGCCACCGGCTCGCCCGCGCCGACCGCGCGCACGCGCCCCGTCTCGAGCACGTCCAGCAGCTTGGGCTGCGTGCCGAGCGGCATCTCGGTCACCTCGTCGAGGAACAGCGTGCCGCCGTCCGCCTCGACCAGCAGGCCGCGCCGATCCTCGCGCGCGTCGGTGAACGCGCCCCGCCGCACGCCGAACAGCTCGCTCTCGACCAGCGCCTCGGGCAGCGCCGCGCAGTTGACCTGCACGAAGGGGCCGCCGGCGCGGTCGCCCGCGTCGTGCACCAGGCGCGCGACGACGTTCTTGCCCACGCCGCTCTCGCCGCCCAGCAGCACCGTCACGCCGCCCCGCGCCGCGCGCCGCGCCAGATCGCACACGCGCTGCATCGCCGGGCTGCGCGCCACGATGCGCTCGGCGTCCTCGCCCCCGGGCAGCTGCCGGCGCAGCCGGACGATCTGCCGCCGCATGCGCCGCTCCTCGAGCGCGCGCTCGACGGCCAGGACGATGCGATCCGGGCTGAAGGGCTTGCTGACGAAGTCGCAGGCGCCGGCGCGCACCGCGTCGACGGCCATGTCGACGCTGCCGAAGGCGGTCATCAGCAGCACCAGCTGATCGGGGCGTCGCGCGTGGATCGCGCGCATCAGATCCGGCCCCCGCAGGCCGGGCATCTCGACGTCGGACACCACCAGGTCGAAGGGCTCGGCCTCGACCCGGGCCAGCGCCTCGGCCGGATCGCTCAGTCCTTCCGCGCGGAAGCCCGCGTCCTCGAGCACCTCGACCAGGAAGGCGACCACCCCGGCGTCGTCGTCCACCACCAGCACCCGCGCCGCGTCCGTCATGCTCCGCCCCCCACCGGCACCGTCACGCTGAACGCGCCGCCCGGCCCGTCCTCGACCGCCACCGCCCCCCCGTGCGCCACCGTCACCCCGCGCACGGCCGCGAGGCCCAGCCCCGTGCCGCCGTCGTCCACCCGGGTGGTGAAGAAGGGCTCGAACACCCGCGCCCGCGCCGCCGGCGGCACGCCGGGGCCGTCGTCGCGGACGGTCAGCCGCACCGCCGGGGTGTCCGGCTCGGCCTGCGGCGGCCCCAGCGCCACCGCCTCGAGCGACACGACCACGCGGCCGTCGCGCGGGCAGAACGCCAGCGCGTTGCGCATCAGGTTCAGCACCACCTGCTGCATCTGATCGGGGTCGACCCACGCGGCCGGCAGCCCCGGGGGCGCGTCGACCACCAGCTCGACGCCCTGCCGCCGGGCCTCGAAGCCGAGCAGCTCGACCACCGTGGCGACCACCCCCGCCAGATCGGTGCGCACCCGCCGCGGCGGGCGGCGCCGCGCCACCGACACCAGCTCCTCGACGATGCGGGCGACGTGGTCGGTCTGCTCGACCAGGATGCGGGCGTGGCGGCGCACCCGCTCGGGATCCTCGGCGGCCCGGTCGAGCAGGCGCGCGCGTCCGGCCAGCACCTGCAGGGGCGATCCCAGGTCGTGGGCCAGCGCCGCCGCCAGCTCGCCGACGGTCACCAGCTTGTCGGCGTGCTGCAGCCCGCGCTCCAGCGTCCGCCGCGCCTCGCCCTCGGCCAACAGCCGGGCGCGCGTCTGCCGCAGCTCGGCGGTCATCGCGTTGAAGGCGTCCACGGCGGCGCCCATCTCGTCGCGCCGGGCGAGGCCCACGGTCGCGTCGAGGTCGCCGGCGCGCACGGCCTCCATCGCCGCGCCCAGCCGCTCGAGCGGACGCACGACGTACACCCGCCCCAGCGCGAAGCCGACGCCCGCCGCGAGGACGACCAGGCCCAGCGCGACGAGGCCGGTCTGCCCCAGCGCCGCGCGCAGGGCGGCGTCGACGTCGCGCGTCGGGCGCGCCACCACGAGGGCGCTGCCGTCGGCCAGGGCGCGCGCGGTCACGGCGTGGCCGGGCGTGAAGTCGACCCGGGCGTCGGCGCCCGCGCGGGCCGCCTCGCGCGGCCGCCGCGTCGGGCGGCGGCGGCCCGACGCGCGCGCGCTCGCGCCCCCGCGCGTCGATGATCACCGCGGCCACCGGCGGGGACAGATCGTCCAGGGTGGCCAGCAGCGCGTCGGTGGCGCGCCCGGCCCCTCCGCTGGCCTCCAGGGCCGCCTGCAGCGTGCGCCCCAGCAGGCCGACCTCGTGCGCCACCGCGCGCCGCAGCTCGCCGCGCTCGGCCCGCACGCTGTAGGCCCCGTACGCGACGCCCCCGGCCAGCGCCACGCCGGCCAGGGTCAGGGTGAGTCGGGTGGCGATGCGCATCGGGGGAGAGTCCCGCACGGTCGCGCGCGCGGGTCAAGGCCGGGGCGCGGCCGACGAGCCGGGTGCAGGGTCGCGGCGCTCGGCGATGCTCGCCCCCTCCGCGCGCCCCATGCGTCAGTTCCGACCGCGCTCCGCGGCCACGCGCATCAGATCACCCAGGACACCCAGCGCGGTCACCTCGGTGCCGGCGCCCGGGCCGCTGACCACCAGCGGGCGGTCGGCGTAGCGGGCCGAGGTGAAGGACACCAGGTTGTCGCTGCCGCGCAGGCGACCCAGCGGGCTGTCGGCCGGTACCGCGGCGACGCCCACCCGCACGCCCGTGGCGTCCACCCGGGCGGCGTAGCGAAGCACCTCGCCGCGGCCGCGCGCGGCGGCCGCGCGCTCGGCCCACGCGGCGTCCTCGGCCTGCAGCGCCTCGATCAGCGCGTCGAGCGGGCGCCCGGCCAGCGCGGGATCGGCCAGCCCCTCCAGCGCGCTCGGCGCGTCCACGTCGCTCAGCCCCGCCCAGCGCGCCAGGATCAGCGCCTTGCGCGCCACGTCCTGCCCGGTGAGATCGACGACGGGATCGGGCTCGGCGTAGCCCCGCTCGACGGCCTCGCGCACGGCCGCGCTGAACGCGACGCCGTCGGCCACGCGGTCGAGCACGAAGGCCAGCGTGCCCGACAGGCAGCCCTCGATGGCGGTGGGCGCGTCGCCGCCGGCCCGCAGGATCTCGACGGTGTCGACCACGGGCAGGCCGGCGCCCACCGTCGTCTCGGCCTTCAGCAGGCGCCCGTGCGTCGACGCGTCGGCGAACAGGGCGCGGAAGGCCGCGGCCGGTCCGGCCAGCGGCACCTTGTTCGCGGTGACCACGTCGCAGCCCAGGGCGAACGCGCGGCGGAACAGGGCGTCGGCGTCCCGCGCGTCGGTGAGATCGACGACCACCGGGTTCGACAGGCGCCACGCCAGGGCGTCCTCGAGCAGCTCGGCGGCGGTGCCCGCGACGCCGCCGGGCAGCTCGACCAGGGCGCGGCCGCGGGCCTTCCCGTCGACGGCCGCCGCCAGCGTCGCCGGCTCGAGGCCGGTGGGCGCGAACAGCCACCCGGCGCGATCGGCCAGCCCGACGACGCGCGGGGTCAGCCCGTAGCGCGCGCCGATGGCGGCGCCGCGATCGCGCAGCAGCCCGACCAGCGCGCGGCCCACGCGGCCGCAGCCGATCAGCAGCAGGTCGAGCGTGTCGGGCGCGTCCTGGCCGGTGTCGCGGCGGTGCAGGCCGAAGGCGTCGTGCACCGCGGCGACGGCGGCGTCGACGTCGCCCGACTCGACGGCCAAGGTGACGTTCAGCTCGCTGGCGCCCTGCGCGATGGCGAGGACGTTGACGCCCTGCGCGCCCAGCGCGCCCAGCACCCGGCCGGCGACGCCGGGCGCGTGGGCCATGCCCAGCCCCACCGCCGCCACCAGCCCGACGCCGCGGCGCACGTCGACGTCCTCGACGACGCCGTGGGTCAGATCGGCCCGGAAGGCGCGGCGCAGGGTGGTCACCGCGCGATCCGCCACCGCGCCGTCGACCGCGAGGCAGATGGACGCCTCGCTGCTGGCCTGGCTGATCATCGTGACGCTGATGTCCTCGGCGGCCAGGGCCGAGAACAGGCGGCCGGCGACGCCGGGCACGCCGGCCATGCCGTTGCCGGCGACGGTGACCAGGGCCTGGCCGCGGACGGCGCTGAGCGCCTTCACCGGGTGCGAGCCGGGGGTGAAGCGGCCGTCGATGAGGGTGCCGCCGAGGTCGGGCTCGAAGGTGCTGACGACGCGCACGGGGATGCCGCGGGCGGCGATGGGCGCCAACGTGCGCGGGTGCAGCACCTTGGCGCCGTAGAAGCTCAGCTCGGCCGCCTCGCGGTAGTTCAGGTGGTCGACGCGGCGGGCGCCGGGCACCGTGCGCGGATCGGCGGTGAAGACGCCGGGCACGTCGGTCCAGATGATCACCTCGTCGGCCTCGAGGGCGTGGGCGACGAGGGTGGCGGTGTAGTCGCTGCCGCCGCGCCCCAGCGTGGTGGTGGCCCCGGTGGGGCTGCGCCCGCAGAAGCCGGTCACGACGGGCACGCGGCCGGCGTCGAGGTGGGGGCCGAGGGCGGCGGCGACGCTGCGGCCGGCCACGCCGGGCAAGGGCGCGGCCGCGCCGAAGCGGGCGTCGGTGTCGAGGAAGGCGTCGGCGTCGCAGACCACGGCGTCGACGCCGCGGGCGCGCAGCGCGGCGGCGAGCAGGCGCACCGACAGGCGCTCGCCCGCCGAGACGACGCGGTCCCGGGTGCGCGGGGTCAGCTCGCGCAGGTACATCGTGGCGCGCAGCAGATCGCCCACCTCGGCCAGCTGGGCGTCGAGCGCGGCGCCCAGCGCGGCGTCGTCGGCGGGCATCGCGGCGTGGTGGCGGGCGACCAGATCGGCCACCGCCGCGGCCGGATCCTGCCCCGCGGCGGCGCCCGCGGCCGCCTGCAGCAGCGCGTCGGTGACGCCCGCCATCGCCGACGCCACCACCACCAGCGGCCCGCCGCGCGCGGCGTCGGCCATCAACGCGGCCACCGCCTCGAGGCGCGCGCGCCCCGCCACGCTGGTGCCGCCGAACTTGTGCACGGTGCGCTTCATGCGGGGACTATGCGGCAGGCCACCGGACCACGCCAACCTCGCGCGCGGCCGTGATAGCCTGCTCGCCGGACGCCCCCTGGGAGTTGCCATGCGCCCCCTGCTGCTCGCCCTGCTCGTCGCCGCCCCCGTGCCCGCCGCCGCGTTCTGCGGCTTCTACGTCGGCGGGGCCGGCAAGGACCTCTACAACCACGCCACCCAGGTGGTGTTGATGCGCGACGGCAACCGCACCGTGCTGTCGATGCAGAACGACTACGAAGGCCCCACCGAGGACTTCGCGCTGGTGGTGCCGGTGCCGGTGGTGCCCAAGAAAGAGGACGTGAAGACGCTGCCGCGCGACGTCTTCGACCGCGTGGACCAGCTGGCCGCGCCCCGGCTGGTCGAGTACTGGGAGCAGGATCCGTGCGCGCAGCACGTCGCGTTCGGCGGCCTGGGCCTGGCCGGCACCGGCAAGGGCGGCGGCGGCATGGGCCTGGGCAGCGGCCGCGGCGGCCCGCCCCTGGTCACCATCGAGGCGCAGTTCTCGGTGGGCGAGTACGACATCGTCGTGCTGGGCGCGCGCCAGGCCGCGGCGCTCGAGACCTGGCTGCTCGACAACGGCTACAAGATCCCGCCCAAGGCCGAGCCGCTGCTGCGCCCCTACGTCGCCTCGGGCTCGAAGTTCTTCGTGGCCAAGGTGAACGCGAAGCGGGTCACCTTCGACAAGGGGCGCGCCCTGCTGTCGCCCCTGCGCGTCACCTACCAGGCCGACGAGCTGCGGCTGCCGGTGCGCCTGGGCCTGGTCAACAGCGGCGGCGAGCAGGATCTCATCGT
The DNA here is from genome assembly GCA_020633465.1 of Myxococcales bacterium. Classification (GTDB taxonomy): domain Bacteria; phylum Myxococcota_A; class Bradymonadia; order UBA7976; family UBA1532; genus JACKDN01. Next base: position 234,631 of record JACKDN010000004.1, read on the forward strand.
GCACGTCCTGGCGCTCGACCAGCGGTACGAGGTGGCCAACCGTCCCAACGCCACCATCCCGACGAACCTCGAGGTGGCCGACGCCACGCGGGCCGACTTCGGCGGCTTCTACCGCGCGCTGTTCGACGCCACCCGCGAGGCCAACCCCGGCGCCGTCATCACCGAGTACGCCTGGCAGGCCACCAACTGCGATCCCTGCCCCGGCCCGGTGCTGTCGGCGGCCGATCTGGCCACCCTGGGCGCCGACGTGCTCATGCCCGGCGTGAAGGTGCCGGCCAGCGCGCTGCGCCTGTTCCCGGGCCAGGCCAAGGTGCAGGGCGCGCTCGACCGCGACATCATCCGGCGCGTGGTGCGGCGCCACCGGCGCGCCCTCGAGCATTGCCTGGCGGTGACGGGCGCGCCGCCGGGCAAGGTCGACCTCGACTTCCTGATCGACGCGCAGGGCAAGGTGCCCAAGGCGACGGCCACGCTCAGCCCGCCCCACCCCGCGGCTCAGAAGTGCCTCGCGCAGCGCGTGCAGCGGATGCTGTTCCCGAAGCCCACCGGCAGCATGGTGAAGGTCGCGCTGCCCTTCGTGACGCGGCAGGGCGTCGGGCGCGGCGGCTTCGGGGGCGGCGGCCAGCTGAACCGCTTCGTGCTGACCCGCCTGCACGCACGCTACGGCCCCGGCGACGACGTCGAAGACCTCGTCTTCCGCGCCGCGCCCGCCATCAGCGGCGGCCGGGGCACGGCGCAGAACCAGCCCACCGACGCGAAGCCGGCGTCGGCCAACACCTTCCAGGGGCGGTACATCATCCGGCACCCCTGGACCGGCAAGCTGGCCTGCGACAACCCGGTGCGCGGCGTGTGGGGCGGTCCCCCCGGCGGCGGCAGCAGCAAGGTCGCGACGCGCCCGCGCACGCTCGGCCCCACGAAGGCGGCGCCGAACCTGAGCGCGCTGGTGCCCGCGGGCATCCCGGCGCTGGGCGTGAAGCCCGCGGCGAACTGATCACTCGAAGACGACGATGACCGCGCCCTCGGTGCCCGAGGGCCAGCGGGGCACGTGCACCGTGCGCCCGTTCAGGGTGACCGCGGTGCTCGCGCGGGCGTCCGCGGCGATGACGTGGTCGAGGCCGGACAGGAACGGGAAGGCGCCGAAGGCCGCGACGGGCCCGCCGTTCTGCCCGTCGACGCCCACGTCGTAGAGGAACAGCGCGATCATCGTGTCTTCGGGGCCGGCCAGCTCGGGCGTGGCCATCTCGACCCCGTCGACGGTCAGCGAGTCGGTGCCCGCCAGGACGGCCGCGCGCGCGTCGAACACCACCAGCACGGTGTGGGCGTCGTCGAAGGGCACCTGCCGCAGCAGCGTGCCCGCGAAGCTGGGCGGCACCGGCAGCGTGCGCAGGTACACCAGCGGCGCGTCGCGGGTGAAGGGCTCGCGGTAGTAGCGCACCGTCGGCGCGCCGGCGCGCGTGGGCCGCACCAGGAACTCGTAGTGCTGCGCCGGCGCGGCCTCGAAGGGTCCGAAGGCGCCGTCGGCCGCCACGGTGAAGGTGAAGGCCGGCGCGTCGCCCGTGCGCTGGCCGTCCGCGGCGCCGACGGCCCACACCTCGACCGTCGCGTCGGCCTCGGGGGCGTTGTCGCCCAGCACCAGCGCCTTGCCCCGCACCTCGATGGGCGTCGCGGCGGGCGCCTCGATCACGTCGGGCGGCGCGCCGTAGAGGAAGGCGTACAGCGCCTCGAAGGCGCCGGGATCGGTGGCCACGGCGTAATGGTCCAAGCCCGGCAGCGCCACGTTCTCGGCGCCGGCGATGTCGCCGCCGGACACGACGGTGTCGTCGGGCGACCACTGGTTCAGGGTGGGCACGGGCGCATCTTCGGGCCCCGCCGGGCCGTCCTCGCGCCCGCTGGCCACGTGGACGTAGTGCGCCACCTTCGCCGCCCGCGCCGGATCGCGCAGGTAGCGATAGCCCAGGCCGCCGCCGGCCGAGTGCCCGATCAGATCGACCTGCTCGACCCCGTGCGCGGCGCGCACGGCGTCGATGACCGCGTCCAGATCCGCCACGTGGTCGATCTGCATGTTCAGCGTGTTCCAGTCGAAGGCGACGTAGCGATCCGGGCAGTGCCCGTTGGCGGCGAAGCGCGCCGCGTGGGGCCCCCAGGTGTCGCCGGCGGCCAGCAGGCCGTGCGCCATCACCAGCGGCGGCCGGCTGTCGTCGCAGCCGGGCGGCGCCGCGTCGCCCGGCGCCGCGTCGGCCGGCGCCGCGTCGCCCGGCGGGCTCGCGTCACAGCCCGCGTCCGCCGCGCAGCCGCCCGCGGCGCCGTCGAGCGTCCCGGTCGGCCCCCCATCGGCCGTCGAGCCGCCGCCGTCGTCACATCCCAGCGCGCCGCACAGCGCCGCCGCGCCGATCGCCGCCACCCCGAGCCACCCCCGCATCGCCTGCCTCCCCGGTCGGACCGGAACAGGATGCACCAGACGCCGGCCGGCCGCACGACCTCGGGTTGCGCGCGACGCCGTTCTCGCCTGCGAACGCTGCGTTCGATCGTGCGCCCTTTCCCTGCCCCGGCCCCGCCCCTACCGTGAAGCCCATGTCCACCCACCCCACCCGCCGCGCGGTGCTCGCCGGCGGCCTCGCCGCCGCCGCCCTCGGCTGTCGCCGCCGCGCCGCCCCTCAGGAGTCGAAGCCCATGGCCACGCGCATGCCCGTCGCCTTCGTCGGCCACGGCGCCCCCACCGCCGCCGTCGACCCGAACAAGAGCGCCCCGTGGGCCGCCTGGGGCCGCGCCCTGCCCCGTCCCACCGCCGTGCTGGTCGTCTCGGCCCACTGGGAGGGCGCCCCGGTGCGCATCGGCGCCACGCGCACCTTGCCGCTCATCTACGACTTCTCGGGCTTCCCGCAGGCCCTCTACGCCCTGCAGTACCCCGCGCCCGGCGCCCCGGCGCTGGCCGACCGCGTCGCGACGCTGCTGGGCCCGGGCGCGCACCGCGATCCCGAGCGCGGCCTCGATCACGGCGCGTGGGTGCCGCTGTTGCACCTGCTGCCCGACGCCGACGTGCCCGTGCTGCAGGTGACGCTGCCTTTGTCCCTGGGCGCCGACGGTGTCTTCGACCTGGGCCGCCGCCTGGCGCCCCTGCGCGACGAGGGCGTCCTGCTGCTGGGCAGCGGCAACGTCACACACAACCTGCGCGCCATCGCGCCCGACGGCTCGGCCCCGCAGCCCTTCGCCCGCGACTTCGACCAGTGGACCGCCGAGGTGACCGCGCGCCGCGACTGGGACGCCCTGCGCGCTTACCGCGAGAAGGCGCCCGCGCTGCGGCAGAACCACCCCCGCGAAGAGCACTGGCTGCCCCTGCTGTTCGCGGCCGGCGCGGCGGCGGACGACGATCGGGTCACCTTCCCGGTGGCGGGCTTCGAGTACGGCAACCTCAGCCGACGCTCGGTCCAGCTCGGCTGACGCCCGCGACCGCGCCGGTCGTAACGTCACCGCGCCTTGACGTATACAGGGTGTTCCCACGGGGAGGACCCATGCGCGCGACGATGTTCCTGGCTCTCACCGCGGCCCTGCTCTGGGCCTGCGACTCCGACGATGCAGACGATGGTGGCGGCGGCGCCGACGCGGCGGCGGCGAGCGGCGCGGGCGGCGGCGGCCTGGCGCGGGCGGCGCGCCTGGCGGCAACGGCGCGGGCGGCGCGCCCGGCGGCGGCGCGGGCGGCATGGGTGGCGCGCCGGGCGTCGGCGGCGCGCCGGGCGTCGGCGGCCAGCCCAGCGCCGGCGGCCAGGCCTGGCGTCGGCGGCGCGGTCGGCTTCGGCGGCGCGCCGGGCGCCGGCGGCAGCCCGGCCCCGACGCGGGCGCGCCGGGCGCGGGCGGCGCCGACGGCGCGGGCGGCGCGCCCCCGGCTGCGTCCCGGACTGCGCCGACCGCGCCTGCGGCGACGATGGCTGCGACGGCTCCTGCGGCGACTGCGCCGAGGGCGCCTGTGTCGACGGCCAGTGCGCGCCCCCGCCCGGCGGCGCCGCCTGCGGCGACGGCCCCGAAGGCAACGCCATCGGTCAGGTGCTGCCCTCGCTGACCCTGATGGACTGCGACGGCACCCCCCACGATCTGCGCGATCTGTGCGGCAGCGACGCCGCGTGGATCTTCGAGTTCGCCGCCTGGTGCCCGCCCTGCCGCAGCTTCGCCCGCAACATGAACGCCCGCCTCGCCGACTACGCCGACGAGGATCTGGCCGTCTACCTGGTCATCTCGGCCGACGCGAACTTCGGCGCGCCCGACGCCGCCGACTGCCGCGCCATCCGCGAGCAGTACGGCCTGCAGATCCCCGTGCTGTACGACCCCAACGGCGACTTCCAGCGCGTGTTCGGCGTGCCCGACAACGACGTGCACGTCGTGCTCGACGGCGACGGCACCATCACGCTGAAGGAGCACTACGCCAGCGAAGCCGAGGTCTACGACGCGATCGACGCTGCGTTGGCCGACTGAGCGGGCCGGGGCGCGCCCCTCAGCCCCCGAGGTCGTGCCGCCCGATCAGCTCCAGCCGCGCCCCCGCGAACTCCGGGAAGTCCCGGCAGATGCCCGCCACGCACTTGATGCCGCCGCGCTGCGTGCCGATCACGGCCCGCGCCTGCAGCCAGCTCTGCGCGTGCCACGCGGCGATGCCGGCGAAGAAGTGGTTGCGCACGCCGGGCGCCTGGTTCTGGGTGTCGAAGCCGTACTCGAACGACAGCGCCCCGGTCTGCGCCACGTCGACGCCCACCAGCGTCGAGCCGCGCAGGTAGTCGGCGTCGTCCAACGTGCGCGCCTCGTTCAGGCTGGTCAGGTGCAACGACCACCGGCCGGTCAGGTGCTGCACGTAGTCCAGCTCGCCGTGGGCCATCGACTTGATGCGGCGCGCCTCGGGCACCGCCCCCACGCAGTCCGAGGCCACCGGATCCGCCCGCTCGTCGCGATAGCCGCCGCTGGCGTTCAGGCGCGAGCTGCCCCCCTGGAACAGCCACTCGACCCCCGCGAAGCCGTGCACCTGGGCGACGCGCGTGCAGGTGCCGGGATCGGTGTGCTTGAACAGCCCGTTCGCGTGCGCCACCAGGTCACCGTCGAGCAGGCTGCGCTCGATCCGCAGCCGCCCGCCCAGCGCGTGGGTGGTGTTCAGCACCTCCTGATCGATGCGCTCCAGGGTGGGCGGCTGGTTGTAGTCGAAGTCGGTGTCGAGGGCGGCGTTGGGGCTGCCCTGCTGGCGGAAGTCGTCCAGCCACAGGCCCTCGGCCAGCACGCTCCAGTCGCCCAGGTACACGTCCAGCGACGCGTAGGCCGCCTGCGCCGTGTTCACCGCGTCGGTGTCGCGCACCTGCTGCAGGTCGTACTCGGCGTAGACGGTCACCGCCTCGAGAAGATCGGTCAGCTCGAGCGCCCCGCCCACCGTGTTGCTGCGATCGGGGAACTCCTGGTCGGACACCGGCCGGTGCTCGTTGGTGATCTGCACGGCCCAGGCGCTCACCGCGGCCGGCCCCAGCCGGGCCACCCGCGCGCTGGCCCCGACCACCACGTCCTCGGGATCGGCGGTGAAGTGCTGCGACACCGGATCCAGGTTCACGCTGTTCGTCCGCCCGACGAAGGCGTCCACCTGCGCGTCGCCCGTCGCGTACTCCAGCCGGCCGCCGCGCAGGCCGACGTCGACGCCCAGATCGTCCACCTTGCGCAGCGACAGCGCGATGCCGCGGCCGATCTGCCGGTAGAAGTCGCCGGCGGTCAGCGTCAGGTCGCCCAGCGGGTAGCGCGCCGTCAGGCGCTCGAGGCGCGCGTCGTCCTGGAAGTCGTCGGTCGGCGCGCCGACCACCTCGACCGCGTCCACCCGCGCCTCGGCGGTCAGATCCCCCGCGCTGCCGGCGACGTCGAGCTTGTTGACCACCACGCCGTAGTCGTCGTCGTCGGTGCGGCGGTTGGCGTTGTCGCCGCGCCACTCGAGGCGCAGCGCGTCGTTCAGGCGCACGGACGCGTCGCGCGCGAGCGCGGGCGGCGCCGCCAGCGCGGCGGCCAGCAAGGCCACGCGTCTCACTTGGGCGCGGTGGGCGCCGAGGCCGGCCCGGGCGCGGCCTCGCCCGCCGGCGCCGCCTTGCCTCGCCCGGCGGCGCCACCTCCCTCGCCCGCCTTCCCGGCCGGCCCGGCCTGCGCCGCGTCACCGCCCGGCGGCGCCACCTCGGCCACCAGCTGCTTCAGCAGCGCCTCGATGGCCACCTCGTCGCCGCTGGCGAAGCCGTCCTTGGTCGCCGCCAGCCGCCCCTCGCCGTCGAGGAACAGCGTCAGCGGCATCTGCTTGCGCGGGTTCAGCCGCTGCGTGACGTTGCCCTCGCTGTCGAGCAGGATCGGCATCTCGAGCTTCTTCGACCGCACCAGCCGCCGCACCTGCGACCGCGTCTCGGGCCCGTCGGTGTTGATCGCCAGCACCGTCACCCGCGCGTCGGCGGCGTCGAAGCGCGACAGGAAGGGCAGCTCCTGCTTGCAGGGCTGACACCACGTCGCCCAGAAGGTCAGCACCACCACCTGCCCCCGGTACGCGGACAGCGTCGCGCGCCCGCCGTCGAGGCGCTCGAGCGCGAAGTCGGCCACGGTGGTCCGCTCGGCCGGCGGGGTCGACTCGAGCGCGGCGGCGGGCGCGGCCGCCAGCCACGCCGCCAGGGCCAGCCCGGTCAGGAAGACGTGCTTCACCTATCACCTCCCAGGCGTGACGCGATCACCGCCCGCACCATGGCCTCGTCGAAGCCGGTCTGAATGGACAGGATGCGCATCGTGGGCACCTCGACCAACATGGTCATCGGCGCCAGCGCCGTGTCGTAGTAGGCGCCGAACGCGCCCTCCGTGTCGGCCACCACCCGGAGCGCGAGGTCGTGCCGGTCGCGCCAGCGCGCGGCGTCGCGCACGTCGGCGGCGGCGAAGCTCGAGTCCTCGAAGAAGGCCACCAGCACGAACAGGCCGCGCTCGCCGTACTCGGCGTGCAGCGCGTTGAGCTTGGGCTGCTCTTCGATGCAGGCGGCGCACCAGCCGGCGGCCGTGCTGACCAGCATCACGCGCTCGGCCTCGTCGAAGAAGACGTCGCGCAGGGCGAAGGGCTGGCCGTCGGCGTCGAGGAACTCGGCGTCGGCCAGCACGTCGCCGACGCCGGTGCCGAGGCCGGCGGTCGGGTAGACGGCGCGCGGGCCGGCCGCGTCGGCGGTGCCCAGGTCGGCCGGCGCGGCGGCGCCCGCGTCGAGGAAGCCCCCGTGCCCCTCTTCGAGGCAGCCCCCCAGCGCGAGCCCGACCAGCAGCAGGGAAGCGCCCCTCACAGCGGTCGGTATCCGAACCAGGTGAGGCAGGGCACGCCGCTGCCGGCGTCGCTCACCACCTGGCTGCCGTCGGCCGACACGGTGCCGGTGCCCGACACCGCCCACTCGCCCTCCTCGATGCGGTGCTCGGCGTCCAACGTGCAGTCGAGGCCGCCCAGGGTCAGGAACTCCACCGCGGCGCCGGCGGGCAGCCCCGCCGTGTTCGGCAGGCGCACCGGGAAGGGCGCCCCCTCGACGTCGCCCTCGGGGTAGAAGGCGTACAGCGCGCTGAAGTCGGCCACGTCGGCGGCGAAGCACAGGCCCTGCGCGTCCGGCGCCACCGCCGCCGCGCCCAACCCCACGTAGCCCTCGCCCTCGGCGTACAGGCGGCCCGGCGTGACGTCCAGCTCGAGGCCGTCGGCGAAGACCACCGTGCGCGTCGCCTCGGGATCGCCCTCGGGGGGCAGCTCCGTGGCCGGCGCCGTGTCGACCAGCGTGAAGGGGCCGGGCGCCCGCAGGACGCTGTCGACGGCGTCGGGCGCAGGCACGTCCACCCGGCAGTACAGGGTGGCGCTGCCGCAGCCGGGCGCCAGCGTGCGCACGGCCAGCCGGCGCATGCAGCGGTTGCCGCCGGCCTCGGGCACGGCGATGGTGAACACCCCGTCGGCGCCCGTGTCCGCGGGGCTCAGGCAGTTGAGCTGTTCGTCCGGGGCGCGCCGCACGCAGGCCTGGGCCTTGGCGCCCTCGATGGGTCGGCCGTCCTGGTCGACGATCCAGCCCCGCAGGTGGGTCAGCCAGGCGTCCGCGGCGCAGGCGGCGTCCCGCGGCGGCGTCTCGCCGTCGACCGGCGCCGCGAGGCCCGGCGGCGCCGTCCAGGCCGCCTCGGCGCCGACGGACGCGCCGCAGCCTCCGCCCGGATCACCCGCGTCGGGGCGCGCGGCGTCAGGCCCGCCGCCGTCGGGGCCGCCGCCGTCGGGCACGTCGGCCGCGTCCCCGGGGCCCGACTCGGCGTCCTGCGCGACCGCCTCACCGCCCCCGCCGTCGTCGCAGCCCGCGCCGCCGACCACCAGACCCGCCACCACCATCCATCGCCAGGCTCGCCGCACCGCCGCCTCCTGGGCGCCCGCTGCACCTGCGGGGCGCTTCGCGGTGCACGCGCCCCGCTCGACCCCTCCATGCGCAGCTGGCGCCTGACCGCCGACGCGTCCCTCTACGCGCCGGCCGCCGCATCGTAACCGCATGTCACCCCGTCGCCGCCGTCTTCGCCGCCCGCGGCGCCTCCGGCTCGGCCGGCGGCGTGTCCAGCGGCTGCGCCTCGGGCGCGTCCCAGTCGAGGCCGAAGTAGGCCTCCCACCGCGCCCGCGCCTGCTCGCCGAACAGCACCCGGCACGCCTCGCGCAGCCCGTGCGATCGCACCAGCCGCTCGCGCCGCACCACCAGCGCGATCTTCGAGCGCCGCCGCAGGAAGTCCTCGAGGTGCAGCACCATCTCGTGCTTCGCCGTCCGCGCGATCTCGCAGCGGATGTACTCCGACGTCTCGATCATCACCTCGGCCATCGTGGGATCCCGCCGGATGTCCTCGAGCATGCCGATGGCCCGCGCGCCGTAGCGCCGCCACAGCCGCTTCGACAGCGGCTCGGACGCCCAGGGCGCGGTGTGCTGATCGAGATCCATCAGCCGCGCCTGGTGGAAGAACTCGTCGCGCACCGCCGGCCCCGGCTCGCCGAACCAGATGTGATCCGGATAGGGCAGCGCGACGCCCAGCCGGCGCAGGGCCGCGCAGACCTCTTCGCCGACGTTCAGACAGTCGGTCAGCTTGCCGCCGAAGATGCTGACGTGGCGCGCGGCCTCGTCGACGTCGATCGCGTGCTTGCGCGACAGCTTCGTCCAGTCCGCCTCGCCGCCCGTCTCGCCCTGCTCGACCACCAGCGGGCGCACGCCGCAGCGCTCCGAGATGACGTCCGCGGGCGTCAGCGGGCGGTCGAGGTCGAGGCGCTTGTTGATGTTCTCGAGCACGAACGCGCGATCGTCGTCGGTGACGTGCGCGTCGGGCGTGGGCAGGCGCGTGTCGGTGGTGCCGATGACCGTGCGCACCCCCATCGGGATGGCGAAGAACAGGCGCCCGTCGTCGGCGAAGAAGGTCAGCACGCGGCGGTTCGGGGTCAGCCGGTCGACCACCAGGTGGATGCCCTTCGAGAACACGTGACGGTGCGCCGTGCGCTGACCGGTCAGCCCGTTGTGGGCGTCGACGTGCGGCCCGCAGGCGTTGATCAGCGCGCGCGACCGCACCTCGAAGCTGCGCCCGCTCTCGAGATCGCGCGCCTGGGTGATCCACACGTCGCCTTCGCGGCGCGCGCCCAGCGACTCGACGTAGTTGGCGGCGATGCAGCCGTAGTTCATCGCCGAGCGCACGAAGTTGAAGACGAAGCGGGCGTCGTTGTCGTGCAGGTACGCGTCGCTGTACTCGACGCCCCCGATGCTGCGCGTCGTGTCGACGATGGGCTCGGCGGCCTCGATGCGCCGGCCGGTCAGCAGGCGCGGGCGGCGGGTGAAGAAGCTGCCGATGAACCAATAGAACAGCGTCGCCAGGTACAGCAGCCAGGCCGGGTGGCGGAAGCCCTTCTCCAGGTTGGCGAAGAAGCGGATCTCCTTGACGGTGGCGGGGTACGCGCGGATGAGCTGGTTGCGAGAGCGGCACAGCTTGCGCACCAGACCGAACTCGTAGGTCTCGAGGTACTTGATGCCGCCCCAGGCCAGGTTCGAGCTGCTCTGGCTGGTCTCGCCGGCCCAGTCGCCGCGATCGATCAGCGCCACCGACGCGCCGCGCGCGGCCAGCGCGGCCGCCGACACCGCCCCGTTGATGCCGCCGCCCACCACCAGCACGTCGAAGACGCGATCGTCCAGCTTGTCCAGGTTGGTCGTGCGCAGGTCCATCGGCCCCCTCTACCACGGAAACGGGCCAGGATGCGGGCCGGTGCCCACGATTGCAACGGCGGGTCGACAGACGCCGGCGCGCTGCGGTACCACCAACGGCAGCGGAGGGAGGAGCGCATGCGCGGCGCGGGCGGCACGTCGGGGGGTCTGGGCGAGTTCCTGCTCGGCATCGTCATGTTCTGCGGCGGCGGCTACCTGCTGCTCGACAGCATCCGGGTCGACACCGGCTTCGGGTGGGGCGGCGCGCTCTTCCACGCCGGCGGCGTCGGCGTCACCAGCGGCATGCTGCTGCTGCCCTTCGCGCTGGGCGTCGGCATGGTGTTCTACAGCGCCCGCAACGTCATCGGCTGGCTGCTGGCCGGCGGCTCGCTGGTGGCCCTGGTCGTCGGCGTCGTCGCGCGGGTCCAGCTGCGCCTCACGCACATGAGCGCCTTCGATCTCATCGTGATCATCGTGCTGCTGGTGGGCGGCGTCGGCCTCTTGGCGCGCGGCCTGCGCGACCACGGCGAGGACGAGCGGCCGCGCGCGCGTTGACCGGGCCCGGCCGATCCCGCCTAGAATGCCCCGCCGCAGCGCACGAGGAGGATTCATGAGGCGTTGGCTCGCGGTGGCTTGCCTGCTGCCGATCGTCGGCTGCGTGCCCGACCTCGACGACACCTGCGCCTCGGACGACGAGTGCACCGGGGCTCGGGTCTGTCGGTCGAGCTACTGCGTGCCGCCGGGCGACGGCGACGACGCCACCGTGACGCCCGACGCCCAACCGGAGGGCGCGCCGCCCCCGGACGCCGCGACCGACGGCGCGCCGCCCGACGGCGCCGCAGTGGACGCCACCGCCGACGCCCACGCGCCGCGGACGCCGCGCCGCCCGACGGCGCCGCCTCCGACGCGCGACCGAGGACGCCGCCCCGCCTGAGGACGCCGCCCCGCCCGAGGACGCCGACCGCCGAGGACGCCGGCCGCCCGAGGACGCCGGGCCGCCTGAGGACGCCGGGCCGCCCGAGGACGCCGGGCCGCCCGAGGATCTCGGGCCGTCGGCGGACGCCGATCCGCCCCCCGACGCGACCGCCGACGCCGAGCCCTCGCCGGACGCCGCGCCGCTCGACGTGGGCCCCGGCCCCGACGGGAGCCTCGACGCCGCCCCCGGCGACGCGACCCCCCTCGCCGACGTCGGCCCGCCCGACGCCGAGCCCGACGCCGGCGCCTCGTGCGGTGACGGCATCGTGGACGAGGGCGAGGAGTGCGACGCGCCGGGCAGCGTGGTGCAGACGCGCTGCACCGCCGCGTGCCGGGTGACCGCCACCGGCGTCTCGGGCGATGCGACCATCGAGCGCGACATCCAGGCCCGCAGCTTCGCCCTGTTCCAGGTCAGCGCCGAGCGCGCCGCCACGCTGACCATCTCGACCGCGGTCGAGGGCGGCTGCCCGCAGACGCTGACGCTCACCGTCGAGGACGCCGACGGCGCGCCGGTCGCCCAGGCCGAGGGCGGCGCCGACGGCGCCTGCCCCACCGTCTCGTTCGCCGCCACCTGGATGCTCTACCGGGTCGAGGTGCGCGACACGTCCCGCGCCCCGGTCACCGTCGAGACCACCTTCGCGGTGTCCGACACCTGCGGCAACGGCCAGGTCGAAGGCGACGAGCAGTGCGACGGGGGCGGCACCTGCGACGCCTGCCTGCTGACCGCCTGCGGCCCGTGGGACTCGGCCGATCCGGCCACCGACGGCGGCAACTGCCAGCCGCCGCCCCTCGATCTCGACTGCCCGCCGGGCGCCTTCGCCCTCGCTTCGGGCGGCTGCAGCGAGCCGGTGCCCTGCCCCCCGGGCTGGCAGCGCGTGCCCGACGCCGTCGACTGCGCCCCCGCCCCCGCCCCTGCCTGCCCCGAGGGTCAGGTGGCCCTGCCCGATGGCACCTGCAGCGCCGCCTGGCCCTGCGTCGGCACCGAGGGCCGCGCCTGGATGACCCCCGAGGGCCAGCGCTTCGGCTGCTTCCCGCCCGTCGAGTCCTGCGCGCCGGGCACGGTGCCGGTGGACGGCGCGTGCGTGCCGACGCTGACCGCCGACGACTGCCTCGCCGAGCCGCCCGCGCTCGGGAACTGGCTGGTCGTCGACTTCGACAACGGCGACGACGAGGCCAGCGGCTCGGCCGCCGACCCCCTGCAGACCCTCGCCGAGGCCGTGCGGCGCGTGCGCGCGGCGCCGTCCATCCCCCCGCTGCCGCCAACGTACCCGGGCATCTACCTGGTCGCCGGCGAGCACGCCGCCGGCCTGGCCGTGCCGGACATCCGCGTCGAGGGCGCCGGCCCCGCGGCCACCACGCTGGTCGGCGGCGTGACCGTCGGCGAGCAGGGCGGCCCGCTCCTGTCGGCCACGCTGCGCTGCCTCACGCTGCGGTCGGAGGACGCCACCGCGCTGACCGTGCGCGGCGGGGGCGAGGTGGTCGTCGAGCGCGTGTCCCTGCGCGCGCTCGGGCCGGTCGTCGACATGCTGGGCGAGAACACGCTGAACCTGACCCGGGTGCAGGTCGAGGCGACCGAAGGCGACGCCATCCAGATGGCGGGCGCCGCGGTCAGCCTGATGCAGTTCGTCGAGGTGACCGCCCCCGCCGTGGGCCTGCGGGTGGTCGACGCGGGCACCGAGGCGCTGATCGCCGACGGCGTCATGCGCGGACCGGGCATGGCCGCGCTGACGCTCGACGACGGCTACGCCGAGCTGCTGGGGGTCATCGTCCAGGGCGCCGGCGGAGACGGCGCCGCCCTGCGCGCCGCGGCCGGCGGCGAGCTGAACGTCGACCGCTCCCTCGTGCGGGACACCGCGCCGGGCAGCCCGGCGGTGTCGGTGGGCGTGGACGGCCTGCTCACCGTCGGCGACATCTACCTGCGTGACAACCCGGGCGGACACGTCGTCGCGGCCGGCGCGGTGCAGCCGCTCGTGCTGGGCGAGCGGCGCGCCGGCAACGTGACGATCCGCGGCGCCGGCATCCCGCTGCGGGTGGACGGCGCCCAGGCGGACGTCGCGCTCGATCGCCTCTCGATCGGGGGCGCGGGCCCCACGCCCGCGGTGCGCGTGCTCCGCGGGCGGGCCGCCCTGGGCTGGCTGGACGTGGCCGATCGCGCCAGCCCCGCGGCGCAGGACGCCCCGGTGCTCGACGTGGGGCTCGCCGGCACGCTCGTGGTCGGCCGCGGGCTCTTCGAGCAGTGGGACGCGCCCGTGCTCACCAACCAGGGCACGAGCGATCTGACCGCCACGCTGTGGCGCTCGCCGGCGGGACCCCCGGCCGCCGCGCGCAGCCTCGCCGGCCGCCTGACGCTGACCGACGTGCGGATGGCCGCCGGCGTGGCCGCCGAGGGCGAGGGCGTCGCCGAGCTGATCCGCGTGCAGCTCGAGCCGACGGTCGGCGCGGCGCTGACGGCGCTCGACGGCGGCAGCATCGAGGTGACCGGCGTGCGGACGGTGCACGCGCCCCGCGGCGCGCGCGTCGCCAGCGCGCTGCGACGCGCCAGCCTGACCGGCGCGGGCCTGTACGTGGTCGGCGACGATCGCGGGCCGGGCGTCGAGGTGCAGGGTGTGGCGACGGTGGATCTCACCGGCCTCGCGCTGCGCGACAGCGCCAGCGTCGGCCTCCTGGTCAGCGGCGACGGCGCCCTCGCGCAGCTGCGCCGGTCGATCGTCGACGGCGCCAGCGTGCTGCCCGGCGAGGGGCCCGGGCGCCTGATCAGCGTCGAGAGCGGGGGCCGCGTGGTGCTCGAAGAGGCCGTCCTGCGGGGCGCCACCGAGAACGGCCTGCAGGCCACCGGCGCCGAGGCCGAGCTGACCGACGTGCGGGTCGAGGCCGGCGGGCAGCACGGCCTGGTCACCGCGGCGGACGCGCGGCTGACCGCGGTCGACCTTCGCGTGGCCGATCACGGTGCCAGCGGCATCCTTTCGCGCTTCGGCGCCATGTCCCTCACCCGCGTGGCGCTGATCGACAACGACGTCGGCCTGCGCTTCGGCCGCGGCGCCGAACCCCAGCACACGCTGCGCTTCTTCCAGGGCAACCGCGTCCCGTGGATCGCCTGCGGGCTGTTCTGCCCGGTCGCGGGGCCGGTGCTCGGCCCCTGATCGCTGGCGCGCCGGGTCAACCCGGTGGCGCGATCGGCCGGGTGCGCCGCCTCGGCGGCGCCTTCGGTCAGCCCTTTGGCGTCCTGCATCAATGTCGGTGGGGGTGGGTTCGCGTAGTTTCCGCGCGTTCGAGCGGAACCCGAACCCATCTCACCGGAGGATGCCATGAGAATCCGTCACCTGATCGCCGCCGGCGCGCTCGCGACCGGCGCACTCGCCGGCTGCGCGCCCGAGGCCGACGACCCGACCGTCGCCCTGCCCTTCGACGACCTGCTCGTCGAGGCCGGCAAGGCCGACCAGGTCAGCAACGCGCACATCCTGGACGACATCGACCTCGACAGCGTGATCGAGGGCAAGTTCGACCCCCGCGTCCGGGTGTACGGCTTCACCTTCGAGGCCAAGGCCGGGGCCTCGATCAAGGTCGACCTGCGCACCCGCGCCGGCCACGACAGCTTCGACGCGCAGCCCGACAAGCCCCTCGACACGGTGGCGGCGATCTACGGCCCGATGCGGGGGGCCGACAAGGGGCGCCGCGTCGCGTCGTCGGACGACACCGATCACGGGGTCGAGGCCGATCTGCCCGAGGTCGAGATCGCCGAGGACGGCCGCTACCTGGTCATCTTCTCGAGCTGGAACGATCCCGGCGCGGGCAGCTACGACGTGGGCGTGAAGTGCAGCGGCACGAACTTCCAGTGCCGCCGCCCGGTCACGCAGACCGCCTGCCTGCCCGGCACGCGGTACATCCAGGGGCAGACGGTCGTGGGCGACGAGACCTGGAGCCGCTGCAACGTCGTGCTGCTCGAGACCACCGTGGTCGAGGACGGCGCCACGCTGAGCATCGGTCCGGGCGTGAACGTGAAGGGCAACTACCTCGGCGAGGGCGACTTCGGCGAGGTGACGCTGCAGGTCGACGGCCGGCTGCAGGCCGTCGGCACCGCCCGCGAGCCGGTGGTCTTCACCGCGCTGGTCGAGGGCTGGAACGGCGTCCAGCTGAACGGCGACGACAACACGCTCGAGCACGTGTTCGTCGAGAAGGCCGCCCGCGGCGTCGACGTGCGCGGCAGCCAGAACACCCTGCACCACCTGACCATCGACCACGGCGGCCTGGGCCTGCGCTTCGCCGCCGACAGCGTCGGCAACACGCTGAAGCACGCCCGCCTCGCCGCGCTGAAGGACGGCATCGTTCAGCTCGAGGGCTCGGCCCTCGACAGCGACGACGTGATCGTCGCCGGCACCGGCGAGGGCGTCGGCCTGCACGCCACGCGCACCGCCGAGAGCACCATGCGCGGCGCGGTCGTCAGCGGCTTCGCCACCGGCCTGCACTTCGACGACGCGGCCTACTTCTTCTACGACACGACCGTCGCCCAGAACACGAAGGGCGTCGAGGTCACCGGTCCCGAGGGCGGCGTGAACCCGGCCTTCACCTGCCCGGCCATGCCGGCGGCGACGACGCCCAGCCGCCCGCGGCCCGCGCCCCCGGTGAGCTGGCCGCGCGATCCCGCCTTCGTGCGCTGCGACATCGTCGACAACGCCGAGCAGGGCGTGCACGTGCTGGCGCCCCAGCTGGTGGTCATCGAGGGCAGCAACGTGCGCGGCAACGGCGCGGGCGTGGTGATCGAGGCCGACTCGCTGCACGCCGACTCGCGCATCAACGCGAGCAACGTGCTCGACAACGGCGACACCTGGCAGATCGACGCCTGGCACCAGAACGGCGTGCTCGACATCTCGGGCAACTTCTGGGACCGCATCAGCGATCCCGAGCTGTCGAGCTCGTGGCGCGTGAACCACGAGACCACGCACGCCTGCCGCGCCACGCGCACCAACATGAACGGCTGCACCTGGCGCAACCCGAACTACATCTGCGGCCCCTACACCTGCACCCGCGGCGGCGGCAACCAGTGGAACTGCCGCGCGACCGACGCCCGCGCCACCTGGCAGGGTGAGGTCGAGTTCACCGGCTTCTCGCCGGTCGAGCTCGAGGCCGGCCCGGATCTGACGAAGCTGAGCGGCGCGGTCAACGGCGAGCGCGAGAAGCTGGGCTACGCCGCCGGTGAGGCCCCCGCGCCGACGCCGGTGCTCGAGGGCACCCTGGTCATCAACGAGATCGACTACGACCAGCCCGGGCGCGACGACGCCGAGTTCGTCGAGCTGTTCAACCCCGGCGACACCGCCATCGACCTGCGCAAGTACGTGCTCGAGCTGGTCAACGGGTCGAACGGCCAGCCCTACGCCCGCATCCCGCTGGCGGAGGCCGCCGACGACCAGACCGACGCGACGGGCACCCTGCCCGCCGGGGCCTTCCTGGTCGTGGGCGCCGAGAAGGTGCTCGACGGGCTGCCCGCCGGCGTGCGCCGCGTGGCCCTGCGCACCGCCATCCAGAACGGCAGCCCCGACGGGCTGCGCGTCGTGAACCTGGACGGCGACGTGGTGGACGGCCTGGCCTACGAGGGCTGGATGGCCTACGTCGGTGAGGGCGACGCGCCCCTCGACCGCGAGTCGAACAGCGGCCTGAACGAGTCGCTCGGGCGCTGCAAGGACGGCGCGGATTCCGACGACAACGCCAAGGACTTCCACGCGATGGTGCCCACCCCGGGCGCGGCCAACCGCTGCGAGTGAATGGCCACCGCCTTCGCCCGTCGTTTGCCCCGGCCGGAATTATTTAGGATACTAACGAGGTTCCGGACAGCAATCGACACACGGAGGCAAGGCGCGGACATGGGTGAGCGGTCGACACGTATCTCGGGAGTTCTACTGACCCTGGTGGCCATCCTGTTCGGGGTGTCCACCGCCCACGCGGACCCCGACGACGACCCCACCCCCGCCGCGGCGGTCGAGGTCGACGACGTCGACGAGCCCGCCGACGACGCGGACGACGACGTCGCCGACGAGGACGACGACGGGCACGACCCGATCGCCGACGACGAAGACGAAGCCGAAGACGAAGAGGACGACGGCGCCGCCTCGCCCACCGATCTCGCCGACGACGCGCTGCTGGATCCCGACCGCTGCCGGCTGGTGTTCGGCAGCAAGCGCACGCGCCGCACCAACCGACACCAGCGCAAGGCCAACCTCAGCTGGGTCGAGCGCACGGGCAACGTCGTCGACGTCACCCACTCGACCCGCTGGCGCCAGCCCTTCTACCTCGAGTTCCGCGGCCTCGAGCTGGTCGAGACCGAGATGGAGGACGGCGAGCGCGTGGGCTTCGTCCACCTCGAGGACGCGCAGAACTGCCCCTCGGGCCTCTACCCGGTGCACACCGACGACAACCTGGGCGAAGACGCGCGCGTGCTGGCCGTGCTGCCCGACACGCTGCTGGTCGAGTTCCGCGGGCGGCTGGGTTATCTGCTGACCGCCGACGCGGCCACGCCGCAGTGGCGCATGGTGTGGCGCTCGCCCTGGAAGACCATCCGCCGGTACAAGAGCCCGGTCAGCGTCAGCAAGGGCAAGAAGAAGCGGCGCAGCAAGCGCCGCAGCCGCCGCAGCCGACGCCGCCGGCGGCGTTGAGCCACCGCGGCCCGGCGCGCCCGCCCGCTCAGGTGGGGCAGTCGGTCTTCGAGAAGTACCAGTCGGTCACCTCGTAGTTCGACTCGACGCGCTCCTTGGCGGCGCCCATCGTCGTCGGCGGCGGCACGATGCACTTGTCGCCGGGCTGCCAGCCCTCGGGCGTCGCGAGCCCCTTCTCGGTGTTCAGCTGCAGCGCCTGCACCAGCCGCTTGATCTCACCCACCACCCGGCCCGTCGTCAGCGGGTAGTACATCATCGCGCGCAGGTTCTGGTCGGGGTCGATGACGAAGACGCAGCGCACCGTGGCCGTGCTCGACGCGCCCGGGTGCAACATGCCGTACTTCTTGGCGACGTCCATCGACAGATCGGCGATGACCGGGAAGGTCACCTTCACGCCGAAGTGCTGCTCGATGCTCCGCATCCAGGCGATGTGGCTGTAGACGCTGTCGATCGAGAGGCCGACGAGCTGGGTGTTCATCTGCGAGAACGCCTCGGTCTCGCGCGCGAAGCCGACGAACTCGGTCGTGCACACCGGCGTGAAGTCCGCCGGGTGGCTGAACAGCACCACCCACTTGCCCTTGAAGTCGGCCAGGCTGGTGGTGCCGTGCGTCGACGGCGCGCTGAACTGCGGGGCCGGATCGTTGAGCAGCGGCAGCGTCACGGCCGGCCGCGGGGCGTTCTGGATCTCGCTCATGGGGTGTCGCCTCCTCTGGCGTCGCTGGGGGTTCGGCCGCGGCCGCCCGACCGCCCACCGGTCGCAGCGCCCCGCGTGCCCGAGCCCGAGGGCTCGTCGAACGGCTGATGGACGCGCCGGCGGCGCTGGGGGTTGCGGCGCCGTGCGCCGTCGGTGATCAGGCCGCCGCCCGCTCGCGATAGACGCTGGGCGTGACGCCGCGCGCGCGCTTGAACGACCGATGGAACGCGCTCGGATCGCTGTACCCCAGCATGAACGCGATCTCGGCGATCGCCAGGTCGCGCTCGGCCAGGTAGCTGGCGGCCAGCTCGGTGCGCACGTCGCCCACGAAGGCCTGGAAGCTGGTGCCCGCCTCGCTCAGCTTGCGCTGCAGCGATCGCCCGCTGAGGCCGACCCTGCGCGCCACGTCGTCGAGACGGGGCGCCCCGTGACACATCAGCTCGCACACGGCCGCGCGCACCTGCTGCTGGAAGTCCTCGGTGCGCGGCAGGCGGTCGAGCTGGTCGTCGGCGAAGTGGCGCATCAGGCGCGCCAGCTCGACGTCGGCCGCCGCCACCGGGCGCGCCAGATCGGCCGCGCGGAACGCGATCGTGTTCAGGGGCGCGTGCCAGCGGATGGGGCAGCCGAAGACGCGGGCGTAGAGGCCCAGGTCCTGCGCCGGGCCGTGCTGGAAGGTCACCCGCACCGGCGTCAGATCGGGGCCCACCATCTGGCGGCTGGCCACGAGGATGTACCCCAGGAACCAGTCGACCCAGCCTCGTGGGCAGCTGCGCGAGCTGTCGACCAGGCGATGGGTGAACGACACCTCGTCCTCCGACTCGGCCAGGCGGATGTCGGCGCCGTCGTGCAGCAGGCGGGCGTAGCGCACGACGTTGCGCAGCGCCTCACCCAGGGTGGCGCTGTTGCGACAGACGTACTCGACGACCCCGGTGATGCCCTCCGGCGTGGCCAGCGCCAGCTTCAGGCCCAGGGCCTCGTCGCCCGACAGGGCCGTCACGTCGTCCCACAGCTGATAGGCCAGGCCGCGCGGCACGCGGCCGTCGGGCGTCTCGACGTCGTCGGGCCCGAGCCCGGCGGCGTCGAGCAGGGGCTGCACGTCCAGCCCGTGCGCGCGCGCCCCCCGCAGCAGGACGCGCAGGGCGGCGGCGTAGACGGTGGTGTCGGCGCGCGGCATGGACCGGCATGGTAGATCGCCGGCGCGGTCGCGCCAAGGGGCCGGGGGGCGCCGGGCGGCTCAGTGCGCCGCCTTCTCGCCCCACAGCTTGGCCAGCCGCGCGTCCCGGCCGCAGCCGGTGCGATAGCGCTGATAGTGCCCGGGGTTCTTGCGGTAGAAGTCCTGGTGGTAGTCCTCGGCGGCGTAGAAGGCCGACGCGTCCTCGATCTCGGTGACCACGCGGCCGGGCAGCACGCGGGAGGCCTCGAGGGCGATCTTGCTGGCCTCGGCGGCGGCCTTCTGCTCGGGCGTGTGCGCGTAGATGCCCGTCCGGTACTGATCGCCGTGGTCGCAGAACTGCCCGTCGGCCTGCGTGGGGTCGATGTTGTGCCAGAACACCTCGAGCAGCTGGGCGTAGGTGATCTTCTTCGGATCGTAGGTGACGCGGATGGCCTCGGCGTGCCCGGTGCGGCCGCTCGACACCTGCTTGTACGTCGGGTGCGGCACCTTGCCGTCGGTGTAGCCGCTGACCGTCGACACGACGCCCGGCGTCTTGTCGAAGGGGCCCTCCATGCACCAGAAGCAGCCGCCGGCGAAGGTGGCGATGGCCAGCCCCTCGGGGGCCGTGTCGGGCAGGCGCTCGGTGCCATCGGCGGGCTTCGCGGGCTGGCTCGCCGGGGCGTCGCCCTTGGTGGGCTCCGGGCCGGCGGCGGATTGGCTGCACGCGGTGAACACGAGCGCGACGAGCAGGGGGAAGCGGCGGATCATGGGATGTCCTCCCGGGTCGGGTTGCATGCCCCCATTAGCGCACGGGGCCACAAAACGTTACCGCGCTCGGCCGGCGCGTCGTACAGGTGGGGCTGTACGCAGTGTAGGGGAGGAAGCGTGGCGGGTCGTGGGCTGGTGTGGCTGAGCGCCTCGATGATGGTGGGCTGCCTCGACGGCCCGCGCGCGCGGCAGGTGGACGGGGTCGACCCCCTGGCCAACCCGCCCGTGATCCGCGTCGACGCCGGCGCGTCCCTCGACGCGGCGCCGCCCCTCGAGCGCGACGCCGGGCCGACCGGGCCCGGGGCCCCGGACGCCGCCCCGCCCCTCGACGCGGCGCCGCGCCCGGACGCCGTCCTGCTGCGCGACGCCGCCCCGCCGCCCGACGCCAGCGTCGTGCGCCCCGGCCCCTTCGAGCGCTGCGGGCGCCAGCTCGAGTGCGCCACCCTGCGGGTGCCCCTCGACCACGCGGACCCCGAGGGGCCCCACATCGACTACTTCGTGCGCCGGCTGCGCGCGGCCCGGCAGCCCGCGCGGGGCCAGCTGTGGATGATCCAGGGCGGCCCGGGCGCGCCGGGCGACGCCATGCTCGATCTGGCGTGGCCGCTGCGCGTGCGCCTGCCCGACCTGGACATCTACGTGCCCGACCACCGCGGCACGGGCGGCAGCGACTGGCTCGGCTGCCGAGCCGCCTCGGACGAGGCCGAGTGCCTCGCCGATCTGCGGGATCAGTGGGGCGACGATCTGCGCCTGTTCTCGGTCACCCAGGCGGCCCGCGACCTGGCCGCGGCCATCGCCGCGTTCGGTGAGCCCGACCAGTCGGTCAACGTGTGGGCGGTGTCCTACGGCACCTACCTGGCCAACCGCTACCTGCACCTGTTCCCCGACCAGGCCGACGCCGTCGTGCTCGACTCGGCGTGCAACGGCGACACCTGCCCGATGACCACCTGGGACCGCAACTTCGACCGCGTGGGCCAGGACTACCTGGCCGGCTGCGCCGACGACGACGACTGCGCCGCCCACCTGGGCCCGGCGCCGGTGGCCGCCCTGATGGATCTGTACGCCGAGCTGGCCGCCGGCCGCTGCCCGGATCTGGCCGGCGACGCCCACCTGGACGCGGCCGGCGTGCGCACGCTGCTCGCCCAGCTGGTGCGGCTGGATCTGCTGCGCCCGCTGATGGCGCCCGTGATCCACCGCCTGCGGCGCTGCCGGCCGGACGACGTGCAGGCGGTGGCGAACCTGGCGCGGCTGCTGGCCGACGGCCTCGACCGGCCCGCCGAGCCCGGGGGCGACTCCGACGCGGTGTACCTGAACATCGTGGCCAGCGAGTTCCTCGACGATCCGGTCGACGGGGACGACCTGTGGGCCTTCGCCGAGGCCGCGCTGGTCGCCGACTACGGCTCACCTCAGGTCTGGGAGGCCGCGCAGGCCTTCGACTTCCCCCGCTACCCGACCGATCCCGACTGGCGGCGCTGGGCCGACACCGAGACGCCCGTGCTGCTGCTCAACGGCACGCTCGACCCGCAGACCCCGCACTTCCTGCTCGACGACGCCGTCGCCCACTTCACCCGGCCGGCCCAGCACGTCGTCTTCGTCCCGGGCGCGCCCCACGGCGTCATCCAATACGCCACCGAGGCCGATCGCGGGCCGCCCTGCGGCTTCGAGCTGACCGTGGCCTTCCTGACCGACCCCCTCGCGCCGCTGGACACCGGCTGCGCCGCGCGCCTGCCGCCCCCGAGCTACGCCGTGCCGCCCGATCTCGCGGCCGGCGCCTTCGGCGAGCCCGACGCGTGGGGCGACGGGCGCAAGGCCGCCTGGCCCCGCGCCGACGTCCGCGCGCGGCGCGCCGATCTGCTGCGCCGGGTGCGCGCGGCCGCGCGCCGCCTGCCCGGCCCGCTCCGCTGATCCCGCGCGGATCAGCCGGCGACCAGCCCCGCGATCAACAGGCCCGCCCCGGCCAGCGCCACGACGCCGCTGGCCACCGAGGTCCAGGTGGCGGTCGACTTCGCCTTGCCCAACATCTCGGACTTGCTGCGCCGCGACACGATGAACGCCAGGCCGCCGCGCGCCACCGACAGCCCGCCGCGCTGGTCGGTCACCTGCCCCACCACGGTCAGCGGCCCCTCGAGCGGCAACACCTTCTCTTCGTACTGATACCCCAGCGTCCGCCGACCATGGCCGAGGGCGGGCACGTTCATCGAGAAGCGACCCAGCGTCAGGCCCATCTGCATGCCGCCCGTCGCCGGCTCGAAGCGATCGACCGTCTCGACCAGCTGGTCGTAGTCGGCGCCGTCGAGCAGCACCTCGACGCTGCCGGTCTCGTCCACGAGCTGGAAGGGCACGTGCTCGGACTGGCTGGACATGGTCTCGCTGCCCCGCCGCGTGCCGCGCCGCACGTTGCCGTTCGAGTCGCGCTCCTCGTAGTCCTCCTCGTACTGCCGCCGCACCGACATCGAGTAGTACAGACACGGGCGCTCGCCCAGCGGCGACATCAGCGGCCGATCGCAGCGCACCTGCCCGACGAGCTCGGCCATCTCGCTGAAGCCGCCGCCGCCCACCTCGCCGGCCACGGTGCCGGCCACCTGCGCCAGCTCGCCCGCGGTCGCGCGCCGCGCGCTCAACAGAGCGCCGATGCGCTTCCGGGCCCGCACGTGCACGAACACCAGCACGGCGGCCACCACCAACAACACCACGCCCGCGACGGTCATCGCTCCTCCTCCGCGCCACAGCCCAGACGGGTGGAGGATAGGGGCTCGGTGGCCGCGGGGGAAGGCGCCCGATCCGCTGAGTTATCGGGCGAATGGAAGCGTTCGAAGGCCGCCGATGCCCCCGACCGATTGGGATCGATCCGTCGCGCCGCACTATAGTCGGCGAGCGCTGCAGCAGCATGTGACGGGGCCGATGTACGCGAGAACTCTACCATTTCTCCTATTCCTCTTCAGCCTCCCCGGCGCCGCCTTCGGGCAGGATTCGGACGGCGACGGCCTGCCCGACGCCGTCGAGGATCGGTTCCCCCCGAACGGCGTTTTCGACTACCTGGACACCAACGGCAACGGCGTCTGGGATCCCGGCGTCGACTTCTCGGCCGAGACCGACTTCCAGAACCCCGACACCGACGGCGACGGCATCCTCGACGGCGTCGAGGACAAGAACCGCGACGGCCTCCGCCAACCCGCCGAGTCGGATCCCCGCAACCCGGACACCGACGTCGACACGCTGCCCGACGGCCTCGAGGACGCCAACCAGAACGGCCAGCGCGATCCCGGCGAGACCGATCCCCTCGACCCCGACTCCGACGACGACGACCTCGACGACGGCAGCGAGGACGCCAACAAGAACGGCATGGTCGATCCGGGCGAGACCGATCCGCGCCAGCGCGACTCCGACGGCGACGGCCTGAACGACGGCGCCGAGGTCAACGGCCCCACCGATCCCTTCGCGCCCGACTCGGACATGGACTGCATCGCCGACGGCGCCGAGGACGCCAGCGACGACGGCGTCTTCGATCCCGGCGAGACCGATCCCACCGACCGGGACACCGACGGCGACGGCCTCGACGACGGCCTCGAGGACGCCAACTGCAACGGCGTCGTCGACCCCGGCGAGACCGATCCCCGCACCGGCGACACCGACGGCGACGGCGTGCCCGACGCCGTCGAGGTGGCCGGCGCCACCGATCCCACCAACCCCGACAGCGACGGCGACGGCCTGAGCGACGGCGTCGAGGACGCCAACGGC
This sequence comes from Myxococcales bacterium, assembly GCA_020633465.1. GTDB lineage: Bacteria > Myxococcota_A > Bradymonadia > UBA7976 > UBA1532 > JACKDN01. The sequence continues at coordinate 258,787 of JACKDN010000004.1, forward strand.
AACGGCGTCGTCGATCCCGGCGAGACCGATCCCGCCGATCCCGACGCCGACGACGACGGCCTGAACGACGGCGACGAGGACACCAACGGCAACGGCGTCGTCGATGTCGGCGAGACCGATCCCCTCGACCCCGACTCGGACGACGACGGCATCCTCGACGGCGCCGAGGCCAACGGACGATCGGATCCCCTCGACCCGGACACCGACGACGACGGCATCCCCGATGGCCTCGAGGATCTCAATCGCGACGGCATGCTGCAGGCCGAGGAGACCGATCCCGCCGAGCCCGACAGCGACTTCGACGGCATCCCCGACGGGGTCGAGGACGCCAACCGGAACGGCATGCGGGACGCCGGCGAGACCAGCCCCATCCGCGTCGACACCGATCAGGACGCGCTCGACGACGGCGTCGAGGACGCCAACCAGAACGGCGTGGTCGATCCCGGCGAGACCGATCCCCGCAACCCCGACTCCGACGGCGACGGGCTGAACGACCGCCTCGAGTCCGAGGGCGGCACCAGCCCCACCGACCCCGACTCGGACGACGACGGGCTGTCCGACGGCGCCGAGGACGCCAACGCCGACGGCGTCGTCGACGCCGGCGAGACCGATCCGACGATCCCCGACTCGGACGCCGACGGGCTGTCCGACGGCGTCGAGGTCAACGGCGCCAACCCGACCGATCCGACCGACGACGACACCGACGACGACGGCATCCTCGACGGTATCGAGGACGCCGATCACGACGGCGAGCTGGACGCCGGCGAGACCGATCCCACCGTGGTCGACACCGACGAGGACGGCCTCGCCGACGGCGTCGAGGACGCCGACCGGGACGGCGTGGTCGACCCGGGCGAGACCGATCCGCGCCGGGCCGACACGGACGACGGCGGCGAGGTCGACGGCGCCGAGGTCGACGCCGGCCGCGATCCCCTGAACCCGGCCGACGACGTCATCCCCTTCGTCGACGCCGACGACGACGGCCTGGCCGACTGGGCCGAGGACGCCAACCGCAACGGCATGGTCGACCCCGGCGAGACCGATCCGAACGACCCGGACTCGGACGACGACGGGCTGAAGGACGGCACCGAGGTCGAGGGCGAGAACCCGACCGATCCGCTCGACGACGACAGCGACGACGACGGCATCCTCGACGGCGCCGAGGACGCCAACCACGACGGGCGCCGCAACGGCGACGAGAGCGATCCCAACCTGACCGACACCGACGCCGACGGCATCCCCGACGACGTCGAGGACGCCAACCACAACGGCGTCGTCGACCCGGGCGAGACGCGCGCCGCCCGCGCCGACAGCGACAACGATGGCCTCGACGACGGCGTCGAGGACGCCAACCGCGACGGCCTCGTCGATCCCGGTGAGACCGATCCGCGCCGGGCCGACACCGACGGCGACGGCATCGCCGACGGCGTCGAGCTGAACGGCGCCAACCCCACCGACCCCACCGACGCCGACAGCGACGACGACGGGCTGACCGACGGCACCGAGGACGTCAACAAGAACGGCGCGATCGACGTGCCCTTCGACACCGATCCCAACAACGCCGACACCGACGGCGACGGGCTGCCCGATGGCCTCGAGGACACCGATCGCGACGGCACCGCCGACGCCGGCGAGACCAACCCCCGGGTGGCCGACAGCGACGGCGACACGCTGCTCGACGGTGACGAGGACGCCAACCGCAACGGCGTGGTGGATGCCGGTGAGACCGATCCCCGCCGCCGCGACACCGACGGCGACAGCATCTTCGACAACATCGAGCTGCACGGCGAGAACCCGACCGACCCCACCGATCCCGACACCGACGACGACCAGGTGCTGGACGGCCGCGAGGATCTCAACCGCAACGGCCGCGTCGACGCCGACGAGATGGACCCCAACGATCCCGACAGCGACGACGACGGGCTGCCCGACGGCGTCGAGGACAAGGATCGCAACGGCGTGCACAACCTGCTCGAGACCGATCCGCTCGACCCCGACAGCGACGCCGACGGCATCCCCGACGGCGTCGAGGACGCCAACCACAACGGCCGCGTCGATCCCGGCGAGAGCGATCCGCTGCAGGGCGACACCGATCGCGACGGCCTGCTCGACGGCGAGGAGGATCTCGACGGCGACGGCGTGCTGGATCCGGGCGAGACCAACCCGAACGATCCCGACACCGACGACGACATGCTGGGCGACGCGACCGAGGTCGAGGGCGACAACCCCACCGATCCGCGCAACCCGGACACCGACGCCGACGGCATCCCCGACGGCGTCGAAGACACCAACCGCAACGGCCGCCTCGACGCCGGCGAGCTGGATCCCACCGATCCCGACTCGGATGACGACGGCCTGCCCGACGGCGTCGAGGACGCCGACGCCGACGGCCGCCTCGACCCGGGCGAGACCGACCCCCGCGACCCGGACACCGACGCCGATGGCCTGGCCGACGGCGCCGAGGACACCGATCTGGACGGCGCGGTGGATCCCGGCGAGACCGATCCCCGGGACCCCGACTCCGACGACGACGGCATCACCGACGGCACCGAGCGCGACGGCGCCAACCCGACCGATCCCCTGCGGAGCGACACCGACGGTGATGGCCTGCCCGACGGCGTCGAGGACGCCGACCGCGACGGCGTCCTCGACGCCGGCGAGACCGATCCCACCGACGACGACTCGGACGACGACGGCCTGACCGACGGCGCCGAGGACACCAACGCGAACGGCGCGGTCGACGCGGGCGAGACCGATCCGCTCGACGCCGACAGCGACGACGACGGCATCGCCGACGGCACCGAGCGTCACGGCGACGATCCGACCGATCCCACGTCCACCGACACCGACGCCGACGGCCTGCCCGACGGCCTCGAGGACGCCAACCACAACGGGCGCCGCGACGCCCGCGAGACGGGCGCGGCCGACCCCGACTCGGACGCCGACGGCCTGCCCGACGGCGTCGAGGACGCCAACCGCGACGGCACGCGCGATCCCGGCGAGACCGATCCGCTGTCCGCCGACAGCGACGACGACGGCCTGCCCGACGGCGTCGAGGACGCCGACCACGACGGCGCCTTCGACGAGGGCGAGACGCGGCCCCTCGACGCCGACACGGACGACGACGGCCTCGACGACGGCGTCGAGGATGCCGACGCCGACGGCGTGGTGGATGCCGGCGAGACCGATCCGCGCAACCCGGACACCGACTTCGGGGGCGAGCTCGACGGCGCCGAGCGCGACGCCGGCCGCGATCCCACCGATCCCCTCGATGACGTGGTGCCCTTCACCGACGACGACGGCGACGGCCTCGACAACTTCGCCGAGGACGTCAACCGCAACCGGCAGGTCGACCCCGGCGAGACCGATCCCCAGGATCCGGACAGCGACGACGACGGCCTCGAGGACGGCGTCGAGGTGAACGGCGACAACCCGACCGATCCCCTCGACGACGACACCGACGACGACGGCATCCTCGACGGCGTCGAGGACGCCAACCAGGACGGCGCCCTCGACAACGGCGAGACCGATCCCAACGACGACGACAGCGACGGGGACGGCATCCTCGACGGCGTCGAGGACGCCAACCAGGACGGCGCCGTCGACCCCGGCGAGACCAGCCCGGCCGACGCCGACAGCGACAACGACGGCCTCGACGACGGCGTCGAGGACGCCAACCACAACGGCGCGGTGGATCCCGGGGAGAGCGATCCCCGCGATCGTGACACCGACGACGGCGGCGAGCCCGACGGCAGCGAGGTGGACGCCGGCCGGGATCCCCTCGACCGCCTCGACGACGAGGTGCCCTTCGTCGACCGCGATCAGGACGGCCTCGCCGACTTCGACGAAGACCTCGACCGGGACGGGGTGGTCGACGAGGGCGAGACCGATCCGGACGATGCCGACAGCGACGACGACGGCCTGCTCGACGGCGCCGAGGTGGACGCCGACAACCCGACCGATCCCCTCGACGCCGACAGCGACGACGACGGCATCCTCGACGGCGCCGAGGACGCCAACCACAACGGTCGGCAGGACGCCGGCGAGAGCGATCCGAACGACGACGACAGCGACGACGACGGCCTGCTCGACGGCGTCGAGGACGCCAACCACGACGGCGTGCGCGATCCCGGCGAGACGAACCCGCGCCGAGCGGACAGCGATCAGGACGGGCTGAACGACGGGGCCGAGGACACGAACCTCGACGGCGTGGTCGACGCCGGCGAGACCGACCCTCGGCGCCCCGACACCGACGGCGACGGCCTGGACGACGGCGTCGAGGTCAACGGCGAGAACCCCACCGATCCCACCGACGACGACACCGACGACGACGGCCTCGTCGACGGCTTCGAGGACCGCAACGCCAACGGCCGCCGCGATCCCGGCGAGAGCGATCCGCTGAACCCCGACTCCGACGCGGGCGGCGAGCCGGACGGCAGCGAGGTCGAGGGCGGCCGCGATCCCACCAACCGCATCGACGACGTGCTGCCCTTCGTCGACTCCGACGGTGACGGCCTGGCCGACTGGGAAGAGGACGCCAACCGCAACGGGCGCGTGGACGCCGGTGAGACGGATCCCGCGCGCGCCGACACGGACGGCGACGGGCTGGACGACGGCACCGAGCTCGACGGCGACAACCCGACGGATCCGCTGGACGACGACAGCGACGACGACGGCCTGCCCGACGGCGTCGAGGACGCCGACGGCGACGGCGCCCTGGGCGCGGACGAGAGCGATCCCAACGCGGCCGACACCGATCGTGACGGCCTCGGCGACGCTGTCGAGGATCGCGACGGTGACGGCGCGCGCGACCCGGGCGAGACGCACCCCAACCGCGCCGACACCGACGGCGATGGGCTGCCCGACGGCCTCGAGGACGCCGACCGCGACGGCGATCTGAGCAACGGCGAGACCGATCCGCTGGATCCGGACACCGACGACGACGGGCTGACCGACGGCCAGGAGGATCGGGATCGCGACGGCCAGGTGAGCCCCGGCGAGACCGATCCGCTCGACGCCGACAGCGACGACGATCTGCTGCCGGACGGCGTCGAGGACGCCAACGGCGACGGCGTGCGAGGCCCGGACGAGACCGATCCGAAGGTCGCCGACACCGACGGTGATGGCATCCCCGACGGGCTGGAGGATCACGATCGCGACGGCCGGCGCGGCGCCGGCGAGACCGATCCCCTGCGCGCCGACACCGACGGCGACGGGCTGCCCGACGCCGCCGAGGATCTGAACCGCAACGGGCGGCGCGATCCCGGCGAGCTCGACCCCACCGATCCCGACACGGACGACGGCGGCGAGCCCGACGGCGCCGAGGTGGACGGGGGCCGCAACCCGCTCGATCCGCTCGACGATCTGCTCGCGTTCGTCGACCGCGACGAGGACGGGCTGGCCGACTGGGAGGAGGATGTCGACCGCGACGGCGTGGTCGACGAGGGCGAGACCGATCCCGATGACGCCGACACCGACGACGACGGCCTGTCGGACGGCGTCGAGCGCCGCGGCGCCTCGGGCACCGATCCCCTCGACGCGGACACCGACGACGACGGCCTGCCCGACGGCGTCGAGGACACCAACGGCAACGGCGCCCGCGAGGTGAACGAGACCGATCCCACCGACGCCGACTCGGACGACGACGGCCTGCCCGACGGGCTCGAGGACGCCAACGGCGACGGCCGCGTCGACGACGGCGAGACGAACCCGCTGCGGGGTGACACCGACGGCGACGGCCTGTCCGACGGGCGCGAGGACGCCGACGCCGACGGCCTGGTGGGCGCCACCGAGACGGATCCCCGGCGGGCGGACACCGACGCCGACGGCCTGACCGACGGTCAAGAGGACGCCGACGCCGACGGCGTGGTCGACGAGGGGGAGACCGATCCGCTCGCGGCCGACACCGACGGCGGCGGCGAGCCGGACGGCGCCGAGCGCCAGAACGGGCGCGATCCGCTCGACCGCGCCGACGACGTGGTGGCCACCGACGCCGACGGCGACGGTCTTTTCGACCACGAAGAGGATCGCAACCGGAACGGCACGCTGGATCTCGGCGAGACCGATCCGAACGACGCCGACACCGACGACGACGGGCTGAGCGACTTCGTCGAGCGGCGGGGCGACAACCCGACCAACGCGCGCCTGGCCGACACCGACGGCGATGGGCTGCTCGACGGCGTCGAGGACGCCGATCGGGACGGCACGCTGGACGAGGGCGAGACGGATCCCAACGTGGCCGACACCGACGGCGACGGCATCCCCGACGGCGTCGAAGACGCCAACGGCGACGGCCAGGTCGACGAGGACGAGACGGATCCCCTCGACGCGGACACCGACGACGACGGCCTCGCCGACGGCGTCGAGGATGGCAACCAGGACGGCACGGTCGACGCGATGGAGACGGATCCGCGGCGCGCCGACACGGACGGGGACGGCCTCGCCGACGGCGTCGAGGACGCCAACCGCGACGGCATCATCGGCCCGGGCGAGACCAGCCCCTACGACCCCGACACCGACCACGACGGCGCCCCAGACGGCGCCGAGATCGAGGCCGGCGCGGATCCCCTGGATCCCACCGACCGCGGCGTCGGCCCCCTGGACCAGGATCGCGACGGCGACGGGCTGACCAACGGCGAAGAGGATCGCGACGGCGACGGTGAGGTGGACGACGACGAGACCGATCCCGACGACCCGGACAGCGACGACGACGGCCTCGACGACTTCACCGAGGTGCGCGGCGCGAACCCGACCGATCCGCGATCGGCGGACACGGACGGCGACGGCCTGCCCGATGGCCTCGAGGACGCCGACCACGACGGCGAGCGCGACGCCGCCGAGACCGATCCCAACGCCGCCGACACCGACGGCGACGGGCTGGACGACGGCGTCGAAGACGTGGACGGCGACGGCCTGGTGAGCGAGGGCGAGACGGATCCGCTCGACGCCGACACCGACGGCGACGGCGTCCCCGACGGCGTGGAGGTGAACGGGGCGGCCGGCACGGATCCGCTCGACGCCGACACCGACGGCGACGGCATCCCCGACGGGGTCGAGGACGCCGACCGCGACGGCGAGCTGGATCCGGACGAGACCGATCCGACGGACGCGACCGATCCCGGTGATCCCGACGTCGACAGCGACGGCGACGGCCTGTCGGACGCGCTCGAGCAGCGGACGGGCACCGATCCCGCGCGGGCCGACACCGACGAGGACGGCGTGCCCGACGGCGCCGAGGACCGCAACCGCAACGGCCGCGTGGACGCGCGGGAGTGGGATCCGCGGGTGGCCGACACCGACGAGGACGGGCTGCCCGACGGCGTCGAGGACGCGAACCGCAACGGCGTGTTCGACCCGGGCGAGACCGATCCCCTCACCCGCGACACCGACGGCGACGGCATGGAGGACGGGGCCGAGGACGCCAACCGCAACGGCGTGGTGGATCCCGGCGAGACCGATCCCCGCCTGCGCGACAGCGATCTCGACGGCGCCGACGATCCCGACGACGAGCTGCCCACCGAGGCGCCCGACGGCGGCGTCGGCTTCGACGGCGGCTCGAGCGGCGGCTGCGACTGCGACGCGAGCGGCGACCGGCCCGGCGGGGCCGCCGGGGCGCTGCTGCTGCTGCTGCTGGGCCTGGGTCGCCGACGGCGGCGCGGCTGATCGGTCGGGCCGCCGAGGGCGCGCTCCGCCTCGGAGCCTCTCGCGCATGGAGGGGTCGAGCGACGATCACCGCGAAGCGACCCGAATGTGCGACGGGCTGCTCGCGGTCAGGCGGTGGCTCCGGCGCCGTCGAGCGCCCGGCGCGCCGCGCGCGTCAGCAGCACCGCCGCCGGGTGCTTGATGCGCCGCTCGGCCGTGACCGCGTAGAAGCGCTCGGTCACCGCGTCGATCTCACCCGCCACGGCCACCCCGTACTGCGCGCAGATCGCGTCGCCCACCACCATGGGCGCGGGGAACAGGCCGTGGCCCCCCTGGCCGAACACCTTCATCAGCGCCGAGTCCTCGAACTCGGCGATCATGCGCGGCCTCAGCGCCTGCCGATCGAACCACGCGTCGAGGGCGCGCCGGACGGACGACGCGGCGGTGGGCAGCAGCAGCGGCGCCCCGTCGAGGCAGGCGGGGAAGCCACCGCGCAGGCCCTCGATGACCCGCGCGTGCCCGAACAGCCCGACCCGCGACTCGCCGAGCGCGTGGTGGTGCACCCGCACCGCCGCCGTCGGGCCGACCGGCTGATCGAGCAGCACGACGTCCAGCTGATGGCTGGCCAGCGCCGCCAACAACGCCTCGGGGTGATCCTCGTGCACGGTCAGCACCACCGGCGGGGCGTCCGGATCGAGCAGCGGCTTCATCATCGCGTACGCGACCAGCTTGGGCACGACGTCCGCGACCCCGACCGTCAGCCGCATGGGGCGGGCGCCGGTGCGGCCGTCGACGGCGCCGAGCAGCTGCCGGCCGAGATCGAAGATGTCGTCGGCGTAGCGCTGCACCAGGCGCCCGGCCGCGGTCAGCGACAGGCCGCGCGACGAGCGCTCGAACAGCTCGACCTCGAGCTGATCCTCCAGCTGCCTCACCTGGGCGCTGATGGTCGACGGCGACAAGCGCAGGACGCCCCCGGCCTTGTTGATGCCCCCTTCGCGCGCCGTCACCCAGAAGTAGTACAGGTGCTGGTAGTTCAGCTGGCTCAGGTCAATCATCGGCCTCCCCATCGCGCTGCCAGACGGCGCGCCCCACGACGTGACCGGCGACGGGCGCCGTCAGCAGAAAGAAGACGGTGGCCACCACGCACCGCAGCCAGACGCCGAGGTCGCCCGAGTCGGCGGCGGCGCCCGCGAGGCAGAGGCCGACGCCGAGGGTGGCCGCCTTGGTGCTGCAGTGCAGCCGCTGCAGCACGTCGGGCATGCGCAGCACACCCAGGGCGGCGACGAGCATGAACGCCGCGCCGACCAGCGAGAGCACGTCACCGAGGCTCATCGGGCCTCCGCGGCGTCAGGTGCAGCCCCAGGCCCACCGTGCCCAGGAACCCGATCAGCCCGACGACCAGGGCGACGTCGAGGTACACGGCCTCGCCGGTGTGCACCGCGTGCGCCGCCGCGAGCCCCACGCCCAGCGTCGTGGCCAGATCGAGCGCGACGACGCGGTCCGCCCCCGTGGGGCCCCGCAGCAGCCGGACGCCGGTCAGCACCAGCGCCGCCGCGACCATCACGTGCGCGATCATCGAGCCTCCTCCGAAGCCAGGGGCAGACCCAGCGCCGCCGCGACGTGCTCTTCGAGCCGCCGGACGTCGGCCTTCACGCGGTCGACGTCGTGGGCGTACATCGCGTGGATCCACAGCCCGCCGTCGTCGGCGTCGAGGCTGAGCGTGCCCGGGGTGAGCGAGATGCCGTTCGCCAGCAGCGTGACGCCGTGGGGGTGCCGCAGCCGCAGGGGCACGCGCACCACGCGCGGCAGCGCACGCTGCGTGGGGGTGAGGACGTCGTGCGCCACCCGCAGGCTGGACGTCACCAGATCCACCGACAGCCGCGCCAGCAAGCGCAGCCAGGCCAGCGCGCGCGCCATCACGGCACCACCCCCAACACGGCCTCGAGGTAGGGCGTGCGCGCCATCAGATCCGCGCCGGCGGCCAGGCACACCTCGAACAGCGGGCCGGCGCCGACGCCCACCGCCACCGTCAGGGAGGCCAGGCCCACCGCCGGCAGCAGGCGCCGACCGGCCGGGCGCGCGGGCGTTGGAGCCGACGGCGGCGCGGGCTGCCAGAACGCCGCCTGCCACAGCTTCACCATCGAGTACAGGGTGAACAGCCCCACCAGCAGCACCATGGCCGCCGGCACCCACGCCGACGCGTCGAAGGCGGCGCGCAGCACGGCCAGCTTGGCGAAGAAGCCCGACAGGGGCGGCAGCCCGGCCAACGACAGCGCGGGCACCGCGAAGACGAGCGCCAGCAGGGGCCACCGCTGCAGCAGGCCGCCCAGCCCCGACAGCCGCTCGCCGCCGCTGGCCTCGGCGATCAGACCACCGACCAGGAAGAGGTTGGTCTTCACCAGGATGTGATGCAGCAGATAGAAGATGGCCGCCGCCAGCGCCAGGGGCGTCTGCAGCGCGACCGCGAGCACCATGTAGCCGATCTGGCTGATGACGTGGAACGACAGCACGCGGCGCAGCGAGGTGCTGCTGGCGGCGCCCAGCACGCCCACCACCATCGTGACGGTGCCCAGCCCCAGCAGCAGCGCGTGCGCGAAGCCGGTGCCCGGCGGGAACACCAGCGTGAACACGCGCAGCAGCGCGTACACGCCCACCTTGGTCAGCAGGCCGGCGAACAGCGCCGACACCGTGGGCGTGGGGGTGTGGTAGGCCGCCGGCAGCCAGAAGAACAGGGGGAAGAGGCCCGCCTTGACCCCGAAGGCCACCAGGAAGAGCGCGCTGGCCAGCGCCACCGCGCGATCGTTGCCGCCCTCGACCACCGTCGCCAGGTGCGCGAGATCCAGCGTGCCGAACTTGCCGTACAGCACGCCGAGCGCGGTCAGGAAGAAGGCGGACGACATCAGGTTCAGCACGACGTACTTGACCGCGCCCTCGAGCTGCGGCGGGCGACCCTCGAGCGCCAGCAGCACGAAGCTGGCCATCAGCAGCACCTCGAACCACACGAACAGGTTGAAGAGGTCGCCGGTGAGGAAGGCGCCCGAGACGCCGCCGAGCAGCATCAGCATCAGCGCGTGAAAGGCCGGGTGCGGCGCGCGCTCGCGGGGCTGCAGCAGGACGTCGGCGACGCAGGCCGCGCCGACCAGCGCCGCCAGCAGGGTGAGCAGCGCGGCCACCGGATCGGCCACCAGGCTGATCGCGTAGGGCGAGGGCCAGCCCCCCACGCGCAGCACCTGGACGCCCTCGGCGAGCACGGCGGTCAGCAGGCCGATCGACGCGAGCAGGTGGGCCAGGTGACCCGCCGCGGCCCAGAGCGCGCGCAGGCCAGGCCGGCGCCAGGCGCTCAGGGACGCCACCGCGAAGGCGAAGGGCAGCACCACCGGCCAGACGACGGCGTCGTTCACGTCCCCTCCCCGGCGGCGTCGCGGCAGGTGGCCTGCAGCGCGTCGAGATCGTCGGTGCCCAGCGCGCCGCGCACTCGCCAGGCCAGGGCCAGCGCGAACCCGAGGACACCGAAGCCGATGACGATGGCGGTCAGCACCAGCGCCTGCGGCAGCGGATCGACGGCGCCGGCGGGCGGCGCGAGGGCCCCGGCGGCCACCAGGGGCGCCGGGCCGTGGCCCACGCCGGCCGCCGCGAAGACGACGAGGTTGGCGCCGTGCCCCAAGAGCGCGACGCCCAGCAGCACCCGCAGCAGATCGCGCTGCAGCAGCAACGAGAAGGCCGCGGCGTAGACGACGCCGACGACGACGCAGAACAGGACGCTCACTCGGCCTCCGCCAGCGGCAACACGAAGCCGCTCACCACGCCCACGACCAACAGACAAACCCCCACGTCGAAGAGCAGCGGCGTCCCCCACGCGGGGCCGACCGACGGGTGCACCCACAGCGCGTCGAGGAAGCCCGCCCCGAAGGCCGAGCCCAGCGCGCCCGCCGCGAGGGCGAGGCCGAGGCCGATGACGACGTAGTGCCGCGGGGCGGCGCGCAGCGCGCGCGCGCGCCGCCCCGGCCCGCCGCCCAGCGCGCGCAGGGCGACGCCCGCGCCGACGACCAGGCCGGCCGCGAAGCCGCCGCCGGGCGCGTTGTGCCCGCGCCACAGCAGGAACGCGGCGGCGGCCAGCATCAGCGGCCACAGCGCGCGCGCGGTCGTGTCGAGGATGACGGAGCGCGTCACGGGGCCTCCTCGCGGCGGGCCGCGGCCGCCGGCCGCGCGCGGGCCAGCAAGGCGCCCACGCCGAGCGCGGCGATGCCCAGCACGGTGATCTCACCCAGCGTGTCGAGCGCGCGGAAGTCGACCAGGATGACGTTGACCACGTTGCGACCGTGCCCCGCCGGGACGGACGCGGCGGCGAACCACGCCGACACGCGCGCGCCGGCCTCGACGGCCTGCGCCGCGTACAACAGCGCGGCCACGGCCGCCCCGCCCGCCGCCGAGATGACGAGGTTCCAGCGCCGCAGGCGGCCCGCGCGCGGCGCCCCCATGGGCGGCAACCCACGGAACGCCAGGATCAGCAGCACGACGGCGAGGGCCTCGACCAGCAGCTGGGTCAACGCCAGATCGGGCGCGCCGTGGCGCAGGAACAGCAGCGCCACGCCCAGGCCCACCGCGCCCAGCGCGACGACCGCCCCGATGCGCGTGCGCCCGAGCGCCGTCCCCAGCGCCCCGCCGATCACGAACAGCGCCAGCAGCACGTCCACCGGTCGAACGGGCACCGAGGCCACCTCACCCATCGGCCCCACGGCGCCCGTGGCGAAGGCCGCGGTGATGGCGCCGGCCGCGACGCACACGAAGACGGCCACGTAGGCGCGCAGGCTGCCGTTCTGCACCACCGTGGTGATGGCCTTGGCCCCCGCGACGACGGCGCGCCCCAGCCGGTCGTAGGCCGCCAGCGCCGCGAGCGGCGTGAGCGCTGGCCCCACGCGACGCACCCGGGCGCGGCCCCACCACAGGGCGGCGGCCAGGCCCCAGACGAGCGCCGCGCTGCCCCACGCCGCCGGGTGGCCGGGCCGCCGCCGACCGGCGGCGCCGCCGGCGCGACGGCCGCCACCGCCGGGCCCAGCGCGCCGATGCCCAGCGCCCCCGCCACGCCCACGACGCCCAACAGCGCCGGCGGCACCCACAGGCCGGGCGTCATCGCCTTCTTGGGCTGCCGCGCGGCCTCGGTCGAGCCCCCGAACACCTCGAAGGTGACCACGAAGGCGACGCAGGCGAAGGCCACCGCGCCCACGGTCAGGACGGCCCCGGCCCAGGCGGTGGTCGCGGCGGCGTCGCCGCCGATCGCCTTGGCGACGGCGCCCAGGGTCGCGGGCAGACCCGCCATCGACGCGCCCGCGGCGACCGCCGCCACGGCGAGGTGGGGCAGCGCACGACCCCAGCCACCCAGCGCGCGCACGTCGCGGGTGCCGGTCAGCTTCTCGACGCCCCCGGCGACCATGAACAGCGCCCCCTTGTAAGCCGCGTGGCTCCACACCAGCAGGACGGCGGCGACGGTGGCGGTGGGGGTGTCGATGCCCACCAGCAGCACCATGCAGCCCAGCGCGCCGACGGTGGTGAAGGCCAGCAGCCGCTTGAGATCGACCTGGCTGACGGCCAGGACGGCGGCCACCAGCACCGTCGCGCCCCCCAAGCCCAGCAGGGCGCCCTGCCACAGGGCCGTGCCGCCGAGCCCCGGCGCCAGCCGCAGCAGCAGGTAGACGCCGGCTTTGACCATCGTGGCCGCGTGCAGCAGCGCGCTGACCGGCGCTGGCGCCACCATCGCGCCGGGCAGCCAGCCGTGGAAGGGCGCCTGCGCGCTCTTCGTGGCGGCGCCCAGCGCCACCAGCGCGACGATGGCCGGGTAGAGGGCCGTCGTCTGCAAGCCGGCCCCGGCCAGCGCCGACGGGCGCCACACGCCGCCCGCCATGCCGGCCAGCACCAGGCCGCCGAGCAGCGCCAGGCCGCCCGCGCCCGTCACCAGCAGCGCACGGCGCGCCCCGGCGCGCGCCTCCTCACGCTGATGATCGAGCCCGATGAGCAGGTACGAGACGACGCTGGTGGCCTCCCAGCAGACGAAGAGGAAGATCAGGTCGTCGGCGAGCACGAGGCCCAACATGGCCGCCTCGAAGCCGAGCATCAGGCCGACCACTCGCCCGCGGTCGGGTCGGCCCGCGAGGTAGGCGCCGGCGTAGGGCACCACCAGCGCGCCGACGCCCACCACCACCAGCGTGAAGCACCAGGCCAAGGGATCGAGGCGCAGCGCCACCTCGAGGGAGAAGGACGACGCCCAAGGCATCGACCACTCGAGGGGCTGGCCGGCCAACACCGCCGGCCCAGCCAGCAGCGCGCCGACGAAGACGGCGCCCGGGGCGGCGGCCACGAGCCAGGCGCCGGCCACCGGCAGCCGCCGGACCACCGCGGGCGCCCACAGCGCGGCCGTCGTCAGCAGGACGAGGCCGATGGGCAGCCAGGCGGGGGACGGCGACATGGAGACTCCCGAGGCGGTCGGCAAGCGTGCGGGACGAGCGAAGACCCCACACGAAGCGAACGTTACCGACGCACAGACCGTGCGCCCATGTCGAAAAAGAGCCGAAACCATGCGTTAGAAGAGAACGACTGCGTGCACGCAGCGGCGCCCGTGATCGGTCCGGGCGAACGGCTTGGAGGCGCCTGGCCGGGCGGGACAGTGAACGGGGCCCGGAGATCGCGCCGCAGGTCGAGGGGCCCGGCGCGCCGGCGGGGGTCAGCCGTTCAGGCGGCGCAGCCAGCCGCCGAGGGCGCGGCGCAGCTCGGCGCGCTCGGCCTCGCTCTCGGCCTCGGTGATGAAGTTGACCAGGATGCAGGCTTCGTAGAACTGCACCCGCCGCGCGTCGATGGGGCGGCGGGCACGGGCGTTGTAGGCGTCGAGCAGCCGCGCGAGGTTGCCGCGGCCCTTGCCGAAGGGGTGGCGCCGCCCCCGCGTGACGACGGCCAGATCGTAGGCGGGATCACCCACGCAGGCGTTCTCCCAGTCCAGCACGGCGTAGCCGATGGCGTAATCGGACTCCATGAAGGCGTGCACGTTCTGGCCCAGCAGATCGCCGTGAACCAGGCAGCAGGCGTCGGGCGGCGGCATGTGCGCGCGGCACCAGGCCAGCGCGTCGGCCGTGACCGGCGCGTCGTCGTCCTCGAACACCTCGAGCTCGACCTCCCCCTGCTCGGTGCAGTCGAGGAACGCCGGCATGACGTCGGGCATGTCCCCCACGGGCAGCGCGTGCACGGCGGCGGCCACCTGCCCCAGCGCCTCGGCGCAGTCGATGCGCAGCGCGCTGTTCTGGGTCAGCGGCACGCCCGGCACGAAGCTCTGCACCACCACCGTGCGGCTGCGTCCAGCCGACACCAGCGCCAAGGGCCGCGGCAGGCGGTGGCGAAAGTCCACCCGGTCGAGCTCGCCCAGCAGCCAGGCGACGCGCGCCGCGCGGTCGGGCTGGTCCCGCTCGGCCCCGCCGTGGGGCACGCGGACGGCCAGGCCCTCGTCGCCGAGGGCGACGTAATAGGTGTCGTAGGTGAGCCCTGCGCCCAGGTACCGCGCGTCCTGCGGGGCCGATCGCCAGCCGTGCGCGTACGCGACCCGCTGCGCTACATGGTGGACGAAGGCCATGCGGCTCCGGGGCGTCTTGCCCGGCCGCTCGCCGTCGTCCTCGAGCACCGGGCAGGGCACCTCGAAAGCCCCGTCCACCGCCCCCTCCGTCGTCGGACCGGGCGAGACTAGGACACTTCGACCGCGGGCGTCGACACTTCGCGGCGCGTCGCCCGCCAGCGGCCGCGTCAGGCCTCGACGTCCTCTTCGTCCTCGCGCCAGCTGATGCGGTACAGGTCGAGCCGGCGATCCAACCACGGGCGCACGGTGCCGGTGCGCTCGGTGCGGCGCAGCAGCTCGAGGTCGAGATCGCTCATCACCATGCACTCGGCGTTGGCGGTCGTGTCCTCGGCGACGCCGTCGCGGGCGAAGTGCACGTCGCTCGGGGTCAGGATGGCCGACTGCGCGTAGTGGATGTCGGCGCCCTCGACCTGCGGCAGGTTGCCGACCGCGCCCGCGAGCACCGTGTACATGTGGTTCTCGATGCAGCGCGCCTGCGCGCACGAGCGCACCCGCAGGTAGCCGCTGCGGATGTCGGTATTGAAGGGCACGAAGAGCAGGCGCGCGCCCTTCTTCCGGGCCATCCGCACCAGCTCCGGAAACTCGACGTCGTAGCAGATGGCGATGGCCACCTTGCCCCGGTCGGTGTCGAACACGTCGAGGCGATCACCGGGCGAGACGCCCCACCAGCGCTGCTCGCTGGGCGTGATGTGCAGCTTGTACTGCTTGCTGATGCGGCCGTTGCGGTGGAACAGGTAGGCGATGTTGTAGAGCGTGCCGTTCTCGACGGTCAGGTGCGTGCCCGCCACGATGTTCACGTTGTAGCGGATGGCCATCTTGCCGAAGGCCTCGATGTAGCCCTCGGTGTAGCGGTGCAGGTTGCGCGCGCTCGCGCCCGGGCGGTCGGCGGGCACCAGGCCCAGCAGCTGGTTGGTCAACAGCTCGGGAAACAGGACGAAGTCGCAGCGGTACTCGGCCGCGGTGTCCACGTAGAACTCGCACTGCCGAACGAAGGCGTCGAAGCCCTCGACGGGGCGCATCTGGTACTGCACCGCGGCCACGCGCACCTTGTTGCGCCGGTGGCGCCGCAGGGGCGGCGTGTAGGCCGGGTTCAGCCACTCCATCAACAGCGCGTTGCCGCAGCTCTCCTTGTCGCTCGGCAGGTAGTCCGGCAGCACCGCCTGGATGGAGAAGCCGTTCGACAGCTGCGCGTTGATGACGGGATCCTCGATGTCCTTCAGCAGCGCCTTGCGGACGTACTCTTCGGCCGTCATCTGGTCGCTGTAGCGGTGATAGCCGGGCATCCGGCCCGCGATCAGGATGCTGCGCAGGTTGCGCGCGCGACACAGCTGCTTGCGCGCGTCGTAGATGCGGCGCGACAGCCGCAGACCCCGCGCCTCGGGATCGACCGCGATGTCGATGCCGTACAGCGCGTCGCCGTCGGGTTCGTGGGTGCCGATGTAGCCGCCGTCGCTGACCTCGCGGAACGTGTGCCAGCCTTCGTACTCGTCGCGCTGGACGATGAGGCTCGAGCTCGTCGCCACCAGGCGGCCGTCGAGCTCGATGCCGATCTGCCCCTCGGGGAAACGATCGACCTGGGCTCGGAACTGATCGTCCCGCCACGGCCCGAGGTCGGGGAAGATGATGCGGTGCAGGTGGGCGACCGCGTCGTGGTCGTCCTGCGTGAGGGGGCGGACCACCACCCGGGTGGCTTGGAGTTCGGCGTCGTCGGTCATGCGTGTGTCCGTTGCAGTGGGCGACGTTGCCAGTCTATCGCATCCGCGCGCCGTACCAAGGGGCGCGTCGAGGCACGCCGCCGGCGCCGATGCCGTCCGCGGCGGGCGCCGGCTATTTGTGGCAGGTGTCGTCCTTGTCGATACACGTCTGCCCGCAGGGTTTCCCCTTCTTGCAGTCCGGCTTGTCGCCGCCGCACCCCACGAGCGCGCCGCCGACCAGCAGCGACGCCATCACCCACCATGCCATCGACCGCCTCATCGGCACCTCCCTGCCGCGGCGCGCGGCCGGTCCATGCTGCAGCACCCGGGGGCCGAGCCGCAACGCAGGCGCGCGCCGCGGCCCGCACTTCTGGTACGGTCGTCGCCCGATCGGCGGAGAGGTGTGTCGATGAGGCGATGGGCGACGGTCTGTCTGGCCCTGGCGGTCGGCCTCGCCGGCTGCGACGACGGCGCCGGCGATGCGCCGCGCGACGCCGCCGTGGATCTCGGCCTCGACGCCCGGGTCGCCGACGCGGCCGCCGACGACGCCGCTCGGCCGGACGCGGCGCCGCCCCCGGATGGCGCGCTCCACCCCGACGTCGGCGCCGACGCGACGCTGCCCGGACCCGAGCGCCTCGCCGCGCTGCCCGAGACCGCGCGCCGCGCCCTGCCCGGCCTGCGCGCCCCGGTGCACGTGGTGCAGGTGGAGATGGGCATCCCGCACCTGTACGCCGCCGACGAGCTGGATCTGATGCGCGCGCTGGGCTTCGTCGTCGCCCGCGACCGCTACTTCGTCATGGACCTGCAACGGCGGCTGGGGCTGGGCACCCTGAGCAGCCTGCTCGGCGACGTGGCCCTCGACGTGGATCTCGAGAGCCGCCTCACCGGCATGACCGAGACGGCAGACCGCCTCGAGGCCCACCTCGACGGTCCGCTGGGCGAGCGCATCGACGCGTTCGCCGCGGGCGTCAACGCCTACATCGACGCCGTCGGCGCGGGCGAAGCGCGTCCCCCCAGCGAGCTCGTGCTGGCGCGCGGCCTGCTGGGCGCCGCGCGCGAGGTCGACCTGATGCACCCGTGGACGCGCCGCGACGTCGCCGCGATGGCCGCGGTCGTGCTGTACCAGACCAACTTCGAGACCGGCGACGTCGGGCGACAGGCCAAGGCCGAGGCGGCCGCCGAAGCCTTCCTCGATCCCGCCCTGCCCGACCAGGCCCTGCGGCGGGCCGGCTTCGAGGCCGACCTGTGGGGCGACCTGTCGCCCATGCTGCCCTACGCGTCGGCGGCCGGTCTGGGCCACGAGACGGCCGACGGGCTGCGCGAGGGCCCGGCGCCCCCGCCGAGCCCGCCCGCCGGCAAGCAGGCCCGGCCGCGCGCCCCACGCGCGATGGTCGAGCGGCTCGCCGCGCGCCTGGCCCGGCAGCAGCGGCGCCTGGGGCGGCGGGGCGAGGGCCCCTTCGGCTCGAACGCCTGGGCGGTGGCCGGCGGCGCGACGTCGGACGGATGGGCCCTGGCCGCGGGCGACGGCCACCTGCAGCTGTCGGTGCCCGCCCTCATGTACCAGGTGGGCCTCGACACGCGGGTGCTGGGCGGCGGGGATCTGCGCCAGGTGGGCCTGCTGCTGATGGGCCTGCCGGTGCTGGCGGTGGGCACGAACGGCGACGTCGCCTGGAGCCAGGTGAACCCCGTCGTCGACATCACCGACTGGTACACCGAGACGCTGCGGTTAGGCCCGGACGGGCGCCCCGAGGCCAGCCTGTTTCGGGGTGAGTGGCGGCCGCTCGTCGCCGTCGAGGAGGCCTTCGACGTCGCCGACGTGCCGGCGCTCGACAGCGTCGGGCGCCCGGTCCGCTGGACGCGCTACACCACCTTCGACGGGCGTTGGATCGTGCAGATCGACGGCGCGCCTGCCGCCGAGGGGGAGGCCGGCGCCGTCATCACGCTCGACGGCCCCGTCGTGCCCGCGGCGATCGACGGCGAGGTGGCCGCCATCAGCATGGACCACGGCGCGCTGGACGTCACCCGCTGGATCGAGGCGCTGGATCGCATGGGGCGCGCCCACGCCGTCGCGGACTTCCGCCAGGCGGCCGCCGGCCTGGTCGGGGGCGGCCTGTTCAGCGCCGCCGCCGACCGCCACGGCGACGTCCTGTTCACCAGCTACCAGGCCATCCCCTGCCGCACCTACCTGCCCCGCACGCCGGACGGCGCGTGGGCGCCCGGCGCCGATCCGACCCAGCTGCTCGACGGCACGCGCTTCGGCGCGTTCCGCATGCCGACCGACGACCAGGGCCACGTCGACCCCGGGCCGGGGCAGGCCGATCCCCAGGCGTGCGTGGTGCCCTTCGACACGATGCCGCAGGCCACCAGCCCCGCGGCGGGCTTCGTGGTGACGGCGAACAACGATCCGGGGGGGCTGACGCACGACGGCCGCATCGACGACGACGGCTGGTACCTGGGCGGTCCGTGGTACCCCCACCGGGCCTTCGCCATCGCGCGCCGCCTGCGCGCCGCCGTCGACGCCGGGCGCGCCGACGCCGACGAGATGGCCCGCATCCAGGGCGACGACGCGTCGATCCTGGGTGAGGTGTTCACCTTGCCCCTCGTCGAGGCGATCGACGCGGCGCTGGCGGCGGACGCAGGCCCCTTGGCCGACCTTGCCGCGCGCGACCGGGCCGGCCTGGAGGAGGCCGCCGGGCGCCTGCGCGCGTGGGCCGAGCGCGGCCACCACGCGCAGAGCGGCGTCGCGACCTTCTACGCGCCCGCGCCCGACGCCGCCGGCCGCGACGATGCCGTGGCGACGATGCTGTTCAACGCCTGGCTGCCCCGGTTCGTCCGCGCGGTGTTCGACGACGAGCCCCTGCCCGGCTGGCGCTTCAGCGCCAGCCGCCACCAGACGCGCGCCCTGCGCCGCTTCGTGCTGGGCCGCGGCCCCGACAACCCGCTGGGCGTCGCGTCGTTCGCGCCCGCCCGCGGTGAGTCCGTCTTCTTCGACGTCGTGGGCACCGAGGCCGTCGAGACCAGCGACGAGGTGATGGTGGCGGCGCTGCTCGACGCGCTCGCCTTCCTGCGCAGCCCCCCGGCCGGCCCGGACGAAGGCGGCTTCGGCACGGACGACATGGGGGCGTGGCTGTGGGGCATGCGGCACCAGACCGAGTTCGAGTCGCTGCTGGCCGACTTCCTGGCCGATGACCCGACGTTGGGCGTCCTGCTGCAGCGCTTCTCGATCACCACGCGCACGCTGCCGCTGATGACCGGCCTGGATCGCGACGATCCCCGGCGCGCCCTCACGTGGTTCCCGCGCCCGGGGGACAACTGGGGCATCGACGCCGCCGGGCCCGGGTTCGGCGGCACCCGCTTCCGCCATGGCAGCGGCCCCGTGATGCGCATGGTGGTCGCGCTGAAGGACGGCCAGGTGCGCGGCCGCAACATCATCCCCGGGGGCCAGTCGGCCCTCACCGACTCGCCGCACTTCGCCGATCAGGCGCGGCTGTGGCTGGCCAACGAGACCGTGCCGATGCGCTATACGCTGGACGAGGTGATCGAGGGCGCCGACGGGCGCGAGACGTTCGAGCCGGCGCCGTGAGCGCCGCCGACGCCGGATGGAGGGTGGTGGTCACCGACGGGTTCGGCCGCGGCGTCGAGGCCACCCGCGCCTTCGCCCGCGGTGAGCTGGTGCACCGCGAGACGGCCTTCGCGGTGGCGCTCGAGGCGAACCTGCGGCGCACGTACTGCTCGACGTGCCTCGCCCCGCGCGCGCCCGACGCCCCGTGCTGCCCCGAGGACGCCGTCGACGCGCTGCTGCGCGACGCCGGCCCCGACGTGGCGCGGGTGGCCGCCGATCTGAAGATCGGCCAGCGCCTGCTGCACCTCGCCCTGCGGATGGTGGCGCGCCAGCGCACGCCCCGCCGGCCCCACGCGCGCGCCCCCGTCGCGGCGCCCGACGAGGCGCTGGGGCTGCTGGCGCCCCTCGACCGGCACCCCCCGGCGATCGTCGATCGCCTGGAGGCGGCGGGCCGCCGGCTTGCGCCTTGGCTCGCCCGGATCGACGCGACGCCCGACGACCTCGCCGAGGCCTGCGCGCGCGTCGACGCCAACGCCTTCGCGCTCGGCGCCGCCGCCGATCCGAGCGATCGCCTGGGCATGGCCGTCGCGCCCCGCGCGGCGCTGTTCAACCACAGCTGCGCCCCCAACTGCCTCGTGTCGAACGACGGCCCGGTCTACAGCGTACGCGCGCTGCGCCCGCTCGAGCCGGGCGAGGCGCTGACGGTGACCTACGTGGGGCTGTACGAGACGCGGGCCGCGCGCCGCGCCGAGCTGCTGGACGACCACCTGTTCGCGTGCGGCTGCGGGCGCTGCACGGGGCTGAACGCCAACGCCGACGAGATCGAGGGCCACGCGCTCGACGTGCTGCTGGGCGCGCACCGCTGCGCCACCTGCGGGCGCGGCGCGCACCCCGCCCGCCCCGACGGCTGGGGCCCCTGCGCGGCCTGCGGCGCGGCGCTCGACGGCGACGCGGCGCGCGCCGCCGAGGCCGCGCTGCGGGAACGCCTGCAGGCGCTCGACCTGCCGAGCGACAAGGTGGAGCGGCGCGATCTGCTGCTGCGGTGCCTCGACGAGGTCGAGGCCGTCCTGCCGCCGCACCACCCGGTGGTCTTCCGCCTGCGCTGGACGTTGGCGCGGACGCTGGGAGAGCTGGGCTTCACCGCCGAACGCCTCGCGCTGACCCGCCGGCTGGCCGCGCACGCCGCGCGGATGCTACCGGCGGCCAGCCTGGAGATGGCGCAGGTGCACCACGCGCTGGGCGACGCCACCGCCCGGCGCATGACCGCGCCCGACGTGACCGCGCCCGACCGGCGCGCTCTGCACGAAGAGGCCAAGGCGGCGCTGAACGCGTGGCGGGTCACCCTGGCCGGCGCCTGCGGCCCCGATCATCCGGCGACGCGCGCCGCCCTCCGCTCGCTGTCCGACGACGCGGCGCCCCGGTCGACCGGGGGCTGACCCGCGCCGCTCCGGGCACCCGATCGGTCGCGGTCACGGCGCCTGGCCGAACCCCGCTTCCTCGTAGATGCGGTCGAAGGTCGCCGCGTAGGCCGTCTCGACGTGCCGCCGTCGCAGCTTGAGCGTGGGCGTCATCTCGCCCGCCTCCTGGCTGAAGTCGCGGTCGAGCACGACGAAGCGCTTCACCTTCTCCACCTGGGCCAGCCGCTCGTTGCCCGTGCGCACGGCCGCCGCGATGCGCGCCCGGAAGGCCGGCAGCTCGGTCACCGGCCGCATCGCGTCGGCCAGCTCGGCGCTGCGACCGGCCGGGTTGGCCATCAGCTCGGCGGTCAGCCGCTTCACCGTCGCGTCGTCCACGATGCCGGCGTCGCGCCCGAACTCGAGGGTCTCGATCGGGCTCGGCGCCACCAACGCGCACACGTAGGGCCGCCGGTCGCCGTGCGCGTGCACGTGGCTGATGAGCGGATCCTGCACCTTGATCGCCTTCTCGATGTTGGCCGGCGTGACGTTCTTCCCCCCCGCCGTGATGATCAGGTGCTTCTTGCGGTCGGTGATGCGCAGGTACCCGTCGGCGTCGATCGTGCCGACGTCGCCGGTGTGCAGCCAGTCGTCGATGATGGCCTCGCCGGTCGCCGCGGCGTCCTTGAAGTAGCCCATGAAGACCGACGGCCCGCGCACGAGCACCTCGCCGTCCTCGGCGATGCGGTGCTCGAGCCCGGGCAGCACCTTGCCCACGGTGCCCAGCCGCGTCGCGCCCGGGACGTTGGCGTGCGTGACGACCGTGGCCTCGGTCATGCCGTACACCTCGTAGACCGGCAGGCCCGCGGCCCAGAAGAACTCGAGCACCGGCAGCGGCGTGGGCGCTGCGCCCGCGACGAGCTGGCGCACCCGGCCTCCGAAGGCCTGCCGCACCTTGCCCAGCACCAGGCGGTCGGCGATCGCGTGCTGCAGCGCCAGGAACCCCGGCACCGGCCGCCCCGCGATCTGCAGCCGGACGCGCTCGACGCCGACGCGCGTGGCCCAGGCGAACAGCGCCTGCACCGCCTTGGGCTTCTTGGCCACCTCGCCGCGCACCTTGTTGTAGGCCTTCTCGAAGATGCGCGGCACGCTGCCGAAGATGGTCGGCTGCACCTCGCCGAGCTCGGCCAGCACCGCCTGGGTGCTCGACGCGTAGGCCGTCGCGAAGCCGGCGTTGATGCGGCCGTAGAACGCCAGCACGCGCTCGGCCACGTGCGCCATCGGCAGGAAGCTGAGCGACACGTCGTCTTCGAAGAACGCGCCGAAGTCCCCCTGCGAGCCGAGCAGCCCCAGGATGTTGCGGTGGCTGATCATCGCGCACTTGGGGGGGCCGGTCGTCCCCGACGTGTAGACGAAGATCGCGCAGTCCTCGGGGCCCCGCGCGGCGAGCCGCTCGGCGCGCGCCTCGCCGGCCAGCGGATCGCCCTCGAAGCGGCCCGGTGACGTGATCCGCGCATCGCGCGCGGCGAAGGCGCCGTGCAGGTCGTCGGTCCACGGCACGATGGCGCGCAGGCTGTCGAGCCCCTCGGCCGCCTCGAGCACCGCCGCCATCTCCTCGGCGTCGGCCACGAAGACGACGCGCGCCTCGCTGTGCTCGAGCAGGTAGCGCAGCTGATCGGGCGACTGCTTGGGGTAGAGGCCCAAGCTGATGCAGCCGGCGATCTGCGCCCCGATGTCGTAGAACGCCCACGGCGCCTGCGTGGGGCCGAGGATGGCCACCCGATCGCCGGGCTCGAGCCCCAGGGCGACCAGGCCGGCGGCGACCTGCGCCGCGCGCCGGTCGAAGGCGCGCCAGGACGTCGCGACCCAGCGCCCGCCCTCTTTGCCGAAGAAGGCCGTCGCGTCACCGCTGCGCTCGACACGGCGAGCGAACAGATCGGCCAACGTTCGGCTGTCGTTGGCGAGGAACGTCGCGGGGACGTGCGCGCCCGTCGTGAGCATGGCACCCTCCGTCGTCGATGGTCGGGATCGTGGGCGCCCAGCATCGAACGGACCACCCGGCGCCGTAAAGAGCGCCGTCGCCCGATCTCCGCCCTCAGGCCCCGGACAGGAAGCGCCGGAGTCGCGCCCCGAAGATCGCCGCCGCCTCGAGGTGGGCGCAGTGCCCCGCGCCGGGCACCACCCAGCGCCGCGCGGCGGGCATGCGTCGGGCCATGCGCCGCGCGACGCCGACGAACTTCTCGTCCTCGGCGCCCGCCACGAGCAACGTCGGGCAGCGCACCGCGCCCAGCGCGTCCCACAGCGGCGGCATCGATCCGGTGCCCAGACCCCGCAGGCTGGCCGCCAGCCCCGCGGCCGTCTGCGCCCGCCGCACCGCCGCCATGACCGCGCGCGTGGGCGGGTCGATGCGCGCCTGGGTCGCGATCAGCGGCTGCGCCTGCCAGTCGGCGAGGAAGGCGGCGACGCCCTCCGCCTCGAGCCGCTGGGCGCGCTCGGCGTCCAGCGCGCGCCGCACAGCGCGCTCCGCGGGCGCCTCGATCCCGGGCGTCGCGCCGACCAGCACCAGCCGCCTCACCCGGTCGGGGTGCGCCACGGCCAACGCCAACGCGACACGCCCGCCGAGCGAATACCCGAGCAGGTCGAAGGGGGCGGCGCCGCCGATCTCGATCAGCGCCGCCACGGTGTCCGCGAAGGTCGCCGGGGCGCGCGTCCCACCGTGGCCGGGCAGGTCCGGGGCGATCCAGGCCGCCGGCACCCGGGCCGCCAACGTCTCGAAGTCGCGCCCGCCGCCGGTGAAGCCGTGCAGCGCCAGCAGGGGCCGCCCCGCGCCCATCCGGTGCACCCGCCACGGCGCCGCGGCGCCGCCGTCCTGCGCCCTCATCGCGCGCCCCGCGCCGAGCTCCGCTGTCCCCCGCCCGCGCGCCGCCAGCCCGGCCCTCGCCGGCCGCCGTCGACCGCGCCGTGGACCCTCGCGCCACTTCGCGCGTAGAACCGACCTGTACGTCCCCGGAGGAACCCATGCGCGCGCCCCGCCCCCCCCAGCCCCGCGTCACCGCCCTGCTGCTCTCCCCCTTCACCCCGCCCGCCGGCGCCCGCGAGCGCCCGCCCGTCGGCCCCCAGGCCGGCTGGTCGCCCGCCGCCGCGAAGGGCGCGCCCGACGCGACCAAGCACGCCGACGATCCGCGCGCCTGGGCCACGCTGGCCGCGGACGCCGGGGCCGAGTGGCTCGAGCTCGGCTACGACCGCGCGGTCGAGGTGGGCGAGGTGCGCATCCACCAGACCTTCAACCCCGGCGCCGTGCGGCGCGTCGAGGCCTTCGATGACAGCGGCAAGGCCGTCGAGCTGTGGAGCGGTGTCGACAAGGCGCGCGGCGTCGAGCTGAAGATCGAGCCGGCGAAGACGGTGCGCACCCAGCGCCTCCGCATCCACCTCGACACCACACGGATCAGCGGCTGGAACGAGATCGACGCGGTCGCCCTGGTCGGCAAGGATCTCACCCTGCAGTGGGCCATCTCGGCCCGCGCCAGCAGCACCTACGCCACGGCCTCGGCGGGCCCGCTGGGTCCGCTGGTCGGCCAGAAGGTGCGCGTCGAGCACCTGAAGGGGTCGGTGACCGGCGTGCTGAAGGGCATGCACGGCGAGCTGATCGAGATCGAGGGCGCCGACGGGCGCACGGTGTTCGTCGGCAGCGGCGCCCTGGTGACGCTCGAGCCCCTCGAGCGCTGAGCGCGCCGCCGGTCGGTTGTGCTTGCGCCGCCCGCCGCGCTGAGGCTGCATGACGCGATCTGCAGGAGGAACCATGCGCATCCGCACCCTCGCTCTCTGTCTCGCCGCCATGGGTCTCACCGCCGTCGGCTGCTCCAAGAAGGACGACGCGCCGGCCGAGGCCGCCAAGCCCGACGTGAAGTGGCCCGACAAGCCGGCCAACGGCGCGCCGCTGGCGCTCGAGTTCGTCCGCTTCGAGGGCGAGGGCGAGAAGCGGCGCGCGGTGATGAACGTCTTCAACTTCGCCGACGTGTCGGTCACGCAGTTCGTCGCCGACCTGCAGTATCGCGACAAGGACGGCAACGTGCTCAAGACGTTCCCCCACACGCAGTACGAGGTGTTCACCAAGAAGTCGGTGGATGATCTCGAGGTCGGCTTCTTCATGCCGCCCGAGACCACCTCGGTGACCGCCACGATCCTCAAGGCCAAGCTGAGCGGCCAGGACGCGATGTGGGAGGCGCCGGCCGAGGGCGGCACCCCCTGACCCCGCGACGTCGCCTCGGTCGGGCTCGACCGGCGCCTCACGTGCCCTGCTTTTCAAAGACCTGAACGCGCGTTCACCCTCTCAGTGGCGACGCGACGTCCCGGTCTTATGTGCGGGGCGATCTTTTCTTCAGCCGGTCTCGTCCTCGGTGGCCCGGCGGACCTCTTCGTAGGCCCGCAGGCTCTGCTCGAGGCGCTGCGTCTGCGCGGTCAGCCGGTCGCGCGCCGCCTCGAGCCCCGTGTCCGGCCCGCCGGTCAGCTCGGCGACGTGCGCCACCGCCGCCTGCACCTGAGCCTCGGCGTCCGCGAGACGCGCGTCGACGTCGTCGAGCGACGCGGCGCGGCGCCCGCCCGGACTCAGCTTCTGGTGCACCTGCAGCTCGCGCCGCGCGCCGGCCAGGTCGACCATCGACGCGATCAGGGCGTCCACGTCGGCCTGCAGCGTGGCCGCGAAGCTCTTCCGCCGGCGCGCGAGCAGGCCGACCATCCGCTGCCGGAGCTCGAGCGCGCGCGCCAGCGGGGGGCAGTCCACGGCCGCAGAGGTCCAGTGGGGCGGCACCTGCAGCGCGGCCTGCCGGCGCAGGGCGAGGAACACCGCCACGCCGCCGGCCGCGAGGAAGGCGAGCAGGATCAGGCGAACGAGCACCGCGTCACCGCTCGTCGGGGAGGAAGAAGT
The DNA here is from genome assembly GCA_020633465.1 of Myxococcales bacterium. Lineage (GTDB taxonomy): Bacteria > Myxococcota_A > Bradymonadia > UBA7976 > UBA1532 > JACKDN01. The sequence continues at coordinate 285,614 of JACKDN010000004.1, forward strand.
TGCGCCACACCCCCATCGAGGCGAAGCGCTGAAGGAAGTTCGGATCGCTCGAGTTCAGCCGGATGTTGCCCAGCTTGAAGTTCCGCGCCGCGAGGATGGCGCTGTAGGTACGGCCGGCCCGCGTGTTCAGCGCGTCCGTCTTCAGCCGCTCGCCGAGCGCCCGCGCCTCGGCCACCGCGCGCTCGCCCTCGGCCGTCGCCTGCTCGAAGTGGGCGTCCGCCTCGGCCCGCACCCGGCGCTGGTAGCGCTCGACCTCGGCCCGCACCTCGGCGATCTTCACCTCCCACTCCTGCCGCAGGTCGGCGATCTTCTTGTTCCACTCCTGCTCTTCGACGGCCACGTCCTTGTCGATGCCCTTCTTGACCGTGTCGGTCTGCATCCGGGCCTCGGACTCCTTCTCCTTCGCCTCGTCGAGCCGCGCCTGCACGGCCAGCAGCTGCTGGGCCTGCAGCCGCCCCTCGTAGCTGCGCTCGAAGCGGATGGCGCGGATGACCACGCCGTCGTCGCGCACCCGCACGTGGTACTGGCCGAGCTGCTTGTTGAGCGGCTCGATGCTCGACAACGCCACCTGAATGCGCTCGTCGCTGTCGAGGATGCTCTCGTTGTCGAGCTGCGCGAGGTGCACCCGCAGGAAGCCCTCGCACACCGACTTCACCTTGGCGTGCCAGGTGTTGATCAGGCCCTCCTGGCCGATCTTGTGGGCCCCGCCCTCGACGATCTCGTACAGGATGCTGATGTCGACGAAGAACTGGTTGTTCTGGTTGTTGCGCACCGGGAAGCGCTTGAACTCGAGGAACTGCACCTGCCGCGGCAGGCGATAGAACGAGTGCAGGAAGGGCAGATCGAGGTGCCGCCCCTGCTCGAAGTCCTCGTCGTCGATGCCGCCGAACACGGCCTTGCGCACCCCGATCTCGTCGGGGCCGATGTACGTCGTCGAGCACATGGGGATGAAGACGACGGCCAGGAAGACGGCGCTGGTGATCTGGACGACCTTGTTCATCGGGCGTCCTCCGGGGGCGCCTGGATGTGGCGGATGTCGAGGGGCTGGCTGGCCCGCGCGTAGGGCACCGCCTCGATGTTGGCGATCTGCGGCATCACGTGCTCGGCGATCACGCGGTCGAGCATGCCCGGCCCCGCGGCGCCCACCGCCTCGATCTCGGCGCGCAGGCCCTTCGCGCGCTCGGTGGCGCCGACGCGGATGCCCTCGGCCTGCGCCAGCTTCTCGGACTTCTCGGCGTCGGCGGCCGCGCGACGCTGGATGGCGTAGGTGTCGGCCGCGGTCTTCGCTTCGATCAGCTGCGCCTGCGCCGACTTGAACTCGGCCTCGAGGCGCGCCTTGTCGGACTGGAACTCGGCGTTCTTGGTCTGCCGCACGTTCTGCACCAAGCGATCGCGCTGCTTCACCAGCCGGTCGCGCTCGCGCTCCTGCACCCGCACCTCCTGCTGCGCCGTCTGCCGATCGTTGATCGCCGTCTCGACGCTGGCGTCGAAGCGCGGGCGCGGCGTCTTGATCAGCGTCACCTGGATGCCCGTGCTGTTCAGGCGCTCGTTCAGCTTCTGGGTGGCCTGGGCGGTGGCGGTCTGATAGCTGCTGGGATCGGCGACCTCGAGGAACGTGTAGCGGCCGAACTCGTTGCGCAGCACCTCGCGCGCGTGCACCCGCACCGACTCCTTGTAGCCGTCGCCCTCGCCGTGCTTGGCCAGCACGATGTTCACCATGCTGGGCACGAGCTGGAAGTGGATCTCGAGCTCGTCGAACCAGAACTCGCTGCCGTCCTTCGCGCGCACGGTCAGCTTGATGTCGCGGTTGGGGTTGGCCTGGTTCTCGTCGTCGAGATCCATCGTCAGCACCTGCGGCTCGACGATCACCCGGACCACGCGCTGGAAGAAGGGCAGGAAGGTCAGCGTGCCCTGGTCGGTGACCACCCGCTCGCTGCCGGTCAGCGTGCTGTAGACCACGGCCGCTTCGCCGGGCTGCACCTCGACGGCCCCCATGCCGCCGCTGACCAGGCCGATGACCAGGGTCAGGATGGCCACCAACGGCAGGACGGCCTTGGCCCCCTGGTTGCGGATGAACTCCACGATCTTCATCGCCTCACCTCTCCCTCCGTCACGCGTCCCCAGAGCGCCGTTGTCCGCCGTGCCGAGCCCCGCGTCAACCGCGCGGCGCGTCGTCGGGCTCGACCTCGGCCAGCCGCTCGTCGGTGGCGGCGACGGCGTCGGACAGGCCGAGGGCCCGAAACGCCGCGCGCGCCAGGCGCCACACGCGGGCGGCGCGCGCCCCGGAGCCCCAGCGGTACAGGGCGAGATCGCCGGCCAGCTGCAGCGCGTCGGCGATGGGCAGGGTGGCCCGCTCGACGGCGTCCAACAGCGGCATCGCGCCCACCACGTGCGCGTCCCACGCCTCCCAGTCTCCCCGCGCGGCGGCCGTGGGCAGCGTCATCGCGTGCGCGCGCGGCAGCAGCTCGGCGTCGCCGCGCGCCTCGAGCCCGCGCAGCACCGCACGCAGCCGAGCGCCCTGTCCCTCGTAGTCGCCCCGCTCGAAGGCCAGCGGGGCCCGCAGCAGCTCGACGGCGGCGGCCTCGCGATCGGCGCCGATGGCCTCGTACTGCGCGGCCGCGCGCGTCGCGTGCCGCTCGGCCTCGTCGATCTGGCCGCGATCCAGCGCCGCCAGGGTCAGCAGGTGGGCGGCGTCGGCCTGCACCCCCGCGTCCCGCTCGACCGCCCGCCGCGCCTCCTCGGCCAACGCGACGGCGTCCCCCGGCCGGCCCCAGCGTCGCGCCTGGTGTCCCTGCCGCAGCAGGCAGCGCGCGGCCTCGACCGGGCGGCCCGCCGCGCGCCACCCCTCGGTCGCGCGCTCGAAGGCGGCCACCGCGGCGACGGCCTCGCCCGCGCCGGCGAGCGCCTCGGCCAGGGCCGCGTCGGCCTCGGCGGCAAGTCAGGGCGCTCCGCCCGCCGCGCCAGCCGCTCGGCGTGCTCGGCGTGCCGGCGCGCGCGCCGCCAGCGCCCCTCGCGCAGCGCCACCTGCGCGGCCAGCACGCCGGCCTCGGCCTCGACGTCCGGCCAGCCGTAGGCCTGCGCGGCGCGCTCGGCGTCGGCCGCCGCGCGCGCCGCCCGCCGAGGCGACTGCTGGGCCAGCGCGACCCGCGCGATCAGCACGTGATCGACGCCGCGGTGGCGATCGTGGGTGGGCAACGCCGCCGCCTCGACGGCGGCGACGCGCGCGTCGAGCGCGTCGGCCGCAGCCAGGTGGCGCCGCGCGCCAGGTGGCGGCGCGTCGCCCGCGCCAGCAGCGCCAGCGCGGCGTCCGGCGCCCCAGCCCGCACGCGCGCCGCGGCCAGCCGCGCCGGGGCCACCCGGTGACGGGCCAGGATGTCCGCCGCCGCCGCGTGGACCGCGGGCGGGGGCGCGCCGTCGACGCCGACGGCCAGGCGCACGCCGCCCGCGACGGGCTGCAGGCGCCCGGCGACGGCGAGGTCGAGGATGACCGCCTCGGGATCGTCGAGCTCGAGGGCGGCCGCCAGCGCATCCCAGACGGCGTCCTCGACGCCCGGGCCGACGGCGGTCAGCGCCGCCGGGGCGCCCTCCAACCAGACGCCCGCGGTGGCCGCCGCGGGCCCCCGCCAGAGGCGCGTGCGCGGATGCGATCGCAGCGCCAGCGCGGCCGCGCGCAGGGCGGGGCGATCGGCGGGCACCGGCCGGTCGAGGACAGCGAGCACGGGCCGCTCGGTCAGCCCCAGCACGCGCCGGGCGAGGCCCAGCCCCGACGCCGTGCGCGCCCCGCCCTCGAGCACGAGCAGCACGGGCCGATCGCGCGCCAGGCGACCCAGCAGGCGCAGCAGGGCCGCGTCGTGGAGGTCGTCGTCGGCCGCCCCCGCCAAGGCATCGGCCAGCGGCCCCGCGTCGGCCGTGTGAGGCGGCAGCCCGCGAGCCTCGAGCGCCGCCGGCAGGCGCCGCGCGAGGGCGTCCCCGGACAGCCCGTCGACGCCGAGCAGCGCCGCCACGGCCGCCGCCAGCCCCAGGCCCGCGCCCCCGACGTCGGTGCAGCGCACCGACACGACCGTGGCCGCGCCCGCCCGGTCGGCCGCCTGAGCGAAGGCGGCGGCGTCGGGCCCCTCGAGCCACAGCAGGGCGCCGGCCCGCGCCTCGGCCACCGCGCGCAGCGCGTCCGCGCCCGGATCGTCGGGCAGCGCCTCGGCGGGTTCGGAGGCGCCGTCGGGCCGCGCCAGGGTCGCGAGGGCCGCGGCCACCTCGGCGGCGCGCCCCGGGCGATCGGCCGGCGCGCGCGCCAAGAGGCCACGCAGCCAGGTCTCGAAGCCGTCGGGCACCGGGAACCGCGGGGTGAACGGCGGCGGCGAGCCCTGCCGCATCGCGCGCAGCCGCGCCCAAGGCGTCGGGCCGGTGAAGGGCGCGGCGCCCGTGGTCCACGTCCAGGCGAGGGCGCCCAGGGCGAAGAGATCGGTCCAGGGGCCCAGCGCCACGGCGTCGGGCTCACCCTGCTCGGGCGCGGTGAACTGGGGCGCGGGGGTGGGCCGCGTGGGATCGTCTTCGCCCGCCTGGGGGGTGCCTACCTCGAGGGGCGGCAGGGCCAGGCGGGGCGCGCCGGTCGCGTCGACGCGGACGGCGCCCGGGATCAGCGCGCCGTGCAGGGCGCCGGCCGCGTGCGCCGCGCCGAGCACGTCGAGGAGCGCGAACAGCGTCGCCGAGAGGGCGGCGAAGTCATCCACCCCGGCGAGGAGCTCGCCCGCCTCGGCCGGATAGACGAGCCAGGGGCGATCGCCCGCCGGATCGGGCCGCACGCCCCAGGCCAGGATGGGCGGCCAGCCTCGGTGGCGCACGCGGCTCAGGGCCTGGGCGCGCGCCAGGAACGCGCGGCGGGCCGGCCGATCGAGCGGGCCGACGACCGCGGGAAACCAGGCCACGGCGGCCTCGTCGTCGGGCCCGACGGCGGGCAGGCGCGCCTCGGCCGGGTCGGTCGGGGCGTGGGCGACGCGATAGGTGCCGAGGCGGACGGACATGCCCGCATGATGGGCCAGCGCGCGCCGCGGCGGAACCCCCCGCGGGTCGGCGGACGCGTCAGCTGCCGCGCAGAGCGTCCTGCCAGGGTGAGCGGGCGTCGGGATCGCTCAGCCAGCGGAACACCGCGACGCTCTCGGCGTACTCGAGCTCGGCGAGGCGCGCCACGTTGGGGTGCAGCGTGGCCATGTCCTGCCCCTCCCAGACGAAGCTGGGCACGCCGGCCGCGCGCGCACCCTGGCCGCGCATGCGGGTCTTGTCGCGGCAGTACCACAGGCGATGCGCCACCATGCCGCACGCCTGGCCGTAGTCGGCGCGGGGCGCCAGCTCGGCGGGCAGCGCCACGGCGTCCAGCCCCACCGCCCAGCAGAGCCAGCAGAGCGCCGCCCAATCCCCCCGCGCCCAGCGCAGCAGCGCCGGCGGCGCGGTGTCGTCGCCCAGGGTCTCGTCCACGTCGACGATGTCGGGGTCGTCCGGATCGTCGGGGTCGGCGACCTCGAAGGACCAGGCGCGCAGCTCGACCGGCCCGTCCGGCAGCAGGTGGCCGAGATCGGGCACCATGCCGGGCGCGTCCGGCGCCATGACCTCGAGCAGCCGCGCGCGCAGCTGTCCCAGGCGGGTGGCGTAGCGGGCGATGACGTCGAGGACGGCCTCGAGCGGCTGCGCCGGCGCCGTGGGCACGTTCTCGAGCGGGCTCTCGGGCGCCTCGCGCATGGGCCAGAAGTCGAAGGTGGGGAACAGCACCTTCAGGTAGCCCGCCAGGAAGTCGGCGTTGTCGGGCTCGACGGCGCGCAGCTGCTCGATGGCGGCCTCGGCGGCGGGGGCGTCGCCGAGGCTCATCTGCACCAGGGCCAGCGTGAAGGCGTAGGTGGGCCGGTCGGGCGCGCGCAGCATCGCGGCGCGCACCAGATCGAGCGCGGCGCGGCTGCGCTCGTCCTGGTCGAGCCTCACGCCCAGGGCGCGCAGCGCGTCGGCCGCGTCGGCGCCGCGCGGCAGGGCGTCGACGATGGCGCCGGGCGTCTCCTCGGCGGCCGCCTCGTGCGCGAGCTGGCGCGCGGCGTCCTCGGTGCGGGGCGCGATGTCGGCCCAGGCGCGGTCGAGGACCGAGGCGTCGTCGGCCACGGCCGCGGCGCGCGCGAAGGCGATCAGCGCCGCGCCGCGCTGCCCCTCGACCTGCAGGCGCTCGCCCAACACCGCCCAGTCGTCGGCGCTGCGCGCGGCGTCGGCGAAGACGGCGTCGGCCACGTCGGGATCGAACGGGCGCCCGTAGTCGACGGTGGTGACGGCGGCGTCGTCGGCGTCGAGCAGGGTCCAGCGTCCCACGGGCTGGCCGTCGGCGAAGTCGCCCCGGGCGGCCACGACGCGCGCGTCGGCGAAGATGTCGGGATCGATCGCCACCCAGGCCTCGCCGTTGCGCGCGCCGTCCGCCCAGCGCTCGTCGCGCAGCAGGCGGCCGTCCGAGGCCCAGACGCGCGCGGGGCCGCTCTGCGCGTCGTCCACCCAGGCCGTCTCGGAGGCCAGCGTCTCGCCGTCGGCGTGCCAGGTGCGCGCCGGCCCCTCGCGCCGGCCGCCGACGTAGGTGATCTCCTCGGCGGGCGCGCCCTCGGCGGTCCACCAGCGCCAGACGCCGGTGCGTTGGAGGCCGCCCTGCTGATCGTCGATCGCCTCGCCGGCGACCCAGCGCGCGGCGCGCTCGAGGTACTCGGCGTTGTCGGGCACGCCGGCCGGGCGATCGGGGAAGGCGGTGCCGTCGGGCAGCACGCGGCGGCCGTCGGCGTCGAAGGCGCGCGCGGCCACGATGCGGCCCTGCTCGTAGTCCATCTCGGCCCGCCACACCGCGTCGCCCAGCCCGGCGGGGAACTGCTCGGTCGTGTCGTCCGTCGAGCGCACGAAGACGTTGGTGCCGTGCAGCGTGCCCTCGACGAAGGCGCCCTCACGGCTGACCTCGCCGTTCTCGTGATAGCGGGTGAAGGCGCCGTGCGGCACGCCGTGGACGTGCTCGGTGGCGCAGCACAGCGTGCCGTCCGGGCGGTAGTAGCGGACGAGGCCGTGCTCGCGGCCCGCGTCGTCCACCGCGCCGACGTCGATCCACTCCTGGTCGTCGGGTGACCAGCGCGCCGCGTCGGGGACGCCGGCCGGGCGCGCGTGCTCGATGGGGAGATCCTGCAGGCTGTCGTGCGCGGCGAGATCGGCCAGCACGTCCTCGGGCAGCGCGTCCAGCTGCTGCGTGGCGTTCAGCACATCGTGCTCGGCGGTGCCGTCGCCGGTCGGCTCGGGATCGGCCGACGTCTCGACGTCGGCGGCCGGCTCGGCCTCCGCCGCCGTGTCGGACGTCGCTTCCGGCGCCGCGTCGGCGCCCGGCGCCGCGTCGGCCTCGAGACCGACGCTCGGGGCCGGCTCGGCCGCCGGCGCCTCCGCCTCGATCGCCGACTCCCCCGCGTCCGGGGCCGCCGCCGGCGCGGCGTCGGCCTCGGGCGCGGGCGTCTGCGCCGGCTCGGCCTCCGGCTCGGGCTCCGGCTCCGGCTGCAGCGCGATGGGCGGCTCGACGAACAGCGGCGCCTGCCGCGCGTCCAGCAGCGCCACGATCGCCTTCGAGGTCCACAGGGCCGTCAGCACCGCGTCCACGTCCGCCGGCCGCTCGGCCGGATCGTCCCGCGTCATGCGATCGAAGATGTCGTCCAGATCGGTGGGGACGCCCTCCACCCGGGCCCCCGGCATCGGCGCGCGCCGTCCGGGCAGCTGCCCGGTCAGCATCTCGTAGAGCAGGATGCCCAGGGCGTACAGATCGGTGGCCGGCGAGGCCGCGGTGCCGGGGCGGAACATCTCGGGCGCCATGTAGCCGACCGAGCCGTAGCCGACGTAGGCCTGCCGCACGCGCCGCCCGTCGCGCTCGGCCACCCGCGCGAAGCCGAAGTCGACCAGCTTGGCGTTGCCCTGCGCGTCCAGCAGCACGTTCTCGGGCTTCAGATCGCGGTGATACAGGCCCTGCTGGTGCGCCACCTTGAGGCCCAGCGCGATCTGCACCGTGTAGCGCAGGGCGACGCTGGGCGGCAGCGGGCCCCGATCCAGCAGGCGCCGCAGATCGCCGCCCGGCGCCAGCTCGGTGACGACGTAGGGCGGCGCGTGGCTCGGATCGTGGTGCAGCACCTGGACGATGAACGGGCTCACGAGGCGCGCGTGGGCCCGCACGGCCAGCTCGAACCGGCGCCGCAGCTCGGCGTGGTGGGCCGGCGTGAAGAGGTCGAACAGCCCGTCGACCAGCTTGATGGCCACCGGCCGATCCGTCGCGCGGTGCCGCCCGCGGTAGACCGTGCCCAGGCCGCCCTCGCCGATGCAGCCGCCGATGTAGTAGTCCTCGCTCAGCCGCACCTCGGCCTCGGCGGGCGCGGCCGGCGCGTCCGCCAGCGCGTCCAGCCGATCGCCGAAGTGATGCCGCGCGTCCCCCACCAGGCCGGCCGTGCGCTCGTCGTGCGCGTCGACGATGTCCCGCCCCGCCTTCGTGACCGACAGCAGATCGGTGCGCCGATCGAGGCCCACGAAGCCGTACCGCTCGAGGAACTGGACGAAGGACGGGAACGGCAGCCCGAGCTGGGGCTCGACGAAGCGGCGGACGTCGCGCGCGTAGGGGGCGCGGCCGTCGGCCTCCTCGGCCAGGACGGCCTGCAGCAGTCGCCGGGCGTCCGCGACGACACGTTCGGTGGCGGGATCGATCATCGAGGCAGCCTCACTGGGGTTCGAGGGCGTTCAGGACGGCGTCGACGAAGGCCTGGCTGGCGGGCACCTGGTGGCGCACGCCCTCCATGCGCCAGCGCGCGGCCACGCGGCCGTCGGCGCAGCCCGACCAGCGGCGCACCCACGTCTCGGGCCCGGGCACCAGGTCGAGGTCGACGGCCTCGGCGGCGTCGGTCGGCGCGGCGTCGCAGCCGAGCTGCTCGGCCCACCAGGCCGCCGAGTCGTCGACGCCGGGGTTGCCGGCGCGCCCGTCGTAGGGCACCTGGCCGTCGTCGGTGCCATGGACGTGCAGGGCGGACACGGCGGCGCTCGGCGCGCAGCGCGCGGGCGCGACGTTGTAGCCGGAGACGTTCACGAAGCCGGCGATCACGTCGGCCGCCTTGCAGGCCATGTGTTGTGCCATCGCGCCGCCGTTCGAGTGGCCCAGCAGGTAGACGCGGGCGGGATCGACGGCGTGCCGGGCGATCAGCTGGGCGATGACGTCGCGCAGGTAGGTCACGTCGGGGCCGTCGACGTCCTCGTCGAGGCGCTCGTGGGCGGCCCAGAACAGGAAGCCGTCGTCGTCGGGGGTGCCGATCGGCAGCGCGATCACCCAGCCGTGGGCGTCGACGGCGCGGCCGAAGGGGAAGCTGCGATCCATCAGCGTGGGGCTGGCGCGGAAGCCGTGAAGCAGCACCAGCAGGGGGCGGCCGGCCGGCGGCGCCGGCGTGGTCGGGACGTACACGGTGACCGGACGATCGCCGCCGATGGGCGGCAGGGCGTCGGGCGGGGCGGCGTCGTCGGCGGCCGGGCCGTCCGCCGCGTCGGGCGGCGCCACGTCCGCCGCGGCGGCGTCGACGTTCGCGGTGGCGTCGACGGGCGCGGCGGCGTCGACGGGCGCCGCGCCGGCGTCGCCGTCGTCGCAGCCGCACAGCGCGCACAGCAGTGTCACCAGGGCCAGATGCCGCATTGGGCGACTCTAACGAGGCCCGGCCGCAGCGTCCACGTTGGTCCGCGCGAGGATCAGCCGCGCCCAGTCGCCCCGCTCGGCCACGTCGACGCAGGTCGATCCGGCCGCCTCGTACCGGCCCCGCAGCTCGGCCACGTGCGCCCGCCCCAGACCCGACAGCACCAGCCGGCCGCCGGGCGCCGTCCGCGTGACCAGGGCCTCGGCCAGCGCGCGGAGCGGCTCGACGTAGACATTGGCCAGCACCAGATCGAAGCCTCGATCGGGCGGCGGCAGCTCGGCGAGCACCCGCACCCGCTCCCGGACGCCGTGCGCGGCGGCGTGCTCGGCCGCGGCCGCGCGGGCGGCGGGATCGACGTCCACCGCCACCACGGCCTCGGCCCCGCGCAGCGCCGCCAGCAAGCCCAGCACCCCCGTGCCGGTGCCGACGTCCAGCACCCGGCCCAGCGGCCCACGGGCCGCCGCCTGCTCGACGGCCTCGATGCACAGCGCGGTGGTCGGGTGCGCGCCGTCGCCGAACGCCAACGCCGGATCGAGCCGAAGCACCACCGCGTCCGGCGCCGCCTCGACGGCCGCGCCGGGCGGGGCGACGATCACCGCGCCCACGCGCACCGGCTGCGCGTCCGGCGCCCAAGACGCGTCCTCCAGGGCCCAGGCGATCGCCGCCGCTGGCAGCGCCGCGCGCAGGGTCGCCTCGATCGCCGCCACGTCCGCCCCGGCGTCGAGCCAGGCGATCACCTGCGCTCGCCCGTCCCGGCGCCCCGTCTCGGCGTCGCGCACCTCCAGCCCCTGCACGCCCAGCCCCCAGGCCCACGCCTCGGCCGCGTCCCGCTGGCCCGCCGGCACCTCGACGCTCAGCCGTCGAAGCCTCGCCAAGGCGTCAGCCCTTGCCCGGACGCCGCAGCAGCGCGCGCAGCCCGATCACCTCGGCGTCGCCGTCCCGGCGCAGCGGCACGTCTTCGAGCAGCAGCACCTCGAAGCCGGCCGCCTCGGCGGCCTCGGTGATGTGCGCCGGGCCGTGGGCGAAGCCGCCGTCGCTCAGCAGCACCGGCCCGCTCGCGCCCTTCTCGGCGGTGAACGCGAGGTAGCCGCCCGGCTCGAGCGTGCGGTAGCAGACCGACAGCGGATCGCGCAGCGGCCCGAACCAGGTGAAGACGTCGGCCGCCGCCAGCGCGCCGTAGCGATCCTTCGCCAGCCGCATCCAGGTGACCAGCTCGGCGGTCTCGACGTGGTCGAACAGGCCGCGCTTGCGGGCGCGGAAGGCCATGCGCGGCGACACGTCGACGCCGTCGAGGCGCGCGACGAAGGGACGCAGGCGCGCGCCGCACGCGCCGGTGCCGCAGCCCAGATCGGCGGCGCGCAGGCCCCGCTCCGCGCTCGCGGGCGGCTCGGCGGCGAGCGCCACCTGCAGCGCCTCGGCGACGTGCTCGGCGCTGCGATCGTCCACCGCCGCGCGGGCGGCGTCGTAGTCGCCCTCGGCGGCCGCGTCGAACACGGCCCGCACGAAGGGCACCGGCGCCTGGCGCGGCGGCGGCGCCCCGCCCACCACCGCCAGCAGGTGCGGCGCGCGCGGATCCGCCGGACGCTTCATCAGGAAGCGCCGGTACGCGGCGGCCGCCGCCTCGTCCTCGTCCGCGGCGCGGAAGGCCTCGGCCAGCATCCACTGCAGCGGCGCGTCGTCCGGCGCGCTCTTGGCCGCGGCCTCGAGGCGCTCGAACGCCTCCTTGCGGGCGCTGCGCTGCGGCCGCTCGAGCAGCGTCGCCTTCAGCTCTTGCAGCAGCCGCTCGCTGCGCCGGGTCATCGCGGCGGCCTCGTCGAGCGCGGCGCGCCGCTCGAGCACCGTCGCCAGCGACCGCACGGCCGCGAGATCCTTGGGGAAGCGGGTCACGTGCGCTCGCAGCGCGTCCTCGGCGGCGTCCCACGCGGCGAGGCGCAGGTGGCCCGCCGCCACTCGATACGACCGTGCCTGCTGTTGCTGCTCGTCCACGCCCCCTCCGTCCCCGCTCACTGCACCGTGCGGGTGGCCTCGGCCTCGTCCAGCCCCAACACCTCGAACAGCGCGGTGGGCGCGCCGACGAAGGCGACGCCGAAGCCCACGCCCGGCAGCCGGTGCACCACCCTGCCCTGCACCCGCACCGGACGACCGGGGCCTCGGATGCTCAGGGTCAGCACGTCCGCCTCGGGCAGCGCGTCGGCGTAGAGGAACACGCCGCCCGGCCCGATGTCCCGCGCCATGAGCTGGGCGTCGACGCCGGGCCCCTGCACGCGCACCGGCAGTTCGCAGGCGCGGCGGGCGGCCTCGCGGCGCTCGTCGGGCGTGGGGCGTCGCCAGGTGCGGGTGCGCTCGGTCTCCTCGGGCGTGGGCCGCGCCGGGATGGGCACCCCGTCGAGGCGCAGGGTCACGCCGATCGCCAGGTAGGCGTGCTCGAGGTCGCGGTCGAGGGCGGCGAGCTGATCCTCGCCCGCGCGGAGGAGGTGCTCCAGCTCGGCCAGGCGCGTCGCGCGCTCGAGCTCGACCTCGTGCAGCCCGCGCCGGGCCTCGAGCACCTGCCGGGTCAGCGCGCGGGCGGCCTGGTGGTGGTCGCGCAGATCCCGCCGGACGCCGTCCTGCGCGGCCTCGAGCGTGCGGCGCGCCGCGCTCAGCGAGGCGGCGTCGCGCGCCAGCTCGGCCGGCGCCCGGGGGCCGCGCTCGAGGGCCAACGCCAGGTCGAGGTAGCGCCGATCGACGTCCTCGATTTGATCGGCCAGCTCCATCAGGCGCGCGGTGGCGTCGAGGTACTGCCCGCGCACGGTGCGTCGCTCGGCCTCGCGCGCGTCGAGCGTGGCGCGCACGTTCGCCTCGCGATCCTCGAGCGTCTCGCCCAGCGCCTCGGCCTCGGCGCGCAGCTTGGCGCTGCGGGCGGCCATCAGGCGGCGCCGGGCCTGCAGAGCGTCGACCGCGTCGAGGCGCTGCCGCAGCGCCGGCGAACCCCCCCCGTCGGCGAGGGCCGCGCTGACCGCCGCCCCGATGCGCGCCCGCAGGCCGGCGTGGGCCGATCGCTCGGGGCGCGCGGGGAAGTCGGGCGGCGGCGGGGCGTCCGGGGCGGGCCGCGGGGGCGGGTGCAGGCTCATCAGGCCCTCGAGCACCGCCTCGGCGTCGGCCGGGCGCGCCGCCGCGTCGGGCTGCAGCATCGCGCGCAGCAGCGCGGCGACGTCCGCGGGCAGGTGGCCCGGCAGGGCGGGCGGCGCCGTCGCCAGGGCCACCGCGCGCAGGCCGTCGTAGGTGGCCTCGGTGGGATAGGGGGCGCGGCCGACGATCGCGTGGTACAGGGTCGCGCCCAGGCCGTGCACGTCCGTCGCGGGCGTGGCGACGTCGCCGCGCGCCTGCTCCGGCGCCAGGTAGCCGGGCGTGCCGAGCGACAGGCCGGCCGCCGTCCAGGCCATGCGGTGCGGGTGATCGAGGCGCAGCTGCACCAGCCCCATGTCGAGCAGCTTCACCTGCTCGGCGCCGCCCTCGTCGACGAGGAACACGTTGTCCGGCTTGACGTCGCGGTGCAGCGCGCCGTGGGCGTGCAGGGCGGCGAGCCCGGCGGCCGTCTGGCGCCCGATGGCCAGCGCGCGTGGCGCCGGCACGGTGCCCAGCTCGGCCAGCAGGGCGCCGAGCGTGCGCCCCTCGAGCCGCTCGAGCACCAGGTACACCTCGCCCTCGGGCGTGGTGCCCCACTCGAAGACGCGCACGACGTTGGGGTGCCGCACGGTCCAGCCGACGCGGGCCTCCTGCAGGGCGCGCTCGATCTGGTCGGCCGGGTGATCCGGGCGGGGGCGCACCACCTTCACCGCCACGCGCTGCCGGGTGGCGCGCACGCGGCCGGCGTAGACCACCGCCGACGCCCCGGCGCCCAGGATGCGGCCCAGCTCGATGCCGGCGATGGTGCGGCGGGCTCGGATCACGGTCGGACGGTAGCACGCCCCGGGGCGCGCGGGCAGGTCACGCGGCGTCCGACAACCCGAGGCGGCGGGTGAGCGCCGCGCGCAGGGCCAGGTACAGCAGCAGCCCCACCGGGCCCACCAGCAGCGTGGCCAGCAGACAGGGCGCCAGCAGCAGGTGCGGCACGCCCACGCGCTGGGCGTCGCGGGCGGCCCAGGCGCCGACGAACAGGTCGAAGACGAGGTAGTGCACCCACCCCGCCATCACGGCGCGCGGATCGGTGAACAGCGTCATGACCTGATACAGGCTGAAGAAGCCGGCGCCCTCGGGCGCGGGCAGGCTGGCCAGCAGCATCGCCACGTAGACGCCGCCGAGGACGACCGGCGCCAGGGGTCCGTGCACCAAGAGGCGCGTCCCTCGCCAGCGCGGCGCGAGGATCAGCAGGGCCCAGAAGGGCAGAACGAAGGCGTTGCCGAAGGCGAAGAGGCGCTCGAGCGGCATCTCACCCATGGTGGGCGCGCAGCCAGGTCACGATGTCGGCGGACTCGGGCATCCACTCGACCTCGCCGTCCGGGTGCTCGATGCGCAGGACGGGCACGGTGCCGCGCCCGCGCGCCTGCCACAGCGCGTCGCGCGCCGCCGGATCGCGGGTGGGATCGGCGATGTCGACCTCCAGGCCCAGCGTGTCCAGCGTGCGGAACACGCGGATGCAGAAGGGACACCACCGGGTGGCGTACAGGGTCAGCCCGTCCACGTGCGTCTTGGCCATGGCCTCCTCCGAAGGGCCGCCGGGCGCGCGACCGTCGCGCCGCGCCGTCAGCCGCCCACTCCGATGCCGCGACCCGGCGAGGCGTTCCGCGCGGGCGTTTGCGCCCGGCGAGCGCCTGTGGTCCGATGGACCTCCAACCGGAGGAGCCATCATGCGTACCTGGGTCGTCACCGCAAGCCTCGCCTTCGCCCTCACCGCCTGCGCCGACAGCGACGCGCCCGACGACGCGCCCGTGCGGGCGCAGCGTCAGGCCGTCGTCACCGCCCCCACGGGCCCCGGCGGCGCGCCGGAGGATTACGTGGTGATCGTCGATCACGATCCGGGGGTGCCGCCCGAGGCCCTCGACGAGGTGGTGCGCCGCGTGCGCATCGTCGGCGCCGACATCGACTTCGAGGAGGGCGACTTCGAGCCCGGCGTCGTGCCCCCGGGCGACGCGCACTGGGCCGATCCCGCCGACCACGCCATCCACGTGACGGTGCGGCCCGCGCTGCCCGAGGTCGCGCTCGACCGCCTCGAGTGGGTGTTCGCCGACCACGTCGTCGCCGATCTCTTCTGCCCGCCCGGGCACTGATTCGCTTCCCCCGCCGGGTCGCCGCGTGGTAGGCGCCCGGGCATGAGCGACTCCCCCTCCCCCGCCCGCGGCCGGCTGCGCGCCGGCGATCCCGTCGTCTTCGTCGAGCGCAAGGGCCGCACCTACCACGCGGTGCTGCAGCCGGGCGCCACCACGAACTTCAGCGGCAGCGTCCTGCCCCACGACGCGATCATCGATCAGGTCGACGGCGTCCGCGTCCGCAGCCAGTCCACCGGCAAGTACTTCTTCGTGGTGCGCGCCTCGATGGTCGACCACGCCCTGCGGATGACGCGCTCGGCCACCATCGTCTATCCGAAGGACGTGGCGATGCTGGTCACCTGGGCCGACGTGGGCGCCGGCGATCGGGTGGTCGAGGGTGGCCTGGGCACCGGGGCGCTGGCCATGGCGCTGCTGCGGGCGGTCGGCCCCACCGGCCACGTCACCAGCTACGAGCTGCGCGAGGACGCGGCCATCCGCGCGCAGCGCAACATCGGCGCGCTGCTCGGCCCCATCGACCACCACAGCGTGCGCATCGCCAGCCTCTACGAGGGCATCGCCGAGCGCGACGTCGACCGGGTGGTGCTCGACGTGCCCGAGCCCTGGGAGGTCATCCCGCACGCGCGCGAGGCGCTGCGGCCGGGCGGCGCCTTCGCGGCCTACGTGCCGACGACGCTGCAGCTGCAGCGGCTGGTGCTGGGGCTCGAGAAGGCGCGGTCGTTCACGCGGGTCGAGAGCTACGAGGTGCTGCTGCGCGGCTGGCACGTCACCGGGCGCAGCGTGCGGCCGAAACAGCACATGGTGGGGCACACCGGGTTCCTGGTGTTCGCGCGGCGCGTCGTGGCGCCGGACCTGCCGCCGGCCCCGGAGGCGGACGACGAGGGGGCGCCGGACGAGGCGTGAGGACCGCCGGCCACCGCGCGGCGCGCCAGCGGGGCTCAGGGGGTCGAAGGGTGCGCCGCGGCGCCGAGCTCGGCCTCGAGCACCGGCACCAGCTCGGCCTCTTCGCGCTTCATGTGCGCGCGCAGCGCGTGCAGCAGGTTGCTGGCGGTCACCACCAGCAGGGTGCGGCTGACCAGCACGTCCCCCAGGGCGGCCATCACCAGCGACTCGAAGCCCGCGGCCTCGCCCCGCAGCGCGCGATGCTCGGCCCGCACGCCGTCGGCCAGCCGCTCGAACCGTGGGCCCAGGCGATCGAGCAGCAGCTCCTCCTCGGCGAAGTGCACGCGCGTCTCGTGGCGCACGAGGCGCGCGATGGTCTCGAGCTGATCCTGGTCGTGGCCATCGGCCAGGCCGGCCAGCAAGCCCTCGAGATCGGCGAGCGCCTCGTCGAGCCGCGCGTGATCGGCGTGCAGGTGGGACAACAGCTCCGCGGTCGGGACGGCAGCGCGGTTCCGGCAGACGTTCATGGCACCTCCGTGGTTCGTCCGACCGACGGGCGCGTGCGGACGGAGCGCACGCCGAGCCTCACGCAAGCCGCGGACCAGCGCGGATCGGGTCCAGGCGCCGCTCGACGTCACCCGGACGTCACGGGCCCACCCCGCGGGGCTCCCGCGACCGGACATCGTGCGTGGGCGGCGTTCAGCGCGCGCGCTGGCGGATGGCGTCGAACATCTCGGGCAGGCTGCTCGACTGCGCCCGCCGCGCGATGGCGTCGGGCACCGAGGAGTTGGGCTTCACGTCGATGCGGTACTCGAGCAGCGCCTTCTTGCCCTCGGCCCAGGGCTTCACCGTCCACGAGCCGTTGTTGCGCTGGTAGTCGCCCGTCACCAACGCCCACTTGCGCTCGTGACCGCCGCCCGGCAGATCGCGCACGGTCGAGCGCGTCGACGCCTTCAGGTTGCTCAACGGGAAGGGCATCTCGATCTCGACGTAGCAGGTGAACTGATCACCCGCGGCGTCCGAGATCCGGCTCTCCTTGGTGCGCGGCATGAAGGACTGGAAGTGCTGGCAATCGCGGACGACGGGCCAGACCTTGTCGACCGGCGCGTCCACGACGGCGCGCGCGAGGGCGGCGATGCCCTCGCCGCCGGTGGGCTCGAGCAGCGTCACCACCACCTCGCCCTTCTCGAGCTGCGCGCGGTGGTCGGCCGAGATGGTCTCGGTCGCCCCGGCGTCCGCCTTCACGGGGTCGGCGGACTTCGAGCAGGCGGTGAGCTGCACCAGCAGCGCGGCGGTCAGCGCGAGGCCCGCCGCGGCGCCGCGCGCCGACGACACCAACGGGCCGCTCAGCGGCCGGTGCAGAGGGCGTAGCAGAGGTAGCCGTAGTCCTCGGGGCAGTGGAAGCAGGCGGGCGGGCAGGCCTGCTCGCTGTTCGCCTCGGGCATCGCCACCAGGTAGCGATCCTCGACCTCCTCGGGCGTCAGGCGGCCGTCGGGGTTGGTGATGACGATGGCGCGGAAGGGGTTGTCGCCGTCGGTCAGATCGACGCCGGCGTGCGCCTGCACCCGCGCGGCCCACTGGCCGAAGGGCTCGACGTCGCCGTTGCGGCGCACCACGGTGAACTCGGGCGTCTCGTCGCCCACCCGCGGACCGTTCACGACGTACACCTGATCCTCTTCGTTGAGGTCCAGCCGGGTCTGCTCGGTCTGCACCTCGACCGTCGAGATGGTGTCGTCCGTGTCGGCGCAGGCGACCGCGAAGGCCGCCACTCCCAGAGCCATCCACACGCGCGTCATCGAAGTCCCCCTGTTCTTCGCGGCGGGCGCCCCGCGCCGGCCGCTGCTTCCCTGGGCCCCGCCTGCCGGCGGGCGCCGCGTTTGCAGCACGATGGGTATCGTCTCGTGCAGTCGACAGCGCACGGAAACATGGACCGTGCACCGCGGTCAAGGTACGCGGCGCGCTGCGCGCGATGTCCACGAATCGAGGGCCACCGGCGGCCTCAGCGCAGGACGAACCAGGCGGCGACGCCCGCCGCGGCCAGCACCAGCGCCGCCGCGATCAGCCAACCGCGCCGACGCTCGGGCGGCGCGGCCGGCGGGGCTGCGGGGGGTGGGCTCGGCGCCGCCGGGCCGGCGGGGGGCTCGAGCGGCGCGTACGCGGCGTCACCCGCGGTGTAGATCAGGTCGTGCAACGCGGACCGCCAGGCCTCGACGTCGGGCCAGCGCTCGGCGGGCGCCTTGGCCAGCCCGCGCGCCACGAAGCCGTCCAGGGCCCGCCGCAAGGGCAGGTCGGGCGGCCCGGGCAGCGGCGGCGGGGCGGCGCGCAGCTGGGCCAGCAGCACCTTCTGGGGCGTGGGCCCCTCGAAGGGCGGCCGGCCGGCCAGCAACGTGTACAGCGTCAGCGTCAGGCCGTAGACGTCGGTGCGGGTGTCCACCCGATCGGCGTCGCCCGTCGACAGCTCGGGGGCCATGAAGCGCGGATCGGCGCGGTGCGCCTCGACGCGATCGGCGCGCCGGTGGTCGGCGAGGGCGATCTCGAAGTCGATCAGCTTGACGGTCAGGGCGTCGCCGGGGGCGGGCGCGACGAAGATGTTGGCGGGCTTGACGTCGCCGTGCACCACCGCCTCGGCGTGGGCCTCGCGCAGCGCCTCCGCGACCCCCTCGACGACGAGGAAGGCGCGATGCGGCGACAGCGGCCCCTCCTCGGCCAGCAGCGCGTCCGCCGAGCGCCCTTCGACCACCTCCATCACCAGGTAGGGCAGGCCGGTCGCGACGTCGTCCGGCCCGCTGACGTCGTAGTCCAGCACCCGACAGACGGTGTCGCCGTACAGGCGCGACAGCCGCCTCACCTCGCGCTGAAAGGCGCGCTCGACGTCCTTGCCCGCGTCGGCGTCCCGGGCGACCACCTTCACGACGACCGGCCGGTCGAGCGTCGCGTCGTGCGCCGTGTACACCGTGTCCAGGCCGCGGTGCAGCACGGCCGTGAGCCGATAGCGCCCGCCCAGCGTACCGCCGACCAGGGTCGTGGCTTCTTCGATCGACTGCATGGCGCCCCCCCGTCGGCATCTTGGAGCAGCGGCGCCCTCCGCTCAAGGCGCGTCCGGCGGGCGATCCAGGCGCTCCCCACAGTGGGGGCAGCGCTCGGGGCAGGCGGCCTCGTCGCGCCGGCGCTGCACCTCGTCGAGGAACGCGCTGCTGATGATGCCCGCCGGCAGGGCGAAGAGGCCCACCCCGAGGATCGCGATGATCGCGCCCAAGAGGCGCCCGAGCGCGGTGATCGGGTAGACGTCGCCGTAGCCGACCGTGGTCAACGTGGCCACCGCCCACCACATCGCCGCCGGGATGCTCGAGAAGGCGTCCGGCTGGGCCTCCCGCTCGACGAAGTACATCAGCGCCGCCGCCCCGACGAGCAGCAGCGCGATGACCAGGATGGTGATGACCAGCTCCTCGCGCCGCGAGGCGATCGCGCGGTGGATCGACGACAGGGCGACGACGTAGCGGCCCAGCTTGGCCACGCGGAAGAGACGCAGCAGCCGGAAGCTGCGCGCGAAGCGAAGATCGAGCCCGAGGAAGATGAGGTAGAAGGGCAGGATGGCCACCAGGTCGACGAAGGCCATCGGCGAGAGCGCGAAGCGCAGCCGGCCCCACACCGGGTGGGCGAAGCGGGGATCCTCGACGCAGCTCCACAGCCGGAAGGCGTACTCGACGGTGAACACCATCACCGACGAGGCCTCGAACACGTCGAAGAGCAGGGGCGCCTTCAGGTAGAGGGCGCGCTCGGTCTCGAGGATCAGCGCGACGACGTTCAGGAAGATCAGGACGACCAGCGCGGTGTCGAACAGGCGGCTGGCGCCGTCGCCCGGGCGGCCCACCTCGACGATCTCGTGAACGCGCCGCCGCAGCGACGTTCGCATGAACCCCTCCCCTGCCGGTCCGGGGCCGGTAGGGAGCCAGATCCCGCGCCGGGGTTCAAGGGAAGGGTCAGGCGGCGGCTCGGCCGAGGGCGCGCAGGAAGAGGACGTAGCCTTCGAAGTGCATCGCCTCGCGCAGGGCGCGCTCGACGTCGACGAGCAGCGCGCAGAGGGCGGTCAGCGACGGGCTGTCGTCGACCGGGGGCGCGAAGTCGTGGGTCAGGGTGCGCAGGCTGCGCAGCGCGACGCCGAGGCCCGCGTGGGTGACGCGCATGACCTCGGCGTGCTCGTCGACGCGCCGGACGTCGCCCGCGACCAGCGCGGGGACGAGACCGCGGCGCGCCCTCTCGACATGGTCGGCGAGATCGCGGCGCAGATCGCGCAGCGCGCTGTAGATGGCGGGCAGGCGGAGGTGCACGTTGTGTCCGTGGCTGCGCAGGGCGGTCTCGGCCAGCTCGCAGGCGCGATCGAGCTGCTCGCCCAGCCCCGCGTGGCGCTCGGCGAGGCGCTGCACCAAGGCCAGGATCGGCTGATCCTCCCAGTCGCGGCCCCCCGGGCTGGCCTGGCGAGCGACCGCGTCGAGCACCTCGGCGGCGACCAGGCCGCGCGTGCGGCAGGCATCCTCCAACGTCAGGTGTCCTTCGAGCGCGAAGTCCAGGTCGTGGGCGTGCAGGATCGGCACGGCTTCGGGGTGCCGCGCCGCGACGTCGGCGAGGATGTCGGTGGGGCTCATGGTCGCCTCCCGGCGTGAGGGCCGCTGGCGCCCTCCCTTCCAAGAAGTCTGCCAACACGCCCCGCGGCCCGCGGACGCCGGTGGTCGTGGTCGATTGGTGACGGGTGCACGAACACCCGTCACGCGGCCCCCGCGCCGCGCGGCCCGGCGCCGCAGGGCTTGCAGCGCCGCGCCCGGCGACCCAAAGTACGCGCTCCACCGGCAGACGAAGAGGCCCCCGTGAGCACCGCCGACGACGCCCCCAAGTCCAACTTCCTGCGGCAGATCATCGACGCGGATCTGGAGAGCGGCCGGCACAGCCAGGTGGTCACCCGCTTCCCACCCGAACCCAACGGCTATCTGCACATCGGCCACGCGAAGTCGATCTGTCTGAACTTCGGGCTCGCCCGGGATTTCGGCGGCGTCTGCCACCTGCGTATGGACGACACGAACCCCGAGACCGAGGAGGCCGAGTACATCGCCGGCATCGAGCGCGACGTGCGCTGGCTGGGCTTCGAGTGGGGCGACAAGCTGTTCCACGCCTCGGACTTCTTCGAGGAGATGTACGCCTTCGCCGAGCACCTGGTGCGCGCGGGCGAGGCCTACGTCGATCACCTCGACGCCGACGCGATCAGCGACTACCGCGGCACGCTGCGCGAGGCCGGGCGGCCCAGCCCGTACCGTGAGCGGAGCGTGGACGAGAACCTCGACCTGCTGCGGCGCATGCGCGCCGGTGAGTTCGCCGACGGGACGTGCGTGCTGCGAGCCAAGGGCGACCTGGCCTCGCCCAACATGAAGATGCGCGATCCGCTCCTGTACCGCATCCGGAAGGCCAGCCACCCGCGGACCGGCGATACGTGGTGCATCTACCCGATGTACGATTACGCGCACCCGCTCGAGGACGCCCTCGAGGGGGTGACGCACTCGATCTGCACGCTCGAGTTCGAGAACAACCGCGAGATCTACGACTGGGTGCTCGAGCACACGCCCGCGCCGGCGCGGCCGCGCCAGTACGAGTTCGCGCGGCTCAACATCACCTACACGGTGCTGAGCAAGCGCAAGCTGCTGCAGCTGGTCGGTGAGGGCCACGTGGCCGGCTGGGACGACCCGCGCATGCCCACGCTGGCCGGCATGCGGCGGCGCGGCTACACGCCGGAGGCCATCCGCACGTTCTGCGAGGCGGTCGGGGTCACGAAGACCAACAGCCGTGTCGACATGGAGCGGCTCGAGGGCTGCCTGCGGGACGACCTGAACCACCGGGCGCCGCGGCTGATGGCGGTGCTCGATCCGATCGAGATCGAGCTCGTGAATCGGCCCGAGGGCGAGGTGACGCCGCTCGAGGCGGCGTCCTTCCCCGACGACGTGGGCAAGCCGGGCAGCCGGACGGTGCCCCTGGGCCGCCGGGTGTTCATCGAGCGGTCCGACTTCAGCGAGGCGCCGCCCAAGGGGTGGCGGCGGCTGTCACCGGGCGGGGCCGTGCGCCTGCGCTACGGGCCCATCGTGCGCTGCGAGGCGGTGGTGAAGGACGCCGACGGCGTCATCACGGGCCTGCGCTGCGTGGTCGACGACGACGCGCGGGCGAACGGTACGCTGCACTGGGTGCCCGCCGAGGCCGCGGTGCGGGCCGAGGTGCGGCTGTACGACCGCCTGTTCAGCGTCGAGAAGCCGGATCAGGATCCCGCCGGGCGCGATCCGCTGACCTTCCTCAACCCCACCTCGCTGGTGGTGGTGAAGGACGCGCGCCTCGAGCCGGCGGCGGCGCTGGTCACGCCCGCTACGCACGTGCAGTTCGAGCGCAACGGCTACTACGTCACCGACTGCGTCGACAGCCGGGCCGACGCGCTGGTGTTCAACCGGGCGGTCACGTTGCGCGACTCCTGGGCGCGCAAGGTCGAGACGACGGACGAGGAGGCGGCGGCGCCGGTCGCGAAGAAGGCCGACACGCGCCCGCAGAAGAAGACGCGCGCGCAAGTGCGCGAAGAGGCGCGGGCCCGCGACGCCGAGCTCGCGGCGCGGCTGACCCGCTACCGCGACGTGCTGGGGCTCGACGAGAGCGACGCCGACGTGCTGACGGGCGATCGCGCGACCGGCGATCTGTTCGAGGCCGCGCTGGCGGCCTACGCGGACGTGCCCAGCGTGACGCGCTGGGTGGTCAACGAGGTGCTGGCGGCCGCCAAGGACGCGCCGGTGGACAGCCTGCCGCTGACCGGCGAGGCGCTGGGCGCGTTGGCGCGCATGGTCGACGAGAACGTGCTGTCCAACAGCGCCGCCAAGGAGGTCTTCGCCGAGCTGGTCGAGCGCGGCGGCGACCCCGCCGAGATCACGAAGCGGCGCGGGCTGCGGCAGGTGAGCGACGCCGACGCGATCGAGACGATCATCGCCGAGGTGCTGGCCGCGCACCCCGACGAGGTGGCGCGCTACCGCGAGGGCAACCAGGGGCTGCTCGGCTTCTTCATGGGCCAGGTGATGCGCCGGAGCGGCGGCAAGGCGAACCCCGGGCTCACCCGGCGGCTGCTGCAGAAGGCGCTGGCGGGCTGAACCGCGCGGCGATCAGGGCTCGAGCGTGGACTCGTACGCGCCGATGTCGGCGCGCGCCCCGCGCGGGCGCGGGCGGCGCGCGAGGTCGTCGCCGAGGGCGTAGGCCGGATCCGCGGCGTCCACGCAGGGCGAGCCTTCGCGCAGCCGCACGTTGCCCGCGGGCAGGCTGAACAGCAGCGGATCCGCCTCGAGGTTGCCCGACGCGATGGGCAGCGCGTTCAGCGTCGCGAGCGTGTCGCCGCCGATGCCGGTCGTCGGCGGCTGGCCCTCCGACCAGAACAGGTTGCCGTACGCGCCGTCGAGCGCGCCGCCCGCGTACACCGACACGCCGGTGCCGGTGTTGAACGCGAACACGTTGTTGGCCACGAAGGCGCTGCAGCCGCTGCGGACCGCGACGCCGCGCCCCTGGTGTCCGGCCACGGTGTTGTGCACGAACGTGACCTCGGCGCCGAGGTTGTAGGACGAGACGGCGTTTCCGCTGTTGTT
This sequence comes from Myxococcales bacterium, assembly GCA_020633465.1. Taxonomy (GTDB): domain Bacteria; phylum Myxococcota_A; class Bradymonadia; order UBA7976; family UBA1532; genus JACKDN01. The sequence goes on from JACKDN010000004.1 coordinate 309,080, forward strand.
GACGAAGGCGCAGTTCTCGATCAGCGCGTCCGACCCCTGCACGTACACCAACCCAAAGGGGTTGCCGATGGACGTCGTGACGTTGTCGGCGAAGATCGTGCGCCGCATCACCAGCGACGAGAGGTTGACGAAGAGCATCCCCTGGCGGTGGCGGCTGACGTTGCCGCTGATCCGACAGTCCTCGACGGTGAGGGTGGACTGATGCACCTCGCCGAAAGAGAAGCCGTTGTCGGTGTCCGTGTCGGTGACGTGCACGTCCCGCAGGACGAGGGTGCTGTCGCGCATCGACAGGGCCCCGCCTCCGATCGGACCTCCACGGCGCAGCGTCAGCCCCGCCAGCAGGTTGAGGGGGCTCGCCGCCCCGTCGTAGGACACCAGGATCGACTGGCCGTTGCCTTCGACGACCACCTCGGACCGATCGGCGGCCGGATCACCGACCACCTGCACCTGATCGGGCGGGACGACGGGGAAACGCTCGAACTCCTGCGGGTGCATGGTCACCGAGTACGTACCCGCGGCGACGTAGATGCGGGCGCGCGGTCCACGGACGATGCCCGTCGCGTGGGTCAGCGTGCGCCACGGCGACGCCTGCGAGCCGTCGCCGGTGGCGTCGCTGCCCTCGGTCGCGCTGACCCAGTAGGTCCGATAGCAGGCGCCGTCGATGCACTCCGGGCCCGGCCCCGGGCAGACGATGCCGCAGTCGCCGCAGTTGAAGCGGTCGGTGAAGACGTCGATGCCGTTGTCCGGCACGCCGTCACAGTCGTTGTCGTCGTAATCGCACACCTCGACCTGCGGCTCGTCGTCGAGGCAGACCGGATCGCCCGTCGCCGGATCGCATCGCAGCGTCCCCAGCGCGCACAGATCGGCGTCGTCGGTGTCGCAGGCGCCGCCGAGGTCCCCGAAGTCCTCGTCCGCCCGCCCGTCGCAGTCGTCGTCCTGGCCGTTGCAGGCCTCGGCGACCGGCAGCCCGGGCTGCGCCGAGCAGGCGGCGTCGCCCAGCGCGCCACACACCCGCTGGCCCTCGGCCGCGCAGCGCCCTTCGCCCGCGGCGCACGCGGCGCCGAGCTGAAAGTCCTCGTCCACCTGCCCGTCGCAGTCCTCGTCGCGCCCGTCGCAGCGCTCGAGCTCGGGCGGCCCGGCGGTCGCGCTGCACACCGTCGACGCCCCGTCGGCCGCGCACCGCGTGATCCCGTCGCGCGCGCACGCGCCCTCGCCCACCGTGCAGACCTCACCCACCAGGAAGCCCTCGTCGACGCGCCCGTCGCAGTCGTCGTCGACGCCGTCGCCACAGCGCTCGGGGATGGGCGCGCCGGGGGTCGCGGCGCACACCGCGGCGTCCCCGGCCGCGCTGCAGCGCGTCAGCCCCTGCCGCGCGCACGCGCCCTGGCCCACGGTGCACACCCGATCGACCTCGAAGCCCTCGTCGGTCGTGCCGTCGCAGTCGTCGTCCCGCCCGTTGCCGCACAGCTCGGGGCCCGCCGGGCCCGGCGCCGCGCTGCAGGCGGTGCCCAGCCCGTCGGCGGCGCACGCCAGGACACCCTCGCGCCGGCACGCCCCCTCGCCCACGGCGCACGGGCCGCCCAGCTCGAACCCCTCGTCGGTCTGCCCATCGCAGTCGTCGTCGACGCCGTTGCTGCACACCTCGGCGCCGCCCGCCGGCACGTCGGCCCGGCACTCGGCCGACCGCAGATCCGCGCTGCACGCCCAGGTGCCGGCCGTCCGGCAGGCGCCTTCGCCCGCCATGCAGGCCGCCCCCAGATCGAAGCCCTCGTCGGTGGCGCCGTCGCAGTCGTCGTCCTCGGCGTTGCCGCACAGCTCCGGTCCGGCCGGCGCCGCGGGCTGCGCGTCGCAGGTGACCCCCAGGCCCGTGGCGTCACACACCGTCTGTCCGCCCCGGCGACACACCCCCTCCCCGGCGCGACACACCTCGCCCAGCGCGAAGGGCTCGTCGATGCGCGTGTCGCAGTCGTTGTCGCGCCCGTCGCAGCGCTCGGTGTTGCCCGGGAAGTTGGTCCGATCCTCGTCGTCGCAGTCCTGGCAGACCGTGACCCCGTCCCCGTCGCTGTCCGCGTTGCAGTCGGGCAGCAGACGGCAGATGGCCTCGCCGGTCGTCGGATCGCACGCCATCACGCCGTCGACGGGCACGTTGCGCTCGTCGGGCGTCTTGCAGCCGGCCCCCAGCCCGAAGTCCTCGTCGGCGCGCCCATCGCAGTCCTCGTCGAGGCCGTTGCAGCGCTCGGCGGTGGCCGCGACCTCGCCCTCGCAGGCCCCGCTCCACAGGCCCTGAACGCACCGCTCGACGCCCGCCGCGCACTCGCCCTCGTCGGTGCCGCAGGTGCGCGTCGCCCCCTCTTCGCAGTCGCGGATGAAGGCGACGTCGGGCGTGGCGTCCGGCGGGCGCGCGTCCACGAGCCGGACGGCGCCGTCCCGGCCCCCCGATCCCACGCGGGGACCCTCACCGCCGCCGCCCTCGCCGCCGTCGTCGCAGCCGACGACCAGCGCGGCGCCCAACAGCCCCCACAGCGGGAGCCCCACTCCGAATGCACGCATGCGGTGCAGGATGACAGGTCGACTGGAACTTTTCCAACCGCGCCGATCAGCCGGACGCCTCCGCCGCGCACGCGTCGGCGTCCGGCCCGCGCCCCAGCATGCGGTACTGATCGGCGGCCAGCGCCCAGGCGCGGCGGGCCCGCGCCGGTTGACCCCGCTCGGCGCACAGCCGCGCCGCCTCGGCGGCCATGCGCGCCTGGTCGAGCTCGCAGATGCGCCGCGCCTCGAGGAACGCGTGGGCGTCCGCCAGCCAGCGGTCGAAGGTGGCCCAATCCCCGGCCACCGCCAGGCTGGGCAGCAGGAACAGCTGCACCACGATCTCGATGATCGTCCGCCGCTCGCGCCGCGCCACCGCGAGGCAGCGACCGAGCACCTCGCCCGCCTCGACGTGGCGCCCCCGCTCGATCAGCACCAGCCCCAGGTTGATCTGCGTGATGATCGTGTACGACGACCCCACCGCCTCGTACAGCGCGTGCGCGGCCCGATAGTCGCGCTCGGCCGCGTCGAGATCCCCGCGCAGCCGCGCCAGCTCGGCGGCGCCGTGCAGCGTGTCGCCCTCGGCCAGCCGCAACCCCAGGCGGTACATCTCGTCGCGCGCCCGGTCGAGGTAGCGCGCCGCGTCGTCCAGCCGCCCGTCCTGCCGCGCGATCGTCGCCCGCGTCTTCTCGCAGCGCGCCGCCTGCGCCACCTGGCCCACGCGCTCGAGCGCGTCCTGCGCCTGCGCGATCAGCACGTCGGCCTCGCGAAGCTGCCCCTGCGCCAACAGGATGTTGCCCGCGCTGCGCAGCAGCTCGCCCCGCAGCGCCGGCCGCGCCTCCGCGGGCAGCCGCGCCAGGGCGCGCTCGACGTGGCGGTGCCCGTCGGCGAACCGCGCCTCGTCGAAGTCGACCCGGCTGCGCTGCAGCAGCGCCTCGGCCTCGAGGGCTCGCCAGCCGTGCTGCACCGCCAGGCGCTCCAGCCGCTCCGCGTAGCGCCCCGCCTCGGCGAAGGCCCCCCTGCCCAGGGCCACCCCGGCCCGCAGCCACAGGGCCACCCCGGCCCGCGGATCGTCGTCCCCCACGGCGGCCGCGCGGCGCGCGCGCTCGTAATCCTCGATCAGCGCCTCGCAGCGCAGGAACTCCCCCCGCTCCAGCGCGTCCTCGCCAGCCCGCCCCAGCGCCTCGAGCGCGCCGCGGGCGTCGCCGGCGGCCAGCAGGTGGCGCCCCTGGCGCTCGGGCTGCTCGGCGCCCACCACCCGCGCGCAGACGGCGTGGTGGGCCGCCGCCCGCCCCGCCTGCGTCGCCCGCCGCAGCACCGCGTCGCGCAGCAGCCCGTGGGCGAAGGCCCAGCGCTCGGTGTCCGCGTCCTCGACCACGGCCAGGCGCCGATCGAGCAGCGCCTCGAGCAGCGCGGGGCTGAACCACGCCCGCGCCTCGGCGCAGGCCGCGTGCCAGGCCGTCGGCTCGACCACCTGCCCCAACGTGGCCGCCAGCTCCAACGCCACCGCGTCGTCGACCGGCCGCCCCGTGAGCAGACGGTCGACGCGCTCGGCCCACGCCCCCTCGAGATCGGCGGGCAGCGCGGGCAGCGCCGCCCCCGACAGCCGCAGCCCGTCGGCGCCCGCGTCGAGCAGCCCGCGCTCGACGCAGGCCTGCGCGAGCTGCACGGCGAAGGCGGGGTTGCCCGCGCTGCGCTCGGCGATGTCCCGCGCCAGCCCCCGCTCGACGGGCAGCAGGGTGCGCACCAGCCGCTGCACCGCGGCCTCGCCCAGGGGCTCGACGTCCAGCGCCCGCGCGCCGGGCAGCGCCAGCACCGCGTCCAGCTGCTCGGCCAGTCGGGGGCGCTCGGCCAGCGCCTCGGCGCGGGCGGTGGCCACCACCAGCACCCGCCCGGCGCCCCGGCGGAGGATCGCGTCGGCGAACGCCACCGCCTCGGCGTCCCACTGCACGTCGTCCAGCCAGACCACCACCGGCCGCGCGACCGCCAGCCGCGCGAGGTGCCGCAGCACGACGCCGTGCCGCTCGACGGCGCCCGCCAGCTGCACGAAGCGCTCGCCCGTCGCGCGGTCGTCGGCCGTCGCGGGCACCACCAGCTCGGCCAGCGCCTCGGCCTCGTCGGCGTCGTCCACCCCGAAGCCCTCGCGCAGCACGCCGCGCACGCGCGCCGCGGCCGCCGCCCGATTCAACCCCCCCAGCCGCAGGTGGCGCGCCAGCATGTCGGCCAGCCCCGCCCCCGCCTCGGCGCCGGCCGGGTGCAGGGCGCGCAGGCCGGTGGCCGCCCCCTCGGCGTGCGCCCGCTCCACCAACCAGGCGGCGAGGCGGCTCTTGCCCGCCCCCGCCGCGCCGCGCAGCAGCACCAGCCGCGGCGCCTCGTCCCGCGCCACCTCGAGCAAGGCGCCCCACAGCGCGCGGCACGCCGCCGACCGGCCCACCAGCGGCGGCAGCCGAAGCCCGAACAGGGCCACCGCGCTGTCTTCGAAGCGCGCCTCGGGCGTATCGGGGATGTCGATCGCCTTGGGCGACGCGGCGGGCGCGCCGGGCGACGCGCGCCCGTCCACCATGGGCGTGCGCGCGTATTCGCCGACCGTCGGCGCCCGCACCCCGTAGGCCAGGGTCACCGCCGGGCCGGCCACCGCGACCGCGTCCGCCCGGCCGCCCTCGACCGGCGGGCCGAGCGCGTCGAGGGCGGCCCGCGCGTCGGCCGCGCGCTGAAACCGCGCCGCCGGATCCTTCTGCATCGAGCGCGTCACCCAGTGCGCGAAGCCCGCCGGCACCGCCATCCGCGGCGCCAGCGCCGGCGGCGGCTGCTCGAGGTGGGCGCGGACGACGCCCAGGGTCGAGGCCCCGCCGAAGGGGGGCACGCCGGCCGCCATCGCGTGGGCCAGGCAGCCGACCGCGTACAAGTCGGTCCAGGGGCCGAAGTCGCGCCACAGGCCGTGCGCCTGCTCGGGCGCCATGTAGGCCGGCGTGCCGGCGGCGGGCGTGTCGGTGTCCAGGCGGTCGAGGGCGTGCGCGATGCCGAAGTCGGTCAGCTTGACGCGCCCGTCGGGCGTGCGCAGGACGTTGCCCGGCTTGAGATCGCGGTGGACCACGCCGCGGGCGTGGGCGTGGGCCAGCGCGTCGAGCAGTCCGCCGAGCACCTGCGCCAGATCGCGCCAGCCGAGGGCGGCCTCGAGCGCGAGGGGCGCCCCGTCGACGAGCTCCATCACCAGGAAGGGCGCGCCGGCCCGCAGCCCCGCGGCCACCGCCGCGTCGGCGTCCGCCGGGACGCGCCCCGCGTCCAGCACCGCGGCGATGCCGGGGTGATCGAGGCCGGCCATCGCGCGCACCTCGTCGGCGAACAGCCGCGCATAGCGGGCGTCGGCGTGCGGCAAGAGCACCTTGATCGCGACCTCGAGCCCGTCGCGCCCATGGCGACCCCGCCACACCTGACCCATGCCCCCCGTCGCGATGCGCGCGTCCAGCAGGTAGGGGCCCAATCGCACGATCACCTCCCGATCGGCCTCGCCAGCACAGCCTGTCGCAATCACGCGCGAAGTGCCATGCTGCGGCGTTTCACGGAGGACACCATGCGACAGATCTGGATCCCGAAGGCGGGCGGCCCCGAGGTGCTCGAGGTCCGCGAGGCCGCCGATCCCACCCCCGGCGAGGGCGAGGTGCGCGTGCGCGTCGCCGCGAGCGGCGTCAACTTCGCCGACATCATGGCGCGAATGGGGCTGTACCCCGACGCGCCACCGCTGCCGTGCGTCGTGGGCTACGAGGTGGCCGGCACGATCGACGCGATCGGCGCGGGCGTGACCGACCTGAAGGCGGGCGACCGCGTCCTGTCGATCACCCAGTTCGGTGGCTACACCGACACCCTCGTCGCCCCGGCCATGCAGGTGGCGAGGCTGCCCGACGGCCTCGACTTCGAGGCCGCCGCGGCCATCCCGGTGAACTACCTCACCGCGTGGCTGATGCTCGTGCGCCTGGGCAACGTGCAGGCGGGCGAGCGGGTGCTCGTGCACGCGGCCGCCGGCGGCGTCGGCCAGGCGGCGGTGCAGATCTGCAACTGGAAGGGGGCGTCGGTCATCGGCACCGCCAGCCCCGGCAAGCACGCGCGCCTGAAGGCCGCGGGCGTCGCGCACTGCATCGACTACACGTCCCAGGACTTCGAGGCCGAGGTGAAGCGCATCACCGACGGCGAGGGCGTGGGCGTCGCCCTCGACGCCGTCGGCGGCTCGAGCTTCGGCAAGAGCTACCGCTGCCTCGGGTCGTTGGGGCGCCTGTACTGCTTCGGCGTCAGCAGCTTCGCCCCCGGCAAGTCGCGCAGCATCTTCGCGGCGCTGAAGGGCCTGCTGAGCACGCGCCGCTACGGGCCCATCGGCATGATGAACGAGAACCGGGGCGTCCACGGCGTCAACCTGGGCCACCTGTGGCACATCGCGCCCGAGCTGCGGGCGATGCTGGGTGAGATCGTCCAGCTCGTGGGCGACGGCACCTTCGCGCCCGTCGTCGACGCCACGTTCTCCTTCGACCAGGCCGCCGAGGCCCACCGCTACATCCAGGATCGGAAGAACTTCGGGAAGGTGATCCTCACCCCCTGACGCCCCCGCCGTCAGGATTCGATCGGTTCTGGGCGGTACGGAACCTGCATCCTCCGCGCGCCGTCCGAACAACGATCTCCGAGGTGTCCTGCATGAAGCTGTCCTCGACCCAGGGACGCACCGCCTGTCTCGGCCTCTTCCTGCTCCTCGGCGTGGGCGGCTGCGCCCCCGCCGACGACGCGGAGACCCCCTCGGCGCTGGCGCAGGCGCGCCAGGCCATCCGCGGGGGCCAGCCGGACAGCGAGCACACCAGCGTCGTCGGCATCCTCATCGGCAGCGGCTGGCAGCAGGCCGGCTGCACCGGCTCGCTCATCGCCCCCAACCTGGTGCTCACCGCGCACCACTGCGTGGCCCCCACCCCGCCCGGCGGCGTCATCTGCGGCCGAGCCACCTTCGGCGCCAACTACCGCCCGCAGGACTTCGAGGTCACCACCCGCCCCTACCTGGGCCGCCAGCCCTACCCCGTCGCCGAGGTGATCACGCCCCCGGGCGTGACCGATCTGTGCGGGGGCGACATCGCGCTGCTGCGCCTCGCCCGCAACATCCCCGCCACCGAGTCGGTGCCCTACACGCCGCGCATCGACCGCCAGGTCGCCGCCAACGAGCGCTACGACGCCGTCGGCTACGGCGAGATCGGCGACGGCACCGGCGCCGGCCTGCGCCGCATCATCACCGGCCGTCAGGTGATCTGCTCCGGCAGCACCTGCGCCCGCTTCGGCGCCCCCGTGCGCGGCAGCGAGTGGATCGGCAACGACGGCGTCTGCCAGGGCGACTCCGGCGGCCCGGCCCTGGACGATCAGGGCCGCGTGCTGGGCGCGCTGTCGCGCGGCGGCGACGGCTGCAGCTACCCGGTGTACTCGGGCGTCTTCGGCTGGTCGGACTGGCTGCGCGAGCAGGGCGCGCGGGCGGCGGATCTGGGCGGCTACGCGCCCGCCGCGTGGGTGGTCAGCGGCGCCAGCTCGCAGATCGACGACGCCGACGACGACGGCGTCGCGGATGGTCGCGACAACTGTGTCAACGCGGCGAACCCCGAGCAGGGTGATCTGGACGGGGACGGCCTCGGCGACGCCTGCGACGACGCGGACGGGCGCGATCGCGGTGGCCGCTGCGCGGTGTGCGACGCCTGCTCGAACGACGCGGACTGCACGGCGGGCGCGCGCTGCGTGGACTTCGGCGCGGGCGGCGTGTGCACCTACGACTGCAGCGTCGGCACCTGCCCCGGCGACACCACCTGCGCCGAGATGTCGCTGGTCGGCGGCGACAAGGCCAACGTGTGCATCAACGGCGACGCCTGGGACGTGGGCGTCTGCCACGCCGACTTCGTGTGCGGCGGCCCGCGCGAGGCCGCGCCCGCCGAGGCCTGCCGGGTGTGCGACGCCTGCCGCGCCGACGCGGACTGCGGTGCCGGCGGCGCCTGCCTGGACTTCGGCGCGGGCAACCGCTGCACCGTCGCGTGCGGCGAAGACGGGGCCTGCCCCGGCGACAGCGTCTGCGCCGACGTGGACGGGCTGCAGGTGTGCGTGGCGCCCGGCGAGGCCGGCGTCTGCCCCACGCAGTACAGCTGTGGCGAGGCCCCCGCCCCGGGCGCCGACGGCGGCGAGCCCGGCGGCGACGGCGTGATGATCGACCGCAACGATCCCTTCGCCGAGAACGACGGCATCCTGCGCTCGAAGAGCGACGACGGCTGCGCCGCGGCGCCCGGCCGCAGCGGCAACCCCCTGCCCTTCGCCGCCTTCCTGGTGCTGGGCCTCGGCCTCGCGGTGCGCCGCCGCCGCGGCTGAGCCGCCCGCCCCCGGGCGCGCCTCCTGCGCCCGCGCTCGCCGCGGCGGGCCCTCAGCCCGCCGCCGGCGCCTCGGCGATGCGCACCAACAAGGCCTGCAGCCAGCGCGCGTGGTCGACCATCCACTGCAGGCTGGTCAGCTCCTTCTCGCTCTCCGGCGCGAAGTAGCCGGTGCCCAGGTTCGCCACGCCGACGCCCGCGTCGAGGAAGGGATCGATGCCCGTGCCGCCGCGGATGGGCAGCACCCGGGCCGCGTGGCCGACGTCGCGCGCGGCCGCCGTCGCCCAATCGACCAGCTCGGGCCGATCGGCCAGCGCCGGGCCCATGTTGGCGTACTGATCGACCAGCGCGCAGGCCACGCCGGGCGGCACCAGCGCGCGCACGTGCTGCTTGCGCGCCTCGAGGCCCTCCGGCTGGAAGTCGCGGATGCGTACGTCCACCTGTACGCCGCCCTCGACGGGCACCGCGCGGTAGGGGTGGCTGTAGCCGTCCAGCCCGTCGGCGTCCTCGGCCAGCAGGGGGAAGCCCGGCGCCGAGGCGAGGAAGGCGGCGATCCAGTCGAGCGCCGCGGCGGCCGCGCCGTCGGCCGCGGGCGCCGCGTCCACCCGAGGTCCCACGTCGAAGTCGGCGCCCCGCGGGCGGTGGGGGCCCACGGTGGCGCGCACGCAGGCCTCGATGGCGGCGCGCGCCGCCGCGTCCGGCGCGCTCAGCCAGAGGGTGCCGTCGCAGTCCCGCCCGGCGTCGCTCTCGAAGGACAGCGCCCGCACCCCCGCGCCGTCCGCCGTCGCCCGCGCCGCGGCCAGCACCTCGCAGGCCAGGCGCGTCGCGGCGCGGTGACCCTCGGCCTTGGCGGTCGCCCCGTGCGTGTTGACCCCGCACAGGCGCACCCGCACCGCCCCCCCGCCCGCCTCGATCGGCGCCGACGGGAAGGTGAGCGAGGCGTGGGCGGCGTTGAAGTTCGAGACGTTCACCTCGAAGGGCAGGATGCCGTCGACCGTGTAGCCCGAGCGCACGCCGCGCTCGGCCAGCATCTTCGCCAGCCCGTACAGCGCGTCGGGCCGCCCGATCTCCTCGTCCGGCCGGCCGATGAGCAGGGTCGGCGGCCGCGGGCGGTCGGGCTCGGCCTCGAACAGCCGGGCGAGGGTCATCAGGTGGGTCAGCCCCAGCTTGTCGTCGAGGCCGAAGGGCGCGTCCCCCGGGCCGAACACCAGATCGTGCCCCGCGAAGGCGGTCAGATCGGGGTAGGTCTCGACGCCCACGCGCAGCCGGTCGTTGCGGCGATAGGGCACCGGCGCGCCGTCCCAGGCCTCGGCGACGTCGAGCGTGGGCACCGCGGCCGTGCCGGGGGCCGTGTCGAGGTGCACCATCAGCGCCACGGGGGGACGCTCCGCCCCCGGGCCCACGCCGGGGAAGCTGGCCACGACGTTGGCGTGCGCGTCGCGGAAGACCTCGGCGCCGCGCGCCTCGAAGAAGCGCGCGAGGTGATCGGCCAGGGCCGTCTGACCCGGCGTGCTGGGCACCGTGGGCGACGCCTCGTCGCTGGCGCTGTCGATGGCGACCACCTGCCGAAGATGATCGAGGGCCAGCTTGGCCAGGGCGTCGAAGTCGTCGAGTCGGGACACGGGCACCTCCTGCGGGGGGTACGCAGGATACCAGTCACCGGCCCGACGGGAAGCCCCCGAGGGCGATGAGCCGATCAGGGCGCCGGGCAGCGCCCGACGTCCACCTCCAGATGCTCGAGCCCGGTCTGCAGCCCCGGCACCAGCACCAGGTGCAGGCGGTCGCCGACGGCGGCGGCCCCGACGTCCTCGAGCTGGAACTGCACGTGCACCTCCTGCGGCAGCTCGAGCACGCGCGTCCGGCCGTGCGCCGCGCCGTCGGCGCCGAACAGCAGGACGTCCACCCAGGTGAACAGAAAGTCGTCGGAGGTGTGCGTCACCACCACCGCGAAGCCGCTGGCCGTCGCGGTGGCCCGCACGCGCGCCGGCAGCTCGACGTCGTCGAAGCGATGTGCGACGCGCCGCTCGCCGGTGATCGCGTCGAACAGCTGCACCCCCAGGCCGTGGCGCCGCGCGACCCCGGCCACCAGGAAGCCGCCGTGCCCCGCCGTGATGGCCGCCGCCTCGACCGTGTCGCTGCCGATCGCGTCGGCCAGCACGTCGGCGCCCTCGTCGGGCACGTCGCGGCTGAGCAGCACGTCCACCAGCGCGAAGTCGAGCGCGTCCTGGTTGTCCGGGTTCTCGCCCGCGATCGTCACCAGCCCCACCCGGGCGCCGTCCGACGCCAGCGCCGCCTCGCGCGTCTGCGGGGGATCGTGTCGCCGCTCGCCGTCGGCGGCGAGGTCGTCGTGAAAGCCCAGTAGATCCAAACCGTTGGTGCCGCGCGGGACGGCCAGCACCCAGCCGGCGCCGCGCGCCGCGATGCCCACCTGCAGGCCGACGCTGCGCGCGTAGGCCCGGTCGTGCGCCATCACGCCCTCGAGGTCGCCGCCGTCCGCCTCGAAGCTGTAGAGCCACGGGAACTCGGTGTACTGCACGCCGCCGATGGTGCCGCGCACCTCCCCCTGACCGCAGGCGAGGCCCACCCGCCCCATCGGCCCCACCGCCAGGTGCGGCCGCGCGCAGGCGCCGACGTCGACGTCGACGCCCGGCGTCCCGTCCGCCGCGATCGGCAGATAGTGCACGCGTTGGCCGGTGTAGTACGTGACGTTGCCGCTTCGGACGCCGTCGGCCGGGTGCAGGTCGTAGGCGACGCCCAGCCGCCCGTCGGCGAACGCCGCCACGTCCACGGCGCGGAAGCGGCGATCGTCCGGGCGCACCACCCCCAGATCCCGGCGCTGCCCCACGACCTCGGGCACCGGCACCGCGTCGGCCCCGCTGCAGTCCTGGTCCACGCCGTCCCCACACACCTCGTCGACCCCCGGGCTGCGCCCGCGATCATCGTCGTCGCAGTCGCCGCCGCGGGCGACGTAGCCGGGGATCGGCGCGCACGACAGCCGCAGCGTGGCGTCATCGCCGAAGCCGTCGCCGTCGCGGTCGAGGTACAGCTCGAGCGGCGCCGGGCAGGGCGGCGCGGCGTCCTCGCGGGGCCCCGCGTCGGGCTCGGGCGGCGCGGCGTCCTCGCGGGGCCCCGCGTCGGCCGGGCCGCCCCCGTCCTCCCGGGGCGGCTCGGCGTCGACCGCCGGCTGGCAGGCATCGCCCACACCGTCGCCGTCGCGGTCGCGCTGCGCGGGGTCGAACACGTCGGGGCAGACGTCGCAGGCGTCCCCGACCCCGTCCGCGTCGCCGTCGGCCTGCCCGTTGTTGGCCTTGCCCGGGCAGTTGTCGTCGCCGTCGGGCACACCGTCGTCGTCACGATCGCCGACCGGGCCCGGGCCCGACGCGTCGGGGCGGCCGCCATCCGCCGGGCCGCCGTCCGGCGCGGGTCCAGCGTCCGCCCCCGGCGCGCCGCCGTCCACCGCGGCGGCCGGCACGCACCGCAGCGTCGCGCCCGTCTGCACGCAGCGATCCTCGCCGCACAGCCACGCGCCGAGGCAGTCGCACGTCGGATCGTCCACGCAGGTGTCCGGGGGGGCCACGCACACCTGCCCGTGGGTGGCGCGGTTGCAGCTCAGCTTCTCGCCGCAGCGGGGATCACCCAGCGTGCAGTCGAGGAAGCCCGTCTCCCGCACGCCGCTCTGCCCGCCGCCGCCGCTCTCGAAGCAGCCCCCCAGCCCGACGAGGGCCCCGAGCAGGCAGCCCACGCGCGCGCCGCGTCGGACCTCGATCCACCGGCCGTTCATCCCTCGTCCTCCCCCACCGGCGCCAGCGCCAGCGTCACCGCGAACGCGCGGTCCCCGCCGTGCTCCTGCGCCCGGTCGTCCACGTCTCCGCAGGCCGCGCGCAGCGCGCGCACCAGCGTGTCGGCCATCGCGGCCACGTCCTCGTCGCGCCCCTGAAAGCTGAGCGTGCGGCCCAGCGCGGGCCCGTCGTCGCCCAGCAGGCGGCAACGCAAGGTCTCGAACATCACGTCCAGCTGGTGGTTCACGCCGTCCACCCGGGCGTCCAGATCGGATCGCATCAGGTTGCGATAGGCGGGATCCAGCCGATATCGGGCCGCCTCGCCGGGCGCCGCCTCGCGCTGCGCGCGGCCGCCCGCGACGAGCGCCTCGAGCAAGCGCTCGGCCTCGCCCGCGTCCACCTTCACCGCCTCGGCCACCGCCGCCGCGGTCGCGTGCCCGGCGCGCAGGGCGTCCTCGACGCGCCGCCGCTGCGCCAGCTCGCGCTCGGGCGCGAAGAAGTCTGCCCGGTAGGCGCGCTCCAGGTTGCCGATGGTGCGCAGCGACAGGCCGAAGGTGCGCGACAGATCGGCGTGGCTCAGGCCCCCGCGCCGCCGGTACTCCTCGAAGCAGGCCAGCCGGCACAGGTGTTCGAAGTCCTTCAGCGGCAGGCGAAAGCGCCGCGCCAGGCGCACCGCCGGCTTCAGCAGCGAGAACACCAGCCGGCGCTGGAACTCCACGGTCGAGACGGACTCGTCGGCCACCACACCTCTCCGGTACGCGGGCACCATCGAGCATTTGGATTCCGCATACAAGCACATTTTTGCTTGTCGGCTTCATCGGACATGGCGACCCGCGCCGACCGCCCGAATTTTCTCGGGAACCGATGGACCCGGCGCTGCGTGCAACGCACCGTGCTCGCGATGAAGACCCCCGCCCCACGCCTGACCGCGGCGCCCGCCGAGCTGGACGCGCTGACCGTCGCCCGCGCGCGCCGCGGTGACGACGCGGCCTGCCGCGCCCTGGTGCTGTGCTATCAGCGGCGGGTCTTCGCGCTGCTCGGCCGCCTGCTGGGGCCGGCCGGCCTCGAGCACGCCGTCGAGGATCTGGCCCAGGAGACCTTCCTGCGCGTCTTCCGCGCCCTGCCCGACTTCCGCGACGAGGGGCCCGCCCGCCTGTCGACGTGGATCCTCACCATCGCCAGCCGCCTCGCGATCGACCGCCTGCGGCGCGGCGGCCGAGCGACCGTCCCCCTCGACCACCCCACCGCCCGCGCGCTGCCGGCCCGGGGCAGCGCCGACGCGGCGGCCGTCGGCCGAGCCCTCGTCGCCGCCATCGCCGACCTGCCCCCCGAGTTCCGCGTGGTGTTCGAGCTCAGCGTCGGGCAGGAGCTCGACCACGCCGAGATCGCCGCCGCGCTCGACCTGCCGGCCGGCACGGTCAAGTCCCGACTCTCGCGCGCTCGCGCTCGCCTGCGCGCGGCCCTGACCGGGAGGTCCGCCGATGTCCGATGAGCCTCGGGACGACGACGCCCTCGACGCCGCGTGGCGCGCGCTGCCGACCCGCGAGCCGCCTCCGGACTTCGCCGACCGCGTCCTCGCCGCGCGGCGCGCGGGCGCCGCGGCGTCTCGCCGTCGCTGGCCGCCCCTCGCCGCCGCGGCGGTCCTCCTGCTCGGCCTCGGCGGCGCCCTGCTGGCCCTCCGCGACGACCGCGCGCCCGCCGGCGAGCTGCACGCCGACGCCCGGCAGACGATCGCGCTGGGCGCCTTCGGACGCGCCGTCGCCGAGCCCGGCGCCCACCTGCGCTGGCGCCACGGCGGGGACGGCCTGCGCGTCGACCAGGCGGCGGGCGCCGTCTTCTACCGGGCCGACCGCGGCCCCCTGACCGTGCACACCGCGGCCGGCGTCGTGACGACCGACGGCGGCTGCCTGACCGTGGAGATCGAGCCGATGAACCGTACGCTGCGCGGCGCCGCGCTGGGCGCCGCGCTGGGCGCCGCGCTGGTGGTGACCGTCTACGAAGGCGAGGCCGCGCTCGGCGGACCCGCCGGCGAGGTCGTGGTGCCCGCGGGCGAGCGCGGCCGTCTGGAGCGCGAGGGGGAGGCGCCCCGGCGCGACCTCGCGGCCACCCGCCGGACGCCGCCCGCGCCCCTGCCGCCGCTGATGCCCGAGGGTGAGGCCGGGGACCCCGCCGAGGCGCCGAGCCCGGCGGCGCCGGCCGAGGCCGCCCCGGAGGACGTCGCGCGGCTGCGCGCCCGCGTCGAGACCCTCGAGGCCGAGCTCGCCGAAGAGCGGGCGATGCGCCGGGAGACCGAAGGCGACCCCATCCCCATGCCGGCCGATCTGCCGGCCCCGTTCCGAAGCGAGGCGCTGCGGGCGAACATGCAGCGCGCCATCGACGAGCTGGGGGTGGACGGCGAGGTCACCAGCGTCGACTGCACCGAGTTCCCCTGCATCATCTACGGCGACATCGACCACACCGACGAGGAGGTGTTCGACAAGCTGCGCGGCACGACCGCCATGCGGCCGTACACGGACGCCTCGTCCGGCGTGTCGGCCTGGGGTCACGAGCGGCGCACCCCCGAGGGCACCCAGAAGCGCGCCTTCTTCGGCGTCGCCCTGTACCCCGGCGACCAGGCGCCCGAGGCGCGCACGGCCATCGGTCGGCGCATGCGGTTCCGGAACCAGCAGGCCTTCGAGGCCATGGCGCCCAAGGCGGAAGATGGCCCTTGACGCTGCACAGGCGTTCAGCTATTCACTGAACACCTGTCCAGAGGAGGTGTTCATGTCCGCTCCATCGCCCATCCCCCCGCGCGTCGAGGCCATCCTGGCCCTCTTCGAGGCCGAGCTGGCGGCGCTGCAGTTCCCCGATCTGGATCGGGACAGCCTGGCCGAGCACGCCGAGGCCGTCCGCGCGCAGGCGGCCGAGGTGGAGGAGGCGCGGGCGCTGCTCGAGGCCGCGCGCGCCACCCTCGAGGCGCGGCGGGCCGAGCTCACCGCGCACGCCCGGAAGGGGCTGGCCTACGCTCGGGTGTTCGCGCGAGACGAGCCCGCCCTGCTGCAGCGCCTCGACGCGATCACGCTCGACGACGGTGAGGAGAAGAAGCCGAAGCGGCGGCGGCGCACGCGCAAGGCCAACGAGGCCAAGCCCGACAACGTGGCAGAGCTGCCTCTGCGCGCCGCGGGCTGAGTCCGCGCGTCAGGGCGCCGCGTCGGGGGGCGCCGGTCGGAGGCCGCCGTCGGGCGGCGCGGCGAGGGTGCCCGTGACGCGTCCGGCGCAGGCCGCGGGCGGCGCGCACAGCATGAAGCGCGGATCACCCGCGCCCTGGGTGTCGAGGCAGCACCAGCCGGCGGGGCAGTCGGTGCCGTAACGACAGCGGCGCGTGCAGATCCCCGCGTCCAGCGCGCGGTCGGTGAAGCACAGGGGGGCGGACGGATCGCAGCGCTCGCAGGGCGCGCCCGGCCCGCCGTCGGGCCGCCCGGCCGGGCTCGGCGCGGCCGCATCGGGCGGATCGATCGGCGCGCCCACGTCGGCCGAGTCGGTCGGCGTGGTGATCGCACGGGGGCCCGGACCGGCGGACAGCTCGCCGTCGCCTTGGGGCAGCTCGGCGCCGCCGTCGCGGTCGGATCCGCCGGGCGAGACCCACACCAGGGCGACGGTGAGCGCCGCGACGACGAGGGTCGCGGTGGCGATCATGCGTCTCTGGCGGGCGGGGCTGTCCACGCGGCACCTCGGTGGGTCTCGGGTTGTCGGCCCGGTGGGCGCTCGGGCACCATCGCGCGATGCGCGTCGCGGTCTCCATCGCCCTGGCCCTGCTCGGGTGTCAAGCCTCGCGGGGGTCCGGTGAGGATGCGTCGGGGCCGCCGACGGTCGCCGACGCCGCGGCGCCGACGGCCCCCCGCGGTCACCGCCGCGATGCGTCGACCGGGGCAGCGCCGACGGGCACCCGAGGCCACGACGCGTCGGCCGCCGCGGCGCCGACGCCCACGCTGGGCCGCGCCGGCGGCCGGCGACGTCTCACGGCCCGCACCTGGTCTTGCGCCGGCGGCCGGCGACCCCTTACCGCCCGCACTGGGCCGCGCGCCTGCGGCCGGCGACGTCCCACCGCCGGGCGCGTGGCGGGCGCTGCCGCTGCTGCCGGACGCCGCCAGCGAGCCGGATGGGGGCGGCGGGCCGTCGCTGGGCGCGGCGTGGCGCGCGGTGCGGGCCGGGCCGGGGCGCGGGGCGTTGCGGCCGCTGCAGGCCGAGATGGCGCTCGAGGTCGAGACCCGCGGCGCGGCGGCCACACCGCTGACCGTCGTGGGCGTCCGCACCGCGCGCCCGCTGGATCTGGCCGCCGTGCGCTGGACGCTGGACTGGAACGCCCAGGCCAACGGCGCCTACCTGAAGGCCTCGCTGTACCTGGCGCCCGCCGCGACCGAGGGCGATCCCGAGGGGCTGCCCGACTTCGTCCGCGTGCAGCACGTCGGCGTGCCCCCGGGGGATCGGTGGCGGCACGAGCTCGCCGCCCGCGAGGCCGGCCGCCTGCGCTTCCTCGACCGGGCCGGGTGGCCCGCCGACCGGCGCGGACGCGCCCCGGGGCGGGTGCGGGCGCAGCTGGCCCGCGAAGGCGGGCGCCTGGTGTACCGGGAGGGCGACGCCATCCGGGCGACGGTCGACGCGCCCGACTGGCCCCGGGTGTACGTCTACCTCACGCTGGCGAGCCACTCGAACTATCCTGCGCGCTCGATCCGCGTGGGCGCGGTGGAGGTGCGCACCCGATGAGGCCCCTCGAAGGCACCCCCTTCAGCTGGCAGGCGCAGGACGACCACGTGATCATCGAGCGGCGCCCGCCGCCTTGGGCCGCGCCGCTGTTCTGGGCCCTGCTGACGGGCTACGCGGTGATGGCGGCGTGGGGGCTGTGGGGCGCCAGCCGCCCGGGCGGCGGACGCCAGGACGACGTCCTCGGCGTGGCGGCGCTCTTCGGTCTGTGCACCTTCGTCGCGGTGGCCATGGCCTGGCTGCGGGGCTATCCGCGGCGGCTGGTGGTGCGCAACGACGTGGTCGAGGTGCACCCCCGGCTGGGTGCCCACCGCGAGGAGCCCCTGGTCGAGCCGCACGTCAAGCTGGCCATCGACGAGCACGATCACCACACCGACGTGGCGGTGGAGCTGACGACCGGCGGCGGCACCGCGCGCCCGCTGGTGCACGGGCGCGACGTGGATGTGGCCGACTTCCGCGCCCTGGCCGCCGCGCTGCGCGGCGTCGTCGGCCGGTGACGCCCGCGGCGCTCGGCGCGGCTGCGCTGGCGGCGGGCTGGCTGTGGGCCGCGTTCGACCGCCGCGCCGGCCCCGTCGCGCGCGGGCTGCTGCGCGTCCTGCCCTTCTTCCTGCTGACCGGCGCGCTGCTGACCAGCGATCCCTTCGTGCTGCGCAAGCTGGTGGGCCGGCTGGCGATGCCGCCCGCCTGGCTGTGGGCGGCGCTGTACGGCTGGAGCGTCGCGGCGCTGTACGCCGGCGCCCGCCGAACGGCGGCGGGCCTGGCCGCCCTGTGGCTCGTGCTCACCCTCAGCGGCAACGACCTGCTCACCCGCGCCGTCGTCCGCAGCCTCGAGGCCCCGTACCTGAACCTGCCGACCGACACGCGGTTCGACGTCGCCTACGTGCTCGGCGGCGGCAGCCAGGTGGGGCCCGACGGCCGCCCGACCCTGGGGCCCAGCGGCGATCGCATCCGCCAGGCCGCTCGGCTGTACCAGGACGGCCGCGCGCCGCTGCTGGTGACCGCCGGCACGGCCGTCGGCGGCTTCATGCAGGCGGTGCCCCGCGATCTGGGGGCCGAGACCGCCGCGCTGTGGGCCGAGATGGGCATCCCGAAGGACGCCATCCTGCGCCTCGAGGGGCCCCGCACGACGGGCGAGGAGATGGCGCTGCTGGCCCGAGAGGCGAAGACGCGCGGCTGGCGGCGCGTGGCCCTCGTCACCAGCGCCTGGCACCTGCGCCGGGCCTTGCGCCACGCGGCGCACCACGGCCTGGACGCGACGCCGGTGCCCGCCGACTTCCGAGGCGGTCACCCGCAGTGGACGGTGGTGAGCCTGGCCCCCTCGGCGACCTCGCTGTACGTGTTGCGGCTGGCGCTGTGGGAGTACCTGGCGACGCTCGTGTCGCCCTGACGGCTCAGGCCGCGGCGCGCTCCTCCCGCGCCCGGCCCTGCAGCGCGTCCAGCCGCGGCTCCATCACCGCGAACCAGGCCGGCGGCAGCAGCGCCAACAGCAGCATCGTGGCGTAGCCCGCCGGCAGCTGGGGGCTGTCGGCGTGGTGGCGCAGGATGGGGTACGGCCGGCTGGCCAGGTAGTGGTGATCGGCGTGGCGCGGCAGGCCGAACAGGTACAGGCCGGTCAGCCGATGCGCCGAGTTCCACGAGTGGTCCGGGCCCACCCGCTCGTACCGACCCTCGCCGATCGCGGCGCGCTGCAGCCCGTAGTGCTCGACGTAGTTGATGACCTCGAGGTGCCCCACCGCCACGGCGCCCATGCCGAACAGCGCCAGCGCGCCGACCGGGCCGGTGAGCGCGGTCGTCAGCCCGTAGAGCGTCACCAGGCCCAGGGCGTAGCGCAGCCGCCGGTCGCGCAGCGTGCCGGCCTCGCCCCGCGCGACCGCCCGCTTCGCCTCGATGCGCCAGGCGCTGCGCACGCCGCCGAGGATGGAGCGGGGCAGGAAGCCGTACACCGTCTCGCCCCGCCGCGCGGTCGCCGGATCGAGCGGCGTCGCGACGTTCTTGTGGTGGCCGTACACGTGCTCGACGCAGAAGTGCGTGTAGGTGACCGTCGCGCACAGCAGCTCGGCCAGCCCGCGGTGCACCCGGTCCTTCCGGTGCATCAGCTCGTGCGCCACGTTCAGGCCGGCGGCGCCCACGACGCCCGCCGACAGCACCAGCCCCACCGCCTCCAGCGGGGGCCGCCCCTGGACGGCCACGGCCCACGCGGTCCACGCCATCACCCCCAGCTGCAGCGGGATCCAGGCCAGCAGCACCCGATCGAACCACGGGTTCGCCAGCCGCGCGGCCTCGTCCTCGGCGTTGCGCGTGTCGAGCCCGAGCACCGCGTCGAGACCCGGCGTCAGCACGAAGACGAAGATCAGCGTGGCGAAGGCCCACGCGCCGCCCAGGCTCAGGCCCAGGGCCGCGGTCAGCGGGACGACGTAGGCGATCAGGTACGGCAGCGCGGCCATGGGGCACCTCCAGAGGATGTGCCGCCGACTTTATCTACCCGTCAGTAGATTCGCAAACCCGAACGAGGCCCGGTCAGTCGATCGCGTCGTCTTCCTCGCCCTCCTGCGCGTGCACCGTCTCTTCGAGGAACACCGTGTTCGGCACGGCCGCCATGCCCCGCTCGGTCTCGATGAGGGTCTGCGTCGCCGTGATGCCCCGCAGCGTGCCCGCCGCGTCGCGCACCTGGATGTGATCGCCCGAGCGGAACACCTTGCGCGCGTAGAAGCCGCTGATCAGGTTGCGCGTGAAGTCGCGCGTGCCCAGCCCCACCGAGAGGCCGAACGCCAGCGCCATGCCCGCCAGCGCGCAGGCGGTCACCAGCCGCACGATGTCGGTGTCGATCTTGAGCTGGCTGATCGCGGTCAGCGCGAACACGAAGGTGATGGCGCCCGACACCACGCGCCCGAGGGCCGGCCCGAAGTCCAGGCCGCTCTCCTCGGCCACCCGCGCGATCGTCGAGCCCACGCTCTGCGCCGCCCACATGCCGAAGAACAGCAGCAGCATCGCCGCCGCCACGTTGGGCAGGTAGTCCAGGATGCTGCCGATGGCCTGCGCCACCGCGTCCAACCCCAGCGCGTCGGCCGCCGCCCCGGCGAAGACGAACAGCAGCACGAAGTAGAGGATCTTCGGCAGCACCTCGGCCAGCGAGTGGACACCCATCCGTCTCAGCGCGTCGTCGATGCCCACGCGCTTCACCGCGTCGTCGACGTGCAGGCGCACCAGGGCGGCGCGCAGCACCTTGCGGATCACGCTGGCCAGCACCAGCGCGCCCACCACCAGCACGATGGTCAGCACCACCCGCGGCAGCGCGTTCATCAGGCCGTCGAACCACCCCAGCGCCGTATCGCGCATCCGCTCCGCGACACCCAGCGCCGTCGCCTCAGCCATCGTCCTCGCTCCTCTTCGGGGGGGTGCGCCGCG
Organism: Myxococcales bacterium; assembly: GCA_020633465.1. Taxonomy (GTDB): domain Bacteria; phylum Myxococcota_A; class Bradymonadia; order UBA7976; family UBA1532; genus JACKDN01. Next base: position 329,898 of record JACKDN010000004.1, read on the forward strand.
CCGCGTCCTTCGCGCCGAACAGCACGCGCAGCATCTCGACCGTCCAGGCCACCGGCGCCTCCCAGAACAGCGTCGTCACGTCGCCGGCCAGCTGCCGGCGCTCGATGCGCCGATGCAGCCGCCGCCGGAAGCCCGGCGCCATCGGCTCGCCCAGATCGCGCAGCTCGGCGATCGGCTCGCCGAGCTCGTCCTCCTCGTCGGCGAGGCGGCGGTCCTCGTCGTCGCGGCTCAATGCGCGGCTCGCTGGGCGTACTCGGCCCGGAACTGCTCGCGCCCGCGCTTGATGCGCATCTTCACCGCCGACAGCCCGACCCCCAGCTCGTCGGCGATCTCCTGGTAGCTCAGCTGGTCGAGATCCCGCATCACCAGCGGCACGCGCAGCGTGTCGGGCAGCGTCTCGAGCACCTCGCCGATCAGCCGCCGCGCGTCCTGCCGCTCGAGCCCGCGGTCGGCGTCCGGCCCCGCCCGCAGCGGATCCGGGGGCGCGTCCCCGCCGACGTCGAGATCGACGTGCCGGCGCACCTTCTGCTTGGCCAGATAGTTCAGGCAGTGGTTGATCTTGATGCGGTGGATCCAGGTCTTGAAGGTCGACCGCCCCTCGAACCGCTTCAGCGCGAAGTAGGCTTTCACGAACACGTCCTGCGCCAGGTCCTCGGCCTCGGACGGTCGGCGGGTGAGGTAGCGACAGTTCGCCTTCACCCGCTCCTGGTGGCGCCGCACCAGCACGTCGAAGGCCCGGCGGTCGCCCGCCACCGACCCCCGCACCCGCGCCACCAGCTCCTCGTCGCTCCGGTCGTCGAAGCGCCCCAACCGCCTCTCCCGCCGCCCTGGACCGGTCAGGTCCACGAAGGTCACAACGCGCATCGTGTTCGAGGCAGGAAACGCGGCGCCGCCGACGGCGTCAAGACCGTCGGCGACGGGAGCCGGGCGCTCGGCCCACGGTCAGTTGCTCTGGGCGAGCAGCGCGGCCTTCTTCACCAGCTGAACGAACTCGAAGCGGTAGCTCTCGCCGTCGTCGCCCATCGCGCCCTTGGCCTGCTGCGCGACGGCGTCCCAGGTCAGGTCGCCCTTGAACTTCGAGTCGCGCAGCAGCATGCCGAAGCCGGCCACCGCCGCCGAGAACCGGAAGTCGGCGCTGGTCTTGGCGAGGGGCGTCTCGGCGTCGATCACCGGGTGCGTGATCAGCTTGCTCGTGTCGCCGTCGGGCGCCTTGTAGCGCAGCTTCACCGTCATCAGCTCGGGCGACTTCTTCGCCGCCTCGCTGACGCCGCCCGTCTGGTACTTCAGCGCGTCGACGCCGGGGATGGCCTCGTCGCTGCCGGCGGGGATGATCTCGTACAGCACGGTCACCGAGTGGCCCGCGCCCAGCTCGCCCGCGTCCTTCTTGTCGTCGTTGAAGTCCTCGTTGGCCAGCGCCCGGTTCTCGTAGCCCACCAGCCGATAACCCTTCACCTTCGCGGGGTTGAACTCGACCTGGATCTTCACGTCCTTGGCGATGGTCAAGAGCGTGCCGCCCATCTCGGTCACCAGCACCTTCTTCGCCTCGAGGATGCTGTCGATGTAGGCCGCGTTGCCGTTGCCCTTGTTCGACAGCTTCTCCATCTTCGCGTCCTGGTAGTTGCCGCGCCCGAAGCCGAGGATGGTGAGGAACACGCCGCTCTCGCGCTCCTGCTCGATCATGCGCTCGAGCTCGCCGTCGCTCGACGCGCCGACGTTGAAGTCACCGTCGGTGGCCAGGATGATCCGGTTGTTGCCGCCCTTCACGAAGTTGTCCCGCGCCACCTTGTAGGCCAGCTTGATGCCGGCCCCACCCGCGGTGCTGCCCCCCGCCGACAGCCGATCGATGGCGGCCAGGATCTCGGGCTTCTGCTTGCCCGGCGTCGACGGCAGCACCAGGCCGGCCGCGCCGGCGTACACGACGATGGCCACGCGATCCTGGGGGCGCAGGTTGTCCACCAGCAGGCGGAACGCGGCCTTCAGCAGAGGCAGCTTGTCCGGGCTGTTCATCGAGCCCGACACGTCGAACAGGAACACCAGGTTCGAGGGCGGCAGCGCGGCGGTGTCGACCTTCAGCCCCTGCAGCCCGATGTGCACCAGCCGGTGCTTCGGGTTCCAGGGCGCGGTGCTGACCTCGGTGTGCACGGCGAAGGGCACGTCGTCCTTGGGGCCGGCGTAATCGTAGGTGAAGTAGTTGATCAGCTCCTCGATGCGCACCGCGTCCTTCGGGGGCATGCGGCTCTCGCCCAGGATGCGGCGCACGTTGGCGTAGCTGGCCGTGTCGACGTCGATCGAGAAGGTCGACAGCGGATCGCGCAGGGCCGACTTGAAGGTGTTCTCCTCGATGCGATCGTAGGCCTCGCGGTTCATCTCGGGCTGGGCCGGCTCGCGGGGGGCCACCGCGATGCCGGCGGGGGGAGGCGCCAGCGCGGCCGCGCCCGACGCCATGTCGAAGGGGTTGCGGCTGTCGCGCCGCGAGCGCGCCTTCATCTTCTTGGACGGGCGGCGCGTGGGCTTCGGCATCGGCTTGGCCTCCCGCTTCTCGGCCTCTTCGGCCGCCACGGGCTCGGGGCTGGGCGTCTTGGCCGGTACCGGGCGCAGGGTCAGGTTCAACGTCGCCGTCTTGCCGGCCGCGACGGTCACCGTGCCGGTCGCCGCCGAGTAGCCCGGCTTCGACGCCTTCACGGTGTGCTGCCCGGCGGGCAGACCAGCCAGCGCGTAGCTGCCGTCGCGGCCGGTGGTCGTCTTGGCGCCGGCCGCCGCCACCTCGACGGTCACGCCGGCCAGCGGCCCGCCGCCGGCCGCCGTCACCTTGCCCTTCACCCCGCCCGTGGCCTGGGCCCAGGCGATGCCCAGGCCCAGGATGAGCGCCATCCCCACGCCGAAACCGATGTGACCGCGTCGCATGTTCGTCCCTCCGCTGAGTCCGTTTGCCGACCCTACCCCGCCGGCTCGGCTGGGTATACGGTCGGGGCCGGACGAGGATCTGACGGAGGTGAGATCGTGTTGAAACGAGCCGAGACCGTGACGCAGCGCGTGCAGCTCGTGAAGCTGGCCGGCGCCGAGGGCAGGCCGGTGTGGGTCAACCCGGCGAACGTCACCTGCGTCGAGCCGCTCGAGAGCGGCGCGCTGGTGACGGTGCTGGGGGGCGGCACGGTGCAGGTGACCGACAACGCCGAGCGCGCGGTGCAGCTGCTGATGGGCGAGCTCTATTCCTGAGCGCCGTCGTCGCCCGGTGGCTCGGGGGGCGGCGCGCTGACCAACGCCACCGCCGCCTCGACCACGTCGACCGCGTGCCGCAGCGTCTCGGCGTGCTCGTTGTCGGGGTGCAGGTCGAGGAAGGTGCGCAGATCGGTGACCAGCCGCCGCATGCGGCCCACGGGCGGCTTCGCGGGCGCGGCCGGCTGCGGGCTGCCGTGCACCTTGCGCCAAGCGGCCGTGACGCTGCGCTCGTTGAGCAGCTTGCGCAGCTCGGCGGCCTCGTCCGGGCGCGAGCCGCTCTCCAGCGCGTCGATGTGCTCCACCACCTCGAGGCCCTTCTCGAGCGTCCGCGGCTTCTTGCCCAGGCGGCGCGCGGCCTCGGTGGTCGCCTCCTTCTCCAGCTTCGCGTCCACCGGCGGCGGCAACCCGTCGTCCTCGACCTCGACCTCGGGCGCCGCCTCGGCGACCGGCGTCGGCGCCTCGGGCGCCGGGCGCCGCCGCGACCGCTTCACCCGCAGCGCCTTCAGGTGCGCGAACTCGCGCACCCGCTGCTCGTTGGTCGGCTCGCGCTGCCGGTTGGCCTCGATGACCAGCTCCTCGACCTCGAGCGGATCGCCCACCGGCCGCACCAGCACCGGCACCTCGCTCAGCCCCAGGCGCCGCGCGGCGTCCAGGCGGCGGTGCCCGCTGATGACCGTGCCGTCGGGCGTCACCAGCAGCGGGTGGATGATGCCGTGCATCTGCACCCGGGCCACCAGCTCGTCGTCGGCGCGGTCGCCGTAGATGGCGTCGTTGAGGGGGTGCCCGCGCAGGTCGGCGACCGGCAGGCGGCGGACGGTCATCGCATCATCGGCCATGGCCGCCGCATGTAGCACGACGCCGGGCGCGGGATCACCCCCGGCGGCGCGCGACCAGGCGGCCGGCCGCGCCGATGGCGCGTCGAGTGAGGCGCGTGGCGCGATCGCGGGTCGGCGCGGCGACGCCGTCGGGCGCCCGCAGCCAGTCGGCGGACGGCCCGCGGTCGAGCACCCCGTCCAGGTTGTAGACGTTGATCTGGTGGGCCGGCACCCCGGCCGCGGCCGCGGCGGCGAGGTCGGCGGCCAGGTCGGCGGGATCGGCGTACAGCTTCGACGGATACACGCCCTCGCCCACCAGCCCCAGGTCGAGCCCCGCGCGGTCGCCGAAGTGGCGCCGCCCGTCGCGCCCGTAGGTCTGCACCAGGTGCGGCCCGTACAGCCGGCCGCCCAAGCGCTGGCCCAGCAGCGCGCAGGCCGCGTCGGCGAACAGCGTGCGATACGCCTGCAGGCTGACGACGTCCCAGTCGGCCGCGTCCACCGGCAGGCCCAGGGCGTCGCGCAGCGCGCGGCCCCCCACCCCGCCGCCGTCGACCACGAAGGGCAGCGTGGTCAGGTGCACCCGCCAGCCCTCGACGTGCAGGCCGTCGACCAGCGCGCGGTAGGTGCCCTCGGCCGCCCGCACCCGCTCGGCGCTCGGCGCCGCCCGCAGCGCGGCCCACGCGGTGCGCAGATCCGGCGGCCGCCGCCGCAGCGCCGTCTCGAGCGCCATCACGCGGCCGTGCGCCGGCTCGAGATCCACCACCAGCGTCGTCGGCGCGTGGCCCCGCGCCACCCACGCCCGCGTCAGCGAGGTCGCCGCCGCCGCGAACACCTTGGCGTTGTCGGCGCCCGCCCAGTAGCCGTCGTCCTCGGCCAGCAGCAGCCAGGGCCGCACCTCGACGCCGGCGCGCTCGGCCGCGTCGACCAACGCCCACCGCGCGTCCTCGGCGGGATCGGTCACCTTCCACGCCAGGTTGACCGCCAGCCCGCGCGACGCCAGCAGCGGCAGGGCCTCGGCGACCGCCGCGGGCGCGACGAACTCGGCCCAGAGGCCAGCGAAGGGCGGTGGCATCAAGCGTCGAAGGGGGGCGCGTCGTCGGTCCACGCGCTGATCCAGGCGCCGCGCGCCTCGACCACCTCGAGGAAGGCGGCGAAGTCGGCGTGGCGGCCCAGCGTGGCGGTGTCGGCGATGACCATCAGGAAGCGGCGCGCGCGGGTGAGCGCGACGTTCAGGCGGCGGCGGTCGCTCACGAAGCCCACGTCGCCTTGCGCGTTGCTGCGCACCAGATCGACGACGATCGCCTCCTTCTCGCGCCCTTGAAAACCGTCCACCGTGCCGATCTCGAGCCCCTCGGCCACGGCGTCGGCCAGCGCGTCCACCAGCCGGCGCCGCTGCGCGTCGTAGGGCGTGATCACGGCCAGGTCGGTCGGCGCCAGACCCCGCCCCAGCAGGCGCCGCACCTCGGCCTCGGTGCGCGCCGCCTGCCCGTCGTTGTAGCTGCTGCCGCCCGGCTGCTCCTGCGCGTCGTCCCAGCCCTTGCCCGCCGTGTCGATCAACACCAGCGGCGCGTCGCGCAGCGGATCGGCGGCCACGCCGGGCAGCTCTTCCAGCCGGTGCGCGGCCACGCTGGGGTGCGCCTCGAGCTTGCCCTGGTAGCGGCTGGCGGACGGAAAGGCCATGAGATCCGCGTGCATGCGGTACTGCACGTTCAGCATGCGCACCGTCAGCGGCCAGCGCTTCGCCATGCGCTCGAAGATCGTGCGCCCCAGGCCCGCGCGCTCGGCCTCCTGATCCAGCACCGTCGGCGGCAGCTGCTCGGGATCGCCCGCCATCACCACCTTGGCCGCCCGCTGCATCGCCACCAGCGCCACGGGATCCGGCGCCTGCGTCGCCTCGTCCAGCAGCAGCACGTCGAAGCGCCGCTTCGCCAGCAGGTCGGCGTCCGCGCCGGCCGCCGTCGACAGCACCACCTGGCTGTGCTCGAGGATGCTCGCCTGCGCCCGCCGCAGCTGCGCCCGCGCGTCTCCCTCCAGCCTCCGCGCCTCGCGGTGCATCTCGAGCCGCTCGTCGCGCCCCAGCGTGCCGCGCGCGCGCTTCGCCTCGATCTTGTGCCTCAGCTGCCGCGCGTCGGCCATCCAGCTTCGCGCCAGCTGATAGCCCTCGGTGTGCTCGATCAGGCGGTCCAGCGAGCGCGCCTCGACGGCCGGCGCCACCCGCGCCGGGTGCCCCAGCCTCACCACCTCGACGCCCGCGTCGGTCAGCCGCTCGGCCAGGTTGTCGACCGCCACGTTGCTCATCGCGCAGGCCAGCACCGTCTCGCCGCGCGCCGCGAGCTGCCGCGCGATCTCGACCAGCGTGCGCGTCTTGCCCGTGCCCGGCGGCCCGTGCACCAACGCGATCTCGCGCGCGCGCAGCGCGGTGTCGGTGGCCTCCATCTGGCTCAGATCCAGGCCCGCGTCGAACGGGGTCCACGCCGGCGTCGACTCGATGGCCGGCGCCAGGTCGCCCCACAGCACCTGCCGCAGCCGGCCCTCGTCGGTCTTGCCCGGCGCGTCGCGGAAGGCGGCGATGGCCTTGTCGCCGCGCTCGAAGGTGGCCTGGGGATCGTCGCGGTCGACGTTGAAGTGGCCGTTGAGCAGCCGATCGGGCACCTCGCCGTCGACCATCACGCCGAGCTGCCCGCGGCGGTAGCGGGCCACGGTCGCGCGTTGCGCCGACTCGTCGTCGGGCTCGGTCCACCACAGCCGCACCGGATCACCCGGGCCGATGCGCGCCCGATCCAGGTCCGGCGCGGTCAGCCACAGCAGCGTGCGGTCGCCGGGCGCGGCGGCCACCTCGACCACCTCGGCCCGGCGGACGGCGTCGCCGGCCAGCACGCGCGCCGACAGGGGCACGCCGGCGCGCTGGGCCTGCAGGCGCGCGGTGCTGGCCGCGCGCTCGCGGTTCCACAGGCTCTGCAGCTCGTCGAGGGCCTCGCGCCAGGTGGCCATGCCGCCGCTCCGGGGTGCCGGGGGAGCCGACACGATACCTCAACCGCGACGCCGGGTGCGCGGGGTCGACTTGGGGCCGTACCGGGGCGCGGTGACGGCGCCGGCGAAGATCAGGCGGATGATGCGGTAGCGCTGCCCCGCGAAGGGGGCCAGCAGCTCGAGCATGCGCCCGTCGTCGGCGCGCGCCTCGCTGGCCAGCAGCCAGGCGACCGAGTTGGGCAGGTGGTAGTCCCCCACCGGCACGGCGTCGGGCCAGCCGAGGCCGCCGCCGAGCAGGGACTGCGCGGTCCAGGCGCCGATGCCGGGCAGCGTCTGAAGCCGGCGGGCGAGCTCGGTGGGCGGGTGCACGCGCAGGCGGTCGAGCGAGCGGGCGCGGCGAGCCACCGCGCGCAGGGTCTCGGCCTGGCGCGATCCGACGCCGGCTGCGCGGTAGGCCCAGGCCGGCAGCGAGGCGAGCGTCGACGGCGCGGGCGGCAGCCGCAGGTCGGCGGGCCCCGGCGCGGGCTCGCCGTGCGCCAGCGCCAGCGCGCGCCACGAGCGCACGGCGTCCACCCAGGTGACGAGCTGGCGCAGGATGGTCGGCAGCAGGCTCTGCGTCACCTGGCCGGTGTCGGTGAGGCGCAGCCCGGGGAAGCGGCCGATGAGCGCGCGCAGCGCGGGGTGGTCGGTCTGCAGCGCCGCCGGCTCGTCGCGCAACCCCAAAAGGCCCGGCGCGGCCTCGACGGCCCAGGCCGCGCCGGACCCCCACGCCTGCAGGCGCAGCGCGCCGCCCTCGTCGGTGGCCCGCCAGGTCACCGCCGCGCAGTCCGGCGACCAGGTGGCGCGCCACACCTCGCGCGGGGCCAGCGACATCGTGGGGTCGATGCGCGCCATCGCCAGCATGCTCAACGTGGCGCGCAGGTCGTAGATCGCCGGGCGGGGCAGCTCGACCTCGGCGTCGGGCGGGGCGGTCACCCCTTGGTCGCGGCGACCAGGCGGTTCGCGAGGGCGCGCACGAAGGCGCCGACCCAGCTGTTGAGGCCGACGGCGTCGGACAGCGTGTCGCCGCGCACCACCAGCAGGTCGACGTCGGTCTCGGCCGCGACGCTGGCGCTGCGGGGCTGCTGCGTGAAGACGGCCATCTCGCCGAAGACGTCGCCGGGGCCCAGGCGCGCCAGCACCTCCGGGCGGCCGCCGCCCTCGCGGAAGACGACCAGGCGGCCGGCGACGATGATGTACGCCTCGTCGCCGGCGTCGCCCTCGGTCACCACGCGCTGGCCGGCGGGCACGTGGCGGCGCGGCAGGTGCCAGGCGCCGCGCGCGAAGGCCTCGAGCGACTCGCTCATCGCCAGCGCGTGCGGGAAGCGGGCGGCGGGATCGGCGGACAGCGCCTTCATCGCCACGGCGGCCAGACCCGGCGGCAGGCGCGGGTCGTCGCACAGGGTCATCGGGTGGGCGACCTCGCAGCGATGCGCCGCCACCAGCACGCGCATCGGCGGCCCCGGGTCGTGGGGCGGGCGCCCGGTGAGGATGTGATAGAGCAAGCCGCCGAGCGCGAAGACGTCCGTCCGCGCGTCGATCAGCGCGGGATCGCCCTTCGTCTGCTCGGGCGGCATGTAGACCGGCGTGCCGACGACGCCCTTGGGGGTGCGCCGCCCGCTGGGCAGCTCGACCCACTCCATCGCGGCCTCGGCGTCGGCCGGCTTGGGCATCACGTGCGCGATGCCCCAGTCCATGACGTACACCTGCCCGAAGTCGCCCACCATGACGTTCTCGGGCTTCAGATCGCGGTGCACGACGCCGCGGCTGTGGGCGTAACCGACCGCCTCACACACCTTCACCAGCACGCGCAGCAGACCGTCGAGGTGCTCGGGCGCCAGGCGGTCGGCGCCAAGACCGTCGATCATCGCCTCGAGCGACTGTCCGCGGACGAGCTTCATGCTGAAGAAGGGCGAGCCGTCCTCGGCGGTGCCCACCTCGTGCACCGGCACGATGCAGGGGTGCTCGAGCTGGCCGGTGAGGCGTGCCTCTTCGAGGAAGGACAGGGCGCGCGTGGGATCCTTGGCGAAGGCCTTGTCGAGGCGCTTCACCGCGTTCCAGCGCAGCATGTTGCGGTCGTAGACCTGGCGGATGGAGGCCGAGCCGCCGCGCCCGATCTCACCGCCGTCGTGGTAGCGGATGTTGAGGCCGGTCGTGGTGAGGCTCAGCGCCTCGAACTCGCGCGTGTGGCGATCGACGTCGTCGTCGCGCGCCTGCCGCGGGGCCTGCACGATGGTGCGAGTGCCGTCGTCGTCGTCGGGCGTCTCCACGCCCCGAAGAGTCGGCCACCGGGGGGTCGGACGCAAGCGCGTCGCGAGCGCCCGACCCCCCACCGCGGTCAGCCGCCGAGGCGGCCGACGTCGAGGACGCGGCCGACCGCGCCGTCGGCGCCCGCGAGCACCGTGACGTGGTCGATGCGCTCGGCGATGTCCTTGATCGCCTCGAGCTCCTTCAGCCGCATCAGCACGGGGTTCTGCGCCAGCATGCGAGCCGTGTTCGCCTGCGAGCGCGTCGCCGCCGTCTCCTCCTGCCGCAGGATGAGGTTGGCCTCGGCCTGCTTGCGGGCCTCGATCACCCGGTTGAGGATCGTCTTCATGTCACCGGGCAGCACGAGGTCCTTCACGTCGACCGCGCGCACCTCGACGCCCCACTCGGCCGCGCGGGCCGCCAGCGCCGTGGTCATCTCGGCGCCCGCGTCGCCGCGAGCCTCGAGCAGCGCGTCCAGCGTGCGGCCGCCCACCAGGTGGCGCGCGGCCATCTGCGCCTGGCCGTACAGGGCGCGCGCCAGGTCGTCGACGGCCTCGACGCACCGCGCGGCGTCGACCACGCGGTACTTCACGATCAGGTTCAGCCGCAGCGTCACCCGATCGGCCGTCATCACCTCCTGGCCCACGATCTGCGTCTCGGTCTCGCGCAGGTCGACCGCCCGCGCGACCACCTCGCGGTGGCGGCGCGACAGCAGGGCGCGGCCGGGCTCGAGCACCGTGGCCAGCGCGCCGTCCGCGTAGACCAGGGTGCGCTGCCAGGGCAGCGTGGTGACGATCATCAGATCGCCGCCCGAAGCGCCCCACCACGCGGCGGGCAGGTCGCAGCGCAGGGCGGCCACCGAGTACAGCGCCGCCGTCACGGGCACGCGCTGCTGCCACAGCAGGTAGCGGCCGGCGCCCAGCACGGGGCCCACCTGACCGTCGATGGTCAGGGCCGCGACCTCGTCGGCGCCCACGGTGCAGACGGTGGCCTCGCCGGCGGGCAGCACGCGCTCGAGGTCGGGCGTCCAGCCGATCCAGCCGGCGCGCAGGTCGACGGTGTCGACGCTCAGCGCCGCGCGCCACGCGGCCACGCGGTGCCGGCCGGGGCCCAGCCAGCGCTGAGCGACGCCGTCGCGGTACAGGATGGCCCGCTGGTGCTCGGCCAGGGTCACGTCGATGCGCTGCATGGGATACCTCCTCTCGGTCACACGTCTGTCGTCGGCGCGGCGTTCGCCACGCGGGGCGTCGAATCGAAACGAAGAAACACCGTTCACCCGGGGCGCGCCCTCACGGCGCGTCGGCGGGGACGGGCTCGGCCGGCGCGGGCTCACCGGGCACGGGCGGGCGTCGCACGCGGCGACGCCGGCACCGCGCCCTCGCGGAGCAAGCGGCAAGGGCCCCGACCGACGCGCGCGCCGGCCGGTGTCGAGCCCGTCCGCTGGTCGAGGAGCCGCCGGGGGAGACCTCCGAAGACGTCCCACCCGCCGCGCGCCCCGAGCGAGCGGCTCGGATTGAAAGGGTTTTCAGCCCTTCGCTGGCGCTCTACCCAACTGAGCTACACGCCCTCTCGGACGCGGCGGGATTCGAACCCGCGACAACCAGTTTGCCAAGCCGGCGCGCTACCAGACTGCGCCACGCGTGTCGCCACGCGGCGGGATTCGAACCCGCGACCTCCGGCTCCCTTTGGCGTGAGCCCGGCTTCGAGATGCGGGACGGGCGAACCCGACGAGGGGCCGACCGCCGCTGTGCACCGTGCTCGGGCTGGGGGTTTTGCAGCGGGTGTGCCAGCCCGTTCGGGGCGGTCTGGCGGGCCGCCGGCGCGCGAACGCGCGCCAGATAGATAAGCAGCGATACCCTGGGCTAGTCGCGCCGACGGCGCGGCCGCAGCGCCACCAGGCAGAGCAGGCCCAGCGCCCATGGGGTGGGCTGGCCACCCCCGTCCGCGCGGCAATCGCAGCCCTCGTCGTCGTCGGCGCCGCCGCCCGCCGTCGCGTCGGCCGCGCCCGCGTCGGCGACCGAGCCGCCGCCACCGCCCGCGCCTGGCTGACCGCCCGCGCCGGGCTCGCCGCCCGCGCCTGGCTGACCGCCCGCGCCGGCTGACCGCCGGCCCTGGGCTCGCCGCCCGCGCCGGGCTCGCCGCCCATGCCGGGCTGGCCGGCGATGCCACCGGCTCCACCCGCGCCGGGCGCGCCGCCCTGACCGCCCGCGCCGGGCTCACTGCCCTGGCCGCCTGCGCCGCCCCTGCCCGCCGGCGCCCGGATCGCCCCCCGCGCCGCCCATGCCGGGCTCGCCCCGACGCCGCCTGCGGCGCCGGCGCCGCCTGCGCCCGCCTCACCGCCCACGCCGCCGGCGCCCGCCTCGCCGCCCTGGCCCGGCGCACCGCCCGCCCCTGCCGACGCCCCCGGTGCCGGGTTCGGCGCCCGCGCCGCCGACGCCGCCGGCGCCGCCCTCACCCCGATGCCCCCTGATGCCCCCCGCGCCCCCGGTGCCGGGCGCGGCGCCCGCGCCGCCGCCGCCGCCGCCGCCGCCCACCTGCGTCGGCGGGCGGCGCCGCGTCCAACCGAGGCGGCGCCGCGTCCGGCGGGACGGCGGCGGCGTCCGGCGGCATCCCGGCGTCGGGCACGCCGCCGTCGGCCTCGACCGCGCAGCCCGACACCGCGATGCGGTCGACGCCCAGCACGCCCTCGATCGCCGTCCCTCGGAACGAAGGCGCGGCCGCGTGCAGGATGCGCAGTTCGGTCACGCGCCCCAGCGGCTGCGCCAGCCCCGCCGCCAGCTCGAAGGTCACCGGCCGCCATCCGCTGCCCGGCGGCAGGGCCACGCTCGCGTCGAACGAGCGCATCGCCCCGTCGGCCCGGAAGGCCAGCCGCACGGTGAGCGGGTTGGGGCCCAGGTTGTTCGCCATCATCGAGATGTGCGTGATGCCGGTCGCCGCGTAGTCGCCCGACCACTGCTCGGTATTGAACGCCACCAGCTTCGAGCCGGCGCCGCCGCCGCCGGACGCCTCGATGCGCAGGTAGCCGTCGCCGGCGCCGTCGGGTCCGCCGTCGGCCACCCAGGTGGGCGGCGTGTCGTTGCCGCCGCCGCTGCGCCAGGCCTGCTCGTCGGCGTCGAAGTCGTCGACCAGGTCGCAGTCCACGGCGCTGGCCACGCCGGGCAGCGTCAGCGCGAGCACGATCGGGATCAGTCTCATCGGTGTCCCCCCTTTCCATCGGTTGTCGCCCAAGGACGCCGGCCGAGGAAAGCCCTCCGTGGCGTTCTGGGGGCCCGAACGGTGATACTGGACGCCGAGGCGCCCGGCCGGCGCGGCGAAGGCAATCGAGGTCTGCGCCCCGAAGCCAAGCCGACGACCTCGCGGCGCGGGGCCTACTGCAGCTCGACCTCGAAGCCCGCGCTCAGGACGAACCAGCCGCGCTGCACCACCGGCGACGAGGGGAAGGTGGGCTTCACGCCGATGTGCTCGATGCTGGGGGCCAGCTCGGCGAAGGCGTCGACGCCGATCTCGATGGGATCGATCGCCAGCTCGAGGCCGTTGCCGATCTGCTCGCGCACCTGGGGCCAGGCCAGCGCGGGGATGAGGCGCTCGATCAGCTCGGGGGGCACCACCGGGCGGGCGCCGGCCTGCTCGAGCAGGGCGACGCGCACGTCGGGCTCGTCGGCGATGTCGAAGCGAATGCCGCCGTCGCCCACCTCGAGGATCAGGCCGGCGCGCAGGCTGAGCACGAAGCGATCGGGGGCGTCGCCGGCGGGGCCTTTCGCGTACAGGTCCAGCTCGCCCACCTGCAGCTCGAAGAAGTAGGGGCTGCCCGGCGGCGCGGCGACCACCAGGGGCGGCACGCGCGCGTCGGCGCGGGCCTCCGCGATGAGGCCGGCGACGTCGTCGGGCAGCACCGGGGCCAGGTCCAGCTTCAGCGCGCCCTGGCGCCACACCTCGTGCAGGAGCGCGTTGACGGTGGCCAGGTTCACCGCCAGCGCCAAGCCGGTCTGCGCCGGCCAGGGGGGCGTCGCGGCGGCGTCCTCGACGGGCACGCCAGCGAAGGGGTGCGGCGCCTCGACGGGACCGCGCTGGCGGACGGCGCCGGCGAGGCCCAGCCACACGGCGTCGCGGGCGCGCGCGGTGGGATCGCTGAGGGTGAAGTCGAGGTCCAGCGCGATGGTGGGGAGGCCGTCGCCCAGGGGCACGTCCAGCGGGATGCCGCGCAGGACGCCGAGGGCGTCGCCCAGGCCCAGCTCGATGAAGTCGGGCACGCTCTCGCTGATCAGATCGTCCACCAGATCGCTGGCGAAGGACTGCAGCACCGTGCGCAGCAGGCTGCCGAAGGTGTCCAGCACGGCCTGCGCGGTGCTGTCGTCCATCACGCCGTCGAGATCCTCGAGGGCGACCCCGACGTCGACGATGCGCAGGCCGGGGAAGCCGTCGGGGCCGGGCTCGACGCCGACGACCACGAAGGCCGCGGCGGTCACCATCACCTGCCCGTTCAGGCCCACCGGCACGCCCTCGATCTCGAGGCTGCCCGTGGTGGTGAGGGTGAGATCCTCGAGGCGCAGGAAGACCTCGAAGCCGCCGTCGGTGACGGTGATCGTCGCGTCGGGCGTACCCGGCGTGATCGACTCGACCGTCAGCTGCAGCGTGTCGTCGTCCGCGATGACGGGATCGCCGATGAGGCCCAGCGGCTCGGCGCGCGCCAGGAAGCCCTCGATGAGCATCGCCAGGTCGGTCAGCCGCTGCACGCCCATCTCGTCGGGCGGCGGCAGGGGCTGGCGGCTGTCGAGCAGGCGCTGGTCGAGGCGCACGGCCAGGGCGCCGGGCACCTCGACCGCGGTGGGCGTCGGCTCGAGCAGCGTCGGCGCGTAGACCACCTCCATCACCACGCGCGTGGGCGGGCGGCGCACGCCGTCGTCGGCGATGGCGTCGATGCGGTTCAGGCCGAAGGTGGCGTCGATGGCGTGGCTGAAGGTGCCGTCCTCGGCGACCTCGACCGGGCGGTCGTTGATGAACACCGCGACCTCGCCGCCGCCGTCGGTGCGGCCCTCGACGGTGATCGTCGGCTCGCCGGTGATCAGCGCGCCGCGGCTGGGCGACGTGATCTCGAGGTCGGCGCGGCCGTCGTCGACGAAGAAGCTGGCGCGGCCGCACAGGTTGGCGCGGTAGCAGGCGCGCACGGCGCCCTGCCCTTCGGCGGCGAAGCTGAGGACGCCGTCCGGCGTCACCGCGCCCTGCTCGGCGGGCTGCACGTCCAGCCGCACCTCCACGCCGTCGAGCGGGCGGCCGATGCGGTCGTACACCTGCACCACCACCTGCGGTGTCTCGTCGAGCATGTACAGCGCGCGGCGCGGGTCGAGGGCGACCTCGATGTAGGCGGGCTCGGGCCCCGGCGCGGCGTCCGCGCGCGGCGGCGCGGCGTCGGGTCGATCGCCCGGCCCCATGTCGCCGTCGCCGCCGCCCGGCCCGACGTCCGCCCCCGGGCCGACGTCGGCGCCGCCGCCGTTCGGATCGCCCGACCCCTTGCTGCTGTCGTCGCACCCGAACGCGAACAGCAGCGCGGCGAGGGTGAGCAGGTGCTTGCGCTTCATGGCCGCCCTCACTGTCCGGCCGAGCCGGAGACGCCCCGGAGAACGCCGTCCTCCACCCAGGAGGACGTGCCCGTGCCCGTGCCCGTGCCCGTGGCCGAACTCACCCACCGGCGCGTGCCGACCCATAACGCTTTGATCACACGTACTTTTCATCATCGGCCGGCTCTGCTTGGCGCGTGGCCAATCGGGCACGGGCACGTGCACGGGCACGGGCACGGATCGAGCGCCGCGGGGGTCCAACTTCGTTGCATGGCCGCCCTCACTGTCCGAAGTTCCCGTCGAGGCGCCAGTGCGCCGTCGTGCCGGTCAGCCGCGGCTGCCGCAGCCCCAGCCCCGCGCCGACGGGCAGGTCGAAGCGCCCCAGGCTGTCGGGGATGACGAACTCGGGCAGCGGCAGCACCGGCAGCCCGTCGTTCAGCGCGCGGTCGACGATGGCCTGCACCACCCGGCGCAGCGTGTCCTCGAGCACCTGTCGCGAGCGCAGCGGCACGTCCACCGCGGGCAGCGCAAGGTGCAGCGCGACGATCTCGACGCCCTCGAAGCTCAGGTCGCGCTCGTTCTGCAGGTTGACGGTCGCGTCCACCACCGCGGCGAGCTGCACGCGGAACGGCTCGACGAAGAAACCGGGGTAGACGACGCCGGCGGTCATCGGGCCGAGGAACACGCGCACGGTCGCCTCGCCGTCGACGCCGGTGACGGCGGGCGGCGACGGGATGCGCAGGAACACCTCGGTGCCCTCGGGCAGGTCGCCGGCGACGGTGCCCACCAGCCCGCCCGCCTCGGCCTCGAAGTAGCCCGCGCGCCACAGGCGGTGCAGCACCTGATCGAGCACCGCCAGCATCACCGCGCCCCCCACCGCGCGATCGGCGGGCAGCTCGACGTAGCCCGTGCCGGTCGGCAGCGGCACGCCGGGCACCCGGCCGGCCACCCGCGTGGGGCCGTCGACGCGCGTACGCACGCCCACCGCCACGCGGCCCTGCCCGAAGTCCAGCCGGTTCAGCCCAACGGTCACCGTCAGCGGCACCGGCTCCCCGCCGGTCAGGCTGGGCACGTCGATGCCCTGCCCCAGCTCGCCGATGTCGACGTTGCCCAGCAGGTCGGTCAGCACCTCGTCGATGTTGTCCTGCAGGAAGTCGCGGATGGCGTCGACCACCGTCCGCCGGATGAGCCCCTCGAAGGCGCTGAACACCAGCTCGAGGATGGCGCCGGTGATGAAGCCGCTGAAGTCGCTGTCGAGGCGGCCGACGTCGACGGTGTCCAGCGAGCGCAGGCGCACGTCGGGGTTGCCGTCGTTGCGCAGGCCGACGTCGAAGGTCAGCCCGATGGTGATGTGGCCGGTGCTGATGGTCGCGCGGTTCCCCAGCGTGCCCTGCAGCTGGGCCGTCACCGCCAGGTCGCGGATGCTGGCGCGCGTCTGCAGGCCGCCGTCCACGATGGTCAGGTCGATGGTGTTGCGGCCGCCGATGCGCAGGTCGCGGTACTCGACGCCCAGGCGGAACAGGCAGACGCCCAGCACGCGCGCGCGGCACTCGTTGGGCACGATGGGGTTCTGGGCCAGCGCGGCCTGATGCACCGTGTCGCGCAGGCCCGCGCTGTTGACGACGCGGCGCAGCACGTCGGCCAGGCTGGCCAGCGGGTTGTCCGGCTCGCCGTCGTCCAGGCCGGCCTGCCCCAGCCGCAAGATGAGCGCGTCGTCGAGCGGCAGCTCCTCGCGCAGGTAGTCGTCGGCCGCGAAGTACGCGCAGAAGGTGCTGTTCTCGTTCACGCCGTCGCTGGCGACCACCTCGTGCACGTTCAGGCCCCACTCGATGGGCACGTCGGCGCGCCACGCGCCGTCGGGCGCGAGGTCGACGGGGTTGCCGTCCACGGTCAACGACTGCACGCCCGCGATGTCGGCCACGCGCCCCTCGAGCACGCCGTGGCCCTCGGGCGGGCGCACGATGAACTCGCCGCTGGCCGGGCTGTCGCAGGTGATACCGGGGCCGCCGAAGTCGACCAGGATCTCGACCGCCGCGCTCAGCGCGCGGTTCTGGTAGGTCTCGCCCTCGACGGTGACGCCCAGCAGGTAGCGGCCCTCCTCGAAGGCGAAGTAGCGGCCGTCGCCGAAGGGCGGCAGCTCGGGATCGCTCTCGAACAGCAGCGGCGCGTCGGGGATCGGGTTGCCGAACTCGTCGGTGACGACCGGGATCAGCTCGACCACCGCGCCCACCGGATAGACCGGCCGGTCGGGGAACAGCGCGATGCCCAGGTTCGCGGGCAGGCCGGGCCGCACCTGCAGCGTCTGCGGCGCGGCGCTCTCGGCGCCGGGCAGCGTGCAGCTGACCGCGTACGAGCCGGCGTCGACCATGCGCAGCATCTGGTTGCGGTAGCGCAGGTTGGGCGCCGGCGGGTCGACGCGCAGGCCGAACTGCTCGGGCGGCACGTCCACCGGGTTGCCCGTCGCGTCGAAGGCCGAGCACGCGACCTCGGTGATCTCACCGGCCAGCATCTCGTCGGTGCCCAGCCGCGTGACCGTCCGCGCCGGCGCGCCCGGCTCGACGGTCCAGATGGCCGGCGTCGGATCGCGCAGGCCCAGACCGGACGCCGTGCACACCAGCCGGTAGTCGCGCGCGATCTGCCCGACCACGCCGACCTCGGTGCGCTCGAAGCCGGTGTCCGGGTGGATCTCGACCGCCGTCGCGATGCCGGGGATGGGCGCGCCCTGCTGATCGAGCACCTCGCAGGTCACCCGGTTCTCGAGCCCCACCGGCGTCCGGCGGTCGCCCACCCGCGTCTCGACCGCGAAGGGCACCTGCTCGAAGACCGCCGAGTCGACCGCGGCGTCCTCGGGCGGCGCCGCGTCGGCGGGATCGCCCGGGTCGCCGCCCATGCCCGAGGGCCCGCCGTCGCGCCGCCCGAACGGCGGCGGCGCCGCGTCGTACCGCACGCCCGCGTCCGTCTCGCGGAAGCCGGGCGTCGCCCCCGGCTCCACGATGGGCGGCGCCTGTTCGCTGTCACACGCGGCCGCGCCCAGCGCGACGGCGAACAGCAGAAGACCTCGAATGCGCATGCGGCAGCTCCCCACGCCGGACGGCGCAGTCTAGCAGAGCGCCGCCGGGCCGGTCTGCCCCGCGCCTACTCGCCGCAAGCGAAGGGGATGGTCTCGACGCGCTTCGCCACCGACCCGCCCTGGGTGAGCACCGCGGTCACTTCGACCGGCTGACAGCCCACGTCCGTCACGATGACCGGCAGCACCAACCGCCGCCCCTCGCGCGTGTAGCGGTCGAGGTCGAAGGTCACCTCGCGCAGCGCCTTGCCGTCCGCCCGCGCCGTCACCTTCAGCGTGGCCTTCATATCGGCCTCGGGCGGCCGCGTCAGCACCACCTCGACCAGCACCGTCGAGCTGGGGTGCGCCGCCTCACCCTCGGCGATGATCGTGTTCCACAGCGTCACCTTGCCGGTGGTCAGGTCGCGCGGATCCACCGCGCCCTGGTTCTCGTAGTACAGGCGCGCCTGGATGTCCTCGAAGGCGGGGCCCACCTTGGGGCGCTCGGCCTTCTTCGGCTTCGCGGGCGGATCGGCCGCCAGCGCGGCGCCGGCGACGAGCAGGCTGAGCAGGACGAGCAGACGAGTCGACACGACGGACCTCCTTCGGTGCTGCGACGCCACCGTGACGCCGAACGGGCGCCGGGCGCAACGCCACCGCGGCCGGCACGTCGCATCCGACCCCGCTGGGACCCCAGACGTTCCCGGCGCGCGCCGCCGGCCGCGATTCGCTACACTGCGCGCTCACCCTCGAGCCCAGCAGCCCGGAGTCGCCCCATGGCGCAGCGCCGCTCCCTGCCTTCCTTCCTGATGCTGCTCGCCCTCGGCGCCACGGCCTGTTCCGAGGTGCCCGCCAGCAACCCCTACGATCCCGAGGCGCCCGCCGAGGTGCAGCGCAAGGCCAGCCTGCAGGGGGTCGTGCGGGGGCCGGACGAGGCGGCGCTGGTCGGCGCGGTGGTCACGATCACCGGCCCCACCGACCCCGACAACAACCCGCTGACCACCGGCGAGGACGGCGCCTTCCGCTTCGTCGACCTGGTGCCCGGGCGCTACGTCATGCGCGTCGAGCACTCGGGGCACGAGGCGCGCGAGATCGACCTGGGCGCGCTGGGCACCGGCGAGGCCGTGTCGCGCGACGTGACGCTCGACCCCCTGCGCGCCGACTCGGTGGGGCAGGCCCGGCTGAGCGGCGTCGCGCTGAAGCAGGGCGAGCTGGCGCTGGCCGACGAGGCCGCGCGCGACCACTCGGGCATCACCGTCGAGGTCGAGGGCGCGGGCCTGCGCACGGTGACCAACCGCGCGGGCGCGTTCGACCTGTTCCTGAACCCGGGCCGCTACACGCTGGTGCTGACCGCCCCGAACCACGTGCGCATCGTCAGCGATCCGATCGAGGTCACCGCCGGCGCGACCGTGACCCTCGACGCGCCGTTCGAGCTGCAGTCCGATCCCGGCGCCATCGTGGGCGTCGTGCGCCTCGAGGGGCGCGCCGAGGGCGGCTTCGGCGACGTCGCGGTCAGCCTGGCCAACACCAGCCTCACCACGCTGACCGAGCCCGACGGCGCCTTCCGCCTCGACGGCGTGGCCGCGGGCGTCTACACGCTGCGGGCGGCGCGCGACGGCTTCGAGACGCAGGTGGTGCGCGGCGTCGTGGTCGAGAGCGATCCCGACGTCGCCCTCGAGCCCATCGAGCTGCTCATCGCGCGCGGCACCGTCGAGGGCGCCTTCGGGCTGGCCGCGTCGCCGCAGGCCGGGGGCATCGCGGTCGAGCTGGCCGACACGGGCTTCCGCGCGCTGACCAACGAGGCGGGCGCCTACCGCATCGACGGCGTGGCCGAGGGCGAGTACACCCTGCGCGCCTGCCTGCAGGGCTACGAGCCGGACACCCGCGCGGTGACCGTGCGCGGCGGCGAGACGACCGTGGCGCCGCCGGCCGACGCGCCGGTGGCCCTGGCGCGGCAGCAGATCCGCCTGGTCGACGGCGGGCGCGCCACCGACACCGCCTTCACCGTGCGCTTCGACGCCCTGCCCGCCTGGGTGACCGCGGTGAAGGTCGAGGGCGACCTCGACCCCGCCGAGCGCCGCGACTTCCGCCCCTTCGACGCCGAGGCCGGCGGCCTGGACGTCGTGCTGGCCGACGGCGAGGGCCCGCGCCGCCTGACCGTGCAGGCGCGCGGCGACGGCTGCCGCCTGAGCGATCCCCTCACCACCGTCGTCGAGCTGGATCGCAGCGGGCCCGCGCTGGTGGGGCTGAGCTTCGACGCCGGCGCCCTCACCGCGCGGCCCGATCTCACCGCCCGCCTGCAGGTGGCCGGCGCCGACGCCGTGCGCCTGACCGGCGATCTCGAGGCGGTCGCCGGCGAGGCGGCCAACGTCGGCGCGTGGCTGCCCGCGTCGGCCTCGGTGGCCGTGCGCCTCGACGGCGCCGAGGACGGCGAGAAGACCGTGACGCTCGAGGCCCGCGACGCGGCGGGCAACGCCTCGGTGCCCGCGTCGGTGCAGGCCACGATCGTGCTCGACCGCGCCGCACCCACCGACGCCGCGCTCACCATCGAGGACGCCACGCCCCTCACCGCCCCCACGGTGAACCTCGCCCTGCGCGCCGTCGGCGCGACCGAGATGCAGGTGTCCAACGATCCCGCCTTCGCCGACGCCGCCTGGACGCCCTTCGCCTCGCGCCTGTCCGGCTGGACCGTGGCCGCCCCCGGCGCCGACGGCGAGAAGACCGTCTACGCCCGCTTCCGCGACGCCGCGGGCAACACCACGGACGCGGTGAGCGCGGCCGCGACGCTCGACCGGATGGGCACCCTCGGTGGCCGCGTCACGCTCGAGGGCACCGACGCCTGCGACGGCGTCGCGGTGCTGATTGACGGCGTCGCGGCCGACGCCAGCTGGGACGGCTGCGACTTCACCGCAGCCGCCGCCGTCGGCCTGCGCGGCGTGCGGCTCGAGCGCCCCGGCTTCGAGGCGGCCACCCCCGGCGCCTTCGCCGTCGGCCCCACCGACACCGCCGCCGTCGGCGCGCTCGAGCTGCGCCGCGCGCGCGGCTCGGCCTCGGGCGTCGTGCGCCTGCAGGGCCGCGCCGAGGGCAACCACGGCGGCGTGCTGCTCACCTTCCAGAACGTCAGCGATCCCGTCGGCGCCGAGGCGCTGCCGGACTACGGCGCCACCACGCTGCCCGACGGCAGCTTCTTCGCCGGCGACCTGTGGACCGGCCGCTACCTGGTCACCGCCTCGAAGGACGGCTTCTCGGTGCGCGACCTGGGGCAGGTGCGCGTCGAGGCGGGGCGCGACACCGCGGTCACCGCGCCCGACGCGCCCGTCGTGCTGACCCAGCAGGTGGGCGACTTCCTCATCGACGGCGGCGCCGGCTTCACCCGCGACCGCGAGGTCGAGCTCACCCTCGCCTTCGACAACGTCGTCAGCTTCCGCGTGCGCGTGAACGGCGGCGCCTTCTCCGAGCCCATCGACTACGCGCCCGATCCCGACGGCCGCATGCGCTACCCGGGCCTCGACCTGGGCGTCGGCGAGGGCGCCAAGCAGGTCGAGATCGAGACGGTCGACGCCCAGGGCACGGCCTCGGGCGAGCCCTACTTCGAGGCGAGCATCGTGCTCGACACCCTGGCGCCGACGAACCCCGCGCTGACCGTCGACGGCGGCGCCGAGTACACCAACAACGCGCTCGGCCGGGTGGTGCTGCGCGTCGGCGCCGACGATCGCAACGGCATCGAGCGCGTGCGGCTGTCGGCCGCCGACGACTGCCAGCAGGACGGGCCCACCGTGCCCTTCAGCCCGGTGGTGAACCACGAGCTGGCCGAGCCGGCCGTCGACGGCCCCAAGAGCGTCTACGCCTGCTTCGTCGATCCGGCCGGCAACGTCTCGGCCTCGGTCCGCGCCGACATCGTGCTCGACACGACGCCGCCGGCCATCACCGGCGTGCAGGTGATCGACCACGCCGGGCGCGCGTGCAGCGAGGCCTGCGCGGTCAACGACGCGCGCGTGCTGCTGCAGATCGGCGAGGCGCAGGCCGGCGACGCCGCCGAGATCCGCCTGGCCTTGGAGCCCGACTTCGTCACCGGCGCCTGGCAGCCCCGCCTGCCCGGCCCGGTGCCCCTGCAGCTGCCGCAGAGCGACGGCCCGCACACCGTGTACGTGAAGCTGCGCGACGCGGCCGGCAACGCCTCGGACGCGGCCAGCCTGGCGATGACGCTCGACCGCCAGGCGCCGCCCGCGCCCGCCGCCGACGCGCCGGATTACATCGGCGCCCCCACCCTGCCGGTGACGCTGGCCAACACCGCGCAGGCGGTGCAGGTCGAGGTGAGCTGGGCCGCCGACTTCAGCGACGCCGACGTCCTCGAGCCGGCCGCCCGCGTCGACGTCCCGCTGCCCCCGGGCGCGGCGCCCGGCGACCACACGCTGTGGGTGCGCTACGTCGACGCGGCCAGCAACCGCAGCGCCGCGGTGCCGCTGACGACCACCTTCGACACCGATCCGCCGGTGATCCTCGGCGCGACGTTGCTCGGCGCCGGCGACGACGACGTCGCCTACCTCGCCAGCCCGCTGAACGTGCCGCTGCAGGTGGTCTGCCTCGACGACCGCGCGTCCCAGGCCGAGCTGACGCTGGCCACCGTCGATCGCGACGGCGCCACCGACCAGCGGGCCGCCTCGCCCCTGATCGGCGTCGACCTGCCCGGCGGCGACGGCCCGGCGACGCTCACCGTGCGCTGCGCCGATCCGGCGGGCAACACCAGCGAGCCCGTCGTCATCGACTACCACCTCGACTCGGTGGCGCCGCCCGCGGGGCAGAACAGCGTCACCATCGAGGGCGGCCGCAGCCACGTGCGCCAGCGCAGCGTCACCCTCGAGCTGCAGACGGCCGACGACGCGCAGGGCAGCGGCGTGGGCGCCATCGCGGTGGCCAACACCGCCCTCGACTGCGCCGGCGCCGACTACCGCGCGCCGGTCGACGCGCTGGCGTGGGTGCTGGCCGCGGGCGAGGGCGGCAAGACGGTGGCCGTGTGCGTCCGCGATCGCGCCGGCAACACCACGCCGATCAGCGACACCATCGTGCTCGACTCGCTGCCCCCGGCCGGCGACTTCACCCTCGACGAGGGCGCCTACAGCGCGTCGACCCGCGTCACGGCGCGCGTCACGCGCGCCAACCCCGAGGCCACGCGCATGCGCCTGGTCCAGGGCGTGGCCGACTGCGCCGGCTTCCTGCCCGCCGTCCTCGACGACGCCGGCGCGCTGTACAGCGCCGATCCGCAGCCGGTCGACCTCGCGGGCGAGGGCACCTGGCAGGTGTCGCTGTGCCTGTTCGACGACGCGGGCAACTTCACGCGCGTGACGCGCACCGTGACCGTCGACCAGACCGCGCCCACCGGCAACATGGACCTCGACCGCGACGCCACCTACACGACCACGCGCGCGGTGACCGTCAACCTCAGCACCTCACCCGACGTGACGCAGATGAAGGTGGTCGACGTGGCCGGCCCGGGCGCGGCGGCCAACTGCGGCGGCGGCGGGTACGGCCCCGTCGATCTGGCGCGCGCCCACACGCTGCCCGCCGGCGACGGCCCCAAGTACGTGCGCGTCTGTCTGCGCGACGCGGCCGGCAACACCGCCCAGCTGCCCGCCGGCGACGCGGACGGCATCATCCTCGACGCCACGCCGCCCGCCCTGCGCGACCCGGGCACCGGCGCGAACGACGGCGTGCTGGTCGAGGACGGCGCGGCCATCACCCGCCGGTCGACGCTGACGGTTCGGCTGGCGGCCGACGACGCCACGGCCGGCGTCGTCGAGTTCAAGCTCAGCGAGGGCGACGCCTGCACCGGCGGCGCGTGGCAGCAGTGGGCGCCCGACGTCGGCGGCGCGCAGAGCACCGCCTTCGCGGTGGCGCCCGGCGACAACGTCGAGCGCGCGGTCTCGGTGCAGTTCCGCGACGCCGCCGGCAACGTCTCGGGCTGCGCCTCGGACAGCATCGACGTCGACACGGTGCCCCTGGTGCTGACCGCCTTCGGCCTCAGCGGCGGCGCCGGCGACGCGCCCGGCTACACGCGCACGCCGACGGTCAACATCACCGCCATCGGCCACGACGGCACCGGCGCCTGCGCCCGCTACGAGGTGGCGCGCAGCAACGCCTTCCTCGGCGCCGACACGCAGACCTACGCCGGCTGCCCCGTCGGCCCGCTGACCTACACGCTGCCCCAAGCCGTGCCCGACGGCGTGCAGCGCCTGTACGCCCGCGTCGTCGACGCCGCCGGCAACACGAGCGGGACGCTGTCGGCCACCATCGAGCTCGACCGCGTCGACCCGACGCTGACCGGCATCAACCTCGACCGCGGCCCGGGCGCCCGCCCCGACGGCCCCAAGTACACCGGCCTGCAGGACGTCGCCGTGCAGCTCGTGCCGCCCTACGCGGGCGGCGTCCGCCTGCGCTACGCCCTGCTCGAGAACGGCGCCGCGGCCTGCCCCGCCGCCGACGTCCTGCCCGACGAGGCCAGCGTGCAGCCCAGCCTCACCGTGCGCTTCGCGGGCAGCGGCACCAAGAAGGTGTGCGTCGCGCTGGTCGACGCCGTGGGCAACGCCAGCCCCGTCCGGTCGGACACGATCATCATCGACACGACCGCGCCGCCCGCGCCCAACCTGCCCCAACGCAACCTGCCCGGGGTGAACGCCAGCTGCGCCTACGTCGAGGCCCAGCGCGCCGACGTGGCCGACTTCTGGAAGTTCCAGGTGCGCGCGGGCACGGGCGAGTGGGCCGATTTGACCGAGGGCCGGCAGGATCCCGCCGACGTCTTCGACCCCGACGATCCCGCCGACGTGGCCCACGCGCGCTTCGCGCTCGAGCAGGACGTCGACAACCTGCTGCAGGTGCGGGTGCTGGACGCCGCGGGCAACCCCAGCGAGCCCTCGGCGCTGGTCGTCGAAGAGACCAGCAGCTTCCTGGTGCCCACCGACCTGCGCATCAAGCAGCTGTGCAACGGGGGGCAGTACGCGATCCTGAAAGAGCAGACCGGCACGGTCACCAACTTCCGGCGTCCCACCTGCATGGAAGACCGCGTGTTCGTCGAGGACGCGCCCGAGCACGCCCTGCTCGACCTGCAGCGGGTGGCGCTGCGCACGCTGAGCCCCTCGCTGGACCTCTCGGACCTGGCCGACGAGAACTGCGAGGCCACCGCGCTGAACTCGAGCATCCTCGACGCGACGTGCAGCCCCGAGGCCGGCGAGCCCGCGCTGCTCATCGCGCGCCCGGACACGACGGCCATCAACTCGTGCCGCCTGTTCAACAGCCAGCCCTGCCAGGCCATCTCGCAGGCGTTCCCCGAGGAGGGCCTGCGCGGCGTGGTGCAGTTCGAGGTGATGCCCGACCCCATCCAGGCGCCCTTCGCCACCCTGAGCAGCCTGGCCCAGCTGCGCGACGCCAGCGGCGACCCCGCGTCCCTCAACCAGCTCGACGTGCTCGACTGGCTCGGCGATCCGGCCACCGGCGACCTCCGCTTCCGCGCGCTGGGCACCAACATCGAGCGGGTACACACGCGCACCTGCTTCGTCGTCCCCGGCCAGCCCGCGCAGTGCAACGTGGGCACCAGCTGGCGCACCCGCGCGCTCCGCGTGTCGACCGTCGGCGGCTGCACCGCCGAGAACCAGGCGGGCGTGCACTGCACCATCCGGCCCGAGGACCCCTACGACCAGGTGTTCGGCGCGGGCAACTTCGCCATCCACGGCCTGTCCATCTACAACACCGGCTCGCAGTACCTGCGGTACGACACCGGCGCCGACGCCTGGCAGGTCGCCTACACCACGGCCGCCGGCGACGAGGGGGTGCTGGTGGAGGACCTCGCCCCCGGCCTCACCGACCCGGCCGACGACCCCTTCCGCAACCGCGTCGCGCCGGCCCACTTCTTCCACGTCAACTCGGGCACGCCCCCCGAGGCGCGCGGCAACTACCTGTATTTGCACAGCAACGGCCAGGTGCGCGCGCGCCGACCGCTGACCTCGGCCGAGCAGATCCTCGCGACGGGCGGCCCGACGGCCCAGGGACGCACGGCGGCGTTCTTCGAGGTGAGCGAGGACGTCGCCTGGTGGATCAGCGCCGACGATCCGCGGGTGATCTTCCAGTCCCCGACCTACGGCCAGAACCCGGTTCGGCTGCGCTACGCGGTCGACACCACCCAGCCCGTGCTGCCGGCGCTGGGTTCGCCGGGCGGGCTGGGCGATCCCTTCGTGCTGTACCACACGTCCGGCGTCACCCGCGGCGTCGTCATCGTCTACCGCGACGAGAACGACGAGGCCGCCGGCGCCTGCGCCCGCTGACTCAGCCCGCCGCGACCACCGCGGCCAGCCCGTCGGCGTCGTACACGGGCAGCGCACGGCCCGGACCCACCAGGCCGTCGGCGCGCAGGCCCCGCAGGGTACGCGAGACCGTCTCGTGGCGCACCCCCGCCAGGCGGGCGAGGACGCGCCCGGTCACCCGCACGCTGGCCGCGTCGAGCGCGAGGATGACGCGCGCCACCCGGGCGCGCGCGCTGGCGCCGATGGCGCTCAGATCGTCGGCCTTGACCCGGCTGGCCCCGGCCACGCCACGCGCCAGCGCCCAGGCCAGCGGGGCCGAGTCCCGCGCGGCGCGGTGCACGGCCTCGAAGGGTGCCACGCAGGTCCAGCCGGGCGTCAGCGCCCGCACACCGAGGGCGGCGGGCCGCCCGTCGATGACCTCGCCCCCGAGCAGCGTCCCAGGCACGCGCAGGCCCGCGAAGTGGGTCTCGCTCGCGCCCGCTTCGGCCAGCACGGCGCCCGCGCGCAGCACGTGCACCTCGGGCGCGCGCTCGCCGATGGCCAGCAGCACATCGTGGGCGTCGAAGGGCTTCGGGACGAAGGGGCAGTCGGCCTGAACGGCCTCGAAAGGGCACCCGCCGCAGTCGGGGGCCTGGTCTCCGGGGTCGCGCACGGGCACCTCCGGGGGTCTTGAAGGGCGAGCGTCACCGCCACGCCACGCGGCGGACGTTACGCCCTTGTCACGTCGATCGCCAGCGACGCCCCGCGCGACCGCGCCGTTGCAGGCCTCGCCGCGATCGCGGGCCCCGGCCACCTCGGCCCGCGACCCGCGTTCACGCCGGCGCCAACGCGAGCCCGAACGCCCGCCGCAGCTCGGCCTCGGCGTTGCGCGCCCGGCGGCTGACGGTCACGAGCGCGCAGAGCGCCGCGCGCGGCACGGCGCGGCACAGCACGACGCCGTTCGGCGCCTCGAACACCTCGACGCCCGCGGCGCGCACGGCCGCCGGATCGACGCCGACGAAGAAGTGCACCGACGCGCGCTTGCCGACCACGCTGTCGAGCGTCGGCGCCAGGTGCACGTGCGTGCGCGCAGCGGGCCGCAGGCCCTCGGCGGCGATGCCGTCGGCCGCGCGCAGGTAGCTGCCGTGCCACACGGGGCCCGGCCCCGCGTAGGCCCGCCACGTCGCCTCGAGCCCGTCGAGCGTGACCGGCATGCCGTCGAGCGAGTGCCCCTGGCAGCAGCGGACGCGCTCGCCCTCGAGCTGAAGTCTTCGTTTGGTGTTGCGGCGCACCGTCTCTTCCAGGGTCGGACGGTCGATGCGCAGCTCGGCCAGCACGGCGGCGACGGGCGCCCAGCCGGCGGCGTCCATGGGCAGGCCGACCTCGCCGGCGCCGTGACGCAGGAGCCAGGACAGGCGGCGGCTGATACGGGTGATGTCGCGGGTCATCGGAGCACCTCCAGGTGGTTGACGAGGGCCAGGCTAGCCACCAGCGAGACTCACCGGAAGTTGCTCTTCGCGATACACCATCACGAATCGTGATACTCGTGCTTCATGGTCGATCCCGCCGCCGCGCCGCCCGGTCTGGACCCTACCTGCCTGGCGGCGTTCGTCGCCTTCGCCGAGCACCTGAACTTCACCCGCGCCGCGGCCGCGCTGCACCTGTCGCAGCCCGCGGTGCACGGCCAGGTGACCCGGCTGACCGACCAGGTGGGCGCGGCGTTGTACCGGCGGCAGGGGCGGCGCCTGGTGCTGACCGACGCGGGGCAGGCGGTCCTGGCGTTCGCGCGCGATCAGGCGGCGCGCACCGGCCGGCTGCTGGCGGATCTGCGCGGGGCGCGGGACACCGCGCCGACGGTCCTCGCGGCCGGCGAAGGCTCGTACCTCTTCCTGCTGGGCGGCGCGCTGGGGGCGGCCCACGACGCCGGCCTGCGCCTGCGCCTGTTGGTGCGCGACGCCGCGGGCGCCCTGGAGGCGGTGCGCACGGCCGAGGCCGACGTGGCGGTCGCGCCCGTGGCCGCGCCGCCGCCCGATCTCGAGGCCGTCGCGCGCTGGCACGTCGGGCAGCACGTCGCCCTGCCCACCGCGCACCCCTTGGCCCGGCGCGCCGCCCTGACGCCGGCCGACCTGGCCGGCGAGGCGCTGGTGGTGGGCCCGCCGGGCGGGCCCCACCGGGCGGCGCTCGAGGCCGCGCTCGACGGCGTGCCCTGGCGCGTCGCCGTCGAGGCGACCGGCTGGCCGCTGACGCTGCGCTTCGTCGCCCTCGGCGTCGGCCTCGCCGTCGTCAACGACTGCTGCCCCGCGCCCCCCGGCTGCACGGCCGTCCCCTTCCCCGCGCTGGCCCGGCGCACCTTCTTCCTGCTGCGCCGACCCGACCCCGACCCGCCCCCCGGCGCCGCCGCCCTGTGGCACCTGCTCGGCGCCCGCGCGCGATCTTGACGGGGCCGCGCCGCCGTTGTGTGGTGGGCCGATGGCACGCGCCCGGCACGAGCTGACGGTCCGCCTCGCGCGCGACGGGGACGCGCTGCACGCCGTCTATCACCGCCCCACCTACGGCCCCGTCGCCGAGCGCCGCGCGCCCTGGACCCTGGGCGCGGACGTCCTGCGCGTGGCCAGCGCGGCGGGCCTCGACGCCCTGGGCGCGCTGCTCGACCGGGGCCACGCCGCCGAGCTGGTCGAGCACCTGACCGAGGGCGATCTCAGCCGGGTGGGCGACCTGCTGTTCGACGCGCTGCTGGGGGATCGCGAGGACTGGGAGCCCGTGCTGCGCGGCGTGTTCGAGCTGGGCCCCGCCGGCCGCCCCAACCCCATCTACGGCCCGGTGCGCCTGCGCGTGTGCGCCGACGACGGCCTGCTGGGCGGCCTGCCCTGGCGGCTGACCACGTGGCGCGGCCAGCTCTTGTGCGATCACGGCTGGACCTTCGAGGCCACCGCGCTGCCCGAGCCCTCGCGCCACGTCGACCTGCCGACGCCGGCCAAGGTGCTGGTGCTGGCGCCGGCCTGCGCCGGCGCCGAGGATCTCGAGACCGAGGCCCACCTGGCCGCGCTGCGCGAGGCGCTGCTGCGGGTGTCGCCGCACTACACCAGCGCCGCGTTCCTGCGCGTGGAGCAGACGCGCGACGGCCTGCTGCGCGGCCTGCGCGGCATGCACCCGCACGTGCTGTACTACTACGGCCACGCCGACGTGCGCGGCGAGCAGGCCTGCCTGCTGCTGGGCGGCCCGGACGATCGCCCCGATCCGCTGCGCATGGGCGATCTGCGCCGCATCCTGGCCGCGAACCCGCCGCTGGTCGCCTGCCTCAACGGGTGCAAGACGGCGGCGAGCGGCTGGCACGCCGCGGGCCACCAGCTCGGCACCGACGTGCCGCTGGTGCTGGCCAACCGGACGACCGCGTGGTCGGCGCACGCCGGCACCGCCGCCATCCAGTGGCTGGCGCGCACGCTGGGCGAGGGCGAGGATCCGGTCGTCGCGCTGTGCCGCCTGCCCGCCAACGCCTGCACGCGCGGCTTCCAGTGGGCGACGATGGTGGCGCACACGCACTACCGAAGCTGGTCGGCGGGGCGCGATCCCACCGCGGTGCGGCCGCCGGTGGTCGGCCTGCGGCTCGACCGCGATCAGCAGCGCGCGCTGCTGTTCAAGCACGTCAGCGACCTGGTGCAGAGCCGGGCGCGCCGCGTCGAGGCCGCCGTCGCGTTCGCCGCGCCGGGCAACCACGTCGAGCGCTTCTACGCCCAGCTGATCGACTACCTCGAGATCGTCGCGACGCACCTGGCGCACGTGAAGCGTGTGGTGGTGCGGTTCCCCGAGGATCGCGACGATCTCGAGCGGCGGCTCGAGGACGAGCTGCGCGTGCAGCTCGACGTGCAGCCGCACGAGACGCTCGAGCAGGCGCTGCGCTTCCACGCGCCGCGCCCCGATCCCGGCGGCGCGGCGCCCCTGCTGTGGCTCGACTGGGGCACCTTCGGCGGCGACTTCCAGCCCTCGCTGACGCCCGAGCAGCTCACCGCCTGGGTGGGCTTCTGCGCCGACACGCTGACCCGGCACTGCCCGGCCGAGGTGCGCGTGGTGTCGTTCCTGGCGATGGAGGTCGACGCCCGCCACCACGGCCGGCTGACCCGCGCCATGGACGCCCTGCGCGAGCAGTTCTTCCGCGAGGCCTTCCGCTGCAGCCTGATCCCGGCGCTGCCCGATCTGAAGCTGATCGATCTGATGGAGTTCCTCGGCGACCCCACCAACACCACCTGCCCCGCGGCCATCGCGGGCGAGGTGGCGCGGCTGATGTTCGAAGAGGCGCGCGGCCACTACGCCGAGACCATCGCGCTCGTCGAGGAGGCCGAGGAGACGACGTGGACGCGCCTGCTGGGCCGCCTGCGTTCGCTGCACCAGCCCACGCCGCCCCCCGCGGACGGCGACGAGCCCTTCTGACGCCGAGGCACCGATGAACGCACCGAAGCCCGCGCCCTTCGACCTGCTCGACCCCAGCGAGCGCCGGCCGGATCGCCGCGCGCTGCTCGACGCGCAGGTGCCGCCGCCGACGCTGGGTGATCACACCGCGGCCGCCGCGCAGTTCCAGCCCGGCGAGGACCTGGTCGCGGCGATCAACGTCGCCCTGGCGGTGGGCGCGCCGCTGCTGCTGACCGGCGAGCCGGGCACGGGCAAGACGCAGGTGGCGCATTACGTGGCGTGGTACTTCGAGGTGCCGCTGTTCTCGCTGCACGTGCGCTCGTCGACCACGGCCAGCGATCTGCTGTACCGCTTCGACACCGTCGCCTACTTCCACGCGGCCTACGCCTCGGGCGGCGACGCGAAGCTGAGCAAGGCCGACTTCGTCGACCGCGGGCCCCTGTGGCACGCCTTCGAGGCGCCGCACCGGCCGGTGGTGCTGGTCGACGAGATCGACAAGGCGCCGCGCGACTTCCCCAATGATCTCCTGCATGTACTGGATCAGCACCGCTTCGTCGTGGCCGAGACCGGCGCCGAGGTGCGGCTGAAGGCGGACGCGCCGCCGCCCCTGGTGGTGATCACCAGCAACAGCGAGCGGCGGCTGCCCGAGCCCTTCCTGCGGCGCTGCATCTTCCACCACATCGAGTTCACGCCGGCCCTGCTCGAGAAGGCCGTCGCCGCGCGCGCCGCCGACTTCCCGCACCTGGATCCGGCCGCGCGGCAGGTGGCGATGGAGCGCTTCCTCGAGCTGCGCGGCCGCCGCCTGCGCAAGAAGCCCGCGACCGCCGAGCTGTTGGTGTGGCTGACCATCCTGTCCGCCAAGGGCGGCGTCGACGCCGCGACCCTGCGCGACGCGCCCCTGCGCGCCCTGCCGGCGCTGTCGGCGCTGGTGAAGGATCGCGACGACCTGGCGGATCTGTAGGGGCGCGGCGTGCAGCCAAGCCACGACGAGCACACGGCCGCGACGGCCCGCGCGGCGATGCCACCCAACCGGGCGGCGTCCGTGGGGACCCGGCGAGCGCGGGCCCCGAGACGACCGGCGCGGGACCCGAGCACAGCCAGGCGACGGCGCGGGCCGGGTAGCGCCCGGCGGCCGCGGCCGAGGCAGCTTTAGGCCGTGCTGCGCACCACCCCGCTGCGCATCGCGCCCAGCCCGGCGCGGGCGCTCGACCTCGAGCCGCTGCTGACGGCGCTGCGGCACGCGGGCGTGGCGGTGGGCGTGGACGACGTGCTGCGGCTGCGGCGGGTGTTCGCGCTCGAGCCGGCGCTCGACGCCGAGGGGCTGCGCCGGGTGATCGCGGCGGTGCTGGTGAAGGGGGCGTCGGGCGAGCGGGCCACGTTCGACCGGGTGTTCGACGCGTGGTTCGAGCGCGCCGACGGCGCCGCGCAGGCGCTGGACCGCGTGGAGTCGCTTCCGGTGAACCGTCGGCTGCCGCCGTCCGACTCGGTCACCCTCAGCGAGACGCCGCCCGCCGGTGGGCGCGCGCGATCGGCCGCGTGGAGCCTGCTGGTGATGGCGGCCGCGGCGGGGCTGGCGTTGGTCGTCTGGCCGCCCGACACCGTCGACCGGTTCGGCGACGCCGACGCGCGCGACGTCGCGCTGCAAGGCGCCGACGCCGACGGCGCCCCGCCGACGGACGCGCTGACCGCGCTGCCCACGGCCGGCGAGGGCGGGGCCGAGGCGCCGCCGGCGGCGCCGAAGGACGGAGCGGTGGGCCCCGCGCACACGGCCAAGTCCAACGACGACCGGGGCGCCCGTCCGTCGGTCCGGCCGACGCCGCCGCCCCCGCCGCCGCCGGTCCGCTGGGGCCCTTTCGGGGTCGGCGTTCTCGCCCTCCTCGCCGCCGCCGGCCTGTGGCGCCGGCTGGGCGGTCGAACGTGGCTGCCCGATCCGGCGCCGCCGCCCACGCGCCCCGGCCCGTCGCGCGTGCCGGTACGCGCGCCCGAGGCCGGGCGCCAGCTGATCGACGCGGGCGACGAGGACGTGATGGTGTGGGGCGTCGGCCGCTTCGTCAGCGACGAGGAGACCGACCGCCTGTCCGTTCGATCAACCATCGAGGCCACGGCCGACGCCGCCGGGCGCCCGGTGCTGCGCTACGAGCGCGCGCAGCGCCAGCGCGAGGTGTGGCTGTGGATCGACGAGGCCGTCGACGCGCCCGCGGTGCGGCGCCTGGTCGACGAGGTCGAGGGCGCGCTGGCCGAGGCCGGCCTGCCCGTCGAGCGCGCCACCTTCTGGGGCGTGCCCGAGCGCCTCACCCTGCCCGACGGCCGCGTCGTCGCGCCGGCCGAGCTGGACGAGCGGCGCGAGCACGCGGTGGTGGCGATCCTCACCGACGGCCGCCTGTTGGAGAAGCGCCTCGCCCTCGACGCCCACCGCGTGGGCGTGCGGGCGCTGCTGCGCACGCTGTCGAACTGGCCGCGCCTGACCTTCGTGGACTTCGCCGAAGGCGCCCACAACCTGGCCGCGCACCTGACCCCGTGGGCGCTCAGCGTCTGCGCGCCCGAGGGCCTGCCGCCCTTCCTCGGCGACGCGACCGGCCGCCGCCCGGCCGACGACGTGCTCGAGGGCGCCGAGCGCGCCTGGGCCGCCGTCTGCGCCCTGCCCGGCCGCGCCGTCGACGAGGCCACCGCCCTGCACCTGCGCCAGGCGCTCGACCTGGGCGCCAGCCCCTGGGCCCTCGCCCGCCTGCGCGCCGCCGCCCCCGGCCCCGGCGGCCGCCTCGCCTGGGGCGACGCCGATCGCGCGCGCCTGCTGCGCTGGCTGCGCGACGCCGAGGCCTGGGCTCCCGGCGCGTCGCCCTCACGACACAGCCTGCTGGCGCGCGCCCTCGACGCCTGGGACGCCGTCTACGCCGCCGAGGACGCGGCGCGCCGCGCCGACGAGCCCACGCCGCCGTGGGTGGACACCCCCGCCGAGCACCGCCTGCGCGCCGACCGCGCCCTGCTCGACCTGTGGCGCGACCCCGACGCCGCCGTCGAGACGCTGTACCGCGCCGCCGAGGGCCCAGCCGGCCCGGCCATCCGCCGCCACCTCGCCCGCTTCGCGCCCTGGGAGCACGGCGACCGCCCCGGCTGCGTCGCCCTGCCCTGGCGCCTCGCCGACCGCCCCCTCACCGTCCGCGTGATGCTGCGCGCCCTCGACTTCGGCGCCGCCGCCGACCTGAAGCTGAAGGCCACCCTCGCCCGCCCCGGCCGCCTCGGCCTCGCCCTCGGCCTCTGCCTCGGCACCGCCGTCGGCGCCTTCGCCGCCGCCTTCGCCTGACGCTTGACGCCCCGCGCCCACCCGCGCTGAGATACGCCATCCCTCCTGGGTGAGGGCACGCGGCCGGGCGTCCGCGGCGGGAGATTCGAGACGATGCTGCAGCTGACCATCCGACGGGTCGAAGCCGACACGGTCACCGACCTGGGCGACGACCCCCTCACCGCGGTCCACACCCGCAGCGCCGGGCTGCCGGCCCGCGTGCGCCTGCCCTCGGGCCGCGACGTGCTCGCCGACCTCACCAACCTCGCCGTCCGCGACCTGGGCGGCCTCGTCGAGGTCACCCAGCCCCCCGACCTCGACGGCCTGCTGATCGTCATCGAGGCCGCCACCGTCGCCGCCGCCCGCGCCGACGTCGACGCCATGGCCCACGACGACACCCTGCGCGACGCCCTCGCCGCCCTGCCCAAGGATCGCCGCCGCGAGCTCGACGACCTGCTCGCCGGCCTCCGCCGCGTCGTCCCGCAAGCAGCGGCCAACCGACAGATGGTGGCGTTGGTCTACGAGGGGTAGGCCCGGGCACGGGCGTTCTCTGGCCGGCGCCCTATACGTTCTGGTATAGATCGAGCGGAGGTGACCCATGACCACCGCACGCCTGTTCATGAACGGTCGAAGCCAGGCCGTACGGCTGCCGAAGGCCTTTCGATTCGAGGGCGACGAGGTTCGCATTCGGCGGGTTGGCCGATCCGTGATCCTGAGCCCAATCAGCGCGGGCTGGGACGACTTGTTCGAAGCTCTCGAGGACTTCGACGATGACTTCTCGATCGACCGCGAGCAGCCCACCGTGCAGCCGCGGCCCTCGTTGTTCGACTGAGGCGCACCGCCGACCATGTACCTGCTCGACACCTGCACCTGCATCTACCTGATCAACGAGCGCCCACCTGCAGCCCGTGCTCACTTCGACCGCCACGAGCCGGGGGAAGTCGGCGTGTCCAGCGTCACGGTCTCGGAGCTCTGGTATGGCGTGGCGAAGAGCCAACGGCCACAGAAGAACGGACGCGCACTCGAGAAGTTCCTCGTCGCCCTGCTGCAGCTGGACTACGGACCCGAGGCGGCGGCCGCATACGGCCAGCTGCGCGCCACCTTGGAGCGGCGCGGTGAGCTGATTGGTGCCATGGACCTGATGATCGCGGCCCACGCGCTGAGCTTGGATGCCACGCTCGTGACCAACAACCTCAGGGAGTTCCGCCGTGTGGACGGGCTCCATCTCGAGGACTGGTCGGTCCCGTCCAGGTAGGGTCGAGACCCTGGGGGTCGTGCCCCTGGTCAATGGGGTCGGGGCAAACTAACTAACTAATTCAAGATTCTGTCCATATCTTGTCCTCAGAACGCGCGGCTGTCGATGGCAGCACGGTCCGGCCGACCGACCGTCCTGGTCGGTGCGCGTCGGGTGGGCCGAGCGCCTTGACCCGAGCGCGGAGAGCGCGTACGCCACGCCCGGCGAGGAGATGATGCGCGCACCGTACGAGCGCTGGCTTTTGACCGAGGGCTTCCTGGGCGAGGTGTTCGTCACCCTGACCGGGGGCGTCTTCCTCACCGGCCTGGCGCTGCTGCTCGGGGCCGGTCCGGTGGCCCTCGCGCTGCTGTCGGCGCTGCCCTTCCTGGGCCAGGTGGGGCAGCTGGCGGCGCCGCCGCTGGAGCGGCGCCTGGGTTCGCGGCGGCGCTTCGTCGTGCCGGCGATGATCGGGGCCCGCGCCCTGTGGTTGGTGCCGACGGCGCTGGCGGTCGTGGGGCTCAGCGGCGGCGCCACCGTCACCACCGCCACCCTGGTGATGCTCGGCATCGGGCTGCTGGGCATGGTGGCCATCAACGGCTGGACTGCCTGGGTCGCCGACCTGGTGCCCGTCGCCGAGCGCGCCCGCGTCTTCGGGCGCCGCGCGTGGGCCGTCGCCCTGGGCACGCTGATCACCGCGCCCGCTGGCGCGCTGCTGCTCGACTTCCTGCGCAAGCGGGGGCAGGAGCCGTTGGCCTTCGGGGTGCTCGGCGCGGTGGCGGTGCTCGCGGGGGTGGGCGGCGCGCTGACGCTCCGCCGGGTGCCCGACCAGCCGCCCCATGCGCCCCCGCGGGAGACGCCGCTCGCGGCGGCCCGCCGGCTCGGCGCCCAGCCCGACTTTCGCCGGGTGCTCGGCCTGTTCACCGCGTGGAACATCGCCATCGGCCTGCCCGCGCCGTTCTGGGCGCTCTACATGCTCGACCGGCTCGAGATGAGCTTCTTCCTGGTCACCCTGCACACGGTGGTCGTGCTGCTGGTGCGCCTGCCGGTGAACGCCGCCTGGAGCCGGGTCATCGAGCGCGTCGGCAGCCGCCGCGTCCTGATCGCCTGCGGCTCCTCGGTGGCGCTCATCCCGCTGATCTGGCTCGTCCCCACGCCGGACCTCGTCTGGCCGCTGTACCTCGAGGCCGTCTTCTCCGGGGTCATCTGGACCGGCTTCAACCAGGCGGCGTTCATCCAGCCGATGGCCGCGCTCGATCCGCCGGACCGCAGCTTCGGCCTGGCCCTCTTCGGCGTGTGCACCGGCGCCGCGCTCTTCGCCGCGGCGCTGGCCGGCGGCGCGCTGCTCGAGACGATGGGGGCCGCCGAGCCCTCGAGCTTCTACGTCCTGTTCGTCACCTCGTCCATCCTGCGCGCCACCACCGCCGTCTTCGCCCTGCGCCTGACCGAGCCCGGCATCACGATGCGCGCCTTCTTCGTCTCGTTCGTCGGCAACGGCGTCCTGCGCCGCCCCGCCGGCCGCGTCTTCGTGCCGGTCGAGGTGCCCCCCGACGAGAACCCCTCGCCGGACGGGGTCGCGCCAAGCTAGTCTTGCTACGGATCGCCGAGGCCGCCGAGGACGTTCGGTTGGTCGACGACCACTCGGAGGGTCGCCATGCTGCCCACGGACCGCGTGCCCACGCATCCGGGTGAAGTGCTGCTCGAAGAGTTCCTTCGACCGCTGGGCGTGACCCAGGTAGATTTTGCCCAGCATCTGGGGGTTCCCGTCCAGCGCATCAACGAGCTCGTCCGTGGCAAGCGCGGCGTCACCTCCGAGACCGCGTGGATGCTGGCCCAAGCCCTGGGCACGACACCGCAGTTCTGGATCAACCTCCAGACCGCTCGCGACCTCGCCCTGGCCCGTCCAGAAACACCTCTTACCCGCCTCCCGCAGGCGGGATGATCACCGAAGTCGTGCCAAGCCAACGAATCTATTCGATATTTGGCCCACTACCCTGGTGCGCGCCCCCTCAACGTCACCGCACGAAGTCGTCGCGCTGTTGGCTCCACCGCCTGAGGGTCGACAGCTTCCGCTGGCGGCGATCGGCCCACATGATCTCGGCGCCGTCCGCGAGGTCCTCGTAGATCGGCAGCAGTTCGGTGAGCCCCTCGAAGAGCCACTGCACCGGCTCGCCGGTCGGGTGGGACGCGTACGGCTCGGTCGCCCGCTGAGCGAAGGCGACCGCCTTGTCGTAGGCGTGGTGTAGATCGCGCGCTTGGACGAGGATCGTGTTCTCCCACGTGAGGAAGCGTCTGTCGGGGTCGTCGTTGTCGGGGGCGCCGACCTCGACGAACCGAATCAGGTACGACGCCACGTACCAGCCGACGGGCGAGAGGTTGGCTATCGAGTGCAGGTCTGCCATGTCTCCGTGTCCTTGGAGCGACGGCGCGTCGCGCACCGGCGCTACGGCGGTGGGTTCTCGGCGCGCACGCGGGCGAACGCGCGCGCCAGCAGGAGAGCGCCCGCCGCGAAGCCACCGAAGGCGACGCCGAGGTCGACGTCGCCGCCGAACCCGCCGAGGCGCACGGCCAGCAGATAGGCCACGCCGAGGTTGACCAGGCTCCACAGGACGTTGACGACGGGCGACGAAAGCCCGCGGAAGGGCGGCGAGGCGAAGGGCGTCTGCAGCGGCACGCCGGAGACCCCCGCGACGAGATGCGGCAGCGCGTTCGCGAAGAACACACCTCCGAAGAACAGCGCGACGTACTGCATCGGTCCCCCTGACTCGCCCGCCGCGCGTGCCGTTCGAGTGTCGACCTGCGGCGCACACATGCCATCGTCGTCCCACCGTCGACGTGCGTCAACGCCCCCCCGTCGGCCCACGCGGCTCCAGCCGCTGCACCACGTCGTCCTGCCCCAGGCGCTGCGCGTCGCGGGACAGGCGGCGGCGGGCCTCCAGCTCGAGGCTCTTCGTGCCCAGCGCTTGCTGCAGGTAGGCGTCGGCTTCGGCGCTGCGTTCGAGGGCGCGCAGGGCCATGCTCAGCAGCACGCGGTACTCGGGCTGGTCGGGGGCGAGGCGCACGGCGACGCCGAGGTGTTCGACGGCGGCGGCGTGTTGGCCGGCCAGCAGGGCGACGCGGCCGAGGCCGGCGTGGGCGCCGGCGTGCGTGCCGTCGACGGCGACGGCCTTCTCGTACAGCGCGCGGGCGCGCGCCAGATCGCCCTCGGCGACGGCCTTCTGCGCGTACCGCAGCAGCGACTCGAGGCTGCGGGCGCGCTCGGCGGCGTCGGCCTCGACGTACAGGGCCAGGGCCTTGCGCGCGAAGTCGCCCAGCAGCGGGTAACCCCGGATGACCAGCTCGTTCATCAGCGCGAAGGCCTGCTGGCGGGCCTCCTTGGGGCGGCCGGCGCGCAGATCGGCGCGGGCGTCGATCAGCGCGGCCTGCCAACGCACCACCTCGCGGTCGAGCGCGCCGAGGGCCTTGCCCAGCGCGACGGTCTGGGCCGACTTGGGCATCCGCTGCAGCGCGGCCCGCGCGCCTTCGAGATCCCAGGCGTCCATCAACTTGCGCACCTGCTCGAGCGTGGGCGCCGGCCCGGCGTCGGCGGCCGGCCCGGCGTCGGCGGCCGGCCCGGCGTCGTCGGGCGGCGCGCGTCGTCGCGCCGGCGCGGCGTCCGCCGCGCGCGTCGCGGGTCGCCGCGTCTCACCTGCGGCGTCGGGCGGCGCCGCGTCGACCTGCGTCCGCGGGGCCCGCGTCGACGGCCCCGGCGTCAGGCGCGTCGGGCGGCGGCATGGGCCGCAGGCTCCAGCCCGCGACGGCCAACGCCACCGCCAGCGCGCCGCCCGCGCCCCACAGCGGGCCGTTGCCGGGCGCCGCCTCGCCGCCGTCGATCGGCCGCCCGGCCCAGCCCACGACGGCCGCCGCGGCCAGCAGCGCGCCGCCGCCCAGCACGGCGGCCCACCCCGGCAGATAACCCAGCGCGACGCCGCCCAGCACGCCGCCCGCCGCGCCCAGCAGCAGGCCGGCGGGCAACCCGAGGCGGTCGATGCGCTGTCCGAGCGGGGTGTCGGCCATGCGCCGATGGTGCGCGCGCCCGCCCGGCGGGGCAAGCATCGGCAGGGCGTGACGTCCGCCGCCGCCCGATCTACCATCGCGCGGTGCGATACCTCATCCCGCTGTCGATCCTCCTCGCGCCGCTGCTGAGCCACGCCCGCTGGACCGCGCCGGTGACGACCGATCCCCCCACCGCCCTCGAGGCCCGCATCATCGAGCGCGCGCTCAAGTGCGTCCGCATGCGCAAGAAGGCCGATCCGGCCTACCTGCTCGACCTGCTGCGCACCGAAGAGAAGGCCGGCGTGCCCGCGCCGCTGCGCGGCATGGTGCTGGCCGCCGCGTGCAGCGAGTCGGGCTTCGACCAGGACGCCCAGGGTGATCGCCACTTCGACAAGAAGGGCCAACCCCGCGCCATCGGCGTCCTGCAGATGTGGTCGTGGTACGAGCGCGCCTACGACGTCGACCGCACCGACCCGCTCGCCGCCGCCGACGCGTGGCTGGCCCACATCAAGTCGAAGCTCGAGCCCACGCAGAAGCGTTGTGGGCGCCACCTGAAGGGCGCGGCGCTGTGGGTGAAGGCGTGGGTGCACGCGGTGCGCGCGCCCAAGGCCGGCGGCCGCTGCGACGAGACGCCCAAGCACTACGTCCGCCTGCAACGCTGGCGGAAGGCGTGGTACGACCTG
This sequence comes from Myxococcales bacterium, assembly GCA_020633465.1. Lineage (GTDB taxonomy): Bacteria > Myxococcota_A > Bradymonadia > UBA7976 > UBA1532 > JACKDN01. The sequence goes on from JACKDN010000004.1 coordinate 369,692, forward strand.
CTGCCCCGAGGGGGAACGGTACGGTGAAGATCGAGGACATCCGGGCCGCCGTCGCCGACTTTCAGGCCGCGCCGCACGCCTTCGGGTCGTGCGTCCGCGCTGTGCGGGCGCTGCACGCGGGGGGCCACGCCGACAAGGCGCGGGGCGTCGCGCGGGCCTACGCGAAGGCGCTGGGGGCCGCGCCGGACGCGGGCGACGCGCTCGCTACGCTCGTCTTCGACGCGCCGGTGGAGCGCTTCGGCCCGGGCGTCCAGATCATCGAAGAGGGCGCGCCCGGCGACACGCTGTACGTCGTGCTGACCGGGCTCGCGGGCGTCAAGCGCCTGGGCGTGGGCGAGGTGGCGATGCTGGCGCCGGGCGCCGTCGTCGGCGAGGTGGCCCCGGTGGCCGGCGTGCACCGCACGGCGACCGTCTTCGCGCGGCACCCCAGCGAGCTCTTGGCCTTCGACACCGCCGCGCAGAGCGTCCTCAGCGAGCGCCTGCCGGCCATCCACGAGAGCCTGCGCGCCACCGGCCGCGAGCGCATGGTGGCGCAGCTGATGGGGCCCGAGTCGGTGTTCGGCGACCTCGACGAGGCCCAACGCTCGGCCCTCTTCGCCCAGTGCCTGCCCGCCACCATCCCCGACGGCACCCGCCTGGTGCGCGAGGGGCACCCCGGCACCGCCATGTGCATCATCGCGTCGGGCCACGCGGACGTCTGGCAGCGCGCGCCCGGCGGGCGGCGCAAGACGCTCATCACGCTGGGCCCCGGCGACGTGTTCGGTGAGATCGCCCTGCTCGACGGGCGGGTGGCCTCGGCCAACGTCGAGGCCGTGTCGCCGCTGACGCTGTTCGCGCTGGACGCCGAGGGCTTCGCGTCGGCGATGGACGCCTTCCCCGAGGCGCGCGACCGCATCCGTTCGCTGGTGACGCGGCGCCTGGGCGGGCAGCCGGGTGAGAGCGAGCCCCTGCCGGTGGTGCGCGTCACCCGCGGGTGAGGATCGCCTCTTCGCGGCGCCAGGCCGGCCGGATCAGCCAGCCCCCCAGCAGCAGCACCACCAGCGCGCCCAGCACGATCACCCAGCCGACCGCGCCGACCACCTGGTCCGGCTTGGTGTCGTCGCGGCGGAGCTGGCCGATCCAGCGGCCCAGCCACCAGTCGAAGGGCGGCTGCGTCACCTCGACCTTCTGGCGCAGCTTCGGCGGGTAGAAACGCGCCCAGGGCGCCGTCTCGCGCTGCGTCGCCTCGTCGGCGTCGGTCAGCCGGCTCTTCGCCAGCCACCAGTGCACCGCGATGGGCGAGAAGTGCGGCACGAAGTGGCTGGGATACTGGTTCTCGTGGCACCAGCCGCAGCGATCGCGGGGGAACCGGCCCAGCAACGCCCGCCGCGCGCGGTTCTGCGCGTGGATGTGGTGGCCCTCGTAGAAGCTGTTGGCCAGCACCTGCACGCCGACCGACGCCGCCAGCAGGCCGGCGAGCGCGACGCCCGCCAGCAGCCGCGGCCGCCGCGCCTCGGGCAGCCGCAGAAAGGCGAGCGGCAGCACCAGCAGAGGCATCAGGCAGGTCAGGAAGCGCGGCCCGAAGCTCCACGCGCCGTGCCAGAAGATGTACTTCGCGTACACCAGCAGCATGACGACGGCGGTGGCCAGGACGAAGCGGGCCTCGCGCGGACGGGCGCGCAGGAAGGCGGGGACGCCGACCATCGCCGCGATCAGGATGGGGCTGAACAGGAAGACGCTCTTGCCCGACGACAGCAGCAGGCCGTGCAGCCCGACCAGGAACGAGCCGTCCATGGCGCCCTGGAAGTGATCGAACTGGCGGCCGGTGCCCAGCAGGTGGCCGGTGCGCACGTGGTTGTACCAGAGCATCACCGCGACGCCGGGCAGGAAGGCCAGGACGCCGGGCACTACCGTGCGCAGCGCCGCCTTGCCGTGGGCGCGCCACAGCGGCAGCAGCACCGCGAAGAAGCCCACCGGCAGGATGGCGAGGTACACCACCTTGGCCAGCGCGAGGTGGCCCCAGACCAGGCCCAGCAGCACCCCGCGCGGCACGCTGGGCCGCTCCATGGCGACCACGGTGAAGTACACCGCCAGCGTCAGCGCGAAGGTCTGATAAGCCTCGCTGAAGTCACTGTGCACATAGGCCCAGAGCTGGGTCGCGACGCCCGCGATCAGCGCGACCCCGAGCGCCCGCCGTCTCGACACCGCCAGCCGCCGCGCCAACAGGAACAGCAGCATCACCACCAAAGCACCGTAGATCGTGCTCGCGACGCGGTGGCCCATCGACCACAGCAGCGCCGGCTTCTTGCCGGGCGCCAGCGTCTCGATGAACGCCACGCTGGGCCCGTAGGACAGCGCGATGCCGAGCGCGAAGGTGACGTAGTAGCGCCCGTCCGGCCCCTGGAACAGCCACCGCCGCTCGCGGTCGCCGAGGTCGAGCCGATGCTCGACCCACACGTTGTGCGCGTGCTGGTACTGGTAGTCGCCGTCGCCCCAGGGCCGCTCGGCGCCGGTGGTCAGCAGGTAGAAGGCGCCCATGAACAGGGCCAGGCCCAGCGCCACGCGCCGGTCGGTGCGATCGAGGGTGCTCACGGCGGCGCAGCCTACGGCCCGTCCCGCGCCGACGCAATGACCGCGGACCGGGCGTTGGGGTAGACTGCGGCGCATGGACGACCTGGAACAAGATGCTCGCCGACGGCGCGCTGCGCGCCGCGCCAGCTGGCCAGGCACCGTCGCGCGCCTCGAGGATCTACCGGATGTCGAGTGCGTCGACGCGCCACCCGAGGTGCTCTTCGCGATGGTGACCCAGCTGAGCCTGGCGAGCTGGGCGATGTCGGGGCGGCCCCTTCCCGCCTACAGCCGAGCGGACATCCCGGGACGGATTCTCCGCCCGGATGGACCAGCCCACCAGCGAGCGGCCGATGATTCGAAGGCCGCGGAGCGCCGGCGCTGACCTACTCGCACACGGGCGGGGTGCCCACCGCCACCTCGTCGATCCACACGCGGTCGTCGCCGCGGTCGACGCTGCCGTCCTTCTGGTAGCGCCACTCGAGGCCGTGCTGGCCAGCGGGCAGGGGCAGCTCGAAGAAGGTCCAGTCGACGCTGCCGGAGGCTTCCAGCTGCTGCTGCGCGTCGACGAAGAAGCGCAGGTGGTCGTAGCCCTCTTCGGTGCTCACCCGGTACCAGAACGACACCACCCCCGGCTCGGCCAGCTCGACGGGCGCGGCGAGCACGCTGGCCTCGTTGTGGCCGATGTCGCCGCTGGCGGCCGCCCCCTGCCCCTCGCGGCGCGGATCGGCCACCGTGATCCAGGGGCGGTCGGCCGCGCCGACGAAGGGCGCGGGCAGGCCACCGGGCGCGAAGTCGGCGTACAGCGTGTTGAAGTCGTCGCACACGCCCTCGACGCACCGGCTGAGGCCGGGCCCGCAGTCGCCGCACGCGTTGGCCGGCGCCTCGGCGCAGGCGCCGTCGACGCACGCGCCGTCGGTGCACGGGCTGCCGCCGCAGTCGGTGCCGTCGGCGCGCGGGCACATCAGGCAGGTGTCGAGGTCGATTCGGCGGCCCTGTCGGCAGTCGGTCTGCGGGCAGCCCAGCTCGACCTCGACCTGGTCGATCCACGCGGCGTCCTGGCCGCGGTCGATGGACAGATCCTTGTAGAACCCGAAGACGATCGTGTGGTCGCCGGGCGCCAGCTCGACCTCGAAGGGCGTCCAGTCCACCTCGCCGGCCGCCTCGAGCACCACCTCGCCGTCCACCCGCACCCGCAGGAAGTCGAACCGCGCCTCGCTGGACACGGCATAGCGGAGGCGCAGCAGGCCGCCGTCGGGCGTCGCCTGCTGCAGCGTGAGCGTGCTGTCGTCGCTGTCGCCGATGTCGCCGCTGCGCGCGGCCCAGTCGCCCTCGGCCGCCCGATCGTTCACCGCGCGCCACGGGCGGTCGCCGCCCGTCGCCCAGCCCGCCGGCAGCGCGCCGCCCTCGAAGCCCTCGCTGAGCGCCGCCGCGGGCCCGAAGGGCAGGCACGTCCCGTCCGCGTCGCACAGGCCGGCCTGGCCGCGGCACAGGCTGCACATGGCCACCGGCGCCGCCTCGCAGCCGACGCCGGGCGTGCACACGCCGGTCACGCAGGGGCCGTCCAGCCGGCTGCAGTCGACCGGCCCCGGCTCGCCGCACAGCCCGTCGGCGCAGGTCGGCGCGAGGCAGGGATCGTCGCTCGGCCCGCACACCTCGCCCTGCCGCACGGGGCGGGCCACGCAGGCGCCCGTCGCCGGATCGCAGGCCCCCTCGGCGCACGCCCCGTCGAGCTCGCCGCACACCACCGGCTCGGCGCCGCCGCAGACGCCGTCCTCGCAGGTCTCGCCGACGGTGCACGCGTCCCCGTCGTCGCAGTCGGCGCCGTCCTCCAGCGCGTCCGCGACGCAGCCCTCGTCGGGATCGCAGCGCCCCACCTGGCAGCCGGTGGTCAGCGCGCCGCAGTCGCGCGGCTGGCCCCCGCCGCACACCCCGTCGGTGCAGGTCGTGCCCACGGTGCACGGCAGCCCGTCGTCGCAGGCCACGCCGTCGGCGGCGGGCCGCGCCACGCACGCGCCGGCGTCGGGATCGCAGGCGCCCACCAGGCAGGTCGCGTCGAGGTGGCTGCAGTCGAGGGGCGCGCCGCGGCACACGCCGTCGGCGCAGACGGGGTCGGTCTCGCAGGGGTCGTCCGAGGGGCAGGCCTGGCCCTGCGCCGCGGGCCGGGCCGCGCACCCGCCCACCTCGGGATCGCACACGCCCGCCACGCAGGGCCCGTCGAGCCCGCTGCAGTCGACCGGCTCGGCCTCGACGCAGGCCCCCGCGCGGCACACGCCGCCCGCGGTGCAGGGATCGCCGTCGTCGCAGGCGCTGCCCTCGTCGCGCGGGCGTCGCACGCAGTGGCCGATGGTCGGATCGCACTGCCCGACCTCGCAGGGCGTGGTCAGGTGGCTGCAGTCGATGGCCGCGCAGGCCTCGACGAAGGCGGCGTCGGGCGCGCGCGCCGCGTCGACCACCGGCGCCGCGTCCCCGGCGGGCGCGGCGTCGGGCGCCAGCCGGGCGTCGGCGAGGGCGCCGTCGATCAGCGCGTCGGGCGCCGCGGCGTCCGGCCCCGTGTCGGTGAGCGGCGGCGTGAGGCCCCGGTCGCGCGCCGGCGCGCGGGCGGCGTCGGGCAGGCCCAACGGCTCGGCGGCCTGCTCGGCGCAGGCGACCAGCAGCGAGAGCCCGATGGCGGCGGCGAGGTGGGGGCGCATCGGGCGATGGTAGCGGGTGACGGGCGACCCCGTCAGCCTCGCTCCGGCGCGTCTTCCGCGTCGCCGGGCCCGGGATCGGTCGGCTCCACGGCCGGCGGCGGCGAGTCCTCGTCCCGCTCACCCATCGGCGGCGCGTCCTCGGCGTCGCCGCCGCTGCCGTCGATGGGCGGCGGATCGGTCCGCGGGTTGGGTGGCGCCCCGCCGCACCCGAAGGCGGCCAGGGCGAGCAGAGCGAACAGGATACGCGGCATGGCTCCCTCCCCCCTCCGTGCTACGCCGCCCCGCGCGCCGACGCAACTTTCGGCGCCCGGCCGCTCAGTCGGCGGCCGCCTGCCCGCGCCGCGCCTTGTAGTGGTTGATCAGCCCGTTGGTCGAGCCGTCGTGCGTGCCCACCGGCGCGTCGCCCTCGAGCTCGGGCAGGATGGTCTTCGCCAGCTTCTTGCCCAGCTCGACCCCCCACTGATCGAAGCTGTAGACGCCCCAGATGACGCCCTGCACGAAGATCTTGTGCTCGTACAGCGCCACCAGCCGCCCCAGCGAGAACGGATCGAGCCGATCGAAGAGGATCGACGTCGACGGCCGGTTGCCCTCGAACACCCGGTGCGGCAGCAGCGCCTCGAGCGCCGCGCCCTCCATGCCCGCCGCCTCGAGCTCGGCCCGCACGTCCTCGGCCGTGCGCCCCTGCATCATCGCCTCGGACTGCGCGAAGAAGTTGGCCAGCAGCATCGGGTGGTGCGCGCTCGGGTAGTGGCTGGCGCAGGCCGCGATGAAGTCGCAGGGCACCAGCTTCGTGCCCTGGTGCAGCAGCTGATAGAACGCGTGCTGCCCGTTGGTGCCCGGCTCGCCGAAGACGATGGGCCCGGTCTGGTAGTCCACCCGCCGGCCCCAGCGATCGACCGACTTGCCGTTCGACTCCATATCGGCCTGCTGCAGGTAGGCGGCGAAGCGGTGCAGGCGCTGGTCGTAGGGCAGCACCGCCAGCGAGTGGGCGCCGAGGAAGTTGCTGTTCCACACGCCCATCAGGGCCATGGCGATGGGCAGGTTGGCCTCGAGCGGGGCGTCGCGGAAGTGCACGTCCATCGCGTGCGCGCCGGCGAGGAAGCGCTCGAAGTGATCCATGCCCACCTGCAGGGCCACCGACAGGCCGATGGCGCTCCACACCGAGTAGCGGCCGCCCACCCAGTCCCAAAACGGGAACATGTTGGCCGGATCGATGCCGAACTTCGCGACGCCGGCCGAGTTGGTCGACAGGGCGACGAAGTGCTTCGCGACGGCGGCCTCGTCCTTCGCGGCCTCGAGCAGCCAGGCCCGCGCCGAGCTGGCGTTGGCCAGCGTCTCCTGCGTGGTGAAGGTCTTCGAGGCGACGATGAACAGCGTCGTCGCCGGGTCGAGCCCCTCGATCGTCGTCGCCAGGTGCGCGTAATCGACGTTCGAGACGAAGTGCGCGCGCAGGCCCGGCCGGTGGTAGGGCTGCAGGGCCGCGCACACCATCACCGGCCCCAGGTCCGAGCCGCCGATGCCGATGTTGACCACGTCGGTGATCGCGCGGCCGTCGAAGCCCGTCCAGTCGCCCGAGTGCACGCGGTCGCAGAAGGCGCGCATCTGATCGAGCACCGCCTTCACCGCGGGCATCACGTCGACGCCGTCCACCTCGACGGGCGTGTCGCCGGGGTGCCGCAGCGCGACGTGCATCACCGGGCGATCCTCGGTGCGGTTGATGTGGTCGCCGCGGAACATCGCCTCGCGCTGCCCCTCGACGTCGGCCTGCCGGGCCAGATCGAGCAGCAGCGACCAGGTGCGTTCGGTGATGCGGTGCTTGGAGAAGTCGACGAGCAGGTCGTCGAGCGAGCGCGAGAAGCGCGCGAAGCGCTCCGGATCCTGGGCGAACAGGTCGCGCAGGTGGACGGTGTCCATGTCGGCGGCGTGATCGCGCAGCGCGGCGAAGGCGGGCAGACGAGTCAGCATCGGTACCTCCCGGGCGTCGCAGCGAGAGTGCCGCGTCGCCGCGGCGGGCGAAAGGGTGGAAAGACGGAGATCAACGTAACCCGGGGCTGAGTCACGGCCGACCTTGACGGGGACGCCGGGGGGGCGCGAAATGTCCCCGACGTCGAACCGGGAGGACGCCATGACCGCCGATGAACGCGCCGCTTTGCGCGAGGCGCTCGTCACCAGCCTCGCCAACAAGCGCCTCCGCACGCCGGAGCAGGCCACGGTGGCCGACTTCTTCGAGGCCCTGGCCGCCACCACCCGCGAGCGCCTGGTCGACCGCTGGATGGAGACGCGCGCCGCCTACCGCGCGGCCGACGCCAAGCGCGTGTACTACCTGTCGGCCGAGTTCCTGCTGGGCCGCTCGATGACGCAGAACCTGGTCAGCCTGGGGCTGTACGACGTCGCCCGCGAGGCGCTCGGCAGCTTCGGCGTCGAGCTGGCCGACGTGCTCGAGGCCGAGCGCGATCCCGGCCTGGGCAACGGCGGCCTCGGGCGGCTGGCCGCGTGCTTCCTCGAGAGCCTGGCCACCCTGAAGCTGCCCGCCTACGGCTACGGCATCCGCTACGACTACGGCATCTTCGAGCAGCACGTCATCGACGGTCAGCAGGTCGAGAAGGGCGACGACTGGCTGCGCCACGGCAACCCCTGGGAGGTGCGCCGGCCCGAGTGCACCACCGTCGTGCACTTCGGCGGCCGCGTCGAGGAGGGCACCGACGCCCACGGCGACTTCCGCGCCCGCTGGCTCGACACCCAGCACGTGCTGGGCGTGCCCTACGACATGCCCGTCGCCGGCTTCGGCGGCCACACGGTCAACACGCTGCGCCTGTGGTCGGCGCGCGCCGCGCAGGAGTTCGACCTCGAGTTCTTCAACGCCGGCGACTACCGCCGCGCCGTCGAGGCCAAGTCGCTGACCGAGTCGATCTCGAAGGTGCTGTACCCCAACGACGAGTCGCCCGAGGGGCGCGAGCTGCGGCTGAAGCAGCAGTACTTCTTCGTCGCCTGCAGCCTGCACGACATCCTGCGGCGCTATCGCGAGGAGCACGACGACCTCGACCGGCTGCCCGAGAAGATCGCGCTGCAGCTGAACGACACGCACCCGGCCATCGCGGTGGCCGAGCTGATGCGCATCCTGGTCGACCTCGAGGACGTGCCCTGGGATCGCGCCTGGGCCATCACGCGCGCGTGCATCGGCTACACCAACCACACGCTGCTGCCCGAGGCGCTCGAGCGCTGGCCGGTGCCGATGTTCGGGCGGCTGCTGCCCCGCCACCTGGGCATCATCTTCGAGATCAACCGGCGCTTCCTGCGGCAGGTGCAGATCCGCTTCCCCTTCGATCAGCCGCGCCTGGCCCGCATGTCGATCATCGAAGAGGGGCCCGAGAAGCAGGTGCGCATGGCCCACCTGGCCACGGTCGGCGCGCACAGCGTCAACGGCGTCGCCGCGCTGCACTCGGAGCTCGTGAAGGCCAACCTGCTGCCCGACTTCGCCGAGATGTGGCCCGAGCGGTTCAACAACAAGACCAACGGCGTCACGCCGCGCCGCTGGCTGTTCTCGGCCAACCCCGGCTTGGCCACGCTGATCACGCAGCGGCTGGGCACGGACTGGGTGACCCACCTCGATCAGCTCGAGAAGCTGGGGCCTTTGGCCGAGGACGCCGCGTTCGTCGAGGCGGTGGCCGCCGTCAAGCGCGCGAACAAGCAGCGCCTCGCCGAGCTGATCGCCGCGCGCAACGGGCTGAAGGTCGACCTCGACTCGATGTTCGACGTGCAGGTGAAGCGCATCCACGAGTACAAGCGCCAGCTCTTGAACGTGCTGCACATCGTGGCGCTGTACCTGCGGCTGAAGGACGACCCGACCGCCGAGCTGACGCCGCGCACCTTCATCTTCGGGGGCAAGGCCGCGCCCGGCTACGCGGTGGCCAAGCACCACATCCGGCTGATCAACGACGTGGCCGACACCATCAACGCCGATCCGGTGGTCGAGGGGCGCCTGCGGGTGGTCTTCCTGGCCAACTACGGCGTGTCGCTGGCCGAGCGCATCATCCCGGCGACCGACCTGTCGGAGCAGATCTCGACCGCGGGGAAAGAGGCCAGCGGCACCGGCAACATGAAGTTCGCGATGAACGGCGCGCTGACGATGGGCACGCTGGACGGGGCGAACATCGAGATCCGCGAGGCCGTGGGGCCCGAGAACTTCTTCCTGTTCGGGCTGACCGCCGAGCAGGTGGCCGAGACGCGGGCGCGCGGCTACGACCCGATGACCTTCGTGCGCGCGGACGAGACGCTGGCGCGGGTGCTCGACCTGCTGGCGAGCGGCTTCTTCAGCCCCGGCGATCCCGACCGCTACGCCGACGTGGTGCACGGGCTGAAGCACCACGACCCCTACCTGCTGTGCGCCGACTTCGGTGCTTACCTCGCGCGGCAGACGGAAGCCGGGGAAGCCTATGGCGATCCGGCCCGTTGGGGCCGCATGGTGGTGCGCAACATCGCGCACACCGGGCGCTTCTCGAGCGACCGGACCATCGCGGAGTACGCGCGCGACATCTGGAAGCTGCGGCCGGTCGAGGTGCCGGCAGGCTGAGAGGGTGAGGGGCCGATGCGAGCGGGGTGGATGCTGGCGGCGCTGCTGTTCGCGGCGGCGCCCGCCAAGGCACAGACGGGCGAACCGGGGCTCGAGGAGGGCGCGCCGGCCATCGCCGAGCAACGCTATCAGCTGGGCCGCGAGCACTATCTGCTGGGCGACATCGAGCGGGCCGCGCGCGAGTTCCAGGGCGCCTACGACGTGTACCCGGAGTCGGCCAAGCTGGCCTTCAACCTGGGCCGCTGCTACGAGCGGCTGGATCGCTACGAAGAGGCGCTGCGCTACTACGAGCGCTACCTCGAGCTGGCGCCCGAGGCCGACGACCACGACGACGTGTCGCGGCTGGTGGCGGGGCTGAAGCGGCGGCTGGGCATCGAGGAGCCGGCGCGGCCGGCCGAGACGCCGCCGCCCGTCGAGGAACCGCCGCCCGTCGAGGAACCGCCCCCGGGCGAGGCGCCACCGACCGAGCCCGAGCCCCACACAGGGCCGCTGTCGGCCCCCCCACGGTCGTCTGCCGCCGAGGCCCTCGATCGGGATTGGGGCGTTCAGTTCGAGGCGGGGTTCGCGACGGAGTACCGCCACAAGGTCAAGGCCGACACCAACTTCAACGAGAACGCGGATCTCGCCAACGTCTTCGGGTTGGCAGTCACGTGGGATCGCCTCGTCGGCCTGGGTGGCCTGCGCGTCGGAGCCCGACTCGGCTACCACACGAGCGAGGCCGACACGGTCCTGGCCGACGTGAGCTTCGACACGACCGAATTGGACCTGTGGCTGCGCTACGTTCAGCCCATCGGCCCGGTGGGCCTCTACGGCTACGTCGGAGGCGGGGCGTCGTCGCTGATCGTCAGCGGGGACTCCGAGGGCAGCGGATTCGGAGGACATTTCATGATCGGCGCCGGCCTGATGGTGCCACTCGGACCCGTCGTCCTCACCGGCGCCTTGGGCTACAGCCTCGACCTCATCGACAGCTACGAGGCGGATCAGACCATCGTCCTCAACCGCGCCACCGGCGAGACGGCGGACATTACAACGCGCTACTCGGACGTTCAGATGAAGCGCCCCACCTTCACCTTGGGCGTGCAGTTCTGAACGGCGGTCAGAACTCCTCGACCGTCGTGCCCACCGCGCCGCCGCGGGCCTGACGCTGCTTCGCCGCCGGGCGCGCCTCGTCGGCGGGCACGTCACGCGGCGTTGGCACCCCGTCGTGCGCGCACGACAGCGCGCGCACCCGGCAGTGCAACAGCTCCTCGAACTGCTGCTTGAAGATGCCCAGCACGTCGGCGTAGCGCGCGCCGTAGAACACCAGGTGGAAGCGCGTCGCCACCGCCGGGTGGCCGGGCAGCGGCGCCGGGTCGTCGGCGAAGCGGAAGGTGGCGCCCAGGAAGGCGGGCCCCTCGGGCGCGCTGCCCTCGGCGAAGGCGCGGTGGGCGTAGACGCCCGGCTTCAGGTACACCTCGACCCAGGTGCGCGCGACGGCCTCGCCGGCCGGCTCGACCACGCCGTGGCCCGACAGGCTGCGCAAGAAGGATCGCACCAGGCCGTCGGGCAGGGCGTAGCCCGCGTCGGCCGGCGCGACGACGACGTCGTGGAGTTCGCTCATGGGCGCATCCTACACCGGACGCCCCCGCGCGACCTTCGCCGCCGTCGGGTTTCTTACGGCGCTGATCTTGCAGCCCGCCCGGGCCGGCGCCCAGGCGCCGCTGAGGCAGGCCCCAGTGAGGAGGAGGCGACGCATGAGGTTCTGGCGCGCGGCCGCGTTGGCCGCGGGGTTCGTGACGGCGCTCTGCGCGCAGGCCGGGGCGACGGTGGTGGCCCGGGCCTCCATCGCCGATCTGCGGGACGAGGCGACGCACGTGGTGCACGCCCGGGTGGTCGACCGCGCGGTCGTGCCCACCTTCGGCCCGCGCGGTGAGATCCGCACCCGCACCACCCTGCGCGTTTTGACCTATCTCAAGGGCGCCGGCCCGGCCACCCTGACGGTGCAGCAGCTCGGCGGCACGCTCGACGGCCTGACGATGCACGTCGAGGGCAACGCCCGCCTCGAGCCGGGCGACGAGGTGGTCGCCTTCCTCGACGTCGACGCCATGGCCGATCTGGCCTACGTCGTCGGCCTGGCCCAGGGCGTCTGGCACGTGGACCGCACGCCGGGCGCCCTGCGCGTGGCGCGCGATCTCGAGGGCCTGGCCTTCTATCGAGCGGGCACCGTCGAGGTGATCTTCGACGATCCCCCCCTCACCCTGACCGAGCTGTGGGCCGCCATCGGCGTCGAGGCGCCGTCCGCGGACGGGGCGGTGAGGCGATGAGGCGCGCGCTGACGACGATCCTGGGCCTGGGGGCCCTGCTCTGGACCTCGAGCGCCGCGGCGTGGGTGCCCACCGGCTTCCGCTGGCGCAACCTGCCGGTGCAGTACGAGGTGAACACCGCCAGCAGCGTCGAGCTCGGCCGCGACACCACCTTGCAGGTGCTGGCCGACAGCTACGCCGCCTGGGAGGCCCCGGGCTGCAGCGGCTACCGCGCGCAGCTCACCCGCGAGACCAACGGCGGCTGGAGCTCGCGCGACCGGGTCAACACCCACGTCTGGATCTACGACCCCGCCCAGCGCCCGCGCGAGCTCGGCGGCCGCTCGACCATCGGCGTCACGCTCAGCGTCTCGAGCGGCCAGGACGCCTTCGACGGCGACATCCTCTACAACGGCATCGATCACGACTGGACCACCGCCCCGCGCCGCGGCGGCGACGTGGACGCTCAGTCGATCATCACCCACGAGACCGGCCACCAGCTGGGCCTCAGCCACTCCCCGCTTCAGCAGGCCACCATGTACGCGGCCTACCTGGGCGGCACCGGCTCGCGCACCCTGGACGCGGACGACATCAACGGGGTGTGCTCGCTGTACCCGTCGGGCGCCGCGCCCGACTGCGCCCGCGACGCCGACTGCGCGGGCGCCGGCGTCTGCGTGAACGGCGCGTGCGTGGCGGGCGGCGGCAACGGCGACGTCGGTGATCCCTGCGGCCCCGGCGGCGAATGCGGCGCGGGCAACTTCTGCGTCGGCACGCCCGAGGGCGACACCTTCTGCACGCGCCAGTGCGGCGGCGGCTGCCCGCAGGCGTGGGCCTGCGAGCGCGTGCAGTTCCAGAACAACCAGGTGGCCGACATCTGCCTGCCCGGCGCCGAGGCGCCGGCCCAGGGCAGCGCAGGCTTCGGCCAGCCGTGCGAGGGCGCGCCGGACTGCGCGTCGGGCCTGTGCGTGTACGACGGCCAGACCGCGTTCTGCAGCCAGAGCTGCGCCAACGACGCCAACTGCCCGGCCGGCGGCGAGTGCGCCGAGCTGCAGGGCGGCGGCGGCGCCTGCGTGCCCGGCGCCGATCCCCGCCCCCGCCCCGCGACGCCGCCGGCCCGCCCCCGCCGCCGGCCGACGCCGGGCCGCCTGAGCCGGCCGTCGACGCGGACGCCCCGCGCCGGCCTTCGACGCCGGCGCGCCCCCCGCGCCCCTCGCCCGACGCGGACGGCGTGCCCTCGCGCCCGACCCCGATCAGGGCCTGCAGATCCTCCCGCGCATCGACCGTGAGGAGGACGCCGGCGGGGGCTGCGACGCGACCGACGCCCCGGCGCCCGCCCCGCTGCTGCTGCTGGCCCTCGTGGCCCTGGTGCGCCGCCGCCGACGCTGACGGCCCGGCGCCGGCGTTGCGCGGACCGCGCCGCGCCTGCCACCATGCGCCCCCATGAAGCACCGTCTGCTGCGTCTCGCCCCGCTCGCCCTGCTGCTCGCCTGCGGCGGCGGCCGCGCGCCCACGCCGAAGCCCGCGGGGCCGCCCGGCGGCGGGCTGTCCGCCCAGGTCGCCGAGGCCACCCGCCCGGGCCCGAAGCCCGGCGACGCGGTCGTCACCCAGGCCGTCTTCCTCACCGCCGCGCCCCCCGAGGCCGCCGCCGCGTCCGAGACCGCCGCCGACGCCGTGCGCGCCGCGGGCCTGCCCGCCGTGCCCCTGTCGGTGGTGCCCGCGCCGGTCGACGACGGGCTGCCCCTCGACGTGGCGGCCCTCGCGGCCGCCGTCAACGCGCACGCCGACGCCCTGCGCGCCGCGCGCGGCGTGATCTTCGTCCGCTATCAGGGCCGCCCGCTGCCCGACGACGCCCAGGTGCGCGCCGCGGCCCGCGCCGCGCTGGCCCTCGCGCCCGCCGACGCCGTCGTCGTCGATCTGTCCACGCGCGTCGCGCGCACGCCCGCCGAGCTGGCCGCGCACCTCGACGCCGCCGGCTGGCGCGCCGACCAGATCACCCTCGAGGCCACCCGCGGGGCCGACGACACCGTCACGTTCGCCACCCACGGCATGGCCAAGTTCGGGCTGCCCGATCTCGAGCAGACCGGCGTGCCGCCCAGCGAGGCGCGCGCGGCCTTCGGGCGCTTCCAGGCCGTCTGGCACGACCTCCAGGCGCACGGCCACGCGACGCCCGGGCAGCGTGTCGGCGCGATCACGCTGCGCGCCTGCAGCCGCCCCCCCGAGGCCATCGATCACGAGTGCGTGGCCTTCTGACGCACGCGGTCGGCCGAACGGCGCTCGCCGCCCTGCTGCTGCTGCTGGCCCGCGCCAGCCAGGCGGCCGCCCCGCCCACGATCGGCGCCGTGCGCTTCGAGGGCGCCGCCGGCCCGGCCAGCGCGCTGCGCGTGGCGGTGCGCGATCTGGTCGGTCGCCCGGCCGAGCCCGATCGCCTCGTGGCCGCCGTCCGCACGCTCGAGGGCCTCGAGTCCGGCGCCATCTCGGTGCGCCTCGACGACGCCCCCCCGGGCACCACCACCCGCGTCACCTTCCGCTTCGGCGCGGCCCACCGCCGCCTGGGGCGGGTGCAGCTGGCGGTGGACGCCGAGCAGCCGAGCGACGACGCCGCCAGCTGGCGCCTGCTGAAGCAGATTCAAGCCGAGCAGGGCAGCTTCGCCCTCATCGAGGGGCGCCCCTTCCACCCCTACCTGCTGGCGGTCGACGTCGAGCGTGTGCGCCGCTACTTCCAGGCCCGGGGGCACCGCGACGTCGAGGTCAAGGGGCGCACCGACCGGCGCGACGGCCTCGTCGAGGTGGTGCTGGTGGTGCGCCCCGGCGCGCGACGCACGGTGCGCAGCGTGCGCATCGACGGCGTGCCGGTCGACGAATCCCTGCGCGACCGCCTGCAGACCGAGGTGGGCGACGACGAGCCCCTCGTGCCCTGGCAGCTGCACGACGACGCCGAGCGCGTGCGCGCCGCCCTGTGCCGCCGCGGCTTCGCCGACGCGCGCGTCGGGGTGCGCCAGCTCGACGCCGCGGGGGGCGCCACCGACGTCGTGCTGTTCGTCGCGCCCGGCGCGCCCAAGCGCACGGCCCGCGTCGACGTCCGGGGCCCGGTGCCCTCGGACGTCGTCGACGATCTGCCCCTCGAGGCCGACGGCCCCTACTGCCCGGATCTCGTGGAGGCCGCGCGCGGCGCGCTCGTGACGGCGATGCGCGAGCGCGGCCACCCCGACGTTCAGGTGGTGGCCGACCGGCGGCCGGTGACCCCCGATCGCGTCGCCGTGACGTTCACCGTCCACAGCCGCGGGCAGGCCCGCGTCACCCGCATCTTCTTCGAGGGCAACGCGGTCACCGCCGAGCCGGTGATGCGCCAGCTGCTGGCCATCCGGCCGGGGGATCTGTACCGCGAGTCGGCCATCGACCAGACCGTGCAGAACCTGCTGCGCAGCGGCCTGTTCCGCCGCGTCGAGGCCGAGACGCTGCCCGGCGCCGAGCCGCGCGAGCGCTACCTCACCTTCGTCGTCGTCGAGCGCGAGGCCGCCTCGATCGACCTCGTCGAGCAGTCGCTCACCCTGCACAACCTCGATCTCACCGGCGTGACCTCCGACGTCGAGGCGCTCGGCGGCGGCGCCGTGCTGCGCGGGGGCGGTCAGCGGCTGACGCTGTACGCCCAGGAGCGCTGGCAGGGCATCGCGTTCGTCGATCCCTTCCTGCACCGGTACGTGCTGGCGCAGGGCGGCGCCAACCGGCGCACCGCCGATCGCGGGGCGGACGTCACCGAGGTCTGGTACGACGCCGATCTGGGCGTGGGCCTCAAGGCGCTGCAGAACCGGCTGACCCTGCTGCCCTTCGCCCACGTCACCTGGGCCGATCCCGAGGGCGTGCCGCCGGGCGTCGACATCGCCGCCGGCCAGCAGCTGATCAGCGGCCTCGGCGCCCGCGCGCGCGCAGACTTCAACGTGCGCGACGCCGAGCGCGTCACCTACCTGGGCTTCGAGCTGTCCGCCGAGGGTCGCTTCGGCTTCCCTTGGATGGGCAGCGATCTCACCTTCGACCGCGTGGACGTCGTCGTGGCGGCCGCCCTGCCCCTCGGCAGCAACGCCCGCGGACAACACTACGTGCTGCGGCTGGAGGGTGGCTACGGCCGCCTGGGCACGGACGAAGCGCCGCCCGGCCACCTGCTGTTCACCCCCGAGGCGCGTGGCTTCGACGCCGTCGTGCGTCGCCGCGACACACCCGAGGGCGTCGTCGAGGTCGGCGGTCGCTCGGCCGTCTCGGCCACCGTCGAGCTGCGCGTCCCGATGGCCTACGCGCGTCGCCACGCGTTCGTGCCCTTCCTCGACGTGGCGACCGTGGCCGACGACGCCGACGATCCGCTCGCCTCGCCCCACGCAGCCGCAGGGCTGGCCTACGCCTTCAGCTTCCTCGACGAGCGCCTCGAGGGCTTCGTCCACGGCGCGCTGCCCTTCGCGGGCGACGGCGACCCCGCGTACGCGGGCCTGGGGCTGGACGGCAGCTTCTGATCGGCGCCACCGGGCGGCGCCCGCCACCCTGGTGATCGACGGGCGAAGATGGCAGCATCGGCGGGATCGGCGGCGTGACGACGCCGAGCGCACCGGAAGGCGGCATCGAGCACGATCGCGACCCCATCGTCCACCCGGGGCGCCCTCGAGCGCACGCGCGCGCGGCCGCCAGCGACCTGCGGCCCGCGCCAGGTATCCGTTCCGTCGGGGTCGGGCGATCCGCACGGGTACGCGCCGGCGAGGCCCCGCTCGGGTTTCTCGCGGCTGGAGGTGGCGCACGACATCGAATCCGCCGCTCGCCGCTGCGCGTCATGGCGGGTGCGCGTCCCCCGAGCGCGAGCGGGCACCTGAACACTGTAGAACCCATCGCCGCAATGTGTGAACCTCGGCCTTCCACCTCGAACCAGGCGCGATGACTCCGCTCGACTCCGCCCCGGCGCCCGACTGGACCCGCTTCGCCGCGAACCTGTCGTCGCGCCTGCTGAACCTCGCCTACGAGGAGACCGACGCGGGGCTCGAGGCCGTGCTGGGCGAGCTGGCCGTGCGCGTCGGGGCGCATCGCGCGCTGGTGCTGCGGGTGACGCCCGACGATCGCGTGGCCAGCCGCTCGCACCTGTGGTGCCTGCGTCCCGACGAGACGCCGAAGGTGGGTGGGCAGCACCTGCTCGAGGCCTTCCCGTACCTTCGGCGGGCCTGCGAGCGCGGCGAGGTGGTCGCCTGGGGCACCGAAGATGACGTCCCGACCGAGGCCCGGGCCGAGTGGCACGGCTTGGTCGAGGTGGACGGCTTCCGCGCCCTGCTGCTGATCCCGATGCACGTGCGGGGGCGCTTCTTCGGCACGCTGGCGCTGCGCGGCGCGCTCGACGTGGCGGTGCGCTGGCCTTCGCCCCTCGTCGAGCACGGCCGCCTGGTGGCGGATGCCATCGCCGGCCTGCTCGAACGCACCGCGGTCGAAGCGCAGCTGCGCCGCCGCGACACGCGCTACCGGACGCTGAGCCGGCTGCACGGCGACGCGGTGCAGGTGCTCGACGAGGCGGGCCGGTGCACCTACGCCTCGGCCGGCGCGAGCGATCTGCAGGCGCTGGGCGGCGACGCGGCGTTGGGCGAGCCGCTGGCCGAGCGCGTCGACGCCGCGGATCGGCCCCGCTTCGAGGGCGCCTTTCAGGCCGCGTTGGCGGATCCGTCCGTCGATCCCGCCGAGGCGGTGCGCATGCGCCTCGACGAGGGGCGCGCCGTGCCCGTCGAGGTGCGCTTCCACAACCGGCTGAGCACCGCGGGCATCGAGGGCGTGGTCGTCACGGTGCGCGACCTTCGGCCCCTCAGCGAGGCCGAGCAGCAGATCTCGCGGCAGAGCGCGCTGCTGGACGCCGTCGGGCAGCCCATCCTGGCCGCCGACATGGACCGCATCATCACCTACTGGAACCCGGCGGCCGAGCGCCTGACCGGCTGGGCCGCCGCCGACGTGCGCGGGCGGCGGGCCGACGCCCTGGGCCTGTGGGGCGACGCGCCCGCCGTCACCGACGCCATCGAGGACGCCGTGCTGGCGGGGCGATCGTGGAGCGGCGAGCTGCAGGTGCGGCACGGCCACCGCGCGCCCATCCACGTGCGGGCCACCATCAGCGCATTGCGCGATCTCGACGGCCGGTTGACCGGCACGGTGACGGTGCTGACCGATCTGCGGCCCTTCGACCGCATCGCCCGCAGCGCCGCGCAGCACGATCGGCTGGACGCGCTGTCGCGGCTGGCCGAGGACATCGTGCACGACCTGGCCAACGGCCTCACCGCGCTGGCGACGCGCGCGAGCCTGCTGGGCGGGCTGGTGCACGGCGAGGCCCGCACGCACCTCGACGGCGTCGAGGCCGCCGTGCGCAGCCTGGCCGCGACCGCGCGGGATCTCGAGGCCCTGGCCGACGATCGATCGGTGGCGCCGGCTCCCCAGACCGTCAACCCGGCCCTGCTCGAGCTGCGGCGCGTGCTGGGCCGCCTGTTGGGCGACGACGTCGAGTTGGTGGTGCGCCTGGCGCCGGATCTGCCGGCGGTGTGGGCCACCCCGCGGCTGCTGGCCCGGGTGATCGTGGGCCTGACGGCCACGGCGCTCGACGCGGTGCGCGACGACGGCCGTCTCTCGCTGGCGTCCGAGCTGCGCGACGCCGAGCCCGCGGTGCTGATCACGCTGCGCTTCTCGGGCGCGCCGCTGCCGCCGCACAGCATCGTCGAGGCGGGCTACGTGGCGCTGGTCGAGGCGGTGCAGCGGGTGGGCGGCGAGCTGGACGCGCTGACCGAGGGCGCTGGGGTGGTCGGCTGGCAGGTCGCGCTGCGGACCGCGCGGCGGGCGTCCCCCGGGCGCAGCCGCCCGCCCGTGGCGCTGGTGGTGACGCCCGACGCCGGTCAGCGCCGGCGCGCCGTCGACGCCCTGCGACAGGCGGGCCTGGTGGTGGTCGACGCGGTCAGCGGCACCGACGCGCGCGAGCGGCAGCACGTCGAGCCCATCGACGTGCTGGTGGTCGCCGTCGAGCTGGCCGACCAGAGCGGCGTGGCCCTGGCCGTCGAGCTGGCCCGCAGCCACCCGGCCCTGGGCGTCGTCCTGCTCGCCGCGGGCGAGCCGGGCCGACTGGCCGTGGACCTTCAGCTGGGGTACACCCCTCGAATCCTGATCGAGCCGTGGACGGGCGAGGCGCTGACGGCCGCCGCCCGCCGCGCCCTGCAGCCGAGCCCATGACGAAGCGCTCGGTGTGACCGAAGGCCGGCGCGCCGGTCGAACGCACTCACCGCCCCGCTGGGGCCAGAGCCCCGAGGAGACACCCCTCCATGGACACCAACCTCATCATCGAATACGCGGTGCGCGTCGTCGGCGTCATCGCGTTCTTCATCGTCGGCAACCTGATCGCGAAGATCCTCGCCGGCTGGGTCGGGCGGTCGATGCGCCGGGCGAAGGTGGACGCGACGGTGTCGAACTTCGCCCGCAGCGCCACCCGGGCGTTGCTGACGACGCTGGTGGTGATCAGCTGTCTGGGCGCCTTCGGCATCGAGACGACCAGCTTCGCGGCCGTCATCGGCGCCGCCGGTCTGGCCATCGGCCTGGCCTTTCAGGGCACGCTGTCGAGCATCGCGTCGGGCGTGCTGCTGCTGGTGCTGCGCCCCTTCGAGGTGGGCCAGGTGATCAAGGTCGCCGGACAGGTGGGCAAGGTCGAGGCGATCAGCCTGTTCACCGTCACGCTCGACACCCCCGACAACCGGCGCATCATCCTGCCCAACAAGCAGGTGTTCGACGCGACGATCGAGAACATCTCGTTCCACAAGAAGCGGCGGGTGGACGTCGAGGTCGGCGTCGAGTACGGCGCCGACATCGACACGGTGCGCGGCGTGCTGGCCAAGGCCGCCGAGTCCATCTCGAACCAGGTGGACGCGCCGGCCATCGTGCTGATCGGGCTGGGCGCGTCGTCGGTGGACTGGCAGGTGCGGGTGTGGGTGGACGCCGACATCTTCTGGCCGACGAAGGAGCTGTTGATCCGCGCGGTCAAGCGCGAGCTCGACGCCGCCGGCATCGGCATCCCGTTCCCGCAGATGGACGTGCACCTCGACCCGCCCAAGGCCTGATCGACCCGAGCGCGGCGCCCGGCTGCGCGCACGGGCGCGCGGGCGGGGCGTTCGGCCCCACCCGGGGCACAACGCAACATATCGAAACGCTTGAACTTTTCTGCGTATCGCACTCCCGAAGGCGCGTCCGCCGACGCGTCCCGTCTTCGGAGGAGACCATGCGACACGCAGCCTACGCACTGTTCCCCGACGCCCGCGCAGCCGAGGCCGCGATCAACGAGATCGAGCGGCACGCCGAGCTGTCGCAGGACGTCACCGACGTCGTGCAGCACCCCGCCTGGAAGCGCCGCCTGCGCACCAAGACGTTCGCCGACACCGACGCGATGCCCGGCATGCGCCGCGGCGCCCTGTTCGGCGCCGTGCTCGGCGCGATCATCGGCGCGCTGCTGGCGGATCCCGGCGGCCTGATCGTCGGCGGCCCCATGGTGGGCGCCGCCTTCGGCGCCACGTTCGGCGCGCTGGTCACCGCGCTCTCGCTGGGCATCGCCGGCGCGGGCCTGACCGACCGCAACCTGGAAGAGGTGGTCACCGGCGCCGAGGGCAAGGAGGTGCTGGTCACCTTCGAGACCGGCCACGTCGAGACCAGCCGCCGGCTGGTCGAGGTGGCCGAGCGCCACGGTGGTCACGCCGTGGGCAAGGCGTTGCTGTGAGCGAGGCGGCTCCGAAGACGAAGAAGGACGTCCCGCAGGCGAAGCGCGTGACGGCGGCCGAGCGCGGCGACGAGCAGGCCCGGAAGAAGGCGCCCCCCGCCCCACCGCCGCCCGAGGACGCGCCGCCCTCGTTCAGCCGGAACCGCCCGGTGCGCGTCGGCATGGCGCTGGTGGGCGTGGCCCTGCTGGCCAGCCTGGCGCCCATCGACCACTGGGCCGGCTGGGTGGCCCGCGGCCTGGCGTTCGGCGCGCTGGCGGTCTTCACCTACGTGGTGGGCACCCGCTACCTCGACCTGCGGGTCGTGCAGGTGGAGATCGACCAGCTCGACGCCGACGAGGCCGACCGCTACGTCACGGCGGCGCGCGACGCGCTCGAGGACATCGGCGACGTCGAGGATCACGCCTACCGCTCGAACCGGTTGGTGCTGAAGGTGCGCACGCCCTACCCCAGCGGCTTCGTCGTCGACCGGCTGGGTGATCTCGAGCTGCCGCTCAGCCGCCAGCGCACCGCCGACCGCGTGCGCGCGAGCGCGCTGCAGGCGACGGCGGCGCTGACCATCGAGGTGCGCGGCACCGCGGCGCCGCACAGCGACGTCCGCATCCCCGCCGCCGACGTCGAGGTGCACGCGGACGCCGCGGGCGCGTTCCACGCGGGCATCCCGTTCGGCGTGGTGAAGCGGTTCGAGGATCGCGGGTTCATCCCCGCCCGGTGGCGGCGGGACGGGGTCGAGCAGGAGGTGCGCATCCCCATCCCGTCGTGACGCGCTCGAGCGTCCCCGCACCCCGCTCGACCCTAACAGCCTGTTGCACATCCGGGGCACTTCGCGGTGCACGCCCCCGAATGCTCGGCTCGGCGTTGCGAAAGCAAGGCGATACCGCCGGGTATCGTCATGCTTCCGCGCCTTGATCCGAGCTTTCGGTGACGCACCCCGCTCGACCCCTCCATGCGCAACAGGCTCCTCATGCGCAACAGGCTCCTACCGCAGGGTCACGTCGCGCGTGGCCTGCGAGACGCCGGTGTTGCCGTCGTTGCCGCAGGAGTCGCCGCCCACCCCGCCCGGCCCCGGCGCGAAGTCGACGTCGCCCCGCTGCGTGACCGTGGCGCCGCCGCTGCCCCACACCGCGATCGAAGGCCCGCCGCCGCCGCCGCCGCCGCAGCCCCCGCGGCCGCCCGTGCCGCCGTTGCCGCCCAGGCCGCCGTCGCCCTCGGTGTCCGAGCTGTTGCTCGCCCCCGAAGCCGCCCTGACCGCCGGCGCCGCCGTTGCCGCCCGTACCGCCGCTGCCGCCGGGGCCGCCGCCCGCGGTGACGATCGACGCGTCCTCCAGGGTGACGTTGCTGTTGCGCACCAGCAGGCCGATCGACGCGCCGCCGCCGGTGCCGCCGGTGCCGCCGCCGCCGCCCGCGCCGCCGCCGCCGCCGCCGCCGCCGCCGCGCCCGGTGCCGCAGTAGACGCAGCCGACGATCGGCGCGGTGCAGTCCTCACCGCCCCCCGCGCCGCCGCCGCCGCCGCCGCCCGCGCGGCCGCCCGTGCCGCCGCTGCCGCCCGCCTGCGCCACCCACTCGAGGCCGTTGAGGCCGCCGAGGCCGCTGCCGGCGCCGCCGTGGTTGCCCAGGCGCCCGTTGGCGCCCTGCCCCCGGGGCCGCCGGCGCGGGGATCGCCGTCGTTGCAGCCCAGCCCGCCGCTGCCGCTGCCGTTGCCGCCGCTGCCCCCTGCTGTTCGACTCGTTGGCCGCGCCCAGGCTGCCCGGGTTGCCCGGATCGCGCCGCACGCCGTTGCCGCCCGCGCCGCCGCCGCCCGCGCCGCCGCCGCCGCCGCTCGAGCCGCTGGCGTTCGCGCCGCGCCCGCCCGCGCTGCCCTGCCCGCCGTTGCTGCCGTTGAGGCCGGGCGCGCCGCTGCCCACGCGCACCTCGCTGCGCCGCAGGGTGAGCCGATCACCCGAGTCGCCCACGACGAAGCCGATGGCCGGCTGGCCGATGCCCACGAAGCCGTTGACGACGCGGTCGGTGACCTCGACGTCGACCTGGTCGAACACGAGCGGGCCCGCGAGGTTCTGCACCAGCACGCCGCGGTACGCGGTCACCTGCAGGGTGGCGGGATCGCCGGTGCGCTGGGCGAAGCTGGGCACGTAGCCGCCGTACAGGCCGACGCCGCCGGGCAGCACCTCGGGCGCCAGCGTGCTGTCGCTGCGGTAGACGCCGGTGGCGATGAGGATCTGATCGCGCTCGGGGCGCCCGCGCGCGATGGCGAGGGCGCGCGCGAAGGTGGCGACGGCCGCGTCGGGCGTGACGCCGCCGAGGCGATCGTCGCCGTCGCGGCGCACGAAGATGGCGCGCTCGAGGTCGCCGTCGATGCCGTCGCAGTTGGAGTCACGGCCGTCGGCGTCGGGCACGTCGGGCCCGGCCACGACCACGCAGGCGTACTCGCAGCCGTTGGCGTCGCTGCCGTCGAGATCCACGAAGCCCGGCGCGCAGTCGACCATGCGGCACTGCCCGGCTTCGCAGGCCGGCACGCCGTTCTGGTACTGGCACGACCGTCCGCAGCCGCCGCAGTTCGAAGGATCGTCGTTGGTGTTCACCTGATCGTCGATCTGCCCGTTGCAGTCGTTGTCGACGTTGTCGCAGACCTCGACGCCCCCGTTGGTGGGCTGGCAGGCGTACTCGCAGCCGTTGTCGGCGCGGCCGTCGATGTCGTGGAAGCCGCCCTGGCACTCGGCGACCGCGCAGGCGCCCACGTCGCAGCGGGGCACCGCGTTGGGCAGGACGCAGGCGTTGTTGCAGCGGCCGCAGTGATCCGTCGACACGAACAGGTCGAAGTCCTCGTCGATCTGCCCATCGCAGTCATCGTCGGCCTGGTTGCACAGCTCGGGCGCGTCGGCGGCGCCGTCGCAGCGGTACTCGCAGCCGTTCTGGTCGCCGCCGTCGACGTTCCAGAAGCCGGGCGCGCACTCGCCGAGCGCGCACTCACCCGCCTGGCACAGCGGGACGGCGTTGGCGAACAGGCAGACCCGGCCGCAGGCGCCGCAGTTGGTGGGATCGGCGGCGAGGTCGAAGCCCTCGTCCACCAGGGTGTCGCAGTCGTTGTCGACCAGATCGCAGGCCTCGACGCCGTCGCGGCTGAGCACGCAGGCGTACTCGCAGCCGTTCCCCAGATCGCCGTCGGCGTTCCACCAGCCCGGCTCGCACTCGGTCAGCTCGCAGACGCCCTCGTTGCAGTTGGCGATGCCGCGCGTGAAGGCGCACTCGCGGTTGCAGGCGCCGCAGTGGTCGAGGCCGAAGCGCAGGTCGAAGTTCTCGTCGGCCGCGCCATCGCAGTCGTTGTCGACCGTGTCGCAGATCTCCTCGCCCTCGTTGCTGGGCTCGCAGGCGAACTCGCAGCCGTTGCGCGCGTCGCCGTCGAGATCGACCCAGCCCGGATCGCAGCGCTCGACGGCGCAGGCGCCGGCGGTGCAGGCGGGCGTGGCGTTCTCGACCTCGCAGACGCGCCCGCAGCCGCCGCAGTGGCTGGGATCGGCCTGCAGGTCGAAGCCCTCGTCGGTGTCGCCATCGCAGTCGTTGTCGATGCTGTCGCAGGCCTCGACGCCCTCGCGGGTGCGGTTGCAGGCGTACTCACAGCCGTTGCCGTCGTTGCCGTCGACGTTGAACCAGCCGGCCGCGCAGTCGCCGAGCTCGCAGCTCGAGTCGACGCACAGGCCCTGGGCGTTCTGGAAGCTGCAGGCGTTGCCGCAGAAGGCGCAGTTCTGGGGGTCCGAGGTCAGGTCGATGTCCTCGTCGCGCTCGCCGTCGCAGTCGTTGTCGAGGCCGTCGCAGCTGAGCTCGCCGCCGAACTCGAAGCTGTCGGGGTAGTTGCAGGCCCACTCGCCGCGCGTGCACTCGACGCGCGCGCCGCGGCAGACGCCCTCGTCGAAGCAGGTGATGTCGGCGGGCGGCGCCTCGAGGTTGACGGCCTCGTCGACGAGCGAGTTGCAGTTGTTGTCCTTGCCGTCGCACAGCTCGACGGCGCCCTCGTAGACGTTGGGATCGTCGTCGTCGCAGTCGAAGCCGCGGCAGTCACCGCCGTCGCCGAAGCCGTCGCCGTCCGCGTCGTCGCAGGGCAGGCAGCCGGCGCCGTCGGCGGGCACGCACTGGCGGGCGCGGACGCCGCCGTCGGTGCCGTCGCCGATGTCGGCGCACTCGTAGCCGTCGGGGCACAGGCCGTCGTCGCTGCAGTCCTCGGCGCAGTAGGTGGACAGGCCGATCTGGATGCAGAGATCGCCGTTGTCGTCACACTCGCGGTCGTTCGTGCAGGGCTTGCACAGGTCGGGCTGATCGGCGGTGCACAGGAAGAGGCGATCAGCCTCGCCGTTCTCGATGAGGTTGCACTCGTAGCCATCGGGGCACGACTCGGCGCAGCGGCGGGTGCAGATGCGGCCGCCGAAGGCCGACTCGATGCAGAAGCCCGAGAGGCAGTCGGTGCCGTCGTCGCAGGGGTCGCCGAACTCGCCGCGGGGCGTGCCGCCGGTGTCGGGGCGGCCGAAGTCGGGCTGATCGGGGGGGACGAAGGCGTCCAGATCACCGCCGACGACGGCCGCGTCGCGCGTGCCCCCGACCGTCTCGGCCTCGGTGCAGGCCAACGCCAGACCACCGAGCAGAAGGGCCAGCAGCGCTGGACGGGACACTCGACACATCTTGAACCCCCGGAGGCAATCGAACGGGTCCACTGTACGTCGCGGCGTCGACCCCATTCAATCTCGCGCCGCGGTCGCGCAGGATGGGCGCATGGACGCGCGCGACGGGGTGGTGGTGCGGGGGCCGCAGCGGGATCTGCTGGTCTACGAGCGGGACGGGTATCGGTGCTTCTGCTTCGCCGACAACCCGGGGCTGGCGCAGGGGGCGCGGCACCTCGAGCGCCCGCTCGACTTCCGCTTCGAGTACCTGGGGCTGATGACCGCGGCGCTGGCGGCGCACCCGCGGCCGCGGCGGGTGCTGTCGCTGGGCCTGGGCGCGGGGGCGCTGCCGCGGTTGGTGCGGGCGATCGACCCCGCCATCGAGTCCGACACGGTCGAGATCGACGCGGGGGTCGTGGCGGTGGCGCGGGCCTACTTCGACTTCCGGCCCGACGAGACCATGCGGCTGCACACGGCGGACGCGCGGGACTTCTGCGTGGCGCACGCGGACGGGCGCGGGTGGGACGTGGTGTTCGTCGACTGCTACGACGCGCAGTCGGTGCCGCCGCACCTGGCCGATCGGCGGTTTCTGCGCACGGTGGCGCGGGCGGCGGGCCCCGACGCGGTGGTGGCGGTGAACCTGGTGCACACGCACCCGGTGTTCCCCGAGCTGGTGCGGGGGTGGCGGGCGGTGCTGGCCGAGGCGTGGCTGATTCACGCGCGCCGGAAGACGAATCGGGTGCTGTTCGGGCCGGTGAGCGCCCGCACGGACACCGCGGCGATGTTGGCGCGCGCGGCCGAGATCGACGAGCGGGGGGCGTTGCCCTTCTCGCTGCTCGACGCGCTGGCGCGGGCGACGCCGGCCTGAGGCGGTGGGCGTTCGGGTGACATCGACGTGACGCGCCCACCCGGCTCCGCTACGGTCGGTCGGTGCGTTTCCTCGGTCTGTTCATCACGCTGGTCGCCGCGACCGCGTGCGGCGACGACGCCGGCCCCGTCGCGGCCACCGACGCCGCGTGGACGGACGCCGGGCCCGACCTCGACGTGGGGGGCGCCGACGCGGCCGCCGCCGTCGACGTGGGCGCGCCCGACGCGGAGCATCGGCGCGACGCCGCGCCCCACTTCGACGCCGCGCCCCACTTCGACGCGGCGCTCGACGACCTCGGCGCCCCCGACGCCCAGGTCGACGATCTCGGCCCGCCCGACGCCGCGCCGCCCGATCCGCTGGCCTGCAACGGCCACCGCGCCCTCTGCGACCGCCGCTACGACGAGGTGGCGGTGGTCACGACGCACAACGCCTTCGCCAACATCGCGCGCCGCTACCTGGCGCCGAACCAGCGCTTCGACCTGGCCGACCAGCTGCGCGACGGGGTGCGCGGGCTGATGCTCGACACCTACGACCAGGACGGCGTGGCCTACCTCTGCCACGGCAACTGCGACTTCGGCGAGCGCCCGCTGATCGACGGCCTGCGCGACATCGGCGACTTCCTCGACGCCGATCCGCGGGCGGTGGTCAGCCTCATCTTCGAGGCCTACATCACGCCCGAAGCCACCGAGGCCGCGTTCACCGAGGCCGGCCTGATCGACCGGCTGCACACGCAGGCGCCCGGCGAGCCCTGGCCCACCCTCGGCGAGATGATCGCCGCCGACCGCCGCCTGGTCGTGTTCACCGACCGCCCCGGCGGCCCCGCCTGGCACCACGACGTCTGGGCCCACGCCGTCGAGACGCCCTTCTCGGTGCAGGACGTGGCCGACTTCGACTGCAGCGCCAACCGAGGCACCGTCGGCAACCCCCTGCTGATCCTGAACCACTTCATCACCGACCCCGTCGCCTTCGAGCACCGCGCCGCCGAGGCCAACGCCGCCGAGATCCTCGGCCCCCGCGCCCTCGCCTGCCGCGACGCCTTCGGCCAGCAGCCCGTCTTCGTCACCGTCGACTTCTACGACCGCGGCGCCGCCTTCGCCGTCGTCGACCAGCTCAACGCCCTGCCCAGCAGCCAAAAGTGAAAGAAGTGACCCACTTCGTTCGAAAGTGTGGCACGACCCCGGGGCGCTGAGCGCCCGGGGTCGGACCTTACTAACGAACTAATACGGTGTGGTGCCTAGTTTTTGGCGCCGGCGTAGGCGGCGAAGACGGCGGCCTGGGCGGCGTCGACGTCGGCCGCGATGCCCTGGTGGTTCAGCGCCGCGCCGACGGCGGCCACGCAGGTCAGCACGTTCTGCGGGCGGGCGGCGTAGCCCATGAGGCCGATGCGCCAGGCCTTGCCGGCCAGGTCGCCGAGCCCGCCGCCGATCTCGAGGTTGAAGTCGTCCAGCAGCTGGCGGCGCGCCGCGGCGTCGTCGACGCCCTCGGGCACGTACACCGCGTTGAGCTGAGGCAGGCGCCACTCGGCCTCGACGACGTAGCGCAGGCCCAGCGCCTCGAGGCCCGCGCGCAGCGCGGCGTGCTGCCGGGCGTGCCGCGCCCACGCGGCCTCGAGCCCCTCCTCGTGCAGCAGCACCAGCGACTCGTGCAGCGCGTACAGCGCGTTGATCGGCGCGGTGTGGTGGTAGCTGCGCTTCGCGGCGCTGCCCCAGTAGCCCATCACCAGCGTCGTATCGAGGAACCACGACTGCACCGGCGTCGTGCGGGCCTTCACGCGGGCCACCGCGCGGTCGCTGAAGGTCAGCGGCGCCAGGCCCGGCGTGCACGACAGGCACTTCTGCGAGCCGCTGTAGACGGCGTCGAGGCCCCAGGCGTCCACCAGGAGCTCGATGCCGCCCAGTGATGTCACCGTGTCGACGATCGTGAGGCAGTCGTGCCGCCGCGCCAACGCGGCCAGCGTCTTCGCGTCCGAGCGCGCGCCGGTGCTGGTCTCGGCGTGCACGAAGGCCAGCACCTTCGCCTCGGGGTGCGCCTTCAGCGCGTCCTCGACCTTCTGCGGATCGACCGGCTGGCCCCACGCGTCGTCCACCACCACCGCCGTGCCGCCGCAGCGCACGACGTTCTGCCGCATGCGCTCGCCGAACACGCCGTTGCGGCACACGATGACCGTGTCGCCCGGCTCGACCAGGTTGACGAAGCAGGCCTCCATGCCCGCGGTGCCCGGCCCCGAGACCGGCATCGTCAGCGCGTTGTCCGTCTTGAAGGCGCCCTGCAAGAGCCCCTTGAGGTCGTCCATCATGCCGACGAACGCGGGGTCGAGGTGACCGATGGTCGGCCGCGCCATCGCGGCCAGCACGCGGGGGTGCACGTCGCTGGGGCCGGGCCCCATCAGCGTGCGAACGGGCGGGTGGAACGAGCGGGCGCCGGCCATGGGGGCCTCCTTCGTCGGTCGAACGTCGGCCGGCATCATGCGCGCCCGGGGGTGGGCGCGCCAAGGGGGTGGGCGCCGGCCCGCGTCCGGATCAGCCGCCGAGTTCGTGCAGCGCCTCGGCCAGCCGCGATCGCGTCGCGTCGATCCCGTCCGGGTGCTGCGCCTCGAGCGCCCCCTCGAAGTCGTCGAGCAGGGCCTCGAACGCCCGCCGCTCCGCGCCGACCAGGCGCGGCACGAGCGCCTCTGCCCGCTGCAGCACCACGCGATTCTGCAGCAGATCGCGCGGGTGGGTCTTGAGCGCGGCCAGACGAGCGACGGCCTGCGCCAACGCTGCCCCGGTCAACTGCGCCCCGCCCCGCTGCAGCACCGTCTCGAAGCGCCGCCCGACGGCATCGCCCCGCGCGTCGACCTGCGTCGCCTCGACCTGCAGCAACCCATTGAGATCATGGGTGAACCGCACGGCGATCGGGACCGTCCTCGGCGACGGCGGGATGCCGGTCACCGCCAGCTCGCCCAGCAGCTCGTTGTCGTCCACCCGGCGCGCCTCGCCCTCGAAGATGCGCAGATCGACCTGCCGCTGGTTGGGCTCGACGGTCCAGAACGTCTCGACCCGGCTGGTGGGCAGCGTCGTGCCTCGCGGCACCACCGTCGCGAAGAACCCGTTCCGCAGGCGATCGCCGAGCGTCCGCACCACCTCGACGCCGAGCGAGAACGAGGTGACGTCCGTGACCACCAGATCCTCGAGGCCGGCCGCGCCCAGCACCAGCCCGGCCTGCACCGCGGCGCCCTCGGCCACGGCCAGATCGGGATCCCGCCCGGTGGTCGGCGCGCGCCCCAGCAGCCGCTCGGCCAGGTGGTGCAGCAGCCGCGTCCGGCTGGCCCCGCCCACCAGCAGCACGCCGTCGATGTCGTCGACCGCGGTGTCCGTGTCGCGCAGCACGCGGCGGATGGGCTCGGCGACGCGCCGCATCAGCGGGCCCGCCAGGCCGGCGAACAGATCCGGCGTCAGGGCGCGCGGCTCGGCCGGCCGCCACACGTCGTCGCCGTCCAGCCGGGGCCGCGCCACGATGGCCACCTCGCCCGTGGCCGCCTGCCGCTTCGCCACCTCGCAGCCCTCGCGCAGGCGCGCCAGCACCTCGGGCAGCCGCGCGCGCAGCGTCGAGGGATCGACGTCGTCCAGGGCCCAGCGCACGACGGCGTCGGTGAAGTCCTCGCCCCCCAGGCGGTTGTCGCCGGCGCTGGCCTGCACCTCGACGACGCCCTCGAACAGCTCGAGCAGGGTGACATCGAAGGTGCCGCCGCCCAGATCCAGCACCACCAGCTTCGCCTCGGCGTCCCGCGCGTGCAGGCCGTACGCGATGGCCGCCGCGGTCGGCTCGTTCACCAGCCGCAGCACCTTCAGCTCCGCGAGCTGGGCGGCCTGCGCCGTCGCCGCGCGCTGGCTGTCGTTGAAGTAGGCCGGCACCGTGACGACGGCCGCCTCGACCGACCGCCCCAGCCACGCCTCGGCGTCGGTCTTCACCTGGCGCAGCACCATCGCCGACAGCTCGACCGGGGTGAAGGTGCGCCCGGCCAGCGTGTGCGTGCGGTCGGTGCCCATGTCGCGCTTGAAGCAGGCGGCGGCGCGATCGGGCGCCCGCAGCGCGATGGCCCGGGCCGGGGCGCCCACGCGCAGCGCCCCCTGCTCGTCGAAGGCCACCACCGAGGGCGTCAGCGGCTCGCCCAGGGCGTTCGGCACGATGCGCGGCCCCTCGGCGC
This sequence comes from Myxococcales bacterium, assembly GCA_020633465.1. Classification (GTDB taxonomy): domain Bacteria; phylum Myxococcota_A; class Bradymonadia; order UBA7976; family UBA1532; genus JACKDN01. The sequence continues at coordinate 400,225 of JACKDN010000004.1, forward strand.
CCAGCACGGCGACCACCGTGTGGGTGGTGCCGAGGTCGATCCCGATCGGCGGCGCGCTCACGCCGCCACCCGCAGCGACGCGCCGTCGAAGTCGAGCTCGGTGTCGGCGGCGATCTGCGGCGCCAGGGCGGCCACCACGTCCACGCCGCTGGCTCGATCGATCGACGCCAGCAGGGACGAGCGGTCGACGCCGTGGGCGCGCATGAAGCGGACGACGCGGGGACGCACGACGCGCTGATAGAACATCCGTTCGTAGGCCATCATGAACACCGGGTAGGTCACGGCCGCGACGACCAATCCATAGAGCGCCAGCGCCTCGAACAGCGAGTCGGGCACCAGGGGGGCGGCGATTACGAAGATCACGAGGACGACGGTGACGAACCGAGGCAACGCCCTGCCGCACATCGGATGCGCGGCCAGCGCGCTGTTCTCCATCGTCAGCCAGCTCTCGATCGCCGGATGCGCCGGCGCCGAAGACAGCTGGACCGGCAACGGTTCGACCAGCGCCAGAAGATCGACGAACGCTGGGGCTTCGCGCTCGAGCACGCCGCGCAGCTCCGCCAACGTCCACCCCCCCTCGCGCACCGACACCATGAATCGCCGCCAGGGAAGACTTCGCAGGATCGGCGGCACGCCCAGCCCGGCGCGCAGGACGTCGAGCACCGGTCTGAGTCTCGGCGTCCGCGCCAACACCCACGCGTCGTCTGCGGCCTCGAACAGCCAGGCCGCCCGATCCAGCTGGGCGTCGACCTCGGCGTCCCGGGTGGTGCCTGGATCGAGCGCGGCGCGCCAGCGCTCGACCGCGTCGGCGTCGCCGCGCCACAGCGCCGCCTCCCCGGCGTCGACGACGATCAGCGCGCGTTGAGCGGCGCTCAGCCAGGGCAAGCCGGACAGCGCCCAGCCCACCGCGTCCACGTGCGCCGGATCGCCGTACGCCAGGGTCAGCGTCCACAGCTCCTCCGCCAGCGCAGGCCCGTGCGCGGTGCGGCCGGCGGCGCGGACGACCGACGGATCGACCCAGCGGAGGAAGCCCTCCGGCGACGCGTCGGCGAGGCGCACGAGCCACGCGGCGACCTGCGGCCCGGCGGGACCGGCCAAGGCGCGCTCGAGCACCGGCGCCACCGGCCCGCCCGCGAGGGCCGTCGCGCCGGCCAGCGCCAGCCAGGCATCGCGCACGTGCGGCGCCGCGCGGGTGGCCTCTTCGAAGCGCGACCGCGCGGCGTCGGGCGCCCGAGCCACGTCGGCCCAGGCCGCCTCCAACGCGACCGGGGACGACTCACCCGTCCGCGGCTCACCGAGATCCTCGATCTCGGCCGCCGGGGGGTGAGCGTCGAGCGCGGCGAGTGCCCGGCGGTAGGCGGCGTGGATGCGCTGGAAGGTCTCGGGATCGCTCTCCGGGCGGAAGCGCTTGATGAGCTGGGCGTACGCGCGGCGCAGCGCGCGCCGATCGCCGAGCACGTCGGGGCCGAAGATCGCCTCGTCGGGCGGCTCCACGGCCTACCCGCGCCCGCAGTGGACGGCGACCAGCCCCAAGGCGACGGCGGCCAACGTGCCCTGCAGCCATCGCCACCGTCGCCGGACCGTGTGGGAGCGCTCGACCGCCGCCCGCTCCAGGTCGTCGTGGGCGAACGGCCACAGCGCGTCGCTCAGGTGGGGGTGATCGCGCTCGAGGGACGCGAACGTGCGCAGCGTGGCCCGCGACAGCGGCCCGTGCGCGGCGCGCAGGGCCTCGACCGCGTGCCGGTCGGCGGCGCCGAGGACGGCCGACATCAAGTCACCCGTCGCCGGATCGCCGCCCTGCTCGCGCCACGCCGCCAGCTCGAGCCGGGCGAGCGCCTCGGCGTCCAACGCTCCCATCTGCGCGTCGGGCGGCGTCATCGCCTGAAGCGCGGCCAGGACGGCGCGCAGCGCCTGCAGCCCGCCTCGATCCAGGTCCGCGACGTGCGCCCGTCCCCACGCCGCGAAGCGCGCCGCCACCTCGCCCAGGTGCGGCCCGCGGCGCACCACCAGCCCTTCGGCCGAGCCGGCCTCGACCGCGCCGACGCACGCCTCGAGCGCCTGCTCGACCGGATCGCCGCCCGCGCACAGCTCGGCGAAGAACCGCGCGGGCGCCGACCACACCGGGGGCGGGGTCCGCTGCATCCGATCGCTCCGTCCAAAGTGCCCAGCGGCAGGATAGACGAGGCCGGGTCGGCGGTCGAGAGCCTCCCGCCCTCCGTCGCCCACGCGGCCGCCGTACGGCGCGCGCGTCACCGCCCGAAGCGCAACGAGGCGCCGTCGAGGCTCAGCTCTTTGTCGGTGGCGATGAGCCGGGCCATGCTTTCGATCACCGGGAGCCCGATGGTGTCGTCGAGGGCGACCAGCACCGCCTCCCGGTCGACGCCGTGCGCGCGCATGAAGCGCACCAATCGAGGCCGCAGCGCCCGGCGGTACAGCACGGCGCGGTGATCCGCCAAGAACGCCAGGTACGCGAGCCACGTGAGGAACACGAGCAGGAACACGCTCGCTTGCAGCGCCAGGACGTTGGGCATCGCGGCCGCGACGGGGAACAACCCGACGAGGCAGCCCGCGGCGCCCGGCGTCGCCCAGAAGTGCAACGGGTGCGCGACCAGCGCCGCGTCCTGCAGCCTCAGCCAACCCTGGACCCGCTCGTCCGGCTGCCCGACCGCCGCCTTCGGAGCCCGCGGCTGCAGCATGATCAACAGATCGAGGACGCGCGGCGCCGTCCGCTCGAGCTCCGCCTGCACCTGGCCCATGGTGCACCCGGCCTCGCGCAACGCCACCAGGAAGCGTCGCCAGGGCAGGCTGCGCAGCGACGCCGGCAGGTCCAGCCCCGTGCGCAAGACCTCGAGCACCGGCCGCAGCCGCGGTGATCCGGCGATCGTCGCCGTCTCGCTCGCGGCCTGGAACAGCCAGGCGGCGCGGTCCAGGCGTTGCTCCACACGCGGGTCTCCGGTGGCCCCGATCTCGAGCGCGCGCGACCACCGCTCCACCCCGTCCGCGTCCCCGCGCCACAGCGCGGCCTCGCCCGCATCGGCCGCGAGCAGGGCCCGCTGCGCGTCCTTCACCCACGCCAGCTCGGCCAGCGCGCGGCCGACCGCCTCGACGTCCTCGGGCTCGCGATAGGCCAAGCTCAAGAGCCACAGCTCGTCCACCAGCAGGGGACCCAGCCCGGTGCGACCCGCCGCGTCGACGACCGTCGCGTCGACCCACCGCAGGAAGGCTTCGGGGGCCTCGTCGGCCAGTTCGACCAGCCACTGCGCGACGCGCGGCCCGGCAGGCGACCTCGCCGCGCGGGCCAGCACCGGCGGGGCCGCCGCGCCCGTCGCCTCCGTCGCGGCCGCGAGCGCCAGCCAGGCGTCGCGGTCGCCGGGATCGGCCTCGATCCGCTGCGCGAGGCTGGCTCGGACGCGCTCGGGCGCGGCGGCGACGTCGGCCCAGAGCGCTTCGAGGGTGACGATCGACGCCGAGAGGGTCGCCGGCTCGACGATCGCCGGGGCCGCCGGCGGGTCGGCGACCGGTCCGGCCGTGCCCGGTCCCCGAGCCTCGAGCGCGGCGCTGGCTTGGCGGTAGGCGGCGTGGATGCGCTGAAAGGCCTCGGGATCCGACTCGGGGCGAAAGCGCTTGATGAGCTGGGCGTAGGCGCGCCGAAGCGCCTTGCGGTCCACGAGCGCTTCGGCACCGAACAGGGCCTGCGGTGAGAAGTCCACCGAGCTACCAGTACTTCGTGGCGCGACTCTGGCACGCCTCGATCAGGGCCATGAAGGCCACCAGCGCCCACGCCAGCATCGCCCAGCGACGTCGGGCTTGGGTCGTCCGCCCCTTCTCGAGGGCGGCGAACTCGAGATCGTCGTGCGCGAAAGCCCAAAGCGCTTCGCTCAAGCGCGGTTGCGTGCCCTCCAGGCCCCCGAGCGCCTCGAGCGCGGCCGGCTCGAGGGGCGTGCGCGCGGCGCGCAGCGCGCGGATCGCCTCGGCGTCCCGGGCGCCCAGCACGGCGTGCATCAGATCGCCGATGGTCGGATCACCCCCCGCCTCGCGCCAGGTCGCGAGCTCCAGCCGCGCGGCGGCCTCGATGTCCAGCGCGTCCAGGCGGGCCTCGGGCGGGGCGACGGCCTGCAAGGCCGCGATGACCGCGCGGAGGGCGTGCAAGGACGCGGGCTCCATGGCTGCGATCGACCGCCGACCCCAGGCCACGAACCGGGCGGCCACCTCGGCCGTGTGGGGCCCCCGGCGTACGGACGGCTCGTCGGCCGAGCCCCGCTCGATCGCGCCGACGCAGGCGGCCAGCATCCGCTCGACCGGATCGCCGCCCTCGTCCATCGCGGCAAAGTACTGGGCCGGTTCCGCCCAGACCGGCGGCGGTGCCCGCTCCACGGCTCGCTCCTGCAAAGCCTGCCCGACCCGCAGGATAGTCGTTGACCTCGCGGCGGTCGAGGCCCTCGCTCAGCGCGACAGCCCCACCAGCAGCACCGTCAGGCGCAGGTCGTCCGCCGCGGCGGCGCCGACGCCGTAGCGGCGCGCGGTGGGGGGCAGCGCGCCCGCGCTCTGCGCCAACGGCGAGGGATCCTGGCCCTGCCCCACCGCGACCAGGACGCCGTCGAGCTCGACGCCGGCGGCGACGGCGCGCTCGAGGGCGGCGGCGCTGAGGGCGTCGCGATCCAGCCGGCGGCGGGCGAGATCCTCGGCGAGGCTCGCGGCGACGCGGTCGAGGGCCGGCGCGTGGCGGGCGGGATGACCGGCGGCCGCCACGCGCGCGGCGAAGGCGTCGCGCACGGTCGCGGCGGCGGCGGCGGGCACGAAGGGCGGCGGATCGGCGACGAAGACCTGCGTGGCCAGCAGGGTGCGCGTGGTGTGGGCGCGGTCGGCGACGACGACGCCGATGCCCACCCGCGTGGCCTCGGGGTCGAGGATCGCCGCGCGGTGGGCGGGGCTCTGCATCAGGCCCGCGTGCACGGCCTCGGCGGTGTCGGCCGCGCCGATGTTCTCCATCACCACCGCCGCGGGCACCCGCGCGCGCTCGACCCGCGCGCTGACGTCGCCGGTGCGCGGCGACACGTGCGCCACGAAGTCGTGATCGCGCATGTCGGCGCTGTGGGCGCGGGCCGCCGCCGCCAGGCGGTCGTCCCACACCACCGACGGCAAACCGGCCGCCGCGCGCTCCGCCCGCAGCAACCGCAGCAGCACCCGCTCCGCCTCGGCGGGCTCGGTGGTGCGGCCCTCGGCCCCGGCGGGCGCCCACGCGGCCGGGGGCGCGACGCCGCAGTAGAGGGTGAAGTTGGCGAGCACCCGCGGCCCCTCGTCGTCGACGCCCATCACCTCGACCTGGTGCGGCCCCGCCTCCGCGCAGCGCAGACGCGTGCGGAAGGTCGCCCGGTCGCCCTCGGCCAGGGTGCGCGCCGCGCCGCCGGGCAGCGTCACGTGCACCGCCGCGCGCCCGAAGGGCGGCAGCACGCGGCCCTCGAGCGGCGCGTCGTGGTTCAGCGGGAGCGCGCGCGGCACGTCCGCGTCGAAGCGCACGCGGCGCTCGGTCAGCAGCACCACCAACGTGCCGTCGACCACCGCCGCGCCGATCCGGTCGTAGCGCCCCCGACGGAGGCTGGACTCGACCACCGGCGCCGCCTGCCGCGCGATGTCGGCGGGCGGCACGTCGGGCAGCACCGCCACCAGGTAGGTCAGCACGGGCTCGACCACGCCGTGGTGATCGGCGGCGAAGCGCACCAGATCGGGCGGAAAGCTGGTGCCGGGCCGGCCGACCGGCGCCAGCGTCGCGGCGACGGCGTCCAGCGCGGTGTCCCGGCGCAGGGGCGGCTTCCCCAGCCGCCGGGCGTCCTCGCGCGCGCGCCGGACGACGGCCGCCGCGGCCGGGTGGGGCGGGCCGAAGGCGACCGGCGCGCCGAAGCGCTCGACCCCGCGGGTCGCCGGGACGACGCCGCCCGGCGGCGGCGGCGGCGCGGGGATCGGCGCCGGCGCGCCCCCGCACCCCGCGAGCCCCAGCACCACGCCGAACAACGTCCACCGCCGCATCCCCCGACCGTGGCGCACGGCCGCCCGCCGGGGCAAGCGGGGCCGAAAAGTATGCTTTGCCCCAAATTAGTTTGTTAGTTTGGCACGACCCCGATGGTTGGGGCGTGCGGTGGGGGTGCACGGGGGGGCGACTCGCGTTAGGCTCCGGCCGTTCGACGCGGAGGAGTCCGGTGGGCGAGGCGGCGGAACGCAAGCTGGTGACGATCATCTGCCCGGCCTACAACGAGGCCGCGGTGCTGACGCGCAACCTGGACACCCTGCGCGCGCACCTGCGCACGCTGGAGGATCGCTGGCGGTTCGAGGTGCTGATCGTCGACGACGGCAGCAGCGACGACACCGGCCCGCAGGCCGACGCCTACGCGGCGGAGCACCCCGGCGTGCGCGTGGTGCACCACCCGGTGAACATGAACCTGGGCCAGGCCCTGCGCACCGGCTTCGTCCACGCGCGCGGCGACTGGATCGTCGTGCTCGACGTCGATCTCAGCTACGCGCCCGACCACGTCGAGCGCCTCGTCGGCACCCTCGAGGCCACCCGCTGCCAGATCGTCGTCGCCTCGCCCTACATGAAGGGCGGCCAGGTGACCAACGTGCCCTTCAGCCGGCTCTTCCTCAGCCGCTGGGCCAACCGCTTCCTGGCCTACTTCTGCCACCACATCGACCTGCGCACCATCACCGGCATGGTGCGCGGCTACGACCGACGCTTCCTGCAGCGGCTGAACCTCAAGGCCATGGGCCTCGATATCAACACCGAGATCATCTACAAGGCGATGCTGCTGCGCGGCCGCATCATCGAGATCCCCGCCCACCTCGACTGGACCCTGCAGCGCGAAGGCACCGGCGTCGGCCGCCTGTCGAGCTTCAGGGTGCTCAAGAGCATCGCCACCTACACGCTCAGCGGCTTCACCTTCCGCCCCTTCATGTTCTTCTTCGTGCCCGGCCTGATCCTGGCCGCCCTCACCCTGTACCTGCTGGGCTGGATCGTCATGAACCTGGGCGAGCACTGGGCCGAGGCCTCGCGCGTCGAGGTCGGCTTCGAGCACCGCCTCAGCGAGGCCGTCCGCCTGCTGTACGATCACCGCCCCCACGCCTTCTTCGTCACCGGCATCACGATGATCTTCTCGGTGCAGCTGATGTCGCTCGGCTTCCTGGCCTTCCAGGCCAAGCGCTACTTCGAGGAGCTGTTCCACCTCGGCTCGCCCACCCAGGATCACGGCGATCTCGACGGCCCCGACGGCCCCCGCTGATCCTCAGCGCACCAGCGACACCCCCAGCCGCGCCGCCGCGGCCCGCGCCCCGCCCCCGTTGACCACCCGCGTGTACCCCCGCGCCTGCAGCGCCTTCACCGCGTGCCCCGAGCGCGCCCCCGAGGCGCAGTAGATCACCGCCGGCGCGTCGGGGGCGCCCACCGCCGCCGCGACGCCGTCCAGATCGGTCACCGGCGCGTTGATCGCCCCCGGCAGGTGCCCCCCGGCGAACTCGCCGGGCGTCCGCACGTCGATCAGCTTCACGCCCTCGGCGTTCCAGACCGACGCACCGTCGTCGTGCCGTTGCGCGACACCCGGCGTCGCGCCGGGCGCCGACCTCGGCGCCTCCTTGCAGCCCACGCCCACGACCAGCCAGGCCGCCGCCGCCATCCACCGTCCGCCGCTCCGCATGCTCACCTCCCTGAAGACCCACCGCGCTGCCGCCAGCAACCCGCGCGCCAGGGTCGCGGGCCGCGCGACGCTCGCGCCGCCGGGCCCGCGTGCGTAGGATGCGCTCGACGCGGCCGCGGCGGCCGCCGGTGGGGGGACCGGAACGATGCACCCTGTTTCGAGCAAGTGGCTGGTGATGTGCGCGGCGGCGCTCCTGTTCGCCTGTGACGACGGCGACAGCGGCGGCGGCGGCGGTGGGCCGGACGCCTTCGTGGGCGGCATGGGCGGTCAACCCGGCGCGGGCGGCCAGCCTGGCGCCGGTGGCCAGCCCGGCGCGGGCGGTCAGCCCGGCGCCGGCGGTCAGCCTGGCGCGCGGGCGGTCAGCCTGGCGCCGGCGGCGAGCCCGGCATGGGCGGCCAGCCCGGCGCGGGCGGTCAGCCCGGCATGGGCGGCGCGGGCGGCGGCGCGGCCTGCCCGCCCCCCAACTTCGCCTGCGCCGACGGCCCCTGCCTCGATCCCCAGCGCGTGTGCGACGGCTTCGACGATTGCCCCGACGGCGGCGACGAGCAGAGCTGTACGCCCGCGGTCGAGCACATGGAGCCCGACAGCGCCGAGCAGCCCTTCGCCCTCACCTTCGACGCCCAGGGCGTGGCCCGCGCGCTCTTCGTGCTCGATCCCGCCGGCGACGAGGATTGGTTCGGCTTCACCCTCGACGCGCCCTCGTCGGTGCTGATCGCGACCTACGCCGAGGGGCCGATGGACTGCGACGGCGACACGATCGTCGAGCTGCTGCGCGCCGGCGCCGACGCCCCCGCCGCCACCGATGACGACGGCGGCCCCGGCCTGTGCTCGCTCATCTCGCCCCGCGGCTACGCCGGCGCGCGCGAGCTGCCCGCCGGCACCCACCGCGTGCACGTCGCCAGCTTCATGGGCCGCCCCGCCGGCCTCAACGTGCTCGAGGTGCGCCGCGTGCCCACCCTGGCGGCCGGCGCCGAGTGCGATCTGCCCGAGGCCGATCCGCGCAGCTGCCCCTTCGATCAGTTCTGCAACCTCGATCTCGATCCGCCCACCTGCGCGATGAACGTCTGCGGCGACGGCTTCGTGGCCGGCGACGAGGAATGCGACGACGGCAACATGGACGCCGGCGACGGCTGCGAGGCCTGCGTCGAGGTGGGCATCGCGATCGGCAACCCGTGCCAGCCCTTCGGCCTGCGCTGCGCCGACGGCGCCTTCTGCGGCGACGACGACGTCTGCACGCCGGACGTCTGCGGCGACGGCCGCGCCACCGGCAGCGAGGACTGCGACGACGGCAACATGGCGGCCGGCGACGGCTGCGAGGCCTGCGCCATCGTCGCCATCCCCCTCGGCAACGCCTGCGATCCCGCCCTGCCCTACCCCTGCGTCGACGGCGCGGCCTGCAGCCCGCTCGAGCGCCGCTGCGTCGAGGCCGGCTGCGGCGACGGCATCGTGCAGGAGGACGAGGCCTGCGACGACGGCAACGCCACCGCCGGCGACGGCTGCCACCAGTGCGCCTTCGATCCCACCAACGAGGCCGCCGAGCCGGACAGCGGCGACGCCCCCTACGCGCTGACGCTGGACGCCGCCGGCCGCGGCGTCGTCGTGTTCGACCTGCCCGAGGGCGACGCCGAGGACTGGGTGGCCTTCGAGCTGGCCGCGCCGGCCGCCGTCGCCATCACCGCGCAGAGCCCCAGCGGCGCCGGCTGCAACGGCGACGTCTTCATGGAGCTGTGGGCCGAGGGCGGCGCCGAGCCCGTCGCCACCGACGACGACGGCGGCCCCTCGCTGTGCCCGGCGCTGAACCCGGACAACGCCCCCGACGTGGTGGGCCCCCTCGCCGCCGGGCGGTGGCGGGTGAAGCTGCGCCCCTTCATGGAGGGGCGCACGGCGGGCCCCAACTACCTGGTGGTGCGCCGCCTGCGCACGCTGGGCGTGGGCGACGCCTGCCGGCCCGGCGATCGCCTCGAGCCCTGCCCCGAGGGCGCCTTTTGCCCGGCCGGCGAGGACGCCCCCACCTGCCAGGCGCACCGCTGCGGCGACGGCGTGGTGGGCCCCGACGAGGCCTGCGACGACGGCAACCAGGACGATCTCGACGGCTGCACCCGCGCCTGCGAGCGCGGCGGCGTCGGCGAGGGCCGCGCCTGCCAGCGCTTCGGCCCGGCCTGCGCCGAGGGCCTGTACTGCGGCGGCGAGGGCGAGCTGACCTGCCGCGCCTACGTCGCGAACGGCGGCGCCTGCGACCGCGCCATGTCGGCGCTGCTCTGCGGCCCCGCCCAGTGGTGCGCCCAGGGCGCGCAGGACGGCACCGGCGCCTGCGAGCCGCGGGCGGCCGGCGGCCAGCCCACCGCCGAGCGCGAGCCCAACCAGACCACCGCCCAGGCCGACGGCAACGCGGTGATGGTGGGCGGCGCGTTCAGCGGCGCCGTCGAGGCCGCGGGCGAGGACGGCGCCGGCGACACCTTCGACGTCGTCGCGCTCACCGTGCAGCAGGCGGGCGCCGTGCTCGTCGAGACCGGCGGCCCGGACGGCGCCTGCCCGCCGATGACCGACACGCGCCTGTACCAGATCGATCCGGCGGCCCTCGCCGAGGGCGTCGACGTGGCCACCAGCGCCGAGCGCCGGCTGGCCTACAGCGACGACGCCCGCGGCAGCGGCCTGTGCAGCCGGCTGACCCTGGCGCTGACCCCCGGCACCCACTACTTCCTCGTCGACGAGTTCGGGCGCGACCGGGCCATCGAGTACGTGGTGCGCTTCACCGCGGTGCCCACCGTCGCCGCGGGCGCGCGCTGCGACGTCTACGAGCGCGAGAACCTGTGCGCCGAGGGCCTCGCCTGCGCCGACGACGCCGACGACTACGACGGGGTGTGCGCGGCCGCCGAGTAGCCCGCCCGGCTGGCCCGCCCCTTGCGTACGGCCCCCGGCGAACGCACGCGCCGAGGTGTCCGATGAAGCGTCTCTTCCCGTTCTTCGCCCTTCTGCTGGTGGCCTGCGGGGCCGACGAGGTGGCCGACGGCCCGGCCGCCCCGGCTAGCGAAGGCGCCACCGTCGAGGTGGTGCCCGAGGGCAAGGCCGACGACTACCTGTCGACCAACGGCCGCGAGTACACGGTCGCCGGCACCGACCGCTTCGTCCTGCCCCGCGAGGCCGACGAGGCCGACGACGCCTACCTCGACCGCGCCCTGGCGCACGCCGAGGGCCGGTTCGTCGCCATCACCTACTTCCTCAACGCCTACATCACCGGCAAGTCGAGCCACGACGCCAACTACGGCTACGGCGGCTTCCGCACCACCGTGCGGCAGCGCAGCATCAAGGCCGACGATCTGTGGCTGGGCGACGACGGCCAGGTCACCGTCAAGTTCGTCACCGAGATCGCCGGCCCCAACGCGCTGGCCCAGGATCTGGACGCCGAGCGCGCGGGCGACGATCTGTGGCGCTTCGACCTGATCCTGCCGAAGATGACCGTCGCCGACATCGAGGACGGCGACGTCACCCGCAAGTACCGGGACTTCAACGGCGATTCGCTGCCCGAGGCCGAGCGCGCGATCATGACCCTCGACCTCGCGCCGGCCGACGACAGCCTCGACGCCTTCCCGCGCTACCGCGACATGATGGCCGACGGCGTGCTCGACGTGGCCGTCGTCATCGGCGGCGACTACAACGAGAAGCGCTGGGATCTGGTCATCGCCGAGAGCCTGTTCGGCAGCCTGCAGACCAAGCTGAAGCTGAAGGCGCCGGTCGACACCTTCGCCGATCTCGCCCTCGACAGCGGCCCCTTCACCGGCAGCATCGACACCCTCGACGGCCCCGTGCGCGTCGAGATCTACGTCGTCCACCCGGGCATGGCCGTCGAGCAGCCCTCGAAGCTGATCGACGCCTTCGAGGATCACGCGTCGAAGCGCGACATCGTCATCTACGACGGCCACGCCGGCTACGACGCCAGCTACAGCGGCGTCGTCGTCACCTACCAGCCGCGCACCGCCGTGTCGGCCGACGCCTTCGCCGATCTCGACCTGCCCGAGAAGCAGCAGCTGTTCGTCTTCAATGGCTGCAAGACCTACTCGGTCTACCCCGACGCCCTCTACGCCAACCCGAAGAAGAGCCCCGAGAACCTCGACATCATCTCGACGGTGAACTTCTCGTGGCTCAGCCAGATGACCGTCATCACCAGCGATCTGCTCGGCAGCATCCTGGCGGTGGGCCGCTTCGACGGCCTGCACGAGGCCCGCAGCTACGCGCGCATCCTCAGCGACCTGAACCGCGGCCGCAGCTGGGACGTCATCTACGGCGTCCACGGCCTCGACGACAACCCGCACGCCTCGCCCTGGGCCGACCACGATCTGCTCTGCAGCCCGTGCCAGCGCCACGCCGACTGCCCCGGCGCCGACAGCCTGTGCGTCTCGGGCGTCTGCGGCACGGCCTGCACCACCGACGCCGGCTGCCCCGACGGCTACACCTGCCGCGAGGTCGCCTACAGCGGCGTCGTCACCAACCGGCAGTGCACGCCCATCGCCCGTCGCTGCGAGTGAGCCCGGCGGGCGGCCCGCTCAGCGCGTCGCCACCGTCCGCACGTCCAGCACGAAGCGGCTCGCGTCGCGCGGATCGGCCCGCTCCATCACCAGCACCTTCTTCACGTCCTTCGGCACCACCAGCTCGGTGTTGGGCGCCTTGATGCGCGTCTGCGCCTCGAGGCAGCCGGCCGCCCACACCTTCGGGGTCCCCTCGCGGAGGGCCTCGCCGTCGCGCAGCCCGGCCATCTGGTGCAGGGCCTCGGTGGCGTCGGCGTCGGCGGCCTCGACCTCGTCCGCGGCCTCGGCGAGCGCCGCCTCGGCGTCGGTCAGCCGCTGCTGCGCGGCCGCGAGGGCCTCGGCGCGCGCGTCCACGCGCAGCTGCGTGGCGCGCAGCGCGTGCTCCACCGGCCCGCGCTCGGCGGGCGCCGCCTTCGCTCGCTCGGCCAGCAGCGTGTCGAGCTGGGCGCGGTCGTCGGCGTCCTCCCGCGTCGCAGCGCCTCGAGCGGCTCGCGCGCGCGCCGCACCCGCTCCTCGCGCAGCACCACCCGCCGCCGCGCGTCGCGCGCCGCGTCCAACGCGTCGGCGCGCGCCAGCCGCAGCCGCTCGAGCTCGCCCCGCGTCACGTCGTCGATGCCCACCTGCAGCACGCAGGGCTGCGCGTTCCCGGCGCCGATGTCCCGCGCCGCCACGCCGTGCCGCGCCCGCACCCGCGAAGACAGCAGCCGGCCCTGGCGCAGCGCCACCTGACCGCTGGTGTCGATGCGGCTGTCGATGATCTCGCGCTGCACGATCACGTCGCCGCGACACTCGATGTCGCTGTCGTGCACGAAGCGCGCGCGCAGGGTGCCGCCGACGCGCAGCCGCGCCCCGACGACGCCGCCGTCGATCGTCACGTCGCCCTCGGCCACCACCTCGGCGCGGTGCACGCCCTTGGCCAGCAGCTTGCCGCAGTCGACCCGAAAGCCGGCGCGCACCTCGCCGCGCACGACGACGACGCCCTCGTAGTCGACGTGGCCCGAGCCCAGATCGACGTCGCCGTCCACCACGTACCGCGGGAACACCACCACGCGGCCGTCGGGCAGCAGGGCCGGCTGCCCCTCGACCTCGGCGAAGAGCGCGCCGAGCTCCTCGTCGTAGCGCACCTTGCGGCCCCGCTTCAGCGCGGCCTCGCGCGGCACGGCCGCCGGGATGGGCTCGCCGTGCACCGTGCGCCCGGGGCGCCCCCGCACCGCGGCGACCCGCTCGGCCAGCAGGGTGTCGGCCAGCACGACGGGCACCTCGCCCTTCTCGGCGAAGTCGAGGGTGCCGTCGTCGCGCGCGGTGCCCATCTGCAGGGGGGCGGTGTCGAAGTGGTACTCGACGTAGCCGTCGATCGAGGGCTCGGCGGCCGCGCCCTGCGCCACCACCAGCGTCGGCGCGTCGCCCGCGCACCAGCGCCACAGCGTCGCGTCGTCCACCACCCCGAACTGGATGTGGCGGTGCTCGAGCTGCCGCCGGATGGCCCGCGGCGACAGGCGCCCGTGGGCCGGCCGGGTGATGATGGCCTGCAGGCGGTCCTCGGTCACGACGATGGTGGGATCGACGAAGCCATCCCGGGCCCGCGCAGCGGCCGGATCCGCGTCACCCGGATCGACCTCGGCCGCGGGGCGCGCCGCGGGGGTCGGGCGCGGCGCGCTGGGCGGCGTCTGTTCGGGCAGCAGCTGCTCGCGGCGCAGCAGATCGACCAGCGAGAGGCGCTCGCCCACTTTCAGGAAGCGCTGCTTCTGATACTCGAGCAGCCGCCGGACGGCCTCGTCGGGCACGGCGTGCTGCCGCACCAGCGGCTCGGCGTCGCGCAGATCCTGCGCGCGAAAGGTGGTGAAGGCGTGCGCGCGGCGGCACAGCTCGGCCTGCTCGCCGGAGAGGCGGCCGGCCGCCTGCAGCCGATCGAGCAGCCCCCGGTCGGAGGGCGCCGCCAGGGCCGCGCGCAGCGCGTCGGCGTCGACGAGGCCCATCCGCAGCGCGACGCGCGCCAGATCCTCGTCGTCGGTGGAAGGTCGGTCGGGGCGCATGGGCCTCTGTCAGGTCGACACACCCAACATCGGACCACCCGTGGACCGCGCGCGGGGCCGGGTCCGGGCTGACCCTCGGTCCTACTCGGTCGGGCGATCCAGGGTGGCGACCGCCATCGGCCGCGTGTCGATCATCAACCACACCCGCAGACGCGAGGGAAGCTCGGCGTCGGCGGGCCAGCCCACTTCGACGGTCTGCACGCGCTCCTCGGCGTCCAGCGTGCGCCGCGTGATCAGCCCGTAGTCGAGCGAGACCGGGCGCCCCGTGTCGGGATCGACCAGCAACAACGCCACCACGTGCGCGTCCGCCGCGACCGACGGGGCCAGGAAGGTGGCCCGCGCCGCCCGGGGGCCCACCTCGAAGGCGATCTCGGCGACGGCCGGCGGCGGCGGCGCGCCCGCGTCGTCCCACGGGCTCAGCAGCGCTGCGCCGAAGACGTGCAACCGATCGGTCGCCGGGTTGCAGAAGCCCAGCTGCCGCAAGAACATGCCGTACAGGGGGATGTCGCCGCAGATGGCCGACACCACCACCTGCGCGGGCTGCGGCACGGTGCCGTCCGCCGCCAGGCGCGCCGCGACGTGGAAGTCGTCGAAGCCGATGCGCGCGTTCAGCACCTCGAGGGCCAGGCCGTCGTGGTTGGTCAGGGTGACGCGCTGGTCATCGTGGGCCAGCGCCAGCGGGAACAGCGCCTTGGTGGCGGGATCGGGCACCGTCCGTCCGGCCGCGTCGAGGCGCGCGCCGAGCACCCAGGCCACGGCCTGCCGGTCGTCCCCCTCGACCAGCGCCACCAGGTAGTGCAGCGAGTCGAAGCCGATCTGGTTGTAGCTCGGCAGGATGGTGGGCAGCGGCGCGGCCAGCCGGTGCAGCTCCCAGACGCCCCCGGCCTCGCCCGGCCCCGCCGGCAGCGCCAGCGGCAGCGGCCCGGCGACGCCCGGCGCCACCGCGAACTCGAAGGTCTGCTCGACCCGTCCGGCGCGCGTGCCCCCCTCGAAGCGCAGCCCGGTGCGCGCCGGATCGATCAGATAGTCGGCCGCGACGGTCACCCGCACCCGGCCGTCGGCGTCGGCCGCGAAGGCGCCGTCGGGCCGCACGGTCAGGAAGGCGCGGTTCGCAGACACCTCGACGGTCACGCCCTTGGGGGGATCGAGCGTGACCTCGACGCTGTCCGTGTCGAGCAGCGCCAGCCGCGTGTCGCCGTCTTCGCGCAAGAGCAGCGTGAAGGCCAGCGGCTGGTTCGCTTCGATGGTGTCGGGGGGGGTCGTCAGCGGGCTGCCGAAGTGCGTCGTGAACAGCAGGCGGGCGCCCTCGTCGGGCAGCGCCTCGCCGCCCTCGGTGGTGCAGCGCGCGTCGTCCAGCGCCGCGGGGCGCAGGCAGTAGTCGAGGGGCACGCTGAAGATCTCGCCGCTCTCGCCCGCGATGTAGACCGCGTCCACGCCCAAGGCCGGCGAGGCGTTCAGATCGTTGCGGTCACCCTCGATCAGCTGCATCGACCAGCGCAGGGTGCCATCGGGGTTGAGGACGAACAGACGCCCCTCGCCCGACCCGACGTAGA
Source organism: Myxococcales bacterium (assembly GCA_020633465.1). Taxonomy (GTDB): domain Bacteria; phylum Myxococcota_A; class Bradymonadia; order UBA7976; family UBA1532; genus JACKDN01. The sequence goes on from JACKDN010000004.1 coordinate 416,013, forward strand.
CGTTGCCCAGCGCGTCGACGGCCGGCGACGAGCGGATGGCCTCGCGCGTGTCGTAGGCCCACCGTTCGCTGCCGTCGGTGGGATCGAGCGCGTAGAGCGTGCCGTCGGCGGCCGGCTGCACGATCGTCCCGTCGGGCAGCCGCGCCGGGCTGGCGTACAGGTGGTCGCGCGCGCCGAAGACCCAGCGCGGCGCCCCGGTGGCCGCCTCGTAGGCGCGCAGGAAGCCGTCGAAGCCGCCGACGATCACCAGCCCCTCGGGGGTCAGGAGCGGGCTCGCGGCCACCGAGCCGTCGGTGCCCGCGCTCCACACGCGCGTGCCGTCCGCGGCGAGGGCGAAGGTGTTGTCCCCCAGGGCCGCCAGCAGGTTGTTGTTGCCGACGTACAGGCGGCCCGTCTCGACGTCGACCGCCGGCAGCGACCAGGTCTGATCCCGCATCCGGAAGCGCCAGCGCACCGTGCCGTCGTCGCGGTCGAGGGCGTAGACGAGGAAGTTGTCGTTGGGCACGTAGAGCGTGCCGTCGGGCCCCATCGCCACGTTGCCTTCGAACCAGTTGATGAAGGCCTGCTGGCCCCGGGGATCGTCCGCCTCGAAGCGCCACACCTCGGCGCCGGTGGCGGCGTCGAGGCAGTACAGGACGCCGTCGCCCGAGCCGACGTAGACGCGGCCGCGATCGTCCAAGAGCGCCGAGGAGTCGATGATCTCGCCGGTCTCGAAGCGCCAGCGCTCGGTGCCGTCGGGGTTCAGCGCGTAGAACACCCGGTCGGCGCTGCCCACGTAGACGGTGCCGTCGCCGCCGATGACCGGGGTGCTGAAGATGCCCTTGCCGGTGGGGAAGGCCCACAGCGCGCCGCCCTCGAGGGACGGGGTGACCGGGGCCACCCCGTCCTGCTGGGGGTTCTGCCTGAACTTCGGCCAGGGGCTGTCCGGCGCCAGCGGCACGGCGCGTGGCCCGCCGTCGGCGGCGGCGTCGGGCCCCGCGTCCGCGCCCCCCGCGTCGTCGACGCCACGATCGGCGGCGCCTCGATCGACCGCCCCGCCGTCGTGCGCGGCCGCGTCGCCGCGGGCCGGCGGCGAGGTGTCCGCGGTGTCCTCGCACCCCCACAGCACGACCAGCAGCGCCAGCGTCCCCACCCGGCCCATCCCGATCCTCCTCGCGCGGCCCACGACGCCGGCATCATAGGGCGTGCGCGGATCGGTGACAGGAGATTGCGGGCCAGGCGGGCCGCCGACTACTTGGACAGGTCGTCGATGTCCTCGGCCAGCGCCTCGGCGGCCGTGCCGCTGATGCTCTGCAGCGTGCCGTCGTTGTAGAACACCAGCCCGTAGGTGGTGAAGCCGCTGCCCTCGACCACGACCGCCACCTGCACCCCGAGCGCGCTCGCGTCCACCACGTAGACGTAGCCGATCTCGTCCGGATCCGGGTCCGGGTTGGGATCCGGCTGGGCCAGCCCGCCGCCGTAGATGGCCACGGTGGACTGGCTGCCGTTGTACCGGTTCTCCACCTTCGTCAGCAGCTGCGCGCCGGAGAAGCCGGCCACGTAGACGGTGGAGCCGCTCGGCGCCGCCGACACCTCGGCGGCCAGATCCACGTCCGCCTCCGCCATCGTCGGCTTGGGCGGATCGGCCCACGCCAGTTGGGCAACAATGAGACACACGCAACCGCACGCCAGGCTGAACGCCTTCGAACGCACCATATCGACCTCCCTGGGGCCTCCAGTGGCCCCTGGAGACCACCCAAGCGGGCGGATCGGCGCGCGTCAAATGTGTTCGTATTGTGACAAAATATTTCCCGCGGTCAATTTTTGAGACACCGATGAACCACCGGACTCAAACGACTGCTTTCATTAGGGAAACGGGCGTGCGGCGGCCGCGCGGCGTGGGCGCCGCGGCGGGCGGAGGATCTCGCGCCCGGCGCCCGATCGCGCCGGCCCACGGCCTCGTGGGGCGCGGCCCGCGAAGGCGTCGGGGCGCGGCGCCGCCGGCGATCAGCGCGGCGCGCGGATTCGGGCGCGGGCGAGCGCCCGCAGCAGCCGCAGCAGCTGGGCCAGCTCGGCCGACCACGCCGCGCCCGCCGGCCGAGCGTCGAGGGCCGCCCGCAGCTCGGCCACCATCTGGGTCGTCGCCGCCACGAAGGCCGGCTCGGGCACCGACAGGTCCAGCTTGATCGCGAGGACGCGGCGCAGCAGCCGCGCGTGCCACGCATCGGGCGCGTGCAGCGCCACCTCGGCCCCGCGCCGGCAGGCGGCGCGGTTCACCCGCAGCCACGTGGCCAGCTCCTGCAGCCAGTGCAGAAGCTCGTCCCCGTCGAGGGCCCGCGGCGCGTCCGCGTCGACCAGCAGGCTCAGCAGCACCACCCGCAGCACCACCCCGAGCGCGTCCCGGTGGCCCATCGGCCCGTCGCCCCGCCCCGCGCCCGCCGACGGGCACGAGCTGACGCCGAAGAGCAGCCAGAAGGCCGCCCCACCGTCGTCGTCGGCCCCCCTGACCTGCGTGCCCGCCCACATCACGAGATCGGCCCACAGCGCCGGCAGCAGGCCGCGGAGGGTCGCGTCGGTCGTGGGCGCCCCCGCCGGCGCCCGCGCGCGCGGGCGCTCGCTCGCCGCCTCGATCACCGCCTTCACCACCGCGTCGACGCCCCGGCTGGCCAGCAGGCCGGCGTCGCCGAAGGCGGCCGCGTCATCGCGCCCGGCGGCCCATGCCTTCAGCTCGTCGACGGCACGCCGACGCGCGTCGTCCGTCTCGCCCACCTCGGTGAAGATCGCCAGCGTCCAGTCCATCTGCTCCTGCCCGCGCCGCGAGGTGGACCGGTCGGCGCCTGCCGCGCCGCCGGCCTCGGCCCACCGCCCCTGGCCAGCGCGCGGCGACGCCGGCGCCACCGCGGGGGCAGGGACCTTCCATGCACGTCAAAGGGACGCCCCGCGCCGCGCCGACCGGACATCGATCGCCGCGGCGGGGCGTTCGCGCGGCAGGCGGTCTGTGCCGACGCGATCAGCTGGCGCGGAAGTCGGCGGGCTCGATGCGGCGCTGAGACAGGTCGAAGAGCGCGCTGGCCACGCGGGTGCGCGTGCCGAGCAGCTCGGGCGGGCCTTCGATGACGATGGCGTCGCCCAGCTTCACCAGCGCGTCGCGCGACGCGTCCAGCCGCTGGCGCTCCGGGTCCGACATCGACTGATAGGCGCTGCGCCCGTCGGGCGTGTCGAGGCGGGGGTAGCGATCCTCCATCGTCGCGCGCCACCGGGCCAGGCCCTGGCTGGTGGTCGCCCGCCGCACCACCTCTTCGAGCAGCGGGGCCAGCCAGTCCTTGTCGCGCGCGTCGACGATGCCACGCACCGCGCGCCAGACGTCACCCACCAGGCGGGCGATGCTCGCGTCGGAGGGGCGATCGGTGCCGGTCTGCAGGGCCACGACCGACGCCACGAAGTCGTCCACGTCGAGCCCCAGCTTGCGCGCCAGCGTGGCGTAGCGGGGATCCTGATCGGCGGTCAGCCGCCCCTCGCGCACGCGCGGCGGCTTGCCGGTCGGATCGAGGAAGCGATTGAGGAAGGTGCGGGCGACATCACACTCCTCCGCGGTCCGCTTGACCGACCAGCCCTTCCGCGCCATCGCGCGCACGACGACGTCGACCACCTGCTCGTACGACATGGATCACCCTGTCTCGAACCCGTCCGAGGAAGGGAACGTCGGCTCCATCGATGGTCGCGCCGGGGGCACCGTCGATGCCACCAGCCCAGCAACCGTCCGGATCTCCAAGAGATTCCCCACCCCCTCCGATGGCCGCGCACGCTACCACGGCCACATTCCAGTCACAATCAACTCGTCCATCGGCGGGCGCCCCCGGGTCCGGCGCGGGTCGGGCGCGGGGCGGCGCGCGATCCGTCCAGGGGGCTGGCATCTTCGCCGGGTCTGTCGCATAGTCCGTGCGTTCGACACTGCGCTCGACAGTGGGGACGACACTGCGCTCGACAGATCGGGGGCGCCCATCGCGCCGCCGGACGGTCCCCACAGCCAAGGTAGAGGCCCCTTGCTCCGACTTCGCCCGGTCGCGACGCTCGCAGTCACCATCGGCCTGATGGCGCCGACGATGGCGCCCCGCGCGACGCAGGCCGAGCACACCGCGGCGCAGCCCGACGGCCTGCTGACGCTGGCCCGGCTGCGGCGCGGGCAGGGGCGCCCCGAAGAGGCGCGCGCGATCCTCTGCGATCTGCTGCAGACGGACGGGCTGAGCCCCAGCCACCGCGGCACGGCCCTGCGCCTGCTCGGCTCGATCGATCGGTCGCTCGGCGAGCTGCCCGAGGCGGCCGAGCTGTACGAAGAGGCCCTGGCGCTGCACCGCGCGCACGGCCCCACGCAGGAGCGCCTGTCGAGCACCATCACGCTGGCCAACGCGCGCAAGGACCAGGGCCGCATCGCCGCCGCCCGCGCGCTGTACCAGCGCGCCGCCGACGAGGCGCGCGCCGCCGGGGAGGTCCTGCACGAGCGCAAGGCGCTGCTGGGGCTGAGCTCGGTGGTCAACCGCCTGGGCGACTTCGACTGGAGCGTCGAGCTGACCGAGCAGGTCGAGGCGCTGTGCGACGGCGCCGACGACGGGTGCCGCGCCGAGGCCTGGGCCTTCCGCGCCACCCCCCTCGTCCTCGCCGGCCGCCACGACGCGGCGCTGGCCGCCACGGCGCGCTCGCGGGCGCTCGAGCGGCCCGCACTGCTGCGCGCCCGGCAGCTCGATCTGGTGGACGCGCTGGCCAGCATCGGGCGCGGCGCCCCCGCCGAGGCCTTGGCGGTGCTCGAGCCGCACCGCGCCGCCGGAGACGACGGCCCGCTGATGGAGGAGGTGCACTTCACCCGGGCCGACGCCGCCTTGGCGCTGGGCTGGGTCGACGCGGCCGAGGCGGCCGTCGCGCAGGGCGAGCGCTGCGCCGACGCCGGCAGCCGCCGCGCGACGCGCGCCTATCCGCTGCGCGCGCGCATCGCGCGGCTGCGCGGCGACGCCGAGGACGAGCGGCGATGGCTCGAGCGCGCCCTCGCCGCCCTCGAGGTCGAGCGGGCGGCCGGACCGCAAGGCCACCTGGCCCGCTACTACACGGGGCCCCGCGCGGTGGAGTTCGAGGCCTACCTGCGGCTGCTCCTGGCGCAGGGCGAGGCCGACGCCGCGGCCGCGCTGATGGCGCACTTCAAGGCCCGGGTCTTCACCGAGCAGCGCCTGCGCGACGTGCACCTGTCCGCGGTGCAGCCGAACTGGTCGGCGCGCGAGCGGTTCCTCGCCGCCCTGGCGCGCGTCGAGGCCGGCGCGCCCCTCGACGTCGACGGCCACCGGCAGCGGCGCGCCCAGCTGCCGGCGCACGTCGCGCTGCTGGACTACTACCTGCTCGACGACGCCCTCGTCGTGGCCCTGCTGCACCGGGACGGCGTGCAGGTGCGGACGGTGCGCGCCGGCCGCGCCGAGATCGGCGAGCACGTGCGGGCGCTGCGCGTCGCGCTCGACGAGGGTGAGGATCCCTGGGCCGAGCGGCGCTGGCTGTCGCAGGTGCTCGTCGAGCCGATCGCCGACGCGCTGGACGACACCGGCGCCCGCTGGCTGGGCGTCGTCGGGCACGGCGCCCTGCATCGGCTGCCCTTCGTCCTCCTCGACCACCGCGACGGGGCCCTGCTCGACCGCTTCGCGGTGTTCCGCGGCGCCTCGTCCGACGACGTCCTCGCCAGCCTGCAGGCAGAGCCCCTGCCGGCCCCGCGCCACGTCGTGGCGTTCGGGGATCCCGAGGGCGATCTGCCCGACGGGCGGGCCGAGGCGCGCATGGTCGTGCGGCGCTTCGAGGGCGACGACGCGGTGCTGGGCGAGCACGTCACCGAGGGCGCGGCGCGCGAGGCGCTGTCGTCGGCCGATCTGGTGCACTTCGCCACCCACGCCGAGCAGGCGGTGCCGGGGCAGGACGCGTGGCTGCGGCTCGCGCCGGACACCGCCGACGACGGGCGCCTCACCGCGGCCGAGCTGGCCGAGGTGCCGGTCGCCGCGCGCCTCGTCGCGCTCTTCGGCTGCGACACCGGGGTGGGCGTGGCCGTCGGCGCGGGCGACGAGATCCTGGGCGCCCTCGACCGCGCGCTGCTGTCGGCCGGCGCGCGCACGGTCGTGTCGACGCGCTGGCCGGTGCGCGACGCGGCCGCCCTCGACGTCGCGCACGACTTCTACCAGGCGCTGGCCGAGGGCGCGCCGACCGTCGAGGCGCTGGCGGTCGCGCAGCGCGCGCTGCGTGACCGCAGCGCGGCGTGCGTGGACGCCCCCCGGCCCTCGCCGACGCGCTGCGCGCCCACGCGGGGCGTCCGCCCGTGCCCGACGACCGACGCGATGCGCACCGACTGGGCGGCCTTCGCGCTGGTCGGCGATCCCCGCTGATCAAGCCGGGTGCGGCAGGGCGCGTCCGGCGACATCGATGGCGTCGAGCGTGGCGGTCACGTCGTCGTCGGTGACCGCCGGGTTGATGAACAGCAGCCGCCAGGCGTTGGGGCCGCCCTGCACCGGCTGGTGGCCCAGCATGGCCGTGCCCTCGCGCAGCAGGCGCGCCTTGATGCGCGGCGCCAGCCCGTGCAGACGCACGTCGACGCCGCGCGCCGCGCGGTCCAGCGGGCGCAGATCGGCGGGCACCCACCAGAAGCAGACGTTCACCCAGGACGGGGGCGCGGCCAGCACGAAGCGCGCGTCGGCCTCGATCCGCGCCGCCGTGCGCTCGGCCAGGTCGACCGCGTGCTCGACGCGCGCCGCGAACCCGGCGTCGCCGTGCGCCTTCCAGGTCAGCCAGGCCTTCAGCGCGTCCACCCGGCGGGCGCACTGAAAGGTCAGATCGCCGCTGTCGAGCGCCGCGTGCGGCTTGTCCGGCTGGAAGAGGTAGTCGGCGCCGCCGGCGAAGGCCGCGCGCAGCAGGCCCGGGTGGCGCACCAGCAGGGCGCTGCACTGCTGGGTGACGCCCATCATCTTGTGCAGGTTCCAGGCGAGCGAGTCGGCGCGCTCGACGCCGGCCATGCGGTGGCGCTCGCGCGGCGAGAACAGCGCGCTCGCGCCGAAGCAGCCGTCCACGTGCAGCCACAGATCGTGATAGCGGCAGATGTCGGCCAGCGCGTCGAGCGGATCGAAGGCGCCCAGCACCGTCGTGCCCGCGGTCGCGTTGACGAAGAAGGGCCGCTGCCCGGCGCGCCGCGCGTCGTGGATGGCCGCCTCGAGCGCGTCCGGCAGCATGCGCCCGCGCGCGTCGCAGGGCACGACGTGCAGCGCGCGCCGCCCGAGGCCCATCAGCGCCATGGCCTTGCCGACGCTGTAATGCGCCTCGGCCGAGGTGAAGGCGGCCAGGCCCCCGGGCGGGTTGCCGCGCTGCACGGCGTCCGGCGCCACCCGGTGCCGCGCGAGGTGCATCGCGTGCAGGTTCGACAGCGAGCCGCCCGCCAGGAACAGGCCGTCGTGCGCGTCCCAACCGGCCAGCGCCGCCAGCCGCGCGCACACCGCCCGCTCCATCAGGGTGCCGACGGGCGCCGCCTCGTAGGTGGCGGCCGTCGTGTTCAGGGCCGCGCCCAGCCAGTCACCCAGCACCGCCACGGCGTCGGGCCCAGCGAAGTTCTGGTTGAAGAAGCGCGGGTGCAGCGTCCGGACGGAGTGCGCGAGCACCGCGCCGACGGCCGCGTCGAGCGCCTCGGGCGCGTGGGCCGGCTCGTCCGGCCGAAGCGGCAGCGGGACGCCGGCGGCCTCGAAGGCGGCCTCGATGCGCTCGGGTGAGGCCCCGTCCGACACCGGCGGCGCGCGATCGTCGGCGGACGACAGCAGGTGGACGAGGCGGCGGACGACGGCGTCGACGAGGGGCTGCATGGGCCGAAGGTGGACGGCGCCGAGCGCCCCGTCAACCGACGCCGCCCCTTGGCCCGGCAGAGCGGCCCCACTATCCTGGTGCGCCCGCGTCCGCCCGGAGCTCACGTGCTCGTCGCCCGCCGTCCGCTCGCCCCGATCCGCGCCGCCACCCTCACCGCGCTCGCCCTCGCCCTGATCGCCGCGCCGGTGGCGGCCGAGACGCGCTTCGAGATCAGCGCGTGGGACGCCCTGCCCATCGGCCTCGGCCTGGCCGGGTTCGCCGGCGGCGTCGTCGCGCAGGGCCAGGTGAAGCCCGCCCACCTCGGCGATCCCGACGACGTGCTCGTGCTCGACAACTGGGTGCTGCGCTCCGATCTCACCGGGGGCGAGACGGCCAACCACGTCAGCTACGCGACGCTCGGCGCGCTCTTCGGCCTGGCGGCCTGCGAGCCCCTGGTCCGCGACGACGCGCCCCTCGTCGACTACGTGCTGTACGCCGAGAGCCTCTCGCTGACCCTGGCCGCGACCCAGCTGACCAAGGTGATCGCCCGCCGCCCCCGCCCGTACACCTACGCGCCCGGCCGCCCCGAGCCCACCGACACCGAGGACACCGTCTCGTTCTTCTCGGGCCACACCGCGCTCGCCTTCTCCCTGGCCGGCACGGCGACCTACCTCACCCTGGCGCGCCGGGACAGCTCGACCCGCGTGTGGGTGCTCACCGGCGGCACGCTGGGCCTGGCGGCCGCCACCGGCGCCCTGCGCGTCGTCGCCCACCAGCACTTCCCCAGCGACGTCCTGGTCGGCGCGCTCGTCGGCGGGGGCATCGGCGTCCTGGTGCCCTGGCTGCATCAGGTGGACGACGCCGACGCCGCGCCGTCGGGCTTCGACGTGCGCGTCACCCCCAACGGCCTCGTGGGCACCTTCTGACCCTTTCAGCTTTGTCATGTTGGTGACAGCCCCACGCAAGGTGCGGTGACGACACTCCCCCTCGTCCGGCAATCGAGCCCGACAGAGGAGGATCCCATGAACGCAGGCGCCCGCGGCATCGCGCCCGCCCGCCCCGTCGCCCGACCCGTCGCCGCCGAGCCCATCGACGTGCGCGCCATCGAGGAGCGCGTCCAGCACAGCCGCCGCTGGGTGGCTCCGCTGCGCAAGACCATCGCCCAGGTGGTGGTGGGCCAGCAGGCCCTCGTCGACAAGCTGCTCGTCGGCCTGCTGTGCGAGGGGCACGTCCTGCTCGAGGGCGTGCCCGGCCTGGCCAAGACGCTGACGCTGAAGACCCTCTCGAGCGCGCTGGGCGCCGACTTCAGCCGCATCCAGTTCACGCCCGACATGCTGCCCGGCGACATCGTCGGGACGATGATGTACGCGCCGCACAGCGGCGGCTTCAGCACGCACCGCGGCCCGGTGTTCGCGAACCTCGTGCTGGCCGACGAGATCAACCGCGCCCCGGCCAAGGTGCAGAGCGCGCTGCTCGAGGCGATGCAGGAGCGCCAGGTGACGCTCGGCGACGCGACGCACCGCCTGCCCCGCCCCTTCCTGGTGCTGGCCACGCAGAACCCCGTCGAGCAGGAGGGCACCTACCGCCTGCCCGAGGCCCAGCTCGATCGCTTCCTGCTGAAGGTCGTGGTCGGCTATCCCACGCCCGCGGAGGAGCGCGCGATCATGGACGCCATGGCGCGCAGCGACGCGCGCACCGAGGTCGACGCGGTGGTCGACCTCGACGTCCTCTCGGCGGCGCGCGCGGTGGTCGACGACGTCTTCGTCGACGAGCGCGTGAAGGACTACGTCGTCCGCCTCATCTTCGCCAGCCGCGATCCGCGCGCCGCCGGCCTCGACGACCTGGCCCCGCTCGTCCGCTTCGGCGCCTCGCCCCGCGCCACCATCGGCATCGTCCGCGCCGCCAAGGCCTGGGCCTACCTGCAGGGGCGCGGCTTCGTCACGCCGCAGGACGTCAAGGCCCTGGCCCCGGACGTCTTGCGACACCGCGTCGCGGTCACCTACGACGCCGAGGCGCAGGACATCGACGCCGACCAGGTGGTGGCGCGCCTGCTCGACGCGGTGCCGGTCCCGTGAGCGCCCCCGGCCTGCCGGACCTGCGCCTGCGCGCCATCGAGCTGAACGCGCGCCGCCTGGCCGACGCCGTGCTGGCCGGCCGCGCCCGCGCGCGCCGCCTCGGCGCCGGCACCGACTTCGAGGAGGTGCGCGCCTACGCGCCCGGCGACGAGGTGCGGCACATCGACTGGAACGCCACCGCGCGCGCCGACGCGCCGATGGTGCGCCGCTTCCGCCAAGAGCGGGAGATGCCCCTGGTGCTGGCGGTCGACGTCAGCGCTTCGGGTGACTTCGGCAGCGCCCGCGCGCGCCGCGAGCGCATCGCCGAGCTGGCCGGCCTGCTGGCCTTCTCTGCCGTCGACGTCGACGATCCGGTCGGCCTGCTGCTGTTCGACGCGCAGGTGCGCGCCTGGCTGCCACCGCGCAAGGGCCGCGCCCAGGTGTCGCGCGTCCTGCGCGCCGTCCTCGGCCAGCCCGCCCGCGGCACGCACACCGACGTGGCCGGGGCGCTCGGCGCCCTCGAGCGCCGCGTGCGCCGCCCGTCGATGGTGGCGCTGCTGTCCGACCTGCAGACCGACCTCGAGCCGCTGAAGAGGGCGCTGCTGCGCGTCGGGCGCCGCCACGATCTGTTCGCGCTGCAGGTGACCGATCCCACCGACGCCGCCCTACCGAACGTCGGCCGGGTGGCCCTCGAGGATCCCGAGTCGGGGCGCGTGGTCGAGCTCGACACCGGCCGCCGCCGCGTCCGCGAGGCCTACGCCCGCGCGGCCGCCGCGCGCGCCGACGCCCTCGACCGGCGCTTCCGCGAGGCCGGCGTCGACCGCGTCCCCCTCGACGCCGCCGCCGATCCCGTCCCGACGCTGCGCACCTTCTTCGCCCGGAGAGCCGCATGAACCCCGACGCCTCATCGAAGCTGGACGCCCTCGCGGCCGAGCTGCGCGACGTGCCGGCGCCGCTGCCCGTCACCGACTGGGCGACCGTGGCGTGGACCGCCGCCGCGATCGCGCTGGCCCTCGTCGCGCTCGTGTTCGTGGCGCGCGTCCTGCGCCGCCGCGGGCGCCGCCCCGTGTCGCCCGAGGCGGCCGCCCGGGCCGCCCTGGCCGCCGCCGAGGCCGACGCGCTGGCCGGCGATCTGCCCGCCTGGGGCGCCCACGTGGCGACCGCGGTGCGCGTGCTGCTGAGCGCGCGTGCCGGCGTCGCCGCCGATCGCCGCACGTCCGACGAGCTGCTCGCCGCGCTGCGCGAACAGCCCTCGTGGCGCGATCGCGTCCCCACTTTGGCCCGCATCTTCGACGCCTGCGATCGCGCGCGCTTCGGCGCGGCGCTGCTGCCCCGTGACGAGCGGGCGCAGGTGCACGCGGCCGCCGTCGAGCTGCTGCAGGCCCCCACGGAGAGCCCCGCATGACCTTCGCCCACCCCGCGTTCTTCTGGCTGCTCGCCGCGTTGCCCGTCGTCTGGGGCGTGCGCCGCCTCCGCCGCCCACCCACCGTCCGGTTCGGCGCGGTCGACACCGCCGCGCAGGCCGCGGGCGGCTGGCCCGCGCTGACCTGGCTGGTCGGCGCGCTGCGCTACGGCGTCTACGCGGCCCTCATCGTCGCGCTCGCGCGGCCGCAGCAGGTGGACGCCACCGAGGAGGTCGAGGCCAGCGGCGTCGATCTGATGCTCGCGGTGGATGTCTCCGAGTCGATGCAGGCCCTCGACATGCAGCACGACGGCGCGCGCGAGTCCCGGCTCGAGGCCGTCAAGCGCGTCATCGCCGACTTCGTCGAGGCGCGCCCCAACGACCGCATCGGCGTCATCGCCTTCGCCGGCGCGCCCTACCTGGTCAGCCCGCTGACGCTCGATCACGGGTGGCTGCTGCAGAACCTCGAGCGCCTCGAGACGGGCCGCGTCGAGGACGGCACCGCCGTCGGGGACGCCCTCGCCGCGGCCGTCGATCGCCTGCGCGACGTCGAGTCGGCGTCGAAGCTGGTGGTGCTGTTGACCGACGGTGAGAACAACGCGGGCGCCATCTCGCCCGGCATGGCCGCCGAGGCCGCGCGCACGCTGGGCATCAAGGTGCACGCCATCGGCGTCGGCAGCGAGGGCGAGGCCCCGGTACCGATCACCGACGAGAACGGTGACACCCGCGTGGTGATGGCGCGCGTCGGCGTGGGCACCGAGATGGTCGAGAAGATCGCCGAGACCACCGGGGGCGAAGCGTTCCGGGCCACCGACGCCGACGCGCTGGCGCAGGTGTACCACCGCATCGACGCGATGGAGACCACCACCCGCACGGTGAAGCGCTTCGAGCACGCCGAGGAGCGTTTCCACCTCGCCGCCGTGTTCGGCTTCGGCCTGCTGCTGACGCAGCTGGGCCTGGCGGTGACCGCGCTGCGGCGGGTGCCGTGAGGCGCGCCGCGAACCGATTCACGAGGAGTCATCGATGAGTTTCTCCGAGACCCACTGGCTGATGTACGGCCTGCTCGCGACGCTGGGCGTCGCTGGGCTGATGCTGTGGGGCGCGCGCCGCCGGGCCCGCGACCTGGCGCGCCTGGTGGCGCCGCGGCTGCGCGCGGCGTTGACGCCCAGCCTCTCGCCCGGTCGCCGCGCGCTGCGCGCCGCCCTGCTGCTGGTCGCCGTCGCGTCGATCGCCATCGCGCTGGCCCGCCCGCGCCTGGGCTTCGATGTCTCGACCGTCGAGCGCAAGGGTCTGGACCTGCTGATCGCCCTCGACACGTCGCGCAGCATGCAGGCGCCCGATCCCGCGCCCGACCGACTGACGCGGGCCAAGCTGGCAGTGCACGATCTGGTGGAGCGTTTCCCGCGCGACCGGGTGGGCCTGCTCACCTTCGCCGGCGGCGCCTCGCTCGAGTGTCCCCTCACCTTCGATCGCGCCATCTTCACCGACACCCTGCAGGCGGTGACGGTGGGCGCGGCGCCGGGCGGCGGCACGCACCTCGCCGCGGTCATCGACGCCGCCCGCGAGGCGGCCCGGTCGGAGCGTCAGCGCACGAAGCTGCTGGTCATGCTGACCGACGGCGAGGATCTGCAGGGCGACGCCCTGGTCGCGGCGCGGCGCGCGGCCGACGAGGGGCTGCGCATCTTCACCGTCGGCATCGGCAGCCCCGAGGGGGCCCTGATCCCGACGGCCGGCGGCTTCGTGCGCGACGCGCAGGGCGAGGCCGTGCGGTCGACGCTCGACGCGCAGACGCTGCAGGCCGTCGCCGCCGCCACCGACGGGGCCTACCAGCCGCTCGGCGCCGACGGCCTGGGCCTGACCCGCCTGTACCAGACGCAGCTGGCCGGCCTGAACCCCGAGACGCTCGATCAACGGACCCATCGGGTGCCGATCGAACGCTTCCAGTGGCCGCTGGGCCTGGCGCTGCTGTGCCTGTTCGCCGAGGCCTTGCTCGGCGAGCGCCGTCGCCGGCGCCGGACGCTGCCCGCGGTGACCGCGACCCTGCTGATGCTGCCCCTGGCCGCGCAGGCGGATCCCGGGTCGGCCTGGGACGCGTGGGTGCGGGGCGATCTCGCGGCCGCGGCGGAAGGCTATCGCGCCGCGGCCGAGGCGGATCCGAGCGATCCCGTCCTCTCGCTGAACGCGGCGACGACCGCGGTGCAGGCCGGCGACTACGAGGCCGCGGTCGAGGCGGCCGAGCGTGTGCTGGCCCACCCGGACCCCGCGCACCACGCGCGCGCCTGGTACGCGATCGGGAGCGCGCGGTTCCGGCAGGGCCACGCGGCGTTGGGGACCGATCGAGCGTCGACGCGGGCCCGGTGGCTCGAGGCGCGCGACGCGTTCGGCACGGCGGTGGATCTGGCGCCCGAGGACGAGGACGCGGCGCACAACCTGGACGTCATCACCCGCGCGCTCGCCGCCCTGGACGAGGCCGAGGCGGCCGACGACGCCGACCCGCAGAGCGGGGCGCAGGCAGGCGACGCGCAAGAAGGCGCCGGCGAGGACGGCGACGGCCAGGAAGGCGAAGGTCAGGACGGCGCCGGCAAGGAAGGCGCCGGCAAGGAGGGCGCCGGCAACGAAGGTGCCGGCAAGGAAGGCGCCGGCGAGGAAGGCGACGGTCAGGAAGGCGCCGGCAAGGAAGGCGCCGGCAAGGAAGGCGCCGGCAAGGAAGGCGACGGCAAGGAAGGCGACGGCAAGGAAGGCGACGGCAAGGAAGGCGACGGTCAGGACGGCGAAGGTCAGGAAGGCGCCGGCAAGGAAGGCGCCGGCAAGGAAGGCGCCGGCAAGGAAGGCGCCGGCAAGACGGCGCCGGCAAGGAAGGCGCCGGTCAGGGGCGCCAGGTCAGGACGGCGAAGGTCAGGACGGCGACGGCAAGGACGACGCCGGCAAGGACGGCGCGCGGCCAGGAAGGCGCCGGCCAGGAGGGCGCCAGGTCAGGACGGCGCGCCAGCCAGGACGCCGCCGGCAAGGACGCCGCCGGCAAGGACGCCGACGCCCAGGACGCCGACCGCCGGGGCGCCCACGGTGATCCGGCCGAAGACGAAGACGCGCCCGGCCGGGAGGCCGCCGCGCGCGACGGCGCCGACGCCCAGGCCGAGGCCGGCTCGGGCGCCGCGGAAGGCCCCGACGAAGATCCTGCCGATCCGTCCGCCGCCGGCCAGGCCGCCGCGCCCCCCGCCGCGGGCGACGGCCCGCGCGCGAACGGCGACGGCGACGGCGTCGCCGCCGTGCCCGACGCCTTCCGCCCCGCGCCCGACGCGCTGTCGGCCGGCGAAGCCCGGCTGCTGCTGCGCGGCGTGCGCGGCCGCGTCCGCCGCATGCCCACCGACGACCGAGCCGCGCCCGGCCCCACCGATCCCGAGCGCGACTGGTGAGACTCATGGAGAAGATCCCGATGAAGAACGTGCTGATCGCCCTGCTGCTGCTCGCGGGCACGGCCCACGCCGCCAGCGTGCAGTTCGAGCCCCTGCCGTTGGAGGTCGGCCGCCCCGGCCGCCTCACCATCCGCCTCGACGGCGACGCGGCGCAGCGCCCGCCGACGCCCCACGTGCCCGGCCTCGACCTCACGCTCGCTGGACGCTCGAGCCGCATCCAGGTGATCGACGGCGCCCTCACCGCCACCACCGAGTACGTCTACCGCGTGGTGGCGCAGCGCCCCGGTGACTACGTCATCCCGTCGGTGCAGGTGGGCGGCGAGCGCACGGCCCCCGTCGACGTGCCCGTCGTGGCCGCCGGCGCCGCGCCGCGGGCGGACGCCGCGCCCGACGACGCCGACGCGTCGGAGGGTCCCCGAACGGCCTTCCTGCGCTTCTACCTGCCCGACGAGGGCGACGGGCTGCGGGTCGGTGAGACCACCCCGATCGTTGTGCGCGCGTACTTCCGGCCCGACGCGCAGGTGACCGTGGAGGGCCGCCCCGAGCTCGAGACGGACGGCTTCACCGTCGACGGCCTCGAGCAGCTCGATCAGGGCGAACACACCGTCCGCGGCGAGCGCTACCTGACCGCCACCTGGCGCGGGACGCTCACCGCGGTCAAGGAGGGCGCGCACGCCATCACCGCGTCGCTGCCCGCCACCGTGCGCTGGCGCGACCGTTCGCGGCGTCGGCCGCGCGCGCGTCGACGCTCCCCCTTCGACGATCCCTTCTTCCGTGATGCCTTCGGCGCCGGCAGCCCCTTCGGCGCCGGCAGCCCCTTCGGCGCCGGTAGCCCTTTCGGGCAGCTGATGGACGATCCCTTCTTCGGGTCCGCCTTCGACGCCGATCCCTTCGCGGCCCTCGGCGGCGCGCTGCAGCAGAAGTCGCTCACCCTGCGCGCCGGTCGGAAGGCGGTCGAGGTCGCCGGGCTGCCCACCGAGGGGCGCCCGGACACCTTCGACGGCGCCGTCGGACAGTTCACCATCGACGCCACGCTCGACGACGCGCGCACCACCGTGGGCGAGCCGCGAACGCTCACCGTCACCATCACCGGCGAGGGCAACTTCGATCAGGTGCGCACCGCCGGCGCGGCCTCCACCGACACCCTGCGCGCCTACCCCGTGGCCGCCGGCGCCTCGCCGGCGGGGCGGGAGGGCGCCAAGGTCTTCACCCAGCCCGTCGTGGCCCGCGCCGACGGTGACGTGACCATCCCGCCGGTCGCCTTCACCTTCTTCGATCCCCGGGCGGACGCCTATCGCACCGTCGAGACGCGACCGCTGACCCTGCACGCAGCCCCCGCCGCCGGGGCCACACCGGCGGCGCCCCCGAGCGTCGCCGCCGGTGCCCCCGCGCCTGCCGCCGACCACCGCGGCCCGCTGGCGGCCCCCTGGACGCAGGCCCGCTTCTGGGCCCTGCCCGGCGGCGCCCTCGCGCTCTCGCTCCTCATGATCGTCGGGGTCGGCCTGCGCCGCTGGCACCACGACGCGACCGCCCGCAGCCGCCGCGCCGAGCGCGCGGCCCTGCGCCGCATGCGCCGCGCCGCGCGGCGCCGCCGCCCCGCCGACTTCCTGCTCGCCGCCCAGCGCGCCGCGCAGCATCACTTCGGCCGCGCCTGGGGCGTCGAGAGCGACGCGATCACCGGCCACGAGATCGCCGCCCGGCTGCCCGACGCCGGGCCCCTGCGCGCCCTCTTCGACGCGGCCGACCGGGTCCGCTTCGGCGGCGGCGTCGACACCGTCGACTACACGCACTGGCGCCGAACGCTCCGCGCGGCGCTGAAGGAGCAACCCGCATGAGGACGCTGTTCACCTTGACGCTGCTGCTGGGCGGCCTGTCCCCCGCCCTCGCCGCCGACCTCGCGCCGGCGCGCCGCGCCCTGGCCGAGGAGCGTTGCGCCGACGCGCTGGCCGCCCTGCCGAGCGATGGCTGGTCGACGGAGGCGCTGGTGATCGAGGGCGACGCCCATCGCTGCCTGGGCGACGTCGGCCGCGCGACGCTGGCTTACCTGCGCGCCCAGCGACTGAGCCCGGGCGACGCCACCGTGGCCGAGCGGCTCGACGCCGTCGCGCTCGACGCCGGGCGCGCCCCAGCCGAGGACGACGCCGCCGCGCTGGTGCGCCGCGTGCGGCTCGAGGTGTGGGCCTGGTCGGCCGCCGGGCTGGCCTCGCTCGCGCTGCTGCTGGGCGCCATCGGCGTCCTCTGGACCCACCGCTATCGGCTGGCCGTCACCGCCGCCGCCCTGGCGCTCGCCGCCGGCGTCCTGGCCCACGTCGCGGCCGCCCCCCTGCGGGACGCCGTCGTCGTCGCGCCGGCGGCCGTCGCGCACGTGTCACCGGCCGCGCGCGCGCCCGTCGCCTTCGATCTGCGCCCCGGCGCCGTGCTCACCCCGCGCGCCCGCCGCGACGGCTTCGTGCAGGTCGAAGTGGACGGTCGGCTGGGCTGGGCGCCGGCCTCGGCGCTTGCCAGCGTCGCCCCCAGCGATCCAAGCTGACGCCATGCGTGTGTTGCTCGTCGAGGACGATGCCAAGATCGCCGACTTCGTGCGAAAGGGCCTGACGCAGGAGGGCCACGTCGTCGATCTGGCCAGCGACGGCAAGGCCGGCCTGGCGCTGGCCCTGGGCGTCGAGGCGCTCGACGTGATCATCGTCGACGTCATGCTGCCCGGGCGGGACGGCCTGTCGCTCATCCGCGAGGTGCGCCGCCGCGATCTGGCCACCCCGATCATCGTCGTCTCCGCCCGCGACGCGGTCGAGGATCGGGTGGCCGGCCTGGAAGCCGGCGCCGACGACTACCTCACCAAGCCCTTCTCGTTCGCCGAGCTGCACGCCCGCCTGCAGGCGCTGACCCGCCGCGCGAACCGCCAGGCGCCGGCCACCGAGCTGACCTACGCCGATCTGACGCTCGACCTGCGCACCCGGCGCGTGTCGCGCGGCGACGACGTCATCGATCTCTCGGGCAAGGAGTTCACGCTGCTCGAGTTCCTGCTGCGCAACGCCGAGCGCGTGCTGAGCAAGACGATGATCCTCGAGCACGTCTGGGACTATGCCTTCGATCCCCAGACCAACGTGGTCGACGTGCTGGTGTGCCGGGTGCGCAACAAGGTCGATCGCGACTACGATCCCAAGCTCATCCACACCATCCGTGGCGTCGGCTATGTCCTCCGCGCCGAAGGCTGATCCCAGGCCCCGGCCGCGCCGCTTCGGGGGCTTCGGCTGGTCGCTCAACGCCTGGTACCTGAGCGTCTTCCTGCTGAGCGTCACCGCCCTGCTGATCTTCGCGCGCGCGCTGCTCGAGAGCCGGCTGCACGCCCTCGACGAGGCCATCGTCGAGCGCCAGGTGACGCGCCGCAGCGACTTCGTCGACCCCCGCTTCGGGGGCCGGGGCCAGAGCGTCGAGATCGCCACCGTCACCGAGCGTCAGCCCGGCCTGGGCGCCGAGCGCCGCGAGGCCGTGCTGCACGAGGTGACGGTCGCGGTCGGCTACAGCTTCCTCGTCGCGCTGGCGCTGAGCGTCCTCGGCGGCCTGATCCTCACCCGCCGCGCGCGGCGCCCCCTGGCCGCGCTGGCCGACACCGCGCGCCGCGTGGCCGACAGCGGCGATCTGTCCGCCCGCGTCCCCGAGGACCAAGGCCCGCTCGACGCCGTGATCGACCAGTTCAACCGCATGCTGGCCCGCAACGAGGCCCACGTGCGCTCGATGCGCGAGGCCCTCGACAACGTGGCGCACGACCTGCGCACGCCGCTGACCCGCCTGCGCGGCGTCGCCGAGCTGGCCCTCACCGGGGACGACCCTCACCAGTCGCGCGAGGCCCTGGCCGACTGCGTCGAAGAGGCCGACCACCTCATCGCGATGGTGCGCGCGCTGATGGACATCACCGCCGCCGAGACCGGCGCGATGCGCCTCGCCCCCGAGTCCGTCGACCTCGGCGCGCTCGCCGGGCAGGCCGTCGAGCTGTACCAACACGTCGCCGAGGACAAGGCCATCACGCTCCACGCGACCGGCACCGCGACGGTCGAGGCCGATCCGGTGCGCCTGCGCCAGGCCCTGGCCAACCTGGTCGACAACGCCGTGAAGTACACGCCCGAAGGCGGGCACGTCGAGGTGACCATCGCCGCCACCGACGACGCCGCACGGGTCACCGTCGCCGACGACGGGCCCGGCATCGCTCCGGCGGATCACGAGCGCGTCTTCGCCCGTCTCTTCCGCGCCGATCCCAGCCGCGCCGAGCCCGGCCTCGGCCTGGGCCTCAGCTACGTCCGCGCCATCGTGCAGGCCCACGGCGGCCACGTGACGGTCGACTCGGCCGTCGGCGAGGGCGCCCGGTTCACGATCACCCTGCCGCGCTGACCGTCAGACGCTGCGGTGCGCCTCCACGGCCAGCGTCACCGCCTCGCCCAGATCGCTCCCGTCGCCCGCGGTGGCCCGCACGATCGCGCCGGGCCCGCCCCACCAGGCCCGCGCCTGGGCGTCGGTCCACGGCCCCACCTCGGCCCGACACGCCGCCAGCCGCTCGACGACGCCCTCGATGTCGGGTCGCTCGTCGGGCGCCTTCGCCAGACAGTCCAGGATCAACGCCTCGAGCGTCGCGGGCACCGGCCGGCCCAACTTGGTCGAGGGCGGCAGCGGCGGGCTGTTCAGGTGGTGCGCGCACACCTCCATCACGGTGCGCCCCTCGAAGACGTCCACCCCGGCCAGCAGGTAGTACATCACCGCGCCCAGCGCGTAGACGTCCGCGCGCCCGTCCGCCGCGTCGGGCGTGGTCATCACCTCGGGCGCCAGGTAGCGCGGCGTGCCCACCAAGGCGGCCTGCGTCAGGCCGGCGTCCTCGCCGTGCACCGACTTCACCAGCCCGAAGTCGAGCACCTTCGCGACGTCGGGGGCGCCGCCCTGCGCGCACAGCATGATGTTCTCGGGCTTGATGTCGCGGTGGATCAGCCCCAGCGCGTGCGCCTCGCGGAGCGATCCCGCCACCTGCGTCGCGACGTGCACCACCCGCGCGGGCGGCATCGGGCCGTCGGTCTCGACCACCTGCCGCAGCGTCGCCCCCTCGAGCAGCTCCATCGCGTAGTAGAAGGTGCCGTCATGGGTGCGCCCGTAGTCGAAGACGGTGACGGTGTTGGGGTGGGTCAGCTGCGCGGTGCGCTGCACCTCGCGCTCGAAGCGCGCGACGGCGTCGGCCTCGGCGCGGTCGGGCGGCAGCAGCTTGATGGCGGTGGGCCGCCGCAGCATGCCGTGCCGCGCCCGATAGACGACGCCCATGCCCCCCTCGCCCAGCTTCGCCTGCAGCGTGTACTGCCCCAACTGCATCGCGTCGCGCACCCGCGTCTGCAGGCCGTAGACGACGCGCGAGATGACCCCCGCGACGAACGAGAAGGCCAGCGTCGTCAGCACGCCGAGGCCCAGCGGGAACACCCAGGGCTCCACCCGGCCGACCTCGGGCGTGTGGATGATCTCGCCGGTGAAGGTGAACTCGACGCCCTCCCAACCGAAGACGTTGGCCGTGGTCATCAGCGCGCCCCAGGCCACGCCGACCACCGCCGACAGCCAGGGAGGGCTGGGGATGATCGCCGCCCGCAGCAGCACCATCACGGCCATGGGCACCGGCGCGAACATGGCCATCAGGCCGCCGTGCCCCGGCACCGGCGGCACCAGCGGCAGCGTCGCGTAGACGGCCGCGGCGGCGGCGATGACGGTCAGCTCGAGGGCCCGCAGCGTCGCGCGCGAGCGTTCGCCCCGGCGCGTGACCAGCCAGACCAGCCCGCTGACGCTCAGCACGACGAGGGGCGCGACGCGCGTGCTCGAGAAGGTGGCCTCGCCCTCGGCGCCGCCGGCGAAGTCGAGGGCGAGCAGGCCGGTGAAGAAGACGAAGGCTAGGCCGGTGAAGAGCGCGATCCTCTGCTGGAGGTACGCGCGCGGATCACTCAGGGCGTCGGCCAGCATCCGGCGCACGGTAGCACCGCGCCGGCCCGGCGGGAAGCGGCTGCGGCGCCCGGGCCACAGCAGCATCGTCACTCCACCTCGATCCGGCGTCGCTGCACCGTCAGGCCGCCTCGGCCGTCGCGCACGGCCAGCACCACGTCCACGGGCCCGCGCGCGGTCGGCAGCTCGAGCTCGACCTCGGTGTCGTCCCCGTAGGTCAGCGCCGACGCCAGCGCGCCGCCGGTGCTGTACCAGGCGTACACCAGCTCCTCGGTCGCGCGGCCGCCCTCGTTGTCCACGAAGGTCTCGCGCGCGTCCGGCCCCGGCTCGACGGTCAGGGTCACCGTCGCGCCCGGCGCCGCGCGCTCGGCCGACACGCGCAGCGCCGCGGTCGGGTTCCGGTTGGGCTCGCCGCCGTCGCGCACCCGCACCCGCTTCACCGAGCGCGTGCGGGGCCCCGCCGATGGGCCGCTCTCGAGCACGACGAAGACGTCGAACCCGTCGGTCAACGTGGCCACCGTGCCGTCGGCCCGCGGCACGCCGCCCAGGGCCTCCGCGAAGCCGCGCAGATCGTAGTCGGCGAGGTCCAGCTCGACCGTGGCGCCCCCCCCCAGCCCGAACGACAGGGCCGGGTCGGCGCAGGCGAAGTCGACCAGCGGCCCGACCGAGTACAGGCACAGGGTCCAGGCGTACTCGATGGGGCGACCCGCCGGATCCAGGTCGTGCGCGGTCAAGCGAACGCTGTCGCCGGGGCCGACCTCGGGCGGATCGGCCTCGAGCCCCAGCACCCGGTAGTCGAGGATCTCGCTGCGCGAGGCGAAGTCGTCGCCGCAGCCGGCGGCCAGCGCCGCGAGCGTCAGGGCGAACATCGGCAAGAGACGGAAACGCATCAGAACTCCCCCCGCACACCGAAGGAGGGGATCAACGGCAAACCGCCGATGATCGCCTGCTCGGTGAAGTCGAAGTTGTAGGTCACGCCCTCCGGGTTCTGGCGCAGGTAGGCGTTCTGCACGTCCAGGTAGGTGGTCATGCGCCAGGCGTCGAAGATCCAGTGCTTGTCCACCCGCAGGTCGAGCTGGTGGAAGGGCTCGAGGCGCCGCGACAGGGACGCGCCGGGCACGGGCACGTAGGCGTCGGCGTCGCTGTCGTAGGTGCCGCGGTCGATGGGGGTGTAGGGGTTGCCGCTGACGAAGCGCCAGCGCAGGCCGAGCTCCCAGGTGGTGCTCAGCTTGTAGTTGCCCACCACCGTGACGTTGTGGGTCTGATCGCTGCCGAACAGTCGCCAATCGTCGCCCGGCGCGTCGCGACGCTCCGAGCGCATCAGCGTGTAGGCCACCCAGCCGTAGACGCGCGGGTGGTTCTCCAGGCGCAGCAGCGCCTCGAGGCCGTAGGCGCGCCCCTCGCCCTGGTTCGCGAAGCCCGTGCCGCCGTCCTCGGCGTCGTCGGTGCGGGTGACCAGATCGTCGAAGTCCTTGTAGAAGCCCACCAGGTCGGCGGTGAGGTACTCGCCGAGCCGCTGCTCGACGCCCGCCGAGTAATGAACGCTCCGCTCGAGCCCGACGCTGGGGTCACCGAAGACGGGATCCACCTCGTCGAGATCGGGACGCTCGCTGTAGAGCCCCACGCCGCCCTTGACGGTGGTTGCGGGTGTCACCGCGTAGCGGGCCGTCGCCCGCGGCTGCAGCGCGAGGGCGTCCACGATGGTCCAGTAGTCGGCGCGCACGCCGGGCAGCACCGTCAGATCGCCCCAGGTCAGCTGCAGCTCGGCCCACGCCGCGGGCATGAACCAGGTCTCGGTCGAGTCGCTCTTCAGCACGCCCGTCGCGCCCACCGGCGCCGCCGTCTCACCGTCCTTCGTGGGCGGCGGCAGCGACACCGTCGCCCGGATGTGCTCGACCTCCAGATCCGCGCCGCCGCGCACCGTCAGCCACTCGGCGGCCTTCACCTCGAGGTCGTCGCGCACCGTCACCCGGTGCATGTCGTAGTCGAACGCGAGGTCCTTGCCCAAAGCACCCCGCTGCGCCTCGAACACATAGCCCGCGCTCAGCCGATGGCGCGCGTCCGGCGCGACGCGCCAGCCCCACTCCGCCTGGCCGCCCACCCAGTCGAGCTCGAGGTCGGCCTTGCCGCGCACGGCCGGATCGGTGTCGGCGGGCTCCTCGACCAGGAACACGGTGCGATCCCCGCCCCCGAAGGCCATCAGCCGCAGGTCGTGCCCGCCGGACAGATCGGTCTGGTACAGCGCCTGGTAGTCGTAGTAGCGCGGCGCCACCGGGAAGGCGTCGAGCTGCTCGTCGGTCAGCAGCAGCGGCACGAGCGCGTCGATGTAGCTGCGCCGCGCCCCGAGGGCGATGCCGCCCTTCTCACCCACGGGCGCCTCGAGGAAGGCGCCCGCGTCGAACAGATCGACCTCGCCGTAGCCGTGCCAGCCGTCGCGCCCCGGCTTGCGCAGCCGGATGTCGACGATGCCGCCGTTGCCGCGGCCGAACTCGGGCCCGTGGTTGCCGGGGTACAGGTCGATGGACTCGATCAGCGCCGTGCTGACGGTGCTGCGCAGGCCGAAGTGGAAGGGCGTCGGGATGGGGTGCCCCTCGAGGTACGCGCGGCTCTCACCGCCGCCGCGCAGCACCAGGCCGCCCAGGCCGAAGGGCGCGCGCGCCACGCCGGGAAGGTTCTGCACCACCCGCAGCGCGTCGCCGTTGGTGCCCGGCACCGTGCGGACCTCCTGCACGCTGAGCGTTCGCCGCGTGACCTCCTTCGCCGGGCGCCGCCCGACCGCCTCGAGGTCGTCGGCG
The DNA here is from genome assembly GCA_020633465.1 of Myxococcales bacterium. Taxonomy (GTDB): domain Bacteria; phylum Myxococcota_A; class Bradymonadia; order UBA7976; family UBA1532; genus JACKDN01. Next base: position 439,456 of record JACKDN010000004.1, read on the forward strand.
AAGCCCGTGCGCTCGAGGCGCCAGGTCACCGTCACCTCTTCCCCGGCCCGGATCGTCTCGCGATCCTCCACCGTCACGAAGGCCGGGTCCCGCACCTCGAGGCGCAGCGTTCCCTCGGGCAGCGCGGAGAAACGCACGAGGCCGTCGGCGTCGCTCACGGCCTCGGCGTCGCCGGCCCGCACGGTGATCGCCGCCAGCGGCTTGCGGGTGCCGCGCTCGACCAGCCGCACCACCAGCGCGCCGGTCGACGCGACGGCCGGCGTCTCGGCCAGCGTGAAGGCGTAGCGATAGGCGATCTGCACCGGCGCGGGCTGACCGTCGATCTCGGCCGGCCGGAAGACGAACGCGCGCGCCGCCTCCAGCGCCGCCTCGTCGAAGCCGTGCCCGGCGGGCTCGGTCACCTCGACCGCGCTCACCGCGCCGTCGGCCTCGATGGTCAGCAGCAGCGTCACCGCGCCGGTGATGCCGGCCGCTTGCGCGTCCGGCGGATAGGGCGCCTGCACGAACTCGAGCAGCTCGGGCGGGCACGTCAGCGTGCCCTCGGCCGCGGCGGCGTCGCGGGCCAGCAGGCCCACCGTCACCAGCAGCAGCGCGAGCGCCGACCGCGTCGAGACGCGGCGCGCGTCAGACTTCGAGAGTGAAACGAACATGGAACCGCCTCGTGCTCTGGGTGGGGCGCCCGCCGACCGTCGCCGGGTGCCACAGGGTTGCCTTGGCCGCCTCCACCGCCGCCTGGTCGAGGCCGTGGCCCAGACCCTTCACGACGGTGGCGCGGACGACGCGGCCCTCGGTGTCGACGACGATCGACAGGACCACCGTGCCTTCGATGCCTTCCTTCCGCGCCGCCGCGGGGTAGTCGGGCACCGTCTTCTTCTTCAGCGTCGCCGGCGCCCGGGTGGGCTCGGCGGCGCCGACGCCGTCGGGGGCGCCGTCGGCGCGGCCGGCGCGCGCGGGGCCCCGTCGGCCGCCGCCGGGGCGGTGGCCACGCGGCCGGGCGCGCCCATCGTCGTGTCACCGACGCCGAAGCGCGGCCCGCTGCCCTGCACCGTGCTGGCCAGCGTCAGGCCGGCGATCAGCGTGGGCTTCGGCGGCGCGGCCGGGGGCCGGCTCGGGGGCCGACGCCTCGGCCGGCGGCGGCGCCTCGGGCGCCGGCTTGGGCCAGGCCTTCGGCTTGGGCCGCGGCTTCGGCTTCGCCCGCGGCTTCGGCTTCGGCTTCGGCGCGGGCTCGGGCTCAGGCTCGGGCGCCGGCGCCGGCTCGGGCGCCAGTGCGGGCTCGGGCGCCGGCGCCGGCTCGGGCGGCGCCACGAAGGTCAGGCTGACCGTCTCGACCACCCGCGGCGCCACCCTCGACGGCGGCTCGATGCGGGCCGCCAGGGCCAGCGCGCCGGTCTGCAGCGCCGCCGCCACCACCCCCGCCCCCAGCAGGAAGCGGGGCCGCCGCGCGCGCTCGGGTTCGTGTTCGAGGGCGTACATGGCTCAGCCCTCGACCTTGCGCTCGATGTTGAGCGCGAACCGGCGCACGCCGTTCAGCTTGACCAGGTCGATCAGCCGCACCACCTGGGCGTGGCTGGCGCGGCCGTCCGCCGCGATGATCGCCTGCACCTGCGGGTTGCCGGCGCTGACCGCCCGGCAACGCTCCGCCAGCGTGTCCTCGTCGACCGGCGCGCCGTCCAGGTGCAGCGTGCCGTCGCGCTCGAGCGTCACCGCCAGCGTCGTCTCGACGGTCTCACCGCCCGACGCCGCCTGCGGCAGATCCACCTCGATGGCCGGGTTCACCAGATAGCTGCCCGCCACCATGAAGATGATCAGCAGCACCAGCATGATGTCGACCAGCGGGGTCACGTTGATGCCGACGATGCCGTCGTCCGTCTGCGGTCCCATGGCCATGACTCAGCCCTCCCCGTCGGTGCCGTGGTGCGGGGCGACGCGGGCGAGGCGGGCCAGGACGATCCGACCCAGGAAGTCGGTGTTGCCCAGCCGCTCGCGCACGGTGCCCTTGAAGCTGTTGAAGGCGACGACCGCGGGGATGGCGACCAGCAGGCCCACCGCCGTCGCCACCAGCGCCTCGGCGATGCCCGGCCCGACCACCTCGAGGCCGCCCTTGGGGTTCTGGGCCAGCTGCTGGAAGGCGACGATGATGCCGACCACCGTGCCCAGCAGCCCGACGAACGGCGCGTTGCTGCCCAGCGTGCCCATGAAGCCGAGGAAGCGATCGAAGCGTTGACGCTCCCGCTCGACCGCGCTGGCGATGATCTGCTCGACGACCGCGGCGCCCTGGCCGTAGACCTCGAGGGCGTCGGCCAGCACCCGCTCTTCCATGGCGCGGCCGCGGGCCACCAGGGCGCGGGCGCCGTCGAGGTCGTCGGCCTCCAGCCGCTCGACCAGCGTCCGCCCGACGCTCGGCGTGTCGATGCGCGTCGTCAGGTACAGCCGCAGCCGCTCGAGCACCAGCACGGCCAGGGCCAGGCCCAGCGCGACCAGCAGCCACATGACCCACTCGGCGCCCAGGTTGGCGAAGCGGAGAAAAGCGTCGATGACGGAGAACCCGTCGGCGGTGTGTCCCATGGGGCACCTCCTGCGTGTTGCGGTGGAGTGTTTCGCTGTCGGCAGGAGGAAGAGCAGCAGGCGTGCCAACCCACTCAGATCAATCATTTCGGCTACTTACAGACCAACGCATGCTCAGTGTCCGGTCGGTGTCCGGGCCCCGCCGGACACCTGTCCGGCTCGCCCGGACACCTGTCCGGCCGGCGACTGGTCTTCGGCTGCCGGTCGTCGGCCCCGTTGCGTTGATCGGGACGGACTGTCGAGAAGTCTCTCGTTCGCCTTTGCCCCGTAGCTGCGAGGTCGGCAGGGCGCACGGAGCCCGGCTGACAGGGTCAGCAGAAACAGTCCGCCTGCTGCGCGAACCGGTGCATCCCGCTGGGCGGCGTTGCGGGGCCCACAACATCTGGGGAAGCACGGCAAGTGCGTCCGCCAGATGTTGTGCACCCCGCGCCTTGCCCAGCAGGCGCCCCGGCCCGCTCGCGACGGCGTCCTGTTCCCGCTGACCCTGTGAGAGCTGAAAGCTGAACGCTGAAAGCCCGCCCGCCCCCGCGGCCCACGTCCCTCGACCAAACCACCGACGGCGCCCCCTTGCGCCGGCGCCCCCGCGCGTGGCACGCCCCTTGTACGACGCGTCGCCGTTCCACCGCGCCAGGGAGTGACCCGTGCTGAAGGTGCTCATCGTCGACGACCAGCCCGCGGTGTGCACCGCGCTGCAGGTGCTGTTCGAGATCCACGGCTACGCGTGCGTCGTCGCCGACGGCCCCGGCGCCGCGCTCGCCTGCGTGCGGCGCGGCGACGTCGGCGTCGTCGTACAGGACATGAACTTCACCGAAGACACCACCAGCGGTGACGAGGGCGTGCGCCTGTTCCGCGCGCTGCGCGCCGTCGATCCCGATCTGCCCATCCTGCTGATGACCGCATGGACCGCGCTCGAGACCGCCGTGCAGATGGTCAAGGAGGGGGCCAGCGACTACGTGCAGAAGCCCTGGGACGACGTGAAGCTGGTCGAGAGCGTCGGCAGCCTGATGCGGCTGCGGGAGCGTTCGCTCGCGGCCGCCGGCTCGCCGTCGGCGCTGGCGCGATCGCACGATCTCTGCGGGCTGGTGTACGCCAGCCCGCAGACCGAGGCCGTGGTGGCGCTGGCGGTGAAGGTGGCCGCCGCCGAGGTGCCGGTGCTGATCCTCGGTCCCAACGGCGCCGGCAAGGAGAAGGTGGCCGAGATCGTCCAGGCGAACTCTCGGCGCGCGAAGCGACCCTTCGTGCGGGTCAACGCCGGGGCGCTGCCCGAGACGCTCATCGAGAGCGAGCTGTTCGGCAGCGAGGCGGGCGCGTTCACCGGCGCCAAGAAGCGCGAGGGACGCTTCGAGGCCGCGGACGGCGGCACGATCTTCCTCGACGAGATCGGCAACCTGTCGCTCGCCGGGCAGATGAAGCTGCTGCGGGTACTGCAGACCGGCGAGTTCGAGCGCGTGGGCAGCAGCGTCACGCGCAAGGTGGACGTGCGCGTCATCAGCGCCACCAACGCCGATCTGCCGGCGATGATCGCCGCCGGCACGTTCCGCGAGGACCTCTACTTCCGGCTGAACGTCATCGAGCTGCGCGTGCCTCCGCTGTGCGAACGCTCCGAGGACGTGCTGCCGCTCGCGCGCCACTTCCTGGACCACTTCGCGCCCGCCGGTGAGGCGCCGCCGACGCTGGCCGACGACGCCCGCCGCGCGTTGGAGGCCCACGCCTGGCCCGGCAACGTGCGCGAGCTGCGCAACTGCATCCAGCGGGCGGCCCTGCTCGCGTCCGGCGGGCGCATCACGGCCGCCGATCTGCACTTGCGCGTCGAACGCTCGGCGACGACGCACGCGCCGGTGACCCGAGCGGCGATCGTATCCGAGGATCCCGAGGCCCGCGCCGTACGCGCAGCGTTGGCGCGCGCGGACGGCGTCGTCGCGACCGCCGCCGCCGAGCTGGGCATCAGCCGGCAGGCGTTGTACCGGCGCATGGATCGCTTCGGCATCGTCGTCGAGCGCCGGGCGACCTCGCGGTGAGCGTCCGCTGGCCCCCCGTGGTGCTCGCGGCCGCCGGCGCGGCCGCCGCCGGCGCCCTGCTCGAGGGGCTCGTCGGCAGCGTCGCCGCCTTCGTCGGCGCGTCGCTGGTCGGCGCCGGCGGGGCCGCCTGGCTGCTGCGCGCGCCCCCACCGCCGCCCACCGACGACCCGGCGCCCGCGCTCCAGCAGCGCGTCCAGCAGCTCGAGGCCGTGCTGGACGCCGCGCCGCTGGCCGTCGTCCTGTGCGACGCGGAGGGCACCGTCGTGCTGGCCAACCGCACCGCGCGCGACCTGTTCCACCGCGGCGCCGATCTCACCGGTCACGACTTCGACGCGGCGCTCGCCGCCTGCCCCCCGGGCACCGCCGAGGCGGTGAAGGATCAGGCCAACGTCCTGATCACGGTCGATCAGCAGGAGGGCGAAGAGGCCTGGCACGTCTCGCGCCCCCACCTCGACCTGAACATGCAGCGGCACACGCTGTACGTGGTGAAGGAGCTCACGCGCGAGCTCAGCCGGCAAGAGGTCGCCATCTGGAAGAAGGTCATCCGGGTGGTCAGCCACGAGCTGAACAACTCGCTGGCCCCCATCTCGTCGCTGGTGCACTCGGCCAAGCTGGTGCTCGATCGGCCCGAGCACACCCACCGGCTGGCGGGCATGCTCGACACCGTCCAGGAGCGCGCCGACCACCTGCGCACCTTCCTCGAAGGCTACGCGCAGTTCGCGCGGCTGGCGCCGCCCGAGACGCGACCGGTGGCGTGGGCCCCCTTCCTCGAGACGCTCGCGACGCTGTACCCGTTCCGGCTGGTCGGCCAGCCCCCGGCCGAGGGGGTGTTCGACCCCGCGCAGCTTCAGCAGGCGCTGATCAACCTGCTGAAGAACGCGCACGAGGCGGGCGGCGACCCCGGTGCCATCGAGCTGCGCGTCGCGACGCCGGCGCGCGGCGGCGTGCAGCTGTCGGTCGTCGACGCCGGCCGCGGCATGACCGAGCAGGTCATGCGCCAGGCCCTCATCCCCTTCTACTCGACGAAGAAGAACGGCAGCGGCCTCGGCCTCGCGCTGGTGCGCGAGATCGTCGAGGCGCACGACGGCGCCGTGCGCCTCGAACCGCGCCCCGCGGGCGGCACCGCGGTGCACGTGTGGTTGCCCGCGGCGGTCGGCTCGGGTTCGCCGCGCGTGCTCGCTTCGGGACCGGAGCGCCGGCCCGGGCGGGGGCGCGGTGACATCCACATCGCCGACGACTTCGACGACCCGCTGCCGAGCTGACCGCCGCCGCCCTCTACTGACACGTCCCCGCGCCGACGCACTGGCGGCCGTTGCACGCGTCGGGGAAGTGCGCGTCGCAGTCGCACCAGTTGCCGTTGGGGCAGCAGAACTGCCAGCCGCACTGGTTGCAGCGGCGCCAGGTGGTGCCGTCGCCGTTGTTGCAGCCGCCCCACTGGCATTGCCCGTTGCAGGTGCGCATGCCGCACTGGCCGCAGTCGCCGGTCTGGCCGGGCGCGCAGGGGCCGGCGCCCTCGCACGCGCCCCAGGTGCACTCTGCCGTGCAGGTGCGCGTGCCACAGTTGCCGCAGGCGTCGCGGGCGCCGGGCTGGCAGGCGCCCTCGCTGCCGCAGGTGGTCCACTCGCCCCACTGGCCGTCGCCGCCGCACGTGCGTGTCTGGGTGCCGCAGTTGCCGCACGGGCGTGACTCGGTCGCGTCGGGCGCGCAGACGCCACACTCGCCGGCGCCGGCGCACTCGGTGCCGCCCGGGCAGGCGACGGCGTCGCTCCAGCGCGTGCAGTCGGCGTCGCGCACGCAGGTCTCGACGCCGCCCTCGGCGCAGCGGCGCTGCCCCTCGAGGCAGGTGTCCTCGCAGCGCCCCTCGACGCAGGCGCCGTCCTCGCACGTGGTGCCGCCGACACAGGCCTCGATGGCACCCCAGAGGTGGCAGCCCGGCTCGACGACCACGCAGCGCTGACGGCCGCCGTCCGTGCAGCGCCACGACCCCGCAACGCAGCCCTCGTCGACGCAGGCCTCGACGCAGCCGCTGCCCGCGCGACAGCGCGTGCGCTCGGGGCAGGTGGTGGGCTCGCCCCAGTCCAGGCACGCGGCCGGATCGGCCTGCTGGCAGCGCACCTCGGTTTCGGCGTCGAGGCAGCCGCGCGCGCCCTCCTGACACTGATCGCTGCAGGCCCCGGGCTCGGCGCAGACGCCCCCGCTGCACACCTCGCCCGGCGGACACTGTTCGGCCGGCGCCCACTCGGGGCACGCGCCGCCGACGCAGATGTTGTAGGCGTCGACGCCCAGGCAGCGCCGGCTGCCCGGCTCGCAGGCCGCGGGGCAGTCGGTGACGCACACGCCCTCGATGCAGCGGCCGCCCTCCTCGCAGGCCTCGGGGGGCGACCAGGCGCCGCACCCGCCCTCGGCCGCCACGCAGCGCTGCAGCCCCTCGGGCGCGCAGCGCTGCTCGCCGACGGTGCAGCCCTGGCAGGCCAGCGCGCACACGCCCTCGGCGCAGCCTTCGCCCGGGCGACACCCCTGCGGCACGCCCCACAGGCCGTCGGGCCCGCACGTCTGCGTGGCGCGCGCGACGCAGCGGCGCTCGCCCGGCTCGCAGGGACGGCCGTCGTCGAGGCGCAGCGGATCGGCGTCGCCGGTCGCGCAGCCGGTCAGCGCGCCGAGCATCAGGAACGAGACGATGTGTCGCACGGCGAGCAGCATAGCGCACGGCCTCCCCCGATGCGTACGGGCGCGTGCACCTTGGACAGCCGGGCCGGGTTGTGGGAAAACGGGCACGCCGACGGATCGGGAGGAATGCCGTGCACCGCGTCTGCGCCCTCAGCCTCGCCCTCGCTCTCGCCCCCACGCTGGCCGCCGCGCAGGACGACCAGCCCGACTTCGTGCCCGGCAAGGACGTCGCCGACGCCGTCGCGAAGAAGGACGGCGAGAAGGCCGCCGCCGCCGAGAAGGAGGGCGCGCAGCCCGACGGCTGGCAGCTGGCGCTCTCGCTGGGCCTCAACTCGTCCTTCGGCCACAGCAGCGACGTCGTCGGCCAGCCCGACGGCGGCACGCTGCAGTTCGGCCTGGTGATCGACGGCTCGGCCGACTACCGCAAGGGCCAGCACGACTGGCAGAACGCGCTGACCATCACCCACCAGCAGACGAAGACGCCGGCGATCGATCCCTTCGTGAAGACCGGCGACGAGTTCAACCTGCGGTCGATCTACCTCTACGAGCTGGCCGACATCCGCTGGCTGGGCCCCTTCGCCCGCGCGCGCTTCCAGACCGCCCTGCTGCCCGGCTACCTGGTGCGCGGCGAGGACGCGCGCGTGCGCCTCATCGACGTCGACGGCAACGCGACCAGCATCGGCATCGCCGCGCAGGAGAACTACCCGCTGACCTCGGCCTTCGAGCCCTTCGTCATGCGCCAGTCGGCGGGCGCCTTCGCGCGGCCCTACGACATGAAGACGCTGAAGCTGCTGGTCACCGCCGGCCTCGGCGCGCAGGAGGTCATCACCCAGGGCGGGCGCGCGGTGACCGACGACGACACGACGCCGGCCATCGAGGTGACCGAGCTGAGCGACTCGCAGCAGCTGGGCGCCGAGGTCGAGGTCGACGTCAGCGGCGCCTACGAAGAGCGCCTGACCTGGGGCGCCAACGCCAACGTGCTGTTCCCGTTCCTCACCAACGCCGACACCGATCTCGAGGGCCTCGAGCTCACCAACGTCGAGCTGGGCCTGCGCATGGGCTACAAGCTGGCGAAGTGGGCGTCGCTGGACTACGTGCTGTCGGCCAAGCGGCTGCCGCTGATCGTCGACGTGTGGCAGGTGCAGAACAACCTGCTGTTGAGCGCCGCCTTCAACCTGCTGTGAACGCCCCCGCGATCGTCTTCGCGGTCCCCGGGTACGAGCGCCTGGCGGCCGACATCCGCGCCACGCTCGGCGCCGACGAGGGCGCGGTCGAGCGGCGCGACTTCCCGGACGGCGAGCACTATCAGCGGGTGATCACCGACGTCGAGGGGCGCGACGTCGTCGTCGTCGGCGGCACCGTCGACGACGCGCGCACGCTGTGCCTGTACGACCTTGCGTCCGCGCTGGTGACGCTCGAGGCGCGCCGCCTGCACCTGGTCATCCCCTACTTCGGCTACAGCACGATGGAGCGGGCGGTGATGCCCGGCGAGGCGGTCGTCGCCAAGACGCGCGCGCGCTTGCTGTCGGCCATCCCGCCGGCCGCCTACGGCAACCGCGCGCTGCTGCTCGACCTGCACAGCGAAGGCATCCCGCACTACTTCGAGGGGCTGACCGCCCGCCACGTCTACGGCAAGCCGGTGCTGACGCCGGCGCTGCGCGAGGCCGGGGGCGCCGACTTCGTGCTGGGCAGCACCGACTCGGGGCGCGCCAAATGGGTGGAGTCGCTGGCCAACGACCTGCAGGTCGACGCCGCGTTCATCCTCAAGCGCCGCGTGAGCGCGACGCAGACGCAGGTGATCGCGCTCAGCGCGCAGGTCACCGGTCGGCGCGTGGTCATCTACGACGACATGATCCGCACCGGCGGCTCGCTGATGAGCGCCGCGCGCGCCTACCGCGACGCGGGCGCGGCCGATCTGGTGGCGGTGTGCAGCCACGGGGTGTTCCCCGGCGACGCGTTCGCGCGGCTGAAGGCCAGCGGCCTGTTCAGCCGGGTCATCGCAACCGACAGCCACCCGCGCGCGGTCGAGCTCGAGGGCGAGGGGCTCGAGGTGATCAGCGTGGCCGGCCTGCTGGCCGACCACCTGCGCCGGGGCTGATCAGCCCGACCGCTCAGCGCAGCGGGTTCAGCGGGCTCTTGGGCGGCTTGCCCCCCGCCTTCCCGTACTGCTTCTCGACGATCTTGCCGGCCACGTCGCGCCCGCCGAGGCCGAAGGCCAACGCCACCGCCAGGCACAGCGCGCCGAACAGCAGGCCGAAGGTCAGCAGCACGAACGTCGGCGCCACCTCCAACTGCTGGATGGCCATGGTGAAGGCGAAGACGAGCACGCCCATGCGCGCCGCGCTGCCCATCCACGCGCGGCTGGCGTCGCCGAGCTCGCCGCGGCCGACGATCAGATCGCGCACGACGTTGCCGAGGGCGAAGCCGGCGCCCACGATGACGACCGCGACCAGCACCTTCAGCAGCGTGTAGGACAGGAACGCGGCCACCATCGCGGCCCAGGCGTGCAGCTCGAGCGTCGCCAGCGCCTCGATGACGGCGGCGAGCACGACGGCCACCTGCGCGACGGTGCCGACGATCTCGCTCGGCGTGTCCAGCAGGCGGGCCGGCGAGGCGACGGCCTCCCCCTCGGGCGCCGGGCGCAGCTGCCGCAGATCGAGGCCCAGGCGCGCCAGCCAGCCGTCGAAGCCGACGCCGCGCAAGAGGCCGACCACCAGCGAGCGCACGACGCGGCCCAGCACGACGCCCACCACGACGATCAGGGCGGCCACGACCAGCGAGGGCACCAGCGCCCAGAACTGGGCGATGGTGGTGGCGAGCGGGACGCTCAGCGCCTCGAGGCCCAGGCGGTCGAGGGCGGCGATGACCGCGTGCAGCATGATGAACACCATCACCAGCAGGCCGGTGACCTCGCTCAGCGAGCGCCTCTCGAAGAGCGACTGCAGGCGCACCTTCGCGGGCAAGCGATCGGCGCCGACGGCCTGCATCAGGTTCTGCACGACGGCGCGCGCGATGCGACCCAGGATCCACCCGCCGACGAGGATGAGGGTGGCGACGGCCAGCGCCGGCAGCAGCAGGACGACGCGGTCGAGCATGTTGCTGAGGGGTGTCGCGACGGCCTCGATCTTCAGCGCCTCGAAGGCGCCGGCGAGGCCCACCAGCATCACCAGCCAGAAGACGAGGGTGCCCGCCGTCTCGCTGAACGGCGCCTTCTCGCCGCTGGCCTCGGCCAGCTTGTCGTCCAGGCGCAGCCGCCCGAGCACCAGCGTGGTGCCTTTGCGCAGGATGAGGCCCGCGAAGTAGGCGATGATCAGGATCAGCGCCGCCTTGGCGATCAGCGGCAGGGCCTGAACGATGGTGTCGACGAAGCCGCTGATGGGGCCTGCCGCCTGCGTCAGCCCGCCGAAGTCGAGGGCCGCGACGACCGCCAACAGCATCACGAGGTAGAAGACCAGCTTGCTGCCGAAGCGCTCGACGACGTCGTCCTTCTTCTGCTTGCCCTCGAGCAGCAGATCGACGCCGAGCATCTTGGCGAGCTTGTTGTCGAGGGTGGTGCGCTTCAGCAGCGCGAACGTCGCCGACGCCAGGACGCGCGCGATGATCCAGCCGATGAACAGGACCGCGAGGCCCAGGGCGAGGCGCTTGAGCATCGTCATGGTGCCGTCGGCGCGCATCCCGGCGACGAAGTCGTCCCAGCCGGCGAAGGCCAGCGCGGGCCAGGTGAACAGCAGCAGGCCCGCGATGTACGCGAGCCTCGAATGACGAGGACGTTCCATGGTGCCTCCCTCGGGCCGTTGTGGGTCCGGCCGAACGGAAACACTCGAGCGCCGCCCCCGCAAGGGGATCCGCACGGAGTTCAGCGCGAGCGGTCCCAGACGCGCTCGGTGGCCCGAAGGGCCAGGGCCAGGGCGGCGGTGCCGGTGAGCGAGGCGGCGAGGACGAGGGTGAGGGCGGTCACGGGGCCGCGCCCGGTCGCGAGGGCACCCGCGGCCACGACGGTGGCGCCGGCCGCGAGGCCCGCGCACCCGACGGCGGCGAGGGCGGTGTCGATCGGGGTCGTCATGTGCACCTCCCACGTACTCCTTCGGCCCGGGGCTCGGCGGGCTGAACGCACGGGGTCGTTGCGGGCTTCCCGGCCGGGTGGGAAGCTCCGGCCCGAACGGTGAACGGAGGCACCCCACCATGCGCCACGCGCTGATCACCCTGGCCCTCGCGCTGCTCGCCCCGAGCGCCGCGACGGCGTTCTGCGGCTTCTTCGTCTCGGGCGCCGACGCCGAGCTGTACAACGACGCCTCGCAGGTCGTGCTGATGCGGAAGGGCAACCGCACGGTCATGAGCATGTCGAACACCTACAAGGGGCCACCGAAGGACTTCGCGATGGTGGTGCCGGTGCCGACGGTGCTGCAGAAGGAGGACGTGAAGACGCTGGCGCCCGACGTCTTCGACCGGGTCGACCAGCTGTCGGCGCCGCGGCTGGTGGAGTATTGGGAGCAGGATCCCTGCTACGTACCGCCGCCGCCGGCCGCGCGGTTCATGGCCGGCGCGATGGACGACGGCGCCGTGATGGAGTCCGGCGCCGGGCCCGACCTGGGGGTGAAGGTCGAGGCGCAGTTCGAGGCCGGCGAGTACCAGATCGTCATCCTGTCGGCCAAAGAGGCCACCGGGCTCGACACCTGGCTGCGGCAGAACAAGTACAACATCCCCAAGGGCGCCGACAAAGCGCTGGCGCCGTACATCACCGAGGGCATGAAGTTCTTCGTCGCCAAGGTGAACATCGAGAAGGTGAAGCGCGACGCGCGCGGCGTGGTGGTGCTGTCGCCGCTGCGGTTCAGCTTCGAGAGCGAGACGCTGCGGCTGCCGGTGCGGCTGGGCCTGCTGAACGCGCAGGGGCACCAGGATCTGCTGGTGTACGTGCTGCACCCGACGAAGCGCTTCGAGGTGGCCAACTACCCCAACCTGTTCATCCCCACCAACGTCGAGGTGCTCGACAAGGTGCGGCACAGCTTCGGCGCGTTCTACGTCAGCCTGTTCGACGCGACGCTGGCCAAGGCGGGCGGCAAGGGCGTGGTCACCGAGTACGCGTGGCAGACCAACGGGTGCGATCCGTGCCCGGTGCCGCCGCTGACCGACGGCGACCTGGTGACGTTGGGCGGCGACCTGCTGGGGCTGACCGCGAAGCCCGACGACGCGAAGCCCGTGCCCGGGCAGCCCTTCTTCGGCCCGGCGGCGTCGTGGGTGCTGACGCGGCTGCACACGCGCTACAGCAAGGAGAGCCTGTCCGAGGATCTCGTGTTCCGCGAGGCGGGGGCCATCACCGGCGGGCGCGCCGAGTGGGGCGGCAAGTCGGTCGAGCAGGCCGGCGAGGTGCGGCAGGCGAACGCGAACAACTTCCAGGGGCGCTACATCATCCGGCACCCGTGGACCGGCGAGGTGAAGTGCGACAACCCCAACTACGGCGTGTGGGGCGGGCCGCCCAGCGGCGGCGAGGGCAGCACGAAGGCCGCGACGGGCTTGGCGGCCGCGCCGCGCGGCGCCGTGCAGCTGAAGGCGGTGGTGCGGTCGAAGCTGCCGGCGCTGGACATCCCGGGCATGCCGCTGCCGAAGCGCGGCAAGTGATCCGGCCACGGCTGCTGCGCGCCGACAACTTCACCCCGCCGGCGCGGACGCCGTGGGGCGGCACGCGGCTGCGCGCGCGGTTCAAGGGCGGCGCGCCGCTGGCGGCCGACAAGGCCGCGTATCGGGTGGTGGGCGAGTCGTGGGAGGTGTCGGTCGAGCCCGACTTCCCCAGCGTCGACGCCGAGGACGGGCGGACGCTGGCCGCGCACATCGCCGACGATCCGGGCGGCTGGCTGGGTGAGGCGGATGGCTTCGACCTGCTGGTCAAGCTGCTCGACGCCGACGACGCGCTGTCGGTGCAGATCCACCCGAGCGACGACGATGCCGCGCTGGCCGAGGACGAGGGGGGGAAGCCCGAGAGCTGGTACGTGCTGGCGGCCGAGCCCGGCGCCGGGCTGTACCTGGGCTTCGAAGAGGGGGTCGACGAGGCGGCGGTGCGGGCGACGCTCGAGGCGCAGGGCGACCTGAGCGCGCTCTTGCACTTCGTGCCGGTGGCGCCCGGCGACGTGTTCGTGATCGACGCGGGCACGCCGCACGCCATCGGGCCGGGGGTGACGCTGGTCGAGCCGCAGCGGGTGCGGGCGGGGCGGCGCGGGCTGACTTATCGGTACTGGGACTGGAATCGGCGCTACGACGCGAACGGTCGGCGAAACGCTGGCGGCGCGCCGCGGGCGCTGCACGTCGAGCGAGCGTTGGCGGTCACGCGGTGGGACGCGCCGCGGGGCGAGGCGCTGCTCGAGCGCATTCGCCTCCGCGCCGGCGCGGCCGATCTCGAGGCGGCGGCGCGCGTCGAGCCGCAGGCCGGGCCGGACGGACCAGTGCGCTTCGCCCCGCTCGAGGTCGCGCGGATCTGCGGCACGGGTACGACGACGCTCCCCGCGGCCCCCTACCCGCGCGGACTCACGGTCGTCGAAGGGGCGGTGACGCTGCGCGGCGATGACTGGCAGGTGCGGGCCGAGCGCGGCCGCAGCGTCGCGGTCCCCGCCGGTGTCGGCGCCGTCGAAGTGGCGCTCGAACACGGCCACGCGATCATCGCCGCGGCGCCCTGAGGTCAGAAGCCCAGCGCGGCGAGCGCGCGCCGCCACGCGGCGTCGACCGGCGCCGTCGTGGTGATGGCCGCCCCGGTGAAGGGATGCGGCCAGCGCAGCGCGAGGGCGTGCAGCAGCAAACGCTCCACCCCCAGGACGTCGCGGAAGAAGTGATTGTGGTGGCGGTCGCCGTGGCCCACGTCGCCGACGATCGGGTGGCCCGCGCCGGCCAGGTGGCGGCGAATCTGGTGCAGGCGCCCGGTGGACGGCGTCGCCTCGACCCGCGAGTAGCGGGCGGTGGGATAGCGGCCCACGGCGTGGGGCAGCTCGACCGTGCCCAGCGGCGCGACGCGCGTGTGCGCCTCGCGCTCCGCCAGCGGGCGGTCGATGTCCAGGGGCGCGCCGACGAAGCCCCGCACGATGGCGTGATAGGTCTTCTCCACGCGGCGCTCGGCGAACGCGTCGGACAGCCGGCCCGCCGCCTCGCGGTCGAGGGCGAAGACGATGACCCCCGAGGTGGGCCGGTCCAGCCGGTGGACGGGCCAGACGTGGCGGCCGATCTGATCGCGCAGGGTCTGCACCGCGAAGGGCCCCGCGTCGCCGACGTGCCCGCTGCGATGCACGGCCATGCCCGCGGGCTTGTCCACCGCGACGAAGCGGTCGTCTTCGAACAGCAGGGTCAGCGGCGTCATCGGCGGCACGGTACCGGGCGCCGCGCGCGGGTGGAACCACGAAGCCGTGCGCGGCGACCGCCGGCCGCCCCACCGCCTCGAGCGCGCGGGCGTCCTACCCGGGCCCCACCAGGCCGCGGGCCACGCGCTCGCGCGCCAGCTCCACCAGCGCCGGCGACGGGCCCGTCGGCGACCGGTTCACCGTGATCCCGAGGACGTTGCGGACCAATTGAACGGGCGTCACCAGGAGCCCCCAGGGCAGGCCCCACCAGCCGAGCATCAGGGTCGCCCCGAAGGCGACCAGTTGCTTCTTGGCGCCGCACCGGCGACACGAGAGCCGGGGTTCGCTGTACCACCGCGTGAAGAAGACGAACGACATCGCGACGTGCGACGCGTGAATGTCGACCGGCCCGCCATGACCCCCGCAGACGGGGCAAGACCCCATGCGAATCTGCACGGCGTGCGCGGCGGCCATCGCCTCCGACTCCGGCGTCGGCGGCCCGATGAGCGCACCGTTCGCCCAACACTCGCGGTTGCAGAAGGTCTGGCCGTTCTCCTTCTTGCCCCCGAACACGATGACCGCTTTGCAAGCCGCGGAGACTGCCACTGCGACTCCTTACCCACGCCTCCGTGGTGCCCGTCTGCGGAATCGAAGCGCAAGCGCCGACCGATGTAAAGCCCCATCGACGCGCCGGCGTGGGCGGCTCAGCCGCGCAGGATGCTGGCCATCTTCTTGCCGCGGGCCAGCTCGTCGATCAGCTTGTCCAGGTAGCGGATCTTCTGCATCAGCGGATCGGCGACCTCTTCGACGCGCACGCCGCAGACGACGCCCGTGATCAGCGCCACGTTCGGGTTCAGCGCGGGCGCGTCGGCGAAGAAGGTGTCGAGGTCGACCTCGGCGTCGATGACTCCCTGCAGCGCGTCCCGGTCGTAGCCGGTCAGCCAGGTGATGATCTGGTCGACCTCGGCGCGCGTGCGCCCCTTCCGCTCGGCCTTCTGGACGTACAGCGGATAGACGCGCGCGAACGCCATCGAGAAGATGCGCGGCTTCTTGTCGGGGCTGGCGCCCGCCATCGGCTTCTCCCTTCGTCGAGGCGCCCGGCCGGCGCCCGCCGGGTCAGTTCGTTCGAACCAGATCGACGCCGTCCACCGTCATGTGCCAGCGCCCGTCCTCGGCCCGGTGGGGCGGCACCGAGACGGCGAACTCGGTGGTGAAGATCCACACGCCCACCTCGAAGCCGCTGGCCGAGAAGCCCTGAATCGGCGCGTTCACCTCGGTCCGCGAGCTCCCTTCGCGGCGCGCGTACGACACGTCGCCGTCGGGCTCGATGTACAGCCGCATGTTGGGCGCCTCCCATGCGCCGACGAAGTCCTGCTTGTCGGGCGGCACACCGCTGCCCGAGCACCCGAGCACGAGGCCGGCAGCCAGAAGCGGGGTCATGCGTCGCATCGTGGGCCTCCTGGGGCGTGGACGTGATGGCACATGATAGATCGCCACCGGCGCGCGCGTCGCTCATCGAAGCCCAGGAATCGTCTGCTTCGAGCACCTCGCGCCGCCGCGGTCCGAATGTCGCCCGACTGCTCGCCGGCCACCTGTCTCGGAGCGCCTCGTCGCTACGCGAAGAACGCCGAGATGGGGCACTCGAATCCGGGCAGGATGTCACCGCCGCGCAGGACGTCGGCGCCGCGCAGAATCCGGGCGATCCCGTCTGCGGTGTGCACGATGACCGTCCGCGTGACCGGGTGCACCACCCAGGTCATGGGCACCGCGAGTTGCCGGTAGTCCTCGAGCTTCTGCTCCAAGTCGTTGGCTTTGTCGTTCGGCGAGACGATCTCGACGGCCAGGTCAGGAACGAGCTCGAGGTAGCCGTCCGGTAGCTCTGGCAGGCGCTCACCCCGAACGAAGCTGACGTCTGGAAGCCGAACCCGATCTGGCGACCGGCGAACGATGTAGCCGGCCTCCGCCAGAACCGGGCCGTGGTCTCCTCGCTCGGCCCACGCTTCGAGCCGAGCCGCGATCTTGACCGCGGTGCGGCTGTGCTTGGCGCCGGGCACGTCCTCACGCCTCGCCACGACACCGTCCACCAGCTCCGCACGGCCGTCCAGCGACAGCGCCGCGAACGCCTCCGCGGTCATCGGACGCTGGTCGTCGGCGGCGCGCGACATGGGGCCATGTATGGTCGGCGCACCCGCCATCATCAAGGCGTTCGGGGCCCGGTGAGTGTTTTCGGATGACTCAGAGTCACGGGTCGCCCGCTGGGACGAGACCTCTCGCTGTGTGTGGGGCGCGTGGTTGAGGTAGAGCTCGCCGCCCAGCGGGGCCGACTCCAGCAGCTGCTGCCGCGCCGTCTCCAACAGGGTCTCGGGCCCAGTCGGGTCCAGCTCGATCAGGTTGCCCGCGTACCAAAGCACCAGAGGCCGGTCAGCGTGAGCTCGGAGGAACTGGCCAAGTGGGGAGTCGGCGAAGGCCCCGGGGTGATGGGCGGCCGGCAGCGAGCCGCTGATCAGCGCATCAAGCACGTCGGACCTGAGAGGGACCCAGGCTGCGGCGTGGGCCAGCGCGACGGACACGGCGTCTCGGAGGATTGGCGGGAGCTCCGCGACGGGCGTCGTCGCCCCGACGATCCCCAACTGGCTCACCGACTGCCTGCTCCCTCATGGATGGTGTTCAACTTCAGCCTCCGCATGTGAACCCACAGCAGTGTACCGTGGCGAACCGCCGGCTGCAGCCGCAAGCCCGCGTGGGGGTGACCGAGGACCGACCGGGGGATAGGAAACTCAAGCCAAGCCCCTCACCCCAAGTACTCGACGACTCACCATGATCGATGTTGTGCCACGTTGGCGCCCGAAGCGTGCTGTCGGCGTCCGACCACGAGGCGCCGAAGGGCGCGTTGGAGCGTTGGCGGAGCCGGGCACGCCGAGGCGCCCTGAACGTCCGGGCGCGTGGCCGGTCAGCCCGGGCCCGGCACGCCGCGCCGTGCCAGTTCATCGGCGCGCTCGTTGTCCGGGTGCCCCGCGTGGCCCTTCACCCAGCGCCACTCGACGTCGTAACGCTCGTTCAGCTCGGCCAGCCTCTGCCAGAGGTCGGCGTTCTTCACCGGCGCCTTGCTGGCCGTGCGCCATCCGTTGCGCTGCCAGCGCGGCACCCACTGGGTGATGCCCTGCTTCACGTAGGTCGAGTCGGTGTACAACCGCACGGGCACCGCGCGCTTCAGCGCGGCCAGCCCCTCGATGGCGGCCATCAACTCCATGCGGTTGTTGGTCGTGTGGGCCTCGCCGCCGAAGCGCTCGCGCTCCACCCCGCGCCAGCGCAGCAGCACACCCCACCCGCCCGGCCCCGGGTTCCCGGAGCACGCGCCGTCCGTGTAGATCTCGACGATGTCGTCCTCGGCCATGGGGGGCGACTGTAGCAGCCGCGGCGAGGCTGGGGTCACTGCGCGAAGGAGAGTGTCGCCGCGTCGGGGCGACGGGGCGACACTCTCCGCCGCGACGCGCGACCTCCTCACGGCCACGCACGCGGCATCTCGGCAGCTCTCACGCCCTCTCCTGCCCGTCGACCCCTCTCCCGCCCCCGTGTACCCTTCCACCGATCGCCGCCCCGCTCGGGCGGCGCACCGCCGGGGAGGCGACGATGGGGCGACGGGGGCTGGTGCTGCTGGCGGCGCTGGTGGCGAGCTGGGGGTGCGACGACGGCGGAGACACGGCGCCGGACGACGACGGGTTGGTCGACGCGGCGCGGGCGGACGGGGCCGCGGCGGACGCGGCGGGGTCGGACGCTTCGATCGGGGACGCGGCGCCGGACGCGGCGCCGCCGGACGCCCAACAGGACGCACTCGTCGACGCCGCCGTGGACGCCGGGGCTGACGCGGCGCCCGACGCGGGGCCGCCCGCGCCGGAGCCCCTGCCCTTCCCCGATGACTTCCTCTTCGGCACCGCCACCGCCGGCTTCCAGGTCGAGATGGGCTGCCCCACCCTGCCCGCCGAGGACTGCGAAGACCGCAACAGCGATTGGTACGCGTTCGTCACCGCGCCCGAGACGATCGCCAGCAACCGCGCCTTCCTCAGCGGCGATCCCGTCTCGTACGGCCCCGGCTTTTGGGAGACCTACGCGGCGGACTTCGACCTCGCCCGGGACGACCTGCACAACGACGCTTTCCGCATGAGCATCGAGTGGAGCCGCGTGTTCCCGCAGGCGACGGATGCGGCGCAGAGCTTCGAAGAGCTGCGCGCGCTGGCCGATCCGGACGCGCTGGCGGGCTATCACGCCATCCTCGACGCGCTGAAGGCGCGCGGCATGACGCCGTTGGTGACCATCAGCCACTACACCCTGCCGGCGTGGATTCACGACGGCGTGGGGTGCCACCTCGACCTGGACACGTGCTCGCCGCGCGGGTGGCTGGATCGCGAGCGGACGGTGACCGAGATCGCGAAGTACGCGGGCTTCATCGCGCAGGAGTTCAGGGACGACATCGACCTGTACGCCACGCTGAACGAGCCCTTCGCGCTGCTGCTGCCGGGCTATCTGCTGCCGAGCGCCGAGCGCACCAACCCGCCCGCGGTCAGTCTGCGGTTCGACGAGGGCAAGCAGGTGCTCGTGGCGCTCATCGAGGGGCACGCGCGCATGTACGACGCCATCAAGGCGGCCGATCCGACCGCGCAGGTGGGCGTCGTCTACAACCTGACGCCCGCCAAGCCGGCCGATCCGGACGAGCCCGCCGACGTCGAGGCCGCCGCCAACTTCTTCTACCTGTGGAACGAGGTGTTCATGAACGGCGTCGCCGGCGGGCTGCTGGACGACGACCTGGACGGCGAGGCCGAGGCGCGGCCCGACCTGGCGGGGCGCATGGACTACGTGGGCGTCAACTACTACACCCGCGTCACCGTCGACGGGCTGGGCCGCAGCGCCCTGCCCGCGCTGTCGCCGCTGGCCACCTTCAACCCGCTGTCGCTGGTGCTCTGGGAGGACTACCCGAAGGGGCTGTACGAGATGATCGCCTACGTCGACGCCGCCTTCGACCTGCCGGTCATCGTCACCGAGAACGGCACGATGGATCCCTTCGAGACGCGGCCCAGCTTCCTGGTGCGCCACCTGACCTGGGTGGCGCGCGCCCTGCGCGACGGCTACGACGTGCGCGGCTACTTCTTCTGGTCGCTGATGGACAACTACGAGTGGAACCACGGGCTGGGCCTGCGCTTCGGCCTGTACGGCTACGACCCGGAAGACCCCACCAAGGCCCGCGAGAAGCGCGCGGTGGCCGACACCTACGGCCGCATCGCCGAGGAGCGCGCCATCCCGCTCGACCTGCAGGCCGAGTACCCCGCCCCCTGATGTGCGGTGAGGCGGGCGCCGCGTCCACCTCCGCCCACCTGGGCGTCACCGCCTCGTAGCCTGCCGAACGGCGTGACGGGCCGCGGCGGCTGGCCCACCCGTTGCTGCGCTGGGTGCCCCCCGTGACGGAGGAGGCGCCATGCGCACCGCACGTCGGTTGGGATCCCCTCTCTCGCTGATCGGTCTGGTGGCGGCGCTGCTGCTCGCGTGCGGCGGCGGCAGCGACGACGATCCCGACGCCGGGCCCGGCCCCGGCGGCGGCTGCACGGAGGGTCCGCCCGCCGCCGCCCAGGCGGGCTACGTGCACGGCGTCGTGCGCCGCGCCGAGGACGACGGGCCGCTCGCCGGCGCGGCTGTGCGACTGGTCGACGTCGCGGGCTGCGTCGCCACCGACGCCGACGGCCGGTTCGCGCTGCCGGTGGCGGGCGGCGGCGCCTTCCACCTGCGCGTGACCGCCGCCGACCGCACCGCCGGGCACCGTCGCGGCGTCGTACCGGCCGAGCGCGACGTCGCGGTGGACGACGTGTTCCTGGTCGCCCTCGACCCCGCCGTCACCGAGATCGGCCCCGAGGGCGGCGTCCACCGCAGCGCGGCGGGCGGCATGGAGCTGCACGTCCCCGCCGGCGCGCTGGGCCGTACCGTGCCCGTGCGCGCCACCCGCTTCGGCGCCGGCCGCCACCTGCCCGGGCCCCTGCCCGAGACCAGCCACTTCACCTACGCCTTCGAGGCCACCGTCGGCGGCGCCGACCTGCAGGCCCCCGTCGAGGTGCGCCTGCCCAACGACCGCGGCTTCCCGCCCGGCACGCCCGTGCCGGTGGGTGTGTTCGACGAGACGTCCGGCGCCTGGCTGCCCGAGGGCATGGGCACGGTGAGCGAGGACGGGGCACACATCGTGTACCGCGCCGCCCACTTCAGCAGCTACGACTGCAACTACCCCACGACGGTGGACGACAAGCCGGGCGCGAAGAAGAAGGACGGCCGGCGCGGGCGCGATCGCTGCGGCCGCAACCGCACCACCGGCAACTCGGTGGTCGACCTGCGCTCGGGCGAGCTGCGGCTGGACATCGAGGTGCCCCTCGGCACCGCGCGCGGCCTGCCCCGCACCTTCGGCCTGGTCTACCGCTCGCTGGCCGCCGACCCCAGCGTGTGGATCGGCGGCGTGGCGGGCGAGGCGCCGGCCGACCTGAGCGGCGCGCCGGCCTACGTGCGCGCCGAGGTGCAGGTCGAGGGCGTGCGCGCGGTCGCCCGGCGCGCGGCGCACCCGGACAGCAACTTCGCGGGCTTCCTGTGGGACGGGGTCAACGCGCGCGGGCAGCGCCTGCCCACCGGCGTCTACACGGGCGCGCTGCGGCTGGCCTGGGGCCTGCCCGGCGAGTACGCGACGGCCGAGGTGTTCGGCGGGGCGGCGTTGTCCCCGCTGGGCGTGATGGCCGACGAGCCGGTCGAGGCGGGGGTGACGGTCACCGAGCCGCTGGCGCTGTTCGACGGGCCCTCGAACCCGGTGGCGGCCGGGTGGTTCGTGCGCGGCGTGGCGCGCGTGTACGTCGGGCCCGAGGGCGCGGTGATGGTGGCCGAGGACGGCGCCTCGCGCGGCGTCTACCTGCCCGCGCCGCGCCTGACGCGCCGCGCGGGCGTCGGACAGACCAGCTTCGGGTGCCCCACCAGCGGGTCGGCCACCGAGGGCTGCCTGGGGCGGCCCGTGGACGTGGCGGCCGCGCCGGACGGCAGCCTGGTGGTGGCCGACGCGGGCGAGGGGCGCGTGCTGCGCGTGACCGCGGCGGGCGACTACGCGCCGGTGTACGACGGCGGCGAGGGCTTCGAGCCGGTGGCGGTCGCGGTGGCGCCGGACGGGACGGTCTTCGTGGCCGACGCGACCTCGGGCGTGGTGTCGCGCGTGGTCGGCGGCGCCCTCGAGCCGCTGGCCGGGGGCGATCCGCCGACGCTGCCCGGCCTGGGCGCGCCGGTGGGCATCAGCTTCCCCACCGACCTCGCGGTGATGCCCGACGGCCGCCTGCTGGTGGCCGACTGGCCCTTTGGCGTGCGCGCCGTGCACCCCGACGGGCGCGTCGAGGATCTGTCGCCCGATCCGCTGACGCACCCGGATCCGCCGGCGCCGCGCCACCTGGCGCTGGCGGCGGACGGCTCGATCTACCTCAGCGAGACCAACCGCCAGCGCGTGCGGCGGTGGTGGCCCGACAGCGGGCGGCTGGTGACGGTGCTGGGGCAGGACGGCAAGGCCGGCTTCCGCGGCGACGGCGGGCCGGCCAGCGACGGGCTGCTGAGCCATCCCGAGGGGCTTGCGCTGGGCGCGGACGGCACGCTGTACGTCGCCGACACCTGGAACGCGCGGGTGCGCGCGATCGCGCCGGACGGGCGGCTGCGCACCGCCGCGGGCTGGGGCCACGCGGCCGACGCCGGCTTCGACGAGGGCGGCCCGGCGACGGACGCGCTGGTGCCCTCGCCCACCGGCCTTCACCTGGGCGCCGACGGGGTGCTGGTGGTGGCCGACGCCGAGACCGGTCGCGTGCTGGCCGTCGATCCGGGCGACGTCGTCTACGACCGCCCGGCCAGCAACGGCGACGTGCTGACGCGCGCCGAGGACGGGTGGCGCGTGGCGCGCAGCGACGGCGAGATGGAGCGCTTCGACGCCGACGGCCGCCTGCGCGAGCGCGTGGACGCGCTGGGCCGCGCGACGACGTTCGCCTGGGAGGGCGAGCGGCTGGTGGCGATCACCGACGACCTGGGCGACGCGGTGACGCTGCGCTGGGGCGACGGCGGGCTGGCGGCGGTGGTCGACGCGCACGGCGCCGAGACGACCTTCGCGGTGGGCGCCGCCCGCGACCTGCAGGGCGTCACCTACGCCGACGGCGCCGAGACGACGTACGCGTACGACGACGCGCACCGGGTGGTCGGCTGGACCGACGCCGACGGGCGCACGGCGACCTACGCCTACGGGGCGCACGGCCGGGTGGCCGAGGTGGTGGACGGCGAAGGGCACCGCCGCGCCTACACGCCCTTCGAGACGCAGGCGCTGCTCAACGATCTGGGCGAGGGCGTCGGGCCCGACGACCTGGCGCCCGCCGCGCCGGCCCCGCGCAGCGTCTGGGTCGACGGCGCCGGGCAGACCTGGCGGGTCGCTTATGACAGCGCCGGCGAGGCCGCCGAGATCGAGCGGCCCGACGGCGTCGTGGTGACGCTGGCGAACCACCCCGCCGGCATGGCGGCGACGCTGACCGACGACGCCGGGACCACCACGCGCTTCTACGACGCCTGGGGCCGGCTGCTGGCGACCTCGGGCCCCGAGGGCGAGGGCGAGCTGTGGTACGAGGACGCCGCGCACCCCGAGCGGCCGACGCGCTGGACGCGGCCCGACGGCGAGCACGTGCAGGTCGAGTACGACGCCGCCGGCCGGCTGGCGACGGTGCAGGTGGGCGACGACGACGCCCGCTGGACGATGACCTACGCCGCCGACGGCCAGATCGAGACGCTCACTGATCTGGCGGGGCGGACGCGCCGCCACAGCTACGACGCGCGCGGCAACCTCGTGACCCTCGAGGGGCCCGCCGGCGTCGTCGCGCAGCTGGGCTACGACGCGCGCGGCAACGTGGTGCGCGAGGACGGCCCGGGCGGCCAGACGACCTACGCCTACGACGCGCTCGACCGGCTGGTCGAGGTGCGCGACCCGACCGGCGCGGTGCACCGCTTCGCGCGCGACCACCAGGGTCTGCTGACCGGCGTGACCAGCGACGGGGCGCCGCAGGCGACGCTGACGCGCGACGGGCGGGGCCGCCTGGTGGGCGTGTCGCTGGCCGGCGCCCCCGCCTGGACGCTCGCGTACGACGGCGACGACCGGGTGACCGCGTGGGTGAACCCGGCCGGCGGGCGCGTCGACACGACCTACGACGCGCTCGACCGGGTGGTGGGCTACACCGTCGACGACGGGGCGCGCACCGAGACGGCGACGCTGTCCTGGGCCGGCGTCGACCGGCTGGCCCGCGCGGCCGACGACGACAGCGACGTGCGCTGGACCTACGACGAGGCCGGCCGGCTGGCCACCGTGACCCAGCACCACCCCGGCATGGCGCAGCCGATCACGCTCGAGTACGCGGTCGAGGCGGGCCGGGTGTACGCGGTCACCTACCCGGCGCTGCCCGGCTTCGAGGGCGGCACGTTCGACCTCGGCTACGGCGCCGGCGGCCACCTCGAGCAGATCTATGCGCCCGACGGGCGATCGTACGACCTGCCGCGCGACGACGGCGGGCGGCTGGAGGCGTTCCAGATCGACTGGGGCGACACGCTGGACGTGGCCTACGGCTACGACGCGGCCGGGCGCGTGGACAGCGTCGTGGCGTACCCCGACAGCTGGCGCGAGCAGGTGGCCTGGCGGGTGGCCTGCGCCTACGACGTGGACGACGTGCGGCTGAGCGAGGACGGGCCCGAGGGGCAGGTCGCGTACACCTACGACGGGCTGCGGCGGCTGATCGGCGTCACGCGCAGCGCGGGCGAGGACGAGCAGTTCGCGTGGGACGCGCGGGGCGATCCGACCGGGCCCGACGTGGCGGCCGACGCGCACGGCCGGGTGACCGCGGTGGGCGACGTGGCCTACGCGTTCGACGCGGCGGGGCGGGTGGTCGAGCGCACCGACGCCGACGGCGCGCGGCTGCGCTTCGCCTGGGACGCCGACGACAAGCTGGTCGAGGTCGCCCACGTGCCGGCCGGCGACGACGCCGCCGACTGGACCCTCACCTACCGCTACGACGCGCTCGGCCGGCTGATCGCGCGCGGCGTGGACGGCGATCTGACCTTCTACGTGTACGACCGCGACGACCTGGTGCTCGAGGTGGGCGCGGACGGCGCGGTGCAGGCGCTGCACCTGCACGGCGGCGACGTCGACACCCCGCTGGCCACGCGCCGCGGCGCCGACGAGGTGGTGTACCTGCGCGATCCGGTCGGCAGCGTGCGCGCGCTGATGCGGCCGGGCGAGGCGGCGCCCTTCGCCACCTTCGCGTGGTCGGCCTTCGGGCGCCTGCTCGACCAGACCGGCGACACCGCGCCGCGCTTCGGCTTCCACGGCGCCTACCGCGACGCCGACACCGGCCTCGTGTGGCTGCGCCTGCGCTGGTACGACCCGGTCGCCGGGCGCTTCCTCAGCACCGATCCGCTGCGCTTCACCACCCTGTCGAACCCCTACGCCTTCCCCGGCCTCGATCCGGTCGGCGGACGGGATCCCTGGGGCGCGGGGCCGCCCCGCGCGGTGAAGGTGGCCTACGCCGCCCGCAAGACCTACACCGAGGCCAAGGGCTTCGCGGACGCCGTGCGCGACCCGAAGAACCTGGCGATCAAGGTGGCCACCGACTCGGCCGCCAAGGTCGCGACGATGGTGGGCGGCAAGGACGCCGGGCGCGCGGTGGACTTCGCGGTGAAGACCGCCGCCAACAAGGGCATCGGCCCGGGCGTCGACGACGTGCTGAAGTACGCCTACGACGCCTGGCAGGCCAAGGACGACTGCGGCCGCGCGAAGGTGGGCGGGCAGGTGTTCAAGGATCTCCTGCGCGGCAACAAGACCTTCTCGAAGGCGGTGGACGACTTCCTGAACCTGGGCAACCTGGTGCCCGGGCGGTGATCAGGGCGCCAGCGCCGGCACGCTGCGGGGGCGCACGAGGATCCACAGCGACAGGATGGCGACGGCCGAGGTGGCGGCCATCGTCGCGCCCATCGGCACGGCGTCGGTGATGCCGAACAGGCCGATCACCGGCGAGATGACGCCGGCGAGGCCGAAGTTCACCGCGCCCAGCAGCGAGGCCGCCGTGCCGGCCTGCGCCCCGTGCTCGGCCAGGGCCAGCACCTGGATGCAGGGCATCGCGAGGCCGCAGGTCATCAGGAAGATCCACAGCGGCACCAGCACGCCGAACAGGCCCGCGCCGGCGAGGTCGAGCAGGACGATCGCGCCGGACGCCGCCAGCAGCACCGCCGTCGCCGCCACCAGCACCCACTGCGGACCGATGCGCTGGGCGAGCCGCGCGCTGGCCTGCGCGCCCGCGACGATGCCCAGCGAGTTGGTCGCGAAAAGCAGGCCGTAGTCCTGCGCGTCGAGGTGGTAGACCTGCTGGAACAGGAACGACGACGACGACAGGTATGCGAACAGGCCGCTGAACACCATGCCGCCGATGAGGGCGACGCCGATGAAGGCGCGATCGGCGAAGAGGATCTTGTAGCGCGCGACGGTGGCGCCGCGCTCGGCCGCGTGGCGGCGGGCGCGGGGCAGCGTCTCGGGGATGAACAGCACGGTGCACAGCCACACCAGCGCCCCGAAGGCGGCCAGCACCACGAAGATGCCGCGCCACGAGGTCCAGCGCATCAGCTGCGAGCCGACCACCGGCGCGAGGATGGGCGCGAGGCCGGTGACCAGCGCCAGGCGGGCCAGCACCCGCACCATGCGGTGGCCGGCGAACAGGTCGCGCACCATGGCCATGGCGACGACCGCGCCCGCGGCGGCGCCGGCCCCCTGCAGGCCCCGGAAGAACAGCAGCAGGTGGTAGTCGTGGGTCAGCGCGACGCCGAGGCTGGCGGCGATGTGCAGCGTCGTGGCGAGGATGATCGGCAGGCGGCGCCCGACCCGATCGCTCCAGGGCCCCACCACCAGCTGGCCGAGCGCGAAGCCGAGCGCGGTGGCAGTGAGGGTCAGCTGCACCGCGGCGGTGTTGATGCCGAGATCCGCCTCCACCTGCGGGAACGCCGGCAGGTACAGGTCGACGGTGAAGGGGCCGAGGCCACGCAGCGCGCCCAGGATCAGCACGAACAGCCAGCGTTGGCGGGTGGTCGTCGGTGCGTGGGGCGTCATCGGGGCCAAGGCGCGGGGTTCCTCTCGGGGCGCGGCGCGGCGGGCCGCGGGTCGGGGTCGGAAGATGGCGGCGCGGCGCTCGAAGTTTCGAACGATCGTCCGAATCGGCTGGCGGCGCGCTCGACTTGATCGGCCGGCGAGCCCGGGTGATCGTCGCCGACCATGCGCGACGGCTGCCTGATCTTCGTCGGCGACGTGCACCTCGGCCGGCGCCCGGCCACCGCGGCCGACGGGCTGGCGGCGTGCGGTCTCGATGCGCGCGACGTGTCGCCCGCCGCGGCGTGGCGCGCCACCGTCGACGAGGCGCTGTCGGTCGCGGCCCGCGCCGTCGTCCTGGCCGGCGACGTCGTCGAGAGCGAGGTCGATCGCTTCGAGGCCTTCGCCGCCCTCGAGGCGGGCGTGCGGCGCTTGACCGACGCGGGCGTGGCCGTCTTCGGCGTGGCGGGCAACCACGACGGGCTGGTGCTGCCCCGGCTGGCCGAGCGCATCGCCGGCTTCACCCTGCTGGGCGCCGGCGGCCGCTGGCAGGTCGCGCCCGTCCCCGGCGTCGGCGCGCCGGTCGATCTGCTCGGCTGGTCGTTCCCCGCCCGGCACCACCGCGGCGATCCGCTGGCCGACCCCAGCTTCCAGGCCGCCCTGGCCGCGCTGCGGCCGCACGCGACGTCGCTGGGCGTGCTGCACGGCGATCTGGACGCCGCCGACAGCCCCTACGCGCCGGTGCGCGCGGCCGACCTGGCCCGCGCCCCGGTCGCCGCATGGCTCCTGGGCCACGTGCACGCCCCGCACGACCTGCGCGGCGACCGTCCGTTGGGCTACCTGGGCTCGCTGTGCGGGCTGGACGCGGGCGAGCCGGGGCCGCGGGGGCCCTGGCGCGTGGACGTCGACGGCGGCCGCGCCCGCGCCACCCACGTGCCGCTGGCGCCCATCCGCTGGTGCCCGCTGGCGGTCGCGGTGGGCGACGCCGAGGACGCCGACGCCGTGCACGCCGCCGTGCTGCGCGCGCGCGCGCGACGCCGCCGACGCCGAGGACGACGCGCGCCTGCGGGTGCGCGCGTGGCGCGTCACGCTGACCGGGGCGGTGCGCGACCGCGCGGCCATCGACGCCTTCGTCGGCTGGCTGGCCGCGCGCGCGCCGCTGGTCGTCGACGCGGGCGGCCGGCCCGGCTTCGTCGAGCGCGTGATCGACGCGACCTGGCCGCAGGTGGATCTCGACGCCTTGGCCCGCGAGCGCACGCCCGCCGGCCGCCTGGCCCGCCGCCTGCGCGACCTGGAGGCCGGCGCCGACCTGCCGCTGGCCCTCGACGACGCCTTCGCCCGCGTGAGCACGCCCGCGTGGCGGCCCACGCCGCTGGACGACGCGGCGCGGCGCGCCGCGGCGGTGCGCGCCTGCCGCCGCGCGCTCGACGCCCTGCTGCGGCAGGCGCGCTGATGTGGATCCAGCGCCTGCACGTGCGCCACGCGCCCGGGCTGCCCGCCGGCGTGGCCCTGACCGACCTGCGCCCGGGCCCGAACCTGGTGGTGGGCCCCAACGCCTCGGGCAAGTCGACGCTGGCCCGCGCCCTGCGCGCGACGCTCTGGCCCTCCGCGGCCCAGCCCGGCGTCACGGCGGACGCGACCTGGCGCCACGGCGACGTCGCCCTCGAGGTGTCGCTGCACGGCGATCGCGCGACCTGGTCGAGCCCGCCGCCCCCGCTGCCCGACGCGACGCTGAGCGCGCGCTATCGGCTGGGCCTCGCCGAGCTGCTGCGGGCGGGTGAGGTGGACGCGCGGCTGGCGCGGGCCCTGGCGCGCGAGCTGGCGGGGGGCTACGACGTCGACGCCGCGCAGGCGACCTTCGGCGACCGCAAGCTGCCACCGCGCGACAGGACGCGCGCGCTGACCGAGGCCGAGGCGGCGCTGCGGCGCGCCGAGCAGGAGGCGGTGGCCCTGGCCGACGAAGAGAAGCGCGCCTGGCGGCCGGCGCCGCGCGGCGCGCGGCGACGCAGCAGGCAGGGGCGGCTGCTGCCGGCGCTCGAGCGCCTGCGCGACGCCGCCGAGGCGCGGCCCGCCGCGCGGCGCTGCGGGCGCTGATCGAGGCGGCGCCCGCCGACCTCGACGCGGTGCCCGACGACGCGGTGGCCGAGGCCACCCGCCTGGACGCGGGCTGGCCGAGGCGATCGCCGAGGCGGACGACGCGGCCCGCGGGCTGGCCGAGGCCGAGGACGCGCTGCGTCGCGCCGAGCTGACCGGCCCGCGGACGCCGCCGGCCGAGCTGCAGGCCTGGCGCGACCGGGTCGCGTCGTGGGTGGACGACGCGCGCGAGGCGGCGGCGGCGCTGCGCCGGGCCGCGGACGCCGCGGCGCGCGGCCACGCCGCGACAGCCGGCAGCCACCGCGGCGCCCACCGAGGCGCTCGAGCGCGCGATCGCGCGGGTGGTCGAGGGGCGGGCGCGGGTGGACGCCGCGGAAGCGCTGCGCCGCGCCTGGGCCGCCACGGCCGAGGGCGCCGGCGAGGACGACGCCGAGGCGGTGCGGCGATCGGCGCAGGCGCTGCGGGCGTGGCTGCGGCGCAGCGGCGAGGCGCGGGACCCCGGCCCGCGTTCGCGCTGCTGCTGGCGATCATGGGCGCGGTGAACCTGTGGGCGGCCGACCATCTGGCGACGCAGGGCGCCCTCGCTTTGGGGGCGGGCCTCGCGTGGCTCGCGCGGTGGCCCAGCCGCCGGCCGCGCGTCGACCACCCCCGCCCACCTGGAACGCCGAGGCGGTCGAGGCGCACCTCGACGCGCTCGACGGCCGCGCGCCGCCCGGCGGCGGCCGCCGACGACGCGCGGCGGCGCGCCCACGAGGCCGAGGGCGCGGCGGCGGACGCCGCGCAGAGGCGCTGGCCGCCGCCCACGCGGGACGGCGAGGCGCCGCCCTCGACCTGGGGCTGGACGGTGAGGCGGGCGATCTCACCGTGCTCGAGGCGGCCGCGCAGCGCGCCTGCGCGCGTCGCCTGGCCGACGCCGCCGCCGAGGCCGCGCGCGCGCGCCGAGGCCGCCGAGGCCGCCGTGGACGCGGGCGTCGACGCGGTGGCCGCGTGGCTCTTTCCCCGGGGGTATCCGGTCACCGACGCCGCCGGCGCGCAGGCGGCGCTGGACGACCTGGCGACGCGCACGACGCAGGCCGCGCACGCCGCCGCGGTGCACGCCGACCGGCGCGCGGCCGCCGAGCGGGCGGACGGGCGCGTCGAGGCGCTGCGGACGCGGCGCGCGGCGCTCTTCGCGCGGTCGGGCGTCGCGCCGGACGACGCGGCGGGCCTGGCGCGCCGCGCCGCCGCGCGGGGCGGCGCTCGACGCGCAGCGGGCCGAGGTCGCGCGCCTCGACGCCCGGCTGAGCGAGGCGCGCGCGCGCGCTGGCGCCGGCCGCGTCCGACCTGCGGGCCGAGGACGTGGCCGACCCGGAGGCGCTCGACGTGGCGGACGTGGACGCGCTGGCCGCCGAGCTGCAGGCGCGGGCCGCCGAAGCCGAGGGCCTGGCGCGCGCCGAGGGGGCGCTGCGGGCGCGGATCGCGGCGGCCTCGGAGGGCACGCGCCTCGCCGACGCGCTGGCCGCGGCCGAGCGGGCGCAGGCCGACCTCGACGCGGCGCGCGCCGAGGCGCTCGAGGACGCCCTCGCCCGCGCGTGGCTCGACGACGCGCGCGGGGCGACGACGCGGCCGACGCCCCCGCGGTGCTGCGGCGCGCCCACGATCTGTTCGGCCGGTTCACCCACGGCGCCTACGGCCTGGAGGTCGACCCCGCCGGCCACTTCGTGGCCCGCGACCGGGCGTCCGGCGTCCTGCGCCCCCTCGAGGCGCTGTCGGACGCCACCCGCGTGCAGCTCCTGCTGGCCGCCCGCGTGGCCGGCGTCGAGGAGGCCGAAGCCGACGGCCCGCCGCTGCCGTTGGTGCTGGACGAGCTGCTGTCGACCACCGATCCCGACCGCTTCGCCGCCGTGGCCGAGGCCGTGTTCGCGCTGGCCGACGCGGGCCGGCAGGTGCTGTACCTCACCGCGGATCCGGCCGAGGCCGATCAGTGGCTCCGGGCGAGCGCGACCGCCGGGCGCGCGCCGCCGGCGCTGCACGCGCTGGGCGGCGCCCCGCGGCGCGCTCATCGCCGCGGCCGCCCGCGCCGGCGTGAGCGCCACGCCCCCCGGCCGCGGCGTCTACTCCGCGGCCGTCAACCCGCGCATCACCGGGCACTGCAGCACGACGCCGGGCGGCGCGGTCTCGAGGTCGTCGCCGTCGGGCCAGCCGTCGATGCTGACCAGGAAGCGATCCTCGGGATAGGGCAGCACCTTCAGCAGGCCGTCCTTGAAGGGGTCGCGCCGCGCGCTGCGCAGGGGCTCGGCGTCGAACCCGTCCAGGCGCGGGCAGTCGCCCGTCGCCTCGACCACGCGCCGCCAGGTGGCCAGCGTGCGCAGGCCGGGGACGACGACGTCGCGCAGCGCGCGCTGGCGGACGTGGTCGGCGTAGGGGCCGACGAAGGTGACCATCGACTCGGCGAGGGCGCCGCTGCGGCCGTCGAGGCGGGTCAGCTCGCCGAGGCGCGCGTCGGCCTCGCGCAGCGACTCGGCGCAGCGGCGCGCCGGGGCGTCGGGTGGGCACGCCACCTCGACCTGCTGCGCCAGCAGGTGCAGGCCCACGATCGGCAGCAGCGCGTCGTCGGGCAGCGCCGGATCGGGCAGCTCGATGTCGAGCAGCAGGGACGCCCACAGGCCCCGCAACGAGGCGGCCGGTGAGGGGCGCGTGGCGGCCAGCGTCGCCAGCTCGGCTTCGATCTGGCGAGGCAGCGAGGGGCCCAGCGGCGCCGGCCGATCGAGCAGCCCCTCGAGGGTGACGGCCAGCGGCGTGCGGGCGCGGACGGCGGCGGCCTGCACCTCGATGCGGGCGCCCCCGCGCGCGAGATCGTCGAGCAGCCGCAGGCCGTCGAGCAGGATCTCGGCCGCGGCCCGATCGTCCTCGGCGGCCCAGCGATGACGCGCCGAGGCGGCCAGGGCCAGCGCCAACGACTCCAACCGATCGGGCGCCGCGCGGTCGCGCCCCGGGCGGTAGGGGCTGCACGCGTCCTGATAGCGGACGGCCTCGCGCACGTCCTCGACCAGCGGGGCGCACACGGCGGCGACCGCCTCGATGGCGGGGGGCGCCGCCGTGGCGTCCGAGGGTCGCAGGGTCAGCCACGGGTTGCGCCGCGGCCACCCGGCGGGCAGGGCCTCGAAGGGCAGGAAGAGCGCCGCCTCGAGCGCCTCGCGCCCGGCGTCGACGGTGTCGAGGCAGCGCCGGTGCGCGCGGGCCTCGGCCACGTCGGCCAGCGCCTGCTCGCCGGAACCCGGCAGCGGCGCCCCCCGCAGCACCGGGCGAGGACACCGCATGGCGTCCTGCGCGGCCCGCAGCCGAGCGAGGGCCGCGCGCAGGCGCTGCGCCTCGGTCGACGTCACGCGCTCGGGCGGCGCCGGCTCGTCCCGGCAGGCCCAGGGCAGCACGGCAAGGACAGCGACGACGACGAACCATGCGAGGCGAGTGCGCACCCCGCCAGGGTAGTCCTCCGGCCGCGGCCGCCACCAGTTGGCGCCGCGGGGTTGCGCCGGGCGGCCGTTGCCGTACTCTGGCCGCCGACGACCACCCGCGGAGCCCCCGATGCGTTCCTCGCGCGCCCGCGCCCTGCTGCTGCCCGCCGCCCTGCTGCTGGGCGCCTGCGCCTCGGCGCCGCCCATCGCGGCGGGCCCGATGGTGGGTTACGGCGCCTATCACGACGTGGCGATCTGGGTGCGCACCGGCGCGCCCGCCGCGGTGCAGGTGCGGTACTGGCCGGTGGACGACCCGGACGCCACGAAGACGACGCCGCCCGTTCGGACGGCGGGTCACGACGACCGCATCGCCCACGTCGTCGTCACCGACCTGCCGCCCGGCACGCACTTCGCCTACGAGATCCTGGTCGACGGGCAGGTGCGCCCGCGCGACTGGCCCCTGCGCTTCCAGACCCAGCCGCTGTGGATTCGCCGCGCCGATCCGCCCGACTTCACCGTCGCGATCGGCAGCTGCGCCTACCTGAACGATCCCAACTACGAGCCCGCGGGCCGCGAGCCCTACGGCGGCGACTTCGGCATCTTCGACACCATCCGCGCCCAGGATCCCGACCTCATGCTGTGGCTGGGCGACAACCTGTACCTGCGCGAGACCGACTACGGCTCGGCCGCCGGCATCTACCGCCGCTACACGATCGACCGCGCCTTCCCCGCGCTGCAGCCGCTGCTCGGCGGCGCGCACCACTACGCCATCTGGGACGACCACGACTACGGCCCCAACGACGCCGATCGCAGCTATCCGCTGAAGGCCGCGACGCTCGACGCCTTCCGCCAGTATTGGGCGAACCCCAGCTTCGGCCTGCCCGAGGCGCCCGGCGTCTTCGGGCAGTTCACCTGGGGCGACGTCGACTTCTTCCTGCTGGACGATCGCTATCACCGCGCGTCGTCGCGCGCGCCCGCGGACAGCGCCAAGGTGGTGCTGGGCGAGGCGCAGCTCCGGTGGCTGATCGACGGCCTCACCACCAGCCGCGCCCCCTTCAAGATCGTCGTCGGCGGCATGCAGTTCCTCAGCCCCTTCGCGTTCTGGGAGGGCTACGCGCAGCACCCCGTGCAGCAGCGCCACCTGGTCGACGTGCTGGTCGAGCGGGGCATCGAGGGCGTCGTCTTCTTGTCCGGCGACCGCCACCACACCGAGCTGGTGCGGGTGACGCCGCCCGGCTTCTATCCGCTGTACGACTTCACCAGCTCGCCGCTGACCAGCCGCCCCGCGAACCCCGAGCCCGAGCTGACCTCGCCCGCCCGCGTCGACGGCACGCTGGTGGTGGGCGAGCGCAACTTCGGCCTGCTGCGCTTCTCGGGGCCCGAGGACGATCGGGTGCTCGAGATGCGCACGCTGAACGCCGCCGGCGAGCTGAAGTGGACCCACACCGTGCGCGCGCGTGACCTCACCGTGCCCGCGCCGGCCGCCGAGGAGACCCCGTGATCCGTCCCACCCTCGTGACGCTCGTCCTCGCCGCCGCGGCGACCGGCTGCGGCAAGGAGCCCAAGGCCCCAACCGCCGCGAAGCCGGCGCGCGACGCGGCCGCCGCCCTGGCCCCGACGCGGCGCCCCAGCGCGCGGCCGACGCCGCACCGACCCCGGCGCCGCCGCCCGCCCAGGTCGACGGACCCTTCGTCGGCGTCTGGCAGATCGACTTCGACGCGCTCGAGAAGGAGCCCACCATCGCCAAGATGCCCGCCGCCGAGCGGGCGCGGCTGGTGCAGGCCATGCGCCGCGCGGACACGCGGGTCACCTTCGGCGGCGACGGCACCTGGACGATGAAGCTGGGCGGCGCCATCCGCCGGGGGGGCTACACCGTCGAGACGGTGCGGCCCGGCGTGTTCCGCCTGCTGACCGCCAGCGCCGAGGGGGACGCCGGGCAGTGGAAGGTCGAGGTGAACGGCGACGCCCTGCGCATGCAGCGCGACGGCGCCGATCCGCTGCCGATGAAGCGGGCGGGCGACGAGAAGCCCACCTTCGACGGCCTGCGCCCGGGGTTGGCGCGCTTCCTGTTCGGCAAGGGCACCGACGTGCCGCGCGCCCCCGCCGACGTGAAGCCCGCCGACGAGGCGACGGCGAAGCGGATCATCGGCGCGCTGGCCGGCGTGTGGACGCGCGACATGGACGCGATGATGACCGACCCGGAGCTGGCGAAGCTGCCCCCGACCACGCGCCGGGCGCGCATCGACAAGGCGCGGCTGCTGTTCGCGGCGCTGCGCATCGAGCTGTACCCCGACGGCCGTGTCCTGCTGTCCTTCGGGCGCATGAAGCAGGCGGGCACCTGGACGCCGGTCGCGTTGGAGGGCGACACGGCCACCATCGCCACGAAGATGGAGCTGGGCGGGGTGACCGACACCGAGCTGCTGACGGTGCGCCTGGCCCGCAACAAAGCGCAGATCGCGCTCGGCCCCGAGAAGGCGGTCACCCTGGCGCGCAAGATGAAGCTCGACCACGGCCACGAGGCGCCCGGCGGCGGCGAGGACGCCCACGACCACTGACCCCACCCGCGCATCCTGTGCGTGAACCCCGTCCGGGAGACCCCATGGCGCGCCTGTACCTCCGCCAGCTGCTCGCTGGCCGCGACTTCGCCATCGGCGACGCGGCCGCCGGGCAGATGCAGAACTTCGTCTACCTGATCGGCGACCGCGACACCGGCGAGTGCCTGGTGGTCGACCCAGCCTGGGACGTACGCGATCTGGTGCGCGTCGCCGCCGCCGACGACATGACCATCACCGGCGCGCTGGCCACCCACTACCACCCGGATCACGTGGGCGGCACGATGTTCGGCTTCACGGTCGAGGGGCTGCCCACGCTGATGGAGGTGAACCCCTGCAAGGTGCACGTGCACAAGCTCGAGGCGGCCGGCGTGCAGCAGGTGACGGGGCTGAGCAAGAGCGATCTGGTGCTGCACGACTCGGCCGACGTCGTGAAGGTCGGCGGCGTCGAGGTCGAGCTGCTGCACACGCCCGGCCACACGCCGGGCAGCCAGTGCTTCCGGGTGAAGGACGCGCTGGTCGCCGGCGACACGCTGTTCCTGCAGGGCTGCGGGCGGGTCGATCTGCCCGGCGGCGATCCCGACGAGATGTACTACACCCTCACCCAGCGGCTGGCCTCACTGCCCGACGAGACCGTGCTGTTCCCCGGCCACGCCTACGGCGGCGAGCACGCGCCGATGGGCGTCGTGCGCCGCACCAACCCGTACCTGCAGATCAAGGACATCGACACCTGGCGGCGCCATCACTGAGCCGCGGTCGGCTCGAGCACCGAGGCGAAGTGCTCGGGGCCGAAGGGCGCTTTGCTGCGGATCCAGGTCTGGATCGGCTCGCGCCCCATGCGCCGCGCGAGGTGCATCACCTCGGGGCGGTTGGTGCCGCCCTTGAAGGTGTCCACGCCGAGGGCCACCTGCCACTCGAGCAGCCGCCGGTAAGCGATCTTGCCGAGCCCCTGCCCGCGCACCTCGGGCGCGAGCACGAAGTTCATGCCCGCGGTGCGGCCCCAGAAGGGGTTCTCGTCGACGTTGCTGCCCCACAGGCCGACGATGCGGCCGTCGAGGCGCAGCACCTCCTGCAGCGCGGGCTCGGTGCGCGTGAAGGCCTTGCGCTGCCGCTCGATCCAGGCGGGCTGCGCGCCGAACCAGCACCACTGTGGCTCGGCCTGGAACACGCGCACCGACAGATCGAGCACCGGCTCGATGTCGGCGGGGCCCAGGCGATCGATGCGCAGCCGCGCGTCGGGGGGCGTCTCGGGCGGCGGATCGGTCGCCATCAGGCCTTCGAGCGCGCGCTCGGGCTCGCCCGCCAGCATCACCGAGTCGATGCCCAGCCCCTGCGCCAGCAGGTGGCGGCGCACGGCGACGTCGAGCGCGTCGAGGTGCAGGTCGAAGTGCGGCGTGCGCGGCACGGCGTCCAGCGCGGCGCAGGTCCAGGCGATGGCGGTGGTGTCGGGCGCGTGGTCGACCCAGACGTGCTGCGCGGGCGCGCCGTGCCAGGCCTCCTCCTCGACCCACCACAGCACCGCGGCGCGCGGCCCGTCGGCGCCCGGGAGCACCGCCAGATCACCCTCGCCCGCGGCCTGCATCGCCTCGACGGCCTCGCCCAGCTCGTGACGCATCTTCGCCCGCGCCGCCTCGTCGCCGCGGTACAGCCGGTGCCGAGCGAAGCGATCGTGGCGCAGCGCGGTCAGGCCCTCGAGCAGGGCGTCGTCGATCTCGACGCTCACGCCGCCTCCGGGCGCTTCAGCGCGATGCGCGCCGCCGGCGCGCGCAGGCCCCGCCGCGCCGGCAGCCGCTCGGCGCCGCGCAGGATGGCCTTCAGCGCGCGCCGCGACGCCCGGCAGCCGACCACCGCCTTCATCACCGGGTGCAGCCGGCGGCGATTCTCGCGGCACCAACGCAGCTTCGCCCAGCGGTAGCGCCGGTGCTCGCCGTTGAGGTCCGGGCGCCAAGTGCGCCGCACCGCCTTGGTCGCGCGGCACACGAACAGCCGGTACTCCTTGCCCTTGCGGCGCACCACGATCTCACCCACCAGCCGATGGTCGGGGATGTGGTCCATCTCCTCCCACGCCTCGCGAAACGCCGTCTCGTAGGGCACCTCGCCGCGATCCCGCTGCCCACCCGGCAGCCCCCACAGCCGCGGGTTGTTCACGTGGTCGGCGCGCTGCAACAACAGAACGCGCCGCCCGCTCACCACCAGGAAGCCTGCCGATCGCTTGGCCATTCGCACTCCTACATGTAGGGCAACGTAGCCAACAGCGACGCGGCCGGCAACCCCTGTGTCACGCCCCCGCGGTCCGCGGCTCCGCCCCCTCGAACACCACCTCCACCCGATTCACCACCTGCCCGAAGGGCGGCATCTCGATGCGCACCACCCCCTGCCGCGTCACCTCGAGGTCGGGGTTCTGCCGGGCCGCGTGCCGCGGCGGCAGCGCCTCCAGCTCGTCGGTCGTGAACTTCCGCGTCACCGCGCGCCGCTGCACGAACGTCCCGCGCTTGAAGAAGGCCGGGTAGTCGTTCCAGTTGATGCCCGCCGCGTGCAGCAGCTCGTGCAGCTCGGGCCGCCGCTTCCCGTGCATCTGCGCCGGCGTCGCCACCGTGCGCGCCGCCATCGACACCGAGTTTTTGGTCGCGTCAAGCTCGCGCCACAAGAGCGCGTTCACCGCCTCCTGCTTGTTCGGCACCGCCCACACGCGGCAGTCGAACAGCGCCGGCATCGCCGCCCGCTCGGGCAACGCCGTCGGCACCCGGGCGTTGAACTGCGCCGTCGCCACCGACGCCAGGATCGAGCACAGCTTCTGCAGCCGCGCGCCCAGGTAGGGCTTCGCCTTCGGATCGTCGTCGTACAGCACCAGCGAGATCTCGTCGCTCTGCGTGTACCCGATGCAGGCGTTGGTCTCTTCGACCAGCGCCATGGTCGTCTCGATCATCAGGTCCGACAGCCGCTGGTCGTACGGCCGCGCCAGCCCGTCGGTCCACTTGCTGAACCGCTTCCCGTCGATGCGCACGCACACCGGCAGCCCGGGCATCAGCGAGCGCCCCGCCTCGCGGCGCTCGTACATCTTCATCCGGTCGCCGAGCCCCGTCTTGTCAGTCGCCATCGGCTGCCTCTCCACCGCCCAACGCCTCGATCACGAACGGCCGCAGCTTCGCCGGCGCGATGATCGCGTCGATGCTGCCCACGCGCTGCGCGCGCTCGACCGTGTGCACCGCGTCGAACTCCGCGGCCACCTCGGACGTGGCCGCCGCGCGCGCTTCGGGGCCGTCGCCGCGCTGGCGCGCGCGCCGTCGCACCTCGCCCGAGAAGACCACCGCCGCCGCCGGCGCGCCGCCGATGACGCTCGCGAAGCTGCCCTCGAGCGCCACCGCCGTCAGCCCCGGGTTCAGCGACTTGCTGAACACCACGTACGCCCCGCCGTGGTAGCGCGACAGCACCACGAACACGATCGGCCCCTCGAAGTTCACCACCGCCCGCCCGATCTCGGCGCCGTACTCCAGCTGCCAGTGCCCCAGGCTCTCGGGCGATCCGTCGAAGCCCGACAGGTTCGCCAGCACCACCACCGGCCGCCGCCCGCTGGCCGCGTTCAGCGCCCGCGCCACCTTGCGCGACGCCTGCGGGTACAGCGTGCCACCCGCCAGCTGGTCGGGCCCGTCGGCCGCCACCTGCCCCACCCGCTTCACCGGCTGATTCTCGATGCCCACCAGCGTCACCGCGTGGCCGCCCACGCGGCTCTCCCACACCACCGCCGTCTCGGCCCCGTGCATCGCCGCCCACCGCTCGACCGGCTCGGTGTCGGCGTCGCTCAACGCCGCCATCACCGGCCGCACCGCGAACGGCCGCTTCCGATCCGGGTTGTGCGCCGCGCTGAACACCTCGCCCACGGTCCGGAAGCCGTGCCCCAGATCCTCGGGATACGGGCTGTCGCCCACGTCCCGATCGACCGGATCCGTCGTCGCCCGCCGCGCCGGCCGCCCCTGCCCGGGCGGCGCGTAGGTCAGATCGTAGTAGCGGTACAGCAGCCGGTAGGCCGCCGCCAGGTCCGGCGCCCACGCCTGCGCCTGCCCGTTCGGCCCCATGATCGTCGTGTACCCGCCCAGCGCCAGGTCGTCCTCGGCCGACACGCAGCCCGAGAAGTCCAGCGCCCGCTTGCCGGTCAGCACCATCGCGCCCTGGTCGGTCATCACCAGCAGCCCGCGCGTGTGCATCATCATCGTGGCCTCGGCGTTCCAGTACGCCTGCGCCCCGACGCACAGCCCCGGCACCAGCACGTTCACCTCGCCCCCGCGCTGGGTGAAGCGCACGATGCGCGCCAGCACCCGCGCGGTCCAGTCGAGGTTCTCGGTGCCGGTCTCCCAGTCGATGCGTGCCCCCGCGCTGACCGCCACCCACTCGAGCGGCACCCCCAGCCGCTCGGCCAGGTCGAAGGCCGCCACCACCCGCCGACACTCGGCCTCGGCCAGAGCACCCATGCGCCGCGTCGGATCGCTCAGCACCAGCACCCGCGTGACCACCCCGCCCGGCGCCTCGGCCCTGACCAGGCCCACCACCACCGCCGCCGCGTGCTCGCCGGGCCCGCGCCCCGCGACGCTCACCAGCCCGCCCTCGTCGCCCAGGTCGTGCTCGTCGAACCGCGCCGGCGGCAGCCCCTCGCCCGCCTCGAGCATCGTCACGATCTCGTGCGGGTGCATCAGCCCCCGCCGCCGCGCCGCCACCACCGCCGACTCGTACCGCGTCAGCGGCATCAGCGGCGCGTGCGAGGCCGGCTTCAGCGTCAGCTCGAGGTGCTGCCCGGCGCGATCCTGGATCGACAGATCCATCAGCTGCGTCACCCCGCCGGTGACGTGCTTGTCGACGAACCGCGCGCGCACCACCACCTTCTCGAGCCCCGCCCGCCGCCCCGCGGGCGCCAGCCGCGTGACGTACTTCTTCATCGTGTCCAGCGCCAGCGGCACGATCGGCACGATGCGCAGCCAGATGCGGTTCCACTGCATGCGCCGATCGGGATCGTGCACCTCGCGCGCGGCCTGCATCGCCCGCACGGCCTCGTGGAACACCCGCTCGACGTGGGGCAGCCGCAGCGGGCTGCCCGGCGCGCGCTCGAGGCTGCGGATCTCGCCGAAGGCCAGCAGCCGCACGTCGTTCGGGTTCTCGCGCCCGTGCGCCAGGAACAGTGTCACCTCGCCGTCGGCGCTCAACCGGTGGAAGCGGAAGTGCTCCAACCGCCCGAGATCCAATCGATACTCGCTGCTGGGCATGATGTCGCGCCGGCTCTGGATCTCCCGCCCCATGCCCCGATACCGCCGCACCGACGGCAGCCCGGGGCCGGTCACCGCCAGCACGCACAGCTCGTCGAAGGGCACCCGCGGCGCGTCGTCGCCGCCGAGGCCCAGCGCGCGCGCCAGCCGATCGAGCAGGGCCGGCCCGTCGAGATCGTCCCCGGGCGCCGGCACCACGGCCAGATCGATCCGCGCCCGCGGCGGACCCGCCCGCAGCGCCTCGAGCACCGCCGGCGCCTCGGCCGCGAAGCAGGTGACGCCCAGCCGCGACGCCTCACCGTCGCCCACGCTGTAGGCGCCGCGCCCGGCCACCTCGACCCGCCGCACGGGCTCGGCGTCGTCGTGCCACTCGAGCCGCCGCGCGACCGCCTGCGCCGCCACCTCGCTGCCCGCCGCGGCCCGCGGCGCCAGCCCGGCCATCAGCGACTCGGGCGCCTCGCGCAGATCCGCCCAGTCCGCCTCGCCGGCCTCGAGCGCCTCGGTCAGCGCCTCGGCCCGCGCCTCGCTCGCCCGGGCCAGGCGCTCGTAGGCGGGCCGCTCGAACAGCTCGTAGCGCGCGCGCCCCGCCGCCTCGACCACGCCCGCGAAGCGCACCGGATCCAGGTCCGCCAGCCGATCGATCAGCTTCAACGGCGGCCGCCCGCGCGGCTCGAGGGCCTTCAGCGCCGCCTCGGCGGCCCGCGCCAGCGTCGGCAGCGCGTGCCCGGCCCGCTCGATCCGCAGCAGCGCGTCCGATACCCCTTCGTCCTCGAGATCGTCCACGTCGTGGTGCCGCAGCGCCCGCTCGAGCGCCTCGCGCCAGGCCGGCTCGAGCGCCGCCGGCCCCTGCCGCCGCAGCGTCTCGATGCCCAGCGCCGGCGACACCGCCCCCGCGGCCCC
Organism: Myxococcales bacterium; assembly: GCA_020633465.1. Classification (GTDB taxonomy): domain Bacteria; phylum Myxococcota_A; class Bradymonadia; order UBA7976; family UBA1532; genus JACKDN01. The sequence continues at coordinate 480,399 of JACKDN010000004.1, forward strand.
CTCGCCCGCGTCGCGCTGCCGCCGCGCGCGCCGCTCGTACAGCTCGGCCAGATCGGCGAACGCCACCAGCAGCGGCCGAACGTCGGCCCCACCCAGCCGCTCGACGTCGAGGGCCAGCTGCGCCGGATCGTGATCCCACCCGATGATCGCCGCCCGCACCCGATCGGCGGCCGTCTGCGGATCGTCCTGATCGCCCTCCCACGGGATCACCGGCGGGGGCGTCGCGTCCGGCGCCAGCCCCTCGGCCTCGAGCACGACCAGCACCTGCCCCGCCGCCACCTGCTCGCCGGCGTTCACCCGCACCGCCCGCACCGTCCCCGGCTGCGGCGCGCCGACGGCCACCTCCATCTTCATCGACTCGAGCAGCGCCAGCCGCTGCCCCGCCTCGACGCGATCGCCGACCGCGACGTCCACCGCCAGCACCATGGCCGCCGAGGGCGCCGCGACCGCGCCGCCGGTCGCCTTGGCCACCCGGTGCGGGACGCCGTCGACCACGTAGGTGTCGTCACCCGGCGCCCGCTCGATGCGGTGCCGCAGCGTCCCCACCTGCAGCCAGCTCTGATAGGGCCCGTCGCGCTGGTGGGCCACGGTGACCGCGCCTTCGGGCGACACGACGCGGAAGGTATCCTTGCCGAGGCGGAACACCGACACGTCGCCGGCGGCCTCGACGCGGTGCCGATCCATGCCCGGCGCCGGCGTGCGATCACCCCCCGCGAGGAAGCGGTCGGTCGCGGCCGCCAGCACCGCCGCGCCGGCGCCGCGCGGCGGCTCGAGCGTCAGCGTGTCGACCAGCCCGACGTGCACGTCGCCGTCGCGCACGTCGTCGCGCGCCAGCAGCGCCCGAAGGAACGCGAGGTTCGTCGTGCCGCCCTCGACCACCACCCGCGTGTGCTCCAGCGCGCGCGCCAGCCGGGCGAGCGCCGCCTGGCGGGTGGGTCCCCAGGCGATCACCTTGGCCAGCATCGGATCGAAGTCCGGCGACACCGGATCGCCCTCGACGAAGCCGGTGTCGACGCGCACGCCCGGGCCGGCGGGCAGGACGAAGCGCACCAGCCGACCGGGCGCGGGGCGGAAGCCGGCCTCGGGATCCTCGGCGCACACGCGCGCCTCGATCGCCCAGCCGCGCGCGTCGGTCTCGTCGGGCAGGCCGCGACCGCGGGCCAGGTCGATCTGCGCCCGCACCAGGTCGACGCCGAACACCTCCTCGGTGACGGGGTGCTCCACCTGCAGGCGGGTGTTCACCTCGAGGAAGTAGGCGCGATCGGCGGCCGCGTCGTAGAGGAACTCGACCGTCCCGGCGCTGCGGTAGCGCACCGCCTCGCCGATGCGTCGCGCGGACTCGCGCAGGGCGGCCTCGCGCGCGGCGGGCAGGTTGGGGGCCGGACACTCCTCGACCACCTTCTGGCGGCGCCGCTGCAGCGAGCAGTCGCGCAGGCCGAGCACCCGCACGGCCCCCTCGCCGTCGCCCAGGATCTGCACCTCGACGTGCCGCGCGCCGTCGACCAGCCGCTCGAGCAGCAGCCCGCCCCCGCCGAAGCTGCGGTCGGCCTCGTCCTGGGCGGCCCGCAGCGCGCCGGGCAGATCCGCCCCGCGATCCACCCGCCGGATGCCGCGCCCGCCGCCGCCCCCCGCCGCCTTCACCAGCAGCGGGAAGCCGATGTCCTCGGCCGCCTCGCGGGCCGCCTCCACGCCCTCGACGATGGCCCACGCCGCCACCGGCACGTCCAGCGACTCGGCCAGCTGCTTGCCGCGGATCTTGTCGCCCAGCGCCGCCATCGTCTCGGACCGCGGCCCCAACAGCGTGACGCCGGCGTCCTCGAGCACACGCGCGAAGGCCGCGTCCTCGCTCGCGAAGCCCCACCCCAGCCAGGCCGCGTCGCAGCCGCCGCGGCGCAGCGCGTCCAGCACCTTCTCGGCGTCGAGGTAGTCCGCGCGGCCGGCGCCCAGGCGCACCGCGGCGTCGGCGTCGCGCACGAAGAGGGCGTCGAGGTCGGCGTCGGTGAAGAGGGCCACGGCCCGCGGCGCGGACGGATCCTCCCGCCGCAGCGCGTCGAGCGCGGTGAGGAAGCGCACCGCCGGCTCACCGCGGTTGACGATCCCGATACGTCGCATACCCCCTCCGCCCGCGGTCGCGGCGACCCATCGTGGGCGCGCCCGGGCGTCGTTTCAAGGGGGCTGACGGCGTCAGTCGTCCAGCAGCTCGAAGAGGGCGCCCGCCTCGGCGAAGAGGGCGCGCATGGCATCGGCGTTCAAGCCGAGGTGGACGCCGGCCGCCCGCACCACGTCGACCGGCGAGCGGTCGACCACGTCGTCGCCGAGGCGCATGCCCCGCCCCAGCTGGCTGGCGATGTGGCAGGCCACCGTGACGGCCGAGGTCAGCAGCGCGGGCTGCCCCTTGTTCGGCCGGTCGTGGTGCCCCTCGATGGCGAGGGCCACCCGGCCCGCGATGCCCCAGTGGGCCGCCATCACGCCGCCGACCTCGCCGTGCACGTCGCTGATGCTCGACCAGAACTGCCGCACGTCGGGCGGCGTCCGCCGGCCGAAGGCCTCGACGATCACGTGCACCGCGCCGGCGATGCCGACCTCGTGCATCAACCCCGCGAGGAAGGCCTGGTTGGGATCCACGGACGTGCGCCGGGCCACCGCGTGGGCCACGTGCGCCGTGGCCACCGCGTGCCCCCGGACGCTCTTCAGCAGATCCGAGAAGTGCGGCGCCCGGAAGACCCGCAGGTCGAGCACGACCTGCATCACCAGGTTGCGGATGCCGTTGGTGCCCAGGCGCCCGACCGCGTCGTCGAGCGTCGCCATCTTGCGGCCGCCGTAGGCCGGGCTCGAGGCGATCTGGAGCACCTGACCCGCCAGCATCGGCTCGCGGGACAGGGCGGCGGCCACTTGCCGGAAGTCGGTGTCGGGGCTCTGCGCCAGGCGGTTCACCTCGAGCGCCACGTCGGGCAGCAGCGGCGGCGCGTAGCCCGGGCTGCGCACGGCGGCGACGATGCGCGTGCTGAGCGTCTCGGGGTCGGCGCGCAGCAGCGTGCCGAGGTCGATGGTGTGCTGGCCTTTGCCGTAGCCCGGGTGGCGTCGAGCAGCCGAGGCTCCTGGATTCGGGTTGTACACGAGTCATCTCCTAGGTTGCCCTGCCCGATCTGCTCCAAGACACGGGCGCCGGCGCCGGCGACCGAAGGCCCCGGGTCGGCCGCGACACAGCCCGTGTTATCCTCGCGCGACCCGATCGGAGGTGACGCGATGGGCCTCAAGCTGCGGCAGGCGGTGGGCACCCTGCCGGATCTCTTCCGCGACCCCTACGACCTGCCGCGCGTGGTCGAGCTGTACGACGCGCTGTCCACCTGGCGGCCCGTCGAGATCCTGTACGCGTGGATGGTGCGCGGCCTGGACGCGGACGCGCGCGCGTCCCTGGCCGCGCTGACCCGGCAGCCCGTCGACGTCGAGGCGTTGGCCGCGCTGCCCGCCGGCACCCTCGGCCGCGGCTACGTCGACTTCCTCGAGCGCCACGGCCTGGCCCACGACTACTACCTGCAGGCCTACCCACCCTCGCGGGCCACCGTCGAAGCGAACTGGGTGATGCACCGCTTCGCCAAGACCCACGACTTCCACCACGTGCTGCTGGGGGCCACGGCCGACCTGCCCGATGAGATCGGCCTGCAGGTGTTCAACGTGCTGAACTTCGGCGAGCCCTTCGGCGCCGCCTCCGTCGTCGCGCTGCCCTTCGTGATGTTCCGCTACGGCGAGCGCGCGCGCACCCTGCGCGCCGTCCTGCGCCTGGGCCGGGCCGCCCGCCGCCTCGACAACGTGTTCGTGTTCCCCTGGGAGCGCCACTACGCGACGCCGGTGACCGCGCTGCGCGAGCGCTTTGGCCTGCCCGCCGCCGGGCTGCTGTGACCGGATCGCCCGAGCCGGGGCTCAGAGGGTGTTCCCATAAAGAAAGGCGCAGCCGCGCCAGCGGGTCCGCCTTTCGGCGCGCGCCGTCGCGAGCGGCCCGGTGTCCGTCGCGAGCCGCCGGCGCCGACCGAGGTCCGCCGCAGGCGTGCCCGGGGCACGTCGAGGACGGACCGACCAAGGCGCTGGCGGCGCAGCAGGACAACGGGCTGCGCAGTAGGCGAGCGTTATGGGAACACCCTCTCAGGCGCCGACGCGGTAGAGCAGCGCGCCCGACGACACGCCCGCCCCCACCCCCACGAGCAGGATGTGGTCGCCCGCCGCGACCGGGCGCTCGCGCAGGATGCGGTCGAGGCCCACGCCGATCGAGGCCGCGCCGACGCTTCCGATGCGATCGACCACCCGCACCAGCTTCGAGGGCGGCAGGCCCAGCGCCTGGACGATCACGTCGAGCATCGCGCCGTTGGGCTGATGCGGGGCCACCCACCGCACGTCGTCCAGCGACAGCCCGGCGGCGGCCAGCACCGTCGCGCTGGCGTCGCGGATGAGCTGGGTGGCGAGCGCCGTGAGCGCCTCGCTCGACGCCTCGAACTCGATCATCGGCGCGGGACAACCCGGCACCGCGTTCGACAGCCGCGCCGTCCCGCGGGCCCCCCCGACGTTGGCCAGGTGCACGCCGACGACGCCCTCGTCGGGCCCCCCCGCGCCGACGACGGCGGCCGCGGCGGCGTCGCCGAACACGGCGTAGGGGCGCGGGTTCGACGGATCGATGAACCACGACGGGTTGTCGATGACGACGACGCCCACCGGCCCCAGGCCGGTCGCGACGCACCGCGCGGCCAGGTCGAGCCCGCTGACGAAGCCCAGGCACGCGTTGTTGAGGTCGAAGGCGTCGCAGCCGCCTTCGATGCCCAGCGCGTCCAGCACGCGGTTGCCGTTGGCCGGGAACAGGTCGTCGCCGCCGCACGAGGTGACGAAGATCACGCGGCGCAGCGCGGTGGCCGGCCGATCGGCGCGGGCGAGCGCCGCGCGCAGCGCGTCCGCCGCCAGATCGGTCACGCGGGCGTCGCGGTCCATCCAGCGGCGCTCGTCGATGCCGGTGCGCGCGCGAAGGTGGTCGGCGTCGCGGCCGATCGCGGCGGCGACGGCCGCCGTCGTCACGACGCGCGGCGGCAGCGCCGTTCCGGTGCCCAGGATGCGAACGTTGAGCATGGTCTCCCTGCCCCGAAGAGGGGCCATGGTACGCTGCGCGGGCGCCGACGTCGATGGAGGTGACGGTGGACGCCACGACACGACGCCGCGTCGAGGCCGCGCTGACCGGCGCGCTCGGCCGGCCGGTCGAGGTCGGCCGAGCGCGCGCCGTGGGCGGGGGGTGCATCAGCCAGGCGCGCCGCGTCGACACGAGCGCGGGGCCGTTCTTCGTGAAGACCAACGCCGACGCGCCGCCCGATCTGTTCCCGCGCGAGGCCGACGGCCTGGCCGCGCTGCGCGCCGCCGACAGCGGCCTGGCGGTGCCCACGGTCGTGGCCGTCGAGCCCGGCCTGCTGGTGCTCGAGCTGCTCGAGCCGGGCCCGCCGCCGGGGGACTTCGACGACCGCCTCGGGCGCGGCCTGGCGGCGCTGCACGGCGCCTCGGCGCCGGCCTTCGGCTTCGCGGCGGACACCTACTGCGGGGCCACCCTGCAGCCCAACGGCTGGGGGGACGACTGGATCACCTTCTATCGCGACCGCCGCCTGGACCATCAGCTGCGCCTGCTGCGCGAGCGAGGCGTCCCGGCCGCCGAGCTGCGGGTCTTCGGCCGCCTGCTCGACCGCCTCGACGCGCTGCTGGCCGGCGCGGACGAAGCCCCGGCGCTGATCCACGGCGATCTGTGGGGCGGCAACCTGATGCGCGACGCCGACGGCACGCCGGCGCTGATCGATCCGGCCGTCTACTACGCACACCGCGAGGCCGAGCTGGGGATGATGGTGCTGTTCGGGGGGTTCTCGGCGCGGGTCTTCGCCGCCTACGGCGAGGCGCGACCGCTGGCGGCGGGCTGGGCCGACCGCCAGCCGCTCTACACGCTGTACCACGTGCTCAACCACGCCACCCTGTTCGGCGGCGGCTACCTGCGCCAGGCGCAGCTCATCGCGCGGCGCTACGTGGGGTGATCCCCCGTGACCGCGCGGCGGCGCCGCGGGTGTGACCCCGCGTGCTCAGAGCAGCCAGAGCGCGAGGATCGTCAGGCTGACCAGGACCATCTCGTTCATGACACCCTCCCGGGTGTCGCCTTCAGCAAGGTGCGGGCCAGCCCCGCGACGGTCCGCGACGGTCGCCCGGACGCCCCCGGTTGGAGCAGACGCGCTCCGCGCGGCCCGATCAGGGAGAGGCTTGCTCCAACGGCGCGAAGGGATCGGGCTGGTCGCCCAGCAGCGCGGCCAACGACGCGGCCCCCTCCACCTGCGTCAGGCGCAGATCGATCGGGCCCAGCGCGTGCTCGGTGGCCACCCAGGCCCCCGTCGACAGCCGCGTCCAGCCCGCCCAGCTGACCTTCAGCCCGCCGATCGGGAGGATCGACACCCACATCCGCCAGGCCGTCGGCCGACCGTCGGCGCCGACGGTCCACAGGTAGGCGTCGCCCGGCGTGCGCCCCCCGCTGCCGAAGCTGACCAGCAGCGCGTCCTCGTCCACCAGCGCCCGCTCGACCCCGGGATCGAAGCTCTTGACCACCGGGTTCAGCCAGAAGGTGTCGTTCACCCAGGCGGCGTGGGCGTCGTCGATCAGATCGCCGGCGTCCGCCAGCCGCGCCCCGCCCCGCCACGCGAAGCCCCGCCGCGTCGCCGTGTCGAACACCACCTGCACGTCGTCCCAGGCCACGCTGGCGTAGCCGCGCGCGCGATCCCAGATGTGGTGGTTGCGCCCGGCGAAGACGAAGCGCACGGCCTGCGTGCGCGCCCACGCGTCGGCGTCCACGGCCGCCGTCATCCGCCGCGCCAGGGCGTCGGCCTCGGGGCCGGGGCGCCCGGTCGGCCGCGGGCTGTCGAGCCAGAAGCCCGTCGCCACCGCCAGCAGGACGAGGACCACGAGGCCCACGCCCAGCACCTTGGCCGCGCGCTTCATCGGCGGTGCAGCACCGCGTCGACCGAGAAGCGGCCGGCGCCGGTGAACAGCAGGGCCACGAAGGGTGCCAGGTAGATCAGCGCGAACTCCTTCTTGCCGAAGGGGTCGTCGGCGTGCACGACGAAGGCCGCGACCACCATGGTGACGATCAGCGGCACGGCGGCCAGCCGCGTCGCGAAGCCGAGCGCCACGAGGATCGCCGCGCCGAGCTCGGCGCCGATCGCCAAGAGCAGGCTGGGATGCGCGCCGACGCCGATCGGATCGGGGAACCGGTCGATCAGATCGCCGTACTTCTCGAACTTCTGCCACCCGTGCCCGTAGGCCATCATGCCGCCAGCGGCCAGCCGCAGCAGCAGCAGGCCCAACGAGGCGACGGCCGAGTGCTGGCCGGGGTCGAAGAGCTTTCGGATCGCGCCCATGCAATGCTCCGGTAAGACGGGTGAACACCGTGCGTCGAGCGGCCGCGAGCACCACCGCCGCCCTGCACTGATGGCACGCACGATGCAGCAGTTGCGGCGCGAGCACCAGCATCGAGAGGAGAGCCCGATGAACACGCGCACAGCCCTCAGGAATCTGCGGCGCCGCACCCGGAATCTCGGCAGCGTGGCCCTGACGGGCGCGCTGGTCGCGGTCGGCACCGCCGGCTGCGTGGGCGGCGGCGGCGACGGGCCCAGCGCCCCCCCCATCACCGAGAACTCGATCGGCCTGCACGCCTTCGAAGGCTGCGACCCCCTGCTGACCTACTTCCAGGAAGAGGCCCACGCCTCGCTCGAGGCCTACGGCGAGTTCGGCGGCCCGGTGGCCGTCGACGACGCGCTCGGCGCCCCCACCCGCGGCGACGGCGAGGCGGGCGGTGAGGGGCCGGCCGATCCCTCCCCCCAGGCGCCCGGCAGCGGTAACGCCGGCGGCGACAACGGCAACGTCGACTTCTCGGGCACCAACGTGCAGGAGGTCGGCGTCGACGAGCCCGACATCGTCAAGACCGACGGCGAGCGCCTCTACGTGACCCAGAACGGCTACCTGCTGGTGTACGGGGCCGACGACCTCGCCGAGATCGGCAAGGTGCAGACCGTCGGCGGCGACGCGCAGCTGCTCGTCGGCGGCGACCGCGCGGTCGTGCTGAGCCGCCTGTGGGGCGCGCCCCCCGAGGACTTCCCCGAGGCGGACGCCGAGCGCCTGGCGCGCACGGCCAAGACCGCCATCGCGGTCTACGACATCGGCGGCGACGGCGATCCCGTGCTGCTGCGCCGCCGCTACGTCGAGGGCCAGCTGCAGGCGGCCCGCCTGGCCGCCGGGACGGTGCGCGTGGCCGTGCACTACGACGCCGCGCAGTACATCGACTGGGGCGACGTGTACGGCGAGGGCCGCGGCGGCGCCACCCCCGGTGATCCCGGCGTCGAGGTGCCGCCCACCCAGGGCGGCGGCAGCGCGGGCGGCATGGGCACCGGCGGCGCCGACGGCAGCGCCGGCGCGCCGATCGACACCCGCGAGGATCCGCAGGTGGCCGACGACGACTGGCGTACGCGCCTCGGCCGCATGATCGACGAGAGCACGCTGGTCGACTGGGTGCCCCTGGCCTACGACGCGATCGGCGATCTGCGCGAGGTCGAGCAGCCGATCAGCTGCGGCCGCTTCCACCGCCCGGGTGAGCGCGCAGGCCACGGCGTCACGGCGGTCATCAGCCTCGACCTCGACGCGCCGCTGGCCGATCTGGACGACGCGGCCGTCGTCACCGGCCCGGGCGTCGTGTACGCCAGCAAGGACGGCCTGTACCTGACCACGACGCGGTTCCCGGGTGGCTTCGGCCGCGGCGACGTGGCCGTCGGCGGCGGCGTGGCGACCGGCGGCGTGACCGAGCCCGGCACCGCCGTCGACGTCGACACGCCCGACGACGCCCCCCAGGCCGAGCCGACCGACAGCCGCGCGCAGGGCCTGCAGGTGGCCGACGACGACCGGCAGGCGACGCAGATCCACCGCCTGGACATCGCCGACGGCGCCGCGGGCGCGCGCTACGTGGCCAGCGGCCGCGTCTTCGGCGCCCCGCTGAACAGCTTCGCGCTCAGCGAGTACGCCGGCGCCCTGCGCATCGCGACCACCGAGACCGATCCCGAGACATGGGAGACGGCCAACCACCTGTTCGTGCTCGACACGACCCCCAGCGACGACGTGCTGCCGGTGACCGGGCAGGTCATCGGGCTGGCCGGCGGCGAGCGCATCTACGCGGCGCGCTTCATGGGCGACCGCGGCTTCGTGGTCACCTTCCGCCAGGTCGATCCGCTGTTCACCTTCGACCTGGCCGATCCCACCGCGCCCGCGCAGGTGGGCGAGCTGAAGGTGCCCGGCTTCTCGACCTACCTGCACCCCTTCGACGACGACCACCTGATCGGCATCGGCCAGGACGCCACCGAGGAGGGCCGCGTCACCGGCATGAAGCTGAGCCTGTTCGACGTGTCGGACTTCGCCCACCCCACCCTGGCCCACGACCACCTGTTCGGGCAGGGGTGGAGCGAGGCGCTGTACGACCACCACGCCTTCACCTTCTGGGGCCCCGAGTCGCTGCTGGTGGTGCCCATCGAGGCCTGGGAGACGGACACGCCGCGCAACGGCCTGAACCTGTTCCACGTCTCGACCGCCGACGGCTTCACCGACGTGGGCTTCGTCGACCACAGCGATCTGCTGCCCGACGCCTGGGCCACCATGCGGCGCAGCGTGATCATCGGCGACGCGCTGTACTCGCTGTCGACGGTGGGCATCAAGGCGACCGGCATGGCCGATCTGGACGACCGCGCGCGCTGCCTCTTCCCCGCGCCGGTGGGCGACCACGGCGACGACCGGCCCGAGCCGGGCGCGACCCCGCGGCCCGTCGACCCGGAGCCGGCGCTGCCGCCCGAGGCCACGCCCGACGACGAGGGCGGCGCGGGCGACGAGCGCGGCTGATCGCCGCTCGATTCGACACAGTCTGCCCGCCTGAGGAAACTTCTCGGGTGCCCGCCCGTTGAGAAGGGCGTCGCCCGAGGAGCGCTCCCCATGATTCGAGCCCTGCTGCCCGCCACCCTGCTGGCCGCCGCCGCGGCCTGGTTCATCGCCCGCCCGACGCCCGAGCTGGCGTCGCCCGCGGACGAGGCCACGCGGGCCGCCCCCACGCCCACCGCGAACCCCTACCTCGCCATCGGCGTCCAGCTCGAGAAGGAGCACTGGTTCCACCGCGTGTCGTTCAAGGACGTCGGGCTGCGCGAGGTGGCCCGCGACGGCCGCGACGCGCTGGTCGAGGCGGTGGCCGAGGGCGTCGCCGCCTCGCTGTCCCCCGATCTCGAGGCGCACCCGGTGCACGCGGCCGAGCTGGCCGATCCCGCGTGGCACTCGTCCTGTCAGGGCAAGCACGTCTACGTGGACGTCTGGCACTCGAGCCAGCCCGACCGCATCGGCTTCTCGCTGTGGCGCGGCTGCGACGCCGACGATCAGTTCGGCTGGCAGGAGGTGCCCGTCGACGCCTCGGCCCTGCAGAGCACCAGCTGGGTCACCGAGGCCGCCCGCGTCGGGCGGGTCATCGGCGCGGCCCTCGCGGCCTGCGGCGAGCACACCTGCTGACAGGAACCCGTTGCGTCCACCGACCGCGGCTCGGCAGATTGGGGGGTGAATGCGCCGCGCCCCCGCGCGTCGGCGCAGCGCCCCAAGCCCCCCGGAGCTCCCGATGCCACACCGCGCCCTGTCCTTGCTGACCGCCCTGCCCCTGCTCCTGGCGCCGCTCTTCGCCCAGGCGACGCCCAAGCTCTCGGGCGACGCCAAGGCGACGCTGACCAAAGGCGAGGTGATCGTGGAGCGCCTCGATCCCACCGGCGGCACCGGCGTCGCCGCCCGCGCCATGGGCGTCGTCGACGCCGCCCCCGCGAAGGTGTGGCCGGTCGTGCGCGACTGCGAGCACTTCGCGAAGTTCATGCCCCGCACCAAGATGAGCGCGCTGATCAGCCGCAAGGGCACCGACAGCGTCTGCAAGGTCGAGATCGAGATGCCCTTCCCCTTCGACAACCTGTGGTCGGTGGTCCGCTCGAGCGAGCGCGAGACCGAGGGGGGCGGCTTCCAGCGCGTCTGGACGCTGATGAAGGGCACCTACAAGCGCAACAACGGGCGCTGGTCGGTCTACCCCTGGGAGGGTGACAAGTCGCTGTTGGTGTACGAGATCGACGTCGACCCGGACATGGCGATCCCCGACGCGATCATCCGGTCGGCGCAGACGGGCTCGCTGCCGGACGTCTTCGAGGCGGTGCGCAAGCGCGTCAAGGCGCTCTGACGCCGGGGATCGGCGCGCTCAGCCGCCGTGCTGGGGCAGGGCCCCGTCGGAGGGCTCGGGCGGCAGGTTCATCACCTCCTGGCGGAAGAACTCGGCCAGGAAGCCCACCACGTGCTTCATCGACAGCATGCCGCAGGGGCGCCCGGTGCGGTCGACCACCGGCAGGTGGCAGTAGCCGCCGTGGTGCAGGTAGTTCAGCGCGTAGGCCACCGACTGGTTGCGCCGCAGCACCTCGACCTGCGGCGTCATGTAGTCGGTCACCCGCTCCTCGCGCCAGTCCCGGGGCGGATCGATCACCTTCGACAGCAGATCGCGCTCGGTGAAGAGGCCGGCGACGAAGCCCTCGGCGTCCAGCACCAGCACCGCACCGCAGTGGTGCTCCTTCATCTGGTTGACCGCGTCGCGCACGCTGCCGGTGGTGGGCACCGACACGACGGGCGACAGCGCGAGATCGGTCAGGGGCGCGCGCAGCCGCTCGACGGTCAACGCGTCGTGCTGGCCGGCCCGCTCTTCGTACATCACCTCGAGTTCTTCCTCGATGGATTCTTCGGGCGAAGCCATGGCATGTCCCTCCAGGTCAGGTGGTCGGGGCGACCACCCCCATCGTCCTCCTGTCGAACGCTGTCCGTCAACGGGCGCCCGTTGCGCCCACGGCGCGGCGCGCGTTCAATGAGGCCATGAGAGCCGCCCGCACGCTGCTGTTCGTCGCCCTCGGCGCCGCGCCCCTCGCGGGCTGCGGAGGCGCCGAGCGCCCCGCCGCGACGACGGCGGCCCCGCCGGTGACGGCGCCGATCCCGGACGCGCCGGACGCGCCGGCGCCGCCGCCGCCCGCCCCGACCCCGGCCGGCGAGGGCGTGCTGCACGTCACCACCGATCCGGCCGGCGCGATGGTGTCGGTCGACGGCCGGCCCGTCGGGGCGAGCCCCGTCGAGGTCACGCTGCCGGCGGGGGCGCACGTGCTCACCTTCGCGCTGGCCAACCTCGCCTTCCCGCCTCGGCCCGTCGACATCGCCGCCGACACCCGGGTCGAGCTGGTCGTGCCGCTGCGCCGCGCCGCGCCCGAGGCCGCGGTCGCCGCCGCGCAGGACGAGGCGACGCGGGTGGCGACGGCCTTCGACGGCCTGCGCCCCGCGCTGCTCGGCTGCTTGCGCGCGCACTTCGGCGGGCGACCGGGCCACCACCACTGGCACGTCCGGCTGAAGGTCGCCGACGGCCGCGCGGCCCTGGAGGTGCTCGAGCCGGCGGTCCCCGATCCGGCCGTGCGCCGCTGCATGCGGCAGCGCGTCGAGGCGCTGGATCTGTGGTCGGTGCAGGGCACCTACGCCCAGGAGCACCACGTCGAGTACGTCGTGGAGTGAGTCAGGGCAGGCGGGTCCAGGCGGGATCGCACGCGGCGCCCGGGTGGCCGTCCGCGTCGCGCTGCAGACCCCACAGCGACACCGGGCCGGTCACCTCGCCCGCGAAGGGATCGACCACGCCGCCCGTGTCGTCCTCGACCGCGAAGTGCAGGTGCGGCGCGCTGGAGTAGCCGCTCGAGCCGACGCGGCCCAGCGCGTCGCCGCAGCGCACGACGTCGCCCACCGCGACCGTCACCGACCCCTGCTTCAGGTGCAGGTACTGGGTCACCCAGCCGTTGGCGTGGCGCAGGTGCACGCGGTTGGCGCCCAGCGGGTGGCCGTCGCAGGTCACGTCGACCGACTGCACGTCGCCGTGGCAGCGATCGTAGAAGCCGTCCTCGACGCGGATGACCTCGCCGCCGGCCGCGGCCACCACGCGCGCCGAGCCCCGATCCATGGTGGTGAAGCCGCCGCGCAGCATGAAATCGGTGCCCTCGTGGCCGTCGTAGCAGGCCGGGAAGCCCTCGCCATCGAAGTTGGTGCACACGACGCGGCGGCCGTCGGCGGGATCGTGATCCACGCCGAAGCGCGGGACGACGAAGATCAGCCCACGATCGTCCGGGTGCACCGGGAAGGCGAAGCGCGGCAGCTCGTCCGGCGCGGGATCGCGCAGCGGCGGCGGCGCGGCGTCTGGCGGCGGCGCGGCGTCACGTCGCGCGGCGTCAGGCGGCGCGGCGTCAGGCAGCGCGGCGTCGGGCGCGATCTCGGCGTCGGCGCCCGGCGCGGCGGCCGCGTCCCCGCGGCCTCGGCGTCGAGGGAGCCGGCGTCGAGGGTCGCCCGCGCGGCGTCCGTCGCGCCGCCGTCGGGGGCCGCCGCGTCGTCGTCGGCCGGGGCGCACGCGCACAGCGCCGCCACCACGAAGCCCCACCGCCACGGTCGTCGGATCGGGATCACCGCGCCATGGTGGCGACGCGGGGTCCGCCGGGTCAATCGGCGCGTTGACACCACCCGGTGCCCCGCCTACGGTCGCCGCCATGCGCACCCTGCTCGTCCCCTGCTTGTTGCTGCTCGCCTGCGGCGGCGCGCCCCCGCCGGCGCCCGCCGGCGCCCCGGCCGAGGATCCCGATCTGGCCGGCCTGCCCGATCCGCACCGCCCGACGCTGCAGGCGTACCTGGTGCTGACGCGCGATCCCGCCGCCATGCAGGATCCGGCCGCGGTCGCCGCGATGTGGGACGCCGTGCACGGCAAGACCCCGCGCTACGCCCCCATCCGCGGGCACGTCCGCTGGGTGCCGGGCGATTACGCGCTGGACGTCGAGCTCGACTTCGCCGATCTGCCCCACCCCCGCTTCTCGACCGAGCGCCTCGCGCCCATCCTCGCCGCCCTGCCGCCCGCCGAGCGGGCCAAGGCCGAGCAGGCGACGCTGGGCGTGCTGTTCCAGAGCCGCGTCGACGCCCTGCCCGACGGCAACCACATCCGCCTCGCGGGCGCGGCCGCGCTGTACGCCGCCGATCGCTACGACGGCGTCGTCGTCGACCTGCTGGCCCGCCGGGCCTGGACGCCCGCCGCCTGGCACGCCGAGCTCGCGGGCCCCGCCCTGTCGGACCGCCAGCGCCGCTTCGTGCGCGCCGGCGACACCCTGCTGACCCGCGGCAACCCGAAGTTCGGCGCGCCCGACGTGCGCGTGGTCGGCGTGACGAAGGCCAACCTGGCCGCCGCGCAGGCCCGCTTCGCCGCCCTCGACCGGCGCGCGCTCGCCCGCGGCGGCGCGGTCGGCGACACGGTGCGGCTGCCCGGCGGCGATCCGATCACCCTCGCGGCCTGCGGCAGCCCACCGGCCGACGCCGCGTGCGTCCAGGTGCCCGCCCCCTGACCCCGCGCGCCCCGTCGGTCGCCCTGGTCTTCCTCCCCTTTGACGCCCGACGCGCCCCGCGGTCATGCTGAGGCATCGCGTCCCACTCTCGAGGGCTCATGCCCAGCCGCCGTGTCCGCATCCCGCTCCTGTTGTTGCTGCTCGGCGGCAGCGTCGCGTTGCTGCTGCGACCCCAAGAGAACGAGGTGGTCATCGAGAGCCGCTGGACGGTGGTCGAGGCGCCCTCACCCGCGGGCCGCTGCCCCCCGCCCGCCCCCGAGCAGGCGCACTGGCAGATCGCGGTCGTCGGCGACTTCGACCTGTTCGAGCGCAGCGCGCTGCACTTCCTGGGGCCCACCTGCGGCGACGCCTGTACGCATCAGGTGGACGTCGAGGTGCAGCCCCGTTGGGTCGATCGCCCAGGCTGGTTCACCGGCTTCGGGCACTTGGACATCCCCATCACCATCCGCCGCCGCGTGGGTGATTGCCACGACGTGACGCGGCTGCGTCTCGACATCCGGGTGGATCAGGGCGTGCGGGGCAACGAGCGCATGTCGATGTACCACGCCGGGCGCATCGTCGGCGGCGGCATCCGCTCGCTGCACGCCCAGGGCACCATCCGCAGCGAGAACTGACCGCGTCAGCGCGCGAGCAGCGAACGCTTGCCGCGGGCCATCGCCTCGCGCATCAGCTCGCCCAGCCGCGCGTCACCGAGGCTCCGCTCCAGCGCGCGCTCGGCGTCGGTGCGGGGCGGCACGGGCACCAGGGGGGCCACCCCCAGCGAGGCCACCACGACGCGCCGCGCCAGGCGGCACACGGTGGTGAGGCCGTCACCGAGCGCCTGGCCCGGCGGCACGTCGGCGGCGTAGCCCCGCGCCAGATCGCGATAGCGCTGCGGCAGCTTCCAGGCGGCCAGCAGCGCGTCGCCCACTTCGACGTGGGTGCCCCGCACCAGGCGCGCCACCTCGGGCACCGGATCGGGCCCGAGCGTCGCGCCGAACAGCTGAATCGCGGCCTGGAACGCGCCGACCTCGCCGACCGCCATGAACAGCGCCATCGTGTGCGCCTGGTCCGCGAAGGGCTCGCCGCGCTCCTCGGCGATCGCCTGCGCGAGCACCGCGGTGAGGAAGTGCACCAGCCACAGGACGCCGAGCTGCTGCTTCAGGCCCGGGTGGTCGGCGTCGTAGGTCGAGCGCATGCACACGGTGACCGCGTTGGACAGGGCGCGCCGCGCGCCGACCCGCGCCAGCGCCTCTCGCGCCGAGCGCGCGCCGCCGGCGCGGCCGCCGCCCATCTCGGCGAGGCGCATGATGGCCCGCGACAGCAGGGGGTCGGCCTCGATGAGGTCGAAGACGGCGTCGGTGTCGACGCGGGCGCCGTCGGACAGGGCCATCACCCGCCGCACCGTCCCGAGGGGCACGGGCAGCGTCAGCTCGCCGCCCTTGGCGCGGCGCACGATGCTCTGCTCGCGCTCCGAGCGTTGCGCGCCGGGCCCCGGGTGGGGCGCCTCGGCGCCCGCCGCGCCGATGTCGACGGGCGGCAGGCTGCCCGGCGGCGCGCTGACGCCCGCGCCGCTCGGCCGCCCCAGCCGCGCCTCGACCCGCCGCAGCGCGTCGCGCAGGTCGACGCGATTGACCGGCTTCACGAGGAAGTCGACGGCGCCGTTGCGCAGCGCGGCCACCGCGTCGTCGAACTCGGGGTTGCCGCTGGCGTAGACGATGGGCAGCTCGAGGCCCATGGCGCGGACCGAGTCGACCAGCTCGTGGCCGTCGACGCCGGGCATCAGCACGTCGACCACCACCGCCATGGGCCGCAGCCCGGCCTCGAGCCGCGCCAGCGCCCCGGCGGCGTCGTAGAAGACCTCGACCGGATGCCCCAACACCTCGAGCTGCCGCGCCAACGCCTCGGCCGCCGCCGGCTCGTCGTCGACGACCAGGACGGTGCGGTCCCCCACCATCGAACTCCCCCACGCACGAGCCGCGATACGCTGCGCCGGCCCGAGAAGGGCGAGAGACCGCGCGCACGCCCACCGGGGGCAGACGATAGCAAACCGGGCGCGCCGGGCGGAAGCGCGCCGCCGCCCGCTCAACCTCTCGGCCCGACGATCCGTAGACCACCACATCGGAAGCCATCGGAGACGAACATGCCGGCCGCCCAGCCCCCTCAGCCCGCGCGTGTGCTCGTCGTCGACGACGACGAGCTGATCCTGCGGTCGTGCAAGTGGATCCTGCGGCAGCCCGACCTGGAAGTGGCCCTCTGCAGCGACGGCGCGCAAGCCCTCGAAGCGATGCGGCGACACACCTACGACGTCGTGCTGACCGATCTGACCATGCCGGGCATCGACGGCCACGCGCTGCTGAAGCGCATCAAGCGCGACTGGCCGACGGTCGAGGTGGTCATCATGACCGCCAACGGCTCGATCCCCAGCGCCGTCGAGGCCACGCGCGACGGCGCCCACGAGTACGTCCAGAAGCCCTTCAGCGTCGAGGCCCTGCAGGCGACGGTGCGCCAGGCGGCGCGGGTGAAGCGCCTGCGCGACGAGAACGACGCGCTGCGCCGGCAGCTGGCGGCCCACCGCGGCAACCCCGGGCTCGAGAGCCGCGCGCCGGCCATGCGGGCGGCCCTCGACCGCCTGCGCGCCGCGGTGCCGGTCGACGCCACGGTGCTGCTGCTGGGCGAGGTGGGCAGCGGCCGCGGCCACCTCGCCCGCGCCCTGCACGATCTGGGGCCGCGCGCCGGCCAGCCCTTCGTCGCCATCCCCTCGGCGGCGCTGGGCACCCCCGGCAACACGGTCGACGACGTCTTCGCGCGCGCCGCCGGCGGCACCCTCTTCCTGCGCGACGTCGAGCACGCCACGCCCGAGGCCCAGCGCGCGCTCGAGGATCGCTTGCGGGCCGCCGCCGCGAAGCCCCGGCCGTCGGTGCGCGTGGTCGCGTCCGGCCCCGAGGGCCTCGCCGAGCCGTCCGAGGCCGGGGGGCTCGGCGCCGACCTGCTGTACCTGCTGCGCGCCGTCGAGATCGAGGTCCCGCCCCTGCGCGCGCGCCGCGAGGACATCGCGCGCCTGGCCACGACGATGCTGACCCACGCCGCCGAGCGCCTCGGCCGGCCCCCGCCCCGCCTGGCGCCCGAGACCCTCGACGCGCTGGCCGGCCACGGATGGCCCGACAACCTGACCGAGCTCGAGAGCGCGATGGAGAGCGCGCTGCTCGCCTGCGACGGCGACGAGGTGCAGCCGGCGCACCTGCCCGACGTGGTGCGGCCGCGGCTGCGCCCCCCCGCCTCGAACGTGCTCGACGTCGAGCTGCCCTACAAGGACGCCATGGATCAGGTGATGGAGAGCCACGCCATCCAGTACCTGGGGACGGTGCTCGATCGCTGCGGCAGCATCGCGGCGGCGGCCCGCCACGCGGGCATGGATCGCGCGAACTTCAAGCGGCTGCTGAAGCGCTTCGACGTCCAGCGCGACTGACCGCGCCGCGGGCCCACGCGCCGGCCTCGCCGCCGCGGGCCCGCTCGCTTGAAAATGCCCCCGCGCGGCCCTAACGTGCGCCGTCATGCGCGCCCCCCTCCCGCCCCGAGCCCTGCCCGCCGGCCTGCTGCTGCTGGCGGCGCTCGGCTGCGCCGAGAAGGCCGATCCCGGGGCCAGCGGCGAGGGGCCCACCTGCCTGCTCGAGTGCAGCCCGGGCGAGCGCCGCTGCGATCCGCAGGGCGAGGCCCAGGTGTGCGCCGATTACGACGGCGACGGCTGCCCCGAGTGGGGCGAGCCGCTGGCCTGCGGGGCCGGCGCGGCCTGCGTCGACGGGCGTTGCGCCGCGGCCTGCGCGGCCTCGTGCGGCGAGGGCGAGGCGCTGTGCAGCGGCGGCGGCCTGCGCCGCTGTGTGACCGACAGCCAGGGCTGCCGGGTGCTGGGCGCGGTCGAGGACTGCGGGGACGGGCAGCGCTGCGACGACGGGGCGTGCGTGCCCCTCGACCAGGCCTGCACGGACGCCTGCGCGCGCACCGGCGCCGGCGAGTGCGCGGGCGACGGCTACCGGCGCTGCGGCCAGTACGACGACGATCCGTGCCTCGAGCTGGGCCCCACCGTGGACTGCGGCGACGGCGAGACCTGCCGCGAGGGCCAGTGCGTGGCCAGTTGCACCGACGCCTGCGCGGTGGGCGACGTGCGCTGCGACGAGGGCGGGGTGCAGTCGTGCGGCGACTTCGACGACGACGCCTGTCTCGAGTTCGGCCCCACCCGGCGCTGCGGCGATCTCGAGCGCTGCGACGACGGCGTCTGCGTCCCCGAGGCGCGCGTCTGCACGCACAGCTGCCCGGCCGAGAACGAGACGGTGTGCGACGGCGACGCCCTGCGCCAGTGCGGCAACTACGACGACGACAACTGCCTCGAGCTGTCGCCGGGCGTCGACTGCGGCCCGCGATCGGCCTGCCGCAGCGGCGCGTGCGAGCAGGTGTGCGAGGACGCCTGCGTCGCGGCGACCCTGCGCTGCGGCGGGGACGGCGTCGAGGTGTGCCAGCGGGGGCCGGGCCCCTGCCTGGCCTGGGCGCCCTACGCCGCCTGCGCGGACGACGAGCGGTGCTTCCGCGGCCAGTGCGTGCCCGAGGAGGATCCCTGCGAGAGCGTCTGTGACGTGGGCGCCGAGCGCTGCGTCGAGCAGGGCCGGCAGCGCTGCGTCAGCACCTTCGACGGCTGCTTCGGCTGGGCCGATCCCGAGCCCTGCCCGACGGACACGCGGTGCACGGACGGCGCGTGCGCGCCCGTCGAGCGGCCGGCGGTGGTGATCAACGAGGTCTTCTACGATGGCCTGCGCGGCGACGGGCCCCAGGTGTTCGTCGAGCTGGCCGGGCCGCGCGGCCAGCCGCTCGAGGGCTGGCGGTTGGTGGGGGTCAACGGCGCCAACGGCATGCCCTACGGTGAGATCCCGCTGGCCGGCGCCATCCAGGCCGACGGGCTCTTCGTGGTCACCCGGCCGGACGCCGAGGCCGCGCTGGCGGCCGAGGCGGACCTGATGCACCCCAACGCCGATCTGCAGAACGGCCCGGACAGCGTCCAGCTGCTCGACGGCGAGACCGTGGTCGACGCGGTCGCCTACGGCGCGTTCGAGCGGGCCGACTTCGCCGCCGGTGAGGGTGCGCCGGCCCCCGACGTCAGCGAGGGCGAGTCGCTCAGCCGCGACAACATGCACCGCGACTCGGACGACAACGCGACGGACTTCCGCGCGGGCGAACCTACCCCGGGGCGCTGATCGACCGCGCGGCCGTGCGCACCGCGGCGACCAGCGCCTCGCCCTGGCCCAGCGGGGCCACCGTGCGCGCGTCGAGCAGCAGACGATCCTGCCGGACGCGCCCGACGACCGGTGGATCGCCGGCCAGCAGCGCCGCGCGCAGGGGCTCGGGCGCCGGGCTCGCGATGGCCAGCGCCCACGACGGCCAGGTGCGGCCGGGCAGCGAGCCGCCGCCCACCGCGCCCTCGACGGCCACGACCTCGGCGTCGCACACGTCGGCCAGCGCGCGGCGCCAGGCCTCGACCTCGGCCCGCAGCCCGTCGAGATCCGCCGCCTCCATCGCCCGCACCGGCACCGCCTCGTCCCGCAGCCACGCGTCGAGGGTGGCCCGCAGCGCGGCCAGCACCACCTTGTCCGGGCGCAGCGCCCGGCGCAGCGGGTGGCGCCTCAGCCGCTCGACCAGGTCGGCGCGGCCCAGCACGATGCCCGCCTGCGGCCCGCCCAGCAGCTTGTCTCCGCTGATGCACACCAGCGCCGCGCCGGCGTCGAGCGCCTCGCGCACGGACGGCTCGCCGTCGCGCGGCGCCAGCGCGCCCGAGCCGAGATCGACCAGCAGGGGGACGGCCAGGCCGGCCAGCTCGGCGTAGCTGGGCTGGCTCACGAAGCCGATCTGCCGGAAGTTCGAGTGGTGCACGCGCAGCGTGGCGACCGCGTCGGCGTCCGCCACCGCGGACGCGAAGTCGCGCAGGTGGGTGCGGTTGGTGGTGCCCACCTCGACCAGCGCGGCGCCCGAAGCGCGCATCACGTCGGGCACGCGGAAGCCCCCGCCGATCTCGACCAGCTCGCCCCGGCTGACCGCCACGCGCCGACCGGCGGCCAGGGCGGTGAGCATCAGCAGGGTGGCCGCCGCGCAGTTGTTGACGACCAGGGCGTCGGCGCAACCGGTCAGCGCCCGCAGGCGGTCGACCACGTCGGCGGCCCGCGCGCCGCGCCGCCCGGTGGCCAGATCCAGCTCGACGCTGGCGTAGCCGCGCGCCACCTCGGCGGCCGCCGCGATGGCCCCGGCGCTCCACGGCGCCCGCCCCAGGTTCGTGTGCAGCAGCACGCCGGTGGCGTTGATCACCGGGCGCAGCGTGGGCCGCAGCCGGGCGTCCACGCGCGCCTCGATCACCTCGACGGGCGGCACGGCGCCGCGCCGGGCCTCGGCCAGCGCCGCCCGCGCCACCGCGACCACGCGCGCGTGCCCGTAGCGCGCGACGCGGTCGGCGGTCAGGAAGTGGTCGACGGCCGGCAGGGCCGCCCGGGGATCACGGGGCGCGCTCATCGGCCTCCTCGGCGTACTGCCGGGCGCGGCTGCCGGCCACGCGCACGTCGCCCTCGCGGCGCGTGGCGCCGCAGGCGTCCAGCCAGGTGAAGACGGGGATGGCGTGGCGCCGGGTGAGCCCCGCCACGGCCTTCAGCCAGCCCACCGACAGCGGCCCGGCGAGGGCGGCCCGGGCGGCGCGCGCCCGCAGCGCCAGCGCCTCGCGACCCGGCAGCAGGAAGTCACCGGCGCGCACGACGCGGCCGCGGCGCTCGAGATCCTCGAGCACCGCCTGGATGCGGGCGTCGTCGGCGGGGAAGCGCGCGAAGATCTCGGCGCGCGTGGGACCGGCCAGGCCCCCCTGCCCGACGGCGCGCAGCACCTTGCGCGCCAGCCGCTGGTCGACCTCGGCCAGGCCGGCGCGGTGCTCGGGCAGGCGCAGGAAGGCCCCCTCGCGCACCAGCGCGCCGGCCTCGACGGCGCGGGCGCGGACGACGCGCTCGAGCTCGGCGTGGCCGACGGTGTCGAGCGGCAGGCCCGGATCGTGGGGCCGCGCGGCGTGCCACGCGCGCACCTGGTCGAGCAGATCCGCCTCGGCGCGCGCCAGCACCGCGGGCGCGAACCGGCGCGGACCGTCGGGCAGGTCGACGCCCAGGCGGCGCCGCAGCGCGTCGGGGTGGCGCCGCGGACGCCCGCCTCGGCGACGGCCAGCTCGACCGCCGCCGGCCTGTCGGCCGCCGCCAGCGCAGCGCGGCCGGGCCCCTTCCGCTTCCGGGGCGGCGCGGCGTCCAGCAGGCGCCCGCCGCCGACGACGGCGCCGTGGCGCGCGTCGGGCTCGCCCCGCAGGACGAAGCGCGCGCCCGCCGGCAGGGGCGCCGGGCGGTCGAGCCGGACGCGCGCCGTGCCGACGCCGCCCGGCCTGAGCACGTCGTCCATGCGGACGTCCGCCAGGGCGCGCACGGCGCCGACGTGCAGCGCGAGGCCCCAGCGCGCGCGCCGCGGCGGCGGTCCCAGGTGGGGCAGCCAGCGCACCTCGGCGTCGAAGACGCGCCCGACGTGCACGCTGCCCGGCGCGCACAGCGCCGCGCCCCGCTCGACCAGGCGGCGGTCGCAGGCGAGGTTCACCGCCACGCGCAGGCCCGCGTCGGCCGCGTCGACCGGCCGGCCGTGCGACTGCAACCCCTTGATCCGCAAAGTGTCTCGGGCGCGCAGCCCGGGCGGGCGCGGCACCAGATCGACCTGCTCGCCGACGCGGAGCCGGCCGCGCACCAGCGAGCCGGTGACCACGGTGCCGAAGCCCTCGACCGAGAAGGCGCGATCGATGGGCAGCAGGGCCGGCGCCCGCAGGTCGCGGGGCGGCAGCGCGTCGGCCACGCGGGCCACGGCCGCGGCCAGGGCGTCCAGCCCGGCGCCGGTGGGCGCGGCGACCGGGACGATCTCGGCGTCCGCGAAGGCGGTGCCGCGCAGGTCGGCGCGGACGGCCGCCGCCGCGGCCTCCAGATCGTCGACGCGGTCGCCGAAGGTCAGCGCCACGACCCCGCGCTCGACGCCCAGCACCTGGCAGGCCGCCAGGTGCTCGCGCGTCTGCGGCATCACCCCCGCCTCGGCCGAGACGACCAGCAGCACCGCGTCCAGGCCGGCGGCGCCGACCAGCATCGTGCGCACCAGGCGCTCGTGCCCCGGGACGTCGACCACCGACAGCGCGCGGCCGTCGGGCAGCACCCAGCGCGCGAAGCCCAGCTCGATGGTGATGCCGCGCCGCCTCTCCTCGTCGAGCCGGTCGCAGTCCACGCCGGTCAGCGCCCGCACCAGCGTGGTCTTGCCGTGGTCGACGTGGCCGGCGGTGCCCCAGAGCATGCGGGCACTCTCCCAGAGGGTCGAGGCCGACGCAACGTCACCGGGCGCCGGCGATCAGAACGCGAAGGTGCCCGCCACGCTGATCGGCATCAGGTACCGGGCGTCGCCGCCCGCGTCGTCGGGCACCTCGAAGAAGGGCAGGTCGGCGCGCACCGACAGGGTGAGGCGACTGGAGTCGGTGCGGAAGGCGGCGAAGCCCACCTCGGCGAAGCCCCCGAGGCCGGCGGCGCCGCCGCGGAAGTAGGTGTTCTCGCCCATGTCGTCGTACTGGATGTCGGCGTAGACGAGGCCGGCGCCGAGGAAGGGCGTGAAGTCGCCCGCCCAGGGGAACCAGCGGCTGCCGAGCGAGAAGCCCAGGTACTGGAAGGCCGAGCCGTCGGCGTCCTCGCCGCCGATCGCCACGCGCACGTCGCCGCCGATGGCCGCGTGGGGGGTCTCGTAGTACAGCTGCGCCAGGCCGCCGCCCAAGAGGCCGGTCTGGCTGCCGTTGAGGCTGGCGCCGAGGACGCCGGCGCCGATGTAGACGCCCGACTCGACGGCGTCGGCGGCGTGGGCGGTGGCTTGGGGGTCGGCGTGGGCGACGCCGGCGATGGACAGGAGCAGGCAGGCAGCGAGCGGTGTGAACCGCGGCGAGAAGGTGGGCATGGTGGCCTCCGAAAGCGTATTCGGCGACCAGACGGGGCAATCGGTGTGCCATTCGATGCGCCACGCAACGACGCGGCCGTGACCGCGCGGCGCCGCCTGCGCCGTGAACCCGCGGTCACGGTGCCGTCAACGCGGCGAGGCGTGCAGGATTCCGGTCAGGCTGGAGGCGGCGTGCCCAGCGGCGTCGAGGCCAGCGCGTCGCGCAGCGCGTAGTAGCGCTCGACGATGTCCTGCACGCGGTCGAGCGGCAGGCCGGGCGCGACGTGTCCCATGACGCCGTCGAGGGTGTCGGCGGCGCAGATGGCGTTGAGGATGGCCTCTTCGGTGGCCTCGACCGTCGCGCGGTACAGCGGATCGACCTGCGTGTCGCGCAGCAGCTCGACCGAGTAGGGACGCGCCCGGCGCGGCCCCCGCGGCACCCGGTTGGCGGTCGAGAAGGTCAGGACGATCTCGCCCGAGCCGTGCGCCGCGAACGAGCCGACGCGCCCGATGCCCAGCGCCACCCGCTTGGCGATGCGGTTCAGCTGGTGCGCCGACAGCGGCGCGTCCGTCGCGGCCACGGCGATGATGCTGCCGTAGGCCCGGCGCCGCTTCTTCAAGGCGGCCAGATCCGGCTCGAGCAGCGCGCCGACCGGGATGCCGTCCATGCGCAGGTCGGCCAGATGACCGAAGTTGCTCATCACCAGGACGCCCAGGGTGTAGCCACCGTCCGCCTTGGGCAGGCGCCGCGAGCTGGTGCCGATGCCGCCGCTGAGGTCGCAGGTGACCATGCCGGTGCCGCCGCCCACGTTGCCCTCGGCCACCTGACCGGTGCGCGCCCCCTCGATGGCCGCCACGACGTGCTCGGCCTTCACGTGGTGGCCCGCGATGTCGTTCAGCCACGAGTCGTCGCACTCGCCCACCAGCGGGATGACCACGTCGTGCTCGTCGCCGATGCCCGGATAGCGATCGACCATCCAGCGCACGCACGCGTTGCTGGCGGTGCCCACCGACAGCGTGTTGGTCAGCAGGATGGGGGTCTCGATCAGGCCCCACTCGGCCACCTGCGTCAGGCCGGACACCTCGCCGGCGCCGTTGAGCACGAAGTGGCCGCCCATCACGCGCTCGTGGAACGGATCCTCGACGCCCGGGATGATGGCGGTGACGCCGGTGCGGACCGGGCCGCCCCCCTTGCGCCGCGCGCGCAGGGCCTTGCCCTCGATGAGGGTGGTGTGGCCCACGCGCACGCCGACGACGTCGGTGATGGCGTTGTGGGGGCCCGGCGCGAAGCGCCCGACGCGCAGGCCCAGCTGGCGGGCCCGGCGGCGGCCGCCCGTCGAGACAGTGGGGCTCATCTCAGAAGTGCACCTGGCCCACGATGTAGAAGGCGCGGTTGAAGGTCTGGTCCTCGTCGTGGACGTTCACCCCGTCCGCGTCGTGATCGACGATGTCGGCGAAGCCGTGGCTGTAGGTCAGCGCGACCGCGCTCGCCAGCGTACGGGTCATCGGGAACCAGGCGCCGACGCTGACGTTCATGCCGTAGTCGAAGGTCGAGAACCGATCCTCGAGCTCCTTCTTCTTGTCGCCGCCGACCCGCACCTCTTTGTCGATCAGGGCGCCGAGGTAGGCGCCGATGTTGATGTACGGGGTCACGGTGCGCGAGGCCTGGAAGTGCACGCCCACCTCGAGGGGCACCTCGATGTAGCGCAGGGTGGCGGTCGTCGTCTTGCCGCCGGCCTCGGTGGCGAAGCCGCGCCCGTGGTACTGCGCGCCGACGCGGTAGTGCAGGAACTGATTGAGCGCCTTGTCGTAGACGACGCCCGCCACGCCGCCCAGCTCGGTCTCGTAGTCGGCCTCCGTCGCTTCGCTGCGGTGGTCGTCGCTGGCCCAGGCGAACGTGGCGCCCAGCCGCACGCCGACGGTGCCCCGGTTGATCAAGGTCTGCTGCGTGGGCGCCGCGCGCTTCGAGGGCCGGCGCGCGCGCGGCTTGCTCTTGGGCTTGGCCTTCGGCTTGCGGCGCGGCTTGCGCACGGCGCAGGCGTCGGCGGCCGGCGCGGCGACGGGATCGCCGCCGGGCGCGGCCGCGGCGACGGCCGGCATCGCCAGGCACAGGGCGAGGAGGACGGAGCTGCAGGTTCGGGTCATCGGGTTCTCCCGGGGTGACTCGGGCGCTGGGGGCATCAGGGCCGCTAGCATGGGCCCAGCACCGGTGGTTGACAAGTGGGGCGGCGGGAAGACGAGACGGCGGCCACCTTGTTCAGGCTCGTGTGCGTCCGCGAACCCGGGCCCCGGCTTGTGGTATCAACGAAGTGCGACGCCCCGCTGTCACCCCGAGGTCCCCATGAACCGTGCGCTGCTCGCCCTGCTGCTCGTCCCGCTGGCCGTCTTCGAGGCCCGCGCCGACAACACCCTGTCCTGCCCCACGCTGCCGTCGTTGATGGAGCGCTACGTCGAGCTGCACGTCGGCCAGCGCAAGACCGACGACGCGCTGATCGACCGCGCGATCGACCGCTACGTCGAGCGGCTCGATCCGTCGAAGACCCTCTTCCTCGCCAGCGAGATCCGCGAGGTGCGCACGCGCCTGCGGCGGTTCATGTCCGAGGTGAAGGCGGGCGACTGCTCGGCCCTCGACAGCCTCAAGGGCATGCAGCTCGAGCGGCAGAAGGAGACCGAGGCGTGGTTCCGCAAGGCGCTGGCCGACGCCAAGCTGACCATCGACGAGACGGTCAGCCTGAAGGTCGACCCCGACGATCGGAAGCACCCCGAGACAGCCGCCGAGCGCGACGAGCTGCGCCGCAAGCTGATGCACTTCCAGCTGGCCAACTACGTGACCGCGGGCACCGAGCTGGCCGAGGCGAAGAAGCGGCTGGTGCACCGCTACGAGCTGATCACCCGGCGCATCGCCGAGCAGTCGCCGGCGGACATCTACTCCAACTTCCTCGACGCCTTCGCCAACGGCCTCGACCCCCACACCAGCTACTTCTCGGCCGAGGCGCTCGAGGACTTCCGCATCAGCATGAACCTGTCGCTCGAGGGCATCGGGGCGGTGCTCAGCAGCGACGACGGCTACACCGTGGTGCAGGAGGTCGTGCCGGGCGGGGCGGCCGATCGCGAGGGCACGCTGCGCGAGAAGGACCGCATCATCGCGGTCAGCCAGGGCGAGGCGGGCGAGCCCACCGACGTGATCGACATGGCGCTGCGCGACGTGGTGCGGCTGATCCGCGGCAAGAAGGGCACCGAGGTCAAGCTGACCGTGCTGCGCAAGACGCCGAAGCCGCGCACGCTGAACATCATGATCACGCGCGACAAGATCGATCTGTCCGAGCAGGCCGCCAAGCTGCGCATCGAAGAGGTCGAGGCGGACGGCCGCAAGGTGAAGCTGGGCGTGCTCGACCTGCCCTCGTTCTACGGCGGGCGCGGGCCGGACGCGCGGCGCTGCACCGACGACGTGCGCAAGCTGCTGCGCGACGCCAAGAAGCAGGGCGTCGAGGGCCTGGTGCTCGACCTGTCGCGCAACTCGGGCGGCCTCTTGACCGCCGCGGTCGACATCTCGGGCATGTTCCTGCGCACGGGCCCGATGGTGGCCATCGACGGGCCCGACACCCCCTCGCAGGAGCTGACCGACGACGACGAGGGCGTCGAGTGGAGCGGCCCGCTGGTGGTGCTGACGTCGGCCCTCAGCGCCTCGGCCTCGGAGATCCTGGCCGGCGCCATCAAGGACTACCGCCGCGGCGTCGTGGTGGGCGACGAGCGCACCTTCGGCAAGGGCACGGTGCAGAACGTGGTCAACCTGCCGGTGGGCTTCGGCGCGCTGAAGGTGACGACCGCCATGTTCTTCCGGCCCAGCGGCGCGTCGACGCAGTCGGCCGGCGTGGACGCCGACATCGTCGTGCCCTCGGGCATCGACCTCGACACCTTCGGCGAGCGCCACCAGGCCGGCGCGCTGGCCACCCGCACCATCCCGCGCTTCGCCAGCAAGGCGGCCAACGGCGGCTGGAAGGCGGTGATGCCGGACGCCATCAAGGCCCTCGCCGCGCGCTCGGCCGTGCGCCTGGCCAAGAACCCCGAGTTCGCCAAGGTGCGCGAGCGGCTGGAGAAGGCGCGCAAGAACGACGGCGAGGTCAAGGTGGCCGAGCTCTTGAGCGACAAGGACAAGGACGAGGACGACGAGGATCACAAGGACAAGGAGAAGCTGTCGCCGCAGGCCAAGGAGGCGCTGCACGTGCTGGCCGACTTGGTCATCGGCGCGGGCACCCTCGAGGCCAAGAACCGCTGACCCCCGCCCTTCTGGTAGCATGCGCGCCGCCGAACCCCGGAGGCGCCATGCGAAGCCTGCTCTCCCTTCTCTTGCCCTGCGCGCTCGCGCTGCCCCTGGTCGCCTGCGACGACGACGACGGCGGTGACGCGCCCACCGACGCGCTGCCGCGGCGCGACACCAGCCTGCCGCCCACCAGCGACGCCGGCATCGACCTGCCGGACATGCGGCCCAACGCGCGCATCGACGCCGCGCCCCGGTCCGACGCCGCGCCGCCGATCGACGCCGCGCCGGCCGTCGACGCCGGGCCCGACGCCGCGCCCGCGCTGGACGCCGCACCGGTCGAGCCCGACGCAGCGCCCGTCGAGCCCGACGCCGCGCCCGTCGAGCCCGACGCCGCGCCCGTCGAGCCCGACGCCGCGCCCCCCGAGCCCGACGCCGCCCCGCCGCCCGAGGGCCCGGCGTTCTACCCGGCCAACCGCCTGGTGTCGCCGATCACCCCGCACGTCGTGGCCAACCTCGAGGCCATCCGCGACCGCGCCCAGCGCGCCGACGACGTCTTCGCCAAGGTGGGCGCGTCGTCGACGGTCAGCACCAGCTTCATGCGCTGTTTCGCGGGCGAGCACGTCGATCTCGCCGGCGACGACGCGCTGCAGACCACCATCGACCACTTCCTGGGCGGCGACGCCGGCGGCGCCGATCCCTACACCCGCGACAGCGAGGCCGCCGTCGTCGGCTGGAGCGCGCGGAACGTCATCGACGGCGATCCCTCGGCCCTCGAGATCGAGCTCGGCGCGATCAACCCGCGCTTCGCCCTGGTGATGTACGGCACCAACGACATCCAGAACCGCAACATCGACCGCTACGCCGACGCGCTGCTGACGCTGACCGACCAGCTGATCGCCTTCGGCACCATCCCCATCCTCAGCTCGATCATGCCGCGCGACGACGACGCCGAGGCCGATCTGCTGGTGCCCGCCTACAACGCCGTCGTCCGCGGCGTCGCGCAGGCGCGCCAGGTGCCCTTCGTCGACCTGCACCAGGCCCTGCTGCCCCTGCCCGACCACGGCCTGGGCCCCGACCGCCTGCACTCGAGCGCCTACACGACCGAGGCCGGCGTGCGCCCCTGCGTCTTCACCGACGACGGCCTGCAGCACGGCTACAACTGGCGCAACCTGCTGTCGATCACCGCGCTGCACCTGCTGGTCGAGACGGTCATCCTCGGCGGCGAGGCGCCCGATCCGCCTCAGCCGCCCCGCGACTACGCCGGCGGCCCCGACGATCCCATCCGCATCACCGCCCTGCCCTTCACGGATCTGCGCGACACCACCGCGTCGCCCTTCCGCAACCTGGACGCCTACCCCGGCTGCGAGGCCGACCAGGACGAGTCCGGCCCCGAGTACGTCTACCGCCTGGATCTCGCGCGCCCCACGACCATCCGCGCCTACGTGATGGACCGCGGCACCGTCGACATCGACGTGCACCTGATGGGCGATCCCACCGACGCCGCCACCTGCCTCGACCGCGCGCACACCGGCATCATCGCCAGCCTCGAGGCCGGCACCTGGTACTTCGTGCTCGACACCTTCGTCAGCGCCGCCAACGGCGAGCTGCCCGGCGAGTACCTGTTCGTGGTGGTCGAGGAGCGCTGAGGCGCGCGGGCCCGGGCTCAGCCCGGCAGCGTGGTCTGCGACTCGAGGAAGGGCTCGAACAGGTAGCGGATCTCCTCGAGGCTGTCCTCGATCGTGTCGGGCATCGCCTTCGAGAAGAGATCCAACAAGATCAAGGCGTTGAGGCTCGAGTCCTTGGTCACCGCCTGCCACAGCCGCTTCGCCACGTGCGTGTTGACCACGTGGATGCGCTGGTAGGCGTCGACCAGCCCCTGCAGGTCGAAGTCGAAGATGGCGCCGCGGCGGCGGCGGAAGTACTGGGCCAGCAGGTAGGTGCTGGTGGCCCGGTAGATCGTCTCCTCCTCACTGGCCAGCGGCAGGTGGAAGCGCGCCATCGGGCGGAAGAACGTCGTGTGCGGGCAGCCCGAGGTCGCGATCACCAGCCCCATCAACGACGCGACGCCCCGCTGCACCGTGGTCGACGCCCGCGTCGTGCGCTCGGGCGTCTCGACCTCGACCTCCATCTCCTCGTAGCTCGCGACGTCCTTGCACAGCTTGACCAGGTCGACCAACGACAGGGCCAGCGGGCAATACGGGTGCTGGTCCTCCTTCAGCGGGCAGTTGCTGCACTGCTCGCAGCCCAGCTCGGTCCACTCGGGCGGCTCGACCGGCGGGCGGTTGCGCAGGGCCAGGGTGCGGGCGTCGAGCTCGACGGCCATCTCGTGACGAGCGCCGTCGGCGAAGGACAGGCGGTAGGTGATGCGCTGCGTGTCGGCCATGCTCCGGCAATACGTCTGCCGGCCGGCCGGACTTGAGGGCGGCGCGGCCGTGGGTGCCGGCCGCCCCGCGGGGGTGGGTCAGCGCCGGCGGCGGCGCAGCGCCGGGGCCAGCAGCAGCAGCAGCATCGCCACCGGCGCCGGGTGACCCGACTCGTTGGCGTCGCAGGCGCAGGACGTGTCGCTGCCGCCGCCCGTCTCGTCCGCCCCCACCGGCGGGGCCTCGCCGCCCATGCCGCCGAAGCCGCTGATGCCGCCGTCGAAGCCCGGCGTGCCGCCGAAGCCGGGCTCGCCGCCGGCGCCGGGCGCGCCGCCCATGCCCGGCGCGCCGCCCATGCCGGGCTCGCCGCCCATGCCGGGATCCACCCAGTCGGCGACGCACTGCGCCAGCCCGTCCTCGTCCACCACGCACGCCTCGCCGCGCGCGCACTCGACGCCCGCGCACGGATCGCGGTCGCAGAACCCGTCGAGGCAGGCCTGCCCGTCGTCGCAGGTGACGCCGTCGCAGGGATCGGCCACGCACTGCCCGTCGCTGCACGCCTGCCCGTCGGGGCAGCTGATCTGCGCGCAGGGCGACGCGCTGCAGCGGCCGTCGCGGCACACCTCGTCCAGCGGGCAGCTGATCGGCGCGCAGCTGCCGACGCACACCCCGTCGCGGCAGAACTCACCCTCGTTGCAGAACAGGCTGGCGCAGGGATCGGGCTCGCACACGCCGTCGTCGCCGCAGCGCTCGCCCGCGCGGCACCCGGTCTGCGCGCAGTGGTCGTCCTTGCACCCGCCGTCGACGCACACCTGCCCGTCGGGGCAGCTGACGTCGGCGCAGCGGTCGATGCAGATGCCGTTGTCGCACACGGTGCCTTCGGCGCACTCGGTCACGTCGCAGGGATCGATGCACACGCCCTGCACGCACACGCGGTTGCGGGCGCACTCGTTGTTGGCGCAGGGATCGTTGCACCGCCCGTACAGGCACACCTGCGCGTCCGGACACATGGGATCCTCGTCGATGGTGCCGTCGCAGTCGTCGTCCTCGCCGTCGCAGCCGTCGGACGGCAGCGTGCCGCACAGGCCGCACGCGTTGCGCACGCCCTCGTCGATGGTGCCGTCGCAGTCGTTGTCCAGCCCGTCGCACACCTCGGCCACCGGCTCCTCGTCGGCGTTGCAGGCCAGGCGCCCGTCGAGGCACAGCGACCGGCCCGCCGCGCAGATGCCCGGCTCGCCGGTGGCGCAGCGCTCACCCAGCCCGGCGGCGTCCTCGTCGATGGTGCCGTCGCAGTCGTTGTCCAGCCCGTCGCAGATCTCGTCGGTGGCCACCGCCGACGGCATGCAGACGTAGCGCCCGCCGTCGCACACCTCGACGCCCTGCCCGCAGGCGCCCGGCACGTCCGCCATGCACGCGCCGCCCTGCGGCACGTCCTCGTCCACCCGGCCGTCGCAGTCGTTGTCGACCGCGTCGCAGGCCTCGGGCAGCGGCTGCCCGTTGCAGGTGTCGCAGGCGTCGCCGATGCCGTCGCCGTCCTGATCACCCTGATCGGGGTTGTCGTCCAGCGCGCAGTTGTCGCAGGCGTTGCCCACGCCGTCGCCGTCGCCGTCGGCCTGGTCGGCGTTCACCGCCGCCGGGCAGTTGTCGCAGGCGTCGCCGCGCCCGTCCCCGTCGCTGTCGCGGTTCTCGGGATCCGGCGAGTCGGGGCAGGGATCGCACGCGTCGCCCAGGCCGTCCTGATCGCGATCGGCCTGATCCGGGTTGGCCAGCTGCGGGCAGTTGTCGTCGCCGTCGCACAGGCCGTCCTCGTCGGCGTCGGGGCAGCCGCCGCCCACCGACCGCTCGAGCACCAGCAGCGCATAGGACTGCGCCGAGTACTGGTTCCAGGTGCTGTGCCCGCCGGGCGGCTGGAACTGCCCGTTGCCGTCCTGCTGAGTCATCAGCGTATAGGCGTAGTCGAAGTACCACCGCGCGGGCTCGCTGACGTCGGCGTAGTACCCCGGCCCCTCGTTGCCGTGCCGCACCCGCGGCGCGCTGTTGGGATCCACGTGGGTCTGGCGCCCGTTGAAGGCGGGCGCCTGCGGCGCGGGCAGCGTGCCCAGATCCTCGGTGCTCAGGTTGCCCGCGTTGGGCGCCAGACCGGCGTCCTCGAGGAAGGTGTAGGCCTTGGCCGACGACCACAGGTAGTAGAAGTAGCTCTGGGTCCAGCTGCCGTTCGCGCCGCTGGTCGACGTGTAGCTGTAGCGGTTGTACAGCCACCGCAGGTAAGCCTGGATGTTGGCGTTGTTGATGTCACCGCCGCCGATGATCTGGCTCCACAGGCCCGACGCCGTCTGCTGATAGCTGTTGGCCGCGCCGGCCGTGTAGCCGTGCCCCTTCTCGTTGGGGTGCAGGCCGTCGCCGCTGCCGTTGTTCGCGTAGGCCTGCGCGGTCAGCGCGGTCATCTGGTTCAGCCGCGCCAGCCGGTTCGCGTCCCCGCCGCCCGGGGCCGCGTAGATCGCGCGCGCCGCCGCCAGGCCCGCCATCACCAGCTGGGTGGTCGACGAGTCCTGCCGCCCGCCGCTGCGATAGTCCCAGTACCCATGCCCGCCCTGGTTCTGCGACACCCGGTCGAAGCAGGCGTTCAGCGCGGCCAGCGCGCCGGCCTGGTTCGGCCCGCCGGTGCGCAGGTACAGCGACAGGGCCATCATGTCGGCGCCGTCGCGGTAGGCGTAGAAGGTCTGCGCCGGCGCCCGCGCGATGATGTAGTCCATGATCGCGGCGATGCGCTGCTGGTCGGCCGGGCTGGCGTTGGCGTAGCCCTGCGGCTCGGCGTCCTGATCGGCGCTCTCGCGCTTCTCGAGCAGCGCCAGCGCCGCCAGGCCCGCCCCGTCGCCGGCGGCGCTGGGGTTCGCGAACACCCCCCGCCCCTCCAGCCAGGTCAGGCCCAGGTCGATGGACGTGGCGACGTCCCGGCTGAAGTTGGTCACCTGCGCCGCGGCGGGCGCCGCCAGCAGAGCACACAACAGGACACCCAACGCGCGCATGGAACCTCCCCTGGGGCGTGGTGGCCCTTGAATGTCCGTGATCCTACGGATTGCGGTCAACCGCCGTGCGCCGCGCAGCGCCAGCGGCCGGCGCGCGAGAGGCACCCGGCAGCCGTCGCGTGGCCCACGCGCAGCCGCCGAGGGAAGGCAGCTCAGCTCGGATCGTAGGCCAGGTTCGACCCCAACCAGCGCTCGACCTCGCGCTTCGCCATGCCCTTGCGCTCGGCGTAGTCGGCCACCTGATCCTCGGCGACGCGCCCGACGCCGAAGTAGCGCGCGTCCGGGTGCGCGAAGTACAGCCCGCTGACCGCGGCCGCGGGCCACATCGCGTAGCTCTCGGTCAGGCGCACGCCCGCCTTCGCTTCGGCGTCCAGCAGGCGGAACAGCGTCCCCTTCTCGGTGTGATCGGGGCAGGCCGGGTAGCCCGGCGCCGGCCGGATGCCGCGGTAGTCCTCGGCGATCAGCTGCGCGTTGCTCAGGGCCTCGTCGGGCGCGTAGCCCCACAGCGTCGTGCGCACCTGCGCGTGCAGGTGCTCGGCGAAGGCCTCGGCCAGCCGATCCGCGACGGCCTTGATCAGGATCGAGCGGTAGGTGTCGTGGGCCGCGTCCGCCTCGGCCACCAACGCCTCGACGCCCGCGCCCGCGCTGACCGCGAAGGCGCCGATGAAGTCCGGCGCGCCCTTCGGCGCCACGTAGTCGGCCAGGCAGCGGTTGGGCTCGCCCTTGGGCCGCGCCATCTGCTGCCGCAGGAAGTGCAGCGTCGCCAGCGGGCGCGTCCGCGCGTCGTCGGCCCACAGCACCACGTCGTCGGCGCCCTGCCGGTTGGCCGGCCAGAAGCCCACCACGCCGCGCGCGGTGAGCCGCCCGCTGGCCTCGAGCTCGTCGAGCAGCGCCTCGGCGTCGGCCAGCACGCTGCGCGCCTGCTCACCCACGACGGCGTCCTCGAGGATGGCCGGGTAGCGCCCGGCCAGCTCCCACGCGCGGAAGTAGGGCGTCCAGTCGATGGTCTGGCGCAGCGCCGCCAGCGGGTAGTCGTCGAAGGCGCGCACGCCGGTGAACGTGGGCGCGGGCAGGTTCGCGAAGTCCAGGTCGGCGGCGTTGGCGCGCGCCGTCGCCAGATCGACCTGCCGTCCGCCGCCCCGCCCCGCGTGCGCCTCGCGCGCCGCCTTCTGCTCGGCCCGCACCGCCGCCACGTAGTCGTCGCGCTGGCCCTCGCTCAGCAGGGCCTGCGCCACGCCCACCGCGCGGCTGGCGTCCTGCACGTGCACGACCGGCCCGGGGTACTGCGGCGCGATCTTCACCGCGGTGTGCTTCTTCGAGGTCGTCGCCCCGCCGATGAGCAGCGGCACCTCGAAGCCCAGCCGATCCATCTCGCGCGCCACGTGCGCCATCTCGTCGAGCGACGGCGTGATCAGCCCGCTCAGCCCGATGAGATCGACGTCGTGCGCCTTCGCCTCCTCGAGGATGCGCTGCGCCGGCACCATCACCCCGAGGTCGATCACCTCGTAGTTGTTGCACTGCAGCACGACGCCCACGATGTTCTTGCCGATGTCGTGCACGTCGCCCTTCACGGTCGCCATCAGGATGCGCCCGTGCGCGCGGTCGCCGGCCTGGCGCTCGGCCTCGAGGTAGGGCTCGAGCCAGGCCACCGCCTTCTTCATCACGCGCGCCGACTTCACCACCTGCGGCAGGAACATCTTGCCGGCGCCGAACAGGTCGCCGACGACGTTCATCCCGTCCATCAGCGGCCCCTCGATGACCTCGAGCGGCTTCGCGAACTGCTGCCGCGCCTCCTCGGTGTCGGCCTCGACGAACTTGTCGATGCCGTGCACCAGCGCGTGCACCAGGCGCTCGCGCACGGGCTGATCGCGCCAGGCGAGATCCTCCACGCGCGCCTTGCCGCCGCCGGTGGTCTGCGCGGCGATCTCGATCAGCCGGTCGGTCGCGTCCGGCCGCCGGTCGAACAGCACGTCCTCGATGCGCTCGAGCAGGGGCGCCGGCACGTCGCTGTACACCGCGAGCTGCCCGGCGTTGACGATGCCCATGTCCATGCCCGCGCGGATGGCGTGGTACAGGAAGGCCGAGTGCATCGCCTCGCGCACGGCGTCGTTGCCGCGGAACGAGAAGCTGAGGTTGCTCACCCCGCCGCTGACCAGCGCGTGCGGCAGCGTCGCCTTGATCGCCTTCGTCGCCTCGATGAAGTCGATGGCGTAGCGCGCGTGGGCGTCGATGCCAGTGGCCACCGCGAAGATGTTGGGGTCGAAGATGATGTCGGCCGGATCGACGCCGACCTTCTCGGTCAGCAGCCGGTACGCGCGGGTGCAGATGTCGACGCGCCGCTCGAGCGTGTCGGCCTGCCCTTGCTCGTCGAACGCCATCACCACCATCGCCGCGCCGTAGCGCTTGCACAGCCGCGCCTGCTCGAGGAAGGCGTCCTCGCCCTCCTTCATGCTGATCGAGTTGACGATCGCCTTGCCCTGCACGCAGCGCAGGCCGGCCTCGATGACCGACCACTTCGAGCTGTCGATCATCACCGGCACGCGGCTGATGTCGGGCTCGCTGGCCACCAGGTTCAGGAAGCGCACCATGGCCTGCTCGCTGTCGAGCAAGCCCTCGTCCATGTTGACGTCGATGACCTGCGCGCCGCTCTCGACCTGCTGCCGCGCCACGTCGAGCGCGGTGTCGAAGTCGCCCCCCTTGATCAGCCGCCGGAAGCGCGCCGAGCCGGTGACGTTGGTGCGCTCGCCCACGTTGACGAACAGGCTGTCGGGGCCGATGACCAGGGGCTCGAGGCCGCTCAGGCGGGTGCGCACGGGCGGCGTCGGGACGTCGCGCGGCCGCCGGCCCTCCATCGCCTGCGCGATGGCGCGGATGTGCTCGGGCGTCGTGCCGCAGCAGCCGCCGACGATGTTCAAGAAGCCGCTCTCGGCGAAGTCGACGATGTGCGCCGCCATGGTCGCCGGCGTCTCGTCGTACTCACCGAAGGCGTTGGGCAGGCCGGCGTTGGGGTGGGCGCTGACGAAGCAGTCGGCCACCTGCGACAGCACCTCGACGAAGGGCCGCATCTGATCGGCGCCGAGCGCGCAGTTGATGCCCACGCTCAGCGGCTTCGCGTGGCGCACCGAGTGCCAGAAGGCCTCGGTGGTCTGCCCCGACAGGGTGCGGCCGCTGCGATCGGTGATGGTGACCGAGATCATGATCGGCAGGCGGACGCCGGTGCGCTCGGCGTGCCGGTCGATGGCGAACAGCGCGGCCTTGGCGTTCAGCGTGTCGAAGATGGTCTCGACCAGCAGCAGATCCGCGCCGCCGTCGATCAGGCCGCGGAGGGCCTCGTCGTAGGCCTCGACCAGCTCGGCGAAGGCGACGTCGCGGTAGCCGGGATCCTCGACCTTCGGTGAGATGCTCGCGGTCTTGTTCAGCGGCCCCAGCACGCCGGCCACCCAGCGCGGCCGGGCCGGCGTGGAGTACGCGGCCGCCGCCTCCTTGGCCAGCCGCGCGCCCGCGACGTTCATGGCGTAGGCCAGGTGCTCGAGGCCGTAGTCGGCCTGCGAGTAGCGGTTCGCGTTGAAGGTGCTGGTCTCGATGATGTCGGCGCCGGCCTCGAGGTAGTCCCGGTGCACGCCGAGGATGGCGTCCGGCCGGGTCAGCACCAGCAGGTCGTTGTTGCCCTTCAGGCTGCTCGGGTGGTCGGCCAGGCGCTGCCCGCGGAAGTCGTCTTCCTCCAGGCCGAGGCGCTGCACCATGGTGCCCATGGCCCCGTCCAGCACCAGGATGCGGCGGGCGAGGTGGTCGGCGATGTCCATGGCGGCCTCTTTATCCGTTGATTTGGATGATCGGATGATGCGCCCGCCCGGTCGGTCGCGTCAACCGCCGTCCCGCGAGGCCACCGCCTCGGCGATCAGGTCGTCCACCGGCGCCAGGTGGCGGGTCAGGTGCGTGATGGCCTCGGCGGTGTCGACGCCCGTGCGCTGCGCGAACAGGGTCAGATCCAGCACCAGGTTGGCCACGGCCATCTCGACCAGCGCCGGCTCCTCGCTGACCACCGCGCGGTTCTCTTCGGTCGGCCGGGCGTCGCCCACCAGCACCACGCTGTCGTCGGCGACCAGGATCAGCTTGTGATCCCACCACGCCTCCAGCCGGGCGGCGTCGATGCCATAGCTGAAGATGGTGCCGGGCAGCTCGGGCAGCGGGTTGAACGAGAACAGCACCACGTCCACGCCCCGCTCGACGGCCTCGCCGAAGGCCCGCGCCAGCTGCTCGGCCTCGCGCCGCCACAGCGACAGGCACACCCGCTCGCGCGCGTTGCCCACGAGGCGCTCCACCTGCTCGAGCAGCGCCTTGTAGCCCACCACCGTCCAGGTGGCGACCTCGGCCGTCGGCCCCACCACCTGATCGAGCGCCGTCTTGAAGGTCTCGAGGTTGCGGGTGAAGCGCGACTCGAGCAGCCCGTGCAGCCGCTCGGGCGGCAGCGGCACGTAGCGCGCCGGCTTGTCCTCGATCGCGTTCACCAGCCCCAGGCTCTGCAGCCGCCGCAGCACGCCGTAGATGGCCGAGCGCGGCACCGACGACCGCGCCGCCAGCTCGTACCCGGTGGCCGGATGCCCCCGCAGGAGCGCGATGTAGGTCTTGGCGTCGGTGGCCGTGAAGCCCAGCTGCTTCATCGACGCGACGACGCGCTCCTCGACCTCGCTGCCCAACGCCACGGCGTCACCCCATTCTGAGTTACGCCTCTTACTGACGGATGGACGGGCCCCCGTCAACCGTGAGCGGTCGCGGGGCCGGTGCGGTGAGTGAAGGCAGGAAGGGGGCGGCGGGCGCCGGTCGACGCCCGCCGCGGGTCACCGATCGATCAGGGCTCGACCGGGGGCGCCTCGAAGAGGGCGCTCAGCGTGACCGCGTCGAGGGCCGGGCCGAAGAAGGGCCCGTCCACCCGCACCAGGTACAGCCCCGCCTCCAGCAGCACGGTCAGCGAGGTGCAGCTGTCGGGGTCACCGAAGGCCGTGTCGACCTCGTTGAAGCCGTCGATGTCGGAGCTGAAGATGCCGATGTCGATGGCCTCCGGGCAGGCGCCCTCGTCGTCGTCGGCCGTCACGGTCACCTGGGCCGCCGCGCCGATGTCGAGCACGGCGAAGACGGGGATGTCCTCGCCGATGTCGGTCACGATCGGCGCCTCGGGCGTCAGCAGCGGCACCGGCGTGATCTCGGCCTGCAGCAGCACGCCGGGCAGCGCGGCGTCGTTGCCGAACTCCGTCACCTGGACCACGTAGGTGCCCGGCACCACCACCAGCTGGATGGCCGAGCAGGGGCTGTCGGTCAGATCGCCGAAGAAGTCGTCGTTGCGCGCGATCTGCCGGCGACCGTCCGGCGTGATCTGGAACAGCGTGAGGATGGTGTCACCCGGGCAGGTCCCGCCCTCCTCGTTGGTGTAGAGGGTCACGTTGGTGATCGCGTCGACCGTGAACGTGGCCAGCACCGGCTCGCCGAGCGGGATGTCGGCCGCGAAGGTGCCGCCCGCCGTGATGTCGTTCTCGATCGTGCACTGGTCCGAGCAGCCCGGCTCGCCGTCGCACAGCTCGCCGTTGCCGATGACGCCGTCACCGCAGACGTGCGCGACGCAGACGTCCCCTTCGCCGCAGTAGGCCGCGGGATCGCAGAGGAACACGTCCGAGTCGGGGTCGCAGGCGTCGCCGATGGCGATGGCGACGATCGCGCAGCTGTTGCAGCCGTCGCCGTCGACGTCGTTGCCGTCGTCGCACTCCTCGTCGTTGCTGATGATGCCGTCGCCGCAGACGGGCTCGGCGCAGACCGGGGCGTCGCCCTCGGGGCAGACGAGGCCGACGTCGCAGAAGGCCTCCTCGCCGGCGGGATCGCAGGCGGCGCCGATGCCGACCGACTGCTCGACCGTCACGGTGAGGTTGATCGCCTCGATCGCGTCGTTGTTGCCCAGATCGCCCAGGCGCACCACGTAGGCGCCCGGCTCGAGCTCGGCGTTGATCAGCGAGCAGAAGCCCGGGGCGTCCGGCTCGTCGTCGTTGAACGCGATCTGCTCGACGCCCTCGGGGGTCACCTGGAACAGCGTCAGCGTCGTGTCGCCGCCGGGGCAGGCGCCCTCGCCCATCCCGTCGTTGGTCTGCAGCGAGTACCGGGCCAGCACCTCGGTCTCGATGCGGAAGTACGCCGCCGAGCCCTCGGGCACGTTGGTCGCGAAGTCACCGCCGGCGGTGACGTCCACGTCCACCAGGCAGGCGTCGTCGCAGTTGACGCCGTTGGTGTCGTCGCACTCCTCGCCGGGATCGACCTGCGAGTTGCCGCAGCCCTCGTTGATGAGGCAGTCGTTGCCGCAGAGGTCGTCGTCGACGTCGTTGCCGTCGTCGCACTCCTCGTCGTCCTGGTTGACGATGCCGTCACCGCAGGCCGCGGGCTGGCAGGTCTCGGCGCCCTCTTCGCCGACGCAGTAGAGATCGGGCGCGCAGAACGAAAGCTCGCCCGCGGGATCGCAGCCCTCACCCTCGGCCGCCTGGCGCGCGAAGCCGGCGGTGATCGTGTAGGCCTGGATGGCCGCGTTGTTGCCGGCCTCGCTGACCACCACGACGTACTCGCCCGCCTCGAGGAAGCGCTCGATCAGGCTGCAGCGGTCGATGCCGCCGTCGTCGTTGCCGGCGACGCGCTCCGGGCCGTCCGGCGTGAGCGCCCACAGGTCGAGCACGGTGTCGATGGTGTCGCAGACGCCGTCGCCGGTGGTCGTCTCGATCGCGATGCGGCCGGCCTCCTGCAGGGGCAGGAAGTACCAGTCGCGCCCGCCCTCGGCGAAGCCGCCCTGGGTGGGATCGTCGAGGTTCAGGTCGTTCTCGACGATGCACTCGGACGAGCACCCGTCGTCGTTGTCGAGGTTGCCGTCTTCGCACTGCTCGCCGGCGCTCCAGATGCCGTCGCCGCAGGCGGGCAGCTGGCAGGTCTCGGCGCCGTCGTCACCCACGCACACCAGGCCCAGCGCGCAGAAGCTCTCGACGCCGCTGGGATCGCAGGCCTCACCCTCGCCGACCGCGCCGGTGACGGTGACCACCAGGTCGACCTCGCCCGCGGCGTTGTCGCCCAGATCACCCACCTGCAGCACGTAGACGCCCGGCTCGAGGATGATCTCGATCTGCGAGCACAGCCCGCCGAAGTCGTCGTTGTAGGCCAGCTGCTCGCGGCCGTCCTCGGTCACGCGGTGCAGGTGCAGCGTGCTGTCGCCCAGGTTGGGGAAGCCGCAGCCCGTGGTGCGGAAGGTGTAGCGCGCCACGTCCTGCGGGGCCACGCGGTACTCGGCGCGGCGGCCGAAGGGCACCACGGCGCGGAACTCGCCGCCGTCGGTGACGTCGTTCTCGAGGATGCAGGCGCCGCAGCCGTCGCCGTCGATCAGGTTGCCGTCGTCGCACTCCTCGGCGCCGTCGAGATCGCCGTTGCCGCAGTCGGACGCAAGGGTGCACTCCGCGGTGCACAGCGGGCCGCCGTTGGCGTCGCCGAGATCGCAGTCCTCGTCCGGACCGATCCGCCCGTCGCCGCACTCGTGGGCCGTGCAGACGCCCTGCTCGGCGTCCGGCTCGGCGTCGCAGTAGCTGGCGTCGCTGCAGGTGTAGACGTCGTCGCCCACGGTGCAGGCCGACCCGTCGGGGATGTCGATGATGGCGCAGTCGCTGCTGCAGCCGTCCGTCTCGTCGTCGTTGCCGTCGTCGCAGTTCTCGCTCGGCCCGACGATGCCGTCGCCGCACATGTGGGCGGTGCAGACGGGATCGTCGACGCCCTCGGGGCAGTAGCTGGCGCCGCCGCAGGTGAAGACGTCGTCCTCGGGATCGCAGGGCGAGCCGTCGGGGATGTCGACGATCTGGCAGGCGTCGCAGCCGTCGTTCGGATCCTCGTTGCCGTCGTCGCAGGTCTCGTCGGCGCCGATGCGCTCGTCGCCGCAGACGTGCTCGGTGCAGACCGGGTTCTCACCCTCCGAGCAGTAGGTGCCCTGGGGGCAGGGGCGGAAGGGATCGAAGCCCTGGCAGGCCTCGCCGATCATCGGCGCCTCGCCCAGGATGCGCACCATCAGCCAGTTGGGGCCGACCGTGCCGCTGTTGCTGAAGTGCTCGGCCTTGATCTCGTAGACACCGGCCTCGAGCTCGAGCTCGAGCTGCGGGCACACCCCCGGGCCGTCGTCGTCGTCGCTGGCGAAGTCGTCTTCCTCGCCGGCCCGGTAGACGAAGAACTCGGGATCGTTGGTGCACCCGTTCAGGCCCAGGTTCACGCCCACGATGCCGACGGTGGCCGGCGCGTCGAGGGTGAAGGTGAACCAGTCGGCGTCGCCCGCTTCCTCGATGGCGAAGATCACGCGATCCGCGCCGCCGGCCAGGTCGAGCTCCCACGGCACCTCGCGGCTGTCGGGCTCGTTCGGGCCGTTGAACGGATCCAGCAGGCACTGATCGGTGCAGCCGTCGCCGTTGTCGTCGTCGGCGTCGTCGCACTCCTCGTCGTCGAGGTTGACGAAGCCGTCGCCGCAGACCGCCTCGACGCAGATGTCGAGGTCGGGGTTGCAGAACAGGCCATCGGCGCAGGTGAACAGGTCGTCGCCCGGCGTGCAGGGCCCATCGGCCGGGATGGGCACGATCAGGCAGGCGTCGCAACCGTCGTTGGCGGCGTCGTTCTCGTCGTCGCACTCCTCGGTGCCGGCCACCAGGCCGTCGCCGCAGACGATCGGCGCGCACACGGCGTCGTCCGGGTGGCAGAAGGTGCCCTCTTCGCAGAGGAACACGTCCGAGTCCTCGTCACAGGCCGACCCCTCGGGGATCGCCACGATGGCGCAAGCGTCGCAGCCGTCGTTCGGATCCTGGTTGCCGTCGTCGCACATCTCCTCGCCGCCGACGAAGCCGTCGCCGCACATCACCGGCGCGCAGATCTCGTCGTCGGGGTGGCAGAACAGCCCGGCGTCACAGACGAAGACGTCCGAGTCGGGATCGCAGGCCGCGCCCTCGGGGATGGGGACGATCTGGCAGGCGTCGCAGCCGTCGGTGATGTCGTCGTTGCCGTCGTCGCACTGCTCGGCGCCGGCGACCTCTTCGTCACCGCAGGCGTTCTGCACGCAGGCGGGGGTGTCGAGGCCGAAGTCGCACCACGCGTCGTAGACGCAGGTGTCGAGCTCGTCGTCGCCGTCGCAGGGCTCGCCGACGGCGATGCCGGGCAGCGTGCGGACGGTGATCAGGTTCGGACCCGCCAGGCCATCGTTGAAGAACTCCTCGGCGCGCACCAGGTGCGTGCCCGCCGGCACCAGCCGGGCGCCCGAATCGCGGGCCGGCGCGATCTGCGAGCAGGCCTCGGGCCCGTCGTCGTCGTCGCGCGCGTCGTAGTCGTCGTCGCTGTCGTTGCCCTCGTAGAACAGCGACAGGACGGTGTCGCCCTCGCACTCGACGGCGTTGGCCGCCGACACGGTCTCGATCACGACGTTGGCCGGCTCGGCCAGCGTGAAGGCGAACCAGTCGATGTCGCCCTCGGGGTCGTTGCTGTACTCGAACGGGGTGTCCAGCTCGAGGGCGCAGGGCATGTCGCGGCTGCAGTCGTCGACCGGGGGCATGCCGCCCGAGCCGCCGTCGCCACCGACGCCACCGACGCCACCGACGCCACCGACGCCGCCGACGCCGCCGCCGCCGTCGCCGCCCATGCCACCGCCGGCGCCGCCGCCGCCCAGGCCGCCCATGCCACCGCCGGCACCACCGAAGCCGCCGATGCCGCCGTCGCCGCCGACACCGCCGCCCATGCCGCCGTCGCCGCCGGCGCCACCGACGCCGCCGCCCGTGCCGCCTTCGCCGCCAGCGCCGCCGCCCATGCCACCCATGCCGCCGCCGGCGCCACCAGGCCAGGCTCGCCGCCGACGCCAGGCGTGCCGCCCATGCCGCCGCCGTCGCCGCCGACGCCGGGCGTGCCGCCCGCGCCACCGCCCTGGCCACCGGCGCCGCCGCCGGCGCCCGGCAGGCCGCCGACGCCGGCGTCGGTGTCGCTACCGCCACCGCCGCCGTCGTCGCAGCCCATGAAGAGGCTGGCGCCGAGCGCCACCATCAGTCCGAGTTTCCGTACCATCATCCCTCACTGTGTCTGGCCGCACTCCCCAGGCGGCGTGCGGGGGGATCGGAATCCCCCGATACTGTCGACCGAGGAATCTACCCGCATCCTCGGGTTGCACACCACCCCCCCCGCCCGGTTTGCCCCCGCCCGCCCCGTCTGCTACCTCTGCGCCCGCACGAGGAGGCCATGCCGAAGAGCACCTACGCCGCCGTCGATCTCGGCTCCAACTCCTTCCACCTGGTCGTGGCCCGCGTCGTCGACGGCGAGGTCCACGTGCTCGACAAGCTGAAGGATCGCGTCCGCCTGGCCGCGGGCCTCGACGAGCACGGCCACCTCGACGCCGCCGCCCAGCAGCGCGCGCTCG
The DNA here is from genome assembly GCA_020633465.1 of Myxococcales bacterium. Classification (GTDB taxonomy): domain Bacteria; phylum Myxococcota_A; class Bradymonadia; order UBA7976; family UBA1532; genus JACKDN01. Next base: position 523,967 of record JACKDN010000004.1, read on the forward strand.
AGTCGCTGTCGCGCTTCAACCAGCGCCTGCGCGTCGTCGCCCCCGAGCACGTGCGCGCCGTCGGCACCAACACGCTGCGCAAGGCGCACGGCGAGTCGGGCTTCCTGGCGCAGGCCGAGGCCGCGCTGGGCCACCCCATCGCGATCATCTCGGGCCAGGAAGAGGCCCGCCTGGTCTACAAGGGCGTCTGCCACGACCTGCAGGACGCCGGCGCGCGCCGCCTGGTGGTCGACATCGGCGGCGGCAGCACCGAGGTCATCGTCGGCGAGGGCGAGCACATCCTGCGCGCCGACAGCCTGTTCATGGGGTGCGTGGGCTACACCCTGCGCTTCTTCCCCGACGGCCAGCTCAGCGACGCCGCGTTCGACCGCGCCACCGTCGCCGCGCGCCTCGAGCTGGGCGCGGTGAAGCGCCTGTACCGCAGCCTGGGCTGGGTGAACGCCTACGGCTCGTCGGGCACGATCAACGCGGTGCAGACGGTGCTGCAGGCCAACGGCTGGTGCGACCACTGCGTCACGACCGAGGGCCTCGGCCGGCTGCGCCGCGCGATGGTCGAGGCGGGCAGCATCGACGCGCTGTCGCTGCCGGGGCTGAAGCCCGACCGGGCGCAGGTGCTGCCCGGGGGCTTCGCGGTGCTCGACGCCGTGCTGCGCAGCCTGCACGTGCCGCACATGGTCGCGGCGCAGGGCGCCCTGCGCGAGGGCGTGCTGCTCGAGATGCTGGGCGCCGGCGGCGGGCGCGACGTGCGCGACGACACCGTGCGCCGCGTCCGCGACCGCTACCAGGCCGACGGCCTGCAGGCCGAGCGGGTGGAGCGCCTCGCGCTGCAGCTGCTGGCGCAGGTCGACCGCGCGTGGGGGCTGAACGACGGCGAGTCGGCGCGCCTGCTGCGGTGGGGCGCCCAGCTGCGCGAGATCGGCATGGCGATCAGCTACGCCGGCTACCACCGCCACGGCGCGTACCTGGTCGAGAACAGCGACATGCCCGGCTTCTCGCGCGGCGACCAGTGGCTGCTGGCCGCGCTGGTGCTGGGGCAGCGCCGCCGCTTCCACGTCGATCGCTTCCGCGCGCTGACCGGGCAGCAATACCCGCGCGCGCTGCGGCTGGCGCTGCTGCTGCGGCTGGCCGCGCGGCTGAACCGCACGCGCAGCCCCCGCCCGCGGCCCTGGATCGACCTGCGCGTCGAGGACGCCGCGGTGCACCTCACCTTCCCCGCCGACTGGCTGGACGACCGCCCGCTGACCCGGGCCGATCTCGAGGGCGAGGTGCGGTACTTCGCCGAGGTGGGCTATCAGCTGACCTGGGACGCCAGCTGACGCCGTCTCAGGTCTCGGCCAGGCGCGCCAGCAGCTGCTCCTGGGCCGAGCGCCGCGGCTCGCCCTCGTCGGGCTCGAGGGGCACGCAGTCGCCGTCCGCCGCCATCGACCACGCCCCGACGTTGTCGTCGAGGTAGCGCTCGAGCCCCTCGTCCAGCACGCGCGCCTTCAGCGCCGCGTCCTCGATGGGGAAGCAGGTCTCGACGCGCCGGTACAGGTTGCGCCCCATCCAGTCCGCGCTGGCGAGGTACACCCGCTCCTCGCCGGCCGCGTGGAACGCGAAGATGCGCGTGTGCTCGAGAAATCGGCCGACGATCGACCGCACGCGGATGGTCTCGCTGACCCCCGGAATGCCCGGCCGCAGGCAGCAGATGCCGCGAATGACCAGGTCGATCGGCACGCCGGCCTGCGACGCCCGGTACAGCGCCTGGATGATCACCGGATCCTGCAGCGAGTTCATCTTCGCCACGATGCGCGCCGGCCGCCCCTCGCGCGCCTCGGCGGCCTCGAAGGCGAAGCGCTCGAGCAGCATGCGCTGCAGCGTGAAGGGCGACTGCAGCAGCTTGTGCAGCCGCTTCGCCCGCCCCAGCCCCGTCAGCTGCATGAAGATGTGGTGCACGTCCTCGCCGATGTCGCGGCGGCTGGTCATCAGGCTGAAGTCGGTGTAGGCCCGCGCGGTGCCGGTGTGGTAGTTGCCCGTGCCCAGGTGCACGTAGCGCTTCAGCTCGGTGCCCTCGCGCCGCACGATCAGCAGCATCTTCGCGTGCGTCTTGTAGCCCACGACGCCGTACACGACGTGGGCGCCGGCCTCCTGCAGCTGCGTGGCGAGGTTGATGTTGGCCGCCTCGTCGAAGCGCGCGCGCAGCTCGACGACCGCCGTGACCTCCTTGCCGGCCCGGGCGGCGTCGACGAGCGCCTCGAGGAAGGGCGACTGCGAGCCGGTGCGATAGACGGTCTGCTTGATGGCCAGCACGTCGGGATCGCGGGCCGCCTGCCGCACCAGATCCACGATGGGGCTGAACGACTCGTAGGGGTGGTGCAGCAGCATGTCGCCGCGATCGAGCACCGCGAACATGTCGCCGTCCGTGGGCCCACGCAGGGCGGGTACGAAGCGCGGGAAGGTCAGCTCGGGCCGATCGGCCAGATCGTAGATGGCGGACAGGCGGTGCAGGTTGACCGGCCCCTCGACGCGGTAGACGTCGTCGTCGCCGAGGCCGAACTGCTCCTGCAGGAAGCGCGTGAGCACCTCGGGGCAGTTGCTCGCCACCTCCAGCCGCACCGCGTCACCGTAGCGGCGGTGGTGCAGCTGGCCCTTCAGGGCGTCGAGCAGATCCTCCACCTCCTCCTCCTCGAGGAAGAGGTCGGCGTTGCGCGTCACGCGGAACTGGTGGCAGCCCAGCACCTTCATGCCGGGGAAGGCCTCGTCCACGTGCGCGTGGATGATCGACGACAGCATCGCGAAGCACAGCGCCCCCTCGCTGACCTCGGCCGGCATGGGGATGACCCGCGGCAGGCAGCGCGGCACGTGCAGCACTGCGTTCTCGCTGCGGCGGCCGAAGGCGTCGGCGCCCTCGAGCTGCACGATCATCGCGAGGCCCTTGTTGAGCACCCGCGGGAAGGGGTGCGCGGGATCCAGCCCCACCGGCGTCAGCACCGGCGCCACCTGCTCGTCGAAGTAGTGGCGGCACCAGGCGCGCTGCGCGGGCGACCAATCGCGGCGCTTGATCAGCCGGATGCCGTCGGCGGTCAGCGCCGGCAGCACGCGGTCGTTCAGCAGCCGATACTGCTCGTCGACCAGCGATCGCACCCGCTCGCTGATGGCCCGCAGCGCCTCGAGCGGGGTCAGCCCGTCGGGCCCCGGCCGCGCCAGGCCCAGGTGGGCGCGCTGCTTGAGGCCCGCCACGCGGATCTCGAAGAACTCGTCGAGGATGGTGCTGGTGATGGTCAGGAAGCGCAGGCGCTCGAGCAGCGGCGTCTCGGGGCGCGCGGCCATCGCCAGCACGCGCTCGAAGAAGGCCAGCAGGCTGAGCTCGCGGTTGACGTAGTACGCCGCCTCTTCCAGCTCGTCGGGCACGTCGCGGGGGTCTTCCGTCATGCGCGGCAGGGTATCAGCGCGGTGCCGCGGGCGGAACTTCCGGGGGCAGGCCGACGATGCGCCGCGCCACCGTCAGCGTCAGCGCGGCCCGGCGATCCTTCGCGGCGGCCTCGGTCAGCGCCGGCATCGCGGCCTCGAGCGCCGCCTTCAGCGCCTTCTCGTCGTAGGCGGGGTGCTTCTGCATGCGGGCGAGCGCGACGACCACCGGCGGCGGCAGCGGGTTGCCGTCGGCGGCGGCCTGCACCCGCTTCAGCAGCGCGAACCAGGCGGCGTCCGAGCGCAGCCTCGAGATGGCCATCGCGGCCGAGCTGCCGACCATCTCGTCGTCGAGGGTGTTCACCAGCGGCTGCAGCATCGCCTCGTCGGCCAGCGCGCCCAGCACCTCGGCCGCGGCGCGCCGCACCAGGGGCGGCTCGGCGCTCGCGAAGCCGGCCCGCGCCACCGACAGCGCGCTGTCCCTGGGCGCCTTGTCGGCGGCGCGCGCCACCAGCGTCAGCGCGGCCGCGCGCACGGGATCCTTGCCGATGTCGGCCATCTGCAGCGCCTGGCGCACCACGCCGGACGTCGCCCGCGGCCCCAGCGCGCGCAGCAGCGCGGCCTTCAGCTCGGCGCTGCCTTCGGGCTCGTCCAGCGCCTCGAGCAGGGCCCGCCGCACGCCGTCGTCACCGGGCGCCAGGGACGCGTCGGACAACAGGTGCGCGGCGATCAACCGCGGCGCGCCGCCGGCGGCCAGGGCGGCGCGCGCCTCGAGCAGCAGCGCGTCGGCGTCCGTCTTGACGCGCCCGCGCAGCGCCACCCAGCCCGGACAGCCCTGATCGAGCCGCTCGCCCTGCACGCACGCCACGGCGTCGGCGAAGGGGCGCGCGGCGGGCGCCGCCGGCGCCGCGTCGGCCGCCGGCGAGGCCGCGGGCGCCGGCGCCTCGTCCGCCTTGCACCCGGCCGACATCCCCATCGCCGCCACCATCCACATCGCCACCGAGCGCATGGGCCCTCCAGGTCTTTGAGCCGGGCGTCGCTCCGGCTGTATGGTGGTCGCCGTCGACACCCGGGGGGAGAGGTTCGATGCAAGGGGCCACGTGGTTCAAGTTCTTGCTCGCGGCCGTGCTGGCCGCGGGCCTGCTGACCGCCTGCGACGACGGCGACGACGGCGACGGCGCGGCCGACGCCGGCGGGCCCGGCGGCGCGCCAGGCATGGGCGGCGATCCGGCGCTGGCGGCAACCGCCCCGGCATGGGCGGCGATCCGGCGCCGGCGGCATGGGCGGCGACCCCGGCGCGGGCGGCGGGCGGGCGGCACGCCGGGCGTCGGCGGCGAGCCCGGCGCCGGCGGCGACGGCGGCGAACCTGGCGCGGGCGGCGACGGCGGTGACCCCGGCGCGGGCGGTCAGCCCGGCATGGGCGGGAAGGCGGCGCGGGCGGCGCGCCGGGCGTCGGCGGCCTCGGGGCGACGGCGGCAGCGGCGGGCGGGCGGCCAGCCTGGCGCGGGCGGCGCGGGCGGCGATCCGGCGCGGGCGGCGATCCCGGCATGGGCGGCGATCCGGCGCGGGCGGCGATCCCGGCATGGGCGGCGATCCCGGCATGGGCGGCGCGCCGATGCCCATCGACGAGCTGCGCGGCGACGTCTTCTTCATCGAGACGATCACCGCCGGCGCCCAGTTCCCCACGCTCGAGGGCGGCGCCGAGTTCGGGCACTACACCCGGGCGCCCATCCCGGCGGCCGCCGTGGATCAGGCCGGCGACTGCTTCCTCTTCGACGGCGCGGCCGCCGACCCCGGCCAGTTCACCGCGGTGTCCGCGGGCGACGTCTCGCTGACCGGCGGCGCCGAGGACGTCACCATGGCCTACGACGACTTCGTCGACGCCTACGCCCTCGACCCCTTCGGCCCCATCGACCTGTGGAGCGACGGCGACACCGTCACCGTCGGCGCCGACGGCAGCGACGACTTCGGGGCCTTCTCGACCGTGCTGCCCGCGCCCGAGGCCCTCGCCGGCGTCGAGCCGGCGGCCGGCGATCCCTACAGCCGCGCCGGCACCACCGTGCGCTGGACGCCGGGGAGCGGCACCGCCGTCGTCGTGCAGCTGCGCGCCGGCGGCAACCTGGTCGAGTGCACCAGCGCCGACGACGGCAGCGTCGACATCCCGGCCGCCGCCTTCGCGTGGCTGGACGGCGAGGACGACGCCATCGTGAACATCCGCCGCCTCAGCCAGGCCTCGATCATGTCCGACGCCCCGACCGGCAGCGTCGAGATCAGCCTCCAGGCCGTCTGGGCGTCCCCCGGCACCCCGCTGGGCGACTGACGGGACTTGACCGGCGAGGCCCGCGCGGGGACAACGGGCGGGCCATGAAGACGCTCACCCCCCTGCTCCGCGCGGCCACGCTGGTCGCGCTCGCCGGCTGCGGCGCCCGGCCGCCGGCCGCGCCGCCCACCCCCGAAGCCGAGGCCCTGGCGGCGGTCACCCTGCCGCCCCTGCCCGACTGGACCGACCGCTACGCCGACCAGAACCAGGGCGATCCGCGCTTCTTCGTCATCGAAGAGGTGATGCGCCGCTACGACCTGTCGCGGCTCGCCGCCGTCGAGGCGCAGAACCACTTCCGCGACCTGCGCCGCCCGCCCCCGGACGCCGCCGCGGCGTCCCCGTGGACCCCGCCCAGCGCGACCGAGGCGTGGGCCACGGCGGTGGCGCGCGCGAAGGCCGGCACCTACGAGAGCGGCCTCGATCCGGCGGCCCTCGAGCGCGCGCCCTTCATCGTCGTCTTCGACCTCGACGACACGCTCTACGCCCAGTACCACCTGCCCGAGGGCTGCGGCGACGTCGACTACGTCACGACGAAGGGCCAGGCGAAGCGCATCCAGATGACGCCGGGCTGGGCCGAGGCCATCGGCCGCATCCGCGACGCCGGCGGCGAGGTCGCGCTGTTCTCGGCCAACCTCGACGACGCGACGCTCGAGAACCTCGGCCACATCCAGCTGCAGGGGAAGCCGCTGCTCGGGCACCCGGCCATCGCCGGCGTGCTGACCAACAGCCACCTCGTGCTGCAGTCGAAGCACGAGGGGCCGGGGCGCGAGGCGCCCAAGGACGGCCGTCCCGTGGTCGAGCCCTCGAAGGATCTGCGCGTCTTCGACGAGACGCTCGAGCGCGTGATCATCGTCGACGACAACCCGCTGCGCCTCTTCCAGTACGGCAACGTCCGTCTCTTCAAGAAGTTCCACGGCGACGTGCAGTGCGGCGACCAGCCCGCGCGCAAGGATCTGCAGGCCGGCCTGCTGGCCGTCGTGGCCGACGAGGTGGTCGAGGCCGCGGCCTATGCGAAGGACGCCGGCCTCTCGTTCGCCGCGGCCTACCGCCCCTACACGATGCTGGGCCAGGTGGCCGTCGACGCCGCGATGCGCTCGCTGGGCCTCGACCGCAAGGCGGCCATCGCGTTCGTGCGCGCGCACGCCGACGTGGTCGACGCTCGATTCTGAGCGACCGGCGGCGCCCTGCCGAATCCTGCCCCCGGATTCGGAGGAAGCCGTGCCCTGCCCCGACGATCGCATCGAAGTGCGCGTCGACCGCGCCCCCGCGACCGACCGCCCCTACGTCCTCTACTGGATGACCGCCGCCCGCCGCCCGGTGTGGAACTTCGCCCTCGACCACGCGCTGGACTGGGCGCGCCGGCTGGGCAAGCCGCTGGTGGTGTTCGAGGCGCTGCGGGCCGGCTACCGCTGGGCGAACGACCGCCACCACCACGTCGTGATCGAGGGCATGCGCGACAACGCCGCGGCCTTCGCCGACGGCCCGGTGACCTACCTGCCCTACGTCGAGCCCACGCCGGACGCCGGCAAGGGCCTGCTGGCGGCGCTCGCCCGGGACGCCGCGGTCGTGATCACCGACGCCTTCCCCGCCTTCTTCCTGCCCCGCATGCTGGACGCGGCCGCGCGCCAGATCGAGGCGCGGCTCGAGGTCGTCGACGGCAACGGCCTGCTGCCCCTCAGCGCCGCGCCCCGCGCCTACCCCACCGCCCACAGCTTCCGCCGGGTGCTGCAGAAGCGGCTGCCCGACCACCTGGAGTCGGCGCCGGACGCGACCCCCCTCGCGGGGCTCGACCTGCCGCGCCTCGACACCAAACCCGCCGCGCTGTCCGGCGACCGCTGGCGCCCGACCGACCTGGCGGGGCTGCGGCTGGCCGACCTGCCCATCGACCACGGCGTGCCGCCGGTCGACGGCGACCAGGGGTGGCGGGCGGCGGCCGACGCGCTCGAGTTCTTCGTGGACCGCCCCCTCGGCCGGTACGCCGAGCGCCGCAACGACGTCGCCACGCCGGGCACCAGCGGCCTGTCCACCGCGCTCCACTGGGGCCACGTGGGCGCGCACCAGGTGGTGCACGCGGTGCTCGACGCCGGCGGCTGGACCCCCGGCCACCTCGGCGACGACACGCGCGGCGCCCGCCGCGGCTGGTGGGGGCTCGGCGAGAGCGCCGAGGGCTTCCTCGATCAGGTGGTCACCTGGCGCGAGCTGGGCTTCCAGTTCTGCCACGCGCAGCCCGACTACGACCGCTTCGACACCCTGCCCGACTGGGCGCTCGAGACCCTGGCCGAGCACCGCGGCGATCCCCGCCCCTGGACCTACGACCTGGCCGCCTTCGAGGCCGCCGAGACGCACGAGCCCCTGTGGAACGCCGCGCAGAACCAGCTGCGCCGCGACGGCACCATCCACAACTACCTGCGCATGCTGTGGGGGAAGAAGATCCTCCACTGGTCGAAGAGCCCCGAGGCCGCCCTCGAGATCATGATCGAGCTGAACAACAAGTACGGCACCGACGGCCGCGATCCGAACTCGTACAGCGGCATCATGTGGGTGCTGGGCCGCTTCGACCGCGCCTGGGGCCCCGAGCGCCCCGTCTTCGGCAAGGTGCGCTACATGACCTGCGACAGCACGCGGCGCAAGATGGACGTGAAGGGCTATGTAGCCGAATTCACTGACTGAATCGGCTCGAGCGCCCGGTCCCCGCCCGAAAAAAATCGAGAAAAACGCAGGCGCCGCGCAACACGCGCTTCGTCTGTCCGATGGATCCCCCCGCTCTTCGCCCGGGTGCTCGGCGCGGCGACCTCCGCCGCGCGCCTGCCCGGGCCCGACTCGGGAGGTCCCCATGCGCTTCGCCCTGCTGTTCGCCCTCACCCTCGCCGCCTGCGAGGTGCCCGTCGCCTCGGTCCCCGGCCCCGAGCCCGACGCCTGCGCCCCGGACGCCGTCGCCGACGACGACGCCCTCGAGCCCGCCGCCCCCACCCCCTGCTGGGTGTGCGCCCCCGCCGCCCCCTTCGTGCGCGCCTGCGCCGACAGCGTCGACGGCGAGTGCCTGGCCGACGGCGCCGCGTGCCGCCCGCCCAGCGAGTGCTGCCTGGCCGCCAACCGCACCCACGACTGCGCCGCGTGCCTCCCCGGCTTCACGGGGCCGGACTGCCGCCAGTGCGCCGATCCGGGGCGCGCCGGGCCCACCTGCCGCGACTGCGCGCTGGGCTTCGACGGGCCCGACTGCGGCCAGTGCGCGCCGGGCTTCGCCGGGCCCGACTGCGCGTTCTGCCAGCCCGGCTTCGCCGGCGTCCGCTGCGACCGCTGCCAGGTGGGCTTCGAAGGCGAGGCCTGCGATCGCTGCCGCCCCGGCTTCGCCGGCGACGACTGCAACCAGTGCGCGGTCGGCTTCGCCGGGGACGACTGTGAGCGCTGCGCGCCCGGCTTCACCGGCCCCGACTGCGCGCCCTGCCCCGACCTGGGTGATCCCGCCTGCGACGACCTGCGCTTCACCACCGTGGTGGCCGGCGGCGGCACGCGCTGCGGCCTGGACGACGGCGACGTGCTGCGCTGCTACGGCGCCGTGCCCCTGCCGGCGACGCCCGGGCGCTTCGCCCAGGTGGCCGCCCGCGGTGACGTCGTCTGCGCGCTGAACGCCGCCGGACGCCCGCGCTGCTTCGGGGCCGCGCCGCTGGCGCCGCCGCCCGGGGCCTTCGAGCGCCTGGCCGCCGGCGCCGACTTCGCCTGCGGCCTCGAGGCGGGCGGCGATCTACGCTGCTGGGGCCAGCGGCCGCCCGGCGTGCCGGCCTGGTTCCGGGGTCCCTGGCGCCTGCTTTCCGCGGGGCGCGCCCACGTCTGCGTCGCGGCCGAGGGCGCGCCGCAGTGCTGGGGCGACGGCCCGCCGACGCGCCCCTTCGACACCCCGGTCGATCAGCTGGCCAGCGGCGGCGACGTGCTGTGCGCGCTGGCGCCCGACGGCTCGGTCGGCTGCACCGGCGCCCCGGGCATGACCGCGCCGCCGGGCACCTACGAGGCGATCGCGGTGGACGGCGACGCCGCCTGCGCGCTCGACGCGGTCGGCGCGATGCGCTGCTGGGGGCCGGCGGTGCAGGTGGCGGGGGCGGCTGGCCCCTTCGCCGCGCTCGCCGTCGACGACGGCCGGGCCTGCGCGCTGGATCTCGACGGTCAGGCCCGGTGCTGGCCGCTGGCGGCCGCGCCTTGAAGGTCGAATTTGTGCATTGCACAAAAATGCCGTTGACGACCGCTCTGTGTGGCCCTATATCCAATGTCGCACGGTGACGAACACGTCGCGCCCCGCCGGGCGCCGAGAGGAGTCCGACATGGAGCGCTTCTTCGAGCAGTCGCAGAAGATGATCGCCGACGAGATGGGCTGGTTCACCAAGCAGTTCACCGACGCCAGCGCCCGCCTGGTGAGCGAGAGCGAGAAGTGGATGAAGATGTCGCAGGACACCTTCGGCCGCATCGTCGAGCAGCAGACCAGCCTGGTCACCGAGGCCGCCAAGCACGCGCAGGGCCTGGCCGAGCAGCAGGCCAAGCTGGTGCGCGACGCGTTCGCGCAGCAGGCCGCCTGACCCGGATGACCGCTCCCCGGCGGCGGTCACCCGCCGGGCCCCTTCTCCACCCCGACCACCGAGGTGAGCAGCCGATGAGCGCGACCGAACGCAACGGCGGACCGACCAACCCCTTCGCGGCCTTCTTCGGGGCGATGCCCAAGTCGCCCCAGATGAAGCAGTGGGAGACCTGGCTGGGCCAGCAGATCGATCGCTTCGTGCGCAACGAGAGCTTCCTGGGTCAGATGGGCAAGGCCATGGAGAGCTCCATGGTGTTCAAGGCCCACTACGACCGGGTGCTCGAGCAGTCGTTGCGGTCGATGCGGCTGCCGACGCTGGCCGACCTGGACGAGGTGCACAAGCGCCTCGACGAGCTGGATCGGCGGCTGGACGGGGTGGTCGACCGGCTGGACGCCATCGCGCGCGCGCAGTCGAAGCCCGCCGCCGCGCCGAAGAAGGCCGCCGCGCCGACGAAGCCCGCCGCGCCGAAGAAGCCCGCCGCCTCGGCGGAGGCCGCGCCCGCCCCCGAGGCGCCGCCCGCCGACGCCGCGCCCGCCGCCAAGACCGGCCGCGCGCGGCGAAAGCCCTCGACCCGCGCCGCCGCCGGCGGCAAGAAGGAAGGGTGAAGCGCGTGCTGCAAGTCGCGAAGGCGGTCGGCGACGCCGTCGGCCGCATGGTGCCCTTCGAGGTGCGGGGCGTGGACGCGAAGGGCGGCGACCTGCCCTTCGTCGAGGTCGCGGCGCGCGGGCCGATGCGCGTGCTGTACTACGCGCCCCGCGGCGAGCGCCGGCTGAAGACGCCCATCGTCTTCGCCTACTCGCTGATCAACCGCTACTACATCCTCGACTTCATGCCCGGGCGCAGCCTGCTCGAGACGCTGACCGAGCGCGGCCACCCCTGCTACGTCATCGACTGGGGCGCGGCCACCGCCGCCGACCGGCACAAGACCTGGCAGGACTACGCCCTGGGCTACGTCGGCCTCGCCGTGCGCACGGCCTGCGAGCGCGAGGGCGTCGACCAGGTGCACCTGTACGGCTACTGCATGGGCGGCACGATGGCCCTGGCCTACGCCGCCCTGCGCCCCGAGCGGGTGAAGACCTTCGTGGCCATGGCCGTGCCGGTCGACTTCCACGACGACGGCATCCTCAGCCGGTGGACCCGGCCGGAGTTCTTCAACGTCGACGCCGTCGTCGACGCCTTCGGCAACGTGCCCACGTGGCTCATGGAGAGCGGCTTCCGCTTCCTCGCGCCCATCGGCAACGTCACCAAGTGGCGCGACGTCTGGAAGAACCGCGACGACGACGACTTCCTGCAGACCTGGCGACGCCTCGAGAAGTGGTCGTCGGACAACGTGCCCTTCCCCGGCGAGGTGTACCGGCAGTACATCCGCGACACCTACCAGACCAACGCGTTCGTCCGCGGCGAGATGCACGTCGGCGGCGAGCGCGTCGACCTCGGCGCCATCGAGGTGCCGGTGTTGATGGTGTTGGCCGAGCGCGACCACATCGTGCCCGAGCCCAGCGCGATGGCCCTGCGCGACGTCGTCGGCAGCGACGAGGTGGAGGTGCTGCGTTACCGCACCGGCCACATCGGCCTCTCGACCAGCTCGCGCGCGCCGACCACCTTCTGGCCGCCGATCAGCGATTGGCTGGCGGCGCACGACTGACGCCGCCGCGAAGGAGGCCCCGATGCTCACCGGACCCAGCGACTTCATCGAGCAGTGGGCGCGCACGGCGCCCCACCGGGTGGCCCTGCGCGACGTCGACGACGGGCGCGCCCTGCGCTACGGCGAGCTGTCGACGCGCGCCTGGCGGCTGTCCCACGCGCTGGCGGCGCAGGGCGTCGAGGCCGGCGACCGCGTCGCGCTGCTGGCGCGCAACGGGCTCGAGACCTTCGAGCTGCTGGTGGCCTGCCTGCGCCTCGGCGCCGCCTTCACGCCGCTGAACTGGCGGCTGGCGCCGGCCGAGCTGGGTGACATCCTCGACCACTGCACCCCGCGCTGCCTGGTGTACGACGGCGCCAGCCGCGACGCCGCGGCGACCTTGCTGGGCGCGCGGCCCGACCTCCGCGGCGTCGCGCTCGGCGAGACGGCGCGCGCCGCCGACGCGTCCTACGCCGATCTGATCGCCCGCGCGTCGGCCACGCCCGATCTGGTCGAGCACGATCCCGAGACGGTCGCGATGCTGCTCTACACCAGCGGCACCACCGGCAAGCCCAAGGGCGTGATGGTGCCGCACCGGCAGGTGTTCTGGAACGCGATCAACACCGTCTACGCCTGCGACCTGGGCCCCAGCGACCTCAGCCTGGCCTTCCTGCCGCTGTTCCACACCGGCGGGCTGAACTGCCTGGCCACGCCGACGCTGTACCGCGGCGGCACCGTCGCGCTGATGGCCAGCTTCGACGCGAAGCGCGCGCTCGAGATCATCGAGACCTGGCGGGTGACCGGCACGGTGGCCGTGCCGACGATGTACCAGATGCTGCTCGACGCGGGCCTCGACGGCTACGACTGCAGCAGCCTGCGCACCATCCTGTGCGGCGGCGCCCCCTGCCCCGAGCCCCTGCTCGACGCCTGGCTGCACCGCGGCTTCGCCTTCCGGCAGGGCTTCGGCATGACCGAAGTGGGCCCCAACTGCTTCTCGCTGCCGCCGTGGAAGGTGCACCAGAAGCGGGGCAGCGTGGGCCAGCCCATCCTGCACCTGGCCGCGCGCGTGGTGGACGAGCAGGGCAACCCGGTGCCCGACGGCGAGGTCGGCGAGCTGTGCCTCGGCGGCCCGATGGTGTGCGCCGGCTACTGGGACGACCCCGACAACACCGCCAAGGTGCTGCGCGACGGCTGGTTCTTCACCGGCGACTACGCGCGCCGCGAGGGCGACGACTACTACTACGTGGCCGGCCGCAAGAAGGACATGTTCATCAGCGGCGGCGAGAACGTGTACCCCGCCGAGATCGAGAACGCGCTGCTGGCCCGTGACGACGTGGCCGAGGTGGCCGTCGTCGGCGTGCCCCACGATCGCTGGGGCGAGGTCGGCCTCGCCGCCGTCGTCGCCGCCGAGGGCGCCGCGCCGGACGCCGAGGCCCTGCGCGCGTACTGCGCCGCGCACCTGGCCCGCTTCAAGGTGCCCAAGCACATCGTCCTGTGGGACGCGCTGCCCAAGAACGCCAGCGGCAAGGTGCTGAAGCAGGCCATCCGCCAGCGCTTCCTCGGCACCTGATGTCCACTCTCGGGGTCCGCCGCCACTTTCCAACCTCACCGTGCGCGGCGGCGGACCCCGGAACCTCTCCCTCGGCCGGCGCGCGGCTCCGCCGAGGCGGAAAGGAGCGCCCATGAGCGCGTTCACCGACCTCTTCGGACCCCAGCGTGCACTTGCGTCGGCGCTCGCTTCCGCCCATGCTCGGCAGGCCGACGCGACCCCCGAGGAGCCCGCCGTGCCGCCGGTGCTGATCAAGCGCTACGCCAACCGTCGCCTGTACGACACCGGACGCAGCGCCTACATCACCCTCGACGATCTCGCCGGCGATCTGGCCAGCGGCCGCCGGGTGCACATCGTCGACGCCAAGACCGGCGACGATCTCACCCAGCGCACGATGGTGCAGGTGCTGCTGACCGATCAGCACGCGCACAAGCTCGACTTCCTGCCCGAAGAGTTCCTGCGCACGCTCATCCAGCTCGAGGATCAGTCGCTGATGCGGCTGTTCGCGCACTACCTGAAGATGACGCTGTCCAGCTTCGCGGTGGCGCAGAACGCGGTGGCCCAGAACCTCGAGCTGATGCGCACGATGGCCCCGGGCCCGACCCAGCTGCTGGGCGCCCTGGCCAACTTCCTGGGCGGCGCCGCGCCGCCGACGCCTCCGCCGCCGCGCGGCGCGCCGGAGCCCGAACCCGAGGAGTAGCCCGGCATGCTCGGCGCCCTCGCCGGCGACATCATCGGCGCCCCCTACGAGCGCCACGGCGTCCGCACCCCCGACTTCGCCTTCTTCGCGCCGGGCAGCCGCCCCACCGACGACTCCGTCCTGACGCTGGCCACCGCCGACGCCCTGCTGCGCGGCGAGGACTACGCCGCCGCCTACCGCCGCTGGGGCCGGCGCTACCCCAACGCCGGCTACGGCGGCATGTTCTTCCGCTGGCTGGCCCAGGACGACGCCGGCCCCTACGGCAGCTTCGGCAACGGCTCGGCCATGCGCGTCTCGCCGGTGGGCTGGTTCTACGACGACGTCGACACCGTCATCGCCGAGGCCGCCGCCAGCGCCGCGGTCACCCACGACCACCCCGAGGGCGTCAAGGGCGCGCAAGCCACCGCCCTCGCGGTCTTCCGCGCGCGCACCGGCGCGGCGCCCGCGGCCATCGCCGCCGAGATCGAGGCCACCTTCGACTACGACCTGAGCCAGCCCTGGGCCGCCGTCCACGCGGCCCACCGCTGGGACGTCACCTGCCAGGGCTCGGTGCCCCCCGCCCTGCAGGCCGCCCTCGGCGCCTCGGACTTCGAGGACGCCCTGCGCCGCGCCATCAGCCTCGGCGGCGACGCCGACACCCAGGCCTGCATCGCGGGTGCGGTGGCCGAGGCCCTGTGGGGCGTGCCCGAGCCCATCGAGCGCGGCGTCCGCGGCCGCCTCACCGACGACATGGAGACGGTGCTCGACGCCTTCCGCGCCGCCCGCGCCTGACTCGGCTGCGACGCGGTGGAGCCGTCACGGCGGGCAATGCACACGGCCCGTGGTGCCCTATCCGCCCGGCTATCAGCTATCAGCGGTCGGCTATCAGCCGGGCGCCGATCGCCGTGCCAGCGTCGGACCGTCCGTGCAAGGCCGTCGCACGGACGGCCGCGACGAACGAGGCTGGCTGGCGGCCGCTCGGTCCCCGGCTGAAGGCGGTGAGCCATCCGACCGGCGGTCAGCGGACAGCGTTCAGCCGGGCTCCGACCGCCGCGCCCGTGTCGGACCGCCCGTGCATGACCGTCGCACGGACGGCCGCGACGAACGAGGTTGGCTGGCGGCCGCTCAGTGCCCGGCTGAAGGCTGAAAGCTGAAAGCTGAAAGCCCCTGCAACCCGTCGCGCCGTGGGACGCGCACACTGCGCAACTGAGCCGACGGTGGGAGCCGCCGCGCCGGAGCGCGGCGGCGAGGCGCGGCGGCGAGGCGTGGCGGCGAGGCGTGCGCTCTACTGCGCGAGGCAGAGGCCCACCGCGTCCGTGGGGGCGCCGCGGAAGGCGAAGACACCCGTGACGCACTCGGCGCCCGGCTGACTGCACGCGCCGTCGCACAGCTCGGTGCAGGTGGCGGGCTGGCCGGCCTCGGTCTGCACGCAGATGAAGCCGTTGGCGCAGTCGCTGACGCCCTGCGCGTCGATGTTGCAGGCGTCGCCGGCCGTGCCCTGGCCGCGCATCGGCGCGCAGCGGCCCTGGGGCGCGGCGTCGCCGCCGTCGCCGTAGGCCAGCCAGGTGAACTGGCACTTCTCGCCCGCGCCGCAGCCGCTGGCGGCGCCGATCACGCCGTCGCAGTCACCCAGGCACAGGCCCACGCCCGGCAGGCCGTCGAAGACGTCCGGCACGCAGGCCGAGCCGCCGGCGCAGCGCGAGCTGTCGCCCGCGTCGCACAGGCCCACGCACGCGTTGCCCGCGCCCGCCCCCTGGCCCAGGCACAGATCGCCCGCGCCGCAGCTGCCCCAGTAGGTCTCGTCGTCGGGCACGCAGGCGTCACCGTGCGCGTCGTCCCCGCTGACGCCCAGCGTGCACACGCCGATCGCCTCGCCGCCGGCGCTGTCGGCCAGCACGCACACGCCGCCGGCCGGGCAGCCCTGCTGCGCGTACACGTCGCAGCCGTCGCTGCAGAACGCGAAGGGCACGCCGTCCAGGCGGTCGCTGTAGTCGACGCAGGTCTGCCCGCCCGCGCACGCCGCCCCGCCGGGCGCGCAGCCCGCGGTGCAGGTGCCGTACATGCAGGTCAGCCCCTCGGCGCAGCCGTTGTCGCCCAGATCGCAGGCGTCGCCTGCCGCGCCCGCGCCCGCGTCGACGCAGAACGTGGCCGGCGCCACCGCCGCGCACACCTCACCGGCGCCGCAGCCGCCCGCCTCGCCGGGCGTGCAGTCGTCGCCCTCGAGGCAGAAGCCCGGGCTCGCCTCGCCCGCCGGCGTGTTGGGATCGTCGGCGATGCACAGGCTGCGCGGGCCGCAGCCCGACGCGTCGGCGTTGGCGTCGCACGCGGCCTCGCAGGTCGCGCCGTCGACGAAGTCCACGCAGGTCAGGCCCGGCGCGCAGCCGTCGGCCTCGGGATCGCAGGCGTCGCCCAGCTGGCCGCCGTCGCCGGCCAGCTCGCACCGCCCGGTCTGCTGGTCGCACACGCCGTCGGGGCCGCAGCCCGCGAAGCGGCAGTCGGGCAGGCAGCCCCGCGGCTCGGCCGCGCGGTCGTAGCAGATGTAACCCTCGCGGCACGCCGTGCCGTCGCCGCAGCCGTCGAAGCAGACGCCCTCGACGCACACCGACCCGCCCGGGCAGGCGTTGCCCGGGCCGCAGGCCACCGCGCAGAAGCCGTCGACCAGGGCGCCCTCGCTCTCCACCTCGGTGATGCACTGGCCGCCGGCCGCGCACTCGAAGTCGACGTCGCAGGCGGCGCCCGGCGCGCCCTCGGCCGGGCCGGCCTGCACGCACGCCCCTGTCGCCGGGTTGCACGCCGTGCCCGCCGGGCACTGCACGCCGCGGCACAGATCGCCGATGACCGGCACGCACGCGCCCGTCGCCGGATCGCACTCGTTGCCCACCGGGCACTGCACGCCGGCGCACAGATCGGCCGGATCCTCGAAGCAGGCGTCGATGTCCTCGCACGCCGACCGCCCGATGCACCGGCGCTCGGCCGGCGTCGACTGCGCCGTGCAGGCGTCGACGCACTGCAGAATCTGCTGGGGCGGGAAGTAGCCGCACTCGGCCAGCGTCTCGCACGACGACTGGCAGCTCGGCGCCTGCCCGGCGTCCACGCAGCGGCCCGTCGCCGGCTCGCAGACGCTGCCGAAGGGGCACTCGACGTCGGCGCACAGGTCCGCCGGCCCGAAGCACGCGTCGATGGCGTCGGCGTCGCACTCGGCGGCGAAGATGCAGTCGCGCTCGGCCGGCGTCGACTCGGCGCGGCAGCCGTCGACGCAGTCCTGCACCGGGAAGGCGGGGTCGAAGCAGTCGCGGAACTGCGAGCACACGTCGATGCAGGTGGCGCCGCCGGGCTGCGCCACGCAGCGGCCCGTCTCGGGATCGCAGGCCTGGCCCGGCGCGCACTGCACGCCCGCGCACAGATCGGCGGGCGCGTCGAAGCAGGCGTCGATGGCGTCGGCGTCGCAGCCGGCGGCCGTGATGCAGCGCAGCTCGGCGGGCGTCGACTCGACCAGGCAGCCCTGCACGCAGCCGGGCACGTCGAAGCCGGCGAAGCACTCGCCGATCTGACCGCACACACTCTGGCAGGTGGGCTCGCCGCCCGGATCGACGCACGCGCCGGTGGCGGGATCGCACACCTCGCCGGCGCCGCACTGCACGTCGGCGCACAGATCGGCCGGCGCGAAGCACGCGTCGATGCGATCGGGATCACAGTTGGCGGCCGCCAGGCACGCCCGCTCGGACGGGGGCGAGCTCTCGGTGCACACGTTCACGCAGTTGGGCACGTCCAGCTCGCCGCCGAAGCAGACGTTCAGGTCGTCGCACAGGGTGACGCAGTCCGGCGCCTGGGCCTCGGGCACGCACGCGCCGGTCGCCGGCGAGCAGAACTCACCCAGCGGGCAGTTCACGTCGGCGCACAGGTCGGGCTCTTCGAAGCACAGGTCGATGGCGTCGCAGTCGGGGGCGCCGACGATGCAGTTCAGCTCCTCGGGCGTGGCCTGCTCGCCGCAGCCCGCCTCGCAGGCCGCCAGATCGTCGGGCGTCGCCGGCGCCGGGCCGCACTCGCCGAGGATGCGGCACGCGTTGGCGCAGTCGGCCATCGGCGGCATGCCGCCCACGCCGGGCTCGCCGCCCATGCCGGGCTGGCCGCCCTGACCCGGCTGACCGCCCTGACCCGGCTGGCCGCCCTGACCCGGCTGGCCGCCCTGACCGGGGTTGCCGCCGAAGCCGGGCAGGCCGCCCTGACCCGGCTGGCCGCCCATGCCGGGCGCGCCGCCCTGCCCCGGATCGCCGCCGAAGCCGGGCAGACCACCCTGACCGGGCTCGCCGCCCATGCCGGGCTCACCGCCGGCGCCGGGCTGACCGCCCATGCCGGGCTGACCACCGGCGCCGGGCTCGCCGCCCTGCCCCGGCTGCTGGCCACCGCCGCCGCCGATGCCGCCATCGCGCACGGGCGCGAAGCCCCCGCCCGCGCCGCCGCCGCCGCTGTCGTCGTCGTCACACCCGGTGGTCAGCACCAGGCTCGCCGCCAGGGCACACGCCCACCACAGGCCGCCTCGATTCGTCACGATTCGCCTCCCCGATTCCTCGGATTCGGGCCCCCCTATAGCGCTCCACGGCGTCAGTGACAACGTGCTCGGTGCCCCATCACACCCGCCGAGCAGTGGTCAGCGCCGCGCGCCTCTGCCAAGCTGCGCGCCGAGAACCGCCCCGGAGGCCCCCGTGCGCTCGCTGCCCTTCCTCGCCCCCACGCCCGCCCTCGTCGGCATGGTGCACCTCGACGCGCTGCCCGGCGCGCCCGGCTTCGCGGGTGACCTCGACGCCGTCGCGGCCCGCGCCGCCGAGGACGCCCGCCGCCTCGCCGCGGCGGGCCTCGACGCGATCATGGTCGAGAACTTCCACGACGCGCCCTTCTACAAGTCGGCGCTGCCCCCCGAGACCATCGCCGCCCTCACCCGCTGCGCCCTCGCCGTGCGCGACGCCGCCCCCGAGGTGCCCCTGGGCATCAACGCCCTGCGCAACGACGGCCTCGCCGCCCTCGGCATCGCCGCCGCGGTGGGCGCCGCCTTCATCCGGGTCAACGTGCTGTGCGGCGCCATGGTGACCGACCAGGGCATCATCGAGGGCTGCGCCGCCGAGCTGCAGCGCATGCGCATGGTGGTCGGCCACGAGGTGGCGGTGCTGGCCGACGTGGCCGTCAAGCACGCCGCGCCGCTCGCCGCCCTCGATCCGGCCCAGGCGGCCCGCGATCTGGTCCACCGCGGCCGCGCCGACGCCCTGGTCGTCAGCGGCACCGGCACCGGCCAGCCGACGTCGCCCGCCCAGGTGCAGGCCGTGCGCGCCGCGGTCCCGGGGGTGCCCGTGCTGGTCGGCAGCGGCGTCACCGCCGACACGCTGGCCGCGCTGGGCGCCGACGCCTGCATCGTGGGCACCGCGCTCAAGGGCTCGGACGGCCGCGTCGACGTCGACCGGGCCCGCGCGCTGCGCCGCGCCGCCGACGCCGCGCGGGCCGCGACCTGACCCCCCGTTCCTCGCGCGCGCGTGGTCGATCGCTGTCCTCCGCTTGCCTCGCGTGCCGCCAGTCCGTAACTTTTCCGTCGTGCTGAAGCTCAATCGAACGACGTCCGCCGCGCTGCTGCTGACCGCGGGCCTGCTGGCCTGCGAAGAGGGCCCCCCGCCCGCGGCCCCCGCGCCGGGCCCGGGCCTCGGCGCCGCCTTCGCGCCGCCCGAGGCGCACGTGCAGCGGCTCACCCAGACCCAGTACGCGGCCGCCGCGCGCCAGCTGCTCGGCCCCGACGTGCTGGTGCCGCAGGCGCTCGAGCCCGACGTGAGGCTCGACGGCTTCATCGCCGTCGGCGCCTCGCGCTCGTCGATCAGCGCCCGCGGCGTCGAGCAGTACGAGGCGGCCGCCTTCGACCTGGCCGAGCAGGCGCTCACCAACCCGGCCATCCGCGCCCGCCTGGTCGACTGCGACCCCGGCGCACAGTGCGCCCGCGACACCCTGGCCCGCCTGGCCCGCGTGGCCTGGCGCCGCCCCGCCTCGCCCGACGAGCTCGACCGCCTCGTCGCGCTGCACGCCCAGGCCGAGGCCGCGCTGGACGACTTCCACCTCGCGCTGCAGTACCCGCTGGCGGCCATCCTGCAGTCGCCGCACTTCCTGTGGCGCGGCGAGCTGGGCGAGCCCGACCCCGACGCCCCCGGCGAGCGCCGCTACACGTCGGTCGAGATGGCGTCACGGCTGTCGTTCTTCCTCTGGAACGCGCCCCCCGACGAGGCGCTGATGGCCGCCGCCGAGGCCGGCGATCTGGTCGACGACGCCAAGCTGCGCGCCCAGGTGCTGCGGATGCTGGTCGACCCGCGCGCCCGCACCGGCCTGCGCAACTTCGTCACCGAGCACCTCGACCTGGACGCCCTCGACCAGATGGTGAAGGACCCGACCGTCTTCGTGCACGCCAGCCCCGAGCTGGGCGACTCGGCCCGCGAAGAGACGCTGGCCGGCTTCGAGCACCTGGTGTTCGACCTCGACGGTGACTTCCGCGATCTGATGACGACGCGGCGCACCTTCATCGACCGCCGCCTCGCGGCCCTGTACGGCGTGCCCGCCCCGCAGGGCGACGGCTTCGCGCTCACCTGGCTGCCCGAGGACGGCCCCCGCCGCGGCCTCTTGGGCCAGGCCAGCGTGCTCGCGCTCAACGCCCACGCCGAGTCCAGCTCGGCCACGCTGCGCGGCAAGTTCGTCCGCATCTCGCTCTTGTGCGACGAGCTGCCCCCGCCCCCGGCCAACGTCGACACCTCCATCCCCGAGCCCACGCCCGACGCGCCCACCCTGCGCGACCGCGTGAAGGTGCACCTCGAGAACGAGGCCTGCGCCAGCTGCCACCGCGCGATGGATCCCCTGGGCCTGGCGCTCGAGAACTTCGACGGCATCGGCCGCTACCGCGCCACCGAGGGCGGCGCCACCATCGACGCCCACGGCGAGCTCGACGGCGTCCCCTTCGACGACGCCACGGGCCTTGCCTGGACGCTCCGCGAGGATCCCCGCCTCGGCGCGTGCCTCACCCGCAAGCTGTACCGCTACGCCACCGGCGTGGTGGAGCAACGCTCCGACGAGGTGCTCATCGACGCGCTCGCCGAGCGCTTCGCCGACGACGGCTACCGCGTGAAGGCCCTGCTGCTCGACATCGCGCTCAGCCCCGGCTTCCGCCGCGCCCGCGAGGCCAGCGAATGAGGCACCGTACCAACCGACGCACGGCGACGCTGGACACGGGCACGTACCGCGGGTCTCGGCGTCGATGCGTCCCGCGACGTCGTCTCTCTGGCCGGACTCAGGTGGCATGATCATCAAGCGACCCCCGACCTGGAAGCTGGGCGCCCCGCTCACCCGCCGCACCGTGCTGCGCGGACTCCTGGGCGGCGCCGCGGTCACCATCGCGCTGCCGCCGCTCGAGGCCCTGATGGGCCGCGGCCGCGCGCACGCCGCCGAGGGATTCCCCAAGCGTTTCGGCATCTTCTACTGGGGCAACGGTATCCTGCCGGATCGCTGGAACCCCATCGGCCAGGGCAGCGGCGACGACTGGCAGCTGAACACGCAGATGGCCCCGCTGGCCAACGTGAAGGACCACCTGACCGTCGTCAGCGGCACGAAGGTGAAGACCGGCAACCCCATCGCGCACACGTCGGGCCCGGGCGGCTTCCTCACCGGCCACCCGCTGATCCTGCGCGGCGGCGAGTCGCACACCTACGCCGCGCCCAGCATCGATCAGGTGATGGCGCAGAGCATCGGCGGTGACACCCGCTTCCGGTCGCTCGAGGTGGGCGTGCAGCCCGACGCGCGTCCCATCTCGTACAACGGACCCGACAGCACCAACCCGCCGGAAGTGAACCCCGCCGCCTTCTTCGAGCGCCTGTTCGGCGGCGGCTTCCGCGCGCCCGGCGAAGACAGCGAGCCCGATCCCACGCTGGCCCTGCGCCGCAGCGTGCTCGACAGCGTCATCGCCGACGGCGAGGCCCTGAAGAAGCGCCTGGGCGCCACCGACAAGGTGCGGCTGGACCAGCACCTCGATGGCATCCGCGATCTCGAGAAGCGCATCGCGCGGCTGGCCGAGGATCCACCGCGCCTCGACGCCTGCGCGCGCCCCGAGATGCCCACCGGCGACTACCCGCTGGTCGAGGGTCGCCCACCGATGAGCGAAATCAGCCGAGCGATGGCTGATCTGATGGTGATGGCGCTCGCCTGCGATCAGACCCGGGTGTTCACCTTCGCGTTCAGCACGCCGGTGAACAACACGCTGTACGAGGGCGCCGAGGCCGGCCACCACAAGCTGACGCACGACGAGCCGGGCGATCAGCCGCAGGTGGACATGATCCTCACGCAGCACATCATGCCCGAGTTCGCCTACCTGCTCGAGCGCCTGAAGGCCGTCGACGAGGGCGGCGATACGCTGCTCGACCACAGCGTCGTGCTGGGCATGACCGATTGCTCGTTCGGGCGCACGCACAGCATCGAAGACTTCCCCATCGTGCTCGCGGGAAGCTGCAGCGGCGCGCTGAAGACCGGCCTGCACTACCGCTCGCCCACCGCCGAGAACAGCGTCCACGTGTCGCTCAGCCTGCTGCGCGCCATGGGCGTGCGCGCGGCCGAGTTCGGCGCCGAGGACGGCCTGGTCAAGGACGGCCTGAGCGCGATCGAAGCGTGAGGGAGAACGGGATGAACGCGACGCTCCGAACGCTCCGCCGAGCCCTGCGCCCGCTGGCCCTCGCGGCGCTGACGGCGACGCTCCCGGCCTGCGGCCAGGACGCCGCCGACGACGACGCCCCCGAGGCCGACGCCGCCCCGCCCGAGCGCATCGACGAGGGCGAGCCCGCCCCCCTCGCCCGCCAGGCCTGGGTCATCAGCCGCCTCGAGTTCGGCCGCCTGGTCTCCGCCGGCGTCAGCCACGGCTTCGACCTCGACGGCCGCGTCAGCGACAACACCGACCGCGAGAGCTGCCGCAAGCCCGACTACACCGCGCCCGACGGCACGCCCGGCATCGACAACCAGCTCGCCGAGCTCATCCCCGCCCTCGAGCAGATCGCCGGCGACGCGCTCGACGGCCTGGTGCAGGGCGCCATCAACGATGGCGCGCTGATGATGCTCGTCGAGCAGCGCGAAGACGGCGTCGCCCTGACCCAAGCCGCCGGCGTCCCCTTCTTGGGCACCGATGGCTTCATCCTCGCCGAACAGACGCTGGCCATGGATCCCGAGGCGCCCGTCGCGCTGACCGACGGCTTCGAGATGGTGGAGATGGACGACGGCACGATGGTCGAGGCGGGACCCATCACCGTTCCC
The DNA here is from genome assembly GCA_020633465.1 of Myxococcales bacterium. Lineage (GTDB taxonomy): Bacteria > Myxococcota_A > Bradymonadia > UBA7976 > UBA1532 > JACKDN01. The sequence goes on from JACKDN010000004.1 coordinate 547,397, forward strand.
ATCCCCGTCGACATCCTGAACGTGCACTTCACCCTGAACGTGCGCAACGGACGCTTCCGCTTCGTCGTGCGCGACGATGGCACCATGCAGGGACTCATGGGAGGCGAGATCGAGGTCGACGAGGTCATCGACGCCATCGACGAGGGCGGCGTCGACTCGGCCACGAACATCGCGCGCACCGTCCTCAACGGCCGCGCCGACATGGCCCGCGACGAAGAGGGCAAGTGCCACGCCTTCAGCGCCGTGCTGCTGTTCGACGCCGTGCCCGTCTACTTGGCCGAGTGGGAGTGAGCCCAGGGGGAGTGAGCACGCGGGGCGTGACCGCGCCGGGTACGACCGGACCGGACGCCCCGGCCATGCGGACGCTGGGCCTCATCGGCGGCATGAGCTGGGAGAGCACCGCCACCTACTACCGACTCATCAACCAACACACCCGCGCCGCCCTCGGCGGCCTGCACTCGGCGCCCATCCTGCTGCACAGCGTCGACTTCGCACCCATCGAAGCCATGCAGCGCGCCCAGGACTGGCAGCGCGCCGCCGACACCCTGGTCACCATCGCCCGCAACCTCGAGCACCACGGCGCCGAGCTGATCCTGTTGTGCACCAACACGATGCACATCGTCGCCGACACCCTCGAGGCCGAGCTCGACGTCCCCTTCCTGCACCTCGCCGACGCCACCGCCCGCGCCCTGCGCCGCGCCGGCCACACGCACGTCGGCCTGCTGGGCACCCGCTTCACGATGGAGCAGCCCTTCTACCGCGACCGCCTCGCCCGCCACGGCCTGAGCGTACGCGTACCCGACGCCCCCGACCGCGAAGCCATCGACGACGCCATCTACGCCGAGCTGTGCCGCGGCCACGTGAACGACGCCACCCGCCAACGCTTCCTCGCCATCATCGACCACCTGCGCACCGCCGGCGCCGAAGCGGTCGTCCTGGGCTGCACCGAGATCGGGCTGCTGGTGCAGCCGAGCGACACGGACGTGCCGCTGTTCGACACGACCGCGATTCACGCCGCGGAGGCGGTGCGCGCGGCGCTGGCGTAGCGGCAGGGGCACGCCGTCCTTGGCTCCCACGACCGCGACCGTGGACCTCACGCAGCACATTCAGGGAGCATGCGCCCATGAGGACCGACTCCGGCTCCAAAGCGCGCCGGCACCTGTCCAAGCTTGTACCTGCCCGACACCTGAGTCGCATCGGCGCGTTCCGGTTGGGCAGCTACGCGACCGGCTCGAACAGCCCCCCACCCTGGTGCCGCGTCCGCCCGAGCATCAATGGTCCACGCACCGCCACGGCGAATTCGAGCTCGACCAGAGCCTCCAGCCCGCGCTCACGGTGCCGCTTCGGAGCCTCGACGCGAACGGTTGCGGGACGCGGAAGGCCTCGGCGGGTGCACTCCAACCTGACGTCCTCGCGGACAGCGTCCGCGGCTGTGTCCACCTTGTGATGGTGAGTGGTCACGTAGGGTGTCACGGAGCGCCACAACTGCGCCGCTGCGCACAGCGGCTCGTCATCCACGCTGCTGATCGCACGCTGCCGACGCAGGCTCAACCGACCCGCGCTGCCCGAGCGCAGCTCGCTGAAGCCCTCCAACGCCGCCTCCACGAGCGCCAACGGCGCGTGCTCCTGGCGCCCGGGCTGGCGGCCATCCACGATGTGTGGCGGAACGACGAGCAGGCGGCGCCGCCCTGGATCGAATGCGAACAACAGATGTCCCGTTCGCCCCTGTGTGCGCAGGGGCTGACCGTCGGGGGCATGCCCGCTGACCAAGGCGGGCAGCGGGTTCCGTTCGCCGATGATTCCCTGAGCGCGCGCCATCACCGCGCGCCTCAGCGCGCGCGCCAAGCCGCCCGCGTCCACGCTCTCGAGCGGCGCGAGGCCGTCCACGATCTCGAAGGCCACCCATCCGAGCGCCGACGGCACGGGCGCGAACAGGCCCAAACCCAGGAACCGCCCATTGCCCAGCACAAGCGGCCCATCGACCGGGCGGTCGAGCTCGACCTCGATGTGCCTCAGCGTCGCGGTCGAGAAGCGGGTCCCTCCGGCGAACCGCTCGGCCCGCGCCCCCCGCCCCTCGAACGGCTCCCGCTGAACGACAGCCCGCGTGATGCCCGCGTCGATACCGGCGTGGCGCAGCGCGGTCCGCAAGGACCGCACGGCCTCCTGCTCTTCGCGGGCTCGGGCAGCGCCGCCGTTCTCGAAGCCATCGCCAGGGTCATCCACTCTCGACCTTCGACCCGGAGCGCCGAACGAGGGCAGCACCACCGGCGTGACGGTCCGCCAGAGGCGAGATCCAGCGGCCGCGCCGATGCCGTAGTGCCCGGCCATGGACTCGTCCGGCGAACGCACCAACACCAGCGGTGCGCCGGCGGGGTTGACCACCTCGAGGCCCGAGAAGGCCCAGAACACATCGCCCGGATCCAACGGGGCGTCGTGGGGCACCTCGACGAGCAGTCGGCGAATGCCGCGATCCACCTTCGGGTGTCCAATCGACGGCAGCCCCACGAGGCGCACGCGCGCCGTAGCTCGCGAGGTGTCGCGATCGCCAGGCCGCCGTCCGACCAGCGCAGCCTCGATCTCTCTCGACCGCTGGGGCAGCGCGGCCGTCAACCGTTCCACCGCCGCGTCGCGCACGGCCTCGACGAGCGCCACCGCGCGCTCGAGAGCCGTCGCGCCGAGCTGTCCCTGCACGCCGGGCACGCACAGGTCGAACAGCGCCCGCTCCGGCGGACAGTCGTAGGCCACCCGCCTGAACCAGGCCTTCGGCGCCTGCCGGAACACCTGCGTGGCCTTCTTGCCCTCGACCCGCCACTCGAAGCGCGCCAGACCGGCATCGTACCGAGCGATCAGCGACGCCAGCGTGCCGGGGGCCGGCGAGTCGAGAAGGACGCCCCGCGATGCGGTCGTCGCGGCCGAAGGCTGCAGGTGGGCACCCGGGTGGCGCGCGACGCGACGCGCCCACGCCTCGGCGCTGAGCAGCTCGGCGCGTGCGGCGGCCATGTCGACCCCCCGACCGAGCTGATACAGGCCATCCGCCAGGGCAACCAGCGCGCCCACGTCGTCCGCCTGCCGCGCCCGCGACGCCTCGCCATCCACGACTGGCAGACGCCACCCGTACAGCAGGGGCACGTCGGCGTCGAAGAGCCAGGGGTGATGGTGTTTGCTGGTGCGGATGCCGGCCACCGCGGCCGGATCGCCGCCCTTGGCGTCGAGGTCGTTGTTCGGCACCCACGTCTTGACCCGCTGGCCGCGCACGGCCGTCGGCGCGACGATACTGGGGGGCGGGCAGCTCTCGAGGAACGTCAGCGCCGATCGTTCGGCGAGCGGGAGGTCAGCCCCGTGCGCCGCCGCGGCGACCAGCGCCTGGAAGACCCGCGCCGGTGACGGCGGCCACTCAGGCTCGCCGTGAAAGCGCCCGTCCAGCAGCCGAACCTCGACCGCGAGGATGGCTCCGACGGGCTCGGTCACTTGCCCTTGTCCTTCTTCTTGGCGTCCGCCTTCGCCAACTTGCTGTCGAACCGCAACCGGCGGCCCTCGCCGACCCCGAAAGCCTCCGCCGCGGACTTGGCGCGGGCGGCCAACGTTTCGGGGTGCAGCTCGACCGACCGACGCTGACCCGTCCGCTCGACGACTTCCCAGCCCGCGGCCGCGTCCGGATCCGGGACGAGCAGGCAGCCCTGCCGCAGGAACGGATCCTGCGGCGCCGTCGCCGCCACCAACGCCAGCCCCAGCACGTACCGCCGCAGCGCCTGCGACTGCGCCTCGTCGTCGGCCAGCAGCCGTCGGAGCGCGACCAGGTTCACCGTGACATCGCGACGAATGGGCCCGCGCGCCACGACACCGCCGAGGGCGCGACTGGACGGCACGTGCACGAAGCCGCGCTCGGCGAGAGGTCCGCTGCTCTTCCCTTCCGCCTTCTGCTTCTCCTCCTCCGAGAACACCTCGAGCGCCGCGTAGTCCAGCGCGGGGTTGTATTGTGCCGATCGCTTCAACTCCGAGACGTCCCAGGCGCGGATCACGCTCGAGACGAGTCGGGGCACCTTCGCCATCGTGTCGCGCGAGTCCCAGACGCCGAACACCAGCGATGTCGGCGCCAGCTTCGCGAGGTGCGCTGCGTTCCCCCGGCGGAGCAGCGCTTGGAACGCGCGCTGGGCCTCCTCCTTGAGCTCGGTGCACCGGACAATCGCGTCGCCCAGCCGGTGGCCCGCCTCCAGCAACGACATCTCGCCATCGGTGCCCTTCTTCTCGTCGCCGTAGGCGATCGTGATCCGCGGCACCAGATGCTGCCACTCGGGCGTGTCGAACAGCGGCTCCATCCGATTGGCCTGCGATCCCACGCTGTCCACCAGCGCCACCTGCGTCCCATCGGCCAGCGGATCGATGTTGTACCCGACGTCCGCGAACGTCGGCGGGAAGAACACGGCCCCGTGGCCTTCGACCGGCACCAGGTGCTGGCGAAAGTGCAGCGCGACGGCGCCCGTCGACTCGTTGGCCCACGACTCGAACTGGTCGTCGGTCGGACTCTTGCTCATTGGATGGTCTCCTCGAAGACGGATGTGATGCACCGCGCCTGGTTTTCCTGACCGGGCCAGTCGAGCTGCATGATGAAAGCGCGTCGGTCGAAGGGCAGCGGCGACCCGCCAAGACCCGCTCGAAGGATGGCCGCCGGCAGCAGCCCGAGGTGCGCTCGGCCTAGCGGCGCCGCGTGGCCCACCACCCCGTAGCGGTACCTGAGCTTCGACTGCCGCTGTGGCCGCGCATGCGACAGCCCGATGGCCGCCAGGATCTCGACCACCGGATAGCCCTGCGGCGCCATGGATGCGTGCTCGTTCAGCGAGAAGCCCGCATCGAGGGGCACGTAGTCCCGGCGCCAGTCGAAACGAAAGCTGCTGCTTTGCGGCCTCGCGACGTCGAAGGGACGCTCGGATGCGTCCTCGAGTTGGTCCCTCGCCAGATCGAGCGCGTCCCGCAGAAGCGCGGCGCCCGGGTAGCCCCCTGACCCTCCCCAGAACTTGAGAGCGTCTCGCCCGGTGCTGATCCGATCCCGGACGCGGGCGTCGCCCCAGGAGGCGACGATCACCTCGACACCGCGCGCCGAGAGCACGGCGGGCAGAGACGCCGGTGACTCGGGCTGCGGCACCGGAAAGGCATCGAAGCGTCCCAGGCCGAGCGACGAAACGCTCCACTTCTCGGTCGTCAGGTCGGTGTTCGGCGGCACGAGCGACCGCACTTCCGCCTCAGCGAGGAAGCGAAGTGCGGTCGCCAGAGGATGGTCCTCGGCTTCGCACTGCAGAACGAACTCGGACTCGTCGTGCGCCTGCCACACGAAGCCGCCCATCGTCGGCCCGATCAACTGCTCCGCCAGCTCCATCAAACCCAGACAAGCGAACACCTGCCCCGGGTTGAACAGATCCACGGGCACCACGCTGCGCGCCATCAGACGTCCTCCGCGCGCAGCCGGTGCTCCGGCGCGTCGTTGTCCCGGGACGCCAGGACGTCCGAGGCGCGGAGCACCGCCTCCCACCACGCCAGGCCCCAGGGCCCCCAACGCTGCTGGAGCCTCGCGAAGCGCAGCGCCACCGCCTGCGCCCGCTCGCGAAGTGCCGAAGGCGGCGCGTCCGCGCAGCCGCGCGTCGAGATCAGCGGCCGGGCGTAGCCGTGGTGCGCTGCGATCAGGTGCAGCACGAGGTCACGATGCTCGGCGGACAGGTGCGCCAGCGCCGGGCTGGCCTCGGCGTACGGCAGCGAGCCGAACTCGTGCCGGTACCCATCGAGCCGGTGCACGTTGAAGGGCCCCAGCGTCTTCGCGAACGGCCCGTCGGCCGGTGCGCTCGAAGCCTGTTGCCAGCGGGCGGCGCGCTTGCCCTCGTCGTGCAGCATCGCCGCCGTCGTCAGGACCTCGATGCCTGCCGGCGGCAGTCCGAGGCGCTGCCCCAACCGAAGCGCCCACGCGCTGGCCCAGTCCTGGTGCTCGGACAGCGCCTGGGGTCGGCCCGCCGAGCGGTCCTCCTCTGTGGCGGCGTCGTGCAGCCACTTGTCGACCACCAGCCACTCCGTCGCGGCGCCGTCGGCGCCCCAGGCCATCGGCAGGCGCTCACGCTCGCGCCACTTGGGATCCTGCACGCTCGATGGGTCGCCCGTCCGCCGAAGCCGAAAGCGAACCGGGGGCGGCGTCTCGTCGGCGTGCTCGAGCCAGACATCCCCATCCGCGGTCGCGGGCGCGACCTCCGCTCGGTCGTCGAGAAGCCCCTCGCTCAACCCGGCCAGGCGCGCATCGACGAACAGCGTCGCGCCGCCCACGACCTGCCGGCCGACCTCGGTGGCGCTCATCTCGGCGATCGCGTCGAGCCGAAGCATGGTGGGGCGCGCGTCGCGCCCATCCTGGATGAGCACCACGAGCGATTCATCGCGCAAACCGGACACCGCGTCGATGCCATCCGCCGACTTCACGATCCGCTTGCGGCACGCCGCGACCCGCTTGCGTAGCCAGTCCGCGGCCCCACGGGTGTCCACCTCCATGCGCTCGCTGGCATGGTCGGGGGCCGCCTCGAGATAGCGCGCGAGGACGCTGGCCGCCGGGGGACGCCCCTGGGGCACGGGCAACATCCGGCGCCACACGATCGTCACCTGGGGACGGTGCTCGGTCCAGCCCCGAAGCCAGGGTGCCACCTCGGGACGCCCCGGATCGTCACCCAACGACGTCAGCGACCATGCGTCGAGGGTGGGCCTCAGCAGCGGTGGAAAGAGCGGTGGCGGCGTCGTGGCCGCCTCGACGCGTTCCGCCAGCGTCGGGTCCCGACGCGCAGCCCGCTGAAGCCCGGTCAGGGCGTTCGGGCTGCCATCGAAGTCACCGTCCGCCAGCCGGGGCAACGCGCGTAACAGCTCGACCACCGCGGCTTCTCTGCTGTCGTCCGGCGGCGCCTCGCCGAAGATGCGCACCTGGGCCGACCCGAGGCCGCGGCGGTTGACGCGTCCGAGTCGCTGGACCATGCGCTCCCAGGGCACGAGATCGCAGACCATGTGATCCGCGTCGAGATCCACGCCCACTTCGCCCGCGGACGTCGCGAAGAGGAACGCCGGGCGCTCGGGGCGCGTGGCGCCACCCGCCATGAAACCGAGCGTCTCCAGGCGCTCGGCCGAGCCCGTGCGCTCGAAGACGCGCCGCGCGCCCACCAGCAGCTCCAGGTCCGCCGGCTCGGGTGTCCCCTTCTTGCCGCGCCCCACCCCGGCCAGCTTCTGCATCGCCTTGAACGCCTTCTCGGCGTCGTCGCGGCGCGCCGTGAAGATGATGCAGCGAATGGGCAAGGCCCCCTCGCCAGCCAGCGCCCACGCCTCCTGGACCAGTCGATCGGCCAGCGATGCCTTGGGCGGCAACGCCTCCCAGCGCAACGCCTTGGGCGCGCGCATCCGTCGGTCGATGATCGGATCGCCGTGGTCGGCCTCGTCGAGCTCGAAGGCGGCTCCGGTCCGCGCGCTGTCCGCGGGGCGTGATCCCGTGGCCGACAGCGACAGCAGACCGACGGCGGGTGGCCGACCGAGCGCGCCGTCGCCCTCCGGTCGCAGCGGGCCACCCGAGGCCACCACCTGTTCGAGCAGGCGCTCGAAGGGCGGCACCAGGTGCGCCTCGTCGAGCATGAAGAAGGCGTCGTGCCCCAGCAGACCCGCGTGGAAGGGCCGCATCTTCGCCGAGGTGGAGTACCCCCGAAACAGCAGACGCGAGCCCACCATGTCCACGGTGCCCAGCACGATACTCGTCGCGGACGGATCCTCCAACCAGGCCCGGTTGTCGACGAACTGACCGCGAAGCGTCGAGATCGGCAGCGGCCGGTCGCCCAGACCCAGCCGCTGCGCCAAGTTGGGATGCCGAGCCAGCCAGGCGCGCAGACGCGTGGCCTCCTTCGTGGCTTGGTCCACCACCACGCGACGGTCGACGATGTACACCAGACGGCGCGGCAGCGCGGCGCCGAGGGCGCGCGCGAGCAGCCAGATCGCCATCGCGGAGGTCTTGCCCGAGCCGGTGGGCAGATCGAGCGCGCGCGGCGGCTCGTTCCGCAGGAAGCGATCGAGCAGGCGGCGCTGCCAGGGGAATGGGCGCTCGGCGTCCTTCAGGCCCAGCGCGTCGGCGAGCAGCGCGTCCGAGGCGTTCATCGCTGGCGCGTCGAAGCCCATCTGAAGTTGGTCGCCTGGGGTCTGCTTCATTGCGTGGCCCACCTCCGGCTGGTCTGTCGCGGCCGCACCTCGGCCGCCCCCGCGTAGACGCCGGGGATTGTCCACACCGGACACTTCGTTCGAAGCCCCGGCACCCGCCGGACGGCACCGAGCGCCCGTCCTCGGACGCTGCGACGCGGTGGTGGGAGCGGGTCGACCGGTCGCAGACCGAGGATCCACCACGACCCAAGCGCAGGATGACCAGCCACGGACCGCTGCGGGACCAGGTCTCGACCCTCCAAAGACCCGTAGTGGACCCACGAGAGACCGTCCCGCGACCCCCCGAAGACCACGGGCGACCGCGCGAAGACCTTCGCCAGACCCGCAGTGCGCTTCACGCGGGCGATTCCTCGGTGTCCACGTCGTCCGGGCCGTCCAGCTCATCCTCGTCCACGTCGTCCATCGGATCGGCGCCGCTGCGCCGGGGACGCCGTCCCATCAACCCACACCGAAGCTGCTCGTTGTGGCTGAGCAGCGGCCGCAGCGTGGTCGCCCAGTCGTTGAACCACAGGTTCAGCATGGCGTACGCCTCGAGCTGCGAGCGCGCGCCGCGCTCGATCTCGGCGGGATCGATCGCCGGCACGGGGGGCGCCTGCAGCGAGCGCACCTGCTGCAGCGTCGCCTTCACCTGGGCCAGCGCGTCGGCGGTCAGGCCCTTCTTCTGCAGGGCGGCGTAGGCGTCGGCGGCGCCGGGCACGTCGCTCTGGCGCATGCCTTCCAGGCGTTCGAGCAGCTTGGTGACCGATCCCACCACCAGCGGGCCCTCGGGCTGCTGGGAGAGGCCGGTGAAGAACGCCTCTTCGAACTGGGCCACGCGGTCGCGCGCGACGAAGCGGCGGATGGCGGTGCGCACGCGGGGGAACCAGGTGTTCTCGAAGGTGTCGAGGCTGGCGAAGCGGCGGCGCGCTTCGTCCTCGGCCAGAGCGCCCGCCGGGGCGCTGAGGGCGACGAAGTGGGCGAAGGTGCGGTCGACGCCGGCCGCCTTCTGCCACAGCGCCCAGCCTTCCTGATGCTCGGCGTCGTCGTAGCCGGCGGCCGCCGCCTTGCGGCCGGCGCGCACGTCGGTGATGCCGGTCAGGAAGCGTTGAATCCGCGTCAGCCGAGCGCGCTGCCGCGCGTCCAACGGCGACGCCGCGTTGGTGATCGTTCCGTCCTGCATGAGAGAAACCCGCTGTGGACCCGTTTGCCTGGCGGCATCGAAGCACGCGGGGCCGGAGCGTTCAACCCCGTTTCCCGCCTTCGCCGCACTTTCTTCGCGCCGCCGTGAATGCAGGCGTCCGGTCGAGGGTCGGGGCGGCGTCCCCAGGCAGGGACGACAGGGAACAGGCAATCAGGCTGGGACAGGCAATCAGGCCAGGGCACCCGGGCGCGGGTGACGGGAGGAGACCGCCATGAAGGCAGCGGACGAACGGGACCAAGGCGAAGAGTCGGACCGGCTGGTGCCGGTGCGCATGATCAACGAGTGGCTCTACTGCCCCCGGCTGGCCTACCTCGAGTGGGTCGAGGGCGAGTGGGCCGACAACCAGTACACGGTCGACGGTCGGCGCATCCACGGGCGGGTCGATCGGCCCGACACCGGGCTGCCCGAGCCCGACGAGGTGCCGGCCGAGGGGCGCGTGGTGGGACGCTCGGTGGGCCTGTCCCACCCGCTGATCGGGCTGACCGGCAAGCTCGATCTGGTCGAGGCCACCGACGACGGCGCGGTGCGGCCCGTCGACTACAAGCGCAGCGCCAAGCCCGACGTCGAAGAGGGCGCCTGGCTGCCCGAGCGGGGCCAGGTGGCCGCGCAGGCCATGCTGTTGCGCGCGCACGGCTATCGGGTCGACGAGGGCGTGCTCTACTTCGCGGGCTCGAAGCAGCGCGTGACGGTCGCGCTGACCGACGATCTGCTCGAGCAGGTGCGCGAGGCCACCCGAGCGCTGCGCGAGGCGGCCGAGTCGAGGCGGCGACCGCCGCCGCTGGTCGACTCGCCCAAGTGCGTGGGCTGCTCGCTGGCGCCGCTGTGCCTGCCCGACGAGACCACCTGGCTGACCGGCGCGCTCAGCCACGACGCACCCAAGGCGGCGCCGCCCGTTCGGCCCCTGTCGCCCGGCCGACCGGACGGCGTGCCAGTGCACGTGACGGTGCAGGGCGCGCAGGTGGGCGTGCGCGGCGAGGAGCTGGACATCCGCCGCAAGGGCGAGACGCTGCAGCGGGTGGGCCTGGCCGAGGTGTCGACGCTCAGCGTCTACGGCGCGGTGAACATCACGACGCCCGCGATCGGCAAGCTGCTGCGCGAGGGCATCCCCATCGCCTACCACACGCGCGGCGGCTATCTGGTGGGGCTGACGACCCCCACCAAGCGCCCCGGCCTGGACGCGCGGCTCGCGCAGTATCGCGCGGCCACCGACGAGACGTGGCGCCGCCGCGTCGCCGCGTCGATGGTGCGCGACAAGATCGCCAACCAGCGAACGCTGGTGCGCCGCAACCACGGCGGCGACGCGAAGGACGTGCTGGACCGGCTCGCGCACCTGGCCCGCAAGGCCACGGACACGACGCTGGTCGATACGGTGCGCGGCTACGAGGGCGACGCCGCGGCCCGGTACTTCGAGTGCTTCGGCGACCTGTTGCGCCCGCCCGCCGACGCCGACACCTTCCGCTGGACGAAGCGCACCCGCCGCCCGCCCGCCGATCCGGTCAACGCGGTGCTCAGCTTCTGCTACGCCCTGCTCGCCGGCGAGTGGACCGCGACGCTGCACAAGGTGGGCCTCGATCCCATGCTGGGCTACCTGCACCGCCCCCGCCCCGGGCGACCCGCCCTGGCCCTGGATCTGATGGAGCCCTTCCGCCCCATCGTCGCCGACTCGGTCATGCTGACGCTGGTGAACACCGGCCAGCTCGACGCCGCCGACTTCGTGCGCGCCGGCGACGCCTGCGGCCTGTCCCCCAAGGGGCGCCGCACGGTCCTGAAGGCCTGGGAGGCGCGCCTGGACACGCTGGTCACGCACCCGCTGTTCGGCTATCGCGCCAGCTACCGCCGCATCTTCGAAGTGCAGGCGCGCCTGTTCGCCCGCTGGCTGACCGGCGAGCTGGAGCATTGGCCCGCCTTCCGCGTGCGCTGAGGAGCCGAACGATGCACCACCGCCTGTATCTGGTCAGCTACGACATCAGCGACCCCGCGCGCCTGCGCAAGGTGCACCGCACCTGCCGCGGCTTCGGCGACCCCGTGCAGTACAGCGTCTTCGTCTGCACCCTGACCGAACGCGGCCTGGCCACCCTGCGCCTGCGCCTGGAGCGCCACCTGAACCACCGCGAAGACCAGGTGTTGATCCTCGACATCGGCCCAGCGCATGATCGCACCCTGCAGCGCTTCACCGCCCTCGGCCGCGCCTTCGAACCCCGCCCCCGCCGCGCCCACATCGTGTAGGCCGACGGTGGGTGCGGTTGCGAGCGGCGAGGTGATGAAGAAACCCCCGGGGTCGCTCGCAACGGGCCGAAGGTCGTTGACAATCAGGTACTTGAAGCATAGTTTGGAGCCGTCCCTCGGCTCCTTCCCATCCCGCCGCCTGGCCCCTCGGGACAGCCGCTCGAAATCGACCGCGAAAGCGGTTGGGTTTCGAGGGGTTGGTCCGGGGGCGGCGTTCCCGGCCGCCAGGGCCGGGCCCCATTGAAGCCACCGTCGACTTGAAGTTCTCGAAGACGCCAAGCGTGGTGTCGCTGCGTTCCCGGCCGCCAGGGCCGGGCCCCATTGAAGCATCAGTAGATAACGCGGCTTTCTTTCCAGTCTTTATAGCGTTCCCGGCCGCCAGGGCCGGGCCCCATTGAAGCTCGCAGAAGGGCCGCGTGATGCGGTCGTC
>JACKDN010000040.1 GCA_020633465.1 Myxococcales bacterium
GGGGTGGTGCGCCAGGCCGGGGCGCTCGGGCACATGGGCGTCCTGGGGCGCGAGCACCGACACGAGCGAGGGCGTGGGGCGCGCGGCGCGGTCGCCCAGGCGGGCCTCGACGGCCTCGGCGGCCGCCTGGCCCAGCGCGCCCACGGGCAGGTCGGCGGGCGTGGGCCACGGCGTGCCCAGCAGGTGGGCGCCGGCGGCCTCGGGCAGGGTGAGATCGCAGGTGAGCGCGGCGTCGGTCAGCCGGCAGTCGAGGCGCAGGCGCGGCGGCGTGAGCTGCTGATGCGCGGACGCTCCCACGGGCGCCAATGCAGCGCCCAGCAGCGCGATGAGGATCGCGCCCCGCGCCGCCCTGCTCACCGCGCCAGGCGGATGGCGCCGGGCAGGCGCTTGGCGGGCACGCGCACGTCCTGCGTCATGTGCTCGATGTGATCGTGCACGGCGGGAGCGCAGTCGGGGCGCAGGCACGCCCGCTCGGGCGGCACCCAGGTCGGGGCGGCGTCGCCGCGCTTGCGGGCCTGGCCCGACAGGCTGACGTGGAGGTGGTGGTGGTGGAACTGGTACCACCCGCGGTTCTCGTTCTGCACCTCGAAGGTGACCGCCCGGCGATTGTCGCAGGGGTTGCCCGACAGCCAGCCGGCGTCGCACAGCTGATCCATCGCGCTCATCACGAGCGGGCCCACCTGGCCGTCGACGCCGATGATGCGCAGCTGCGGCGAGGCGTGCAGCTTGCCGAGGAACAGCGCGGTGCGCCACACGTCGAGCAGGTGCGGCTCGGCCACGCAGTGATACTGGTCCTGGCCGCCGCTGACGTGATCGCAGATGGGCCGCAGGATGTTGTTGCCGGTGCCCACCTGGTAGTAGCCGATGTCCATGTCGTGGCCGTTGGTGTGGGTGCCCTGCGGGTGGCCCGGGCTGCCGACGCTGGTGCCCGGAATGGCGCCGTTCTGCTCGCTCATGTCGCCGAGGCCCAGCGGCTCGCCCTGGTTGCCGAAGTTCCAGTTGGCGCTCAGGCAGGCGACCTCGGCGGTGGCGTACTTGATCAGCATCATCAGATCGCGACGCGCGAAGCTGCGGTACTGGTTGGCGTCGGTCTCGCCGTTCAGCGGGTAGTTCCAGTAGCCGGGGCCCATCACCGGCGAGAAGAAGACGATCTGGCCGCAGTTGGCCTCGCCGCCCTCGCAGCGCCAGGTGGGCGAGTCGCACTGGGGGATGGGGCCGGCCGGCGGCGCGCCGAGGTCGATCTGGCAGCGGCCGCTGGGCGCGCAGACCGTGCCGGCGGCGCAGCTGTCGGGCGTGCACGGGGGCTCGGCGCACTGGCCGTCCTCGCCGCAGATCTGGCCGGCCGGGCAGCTGCCCTCGGTGCAGCCGGGCAGGCACACGCCGGGCTCGTCGCAGGCGTAGCCGGCGCGGCAGTCCTCGCGGCCGTCGCACACGGCGAGGCAGGCGCTGCCGCCGTCCTGCAGCTGGAAACAGTCCGATCCCTGCGGGCAGGGGTTCTGCGGGCCGCACTCGGTGAGGATGCAGTACCCGCCGGTGAAGCCCGTGGGGCCGTCGGCGCCCTGCTCGGGCACGCAGCCGCCGCCGTCGCCGCAGTCCTGGTTGCTCTCGCACGGGCCGCCGACCGGCACGTCGGCGCCGCCCCCACCGCCCGGCTGGCCGGGGTAGCAGGTGGCGTCGCCGTCGCAGACGTAGCCGTCGGCGCCGCGGCACTCGGCGTCGGCGGTGCAGTCGAGCAGGCAGGCCGAGAAGTCGCCCAGGTTCCAGCAGCGGTTGCCGCCGGGGCACTCGGCGTCCTCGCAGCGGGCGCTGCAGTAGCCCTCGGGCAGGCCGGTGATGCAGAAGCCGTCGGCGCACTCGGCGTCGGCGGTGCAGGCCGCGCCCAGCGGGCGGCCGTTGGCGGGCAGTCCGCCCGCGCCGGGGGCGCCGCCTGCGCCGGGCCCGGGCCCCGGGCGTGCCGCCAGCGCCGGGGTGCCGCCGGCCCAGGGTCGCCACCCGCGCCGGGTCGCCGCCCGCGCCTTTGCCGGCCCCACCGCCCGCGCCAGGCTGCCGCCCGCGCCGGGCTCACCACCCCGCCGGGCTGGCTGCCCGCGCCTGGCTGTCCGCCCGCGCCGGGCTGTCCGCCCGCGCCGGGCGACACCGGGATGACGCCGTCGCCCCCCGCGCCGGTGGCGCCCGCGTCGGCGCTCTTGCCGCCCAGCTCGAGCGGATCGCCGCCGCCGCTGCCCTCGGGCTGGCAGCCCGCGGCCACGAGGCAGGCCGCCGCGGTGATGGTGAGGAGGTGTCGTGCGCCAGTCATTGCGGACTCCCTTCGCGCGGCGCCTGCGCCCCGAGAGGGGCCGCGCCGGCGCGGAAGGATTGCGAAAACCAACGCGCGGTTCAAGGGGGGCTTCGGTGCCGTCCGCTCACGCGCCGTGGGTGGTCGGCTCCGACCGGCTGTCAGCTGTCAGCTGTCAGCGGTCAGCCGGGCCCCGTCCGCCCTGCCCACGGCGGACCGTCGTGGCAAGGTCGGCGGCCCTCGCCGACGCGGCGCGCCGCCCGAACCGTCACCGCAGAGCCGATCGTCGAGCGGTCACCAACCGGCGACCCCGCCGGGGCAGGCGGTGCATCAACGGGTCGGGACCAGAGCCGCCGGTGTTGTATGCTCGCGCCCCACATGATCCGGGTCTCTGCGCTCACCTTCGACCGGCCGGGCGGCTTTCGCCTGCGCCTCGACGCCCTGACCGTCGCGCCGGGCGAGCGCGTGGCGGTGACCGGGCCCAGCGGCGCGGGCAAGACGACGCTGGTGCTGCTGCTGGCCGGCTTGCTGAGGCCCGCGGCGGGCGCGATCGAGATCGCGGGCGTGGACCCAAACGACGCGTCGGCGGCGCGGCGGTCCCGCGCGGACGACGTGGGGCTCGTCCTTCAACACCTGGCCCTGCTCGATCACCTGAGCGTGTTGGACAACCTGCGCTTGCCCGCCCGGCTGACGGGCGCGCGCCCCGACGACGCCCGCGCTGGCGCGCTACTCGACCGGCTGGGCCTGACCGGCCGCGCGACGGCGCATCCGCCCCACCTGTCGCAGGGCGAACGCCAACGCGTGGCGATCGCGCGCGCGCTGATGCGGCGCCCGCGCGTGCTGCTGGCGGACGAGCCCACCGCGGCGCTGGACGCGGCGCGCGCGGCGGGCGTCGCCGACCTGTTTGCAGAGGCCGCCGCGGAGGGCGCGGCGGTGCTGGTGACCACCCACGACCACGCCCTCGCCGCCACCTGTGACCGCACCGTGGAGTTGGCGTCGTGACCGGCGCCGACCACCTCGAGAGATTTGCCCAGCACCTCGCGGATCGGCGCTCCCTGAGATTTGCCTGGCACCTCGCGGAGCACCTCGGAGTTGACGTCGTGAGCGGCGCCGAGCACCCCGAGAGATTTGCCTGGCACCTCGCGGGTCGGCGCTCCCCGAGATTTGCTTGGCACCTCACGAAGCGCCCCACCGAGCGGCGACGCGACCGCGTCGAGGAGCGCGCGTCGTGAACGGCGCATGGCACCTCGCGTGGCGCAGCCTGCGCTGGTACCGGGCGCGCACGCTGATCCTGATCGGCGTCGTCGGCGTGGTGGGCGCCGTGCCGCTGGGCGTGCACCTGCTGGCCGACCGCGCGGACGCCAGCCTGCGGCGCCGCGCGGCCGCGACGCCCCTGGTGCTGGGGGCGCCGGGCAATCGCTTCGATCTCGTCTTCGCGGCGCTGTATCACCGGCCGGGCCCGGTCGAGCCGCTGCCTGCGGGCGTCGCCGCCGAGGTGCGCGCCACCGGGCTGGCCGACGCGTTCCCGGTGCACGTCCGGTTCACGGCGCGGGGGCGGCCCGTGGTGGGCGCCGAACTGGACCTGCTTCAGTGGCGCGGCTTGCGGCCGGCGGCGGGGGGCTGGCCCCGGCTGCTGGGCGACGCGATCCTCGGCGCGACAGCCGCCCGGGACCTCGGGCTCGCGCCCGGCGGCGTCCTGGCCACCGACGCGGCGGCCCCCTTCGACCTGGCCGACACGCACCCGCTGCGCCTGCGCGTCACCGGCGTGCTGGCGTCCACCGGCGGCCCCGACGACGACGCCGTCTTCGTCGACCTGCGCACCGCCTGGATCGTCGCCGGCCACGGCCACGGCCACGCCGCGGTGACCGGGCGCGCGACGCCGGGGCTGCCGACCGCTCAGGCCGTCGACCCGACCGCCCTCGACGCCTTCCACCTGCACGGCGACCCGGCCGACCTGCCGGTGACCGCGATCATCGTGGCGCCCCGCGACGCCAAGGCCCGCGCCCTACTGCGCGCGCGGCTGCAGGATCGCGCCGACCTGCGCGTGCGCGTGCCCGCCGAGGTCGTCGACGAGGTGCTCGGCTGGATGCTGCGCCTGCGCGCGCTGCTCGACGCCCACGCCGCCCTGGTGGCCCTGGCGATGCTGGCCCTGCTCGGCCTGGTCGTGGCGCTGGCCGAGCGCCTGCGCGCCGCCGAGCGCGCCACCCTGGTCGCCCTCGGTTGCGGCCCCGGCCGCGTCGCCGGCATCGTGGCCCTGGAGTGGTCGCTGGTGCTGGTGGCCGGCGCCGGCGTGGCCGCTGCGCTGGCCTGGGGCGCCGGCCCCCCGCTGGCCCGAGTGCTCGGAGTTCCGCTGTGAGATCCATCGCTTGCGCCCTCGACCTGATCGCCGCGCCGGCCTGGGGCGCCGTACCGCCGCTGGCCCGAGTGCTCGGAGTTCCCCTGTGAGATCGACAATCTGCGCCCTCGGCCTGGCCCTCTCCCTGGTCGCCTGCAAGGACGCGCCCGAGGCCCCGCGCGACGCCGCGCCGCCCAGCGGGCCGCTGACCGTCGCCGCCACGTTCTTCCCCGTCGCCGCGTTCGCGCGCCGCATCGCCGGGCCGAAGGTGAAGGTGATCCAGCCGCTGCCCGCCGACGCCGATCCCTCCCGCTGGACGCCCACCGACGACGTGGTCGCGGCGCTGCAGGGCGCCGACCTGGTGCTGGCCAACGGCGCCGGCTTCGAGCGCTGGCTGGACGCCGTCACCCTGCCCCGCGCCCGCCTGGTGCGCACCGCCGAGCCCTTCCGCGCCGCCTGGATTCGCCGCCCCGACGCGCCCACCCACACCCACGGCGGCGCCGCCCACACCCACGGCGGCCTCGACGGCCACACCTGGCTCGACCCCCTGCAGGCCCGGCAACAGGCCGCCGCCGTGCGCGACGCCCTCATCGCCGCCCGCCCGGTCCTGAAGGCGACCTTCGAGGACGGCTTCGACGCCCTCGCCGCCGACCTCGACGCCCTCGACGCCGCCCTGCGCGCCCTGCCCGTGAAGCAGCCGCTGCTGGCCAGCCACCCCGCCTACGACTACCTCGCCCGCCGCTACGGCTGGACGGTGCACAACCTGGATCTCGATCCCGAGCACGCCCCCGACGCCGCGGCCCTGAAGGCGCTGACCGACGCCCGCGCCACCGCGCCGACCGCGACCATCCTGCTGTGGGAGTCCGCACCCACGCCCGCCGTCCGCGCCGCCGTCGACGCGGCCAGCCCGGGCCTGCAGCACGTGGTGTTCGCCCCGGTCGAGGCGGTCGAGAAGCCGGAAGAGACGGACTTCGTCGCCGAGATGCACGGCAACGTGGGGCGGTTGGGGGCGGCGCTGGGGCCCTGACTCAGTCCAGCGGCCGGGCCTCTTGCAGCGCAGGATCCTCCACCGGGTGCAGCAGCTCGGCGAGCACCTCGTCGCGGTACCAGGTCTCGACCCAGAGGATGTAGGTCGCGCCGCGGCTGAGGCCCGCGGGCACCTCGAGGGTGCGCGTGCGATCGCCCTGCACGAGGATCTGGGTGACGCCTTCGGCCTCGGGCTTGCGCATCTGCTCTTCGACCTCGGCGAGCACCACCCGATCCTTGGTCATCAGGCTGTAGCGCCAGCGCACCTCGGGGATGCCCTCGGCGTCGACCACGCCGAACTCGTAGTGGAAGGTGAAGTCGAGCTGGCCGGCGCCGCCGGGGCCGACGGTGAGCTCGGCCTCCTTCATCGAGGGGCGCAGCTCGATGAGGCCGTCCTCGTAGTCGTCGTCGATGACGCAACCCGGCGCCAGCACCGCGAGCACCATCAAGCACGAACCCAGGAAACGCATCGTCACCTCCGGCCACGCAGCATAGACCGGCCCCTCGCCTCCGTTCCATTCCGCGGGCGGGGGCGCTATGAATGCGGGTCCGAACGTCGCGAACCGCAGGAGATCGTCATGTCCGTCCTGTCCGAGAAGCTGCTGGCCCCCGAGACGCGCCCCGACGTGGTCAAGGACTGCACCACGCTGATCGACGAGGAGGTCGCCAGCAAGTCGGGCGTCAGCGGCCTGGCCATCAAGGGCGCCTTCAAGGTGGTCAAGGGCGTCAAGCCGGGCATCATCCCCGACTCGGTCAACGCCCTGCTCGACGACTTCGTGGCCGAGCTCGAGCCCTTCTACGCCGAGTGCCAGGACAAGGGCGCGTCGATCGACGCCTACGTCGTGCAGCACGACGCGCGCATCGCCGACGCGCTGCTGGGCATCACGGATCGCAGGGCCGAGCGCAGCCGGCACAAGACGCTGGTGAAGGCCTACCAGAAGCTTCGGCCGCAGGGGCAGAAGCAGGTGGTGGCGGCGATGCCCCGCATCGGCGCCATGCTGAAGCGCCGCGGCCTGTAGTTTTTCCCGGCCGCCCGCGGGCGGCCCGAGGAGCATCGATGAAGAACGACGAGACGCGCGACGGCGCCCGCGAGGGCCTCGCCTACTTCGCCCGCTTCGGCGTCGACGAGGGTTTGCTGCGGGCGGCCTTCGACAACGCCATGGCGCGCGGCGCCGACTGGGCCGAGCTGTACTTCGAGCACCGCGTCGGCCACCACCTGGGGCTCGAGGACGGCGCGGTCAACCGGGCCTACGGCTCGGTGACGCTGGGCGTGGGCGTGCGGGTGGTCAAGGGCGACCAGCAGGGCTACGCCTACACCGAGGAGCTGTCGAAGAAGGCCGTGGCCGAGGCCGCGGCGACGGCGGCGGTGGTGGCGGACGGCGAGGCCGGGCGCACGCCGCAGGCCTTCGCGGTGCAGTCGCTGCCCAACCGCTATCCGGTGCAGCAGCCCTTCGCCGGCGTCGACGTCTCGAAGAAGATCCCCATCCTGCAGCGCATCAACGAGCGGGCCTTCGCGCGCGCCGACGACATCGTCAAGGTGCAGGTGGGCTTCGCGGACAGCTACGGCGCGGTGCTGGTGGTCGACAGCGACGGCCGGGTCAGCTTCGACGAGCAGCCGATGACGCGCATCAGCGTCAGCTGCACCGCCGAGCGCGAGGGGCGGCGCGAGAGCGCGGGAGCCAACCTGGCCGGGCGCGAGGGCTTCGAGTTCTACAGCGACGCGCGCATCGAGAAGGTGACCGACGAGGCCGTCGACCGCACCCGCTTCTTGTTCGACGCCACCGTGGCGCCCGCGGGCAGCATGCCGGTGGTGCTGGCGGCCGGCAGCGCGGGCATCCTGCTGCACGAGGCCATCGGGCACGGCATGGAGGCCGACTTCAACCGCAAGGGCGTGTCGGTCTACAGCGACAAGCTGAACCAGCAGATCGCGCCGGCCGACGTCACCATCGTCGACGACGGCACGGTGGACGCGCAGCGCGGGGCCATCAACGTGGACGACGAGGGCCACGTGGGGCAGCGCACGGTGCTGGTCGAGAACGGCGTGCTGCGCACCTACATGCACGACCGCATCAGCGCGAAGCACTACGGCGTCGAGCCCACCGGCAACGGGCGGCGGCAGTCGTTCCGGCACGCGCCGCTGCCGCGCATGCGCAGCACCTACATGGAGGCCGGGCCGCACGACCCGGAGGCGATCATCAAGAGCGTGAAGCGGGGCGTGTACGCCGAGACCTTCACCAACGGCCAGGTGATGATCGGCGCGGGCGACTTCACCTTCTACATCAAGACCGGCTACCTCATCGAAGACGGCAAGCTGACGCGGCCGATCAAGGACACGAACATCATCGGCAACGGACCCGAGGTGCTCACCAAGACCGACATGGTGGGCAACGACTTCAAGTTCGACGACGGCGGGTGGACCTGCGGCAAGGACGGCCAGAGCGTGCCGGTGTCGCTGGGCATGCCCACCGTGCGGGTCAGTGCCATCACCGTCGGCGGCGTGAACGAGGGCTGAGATGAGCACCGCGTTGGACGAACTTCTCGAGGCGGCCCACGCGGCGGCGAAGCAGGCGCAGGCCTGCGGGGCCGACCACGCGAAGGCCGCCGTGGTGCGCTCGCGAGGCGTCGACATCGAGTGGCGCGACGGGCAGCTCGACAAGGTGCAGGAGCGCACGCGGCGCGCGCTGAGCATCGAGCTGTACGTCGATGGGCGCTACAGCGCGAGCAGCACGAACGACCTGCGGCCGGAGGCAGTGGAGGCGTTCATCGGCGAGGCGGTGAGCATGACCCGGCTGCTCGAGCCGGATCCGCACCGGGCGCTGCCCGATCCCGCGCGCTACGCGGGGCGCGCGGACGTCGACCTCGACCTGTTCGACCCCGCCGTGCACGGCATCTCGACCGAGCAGCGGCTGAAGCGGGCGCGCGATCTCGAGGCGCTGGTGCGCGAGGGCGCGGGCGATCTGCCCATCGTCAGCGTGTCGACCAGCGTGGACGACGGCTTCAGCCAGTCGGCGCGCGTGCACACCAACGGCTTCGAGGGCGCGCGCGAGGGCACCACCTTCAGCTACGCCGCGATGGTGACGGTGAAGGACGCCGACGGGCGCCGGCCGATGGGCTGGGACTACGCGTACCGGCGGCACCTGAGCGACCTGGCGCCCATCGAGCGGGTGGCCGCGGTGGCGCGCGAGAAGGCGCGGGCGCAGCTCGGCGCGGGGAAGCTGCCCACGGGCAAGTACCCGATCGTGGTCGAGAATCGGGCGCTGCCTCGGTTGCTGAGCGCGCTGCTGGCGCCGCTGAGCGGGCCGTCGCTGCAGCAGCGGCGCAGCCTGTGGGAGGGGCGCCTGGGCGACAAGATCGCCAGCGAGCTGCTGACGATCATCGACGCGCCACACACGCCGCGCGGCCTGGGCAGCGCGCTGTGGGACGGCGACGGGTTCGCGACGACGCGGCGGCCGATCATCGAGAAGGGCGTGCTGCAGACCTACCTGATCGACGACTACTACGCGCGCAAGATGGGCGTCGAGGCGACCAGCGCGGACACGCACAACTTCGAGTGGGCGTACGGCGAAAAGGACCTCGATGGGCTGCTGGCGCAGGTGGGCGACGGGGTCCTGATCGAGCGCTTCCTGGGCGGCAACAGCAACCAGACCACCGGCGAGCTGAGCTTCGGCTGCGCCGGGCGGCGGATTCGCGGCGGCAAGCTGGCCGAGCCGGTGGCCGAGGTGAACCTGTCGGGGCACTTCGGGCAGCTGTGGGAGCGGCTGGTGGCGGTCGGCAACGACCCCAACCCCGACTCGTCGGCGC
This sequence comes from Myxococcales bacterium, assembly GCA_020633465.1. Taxonomy (GTDB): domain Bacteria; phylum Myxococcota_A; class Bradymonadia; order UBA7976; family UBA1532; genus JACKDN01. The sequence goes on from JACKDN010000040.1 coordinate 9,438, forward strand.
AGTGCCCGAGCTGCGTGTTCGACGCGGTGCAGCTCAGTGGGAGCTGATCCGGGGGCGCTCGCCGAGCACGGGCCGGAGCCGCTCGGCGAGGTGACGCTGGCGCACGGCGGCGCGCGGGTGCGGCTGCCGGCGGCCTTCGCGGCGGCGGCGGTCGAGGAGTTCCGAAGCTGGGGCCTGCGCGCACGGGCCACGGCCGACCCCCAGGTCTTCCTCGTCGACCACCGCGAGTCGCATTATCTGCTGCGCGCGCTGGAGCACGTGAAGCCGGAGCGGCTGGGCCCCGACGGCTTGCCCGTGCCCTGGATCGCGGCGCGAACGCCGACGGAGGCGCTGGACGATCGGCTGTCCGTCGAAGACGACGTGGTGCGGACGCGGACGCTGCCGGCGGCGACGGGTGAGGACGCCCACGCCGAGCTGAAGGCGCTGTTCGCCCGGCTGCGTGGTCTGGCCGGCCTGCCCGACTTCGAGCTGCGCGTGCAGCCCTTGACCGAGGATCATCGCGGGTTCTGCCGAGGCCGCATCTGGATGGATCTCGAGGGGCGGCCCCTGCGCGTGCTGCTGCGCCCCTGCCCGAACGGCGACGCGGCCGAGCACGCCGCGACGCTGGTGCACGAGGTGGCGCACGCCTGCACGCCGGGCGATCAGCACGGCGTGCGGTTCAAGGAGGCGCTGCTGGGTCTGGCGCGGCGCGCCTGGGGCGACGCGTACTTCGCGGTGCCGACGCCGGGCGACGCCTACGCCGAGGTGGATCGCTGGGTGACGACGGGCATCCGCGCCGCGCTGGCCGGCGGCCCGCCGCCCGCGCGCCGCACCGGCGACGCGGGCGACACGGCCAAGGTGGTGACGCGCATCCGCAAGCTGCGCGCGCTGGCGGCCGATCAGCTCGGCAGCCCCGAGGCCATCTCGGCCACCGCCCGCGCCAACGACCTGGTCACGACCTACGGCCTGGGCGACTACGCCGTGCAGGTGCCCGCGGGCATCGACGAGCAGATGGTCGATCGCTGGGTGCAGGTGGCGCCGCGGCAGGTGTGGCAGCGCATGCTGGCGGGCGTGGTGGCGCGCTTCTTCGGGGTCTTCTCGCTGTCGATGGCGAAGGACGCGCGCATGCACCTGTTCGGCCGGCACGCCGACGTCGTGGCGGCCACGTTCCTCACCGAGGTCAGCATCGAGAAGATCGAGCGGGCCTGCGACGCGCACATCGCGCAGTGGAAGCGGACGCACCGGCCCAACGGCGGGCAGGTGCGCAGCGAGCGCATCACGTTCTGCGACAACGCGGTGCTGGCGTTCCGGGCCAAGCTGCAGGGCATTCGCGACGCGGAGCGAAAGGCGGGGGGTGACGCGACCGACCGCGCGCTGAGCGAGGCGCGGGCGGCCGCCGAGGTGGAGCACGATCGGCGCGGGCTGGGCTGGAGCAGCGGCGCGCGGCGCACGGTGCGGGCGCACGAGGCCGGGCAGCAGGCGGGCGCGGCGCTGTCCGTCGCCCATGGCGTGGGCGGCGGCGAGGCCGGGCCGCGCATGCTGAAGGGGTGAGACAGGCACCGCGGCCGGCAGCGCCGGGGTGACTACGCGTCGCCGCCGAGGCGCGCGATCAGGGCCTCGCTGAAGGCCTCGAGGTCGTCGGGCTTGCGCGAGGTGATGAAGGGCCCGTCCTCGACGACCTCTCGATCCACCCACCGGGCGCCGGCGTTCTCGAGATCGATCCGGACGCTGGGCCACGAGGTCATCTGGCGCCCCTCGACCACGCCGGCCGAGATGAGCAGCTGGGGGCCGTGGCAGACGGCCGCGACGGGCTTGTTGGCGTCCACGAACTCACGGGTGAGGCGCACGGCCTCGTCGCTCAGCCGAAGCTGATCGGGCGAGTAGCCGCCCGGGATGAGCAGCGCGGCGAACTCGGCCGCGTGGTGCTTCGAGGCGGCGTCGTCGATCTCCACCTTGGTGCCGTCGCGCTTGCCGGTGAGGCGGCCGCTGGGCTCGGCGCTCAGCACGGTGACGTCGTGCCCCTTCGCGCGCAGACGCTCGACGGGGACGGTGTACTCGGAGTCTTCGAAGTCGTTGGCCAGTAGAACGGCGATGCTCGCCATGGGTGGGCTCCTTTCGGGCGGGGGGTTCAGGACGCGAGGCGATCGCGGTCGTCGGCCTTCTCGGCGCGGAACTCGGCGGCCATCGAGCGCTTCTGCTGCTCGGTGAGCACGCGGCCCGCCTGCTGGAAGACCTCGTGCTCCTCCTCGTCGACGTGGTGGCGCAGATCCTCGGCCACCGTGCGGAAGCGCTGGATCCAGCCGGGGCTGCTCATGTCCATCTCTTCGAGCTCGTCGAGGATGGCTTCGGCCTCCTGGTGCTCGACCACCGAGTGGCGCGCCTTCTCGCGCGTCCGCTCGTCGGCCATCAGGGCGGCGTAGAAGATGCGCTCCTCGGCCGCCGCGTGGGCCAGCGCCTCGGCGCGCAGCCGCGCGAAGAGCTCGCGGCGGCCCTCGGAGTCGCCGTGGGTCTGTTCGATGAGATCGAGCAGGGTGCGTTGGGTGTCGTGGTCGTCCCGCAGGACGTCGAAGATGGTCTCGGCCATCGCGTTTGCCTCCAGGTGATGCGGGTCAGGCCCGCCGCGCGGTCAGTCGTCGCGGCGGGGCTCGGTGTCGAGGATCAGGTGGAACGCGGCCAGCAGCGCGGCGGACGTCGCGTCGTCGCCGACGATGGCGACGGGCGCGCCGTCGGGGTCGTCGGCGCGGTACAGGCGCCCGTCCTTCAGGCGCGCGACGGGGCTGCCCAGGGTGGTGCGGCCGGCGTACACGGCCTCGTCGTCGTAGGACGCGATGGGCGTGCCCGAGAACGTGGCGCCCTGGAAGATGTGGCCATCGTGGGCGCTGAGGACGGCCGTGCCGTAGCGCGCGTCGAACAGCATGTCGTGCTCGATGCGGATGGCCGGCGGCGTGTTGGGAGGCAGCGGCGCCGGGCGGGGATCGAGGGTGTCGGTGTGCATCGTGGGGGCTCCTGCAAGGCGTGACGCCGAGGCGTCGCGGATGCCCCCCACCGTCGCAACGGTCGTGCCACGCCCGGCGGGGCGGCGCGGCGACGGGCCGCCGGGGCCGCTTACCCCGCCGGCGCGCCCAGCCGTCGCATGCTGCCTCGGCGCCCCGCAGACGTGATCAGAGCGCCTGCACCCAGGCCAGCTCGTCCGCCGTGGCCTCGCGGCTCTCGCCCTCGGGCAGATCGCCCAGCTCGACCACGCCGTAGCGCACGCGGTGCAGCGCCACGACGGGATAGCCGGCGTTGGCCAGCATGCGGCGCACCATGCGGTGCTTGCCCTCGGTGACGGTGAGGTGCACGACGTCGCCGTCGAGGCGGGTGACCTGGGCGGTGAAGGTGCCCTCGGTGGTCTCGACGCCCGCGGCCAGGCGCTCGATCAGCTCGGCGTCGCCCACCCCCTCGACCTGCGCGACGTAGGCGCGCTCGACGCCGCGGCGCGGGTGCAGCAGCCGCTGGGTCAGCTTGCCGTCGCGGCTGAACAGCAGCAGGCCGCTGGTGTCGGCGTCGAGGCGGCCGACCGGGTGCAGGTGGCCGCGCCACGCGGGCGGCAGGACGGCCTCGAGGTTGGCCCGCCCGTGGGCGTCGCCGATGCTCGAGAGGATGCCCGCCGGCTTGTGGTAGGCCACCAGCAGCGGCAGGGGCAGGACGGGCTCGCCGTCGAAGCGGATGTCGGCGGCGGGGTCGACCTTCAGGCCGAAGTCGCGGATGACCTCGCCGTCGACGGTGACGCGCTTGCGCTTCACGGCGGCGCGCACCTCGGTGCGGGTGCCGACGCCGCGCGAGGCGAGGATCTTGTCCAGTCTTTCCAAGGGCTTCAGTCTCCTGGGGCCAGGGCGCGCCAGACGCGGAAGCGGCCGTCCTCGCGCACCACCTCGACGGCGGTGAGCACCTCGTCGAGCAGCGGGCCGACGGGCACCTGACGCTGGGTGACCATCCACAGGGCGCCGCCCGGGCGCAGGCGGTGGGGCGCGCCGACCAGCAGCGCGCGCAGGACCGCGAAGTCCTCGCCCTTGCCGCGGTGGAACGGGGGGTTGCTGACGATGTGGTCGAAGCGCATCGGCGGCACGGCGGCCCAGGCGTCCGACAGGTGGGCCTTGGCGCCGGGAACGTTCTCGTGGGCGGCCTGCAGCGCCAGCGCGTCGGCCTCGATGAGGTGGACGTCGGCGTCGGGGGCGTCGCGCAGGACGGCCGCCGCGACCACGCCGCTGCCCGCGCCGAAGTCGGCCACACGGGCGCCGGGCAGGGGCGGCAGCGCGGCCAGCAGTTCGGCCGTGCCGATGTCGAGGGTGCCCTTGGCGAAGACCCCCGGGTAGGTGACCCACTGGCGCAGGCCGGGCAGCGGCGGCGGCACGAAGCTGCGCCACTCGGCCAGGCGGGTGCGGATCGACGCCGCGGCCGGGCGCCGGGCCTCGAGCACGCGGCAGTGGCGGCGCGCGTCGACGGTGGTGGGCGGGCCGAAGACGGGCGCCATCACGCGGCCCGCCGACTTGATGCCCTCGTCGTTGGCCCCGTAGACCCACAGCGGCGCGCCCGCGGGTAGCACCGAGGCCGCGGCGTGCAGGGCCATCTCGAAGGCGGCCTTCACCTTGGACAGCCGCAAGCAGCAGGCGTCGAAGGGCCCCGCGCCCGGCCACGGCGCCCCGGGGCGGTCGCCGACGGTCAGCCGACACCAGCGGACCACGCGGTGGCCGAGGGCGGCCAGGTCGCGCTCGAGGTGCCCGTCGAGATCGTCGACCACCAGCACGCGCGCGCCCGCCGGCAGGGGCGCGCCGAGGCCCTCGTCGACCACGCGCGCCATCACCTCGGCGGCGACGGCCTCGCGCTGCTCGCTGCCCGATTGAGTGAGGCGTCCGCGTCGGCTCATGCGGGGGGTTCTAGCAGATCCGCGCCACCCGCTGGTCTCGGAAGTGGCTCATGAGGGTTCGCCCCCCGGTGAGGCTCAATCCGTCGCGGCCATCCGCCGCAGCCGGGCCTCGACCAGCTCGGCGCGCGCTTGGCTGGCGGCGTCCGGTGGGAGGTGAGCGCCGAGCGCGTCGAGAAACGCAGCTTCGCCGAGCAAACGGCCCACGGTCTCGCTCACGAAGGCCCGCACCTCGGCGGGTGCGGCGGCGACCTCGTCCACGACCTCTGGCCGCCCGTCGATGACAGCGACAATGTCCTCGAGATCGTGGCTCGACAGGCAGTCTCCACGCCCCCGGTCAAGAAACGCGACGAGCTTCGCGGCGATGAAGCACGGCGCCGAGATGACGCGGGCAAGAATGTCCGGCGCCAGCGCGACCGACGCCGCCTGCGCGTAGGCGATGCCATGGAAGCGGTTGGTGGCGCCCCACGGACCCGACGCCGTCGGCATGACGTCCACGCGGATGCCGTCTACGACCCAGCGGCAGGCGGGCGCGCCTTCATCATGGTCTTCGGTGAAACCGAGCTGCCGGAGGTGCTCGGCGAGCTGGGCCTGGTCTGCGTAGGATTCGACCTCGACCACGGCGACATCGACGTCCTGCGTCGGGCGTGGCACGAAGGCGGCGCGATCGGTGATCAGCAGTTCGACGACCGCACCGCCAAGAAAGACCGCGCGGTCGAGCAGGGTGCCCATGCGACGCGCGACGTGGGCCATCCAGGCAGTGGTGGTCGATCCGCCGGTGGTCACTTGGCCAATCTCTCCTCCAACGCCTTCACCGCCAGCGCGCGCTCCCGTGCGCGCCCGGCTCGGATCGCGTCGGCCAGGGCGAGCAGCGCGTACAGCTCGGGATCACGCCGTGCGGCGCCGGGCGCTGATCGATACAGGGGCTCGAATGCCTGACCGCGCACCTCGCCATCGGGCGCCGGCCAGACCGGTGGAGGGTCGTCGCCCTGCGTGATCTGGTCCCGGAGTGGTGGCGCCGCGTGGGCCGTCGGCATGCCACGCGTCAGCCCCCCGCGCTCGGGCACGAAGACGTACTTGAGGCCGTGGACCAGGAACTCGACGAGCGCGGCTCTCACCGGGCGGCGAACGGCGCCGCTGGTTCGGACCAAGCCGGCGGCGGCTGCGCGTCGAAAGGCCGCGTGTGCTTCCGACGGGCTGATGCCCAGCGCTTCCGCGAGGGCTGCGAAGGCCAACTCGCCGGCGCCGGGCGTGGCCAGCTTGAGGGCGACGAGGACGTCCTGGGGCTTGAGGGTGCTCACGCACCATACGTTATTCGCGAATTGCGAATGACGCAACCCCCGGCGACAGGGCCTCCCACGCGGACGCGGCGGCGGCGACGTCGCCGCCGGCGGCGGCGATCAGGTCGGGGGCGGCGAGGCGGACGCCCGCGGCGCCAGCGACGACGGCGAGAGCCGCGGCGACCTCGGCGACGTCGGCGGGCGGGCAGCACAGCTTGCCGTGCACGCGGTGCGGGCCCTCGGGGGGCGGCGCCGGCGGGTGGTCGGCGTGGGGGCCCTCACCGCGGATGCAGGCGGCGCACCGGCGCTCGACGGTCTCGTCGAAGACGACGATCTCGACGCCGTCGCCGAGGGCTTCGACGAGGTCGGCGACGACGCCGGGCGCCGGCTGCTCGGCGCGGAAGGCGAAGCCGCGCAGGGGGCCCTCGGCCAGACGCGCCAGGGCCGGGAAGCGCGGCACGCGGACGCCCTCGTGCTCGACGAAGCCGACCGGGGCGCCGTCCCACAACACCAGGTCCGCGCGATCGGCGCAGGCGTCGTAGAGCGTCGCGTTGAGTACCTCGCCGTGGCAGGGGCTGTGCGGCTGCACCCAGACGTGCTCGAAGCGCGGCTCGCCCTCGGCGTCGGCGCCGCGCAGGCGCACCTTCACGCGGCCGAGGTTCTGCACCTCGGCGTGGCCGGCGCGGCCGATCTGCGCCTGCATGCCGAGCTGCCGCCAAGCCTGCGCCGCCACCTCGGGCTCACCGGCGCCGGTGGCGCAGATGCCCAGGTTCCACAGGATGGGCGCGTCGGGTTCGCTGGCCGCGGCCCAGGCCTGGAACTGCTCGAGGGCCTCGGCAAAACGGCCGCGGTGCTTCAACAGAAGGCCCAGGTCGAAGGCCCAGGCGGGCGCGGGGCCGATGGCGGCGGCCTCGCGCAGGGCGGCCTCGGCAGCGGCGGTGTGGGCCTCACCGGCCTGCCGCAGGGCGTTGCCCAGCGTGCCCAGCAGGCGGCCGCCGATCTCCGGATCGCGGCGCTCGTGGGGCTCGAGGTGCTCGATGCACACGCCCAGGCGCGCCGCGGCGGGCAGCGCAGGATCGTCTTCGGGGATGGGCTCGTCGCCGGGGCGGCCGTCGATGGGGTCGAGCAGCAGCTCGGCGCCCAGGGTCACGAGGCGGGGCTCGAGGGGCCAGGCGTCGAGGATCAGCTCGGCCTCGGCGCGCACGTCTTCGTCGTCGCGTCGCGCCAGGGCGAGGATCTGCAGCCAGGCGAAGGCCACCTGAGGCGCGGTCTTCAGGCGATCGGCGTGGGCGTCGCGCAAGGCGCGGGCGCCGTCGAGATCCTGGGCGCGGCCGCGGTCGAGCAGGGCGCGGGCGAGGGCGTCGTCGTCGAGCGGGGTGTCCATGGCGCGCAGTGGACACCAAGCAGCGGTGCGAGGCCAAGGCCGGAGTGGCCCCGCTGGCCAGCGGGCCGGCAGAGTGGCGCCGGGGAGGTGGCTATGAATGGCGTTCTGGTGCGGGCGACGATCGTGTGCGGCGTCGTCGGGCTCTGGGGGTGCGAGCAGGACAGCGGCGACGACGGGCCGACGGGCGACGGTCGGCAGGCGGCGCTGGCCTGCGCGCCGGGGTTTCAGTGCGTCCAGGCGTCGGCGCGTCGCCAGATCGCTGGCGGCGGTGCCTGGTCGGCGAGCGCGACGACGGGGCGGCCGGCGAGGGTCAGCTGCGCGTCGCCTGCGCCGCGGTGCCCGGCGGCACCGTGACGACGCGCACGCAGACGCAGCCCGTGGGCCGGGACCAGCAGGCGACGATCCACGCCGGCTGCGCGGCCGACGAGGTGCTCATCGGGGGCGGCGGCGAGTGGCCCGTGGACTGGATACCCTTCGCGAACCGGCCGGTGGTCGACGCGGGTACCGGCAAGCTGGTCTGGGAGATCGCTGGCGTCGGCGCGCCGGGCGACGTCGCGGTGCAGGCCATCTGCGCGGCGGGCGTGCCCGAGCCGACGCTGGCGTCGAAGGAGACGTTGGTGATGCCGGGCGGCCAGTGCGCCGACGTCGAGTGCCCCGCCGGCCTGCTGCGCCTGACCGGCGGCGCGCTGTGGGCGATCGGCATGGATCCCGACCAGAACCGACCGGGCGCCGCGGGCTCGTGGACCTTCTGCGCGTTCAACCCCGTGCGCGAGGAGCGGCCGTTCCTGGTGTCGGCGCTCTGCGTGCCGATTCAGCGGGGGCGTGCACTGCGAAGTGCCCCGAATGCGCAACGGGCTCCCAGTCGGATAGAGTGCACGCCTCGTCCACACGACCCGGAGGCCGAGCGTTGGCGACCCGACCCGCTGCCCGCGTCTGGATCCTGGCCGGGATGGCGTTCCTCCTGTACGGCGGCGTCGCGGCCTGGGTGAACGCCGACCACGGCGCGGCCGTGGCCCTGACCGCGCTGGGCGTGCAGGGGATGTCGAGCGCGTTCGCGACGTTCTGGACCAGCTGGCTCATCGACGTCGTCGTTGCCCGCGGGCTGCGCCTCGGCTGGTCGCCCGCCGCGGCGCTCGCCGCGGGCGTCCTGGGGGGCACCTCGGTGGCGGCCGCGCAGCACCTGTCCGTGAACCTGATGGCGGGCACCCCGGCGCTCTGGGCGACGGTCGCCCTGCCGATGACCGCCGGGCTGGTGTACAGCGCGATCTACGCGGGCGCGGCGGTGCGGCGAGAGCGGCTCGGGGCCCACGCAGCGGCATCGGCCGGCAGCGCCTGAGGAGGCCCCCCGCGCCCATCAGGGGCGAACAGCCCGGCGCCCGACCGTTGCGCGCCCCGGCCCGGCGTCCTACCCTGCGGACCGGGCTGCCGTGTTCGGAGGTCCGGGTGACGCTGTGCGCGGCGGGGTGCCCGGCCTCTGAGCCTGTTGCGCATCGAGGGGTCGAGCCGGGTGCGTCACCGAGGGCTCGGTTCAAGGCGCGAAAGCACGACGACATCCGACGATGTCGCCTCGCTTTCGCAACGCCGAGCCGAGCATCCGGGGGCGTGCACCGCGAAGGGCCTCGAATGTGCACCAGGCTCCTCGCGACGCGGCGTGGGCGGCGACGGCAGGGCGACCGATGTTCGTGATCTTCCCCCTCGGCCACGACCAGGAGGTCTACAGCCAACCGTGGCTGACCTACGGCCTGATCGCGGCCTGTTGTCTCGTGTTCGTGTGGCAGAGCAGCGCGCAAGACCACGCGCTCAGCGAGCTCGACGCGCAGCTGTTCGGGGTCGCGCGGTATCTCGACGAGGTGCCGGAGGCGCGCATCTCCCCGTCGGTGGCCGACCAGCTGCCGGCCCAGCTCCGGGGCCCTGCCTTCGAGCTGACCGCCGCCACCGACGACGATCCCGACGTGGACTTCGAGCTCGAGGATCAGCTGCTGGCGGCCGGCGACGCGCTCCGCCGGGTGCCGACCCTGCGCCTGGGTTACGTGCCGGCGGACGGCGGGGTCGGGCGCATGGTGACGTCGATGTTCGCGCACGGCGGCTGGATGCACCTGATCGGCAACATGGTGTTCCTGCTCTTGACCGGGGCGGTCATCGAGTGCTTCTGGCGACCCGCGGCCTTCGTCGGGCTGTACCTGCTGGCCGGCGTCGCGGGCGCGCTGGCCCACCGACTCGTGGATCCGACCAGCGCGGTGCCCCTCGTCGGCGCCTCGGGCGCGATCGCCGGGCTGATGGCGGCCTTCCTGCTGGGGCACGCGCGCACCCGCATCCGCCTGGGCTATTTCGTCTGGTTCTTCTTCGCGATCCGCGCCGGGGCCTTCGTCGTGCCGGCGCTGGTGGTCATCCCGCTCTGGGCGGCGCAGCAGGTGTTCTACCTGTGGCTCGAGCCCACCGACGGCGTCGCCTACGCGGCCCACGTGGGCGGCTTCCTCGCCGGGGTGGCCGCCACCTTCGGCGCACGCCACCTGCGATGGATCGCGACCGACGCCGGGCGCGCGTGAGGCGGCCGGCGTCGGGAACACCGGCGAACGCCGCGCGCTGATCCGGCTGCCGACCCGTGGTATCACCACCCCCGTGCTGCACCTCTGCTACGCCAACCGCCTCGACGTCCTGACGGCCCCGCTGGGCGCGCACGTGGGCGAGGCCCAGCGGGCCGATCCGCTGGCGCCGGTCACGATCGTCGTGCCCAACCGGTCGATCGCGCAGTTCGTGCGCTTCCGGCTGGCCGAGCAGCTCGGGGTGGCGGCGAACCTGCGCTTCGACTTCCTCGAGCGGTGTTTGCGGCGGGCGGCGACCGAGGCGGATCCGCTGCTGCGGGTGCTGGATCCGGCGGCGCTGCGGGTGCTGCTCTACAGCCGGCTTCGCGATCCCGGCTTCGTCGCGGCGCCGGCGCTGGAGCCGGTGCGGGCGTGGCTGGGGGCGATGCCGGAGGCGGATCCCGAGGCGCGCGCGCTGGAGCTGGCGGGGCAGCTCGCCGGGCTGTTCGACGGCTACGCGCGGGCGCGGCAGGGCATGCTCCGGGCGTGGGCGAAGGGGCCGGTGTGCGGGGCCGACTTCGCGGACGCCGAGGGGTGGCAGCGGGCGCTGTACCGGGCGATGTTCGACGATCGGGGGGTGGCGCGCGTGCGCGGCGTCGCGTCGACGCCGGGGACGGATCAGCTGAGCCTGTTCGGGCCGCCGACGCGCTGGATGCTGCTGGCCGACGCCATCGCGCGGGCCGAGGCGTTGGCGCTGCCGCCGGCGCTGCACGTCTTCGGGCTGTCTTACGTACCACCGGCGTTCGCCGAGGCCCTGCGGCGGGTGGCCGGCGAGACGGCCCTGTACGTCTACGCGCTGAACCCGTGCCTCGAGTTCTGGGAGGACGTGGACGCGGGGTTCGGGGCGCAGCGTGAGCTGGACGCGCGGCGGCGCGCGTGGGCGCGGCGGGGCGAGGGCGGCGAGCGCGAGGGCGCGGATCCCTACGACCTCGATCGGCCGGGTGATACGCCGGCGCTGCGGCTGTGGGGGCGGCCGGGGCGCGAGTACGTGCGGCTGCTGGGCGATCTGTCCGGCAGCACGTTCGCGCCGGGCTTCGTCGATCCGGTGCAGGGCCAGCCGACGCTGCTGAGCCGACTGCAACGCGACGTGCTGCTGCGGGCGCCGGAGCGGCCGCCGGTGGCGGGCGGCGGTGAGGCGGACGACTCGATCACGTTCGTGGCCAGCCCCGGGCTGCGGCGCGAGGTCGAGGTCGTGGCGGACCGCATCTGGGCGCTGATGACCGAGGACGCGGCCAAGGGCTCGACTCCCCTCCACTTTCACGAGATCGGGGTGCTCGTCACGGACGCGCGCCGGGACGCCTATCTGACCCACCTCGAGGCCGTCTTCCGGGCGCGCCACGACCTGCCGTTCAACATGGTCGACCGGCGACTGGCCGGGCAGAGCCGCGTGGTCGAGGCGGTCGAGCGGCTGCTGCAGTTGCCCGGTGAGGCGCCGGGCTACACGGCGCTGGTCGACCTGGTGACGCACCCGGCGGTGGCGGGCGCGGAGGGCGACACGTGGCGCGGGTGGCTGGAGGCGCTCGGCGTGGTGCTGGCGCCGAATCGCGAGGCGCTGGCCGGCACCTACGTCGAGCGCGACGTCTTCACCTGGGATCAGGTGCTGCGGCGGCTGGCGCTGGGGGCGGTGAGCGGGGACGTGGACGCGCCGCTCGAGACCGACGAGGGCGCCTGGCTGCCGTTCGCGGTGCCGCCGGAGCAGGTCGGTAGCGCCGGCCGGCTGATCGCGCGGCTGCGGGCGCTGCTCGAGGACGCGGCGGCCTACGGCGCGGCGCGGCTGACGCTGTCGGCGTGGGCCGAGGCGCTGAGCACGCTGGTGAGCACGCACCTCTCGGCGGACGCGCCGCACGACGAGACGGCGCTCGCGCGGTGCCTCGAGGTGATCGGCCGGCTGGCCGACGCGGACGTCGAGGGCCAGCCGGTGCCCTTCGCCGTGGCGCGCGGCCTGGCGCTGGACGGGCTCGGGCGGCTCGACGCCGGGCGCGGGCAGCACCTGGCCGACGGCGTGGTGGTGTCGTCGCTGCTGCCGATGCGCGCGGTGCCCTTCCGCGCGGTCTTCGTGCTGGGGCTGGGCGAGGGTGAGTTCCCGGCGCGCGAGCGGGAGGATCCGCTCGACCTTCGCCGGGCGCGGCGGGTGCCGGGTGACGTGTCGCCCGCCGAGCGCGATCGCTACCTGTTCCTCGAGACGCTGCTGGCGGCGCGCGAGCGCGTGATCCTGTCGTGGGTGGCGCGCGACGCGAAGACGGGCGACACGCTGGAGCCCTCGCCGGTGGTGCGCGAGCTGCAGTTCGTATTGCGTGGCTACGTGGGCGCGGACGCGCTGGCCGCGATGACGGTGCGGCACCCCGTGGTGCCCTACGACGACGCGCACTTCCCGGAGCTGGCGCCGCCCGACGCGGTGGCGCCGGACGTGGCGCTGCCGCCGGTGACGGGCCCGGCGCGGCGGGCGGCGCAGGTGCGCGCGCTGCGGCGCGACCTGGAGCGGCACCTGGGCGGGCCGATGCCCCCCGAGCACGAGGTGCGGCGGCACCTGGCGCCGGATGTCTATGCGCAGGTGCGCGCGGCGCTGCGCGTCGAGGCGGCGCCCGAGGTCGAGCCGGAGGACGACGCGCCGCGGACGCTCAGCGTGGCGGCGCTGCTGAACTTCCTGCGATCGCCGCTGCAGGGCTCGGCGCGGGCGGTGCTGGGGCTGGCGAGCGTCGACGAGGCGGCCGACGTGCCGACCGACGAGCCGTTGACACTCGACGCGCGCGATCGGCGGGCGCTGCTCGACGCGGCGTTCCGCGCCGGGGGCGGTGAGCGCGACGCGACGCACGCGGCCTGGCACGCGGGCTTCGAGCGGCTGACGCTGGCGGGGCGGGCGCCGGTCGGCCCCTTCGCGACCCGACGCGCCGCGGACGATCTGGCGGTGCTGGACGCCTGGCTCGAGCACGACGCGCGGGACGGCGAGGGACCGTGGACGCGCATCCGGCTGGGCGGCGATCCGCGGGCCGAGGCGCCCGCCGACGAGGTGCTGCCGGCGCTGACGCTCACCGCGCGCATCGACGGCGCGCCGCGCCCGGTGCTGTTGAGCGGCACGCTGCAACCGGTGCGGGGCACCACGACGCTGCGCTGCGTGACGCGCGAGACGCCCGACGCCACGGACGATCTGCCGGCGTTCGTGACGCTGGTGATCCTGGCCGCGCTCGAGCGGGCACCCGACGACCGCTGCACCGCGTTGATCGCCACCGCGGATCCCGCGGGGGCGGGCCGCGTGCGCCGCCCGCTGCGCGTCCCCCCGCCCGACTTCGCGCGCGCCTGGCTGGCGGGCGTCGCCGGCGAGCTGCTCACCGGCCTGCACCCCTATCGCATGCCCATCGAGGCGCTGCTGCGCTGGCGCCGCGCCCTGCACTACGACGCGGGGGCCGCGTTCTCGGTGCGCCCCAGCGAGCGCACGAGCGACGACCACGGCCCCATCCGCGATCCCGCCGCGTTCCCCGTGGCGCCGACGCCCTACGCCCACGCCGCGATGAACCGCCGCCTGGGCGACTGGTTCCACGCCGGCGGCGGCTGAGCGCGCCGCGCTCGACAGAGAAGTTCGAGAAAATCGAGCGACCCGCGCAACACGCGCCGCAGTTGTCCGATGACGTCTCCCGTTCCACGGGAGTCCTCATGAACCGCAAGGTGCACGACGCCTACTTCAAGCGGGTCTTTGGTCAGCCGCGGCACGCGCGCGGCATGCTGCGCGCGGTGCTGCCGCGCGCGCTGGTCGGCGCCATCGACTGGCGCACGTTCGGCCGATGCTCGGCCGAGCTGGTGACGCGCACCTTCGGCCAGTCCTACCCGGACCTGCTCTTCCAGGCCGCCGGGCCGGCCGGGCAGATCGTGTTCTTCGACTACGAGCACCAGAGCCGACCGCACCCGTTCATGCCGCACCGGCTGCGGGGCTATGCGCACGAGCTGACGCAGGCGTGGTTGGCCGGCCAGCCCCGGACGGTGAGACACCTGCCGCTGGTGGTGCCGGTGGTCCTGTACCACGGCAAACGCCGCTGGCGGGCTCCCCGGACGCTGGAGGCCTGCACCCACCCGGCGCTCAGCCGGCCCGATGGACGGCGCTGGCCGACGATGTACCTCGACGATCTGTGGCGAGTCGACGACGGGCTGCTCGTCGGTCGCGACGCGACCCCCCTGGCGCGCTTCGCGCTGCTGTGCCTGAAGCACGCGCGGCACACGCGCGACCTCGCCAGCGTGCTGCGGCAGCACGACGGGCTCACCCGCGCCGTGCTGTCGACGCCCGAGGGCCGCGGAGACATCGCCGCCGCGCTCGACTATATTGGCTTCGTCCGGCCGCACGCCTGGGCCGGCGATCTGGAGGCGCTCGGCGGACTGCTGGGCGAGGAGGCGGAAGACATGGCACGGACCATCGCCCAGGCGCTGATCGAGAAGGGCATCGAGCAGGGCATCGAACAGGGGATCGAGACAGGGCAGCTGCGTGGTCGGCGCGATCTGGTCGCTCGCCTGCTCGCCTTCAAGTTCCCCGACCTCGACGACGACGCCCGGGCGCGGGTCGAGGCCGCCGACGCCGCGCAGCTCGACCGCTGGGCGGAGCGGGTGCTGACCGCGTCGACCCTGGCCGACGTCTTCGAGGGCTGACCCGCCTTTCTCCCCTTTCTCGTCCCGCGGCACGTAGCGTGCCGCGACCCGTCGCACCCTGAGCCCGTTGACCGCCGGACCCCGTCGCCCCCATGGTGATGTCCGCTTCGCGGGCGGGGGCGCGTCCGGCCACACGACAGGCGACAGGGAGCACGCAGCATGGCGCGGTTCATCCACACCGCGGACTGGCAGCTGGGGCTGCGCGTCCGCTTCATCCCCGGGGACGCCGGCGCCGTCGTGCGGGACGCGCGCCTGCGCACCGTGCGGCGCATCGGCCAGCTGGCCCGGGACGAGCAGGCCGACTTCGTCGTCGTCGCCGGCGACGTCTTCGAGCACCACGGGCTGAGCCCGGCGACGCTGCGCAAGACCTTCGACGCCGTGGCCGACTTCCCCTGCCCGGTCTACCTGCTGCCGGGCAACCACGATCCGCTCACCCCGGACAGCCTGTACCGGAGCCCGCTGTGGGCGAAGGAGGCCCCGAGCCAGCTTCACGTGCTCGGCGGCACCGCGCCCGTCGAGGCGCCCGGCGGCGCGTGGCTGTTCCCCTGCCCCCTGCTCGAGCGCCACACCCTGGACGACCCCACCGAGCACCTGACCCCCGACTTCGGCCCGCAGGGCGTCGTGCGCGTCGGCGTCGCCCACGGCGGCATCCGCGAGATCCTCGCGCCGATGATGGACGACGAGGACGAGCTCGCGAACGCCATCCGCATCGACGCCGCGAAGGCCGGCGCCCTCGACTATCTGGCCCTGGGTGACTGGCACGGCGTCCTGCAGGTCGACGCCCGCACCTGGTACAGCGGCGCGCCGGAGGCCACGCGCTTCAAGGAGAAGAGGCCGGGCAACGTGCTGCTGGTCGACATCGACGGCCCCGGCGCCACGCCGACGGTCGAAGAGCGGTCCGTGGCCACCCAGACGTGGGTGCAGCACCGCCTCTCCGTCGCGAACGCGGACGATCTGACCGCCATCGACGCCTTCTTCGACGCCCTGCCCGACAAGCAGGACACCCTGGTCGAGCTGTTCCTCGAGGGCACCGTCGACGCCGCCACCCACGCCGCGCTGGGCGCCCTGCTCGCCCGCCAGGGCGACCGCCTCTGCTGGCTGCGCCGCCGCGACGACAGCCTGGCCGTGCTGCTGCACGACGCCGACCTGGACGACATCGCCACCGACGGCTGGGTGCGCCACGTCATCGACGATCTGCGCCCCCGCGCCGAGGTCGATCCGGCCGCCCGCGGCGCGCTGCACCTGCTGTATCGCATCCACCAGGAGGGCGCCCGATGACCGGCCTGCGCATCCGCTCGGTTCGCCTCGCGAACGTCGGCGTCCTGTCCGGCGAGCTCGACCTCGGCGCCTTCTCGGACGGCATCACGCTGGTCACCGGCCCCAACGAGACCGGCAAGTCGACCGTCGTGGAGGCCGTGCGCGCGGCCCTGTTCGAGAAGCACGGCGCCGGCCACGCCGGCCTGAAGAAGCTGCAACCCCACGGCAGCCGCGAGGCCCCGGAGGTGTGGCTCGACTTCGACATCGGCGGCGCCCGCTACGCCCTGCACAAGCGCTTCCTGTCCGGCGCGATGGCCCAGCTCTCGGTCGAGGCGCCCGGCCTCGCGCCCGAGGTGCTGACCGGCGAGGCCGCCGACGCGCGCGTCTGGGCCGACCTGAAGGCGTCCGCTCCCGGCAACCGCGGCGCCAAGCTCGAGAACATGGGCGTCTGGGGCCTGCTGTGGGTCACCCAGGACGCCGCCGCCTTCGCGGATCCCGGCGACACGCTGCACACCGACACCCGCGCGGCCCTGCAGGACATCATCGGGCGGCAGGTGTCGCAGGTGCTCGGCGGCGCCCACGGCGAGCGCATCTACGCCCGCGTCGTCGCGGAGGACCGCCGCTACTGGACGCCGACCTCGCGCAACCCGAGCGGCGAGCTGAAGGCCGCGAAGGACGCGGCCGAGGCGGCGAAGGCCCGGGTCGCCGGCATCGAGACCAAGGTGCACGAGGTCGAGCGCCAGGCCCAGGATCAGGCCACCCTGAAGGCCCGCGCCGACGCGTTGGACGCCGCGCGCGAGAAGCTGGCCGCCGAGGTGCGCTCGGCGGAGGACGACGCGCGGGCGGTCACCCGGCTGCGCGAGGCTTTCCAGATCGCCGAGGAGCGCGCGCAGACCGCCGAGGAGCGCGCGCAGGCCGCGGCCACCGCGGTGTCCGACCGCGCCGCGCTGGCCGAGGATCGCCGCCGCCGCGACGCCGCGCGCGCCCAGGCTGCCGCCACCGCCGCGAACCTGGGCGAGCAGGTGGCGCAGCTCGACGCCGAGGTGGGCGTCGCCGCCGCGGCCCTCGCGGCCGCCGAGACCGCGGCCGCCGAGGCCCGCGACGCCTGGCGCGCGGCCCGGCAGGCCCTCGCCACCGCCCGCTCGGCCCGCGAGCGCGCCGACGCCCGCCGGGCGCTGGCCGCCGCCCGCGACCTGCAGGCGCGCCGCGACGCCTTGCGCGCCGAGGCCGACGCCGCCCTCGACGACGCCGCCTGGCGCCGCCTCGCCGCCCTCGACGCCGAGCGCGCCGAGGCCGAGGCCGAGCTGCGCCACACCGGCACCCGCCTCGTCGTCGGCGATCCGGCCTCTCCCGACCTCACCTGGGTGGTCGGCCGCCGCGCCGCGCGCGCCGTCGAGGGCCTGGGCGACGTCGAGCTGACCCCGGCCGCGCCCGGCCTGGCCGACGCCCGCGCTGCGCTCGACGCCGCGGCCGAGCGCGTCGGCGAGGCCCTGCGTCCGCTGGGCGTGGACACCCCGACGCGGCCCGCGCCGGCGCGGCTGCCGCGCCGAGCAGGAGGCGCGCGTCGCCGACCTCGAGGCCCGCCTGTCCGACCTGGCCGCCGACGGCGTCGAGGCCCTGCGCTCGGCGGCCGACAAGGCCGCGGCCGATCGCGACGCTCTGGCCGAGCGCCTGCGCGACGCGCGCGCCGCCGAGGCCCGCGTCACCGAGCGCCGCGCCGCCCGCGACGCGCTGCCGGTGGACGCCGCGGCCCTCGCCGAGGTCGACCGCCTCGCCGCTGACCTGGCCGCGCGCGAGGCCGCCCGCACCGGCGCCGCGACCCGCGTCACCATCCAGCCGCGCGGCGACGTGTCCCTCACCCGCGACGGCGACCCCTGCCCGCTGGGCGACGAGGGCGCGGCGCGCCTGACGCTGACCCGCGCCACGGTCCTGGGCATCGGCGACGTCGCCGACGTCACCGTCGAGCCGGGCGGCGAGGATCTGGCCACCCTCGAGCGCCGCCACGCCGAGGCGCGCGCCGCCCTCGAGGCCCAGCTCGAGAGCCTGGGCGTCGACACCGTCGAGGCCGCCCGCGAGGCCGCCCGGGCGCGGCGCGAGGCCGACGACGCCCTGCAGGACGCGGCCGGGCAGCTGCGCGCGCTGGCCGCCGAGGGCGTCGCCGCGCTGGCCGAGCAGTCGACGCGGGCCACGCGCCGCGCGGCGGACGCGCAGCGGCGGCGCGCCGAGGCCGACGCGGCCGCCGAGGCGCTCGCCGCCGCGAAGGCCCAGGTGCACGCCGATCCCTTCACCGCCGACGCGATCGCCCGGCTGGACGCGGCGCTCGAGGCCCGCGCCGCGCCGAGCGGCAGGTGACGGACCGCGCCGCCGTCCTGACCGTGGGGGTGAGCGCGTCGCCTGCGTCACCGCCGCCGAGGGCACGCACGCGGGGTCCAGTGGCGCGTCGAGCCTGGGCCGGCGGCGCCGAGGCGCACGCGCGCCGCGACGCGAAGGCCAGCGCGCTGGCGACGGCGCTGGCCGACCTCGACGCGGCCGACCTCGACGCCGCGCGCGCCCGTTGGGAGCGCGGGCTCACCGTCGCGAAGGCCCTCGACGAGGTCGACCGCCAGCTCTCGAGCGCGCGCCCGACGGCCTCGAGGCGCTGGCCGCGCGCGCCGGGGAGGCCGACGCGGACGAGGCCGCCGTCGACGACCTCGAGCCGCTGATCGAGGCCGAGCAGGCCGCCGAGCGCGCCGCCGAGGCCGCCGAGACGACGCGCGACGCCGCGCGGCGCGCCACGAGACAGTCACCGTGCGGCGCGCCGCCCTGGCCCGCGAGCACGCGCAGGCGGAGGCCCACGCCGAGGCCGCCGCGCGGGCGCTGACCGAGGTCGAGACGCGGCTGGCGGCCGAGCGCGAGGTGCGCGACGACGACGCCCTCGCCGCCGAGGCCGAGGCCGCCGCGCGGCGGCCGGCGAGGCCGCGGCGGCGCTCGAGACGGCGCGCGTGGCCCTCGAGGCGGCCAACCCGGCGCTGGTCGAGGGCGAGGTGGAGCGGGCGCAGGGCGCGCTGGCCAGTCACGACGCCCAGGCGCGGGCGCTGCGCGATCGCGTCGCTGGGCTCGAGGCGCTGCTGGCCCGGGCCGCGGCCGAGGGCAACTTCGAGGCGCTGGGCGACGCCCGCGCCGAGCTCGCCGACGCCGAGGATCGCCTGGCCCGCGTGCAGCGCGACGCCGACGCCGCGCGCGCGCTGTTCGAGGCGGTCGAGGCGCGCTACGCCGAGACGCAGCGCCGCTTCCTGGCGCCGGTCGTGCAGGAGGCCCGGCCCTACCTGCAGGCCATCCGCCCCGGCACCCAGCTCCAGATGACGCCCGCGCTGACGGTGGACAAGGTGGTGCGCGCGGGCGCCGAGGAGGCCTTCGACCAGCTCTCGGGCGGCACGCGCGAGCAGCTGTCGGTCATCGTGCGCCTGGCGCTGGCCCGCGTGCTGGCGCGCGACGGCACGGCGATGCCGCTGATCCTCGACGACACCATGGGCTGGACCGACGACGGCCGCTTCCTGCAGATGACCCGCATCCTGCGCAACGCCGCCAAGGAGATGCAGCTGATCATCCTCACCTGCCACCCCGGGCGGTTCGCGCGGCTGCAGCCCGAGCGCACCATCGACCTCGAGCAGCTGCGCAAGGGGGCGCTGGCGTGACGCCCGGTCTCTCGGTCTACCGCAGCAACCGCCTCGAGGTGCTGGTCGAGCTGCTCGCGTGGCTGACGCAGCAACCCGGGCAGCGCCCGGCCGATCCCATCGCCCCCCTGCGCGTCGCGGTGGGCAACGTGGGCATGGCGGGCTGGCTCGAGCACCGCCTGGCCGAGCGCTGGGGCGTGCTGGCCAACGTCGAGCTGATGTTCCCCGCCCGCGCCTTCGCCGAGGTCGAGCGCGCCGTCCTCGGCGAGGCCGCCGTGCCCGCGCCCGACGCGGATCCCTGGGCGCCGGGCGCGCTCACCTGGACCGTGCTCGAGGTGCTGGCCGAGGTGCAGCGCGAGCCGCACGCCGTCTTCGCGCCGCTGCGCGACTACCTGGGCGCCGACCCCCACGCCGCCCGCGCGAAGGGCGGCGCCGCCACCGCCCGCGCCTACGGCCTCGCGCGCCAGATCGCCGACGTCTTCGACCGCTACGTCACCTACCGCCCGCGGCTGGCGATCGACTGGACCGAGGGACGCCGCGCCGGCGAGCTGTCCCCCTCGCTGACCTGGCAGCCGGCCCTGTGGCGTCGCCTCGCCGAGCGCATCGGGGGCGATCACGCGGCCGCCCGCGCCCTGCGGCTCGAGGCCGCCCTGCGCGACGCCCCGCAGGTCGAGGTCGACCAGCCCCTGCGCGTCTTCGGCCTCAGCAGCCTGCCCCCGGCCATGCTGCAACAGGCCACGCGCTTGGCCCGCCGCATGCCGGTCGAGCTGTACCTGCTCTGCCCCTCGAACACCTACTGGGCCGACCTGCACCGCCGCCGCGATCGCCTGGGTGATCTGCGCGAGGCCGAGCGCGACGCCGTCGGCCAGCGGGTGCGCGACGCGGGCGCCGAGGCCCGCAATCCGCTGCTGGCCGCCTTCGGCCGCGTGATGCGCGACTTCCAGATCGCCCTCGAGGGCCTGCCCGACACCGACCTGCGCGACCGCCGCGACGTCTTCGTCGACATGGCCGAGTCGCGCGAGGGCGTCGTGCCCGACGATCCCGACTTCCCCGACCCGGCGACCCTGCGCCCGTCCGCCCTGGCCGAGCTGCAGTCGGACGTGCTGCACGCGCGCCAGCGCACCGGCGTCGCCCTGCGCCCCGGCGACACCTCGCTGCAGTTCCACGCCTGCCACGGCCCGACCCGCCAGGTCGAGGTGCTGCGCGACGCCCTGCTGGGCCTGTTCGCGGCCGATCCCAGCCTCGAGCCGCGCGACGTCGTCGTCATGTCGCCCGACATCGAGACCTTCGCGCCCCTGGTCAGCGCGGTCTTCGAGGGCGGCCCGCAGCGCCCCGTGTCGCTGCACGACGACGACTGGGGGCCCGCCGGCGCGCCCCACGTGCCCTACGCCGTCGCCGATCTCAGCCTGCGCCGCGCCAACCCGGTGGCCGAGGCGCTGCTGCGCCTGCTGGCGCTGCCCGAGGATCGCCTCACCGCCCCCGCCCTGATCGAGCTGCTGGGCCAGGATCCCATCCGCCGCCGCTTCGACATCGCGCCCGACCAGCTCGGCGACCTGCGCACCTGGATCGTCGAGAGCGGCATGCGCTGGGGCGCCGACGCCGCCGACCGCGCCGCCGAGGGGCAGCCCGCCGACGCCCTGAACACCCTGCAGTTCGGCCTGGATCGCCTGCTGCTGGGCGTGTGCGTCGGCGACGAGGACGACGGCGCGCTGGCCGGCGTGCGCCCCTTCGACCACCTCGCCCCCAGCCAGACCCCGCTGCTGGGCCGCCTGGCCGACCTCGTCGCCCGCCTCGTCGACCTGCGCGACGCCCTGCGCACGCCGCGCCCGGTGGCCGACTGGATCGCCCTGCTGATGGGCGAGCCGGACGCGCCCGGCGTGCTCGACAGCTTCACCGCCACCGACGAGCGCGCCGTCTGGATGAGCTGGAAGGTGCACGAGACCCTCGCCGAGCTGGCGGCCAGCGCCGAGGCCGCCGGCCAGACACGCCCCATCGACGTCGCCGCCCTGCACGCCGCGCTCGCCGGCCGCTTCGACCTGCCCAGCAGCCGCGGCCCGATGGAGACCGGCGGCGTCACCTTCAGCTCGCTGGTCCCGATGCGCGGCCTGCCCCACCGCGTGGTGTGCCTGCTGGGCATGGACGAGGGCAGCTTCCCGCGCAAGCCGGGCCGCCGCGCCTTCGACCTGGTCAGCCTGCGCCCCACCCTGGGCGATCGCGATCCCGCCGACGACGACCGCGGCGCGCTGCTCGAGGCGGTGCTGGCCGCGCGCGACCACCTGCTGGTGCTCTACACCGGCCGCGACCCCCGCTCGAACGAGGTGTGCCCGCCCGCCGTGCCCATCGGCGAGCTGCGCGACGTGATCGACGCCACCTTCGCGCCGGTCGACGGCGCGGCGGCCAGCGCCCACCTGACCCGCCACCACCCGCTGCAGCCCTTCAGCCCGCGCAACTTCGGCGAGGACGGCGAGCCCTTCGGCTTCGACAACCGCCTGGCCCGCGCCGCCCGCGCCGCCCGCTCGACCGACCGCGTCGAGCGCCCCTTCTTCACCCCCGGCGACGACCTGCCCGCCAGCGTCGTCGACGCCGAGGACGACGGCCCCGCGACGCTCGAGCTGGACACGCTGGCCCGCTTCCTCCGCGCGCCGCACGCCACCCTGCTGCGCCAGCGATTCGGCCTGTTCGAGGTCGAGGACGCCGCCGACGACGTGCCCGACCGCGAGCCCCTCGACGGGCCCGCCGGCCTCGAGCTGTGGCAGCTTCAGACCGACCTGCTGGCCGGCCGCCTCGCCGGCGCCTCGACCACCGAGGTCGAGCAGCGGCTGCGCGCCGCCGGCCGGCTGCCCCTGGGCGCCGGCGCCGAGGTCGCGCTGCAGCGCCCGCGCGCCATCGTCTCGCTGCTGGTCGAGCACCTCGCGCTGCTGCCGCCGGCCGAGGGCGAGGCGACCATCCAGCGCACCCTGGCCGAGCGCGCGCTGGTCGGCCACGTCGGCGGCCTGCGCGGCGCGGCCGAGGTGGTCACGCGCTTCCGCGGCGACGGCACGACGGGGCCGTGGACCTGGGTGCTGGCGCCGTGGGTGCGCCTGCTCGGGCGCCAGCTCGAGGCGGCCGATCCGGACGCCTCGGTCGTCGTGCTGCACGCCAACGAGTACAAGGGCGACATCAGGCCCCAGTGGCGCAGCTTCGCGGTACCCGGGGATCAGCCCGTCGACGCCGCCGCCGACCACCTCGAGGCGCTGATCCGCCTGTACGACGCCGCCCGCGAGCGCCCGCTGCCGCTGCTGCCCAAGGGCAGCTTCCTGTTCGCCTACCAGGCGCACAAGGCGCTGCCGGCCGACCTGGCCGACGACACCGAGGCGGTGGCCGACGCCCTCGCCGCCGCCGACCCGGACGCGCTGGAGAAGGCGGCCAAGGCCGTCGCCGGCGCCTGGGATCCCTACGTCGGCCGCGGCGACCGGGACGATCCCGCGGTGGCCCGGCTGTTCGGCGACCGCTCGCCCGCCTTCACCGACGACGACACCTTCGACCCCGAGTTCGCCCGCGTCGCGCTCGCCGTCTGGCGCCCCCTCGTCGCCGCGCGCAAGACCCTGCGCAAGGTGCCCGACCTGGCCGGAGGCCGCCGATGAGCGACGCACGCCCCGCCTTCGATCCCACCGCCCCGCTGTTGCGCGGCGTCACCGTGCTCGAGGCCAGCGCCGGCACCGGAAAGACGTGGCAGATCAGCACCTTGGTGACGCGCCTGGTGGCCGAGGCCGGCCTGTC
Source organism: Myxococcales bacterium (assembly GCA_020633465.1). Classification (GTDB taxonomy): domain Bacteria; phylum Myxococcota_A; class Bradymonadia; order UBA7976; family UBA1532; genus JACKDN01. The sequence goes on from JACKDN010000040.1 coordinate 32,864, forward strand.
CATCGACCGCGTCCTGGTGGTGACCTTCACCCGCGCGGCCACCGAGGAGCTGGTCGACCGCGTCCGCAACCGCCTGCGCGAGGTGCTGGCGGCCGTGCGCGGCGAGACCGACGCCGGCCTCGATCCGGTCGCCGCCCACCTGTGGCGCCGGGCGCGCACCCCCGACGGCCCGCCCGTCGCGCAGCGCCTGCACGACGCCCTGCAGCGCTTCGACCAGGCCACGATCACCACCATCCACGGCTTCTGCCAGCGCATGCTGCAGCAGAACGCCTTCGAGTCGCTGGCCGACGCCGACGCCGAGCTGATGACCGACGATCGCGCCCTGCGCGACGCCATCCGCGCCGACCTGCTGGCGCGCCTGCGCTACGACGCGGGCCCCGCCCTGCGCGACTTCCTCGACGCCTCGGCCGCCCAGGGCGGCTGCGGCCTGGCCGGCGACCTGGACGCGCTGCTGAACGAGGCGTCCCGCCACCCGGACGCCGTCGTCCTGCCCGCCGAGAGCGCCGGGGTGCTGGTGGGCGACGCCAGCGCCGCGCACCTGAAGCCGCCCGACGACCCCGCCGAGCGCGCCGCGCTGGCCGGCCGCGTGCGCGCCGACGTCGTCCGCTGGGCCCGCGCCGAGCTGGCCCGCCGCGCCCGCACCCAGCGCGTGCAGACCTACGACGACCTGCTGCGCCTGCTGGCCGACGCCCTGGGCCCCGACGTGCCCGAGGCCCGCCGCCACCGCCTGGCCGCGGCCGTCCGCGCCCAGTTCTCCGCCGCCCTCATCGACGAGTTCCAGGACACCGACCGGGTGCAGTGGACCATCTTCCGCGCCCTGTTCGGCGCCAGCGACCGCCACCTGTACCTCATCGGCGACCCCAAGCAGGCCATCTACGGCTTCCGCGGCGCCAACGTGCACGTCTACCTCGACGCCGTCCGCCAGGCCGGGCCCGGGCGCGTCTTCACGATGACCCGGAACTTCCGCTCGGACGCCCGCCTGGTCGACGGCCTGAACCACCTGCTGAACCACCGCGGCGTCTTCGGCGACGACGCGATCGGCTACGTCGAGGTCGACGCCCAGCACCAGGCCGACCGCCTCGCCCTGCCCGCGCACTGGCCCCCCGCCGACCCCCGCCGCGCCGGCCTGCAGCTGCGCTTCTTCGACGGCGCCCTGAAGCGCGGGGGCGAGCCCGGCGAGCTGCTGCGCGCGGGCGAGCTGGGCCCGGCGCTGGCCGAGCGCGTGGCCGAGGACGTCGTCGAGCTGCTCGACGCGGGCTGCAGCCTCGACGGCCGCCCGGTGGGCCCCGGCGACATCGCCGTCCTCGTCCGCAGCCACTTCCAGGCCCAGTCCCTCGAGCGCGCGCTCGGCGCCCGGGGCGTGCCGTCGGTGCGCAGCGGCGCGGCCAGCGTCTTCGCCAGCGACGAGGGCCGCCACCTGCAGAGCTGGCTGGCCGCCGTCGCCGAGGCCGGCCGCGATGGGCCCGCGCGGCGCGCCGCGGCCACGCCGATCTTCGGCTGGACCGCCGCCGACCTGGCGAAGCTGTCCGCCGACGACCCCGACGCCGTGGGGCGCTGGGACGCCTGGCTCGGATCGCTGCAGCACGCCGCCGAGCAGTTCGCCCGCAAGGGCTTCATGGTCGCCTTCCGCGGCGCCCTCGACGTCCACGAGGTGATGCCGCGCCTGCTCGGCTGGCCCGACGGCGAGCGCCGCGTGACCAACCTGCTGCACCTGGCCGAGCTGGTGCACACCGCCCAGCAGCGCGACCGGCTGACGCCCCTGACCACGCTCGAGTGGCTGGCCGATCAGCGCGCGCGGGTCGACGCCGAGGAGGCCGGCGAGGCCGAGCTGCGGCTCGAGCGCGACGACGCCGCGGTGCGGCTGCTGACCATGCACAAGAGCAAGGGCCTGCAGTTTCCGGTCGTCTTCGCGCCCTACCTGTGGGACGGCCGGCGCGTGCGCCACAGCCACCCGCTGCTGGTGCCCGATCCCGCCGCGCCCGACCGCCGCGTGCTGGCGACGGACGTGGCCGACGACGCCGAGCCGCGCGCCACGCTGCTGCAGCGGGCCGACCGAGAGGCCGCCCAGGAGCAGATGCGGCTGGCCTACGTCGCGCTCACCCGCGCGGTGCACCGCTGCGTCGTCTACGCCGGCCCGTCGCTCAATGGCAGCCAGAACCACTACGCGAAGAGCCCCCTCGGCGCCCTGCTGCACGCGCCCGCCGACGCCGTCGACCGCCTCGACCTCGAGCTCGAGCACGTGAACGACCCCGAGCGCCTGTGGGCCGACGTGCAGCGCATCGCCGCCGCCGCGCCCTCGCGCGCCGGCGCGCCGACCCTGACCGCGACGCGCTGCGCCGCCGCCGGGCGCACCCGCTGGACGCCCCCCGACGAGGCCGAGCGGCCGGCGCCGCGCGCCCGTCGCTACCACCGCGGCCCCTTCGACGCCGCCTGGCGCGTGCACAGCTACAGCAGCCTCACCCGCGACAAGGAGGTCGACGAGGGCCTGCTGCACGATCCCCTCGCCGCGCGCCCCGGCGCCGGCGACGAGCCGGTCGACGTGGACGTGCCCGCGGTGCCGGCCCCCGACGACGTGCCCCTCGCGACCTTCGCCGGGGGCACCCAGGCGGGCACCTTCCTGCACGCGATCCTCGAGGAGGTCGACTTCACCCCGACCGACGACGATCCCCACCGCGAGGCCGCCCTGCAGGCCGCCATCGATCACCTCGGCCGCCGCCACGGCTTCACCGCCGAGCGCACCGCCGGCCTCGCGGCGCACTTGGCCGAGGCCCTGCGCGTGCCCCTCGGCGGCCCGCTGGGCGACTTCCGCCTGCTCGACCTGCCGCGCGCCGACCGCCTGGACGAGCTGCGCTTCGACCTGCCCGTCGCGCGCGTGCCCGGCGGCGCCTTCGCCGACGCCTTCGCCCGCGGCGCGCCCGGCGCCGGCGGGCTGCGGGCCGAGTACGTGAAGGGCCTGCGCGCCCTGGGCTTCGACACGATCGCCGGCTTCCTCACCGGCGCCATCGACCTCGTCTTCCGCCGCGACGGCCGGTGGTACGTCGCCGACTACAAGAGCAACCGCATCGACCCCGCGCGCACCGGCACGTCGCCCCTGCGCCACTACGGCCAGGGCTACCTGCAGCGCGAGATGGAGCGACACCACTACCTGCTGCAGGCGCACCTGTACGCGCTGGCCCTGCACCGCTACCTGCGGCACCGCCTGGGCGACGCCTACAGCTACGCCGACCACTTCGGGGGCGCGGTGTACCTGTTCCTGCGCGGCATGACCCGACCCGATCTGCCGGTGGGGCCCGACGGCCGCGCGGGCGTCTATCACCTGCGCCCGGACGCCGCCGTGCTGCGCGCGCTCGACGACCTGATGGAGGGCCGCTGATGCGCCAGGCGCCCCGCTCGCTGTACGTCCTGCCGCGCCTGCCCGCCGAGCGGCGCGGCGCCGCCGACCGGGTGATCGCGCGTCTGCAGGCGCTGCGCACGGCCGGGCTGCTCGATCCCATCGACCTGCACGTCGTCACCCGCCTCGGACGGCTGGTCGACGCCTGGGATCCCGACGTCCTGGTCGCCTGCGCGGCCGCCGTGCGCGCGCCCCGCCAGGGCCACATCTGCGTCGACCTGGGCGCGGCCGATCCCTGGCCGGGCGAGGCCGAGCACCGCGCCCTGTGGCCAGCGCCGGCCGACGTCGTCGCCGCCCTCGAGCGCAGCCCGCTGGTGGGCGCGCCCGAGGCCCTGCGCGGTCCGGCCGGGCGCCTGCCCTTCGTCTTCGACGGCCGCCGCCTGTACACCGCGCGGCTGTGGGACGATCAGGTGCGCCTGGTCGAGCGCCTGCGCGCGATGGCCGCCACGGCGGTCGCCGAGCCGCCCGATCCGGACGCGCTGCGCGCGGGCCTGGACGTGCTGTTCGCCCCGCGCCCGAGCGACAAGGCGCCGCCCGCGGTGAACCGCCAGCAGATCGCCGGCGCCATGGCCGTCCTGCGCCGCCTGACCGTCATCACCGGCGGCCCCGGCATGGGCAAGACGCACACGGTGCGCAACGTGCTCGCCCTGCTGTACGCCCAGCACGCCGCCCGCCTGCGCGACGATCCCACCCGCGGCCCGCTGCGCGTCGCGCTGGCCGCGCCCACCGGTAAAGCGGCGGCGCGCGTGCGCGAGTCGCTGCTGAAGGATCTCGACGGCTTCGTCACGGAGGCGGCCGACGTCGTGCCCGACGCCGCGGGCCTGCGCGCCTTCCTGCTGGGCCTCGAGGCCCGCACGCTGCACCGCCTGCTGGGCGTGAAGCGCGACGATCCCACGCGCTTCCGCCACGACGCCGAGCACCCCCTGCCCTACGACGTGGTCATCGTCGACGAGACCTCGATGGTCGACTTCGCGATGATGGCCCGCCTGGTCGACGCGGTGCGGGGCGCCACGCGCCTGGTGCTGCTGGGCGACCGCCACCAGCTCGCGAGCGTCGAGGCGGGCACCGTGCTGGCCGATCTGTGCGGCCCGGTGGACGCGGCCGCGCTGCAGGCCAGCCCCGACCTGCGCGCCGCGCTGGCGTCGTACGACGTGCCGTTCGGCGACGCGGTCGTCGAGCGCCCCACCGCCCTGCCCGACGCCGTGGTCCAGCTGAACCGCACGTATCGTTTCACCGACGAGAGCAGCATCGGGCGCTTCGCGATGGCCTGCCTGGCCTCGGACTTCGACGCCGAGGTCGCCGCCGCGCCGCTGTTCGCGGGCGCCGCCGACGCGCACCACTTCGCGCCGGGCGACGGGCGCGCCCTGCCCGCGCCGGTGCTCGAGGCCATCGTCGACGCCTACGTCCCCGCCTTCGAGCACCTCGACCAGGCCAAGTCCGTCGCCCCCGCGGACGAGCCCGCCTTCCACCGCCACACGCTCGACCTGTTCGACCGCTTCCGCGTGCTGTGCGCCCACAAGCGAGGCGCGCTGGGCGTCGAGGGCGTCAACGCCGCCGTCCGCCAGGCCCTCGCCGAGCGCGGGCGCTCGACCAACGGCACCTTCTGGACCGGCCGCCCCATCCTGGTGCGCCGCAACGACTACGACGTGGGCCTGTACAACGGCGACATCGGCCTGGTGGTCACGCGCCGGGACGCCGAGGGCAACCCCCGCACCTTCGTCGCCTTCCCCGGCCCGGACGCCCTGCCCAACGAGGGGGCGCCGCCGTCCGACGCCCAGCTCGTGCGCTACGTCCTGCCCGCCCGCCTGCCCGAGCACGACACCTGCTTCGCGCTGACCATCCACAAGAGCCAGGGGTCGGAGTACGACCACGTCATGGTGATCCTGCCTGCACGCCCGAGCCGCATCGTCACGCGCGAGCTGCTCTACACCGGCGTCACCCGGGCGAAGGTCGAGGTGAGCCTCGTCGCCGAGCGCGCGGCCTTCGTGAAGGCGCTCGACGAGACCGTGCAGCGGGCCTCCGGCCTGCGCGACGCCCTGTGGGGCCGCGATGTCCTCAGCGCTGCCGGCGTCGCTCGCCCAGCACCGCCACCAGACCACCGAGGCTGAAGCCCACCGCCGACAGCGGCACGGCGAAGATCGGCGCCCAGCCGGTCGCCGCGAGGAAGGCCAGCCCCCGCCCGCACGCGTCGACCGGCGCCACGCCCGGCGACCCTTCGATGGCCACGCGCGCCATGCACGCCTGGTGCAGGTCGACCACGAAGGGCCCGGTCACCAGCAGCACGATCGCGGTCAGCGCCCAGGCGATCAGCAGCCCGACGCCCGCCGACACGCGCGCGCGCCCCAGCCAGCCGACGATCACGGCAAGCAGCAGCGCGCCGCTCCAGCCGGCGAGCAGATAGCGGAACATCAGCGCCGCGTCGGGCGGGACGCTCTCCACGTCGGTCTCCTCTGGGGTCGAATCAGCGGCCCGGCTGGCTGGCCGGCGCGCTGGTGGGCGCCGAGGCGGGCGCCCCACCGGCCTGGCCGCCCAGCGGCGGCAGGCCGTCCGGGCCCACCGTGTAGGCGTGCGCGTCGCCCAGCAGCGTCAGCGTGAGCGCCTCACCGGCCTTCACGTCGCCCACGATGCGCACCGTCATGGTGCACCGCTGCTGGCGCGCGCCGGGCGCGTCGCCCTCGCCCACCCAGGTGCAGGCCGTGTCGACCGCCACCGGGATCGCCCGCCCGTCGGCGCCCTTCAGCGTCGCGAGATCGTCGCCCCCCACGTCCAGGGTGTACCCCTGCACGGTGAAGGTGCGCGCCGTCAGCGTCGCTCCCGGCGCCGGGTCGACGCTGCGCACGTGGGGCGGCATCAGCGCCGAGGCCGACAGCGGCAGCAGCAGCAGCGCGGCCAAGGTGCCGAGGGCGAGCGTCGAGCGGGGCGTGTTCATGCGACCTCCTGAGGGTGCGCGGCATGATGGCGGGCCTTCCGCCGCCTGTCGAGGCGCGCGCCTTGACCGTCGGGCGAAGCGCCGCGAGAGTGAGGCGACGGGCTACAGGGGCGTCCGGTGACGAGGACTCATCTGACGGTCGGCGTGGGCGTCTTGACGCTGGCCTTCCTCACCTTCGCGCCGCTGCGAGAGCCGGCGCCGCTGCCGACCACCGCCGACGAAGCCGCCCGCTACGCCCGGACCCACGCCAGCGACCACCTCGCCTGGACGCCCGACGCCGTCCGCTGCGCGCCCGCCACCGACGAGGCGGCCGCCGCCTTCGAGTGCGACGTCACCGGCGAAGGCGGCGAGCAGGTCACGCTCTTCGTCCTGCGGGGCGGCCCCGCGCGCTGATCCGGTCAGCGTGGGCGCCCGCGGCACGCCTCGACGGCCGCCCGTCGCGCGTCCGCGGGCCGGGTCTCGGCGTCGACGCAGATGGCGAGATCGTTCAGCAGCCCATCCTCGAGCGCGTAGATCCACCCGTGGATCCACAAGGGCTGGCCGCGATCCCACGCGTCCTGCACCACGGTCGTGTGGGCCACGTTGATCACCTGCTCGATGACATTCAGCTCGCACAGCACGTCCACCCGGTCGACCCCCGGCGGCAGCGCGCTCATCAGGGGCGCGTACTTCTCGGCCACGTCGCGCAGGTGCCCCAGCCAGTTGTCCACCAAGCCGTGCCGCTGATCGTCGAAGGCCGCCTGCACGCCACCGCAGCCGTAGTGTCCGCAGACGATGACGTGGCGCACCTGCAGCACCTCGACGGCGTACTGCAGCACCGACAGGCAGTTGAGGTCGGCGTGGATGACCTGGTTGGCGACGTTGCGGTGCACGAACACGTCGCCCGGCTGCAGGTCGATGATCTGGTTCGCCGGCACCCGGCTGTCGGCGCAGCCGATCCACAGGTACTCGGGGGACTGCTGGTTCGACAGGCGCGTGAAGAAGCCCGGGTCGTCGGCCTTCAGCCGCTCGGCCCATTGGCGGTTGCTGCGAAACAGCTCGGGGAGGGTGCGCATGGAGGCTCCGGGGTCGTTGCGGATCCTGCGAAGGATACCTCGGGAGGTTCCGAGGACGCGCGCGCGGATCCACGTTCGGGCTCGACCCGCCCGCGCGGGCTGTCTCGAAACCGGCCACCCCTTGACCGGATTCGGCCATCGCGGGGCGGCTGGGCCGCGCTAGCGTGGCACGCTCACCCAGTGGTTCGGGGATGCCACGCTGAGCGATCTGGCCAAAACACGATCGAGCGCCGTCGCGCTGTGCCTGCTGGCGCTGCTGTGGGGCTGCGACGACCAGGAGACCGGGGCCGCGGACGGTGGGCGCTCGGACGCCGGACGCCTGGACGGCGCCGCGGCCGCCGACGCCACCCCGCGCCTCGACCAGGGCGGCGGCCGCGATGGGGGTCTTCTCGACCTCGGCGGCGGCCCGGATGGCAGCGAGGTCCCCGACATGGGTGGGCCGCGCGACCAGGGCACTCCGCCCGACGGCGGCGCCCGCCTCGACGGGGGTGTCCCGGATCTGGGCACCCCGCCCGCCGACGGCGGCGCCCACGACCTGGGCGCCTCGCCCGACCTGGGCAGCGAAGACGCCCGCCCACCTGCGGATGGCGGCCTGACCGATCGAGGCGTCCCGCCCGACGCCGCGGCCCCCGACCAGGGCGCCTCGCCCGACGCCGCGGCCCTCGACCAGGGCGCCTCGCCCGACGCCACGGCCCCCGACCAGGGCGCCTCGCCCGACGCCACGGCCCCCGACCAGGACGCCGCGGCCCGCGATCAGGGGCCCGCGCCCGACATGCTCGCCGGCGGACGCCCCACCCTGCAGGGCGCCCGCCTGCTGGCCGACCGCGTGCCGCGCGGCGCCCCGCTCACCTGCGTCGCCGAGGGCTTCTTCGATCCCGACGGCGATCCCGAGCGCGTGCGCTTCGCCTGGCACCTCGACGACGCCACCGGCCCGCTCGTCGGCGAGGGCGCCGCGCTCGACACCACCGGCTGGTTCCCCGACGCCGCGCTCGTGTGCGTCGCGCGCCCCTTCGACGCCGAGGGCGAGGGCGAGCCGGTCGCGGCGCCCCCGGGCGGCGTGCAGAACGCCGCGCCGCTCGTCGACGCCGTCGAGGTCCGCCCCGCCGACGCCACCTCGGCCGACACGCTGTTCTGCTTCGCCCGCGCCCACGACGCCGACGGCGACGCCTGGCGCTTCGACTACACCTGGCTGGTCGACGACGCCCCGCGCGGCGACGGCCCCACCCTGACCGGCGCGCCCGGCGGCGCCGCCGTCCGCTGCCGGGTGACCGTGCGCGACGCCTTCGCGGTCGGTGACACGCGCACCTCGGACCCGGTGATCCTCGACCCGGCCGCGCCCCGCGTGACGGCGGTGGCGGTGGTCGGCGACAGCCTCGCGCCCTGCGCCGAGCATCGCTGCCTCGCCGAAGCCGCCGGGCCGGACGACGCCCCCGTCGACCTGCAGTACGCCTGGCTGCTCGACGGCGCCCGCCTGCCCGACGAGACCAGCGACACCCTGCGCCGGCCCGACCTGCGCGGCGGCCAGCGCCTGCGCTGCGAGGCCACCCCGGTGGGCGGCGCGCCCGCGCTGTCGGCGCCCCGCCTGCTGGTCGACGCGCCGCCGACCGCCGCCGGCGCCACGACCCCGCGCGTGGCCAACCGCGGCGAGCGGGTCGCCTGCGTGGTCGAGGGCCTCGCCGACGACTGCGCCGACCCGCCCGGCGCTCGCTACGCCTGGCTGCTCGACGGCGTCCCCGTCCCCGGCGCCGAGGGCGCGACCGTCGACACCACGCCGCTCGAGGGCGGCCTGCCCCTGGTGTGCGTCGCGACGCCGGACGACGGCTTCCAGCTCGGCGAGCCGGTGCGCTCGGCCGCCACCGACCTGGTCGGCGGGGGCTTCGGCCTGGTGGGCGACACGCCCGGCGGCCTGGCCGGGCAGGCCGTCGCGCTGCTGGGCGACCTGGACGCCGACGGCCTGGCCGAGGTGGCCGTCGGCGCGCCCAACACGTCCTTCGAAGGCCGCGCGCAGGCCGGCCAGGTGTACGTCGTGTACGGCAACGAGAGCGATCGCGTGCGCCCGCTGGCCGACGTCTCGGCGGGCGTGGGCGGATTCGTCATCGCCGGCGAGGGCGGCGACTACCCGCTGTACCACGACCTGTGCCGCCAGACCGGCATCGTCGGCTGCCCCCAGCAGACGTCCACCGCCGCGGCCGCGGCCCGCGACGCCTTCTCGGCCGGCCCCGCCGGCGACGGGCTGGGCTTCCAGCTCGACGGCGCCGGCGACGTCGACGGCGACGGCGTGCCCGACCTGCTGGTGGGCGCCCCCTTCGCCCGCGTCTCGGACTTCATCTACACCGGCAAGGCCTACGTCGTCGGCGGCGCGGGGTTGGGCGGCGCGGTCGACCTGCTCGACGTCGGCAGCGCGATCGACCTGCTGGGCGAGTGCGGCCGCCGCCGTCAGGGCGTCGAGAACCCCGCGGATCTGATCGCCGGCACCAACGGCGACCTGGCCGGCTGGGCGGCGGCGCGCGCGGGCGACGTCAACGGCGACGGCCTGATGGACGTGATCGTCGGCGCCCCCAACGCGGGCGACCTGGACCAGGGAGCGGCCTACGTCGTGTACGGCGGCGCGCCGATCGATCCCGTCCGGCTGAGCGCCCTCGACAGCCAGGGCTGCGCGGGCGGCGCGCCGGACCTGCCCGAGGCGTTCGACGACGCCCTCGGCTTCGGCGTCTCGACCACGCGCCGCGGGCAGGTGTCGCCGCACTGGGGCCGCTACGCCGACGGCGTCGGCGACTGGGACGGCGACGGCTACGACGACGTGCTGGTCGGCGCCACCCAGGCGGGCAGCACCGCCGCGTTCGTGGTGCTGGGCGCGCCCGCCCAGCCGGACGTCGACCTGAACGCGCTCGACCCGCAGGCGAACCGCGTCGCCCGGCTGCGCGCCGGCTTCGTCAGCACCGCCGGGCACCGCGGCTACGTCTGCGACGACGGCACCGAGCTCGAGGAGATCGGCCCCTGCCCCGACGGCAGCGTGCCCGAAGAGACCTTCATCACCGTGCAGGAAGGCGCCCTGCTGGTCGGTGCGCGGGGCGGCGGCGGCGGCGATCTCAACGGCGATGGCTACAGCGACGTGGCCTTCACCATGCTGCGCGGCACCGGCGGCCTGCCCTTCCAGTCCGTCGGCGTCGTCTTCGGCGGCGACGCGCTCACCGTCGACTACCACGCCCGCGCCGAGGCCCTGGACGGCGGCCTGTTCATCGAGGGCGACGCCGAGCTCGACGCGTTCGGCGGCGCCGTGCGCACCCGCGGCGACCTGAACGGCGACGGCTACGACGACCTCGTCTTCGGGCTGCCCGAGGACGGGCGCTTCGGGCGCGTGTACGTGGCCTACGGCGGCCCGAACGCGCGCCGGCGCACCTTCGCCGACCTGCGGGCCGGCCGCGGCGGCTTCGTCCTCTCGGGCCAGCAGGACGGCGAGGCCTTCGGCTGGTCGGTCGACGTGGGCGACGTGGACGGCGACGGGCTCGACGACCTGATCGTCGGCGCGCCCCTCTTCGACGCCGAGGTCGAGGACGTCGGGCGCGTCGAGGTGGTGCTCGGCCGCGACTTCGACCAAGCCATCACCGCGCGCGGCACGCCCCAGGCCGACACCCTGCAGGGCGGCGCCGAGGGCGATCGGCTGATCGCTGGCCGCGGCGACGACCGCATCATCGGCGGCGGCGGGCCGGACGTGCTGTACGCGGGCGCCGGCGACGACCGGATCGAGGTGGCCGACGACGCCTTCCGCCGCGTCCGCGGGGGCCGCGGCTTCGACACGCTGGTGCTGGCCGCCGACGCCGACCTGGCGACCTGGCGCCTGCGCGTGCGCGACGTCGAGGCCCTCGAGCTGGGCGCCGGGGCCCAGACCCTGCGCATCACCCGCCGCCACCTGCTGCGCCTCAGCGACGCCAGCAACCGGCTGTACGTCGAGGGCGGCCCCGACGACACGGTCGTCGCCGAGGACGAGGCCTGGACGCTGGTGGGCGAGGCCGAGTCCCGAGGGCGCACCTGGCGCGTGCTCACCAGCGGCCGCGCCGAGCTGTACCTCGACCCGGCCCTGACCACCCGCTTCGACCCCTACCTGGTGACCACGGCCCTCGATCTGGCCGAGAACACGCCGAACGGCGAGGTCGTGGGCACGATCGAGGCGGTCGATCCCGACGGCGCCGTGGAGATGATCGAGCTGCTCGGCGGCCCTTACGCCGAGGCCTTCGCGCTCGAAGCGGGCGTCCTGCGCGTCGCGCGTTCGGAGCTGCTCGACTTCGAGTCGCCCGCCGCCCGCATCGACCTGCGCTTCCGGGTGACCGACGCCGAGGGGCTGAGCGCCGAGGGCGTGGTGCAGGTGAGCCTGACCGACGTGAACGAGGCCCCGCGCTTCGTCGGCGTCGACGGCGCCACCTTCGCGTGGCCCGAGGGCGGCTACGACCGCGCGCCGCTGACCGATCTGCTCGCGGTCGACGCCGACGCCGACGACGTCCTGACCTACCGCCTGCTGACCGCCGACGTGCCTTTCCTGGTCGACCCCGACACCGGCGCCCTGCTGATCGACGGCGCCCTCGACTTCGAGACCACGCCCAGCCACGCGCTGCAGGTCGAGGTGCGCGACGCCGCCGGCCTGACCGCGGTGGCGTCGATCGGCGTCGACGTGATCGACGCCGACACCTTCCCGCAGCAGTTCACCCTCAGCTTCGTCAGCCGCGGCCAGGACCTGCAGACGCCCCAGGACGCGTGCTGGGTCGATCCGCTGAAGGTGCACCGCGACATCCACCGCGCGCCGGGCAACCCGGCCACCATCGTCGACCCCTTCTCCGACAACGGCAGCACCTACGCGATCGACATGTACGGCAACTTCGAGATGGACTGGCGAATACAGCCCACCCGGGGCCGCCTCGACGCGGCCGCGGTGGCCGACGTCGTGCTCGAGCTGCCCGACGAGATCACCGCCGGCGACGTGGCCACCCTGCGCATGATCACCCTGCCCCGCAGCACGGCGGTCAGCGGCAACACGCCCGGCATCCTGGTGCGCTTCTTCGCCATCTTCCGCGACTCGCGCTTCGCGGCCTGGTACTGCAGCCGGCAGGCGATCCTGCGCCCCGACGTCGACTACGACCGCGACTGCCCGCTCATCGGCGACGTCGTCATCGACCCCGAGGATCCGCGCGGCGAGGTCGAGACCTACCGGTCGGAGCGCGAGGCCCGGTCGCTGCCCTTCGCGGCGGTGAACAGCGGCGGCCCCGATCGGGCGCACACGGGCGAGCGCGCCGACCTGGTCGAGTACCTGTACCGCATCGAGTCGCTGTTCGACTTCCTGCGCCGCGTCAGCGGCACGCTGGTCTCGCGCGGCGGCATCTCGTTCTCCTACGACTACGGGGACGTCCAGGCCGATCTCGAGATCTACCCCTACAACCTGAACGTCATCCTGCGCCTGGCCCTGCGCACGGTCATCGACCTCACGCAGTCCGGCGTCGACGCCCGCCTCACCCTCGAGGACGGCACGGTCATCGCGCTGCACGTGCCGACCTGCAACGCGATCGGCCTCGACGCGCTGGACGACTGCCTGCGCGACGGGGGCACGCTGGCCGATTGCGCGCCCGAGAGCGAGGCGGCCGCGGAGGACTGCCACGCCGGGGCCTGGCCCGAGACGCCCCTGGCCATCCCCGCCGGCGCGGACGTCGACGGCGACGGGCGGGTGGCGGTGTCGATCGACTTCGACCTCGACTACCACCTGCGCCAGGACTTCGACCTGCTGTGGAACGTCGGGGGCGGCGCCGCCCTCGGCGAGTCCAAGATGCGCCTCACGCTCGAGCAGGATCGCGAGAACCCGGAGCGCCTCACCAACACCTACGGGCCGCAGGCGTACGCCGAGCTGACGGTCCAGATCGAAGAGAACTGTCCGGTGACGACCCGGCCCACCTTCCCCACGGCCCGGCGCCAGGGCGCGCTCGATCTGAGGGCGCCATGAAGAAGCTGACCCTCCTGCTGCTGTTCGGCGGGCTGGCCGCCGCGCAGGCCCCGCCCCCGGTCACCGTGCTGGCGCCGGGCGCGTCGCTGCTCGGCCCCGGCACGCTGCTCGACGCCTGGGTCGCCGACCTCGACGGGGACGGCGACGACGATCTGATCGCCGCGAACCGAACCGAGGGCTCGGTCTACGTGGACGTCCAGTCATGGCGGGGCGCGGTGCAGACGCGCGTGGTGCTGGGCGCGTTCCCCCGCGTCGAGCGCGTGGCCGCCCTCGACATCGACCTCGACGGCGACATGGACGTGGTGGTCGGCAACGACAACGTCGGCGTCCAGCTTCTGCGGCGCGACGGCCCCGGCCTGGACCAGTGGACCCTGCTGCCGCTGATCGCCCGGCGCGCCGCGGACAAGAACCGCTTCGTCGTCACCGACCTCGACGGCGACGGCCACCCCGACCTGTCCATCGAGGATCTCGAGCGGCACGTCGTCTTCGCCCGCGCCGACGGCCTCGCCCCCCAGCGCCTGACCGCGGCCGAGTACGGCGCCCCCACGCTGTTCGGCGACGTGGACGGCGACGGCGACGTGGACGGCGTGACCGAGGGCGCCGACGGCGTCGTCTGGCTGCGCAACGACGGCGCGCTGCCCTGGACGCCGGTGCCGGTGCCCCTCGAGGGGCCCCTCGCGCTGCTGGCCGACGTCGACCCCGCCCCCGGCCTCGAGCTGATCGGCCGCGGCGATCCCGACATGCTGATCGCGCTGAACCAGACCGGGGCCGGCGGCACCTTCGGCCCCTGGACGGCCATCCCGGTCGAGAGCCACGCCGACGCCGACGCCTTGGACGTCGACGGGGACGGCGACCTCGACCTGGTCGGCGTCGCCGACGAGCTGTGGCGCACGGCGCTGCTGCTCGAGAACCTGGGCGGGGGCGCGTGGCGCCAGACCCTGGGCAGCTTCGATGCGGTGCCGGATCGCTTCGGTCGCCCGTCGTGGAGCGACGTGACCGACCTGAACGGCGACGACGCCCTCGACCTGTTCGTCCTGTTCAACAACACCCGCGATGCCTACGGCTACGTCCTCGGGCGCGGCGCGGCGACCGCCCGCGCCACGGCGCCGGCCGGCGCCACGGTCGAAGGCGGCGTGACGCTCGCGCCGGTGGTCGTCGAGATGACGCGCGTCGCGCCGGACGGCGGCCCGCTGCACGCCACCGGGCTCGAGCTGCTGCTGGTGGTCGACGACGGCCCGGCGGACGGCGCGATCGAGCACGTCGACGTCTTCGTCGAGTCCACCGGCGACGACGCGCTGGGCCCCGGCGACGTCCCCGTCGCGCGTGCGCAGCCGGCCGGCCCCGAGACCACGATCCCCCTCGATCACCCGGCGCTGACCGTCGGCTTCGACCCCGCCCTGCGCCTGTACGTCCAGGCCCAGCTCACCCCGCGCGCCCACCTGGCCGGCGCCACCCTGCGGGTCGGCTGGCTCGCCGCGTCCGCCGCCTGGGACGGCGGACCGGTCGGCGTCGTCGGCGAGCGCCCGACCAGCGCCGCGTGGACGCTCGACAACCAGCCCCCGATCGCCACGCCCGACGGCGTCGACGTGCTCGAGGGCAGCACCACGCGCCTCGATCTGCTGGCCAACGACGCCGAGCCGCAGGGCGATCCCCTCCGCGTCGAGATCGTGCAGCCGCCCGCCCACGGCCTGATCGAGATCGGCGACGACGGCGAGGCGACCTACATCCACGACGACAGCGAGCTGCCGCTGGTCGACACCCTGACCTACCGCGCGGTCGACGGCGGCGGCGCCGCCTCCGAGGTCGTCGAGGTGATCATCGCCATCGAGCCCGTCGACGAGCCGCCGATCGGCGCGCCCGACGCCTACGTCACCGACGAGGACACCCCGCTGCGCGTCGAGCCCGACCTGGGCCTGCTGTTCGACGACGTCGATCCCGAGGGCGCGATCCTCACGGTCCACCTCGAGCGCGGCCCCAGCCACGGCCAGCTCGAGCTCGATCCCGACGGCGGCTTCCTCTACCTGCCCGCCCCCGACTTCGCGGGCCTCGACACCTTCAGCTATCGGCCCGACGACGGCGGCCAGCTCGGCGACCCGGTCGAGGTCGAGATCGAGGTGCGCCCGGTCAACGACGTCCCCCGCCCGGCCACCGTCGTCGCGCAGACGACCGCGCGCACCCCCATCCGCCTGCAGCTCAGCGAGGGCGATCCCGAGGGCGCCGACGCCTGGCTGCTGATCGAGGCGTTCCCCGACCACGGGCACCTGATCGACCTCGATCCGGCCGCCGCGGCGGTCACCTACGTGCCCCCCTTCGGCTTCGCGGGCGAGGCCCGCTTCACGTTCCGCCTGAGCGACGGCCGCGCCGTCTCGACCCCCCACGAGGCCGTGGTCCGCGTCGCGCCCGAGGAGAACCCATGAGCACCGACTTCACCGTCCGCCCCTTCGCCTTCATGCGCCTGACGCACGAGGCCCTGCGCGCCGGCTTCGCGGACATCCGGGCGGCCGTCCACGAGGGGGCGTCCGTCGACGCGGTGCGCGCGCGCTACGTCGACCTCGCGCGCTGCATCGCGGTGCACGCGGCCCAGGAGGATCAGATGTTCTTCCCGATCCTCGACGCGCGCTTCGACGGGGCGGTGCGCGACGCGGACCTGCGCACCGCTCACGCGCGGGAAGACGCGCTGCAGGCCGCCTTCGAGGACGCGCTCGAGCGCGCTGACCGCGACGCCCTGCGCGTGGCCGTCGACGCGTGGGCCCCCTCGTTCGAGGCCCACCTGGCGGACGAGGAGGCGGTGATGATGCCGCTCACCCAGACCGTCGCCGACACGCCCGAGGGCCGCGCGGCCGTGGTGCGCCGCATCATGGAGGTCGACTGGGAGGGCATGAAGCGCGACCAGCTCGGCTACGTGACCGCCAGCCTGGCCGCGACGAAGCCCCTCGGCCCCGTGCGCATGTTCGTCGCCGCCGTGCAGACCTCGGCCGGCGACGCCTACCCCGAGCTCGAGCCCATCCTGCGCGGCGCGCTGCCCGCCGAGCACGCCCAGGCGTTGCACGGCATGGGGCACTTGAGCGCGCCCGCGTGATCACCGTCCGTGCCGCGGCCCCCGAGCGCCCGCCTGCGCCCGGGGGCCGCGGCCGCGGGCGTCCCGGCGCGGCCCGTCGAGGCTTGCCGCCCGCCTCCGAGCCTCGTACCGTCGCGCCATGAGCACGCCGCCCGCCCTCGTCGTCGCCGTCGACTTCGCCACCCACGCCGCCGACATCTGCGCCGCCGCCGCCGAGCTGGCGGCCCGGCTCGACGCCCGCGTGGTGCTGCTGCACGTGATGCGGCTGGGTGACGGCCTGCGGCCCGACACCCAGGTGCACCCGCGCTGGGCCGACGGGCCGATGACCGCCGAGGCGATGCTGCGCGCGGACGCCACCCGCGAGATGGCGCCGCTGGTGGCCCTGGTGGAGGGGCACGGCGTGCGCGCCGAGCTGTGCCTGCGCCTGGGCGCCGTGACCGACGAGGTCACCGCCTGCGTGACCGAGGTCGCCCCGCTGATGCTGGTCATCGGCTCGGACATCCCCGCGGGCCTCGCGCGGCTGTTCCGCACCGGCTTCACCGAGGCGATCATCCAGGCCTCACCCTGCCCGGTCCTGGTCGTCCGCACCCGCGCGACGCCGCCTCCCGGTCCCAGCGCCGGCCAGACCCAGGCGCGCGCCGAGGCCGACGGCTGAGCCAGCCCGCGCCGCCTCGCGGCCCGACGGTTGCGCCGGACCGACGTCCTGGCTTTCATGGCCGCATGCGCCGACTGCTCCCTCTCGTGCTGCTCACCGCCGGCTGCGCCACGCCGCAGCTGGCCGGCGTCGAGCTCGACGGCCACGTCGACTGGGTCACCCTGCGCGCGCAGCAGGCCCAGCACCCGCTGCGGCTGCGGCTGCGCCCCCTGGTGGTCAACGGCCTGCCCGGCTCGGGCTACGACACGCGGCGCCTGGGCACCTCCATCGCCCGTTTCCTCACCGCGTCGCTGCCCGACGAGGTGGTCACCGAGCTCAACGCGCCCGTCGACGCCGAGCTGGACCTGACGCTCGACATCACCGTCCGCAGCACCCGCACCGTCATCCTCGACATCTTGTTCGTCTACCCGGGCCTCGGCTTCCTGCCCATCCCGCACCCCGAGTGGGGCACCGCGCGGGTGCGCCTGCACGGCACGCTGCGCGGCGCCGACGGCCGCGTGGCCGCCGTCGAGTCCCACGCCGAGCGCCCCTTCGACGAGCTGATGTACGCCTGGTACCGCACCGGGCCCACCGAGGAGGCGATCAGCGAGGCCGTCACCGACGCGCTGACGCTGCTGACCCGCGATCTGGGCGACACGCTGGTCGCCTGGCGGGGGCCGCGCGCGCCCGCGGTGGTCGCCGACGCCGTCGCGGCCACCGCCATGTTCGGCTCGACGACCGCGCCGCCCGCCGCGCTGGCCGTCGCGCCCGCCCCCGCGAAGCCGACCGGCCCGCCGCGCCGCGTCGCCGTCCTCGAGTTCCACGACCGCGCCGGCCTGCGCCCGGACGAGGCCGCCTACGTCACCGACCTGGTGCGCGACGCCGCCCTGCGCCTGCCCGACGGCGGCTTCTTCGTGATGACCCGCGAGAACATCCTCGAGCTGCTGCCGCCCGACGCCGATCTCGCGTCCTGCGAGGGCGCCTGCGAGGTCGAGACCGGCCGCAACATCGGCGCCGACTTCGTCGTGACCGGCGAGATCATCCGCTTCGGCGGCAGCCTGCGGGTGAGCATGAAGCTGCACGACACGCGCAGCGCGCGCCTGGTGTCGAGCGTGAAGGCCAGCGCCGACGCCCTCGAGGGGCTCGAGCCCGAGGTCAACACCGTCGCCGGCGGCCTGTTCGACGAGGTGGCCGGGCGCTGATCCCTCAGCGCGGCGGCGGCACCTTGTGATTCTTCATGTAGGCCAGGTAGGCGACGACGTCGTCCAGCGTGGCGTCGCCCAGGTGGGCGAACCCCGGCATCTTCGCGCCCGCGCGCACCGACAGCGGATCGGCCAGCAGCTGGCGCAGGGGCGCGGGGCGCCAGTACTCGGTCACGTTGAGCGGCACGTTGAGATCGGGGCCCACCGCGCCGCCCTGCCCGTTCATCGCGTGGCACGCCAGGCAGTTGCCGCGAAAGGCCGCGTAGCCGCGCGCCACCGGCCCGTCGGCGGGCGCGCCCGGCGGCGCCATCGGCTGGGCGCGCCCCGCCGGGGCGACCAGCTCGACGCGCTGCACCTGGTAGGGCCAGGGGTGCTGGGCGTTGGTCGCGCCGGCGACGGTGGGCATCGCGTAGAAGGGGCCCGGATCGAGCGCCCCGCCGCCGTGGCGCGGCAGCGCGGGCAGCGGACCGCCGTCGCCGCCCTGCCACGCCAGCAGCCCTGCGAAGCGCTTCACCTGCGCCACGGTGGCCTGCGCCGCGTAGCCATCGGCGCAGTGGAAGACGACGGTGGCGTCATCGACCAGCGCGTCGCCCGCCCCGGCGGCGCGCAGCACCTCGACGAGCGGCGCCCCGCGGTAGGACGCGGGCGCGTGTCGATTGGGGTCTTCGACGGTCGCCGCGACGCGCGGCAGCCCCTGCAGGCGCGCCGGCGTCAGCTCGGCCCGCCCGCCCGGCCAGCGCACCTGCAGGGCGGCGGCGGGCGGCCGATCGACGACGGCCGCGTCGGCCGACGCGGCGTCGGCGGCCGCCAGCGCGCCGTCGTCACCGCCAGCCGGCGCGCCGCGACAGCCCGCCATCCCCACCCAGAACCCGACCAGCAGCATCGGCGCGCGTCTCATCGGCCCACCTTGGGTCAGCGCCCGCCGCCGGTCAACCGCGCGGCGACCCACGCGCGCGGCGCGGCATCCACCCTGCCATGAGCCCGTACACCCGCCGAGACAGCCTCGCCCTGATGGCCGCGGGCGGCGCCGCCGCCGCCGTCGCCGGCTGCACCCCGAAGCGCGCCGCCGAGGAGCCGAAGACCGTGACCACGCCCCCGCCCACCCTGCACCGCGACGTCGTCGAAGCCACCGTGCCCCTGCGCGGCTTCCCGTGGCCCACGCGCGATCCCTTCCTGTTCTGCGTGCACCACGACGACGCCTACCCCGCCGGCAACGCCCACTTCGGCCCGGCCACGTCGCTGGCCGGCCGCAACATCGGCATGGACTTCGAGGGCAAGGACGGCTGGCGCATGTACCACGGCGACCTGGTGCCCGGCTTCCCGCAGCACCCCCACCGCGGCTTCGAGACGGTGACGGTCGTGCGCCGCGGCCTGCTCGACCACAGCGACTCGCTGGGCGCGGCCGCCCGCTACGGCCAGGGCGACGTGCAGTGGCTCACCGCCGGCAAGGGCATCCTGCACGCCGAGATGTTCCCGCTGCTGAGCGCCGAGAAGCCCAACCCCGTGGAGTTGTTCCAGATCTGGCTCAACCTGCCGGCGCGCAACAAGATGGTCGACCCGCACTTCACCATGCTGTGGGCCCCCGACATCCCCAAGCTGGTCGAGAAGGACGCCGCCGGCCGCGAGACGCACCTGCAGATCTTCGCGGGCGCCTACGGCGAGCACCGCCCGCCCGCCCCGCCCCCCAACTCGTGGGCCGCGCAGCCGGGCGCCGACGTCGCCATCTGGAGCGTCCGCCTCGCGCCCGACGCCACCTGGACGCTGCCCGCCGCCGCCGAAGGCACCCACCGCTCGCTGTACCTGTTCGAGGGCGGCCCGCTGAGCGTCGGCGGCGCGACCGTCGCCCAGGATCACCGCGCCGACGTCACCGCCCACAAAGCGACCCTGCTCGAGGCCGGCCCCGAAGGCGCCGAGCTGCTGCTGCTGCAGGGCCGCCCCATCGGCGAACCCGTCGCCCACCACGGCCCCTTCGTCATGAACACCCGCGCCGAGCTGCAGCAGGCCTACCAGGACTACCGCCGCACCCAGTTCGGCGGCTGGCCCTGGGATCGCAACGACCCCGTCCACGGCCCGAAGCCCGAACGCTTCGCCCGCCGCCCCGACGGCAAGACCGAGAAGCCCGCGTGAGGGCGCGGCCTCACCGCCCCAGCCCCTCGACGTAGATCCCCCGCAGCCGCTCGCTGAACGGCCGCAACGTCTCCTCGGTCAGCCCCGCCGTCGAGATCGGCGGCAGGATCCGAATCCGCACCACCCCCGGCATCGCCGCCCACCGATCCCGCGGCCACAGCTCGAACGCCCCGCTGATCACGACCGGCACGATCGGCGCGCCGCTCGCCATCGCCAGCCGCAGCGCCCCGCTCTTGAACGGCTGCAGCGCCCCGTCCGGGCTGCGCGTGCCCTCGGGCGCGATGAAGACGGTCATCTTCTCGCGCTCCATGCGCTCGGCCGCGGCCGCCAGCGTGCCCTGCCCCTTGCCGGCGCGCTTGCGGTCGATGAGCAGGAAGCCCATCAGCTTGATCGCCAGCCCCACCAGCGGGATGTACAGCACCTCGCGCTTGATGGCGCTGGTGCTGCCGCGCCGATACAGGCTGGTGATCAGCATCGGATCGAGGCTGGACGTGTGGTTGAAGGTCGCCACGCGCATGCCCGGCGTCTCGAGGTGCTCGAGCCCCTCGTACTCCACGCGCACCCGCTGGATGCCCAGCAGCACGCGGCTCCAGAAGCGCACCTGCAGCGGCGTCAGCCAGCGCCAGCAGCGGCCCAGCGTCACGATGGCGCTGACGATGACCGCGGCGCAGAAGACGAAGGTGAAGGACCAGCCAGCCACGATGGACCAGACGACGTGCGCGCGCTCACGGAGGGGCATGGGTCTCCAGGACGCGGGGACACATCGCCGCGCCGTGTTCGCCCGCACCGTACCCGCCGGTCGGGCCGTCGGTCACGGTCAAACGCTCGCCGCCACCTCGACCGGGATGCCGTTGAGACCCGCGTTGCCCGACAGCGGATCGGTCACCGCCCCGTCGGTCAGCAGGTTGCTGTTCACCCCCGGCGCCTTGGCCGCGACGCGCAGCCGCGCCCCGGGCGCGTCGTGCCCCCAGCCGTGCGGCAGGCTGACGACACCCGCCGCGATGCGATCGGTCACCTCGAGCGGCGCCTCGACGCGGCCCACCCGCGACGCGATCGCCACCACGTCCCCGTCGCGCAGCCCGCGCGCCGCCGCGTCGTCGGGGTGCATCTGCAGCGTGCAGCGGTTGGTGCCCCCCGCCATACGCGGCACGTTGTGGCCCCAGCTGTTGTTGCTGCGCAGGTGCCGCCGGCCCACCAGCAGCAGGCCCTCCACCGGCGCGTCGTCGAGCAGCGCGGCCAGCCGCGGCACATCGTCGACGATCGATGCGGGCGCCAGCTCGATGCGCCCCGACGGCGTCGACAGCACGTCCGGCACGCACGGCTGCAACGGACCCAGATCCACGCCGCTCGGCGCCGCGCGCAGGGCGTCCAGCGACAGACCGGGATAGGGCCCGGTGCGCAGCAACAGATCGAGGATGGCCTCGGGCCCCGACTCGCCGGCCGAGGCGGCCAGCAGCTCGGCCTCGGACGCCGCCCCCGCCGCCGCGGCGCCCTTCGCCAGGTGCCCCAAGACGCCCATCGTCACCCACGCCGGATCGCCCTGCGCGCCCGCGCCCGACGCGATCAACGTCAGCCGCGCCACGATGTCGCACTCGTCCGGCCCGTCCGCGGCCAGCGTCGGCGGCGTGTACCGCGCCACGTTGCGCACCATCAGGTTGCCGAAGGCCACGTCGTAGTGCGCCCGCGCCAGCGGCCCCGGCGGCGGCAGCACCACGTCGGCCAGCCGCGTGGTCTCGTTCAGGTAGGGATCGACGCAGACCAGCAGGTCCAGCCCGCCCAGCGCGCGCTCCAACCCCGCCGAATCCGGCAATGATCGCGCGGGGTTGCCCGCGATGGTGAAGAGCGCGCGCAGCTGCCCCGGCCCCGGCGTCGACATCTCCTCGGCCAGCACCGCCGACGGCACCTCACCGCGCACCTCGGGCCGCCCCGACACGCGGCTGCGCCACCGCCCCACCGCGAACCCGCGCCCCCGCCCGCCCGGATGCGGCCGCCCCAGCGCCGACCGCGGGAACATCGATCCGCCGGGCCGATCGAGGTTGCCGGTCAGCACGTTCAGCGCGCCCACCGCCCACGCCGCCAGCGTGCCGAACGCCGTCGTGTGCGCCCCGATGCGCGCGTAGACGCAGCCGCGCTCCGCCGCCGCCAGCCCCCGCGCCAGTTCGCGGATGACCTCGGCCGGCACCCGACAGTGCCCCGCGACCGTCTCGGGCGTGAAGGGCGCCGCCAGGTCGCGCAGCGCCTCGACGCCCTCGACGTGCGGCGCCAGATCGCGCAGGTCGACGCGATCCTCGGCGAACAGCACCTGCACCATCGCCCACAGCAGCAGCGCGTCGGTCCCCGGCCGGATGGCGAGGTGCTCGTCGGCCAGATCCGCCGTGCGCGTCCGTCGCGGATCCACCACGATCAGCCGCCCGCCGCGCGCCCGCAGCGCCTTCAGCCGCCCCGGGAAGTCGGGCGCGGTGCACAGGCTGCCGTTCGACTCGACCGGGTTCGCGCCCAGCATCAGCAGCCAGTCGGTGCGATCCAGATCCGGCACCGGGATGCGGTCCGGGTGCCCGAACATCAGCCCCGAGGCCAGGTGCTGCGGCATCTGGTCCACGGTGCTCGCCGAGAACACGTGCCCCGTGCCCAGCGCCCGCACGAAGGCCGGCACGTAGAAGGGCCCGGCCAGGGTGTGCACGTTCGGGTTGCCCAGGTAGACCCCGACGCTCTCCTTCCCGTGCGCCGCGACCACGCGCTCGAGCCCCTCGGCCACCGCCGCGAACGCTTCGTCCCAGGTGCACTCGACCAACGCGTCCCCCCGCCGGACCAGGGGCGCCCGCAGCCGATCCGGATCCGCGTGCAGCGCGCCGATCGTCGCCCCCTTGGGACACAGGAAGCCGCGCGAGAGCGGATCGTCGGGATCGCCCTCGACGCGCACCACGTCGTCGCCGTCGAGGGTCAGCGCCAGACCACAGGTGGCCTCGCACAGCGGGCAGGTTCGGAGGACGCGTCGCATGCCCCGGTCATACCCCGCCCGCCGGCCCGGCGCACGCGCCGCGCTCCAACCCATTGATTCAAATCAAGATTCGAAAATATTGAATTCGAATTGAAACACTCTGAACCTGGATTCAGTACCCTGCGCCGTCGACTCACCCGCCCGCCCAGGAGGCCCGCGACATGACCGACCAGCCCACCCGGGCCGAGGAAGAGGCGCAGTGGCGCCGCGAGCGCATCCTCGCCTGCGCGGAGGAGGTGTTCCTCCGCACCGGCGCCGACGGCTTCACCATGGAGGCGGTGGCCACCGAGGCCCGGTACTCGGTGGCGTCGCTCTACAACTACTTCAAGAACAAGGGCGCCCTGACCCACGCCCTGCGGGTGCGCCTCGTCGAGAAGCTGGTGGGCGATCTGGCGCGCCTGCCCGCCGCCGAGGGCACCACCGAGCAGGCGCTGACCGCGTGGGTGGGCCACCTGACCCGCGACGCCGAGGGCAGCCGCCGGCTGATCCGCGCCCTGATGCAGGAGCGCCCCGCCGATCTGCCCCCGCACGGCAAGCGCCACCTGCCCGCGCATTCGCCCTGGGAGGCGCTGCAGCGGCGCATCACCGACCTCTTCGCGCGCGGCCAGGCCCGCGGCGAGATCCGCGCCGACATCGACGCCCGCACGCTGGCCCTGGCCTTCGACGGCGTCATGCACAGCTTCGCCATGCGCTGGGCCGAGGACGACGCGCAGGCGACGCTGGCCGAGGCCGTCCCCCTGATGGTCGGGCTGTTCCTGACCGGGGCGGCCGCCCGATGAGCGCGCGCGCCGCCCGCACCGGCCGGGCCCTGGGCCTCGCCGTCGTCGCCTTCGCGCTCACCGCCCGCGCCGAGCCGCTGACGCTCGCCGCCGCCCTCGATCGCGCCCACGCCAGCCACCCCGAGCTGCGCGCGGCCGGCCACCAGGTGGACGCCGCCGAGCAGGATCGCGCGGCCCTCCGCTCGCGGCTGTTCCCTTCGCTGGACGCCGAGGCCAGCGTGCTGGTGTGGGACGACGCCCAGACGCTGTCCCTGGGCGGCGGCGGCGGCGCCCCCGTCGACCTGCCCCCGCCCACCACGCCCTACGAGCAGATCGTCGCGCAGGTGGCCGGCGCCCTCGGCGGCGACACCACCGTCCGCGACCAGGTGACCGGCTCGGTCGCCCTGACGCTGACCCAGCCCCTCACGCCGATCATCGGCATCCTTGCCGCCAGCGCCGTCGCCGATCGCGACATCGACGCCCTGCGCGCCACCCGCACGGCCACCGCCGGGCGCGTCGAGCTGCAGGTGGTCGAGGCCTTCTTCCGGGTGATGCAGGCCGACGCGGTCGCCGCGACGGCCGAGGACGGCGTCCGCGCGCTCGAGGCGCGCGCCGAGACGGCCGCCGCCTTCGAGCAAGCTGGCCTGTTCGGCCGCAACGACGTGCTGAAGGTGCAGGTGGCCGTGCTGAGCGCGCGCCAGAACGCGCTGGCCGCGCGCCACGATCTGCGGCGGGCCCGCGCGGCGCTCGGCCTGGCGATGGGGGTCGACGGCCCGATCGAGGGTCCGCTGGCCGCCGAGCTGCCCGGCTGGGCCGCCGCGAAGGTGGCCGACTCGGCCGACGAGGCCCTCGCGCGTCGCCCCGAGGTGGCCGCCGCGCGCGCCCGGGTGGCGCAGGCCGAGCAGGGCGTGAAGGCGCGCCGCACCGCCTACATCCCCGACGTCAGCCTGCTGGCCAACTACA
The DNA here is from genome assembly GCA_020633465.1 of Myxococcales bacterium. Taxonomy (GTDB): domain Bacteria; phylum Myxococcota_A; class Bradymonadia; order UBA7976; family UBA1532; genus JACKDN01. The sequence goes on from JACKDN010000040.1 coordinate 57,962, forward strand.
CCCGGACCGAGGGCTCGAGCCTGCAGCAGGCCGACGCCTTCTACGCCGGCGCCGCGCTGCGCTGGAACCTGTTCCAGTGGGGCGGCACCGCCCGCCGGGTCGACCAGGCCGAGGCCCTCGCCCGCGCCGCGGCCGAGGGCGAGGCGCGGCTCGAGCAGAGCGTCGCCTTCGAGGTCACCCAGGCCCGGCTCGCCCTGCGCACCGCCGACGAGGGGCTCGAGGTGGCGCAGGCCGCCGTCGAGCAGGCCACCGAGGCCGCCCGCCTCGAGCGCGCGCGCTTCGACGCCCAGAAGTCCACCAGCACCGACGTGCTCGACGCCGAGGTCGCGCTGACGCGAGCGCAGCGACGCCTCGAGACGGCGCGCTTCGATCGTGTCATCGCCCAGGCCCGCCTGCGTTGGGCCACCGGGCTGCCGCTTCAGGAGAACCGAGGATGAACGACCTTCGACCGCCGCGCGGCCTGGGCGCCCTGCTGTTCGCGTCGGCCGCGCTGGCCGCCTGCGCGTCGGCCCAGGGCGAAGACAAGGTGTCGCTGAGCGATCCGCCGACGCCGCCCGCCGCGGCGCCCGCGCCGGCGCAGCCCGCCGCGCCCGCGCCCGCGCCGCCCACCGAGCCCGGCGTGCTGCGCCTGACCGGCATCACGCGGCCGCCGCGCGTCTCGGCCGTCTCGGCCCGGGGCGCCGGCCTGCTGAAGTCGATCAGCGTCGACGAGGGCGACTACGTCGAGGCCGGCGCGACCATCGCCCGGCTCGACGCCACGCACGTCGATCTGCAGCAGCGCCACGCGCGCGCCCAGCTGAAGGCCGCCGAGGTGCAGCTGGCCGCGGCCACGCGCGAGCAGGATCGCATGAGCAAGCTGGCCGGGATGAAGGCGACGCCGCAGGCCAACGTGGATCGCGCCGAGACCAGCGCCGAGGCCGCCGCGGCGCAGGTCGAGCTGGCCAAGGTGGGCCTGGCGATGGCCCGGCAGGCCGAGCGCGACGCCGAGGTGAAGGCGCCCTTCGCCGGCGTGGTGCTGCAGCGCATGAAGGCGCCCGGCGAGTGGGTCGCGACCACGCCGCCGGCGCCGCTGGTGCAGCTGGCGCAGGTGCAGCCGATGGAGCTGCGCGTGGACGTGCCCGAGCCCTTCCTGGCGCGGATCGCGGCCGGGCAGACCCTGCAGGTGACGCTGACGGCGCTCGGCCGCGCCGAGACGGCGACCATCACGCGGGTGCTGCCCGAGGTGAAGGCCGCGACGCGCACCTTCACCGTGGTGGCCGAGCTGCCCAACGCCGCGCGCGACATCCCCGTGGGCACCTTCGCCGAGGTCGAGCTGCGCCCGGCCCCGGCGCCCGCCGCCGAGGCCGGACGATGAAGCTCGCCGACGTCAGCATCGACCGCGCGGTCACCGCGGCCGTGCTCAACATCGCGCTCATCGTGCTGGGCGTCGTGGCCTACCCGCGCATCGGCGTCGACCTGTTCCCCCAGGTCGACCTGCCGGTCACGACGGTCACCGCGGTCTACCCCGGCGCCGATCCCGGCGTGGTCGAGACCAAGGTGATCGACAAGCTCGAGGAGGCGATCAACACCGTCTCGGGCGTCGACACCCTGCGCTCGGTCAGCCTCGAGAACGTCGGCCAGGTGATCGTCCAGTTCGAGCTCGAGCGCGACATCGATCAGGCAGCCCAGGACGTGCGCGACAAGGTGTCGTCGGTGCTGGGCGAGCTGCCCTCGGATCTCGAGCCGCCCATCGTCGAGAAGTTCGACGTCGGGGCGGCCCCGATCCTGACGCTGGTGGTCGCGGCGGACGCGCCCCTGCGCGAGGTCACGCGGGTGGCCGACGACGTCGTGAAGGCGGCGATGCAGTCCCTGTCCGGCGTCGGGTCGATCGACCTCGTGGGCGGGCGCGAGCGCGAGATCCACGTCGAGCTGCTGCGCGACAAGCTGGCCTGGTACCACCTGACACCCGAGGACGTCGCGCGCGCCATCGCCGCGCAGAACCTCGAGATCCCCGGCGGCCGCATCGACACCGGCCTCACCGAGTGGTCGGTGAAGACCAAGGGCGAGGTCGGCTCGGCCGCCGCCCTGGCCGATCTCACCGTGACCACCCTCGGCGGCGTGCCCACGCGGCTGCGCGACGTGGCGCGGGTGACCGACGCCGAGGAGGAGGCGCGCTCGTCGTCGAACCTGGACGGCCGCACCGCCGTCAGCCTGGTGGTGCGCAAGCAGTCCGGCGCCAACACCGTCGCCGTCGCCCACGCCGTGAAGGACAAGCTGGCCGCGCTGAGCGATCGGCTGCCCGAAGGCTTCACCGCCGAGGTGGCCATCGACAACAGCCTGTTCATCGAGGCGTCGATCAACGACGTCAACTTCGACCTGCTTTTCGGCGCGATGCTGACCGTGCTGATCATCCTGCTGTTCCTGCGGGACTGGCGCGCGACGCTCATCGCGGCGGTGGCGCTGCCCACGTCGGTCATCGCCACGCTGGCCTTCATCCAGACCATGGGCTTCACCTTCAACAACATGACGATGCTGGCGCTGACGCTGTCGGTGGGCATCCTCATCGACGACGCGATCGTGGTCATCGAGAACATCCACCGGCACCTCGAGATGGGGAAGGGGGTGCGCCAGGCCGCGCGCGAGGCCACCGCCGAGATCGGCCTGGCCGTCATGGCCATCACCGCGGCGATCATCGCGGTGTTCGTGCCGGTGGCCGTGATGGAGGGCATCATCGGCCGCTTCTTCTTCCAGTTCGGCCTGACCGTCAGCTTCGCGGTGGCGGTGTCGCTGCTGGTCAGCTTCACGCTGACGCCGATGCTGTCGTCGCGCTTCCTGAAGAGCCAGCACGGCGGCCGCTTCTTCGTGTCGCGGTGGATCGAGGCGGCGCTGACCGGCGTCGAGCGCGTCTACACGGCGACCGTCCGGTTCGCCCTGCGCCACCGCCTGCTGACCGTGCTGGCTGCCATCGGTGTGTTCGCGTCGTCGCTGTATCTGTTGAAGTTCGTCGACAAGGAGTTCCTGCCGCCCGAGGACCGGGGCGAGCTGACGGTCAAGTTCGAGCTGCCGGCCGGCGCCTCGCTCGAGGCCAGCCAGCGCTTCGCCGCCGACCTCGCCCGCGACATCGGCCGGACGCCCGGCGTGACGTCGATGCTCACCAGCATCGGCGGCGGCGCGCAGGGGCAGGTGAACCAGGGCGAGATCCACGTCGCGCTCGTCGACCGCCACGCCCGCGACTACACGACGACGCAGGCGATCAACCACATCCGCCAAGCGCTGGGCGATCGCAGCCCGGCGCTGGTGTCGGTCGAGCCCGTGCGCGCCATCTCGGGCGGCGGCAACCGCGGCCAGGAGGTGCAGTTCGACCTGCGCGGCACCGACTACGACCAGCTGAACGCCGCCGCGACGGCGCTGCAGGACGCCATGCGAGAGGCTGGCGGCTACGTCGACATCGACTCGACCTACCGCGGCGGCAAGCCGGAGCTTCGGCTCGAGATCGACCGCGAGCGGGCCGCCGCGCTCGGCGTGCCCGCCGCCACCATCGCGACCACCGTGCGCATGCTGGTGGCCGGCGAGAAGGTGTCCGAGGTGCCCATCGAGGGGGAGCGTTACGACGTGCGGGTGCGCCTGCCGCCAAATCAGCGCGGCAGCGCGGCGGACATCGATCGCATCAAGGTGCGCGCCACGACCGGCCAGCTGGTCGACCTCGCCAACGTGGTGCGGGTGACCGAGGGCGTCGGCCCCGCGCAGATCGAGCGGGCGGCGCGCCAGCGTCAGGTGACGGTGCTGGCGAACCTGGACGGCAAGACGCTCGGCGAGGCCGTGGGCGAGATCGAGGGCTTCGCCAAGGCGCACGTGCCGGCGACGATCAACACCTCGTGGGCCGGCCGCGCCGAGACGATGAAGGACAGCATGAAGGCGATGGTGACCGCGCTGCTGCTGGCGATCGTGCTCGTCTACCTGATCCTCGCGGCCCAGTTCGAGAGCTTCGTGCACCCCTTCACCATCATGCTGTCGCTGCCGCTGGCGCTGGTCGGCGCCTTCGGTGGCCTGTGGCTGGCGGGCATGTCGCTCAACATCTTCAGCATGATCGGCCTGATCATGCTCATCGGCCTGGTCACCAAGAACGCCGTGCTGCTGGTGGACTACACCAACGTGCTGCGGGCCGAGGGGCGCGCGCTGATGGACGCGCTGGTCGAGGCCGGGCGGGTGCGGCTGCGGCCCATCCTGATGACCACCGCGGCGATGATCGGCGGCATGGTGCCGGTGGCGTTGGCGAAGTCGCTGGGCGGCGAGCAGCGGGCGCCCATGGCCATCGCGGTCATCGGCGGTCTGCTGACGTCGACGGTGCTGACGCTGGTGGTGGTGCCGGTGGTCTACTCGCTGATGTCGCGGCGGCGCCGCGAGGCGGCTGGCCCCGCCCCCGCGCAGGAGCCGGCGACCGCCTGACCCCGGTGACAGTCGCGCGGGCGCCGTCTATCGTGGCGCCCTCGCTGTCGCCGGAGCGCCCTTCATGCAGGTCCGCCTGATCACGCCGCACAAGAAGCTGGGCAAGCTGGTCCAGCGCCACCTGACCGACGCCGGGCACGACGTCGACGTGGTCGAGGCCGAGGCCGAGGTGTGCGCCCTGCGCTACGCGGAGGGCCAGCCGCTCGACGCGCTCGGCCCGCTGGTCGCCTGCGTCGAGCCGCTGCAGCCCAAGGTCGACGTCGTGGCGCTCGAGGGCGCCGACGCCGAGCTGCTGCTGGGTGACGGCGGCGGCTTCGAGCGCTGGGACCTGAAGATCCACACGCCGGACGTCCAGGTCGGCAAGCGCCTGAAGAAGATCGGCCGCAGCCTGGGCTTCGACGACTGCGAGGTCGAGGCCGAGCGGGTGACCGATCCGCGCGTCGAGTACGGCGGCGCGTCGCCCTTCGCGCGCCAGGTGGTGCGCTTCCTGGCGCGCCTCGAGGGCGTGCGGGCGCGCGAGCACAAGCGCTGGGGCGAGGACGACAACGACCTGTGGCTGTACCTCGACGCGCCGCTGCGCGACGGCGAGTCGCCGGGCGCGCGGCACCCGGTGGTCATCGAGGGCGACGACTACGCCCAGGTGTTCGCGCTGAAGGCGCGGCTCGAGGCCGCCGGCTTCGAGGCGGTCGAGACGCGCGCCCTCGACCCCGAGGCGCCGCGCCGCTTCGGGCTGGCGCCCGGACCGCTGGCCCACGATCCCGCCCTGTTCGCGACGCTGGGCGAGGTCGTCAAGGGCATGCTCTTCGAGGCCGACGTCGACCCCATGCGGCACCCGCTGATGCCGCTGAGCGAGGACGGGCCGCTGGTGCGGCTGCCCCTGGGCGCGCACGCCGCCGGGACGCTGGCCAGCTACGCGGGCGACTTCCCCGATCGCTGGGACCTGGTCGTGCGCGCCGACACCGCCGAGGCCGCCACCGCGTTGCGCGACGGGCTGCTGGCCGCGGGCTACCCGCGGGTGCGCACCGAGGCCCTGCCCACCGACGCGCTGGGCGTGACGATCACGGTCGGCGACGCGGCGGACAGCGCGTCGGTGGTGGACGCCGTGCGCCTCGTCGTCGCGCGCGTCATCGACGATCTCACCGGCCGCGCGCTCGAGCCGCCGGTCGCCCGCGCGCTGCCCACCGGCGACGCGCGCGTGCTGATCGACGTGCCCACCGAGGCCTTCACCGGCGAGGGGCTGCGCCGCCGCGTCGCGGCCGCCTGCGGCAACTGGGAGTTGACCTTCCACTGCGCCGACGCCAAGGACCACGGCGACCTGATCGCCGAGCTGCGCGGCCTGAGCTTCAAGGAGTTCAGCGTCAGCACCGAGGAGGTCGACGAGCCCCACCTGCGCTACGGCGGCGCGCCCATCGGGCTGGTGGCGTACATCGCCGACCGCGTGCGCGAGACGACCGGCCAGACGCTGGCGCTGCGCAAGGCCTGGGACGACGACGACGACGACCTGTGGATCTACGTGCTGCGACCCGACGCCGCGGCGGCGCAGGTCGAGACGCCGCCGGTGGATCTGCGGCCGTGGCTGGCCCTGGACGAGGCGGCGGAGCGCGCGCCCTTCATCGGCGAGGCCGAGGGCACGCTGCGCGTGGGGCACGTGACGCTGCCCCGGCGCCCGCGCCTGTCGCCGCTGGTGCCGCCGCCGGAAGCGTTCGAGCATTACTGCCTCGACCAGCGCACGGCCGAGACGCTGCTGCACGTCGCCGAGAGCGTCGCGCTGCGCGAGCCCTGCCTGCTCGAGGGCGAGACCAGCGTGTCGAAGACCAGCGTGATCCAGTACCTGGCGCTGCGCCTGGGGCAGCCGCTGGTGCGCATCAACCTGAACGGTCAGACCGACACCGGCGAGCTGGTGGGACGCTTCGTGCCGCGCGAAGAGGCCGAGGACGACAAGCACCCGTGGCGCTGGCAGGACGGGCTGATCATCGAGGCGATGCGGCACGGCTGGTGGGTGGTCCTCGACGAGCTGAACCTGGCCGAGCCGCAGATCCTCGAGCGCCTGAACGCGCTGCTCGAGCGGACGCCCAGCCTGGTGCTGACCGAGTACGACAACTCGGTGCTCGGCCCCGGCGGCCAGCCGATTCACCCGGAGTTCCGCATCTTTGCGACGATGAACCCGGCCGAGTACGCGGGTCGGTCGCCGCTGAGCCCGGCCTACCGGGATCGCTGGCGCGGCTATCGCTACGTCGACGCGCCGGGCGAGGCGGAGTATCGAGCGATGCTGCGCTTCCTGGTGCTGGGCGAGCAGCCGGACGTGACCGTATTCGGGCGCACCTACCTCGGCGAGGCCCGCCCGGCGCCCTTCGGAGCGTTGGCGACGCTGCCCGACATCGACGCGTTCCTCGCCGCGCTCGCGCGCTTCCACACCGCGCTCGAGGGCGCCGCCGGCCAGCGCGACGGCGGCGCGCGCGGCTCGCGCCTGGGCTGGCGCCGCCGGGAGCGTTACGTCTTCACGCGGCGCGGGCTGCTGGCGCTGATGGACTACCTGGGCCGCGCGATGGCCGGCGACTCCAGCGTGCTGAACATGCGCGCCGCGCTGGCGCGCTACTACGTCGGGCGCGTGGCCAGCGACGAGGACCGGGCGATCATCGTGCGCCTGCTGGACGCGGCCGGCATCGGTCCCGAGACCTGGACGCTCGGCGCGCCGGAGGGGGAGTGATCGTGGTGGGCGCACTCCACGACGCGACGTTCGGCCCGCGCGGCTCGGCCGACGGCGAATCGCGGACGCTCGC
>JACKDN010000041.1 GCA_020633465.1 Myxococcales bacterium
TTGGGGGAGTGTCCGCGAGCGCCGGCCGCCTCGGGCGCCCTCGGGGGAAGCGGCGCGCCGAGTAGGTTCGGAGACGAGGGGGGTCATCTCCGAACGCGCCTCCCCTCTTTGCGATCATCGTGCCAGCCCTTCCTGCCCGACGGAGGCCCGGTTCCGTGACCCGGGGGTCTCACCGACCGGCCATTGGGGTGGCCGGTTGGCGACCCGAGTGGCCAGGCGCCGCGCCTCAGCGCGCGAGGCCGCGCGGGGCGCGCGGGTTCGGGCCCAGGTAGTCGCCGTAGTAGAGGTTGGGCAGCAGCCCCGGGAACTGGGCTTCGCCGGCCAGCGACCACCCGAGGCCCGAGCGGCGGAACGAGACGAAGTCCGTGCGACCTTCGCAACGCACGCGCAGGCGGCGGTCACCGCGCCGGGACGACGTGCTCTCGACCTCGCAGGTGGGCAGGCGCGCCAGGACGTCGAGCAGGGCGGTGCGCACGTTGCTGGCGCTGCAGGCCGCGTGCTCGAAGCGAGCGCAGGGATCGGCGCGCCGGGCGGCCATCGCCGCCGCCCATCGGCCGCGATCGCCCCCGTAGCGGGCCGCGATGCAGGCGTCGCGGACGCAGGCCTCGCGCCCGGCCTCGAGGACCGCGTCGGGCAGGCTGCCGAAGGCGGCCGCGGGGCCCTCGCGCTGCACCTTCGACTGCAAGGCGGCCAGCGCCTCGATGGGTTCGTCGGTGCCCTCGCCGAGCAGCCACCAGAGCCCCAACGCGATCGTGCCGACGACCTGGACGCCGATGATCACCGCGGCGAGGGTGCGCGTCTTCACGTCCCGACCATACCGAAGACGCGGTCAGAAGTAGCGCAGGTAGAGGTACACCGTGGAGACGGCCAGCGTGCCCAGCATCGTGGGCAGGCCCAGCCGCGTGAAGGCCATGAAGGTGAGGGGATAGCCGTTGCGGCGGGCGATCTGCGCGACGACGACGTTGGCCGAGGCGCCGACCAGCGAGCCGTTGCCCCCCAGGCACGCGCCCAGCGCCAGCGCCCAGTAGAGCGGCTCGGCCACCTGCTGCTTGAGCGCGACGGGATCGTCCATCAGGCCCATCTGCGCGCCGAAGACCGGGATGATCGACTGCAGCAGCGGGATCATCGCGATCACCAGGGGGATGTTGTCGACGATGGCCGAGGCCAGCGCGCTGAACCACAGCACGGTCAACACGGTGGCCAGGAAGTCGCCGGCGGTCCACTCGACGATGACCCCGCCGAGGGCCTCGAAGACGTGGTTGTGCTCGAGGGCGCCGATGAGCATGAACAGGCCGACGAAGAAGAAGACCGAGTTCCACTCGACCTTCTCGAGGGCGTGGTGCAGGTCGACGCCGCAGACGACCGCCATCAGCAGCGCGCCGGCGATGGCGATGATGCCGGGCTCGACGCCGAACGAGTGGCCGAGGAAGAAGCCGGCCAGGATCAGCGCGAAGACGGCCAGCGAGCGGCGCAGGGCGACCGGATCGAGGATGGCGCGCTCGGGGCGGGCGCGCATGATGCGCTCGCGGTTGGCGTCGGTGACCGTCAGCTCCTTGCGCAGGAACAGCGTCGCGGCGCCCAGCCCACCGACGACCATCACCAGCACGGGCGGGCCGAGGTTGACGAGGAACTCGTTGAAGCTGAGCCCGGTGGCGGACGAGATGATCACGTTCGGCGGATCGCCGACCAGGGTGCCGGCGCCGCCGATGTTGCTGGCCAGCGCCTCGAAGACGAGGAAGGGCGTCGCGGGCAGCTCGAGGATCTCGCAGACGAGGATGGTGATCGGCGCGATGAGGATGACGGTGGTGACGTTGTCGAGGAACGCCGACAGCAGCGCGGTCACCCCCAGGAACTGAAGCAGGATGCGCAGGCCGTGGCCCTTGGCGCGCTGGGCGATGGTGACGGCGAGCCACTCGAAGATGCCCGTGCCGGCCATCACGTTGACGGCCAGCATCATGCCGACGAGCAGCAGGACGACGTTCAGATCGACGGCGTGCAGGGCCGCCTCGTAGGGCACGAAGTGCAGCATGATGGCCGCGGCGGCGCCCAGCAGCGCGGCGGCGGTCTTGTCGAGCTTCTCGGTCGCGATGGCGAGATAGCTGATGCCGAAGATGATCAGCGAGCCGACCATGGAGGGGCTCCGGGGGTCAGAGGTTGAGGATGCGGTCCAGCACGCGGATGCGGTCGATGACGCCCAGCAGGCGGCGCTGCGCGTCGACGACGAAGACCTTGGGGTGGCCCTGGACCGCCAGCAGGAAGACCACCTCGAGGATGGTGGCGTCGGGGCCCACCGTCGCCGGCGTGGGTCGCATGACGTCGCGCGCGGTGAGGCTGGCCTCGTGCTGGAAGTACTTCTCGAAGGGATCGAACTCGGCGATGAAGGCGACCGACTTCAGCTGCTTGAAGAAGTCGGGCATGCCGAGGGTGAAGAGGTCGTCCGCGGTGACGATGCCCAGCAGGCGGCGCTCGTCGTCGGTGACGCCGGCGGCGTCGAGCCGGTGCGCGGCCATGCGGCGGGCGAGCTCGGGCACGGGCATCTCGGGGCCGATGCGATCGAGCGAGGCGCGCATCACGTCGACGGCGCACAGCGGGCCCTCCTCCTCGCGCAGGCGGCGGTCGAGCCACGTGGCGAGGGCGGTGGGGTCGTCGGCGGCGAGGATGTGCTCGACCGAGGCGTCGTCGCGCGCCAGCGTGGCCAGCTGAGCCAGCAGCCGCAGGGCGGGCGCCGGGCGCTCGTGCGGGCCCACCAGCAGGACCACCCAGCGGGCCTCGCCGGCGTCGTCCCACGCCAGCGGCCGCTTCAGCGTGGCGACGGCCACCCGCACGCCCTCGACACCCGGGATGCGCGCGTGGGGGCAGGCGAAGCCGCGCCCCAGCAGGGTGCTGCGCTCGGCCTCGCGGCTCTGCACGGCCTCGAGCAGGGCGTCGACGGACAGCGCGTCGGGCACGCCGGGCGCGGTGCGGACCGTCTCGCACAGGGTGCGGAGCAGCGCGTCCTTGTCGGAGGGGTCGAGGCCGATCAGCACCCGGCCGGGATCGAGCGAAACGGGCGGCGGCATCGCGCACCTCCGTCGGCTTCGAGCCGCGCGCGCGGCTCAAAAGGGGGCGGAATATGCGGATCGTGACGCGTCGCGTCAAGGGGCCGCTGCGTCGGCGCGGCTTGCCGGCGCTTCAGAGGGCGCGCATGCGCGTCCAGAGGCGCTCGGCCTCGCCCGTGGCCTCGGCGCGGAGGGCGGCGAGGTCGCCGTGCACCAGCGCGCCGTCGCGCACCACCACCTGGCCGTCGACGACCACGTGGGCGACGGCGCCGTCGCGCTCGACCACCAGATCGGCCCGCGCGCCCCGCTGCACGTCGCCGAAGCGGCCACCGAAGCGCTCGCCCACCAGGGCGTGGCCGCCCTCGACGCGGCGATCGAGATCGGCCAGGTCGTCGCCGTGGGTCTCGGCGTGCGCGCACAGGGCGGCGGCCTCGTCCGGCATGACCGCCGGGAAGCCGTCCGTGCCCAGCGCCACGCGGTCGGCGTGCCGCAGCGCGCTCGGATAGCCGACGCCGTTGTTGGCGTTCGAGCGTGGGTTCTGTACCAGCCAGCAGCCGAGCGCGTTCACCCGCTGCACCTCGCCGGCGTTCAGGTGCACGCCGTGGGCGAGGATCGACCCGGGCGGCAGCGCGCCCAGGGCGGCGAGGCGCTCGAGGGGCCCTTCGTAGCCGCGGCCGCGCGCGTCGGCGACGTCCGCGAAGTCCTCGGCGAGGTGGACGTGCATGACGGCGTTCGCGGCGGCGCACAGGGCGGCGGCCTCGCGGATGGTGTCGTCGCCGACGGTGAACGACGCGTGCAGGGCCACCGCGGCGGCGATCGTCGGCGGGCGGTCGTGCGCGAGGAAGCGCCGGCACTCGGCCAGGCCGCGCTGCGCCTCTTCGCGGCCGCCGTTGCGTTCGGTCGCGCCGAAGCACAGCAGCGCGCGGACGCCGAGGCCGGCGCAGGCGTCGGCGAGGATGTCGAGCGAGCCCTCGATGAGCGTGGGCGACTCGTGGTGGTCGATGAGGGTGGTGGTGCCCGCGAGCAGCGCCTCGGCGACGTACAGGCGCGCCGCCGCGCGCAGGCTGGCCGCGTCCAGCGCGCGGTCGAGGCGCCACCAGACGCGCTCCAGGATCTCGACGAAGTTCGTCGGCGCGGGCTCGGGCGGCGGCATGCCCAGGGGCGCGAGGCCGCTGTAGAGGTGCGTGTGGGCGCACACGTCGCCGGGGCGCACGCGGTCGCCGGTGAGCACGGTCTCGGCCTCGCCGGGGGCGACGATGCGCCCGGCGTCGACGCCGAGGTTCAGGTCGGGTGTCTCGATGCGCAGCTTCATGGCTGCACTCTACGCTCTCGGTCGCCACATCGTAAACCCGCAAAACGATTGATGGTTCGGCAGGCGGTCCGAAGTTTTTTCGACTTTTTTCGCCCCCGCGCGCAACACGCGGCTCCGCTGTCCGATGGATCCCCCCGCTTTTTCCGGAGGGACCGCACATGGACTGCTCGGGCTACTCGACGAACAGGGCACAGCAGCAGGACGACGGCAGCGCGAGCTGGGCGTCGTCGTCCTCGACGACGTCGTTCGAAGGTGCCGCGGCCTTCGAGCAGTCGGCCGAGCTGAACGCGGCGTCGACGTCGCCCCAACCCACCGGCGCCGACGCGGCGCTCCAGGCACTCGAGGGCAGGGTCCATCGGGGCGAGGTGGCCAACATCCTCGACGGCCTCGTGGCCGAGATGACCGCGAAGGGCTTCGCGTGGATGGGCTACGCGAGCTTGCTGGGGCAGGGGTACGCCGCGGGCTGGGACAGGTTCCAGCGGACGGCGGCGCAACAGGCCGAGGTCGACGCGCTGCCCGGGCAGATCGCGTGCCTGGTCCTGGACGTCGTCACCGCGGGTGTGCTGGGCGGGGTGATGGGCAGCCTGGGGCGAGCCGGCCGCGTCAGCGCCGGCACGGTCGACACCCTCGGCCCGACCCTGGCGAAGCTGCTGGGCCTCGGGTTGGCGGTGAAGGCCCCCGAAGCGCCGCCGGCGCCCGCCGACCCGCTGACCAAGGCGCTGGGCTTCGCCGAGACGGTCAACCGGGAGACGGCGAGGCAGATCGGCGCGCTGGCCACCTGGCGCGTGGCCGTCACCGCCAGCGACGCCCCGCTCGGCCCGCAGCACGTCGCACAGACGCGGTCGGCCGTCGACGCCTGGCGCAAGACGTGCCCGCTGTTGAAGGACCTGCCGAAGGAGAGCGCGCAGACGCTGGCGGACGACTTCGAGCGCCAGCTCTGGGCTCGCTGGCTTCCGGGTCTGCTCGAGACGACGGTGAAGGTTCTGTCCAACCCGCTGGCCCTGCCGGGCGAGCGCGGCTTCCTCGGCATCGTGGGGGCGCACTTCGCGCGCCCCGGCGAGGTCGTCGCCGCGCGCCTGCGGGCGCTCGGCGCTCCCCTCCGAACGCCGTGGGATGCCACGGCCCACACCCTGTTGCTGTCCTGGGCGAAGCATCACTCGAAGGAGATGATCTGATGAACGCGATCTTGTTGACCTTGTTGGGTTTCTTCCCGCCGCCGGGCGTGTTCGGCGAGCCCGTCGCCGTCGCGCCGCTGGTGCAGACGCGCGACACGACGCTGGTGGTGGTGGCGCCGCCCGAGGTGCCGGTGGTGTGGCCCGGCGCCCGGCGCGTGGCCGCGCGGGGGTTGCCGATGCTGGGCGACCTGAGCGGGCCCGGCGGCACGCTGCGCATCTACGAGGACGGCGTGCTGCCGGGCGTGCCGACCTCGGTGGCGACCGACGGCGCGTCCGTGGTGGTGGTCGGCGGGGTGCCGGGGGACTTCTTCGGGCGCCGCATCGATCCGGGCGGCGTCGTGCGACACATGCCGCCTCCCTACAAGGACACGACCCGGCTGTGGGCCGGTCTCTCCCCGGACCGGCCAACGCTCGCGGTGTACCGACTCACCAGCCCGCGGCACGACTTCGAGCTGAACCGCTCCGTGTGGCCGGTTACGGTCGACCGCGTTCAGCGCTACGGCGGCCTCCAGACGGTGACGGTCCTGGACTGGTCGCTCGACGAGCCGGCGCAGGTGTGCGCGAGTGACGGCGCGCTGTGGACGGTGCGCCCCGACGCTCAGGCCGGGCCGGGCATGCGCCGGGCCTTCGAGACGCGACCCGACCAGGACTACTGGGAGCGGAAGGAGACCGTGCGCCGCCTGCTGGCCGCCGCGCCGGCCCTCGCCCGCGCCGGTTGCGCCTCGCAGGTTGGGCCGCTTCGGCCCGAGGCGCACGTCATCGAGAGCGCGGGACGGCAGGTGATCGAGCGCGCGTTGCCCGACCTGCCCGCCTTCTCGGACGAGAAGGGCATGACCCGCGTGGCCTTCCCGGCGACCGAGCCGCCGGGCGTTCGCTTCGATGGGGGTCTGCTCGGGTTCCCCGGGCAGGCGCCTTCGAGCCCGGCGTCCTCGTTCGTCCCGCGGGGGGAGCCGCTGCTGGACCGCGGGCCGTGGACCGCGGAGTCCGCCCCCGCGGAGGCGCCGGTCGGCGGGCTGGACGACGCCGATCCGGCGCCGGTCGACGCCCTCACGGGCGACGCCGAGCGGGTGGTCGACGGGCTCGACGACGGCGCCCCCGCGCCGGTGGGGGCGCCGGACGCTGGCGCCACCGCGCCGGTCGGCTCACGCGGCCCACAGCACCTCTGACCGGTCGGCTCAATGCCAGCGATCGACGTCCTTGTCGCGGATGCGGCCCACCGAGATGGCCTGGGCCGCCGGGCTGTCCTTCATGGGCAGGCGGAAGCGCCGCGTCTTGTCGTGCATGTACAGCGCGCCGGCGACGGCGCCGGCGGTGGGCACGAGGCCGATCTCGCCCACGCCCTTGGCGCCGAAGGGGCCCTCGGGCTCGTGCTCCTCGATCAGCATCACCTCGACCTCGGGCATGTCGCGGGCGCGCAGCACGCCGATCTCGCGCAGCTTGAAGGTGACCGGCATGCCGTCCTTGCAGGGCAGGTCCTCGGTCAGCGCGAAGCCGAGGCCCATGTGCACCGAGCCCTCGATCTGTCCGCGGCACAGATCGGGGTTGATGGCCTTGCCCACGTCGTGCGCGGCGATGAAGCGCTTCAGCTTGCCCTGCTGGTCGAGGATGCACACCTGCGTGGCGTAGCCGAAGGCGGTGTGCGTCTTGGGGTGGGGCACGTCGGCCCCCGGCGACGTGGTGTCGTCGATCAGCACGTCGCCGGCGTACACGTGGCCGACCAGATCACCCAGCGTGCGGCCGCCGTCGAGATCGGCCTTCAGCTTCTCGGCCGCGGCGATGACCGCGCGGCCGCCCAGCATCGTGGCGCGGCTGCCGGTGGTCTGGCCGCACTGCAGCGCGAAGGTGGCGTCGACCTTGGGTCGGAACACCTTGGCCGGCAGGCCGGTCACCTCGACCGCGCACTGGGTGAGGATGGTCAGCAGTCCCTGGCCCATCTCGGTGAAGCCGTTGTAGAGGCTGACCGTGCCGTCGCCCTCGACCACCAGGCGGCACTTGCCCCACTCCTGGGCGCCGTTGCCGATGCCGCTGTTCTTCATGCCGCAGGCGATGCCGATGGGCAGGCCGGCGTTCAGCGCCTCGAAGTAGGCGTCCTTGACCGCCTCGAGCGTCTTCTTCACGCCCACCGACTTCTCGAGCACCTGCCCGGTCGTGAACATGTCGCCGACGGCGACCGCGTTGCGCCACCGCATGGTCCAGCCGTCGAGGCCCACCTTCTCGGCCAGCATGTCCAGGCAGCCCTCGACCGCGAAGTTCGCCTGGTTGGCGCCGAAGCCGCGCATCGCGCCGCAGGGCGGGTTGTTGGTGCGGGCGGCGATGGCCTCGACCTCGACGTTGGCCACCCGGTACGGCCCACAGGCGTGGCCAGCGGCGCGCTCGAGCACCTTGCCGCCGACGCTGGCGTACGCGCCGGTGTCGCCCACCATGTACGCGCGCAGCGCGGTCAGCCGCCCCTCGTCGTCGCAGGCGACGGTGTAGGTCATCTTGATCGGGTGCCGCTTGGGGTGGATGCGGATCGACTCCTCGCGGTCGAGGGTGACGCGCACCGGGCGCCCGGTGACCGTCGCCAGCAGCGCGGCGTGGGGCTGGATGCTCATGTCCTCCTTGCCGCCGAAGGCGCCGCCGTTGGGCACCAGCTCGGTGAACACCCGCTCCTCGGCGACGCCGAGGAAGGCCGCGACCTGCCGGCGATCGTCGAAGACGCCCTGGCCCTGGCTGTAGAGGTGCAGGCGGCCGTCGGGGCGCGGCACGGCCAGCGCCGACTCGGGCTCGAGGAACAGGTGCTCGATGCGCTGGGTCTGGAACGTGGCGGTGACCACGTGGGCGCTGCGCTCGAGGGCGGCGTCCACGTCGCCGCGCGCGAAGTAGGTGCGCGACATCTGGTTCGGGCCGGTCGGGTTCACCTGCGGCGCGTCCGGCTTCAGGGCCTCCTCCGGGTCGACCACCGGGGCGTAGACCTCGTACTTCACCTTCACCTTGGCCGCCGCGGCGCGGGCGATGTGCTCGTCGTCGGCGGCCACGGCGGCGATGAAGTCGCCGACGCAGCGGGTGGTCTCGCCCTCGGCGACGAAGCCGGGCCAGTCCTTGTAGATCAGCCCGTACCAGCGCTCGCCGGGCACGTCGGCGGCCGTCACCACCGCGTGCACGCCGGGCATCGCCTCGGCGGCGGACGTGTCGATCGAGACGACCTTCGCTCGGGCGTGCGCGGCCAGCGTCACCGCGCCGTGCAGCATCTCGGGCACCACCATGTCGTCGACGTAGGCGCGATCGCCCAGGGTCAGGTCGTAGCCCTGGTAGCGCTGCAGCGAGGCGCCGACGCCCCCGTCCTCGGCCGGCTCGGGCAGGGCCTCGCCCTGCTTCGCGCGCGCCACCAGCTCGATGGCGTCGATGATGCGCACGTAGCCGGTGCAGCGGCACAGGTGGCCGTCGATGGCCTTGGCGATCTCGTCGCGCGTCGGCGTCGGGTTCTTGTCCAGCAGGTGCTTGCCGCGCAGCACGATGCCCGGGATGCAGAACCCGCACTGCAGGCCCGCGGCGGCCACGAAGGCGCGGGCGAACAGGTCGCGCTCGGCGGGGTCGACGCCTTCCAGCGTCAGGACCTCTTTGCCCTCGCACTTCTCGGTCTTGAAGACGCAGGCGACCTTCGGGTTGCCGTCCACCAGCGCCAGGCAGCAGCCACACTGACCCTGAGGCTGGCAGCCGTCCTTGGTCGAGGTGACGTCGCAGCGGGTGCGCAGGGTCTCGAGCAGCGACTCGCCGGGGCGCACGTGCAGCGAGCGCGGGGCGCCGTTGAGGGTCAGGCCGATGGTCTTCACGGGCGGGCTCCTGAGTTCGGCGGGCGCGGCGAGGCGCGCGCGGCGTCCTATCATAAGCCAGCCGCGGCGCGGGTCGGCAAGGGGGCGTCGGGTCGGCGGGGCGCCGGACGAACGAACGACGGGCCGTCGTGCTACCGTCCGGCCGATGTGCACCCTGGTCGTCCTGCACCGCGCGCACCCCGACTGGCCGGTCGTCTGCGCGGCCAACCGCGACGAGTACTACGCGCGGCCGACCGAGCCGCCGCAGGTGTTGCTCGAGCGTCCGCACGCGGTCGGCGGCCGCGACGCGCTGGCGGGCGGCACCTGGATGGGGGTGACCGCGAGCGGCTTCTTCGTCGGCCTGACCAACCAGCCGCCCGACGGGGCGCCCGATCCGTCGCGCGCCTCGCGGGGGCAGGTGGTGCTCGACGCGTTGGCGGCGGGCTCGACGGCGGCGGCCGAGGCGCGCCTGCGCGGCCTGCGCCCCGGGGCGCACAACCCCTTCAACCTGGTGTTCGGCGACGCCGACGGCCTGCGGGTGCTGTATGCCCGCGACACGGGCCACGCCTTCGCCGACGTACCGCCGGGGGTGCACGTGCTGCCCAACGGGCGCTTGAACGACGCGGGCTTCCCCAAGGTGCAGCGGGCGCGCGCGCTGCTGACGCCGCTGCCCGCGGACGGCGAGGCGCTGTTGACGCGCCTGCAGCGGGTGCTCGCCGACGGCGACCGCCCGGCCGATGCCCCCGCCCGGCCGCGCGACGGCCTGGACGCCGAGACGCGCAGGGCGCTGCACGCCCTCTGCGTGCGGACGCCCGCCTACGGCACCCGCTCGGCGTCGATCGTCGCGCTGCGGCCCGGCGGCGTCGCGCGCTACCTGCACGCCGACGGGCCGCCCGACCGCGCGCCCTTCGTCGACCGCACCGCGCTGCTCGCGGCGCGCTGACAATCCTGACGCCTTTGGTTAGGGTGCGCGCGATGAGCGACGCGACGCAGGCATCGACGCTGGTGCTGGGCGCGGGGCCCGCGGGCTTGGCGGTGGCCGGCGCGCTCCGCATGCGGGGGCACGACGCGATCGTCGTCGATCGCGCCGACGCCGTCGGGCACAGCTGGCGGCATCACTACCGCCGGCTGCACCTGCACACGCCCAAGCAGCTGAGCCACCTGCCCGGCCTGCCCTGGCCCGCCGCCGACCCGCAGTACCCGTCGCGGCAGCAGGTGGTCGACTACCTCGAGGCGTACGCGGCGCACCACGACATCCGGCCGCGCTTCGGCGTCGCGGTCGAGGCGGCCGCGCCGGCGGACGGCGGCTGGCGCGTGCAGACCTCGGAGGGCGAGATCCACGCGCGCCACTTCGTCGTCGCCAGCGGCTACAACGCGGTGCCCTGGCGGCCCGTGTGGCCCGGCGAGGCGGACTTCGGCGGGCGCATCCTGCACAGCGGCGACTACCGCGACGGCGCGCCCTTCCGCGGACAGCGCGTCCTCGTGGTGGGCGCCGGCAACAGCGGGGCCGAGATCGCCCTCG
Source organism: Myxococcales bacterium (assembly GCA_020633465.1). Lineage (GTDB taxonomy): Bacteria > Myxococcota_A > Bradymonadia > UBA7976 > UBA1532 > JACKDN01. The sequence continues at coordinate 10,839 of JACKDN010000041.1, forward strand.
ACCTGTGGGAGCACGGCGCCACGGTCGAGTGGAGCATCCGCGGCCCGATCAACGTGGGCCCGCGCGATCCCTTCGGCGTGCCGGCGCAGGTCTTCGGCATCGCCAACCGGCACCTGCCGCTGGCGCTGGCCGACGCGCTCGGCGGCGCGGTGGTCGAGCGCTACATGCGCGGGCTCGAGGCGCTGAGCATCCGCCGGGCCGCCGAGGGGCCGGCCACGCAGCTCGTGCGGCGCGGGCGGGTGATGCTGCTGGACGTGGGCACGATCGATCTGGTGCGGCAGGGGCACATCCGCGTGCGCCCGGGCATCGAGGGCTTCGAGAGCGACGCGGTGGTGTACGCCGACGGCGGGCGCGGTGAGGTCGACACCGTGGTGCTCGCGACCGGCTACCGGCCGGCGCTGGATCGCTTCCTGGCCGACGCCGAGGCGCTGACCGACGCCCGGGGCTACCCGCGCTGGCACGGGCGCCCGGGCGCCGTGCCCGGCCTGTGGTTCTGCGGCTTCGCCAACCCGCTGTCCGGCGCGCTGCGCGAGTGTCGCCTCGAGGCCCAGCGCATCGCGCGCGCTATCGACCGGGGGGCGACGTGATCCGGCTCGATTGTTGGCACCCGGTGGCCCGCAGCGTCGACCTGCGCGCCCAGCCCATCGGCGCGCGGGTGGGGGACGCCGAGGTCGTCGTCTTCCGCGGCGCGGACGGGCGGCTGGGCGCGCTGAACGATCGCTGCCCGCACCGCGGCATGCGGCTCAGCCTCGGCACCGTGCAGCCCGATGGCTGCCTCGCGTGCCCCTATCACGGCTGGGCCTTCGCGCCCGACGGCGCGGGGCGCTGCCCGGCCACGCCGGCGCTCACGCCGCGCGCGCCCACCTGGGACGTCGTCGAGCGCGACGGCGCCGTCTGGGTGAAGCGGGGCGGCCCGGCGCACTTCCCCGACCTGGGCGGCCGCGGCTGGGCCCCGGTCACCGTGCTGCGCCATCGCGCCAAGGCGCCCCTCGAGCTGGTGTTGGACAACTTCACCGAGGTCGAGCACACGGGCCGCGTGCACGCCTTCTTCGGGTACGCCGAGGCCGATCTGGCCGCGGTCGAGACGCGCGTCGAGGCGCGGGACGACGCCGTGCGCGTCTACAACCGCGGCCCGCAGCGGGACATCGGGCGCGCGCTGCGTGGGCTGCTGGGCATTCGGCCCGGTGATCACTTCGTCGACGACTGGACCACGCGCTTCGCGCCGGTGCACGTCTGCTACGACCAATACTGGATCGATCCCGCGACCGGCGCGCCGCGGCCGCGACGCCTGCGGGTGGCGGTGGTGTTCGTGCCGGCCGGTCCGGCGGTGACCGACCTGTTCACCTTCGTCTACACCAACGGCGGCGGGGGGCTCGGGGCCCAGCTCACGGATCGGCTGCTGCGGCCGCTCCTGGTGGGCTTCACCGATCTCGAGGTGCGCCTGGATCTGCGCCTCGTGTCACGTCTGGCCGATCGAGACACCGCCCTCACCGGGCGCCGCCTGGGGCGCTTCGATCGGGTGCTGGGCGAGCACCGCCGGCGCATCGACCGCCTGTACCGGCGCCCCCGCGAGGTGGAGTGAGCGACTTCTTCCGACGCGTCGATCGCCTGCCCCGCCTGGGCATCGGCGTCTCGACCGAGTACGGGGCGCGCGCGGCCGGCGGCGGCCTCGATCCCGCCGAGCTGCGGCGGCGTCACCCGGCCTTTGGCGGCTTCCTCGAGGTGGGCGTCGAGATCGCCAAGGGTCTGGACGCCGACGCCCGAGCCTGGGCGGCGGCCGGCTGGCCCACGACCTATCACTTCCTCGATCTGAACCTCGACGAGCCCGAGGACTTCGACGCGCCCTGGCTCGACGCCACCCGGGCGCTGCTCGACGTGCTGAAGCCCGCGTGGATCTGCGGCGACGCCGGGCTGTGGCACGTCGGCCCGCGCGAGCGGGGGCACATGCTGCTGCTGCCGCCGGTGCTGTGCGCCGAGGCCGCCGACGCGATGGCCGAGGGGGTCGCCCGGTTGCGCGACGCGGTGGGCCTCGAGGTGCTGCCCGAGAACCCGCCGGGGCACGTCTACGTCGGCGACCTGCACCTGCTCGACTTCTTCGCCCGCGTGGCCGAGCGCGCCGACACGGGGCTGCTGCTCGACGCCGCACACCTGGCCATCTTCCAGCGGGTGGCCGGCCACGATCCGCTGACCGCCATCGACGGCTTCCCCTGCGAGCGCGTGGTCGAGATCCACGTGGCCGGTGCGTCGTCGTTCGAGGTCGATGGCCTCGCGATGATCGAGGACGACCACACGACCGCGGTGCTGCCCGACACCTGGGCCATCCTCGAGCACGTCGTGCCGCGCGCGCCGAACCTGAAGGCGGTGGTCTTCGAGTGCGAGCGCAACGCGATCGAGGACTGCCTGCCCGGCTTCGAGCGCATCGCCCGCACCTGGTCGGCGGGCGCGCGGTGAGCGCCGCGGCGCTGCAGCGGGTGGTGGTGCGCATGCTCTACGACCCGGCGCTGGTCGAGGCCGTGTACGCGGACGCGGACGCGGCGCTGGCCGACGAGCCTCTCAGCGAGGCCGAGCGCGCCTGGCTGGTCGCGCCGGATCGGCGGCGCTGGCGGGCCGATCCGCATCGTCGGGCGCGCACCCTGCAAGCGCTGCTCGAAGAGTACCCGGCGGCGGGCGCGCGCGTCGCGCGGGCCGAGGGCCTGGCCGCCCTGGACGCCTTCTTCTCGAGCCCGGCCTTCCATGGCTGCGTGCAGCGGCGCGGCTCGCTGGCCGACACCTTCGGTGACTTCCTCGCCGCGCGCGGCGGCGTGGTGGCCGGCCTGGCGCGGGTCGAGCAGGCCATCGCGCGGGTGCGCCGCGCGCCGCCGCGCCCGGACGGGCCGGGCCCCTCCGCGGGCCCCTGGCGCACCGCGCCCTGGGTCGAGGCGTTCTTCGCGCCGGCCGGCGCGCTGGCCGATCGTCAGGCAGTCCTCGCGACGCTGGGCGCCCACCCGTCGGGTCTCGTGGCTGCGCTGGTCGATCCTGCGGTGGTCCTGCCCGCGGCGCCTCCGGACGGGCCTGCGCTGGGCCTCCTGGTCGAGCGCGACGCCGCCGGCGAGGTCACGCTCGGCGAGGGCAGCGAGCCGCTCGTGCGGCTGCTGGCCGATCGGGCGCCCCGCGACTGGACCGCGCTGCGCGCGGCGCTCTGCGCGCTGGGCGCCGAGGCCGACGAGGCGGCCGATCTTGCCGCCGATCTGGTCGCCGACGGCCTGCTGGTGCGGGGGCTCGGCTGACGGGATCAGCGAGCGCGCGCGCCGGCGTATCGCGCCGGCCGATTCACGAACACCGGCCCAGGTCGCGGCCAAACGCCGTGCAGCTTTTTGCACTTCACCCTCTGGTGGAGGCTGCGTCATACGGATGAGCCTTGATTTCTCCAGGGGGTTTGGTCGCATGCGGAATCTGTTTGCCCAGTTCTCGGTCGCCGCGCTGATCGCGCTCGGCGGCTTCGCCTGCCAGTCGGATGGCGGCGGCGGCGCCGCCGTCGGTGACAGCTGCAGCGCGGCCGGCGATTGCTCCAGCGGCATCTGCGCCGGCACGCCGAACGGCCAGGCCATCTGCACGCAGGACTGCAGCAACGACACCGAGTGCCCCAGCAACTTCAGCTGTCGGGCCTTCGGCAACAACCAGAGCGTCTGCTGGCCCCAGGGCGGCGGCAGCATCGAGCCCCCGCCCGGCGGCGGCTCGGACGCCGGCATCATCCCCGGCGCGGGCGGCGAGCCCGGCGCGGGCGGCAACCCCGGCGCGGGCGGCAACCCCGGCGCGGGCGGCAACCCCGGCGCGGGCGGGCGAGCCTGGCGCGGGCGGCAACCCCGGCCCCGGTCCCGGCCCGGGCCCCGGCCCCGGTGACGCGCTCGACTGCGCCGGCATCTTCCAGTGCCTGCAGACCTGCGGCCAGGATCAGGCCTGCGCCGAGGGGTGCCTGAACCAGGCCACGCCCGACGGCCAGGCGGCCTTCGGCGCCATCGCGCAGTGCATCAACGCGAACGGCTGCCAGGACGACGCGTGCGTCGAGGCGAACTGCGCGAACGAGGTGAACGCCTGCTTCGGCGGCGCGGGCCCCGGCCCGGGCCCCGGCGGCGATCTGGGCTGCGGCGACATCCTGCAGTGCTTCCAGGGCTGCGGGCAGAACGACCAGGCCTGCCTGCAGGGCTGCTTCGCCCAGGGCTCGGCCAACGGGCAGGCGCTGTACCAGGCGGCCGCCATGTGCGTGCAGGCCAACTGCCCCAACGGCGACCAGGCCTGCGTGCAGGCCAACTGCGCGGCCGAGGTGCAGGCCTGCGCGGCGGACAGCGGCGCGGGCCCCGGCCCGGGCCCGGGTCCTGGGCCCGGGGGCGCTCCGATTCAGGCGCAGACCTGCAAGGAGCTGATCATCTGCTTCAACCTGTGCGACATCAACGGTCAGGCGGACGCCTGCTACGAGGCCTGCTACACCGAGGCCGGCGCGGGCGCGACCGGGCCCTACGACGCGATCGGCATGTGCGTGCAGCAGAACTGTCCGATGCAGGACGACGCGTGCGTGGACAGCAGCTGCGGCGCCCAGCTCGACGCCTGCCTGCCGCCCGGCGAGGCGAGCTGCAACGCGACGATCAACTGCATCAACGGCGCGATGGAGCCCCAGGCGTTCCTCGAGTGCATCTTCGAGGTCAGCGCGGCCTCGGAGCCCCTGTACACCGCGCTCGACGACTGCGTCTTCGAGAACGAGTGCCAGACGCTCGACTGCCCCGCCTGCAGCGCGCAGCTGATGGCCTGCCAGGCCGATCAGTAGGCCGCTCGGCCCCGACCGGCCGCGGGCGCCCCGTCCGCGGTCGGCGGGCGCCCGCCCCCGCCCTTGAAATCAGCACGCCCTTTCCTGCACCTTCGCGCCTCGCCTGCCGCGAGTAGCCGCCCCGTGCATCCTTCCGAGCCCCTCGACACGACGCCCGCGCCCGCCGACACCGAGCGGGTGACGCGCGCGCCGCTGTTCGTCCGCCGCATCCGGGGCCGGCTGCCGCGCGCGCTGCAGCCGCTGATCACCCGGCAGTTCATCAAGTTCTGCTCGGTGGGGGCGAGCGGCGTGTTCGTCAACCTGGGCTGCCTGTGGTTGTTCCAGCGCCTGGGGCTGCGCAGCTCGTTCGCCTCGGCCTGGGCGATCGAGGTGTCCATCCTGTCCAACTTCGTGGTCAACGAGCTGTGGACCTTCCGCGAGCACCGCGGCGAGGGATCGGCGCGCGGGCGGGCCGTGCGCTTCCAGGCCGTCTCGCTGGTGGGCGCCGCCGTGCAGTGGGTGGTGTTCCTGGCGGGCAACGTCGGCTGGCTGTGGCTGTTCGAAGGCGGCGACGCGGTCGCCGCGTACTTCGCGGGCGGCGAGGGCTGGCAGCGCTACCTGGTGCGGCCGGTGGTCGATCCGCCCGACGTGGGGCTGGGCATCTACGTGTCCCAGCTGGCCGGCATCGGCGTCGCCACCGGGTGGAACTTCCTGGCCAACTTCTACTGGACCTGGAAGGCGCGCCACCCGGCGGGCTGAGCCGCTCAGTAATGCGGCGGCGGGCTGTCGTCGTCCTCGACGCTGGCGTTCACCTGCGACCGCAGCGCGTCGAGCGACCGCCTCAGGACGTCGATGCGATCCTGCTGCTCTCGGATCACGTCGCTCAGCTGCTGCAGCAGGTCTTCCTGGTGCATGGAGCGGATCTCCAGCTCGGTCAGGCGGTGGTTCAGTTCCTGCGCGGGGTCGCTCACGGTGGGGCTCCGGTGTGGGTCGGCTGGGCGGCGATCATGCGCATCCCGACGCCGGGCGCAAGCGGGCCGGTCGATCAGGTCTCGTCGAGCAGCGCCTGCAGCTCGCCCGCCGCCTTGCTGTCGCCGGCGGCCAGGGCGCGCTCGAGGCCCTCCTGCAGCACGTCCGCGGCGTCCTCGGGCCGATCGTCGGCCAGCAGCACCTCGCCCAGCTGGTAGTAGCCGTACAGGTGCACGGGATCGACCACCAGCAGGCGGCGCAGCAGCAGCTCGGCGGCCTCGTAGTCCTCGTCGTTCTTGCGCTCGATGGCCAGGCCGTACAGCGCGAACGCGTCGTCCGGATCGGCGGCCACCATGGCCTCGAGGGCGGCGCGCCGCTCGCGACGCAGGTCGTCGTCGTTCACCACAGCGTCCTCACCCGGATGGTCTCGGGGATGGTGGCCAGGCGGTCGCGCAGCGCCTCGCCGTGATGGGGCGAGACGTCGAGGATGGCGTACGCGTGGCGGGCGTCGGTCTGCAGGTGCTCGGCGGCGATGTTGGCGCCCAGCTCGGCGACCAGGTTGTTGATCTGGCCCAGCACGCCGGGGACGTTGTGGTGGAAGTGCAGCACGCGATGGTGGTCGCCGTGCAGGCGCGGCAGCTCGACCTCGGGCACGTTGACCGCGGTGGTGGTCGAGCCGTTGTTCATCAGCTTGATCAGCCGACCGGACACGCTGGCCGCGATGTCCTGCTGCGCCTCGAGCGTCGAGCCGCCGATGTGCGGCGAGAGGATGACGTTGGGCAGGCCGATGAGCGGGCTGTGGAAGGGCTCGGCGTTCGACTGGGGCTCCTCGGGGAAGACGTCGACGGCCGCGCCGCCGAGGCGCCCCTCCTTCAGCGCCGCCGCCAGCGCGTCCACGTCCACGACGTTGCCGCGGGCGTTGTTCAAGAGCAGCGCGCCCGGGCGCATGCGCGCCAGCTCCGGCGCCTTGATCATCCAGGCGGTCTGCGCGGTGGCCGGCACGTGCAGCGTCACCGCGTCGGCCGCCTCGAGCACCGCCTCGAGGCTGTCGAGGCGCTGCGCGTTGCCCAGCGGCAGCACGTCGACGATGTCGTGGAAGACGACGCGCATGCCCATCGCCTCGGCCAGCACCGACACCTGCGAGCCGATGCGGCCATAGCCGACGATGCCCAAAGTGCGCCCGCGGATTTCGTGCGCGCCGGTCGCGGACTTGTTCCAGCGGCCCGCGTGCATGGCCGCGCTGCGGTCGAACAGCTGGCGGTTGAGGGCGATGATCTCGGCGATGACCAGCTCGGCCACGGAGCGGGTGTTCGAGAAGGGCGCGTTGAAGACCGGGACGCCGCGTGACGCCGCGACGTCGAGGGCGACCTGGTTGGTGCCGATGCAGAAGCAGCCGATGCCCCAGAGGCGGTCGGCGCGCTCGATGAAGTCCGCGGTCAGGTTCGACTTCGAGCGCACCCCGACGATGTGGGCGTCACCGGCCACCTCGAGCAGCTCGTCCCCGTTGTAGGCGCGGGTGTGGTGCTCGACGGTGAAGCCGGCCGCCTCGAAGGCCGCGACCGCGTCGGGGTGGATGTTCTCGAGCAGGACCACCTTGATCTTGTGCAGGGGGTAGGACGTGCTCATGGGAGCTCCTCTGGCGCTTTGCGCCGCGGCCGGGGGGCGTGCGATTCTGCCCCGAGGAGGTGCCGATGTCACGCCCGACCGGGAGCCGCGCCTGGCTGCTCCACCTCGCGCGCGACGTGGTCGCCGCGCCCGCCGTGGCACCGGCCGCGCCGCTGGCCGACGACGCCGCGTACGAGCGCTGGCTGACGGCTCAGCTGACCGCGCGCGGCTTCGACGCCGGCCTGCCGACCGACGCGTTGCACGGCGTGCGCCCAGCGGCGGACGCCGTCACCTTCGACGCCTTCGCCCTGTTGAACGGGGCCACCCATGCGATGCAGTTGGCGCTGGCTGCGCTTCGCGCGACGGACGACGACGACGACGATCGCCTGCCGCTGCGGCTGCTGACCGCGTTGGCGCACGCCGAGGGGGACGGGCGGCTGGTGGACGCCGCGCACGCGCTGCTCGACCACGCCGAGCCGGCGGGGCGCGCGGCCCGGCGCCAGACGACCGCGTTCGCCAGCGCGCTGGGCGAGGCCGTGGCCGCCGAAGCCCTGCCGGCGGGGCATCCGCTGCTCGGCCACCCCTTCCACCAGCTGCTGCGCTACACCTGGGTGCAGCGGGTCGGGCGCGTCGCCCGGCTGGTCGCCTTGGCCCGCGGCCAGCTCGGCGGGCGCCCCGAGCCGTCGGCGGTGATGGCCACGCACGGCCGCGCCGACAGCGCGCGCCACCTGACCGTCTCGGCCTGCATCGGCCTCGCCTGCGCCGACGGCATCGTCGACGCCGAGGAGCGCAAGCTGATCCAGGCGCTGATGAACGCCGCGCGCTTCGACGCCGGGACGCAGGCGATGCACGCCGCCGAGTTCGACGATCCGCCCGGCCCCGAGGCCATCGCCGCGCGCGTCGAGGGGCCCGCCCTGCGCGCCTTCGTGCTGCGCACGCTGTTCCTGGCCGCGCTGGTCAACGGCCGCTTCCACGAGGCCGAGCGCGCGTGGCTCGAGCGGCTGGGTCGCGCCTTCGACCTGCCCCCCGACGTGCTCGATCGGTGCGAGGTCGAGGCGCTGGCGGCCTACGAGCGCGACACCGGCCTGCTCGAGAAGCTGTCCCTGCGCGCCGCCGTGGGTCGCATGCGCGCCGATCTGGCCCAGCGCATCGAGCGCGCGGTGCGGAAGAACGCGCACGCCGTCGCCGCCGAGATCCGCGAGACCAGCGAGCTGGGTCAGCTGCTGCTGAAGGCCGGCCGCGAGCCCCTCAGCCCCGCCGAGCGCGCCCAGGTGAAGGCCCAGCTGACCGATCTGGCCAAGGCCGTGCCCGCCCTCGCCATCTTCGCCGTCCCCGGCGGCTCGATCCTGCTGCCCCTGCTCATCCGCCACCTGCCCTTCGACATCCTGCCGAGCAACTTCCGCGACGAGTGAGGACCGGCGCCTTGGCCGGTCCGGCGCTGCGAGCTAGTTTTTCCATGGCTGAGCATGGTTTCCCATGCGCCGAAGAGAGGGCTCATGAGCCCCGCGAACGCCCAGGTCTCTGCGACCATCTCGACGACCACGAAGGAGAAGCTCGACCGCTTCACCGAAGAGCTCGGCCTGAACCAGCAGGCCCAAGGCGCCGGCATCGGCCGCCACCTGCTGCGTCACGTCTTCACCGTCGCCCTGCACCAGCGCACCACCGCCGGCTGCCTCGGCGTCGTCACCGACGCCAAGCCAGGCGCCGTCGCCTTCTACGAGAAGCTGGGCTTCGTGCCGCTCGACGGCGTCCGAGAGGGCCGCCTGCACGGCGATCCTCTCCCGATGTTCCTCGACCTGCGCAGCGTCGCCGCGGCCGACCGCGCCTGAGGCAAAGTCGCCCTGGTGCGCGGCCCGCCCGCCCTCACAGGGTCAGCGGGAATAGGCCGCCGTCGCGAGCGGACCGGGGCGCCTGCTGGGCAAGGCGCGGGGTGCACAACATCTGGCGGACGCACTTGCCGTGCTTCCCCAGATGTTGTGTGCCCCGCAACGCCGCCCAGCGGGATGCACCGGTTCGCGCAGCAGGCGGACTGTTTCTGCTGACCCTGTCAGCCCCCGTCCAGCATCAACGCCGTCTCGATCAGCCCGAGGTGGCTGAACGCCTGGGGAAAGTTGCCGAGCTGGCGGTGCGCGTGGGGGTCGACCTCTTCGGCGAGCAGGCCGGTGGGGCCGGCGAGGGCGCGGTGCGCTTCGAAGACGGTGTGGGCGTCGTCGCGGCGCTGGATGAGGTACAGGGCCTGCGCCAGCCAATAGCCGCACAGGACGAAGGCGCCCTCGGCGCCGCCGACGCCGTCGTCGATGGCGTAGCGGTAGACGAAGTGCCCGTTGCCGAGGGCCTGGTGCACGCGGTCGATGGTGGCCACCACGCGCGGATCGTGGGGGGCGAGGAAGCCGACGAGGGGCAAGGTCAGGAGGGCGCCGTCGGCCGACGGATCGTCGTAGGCGCGGCGGAACCACGAGGCGCTGTTGTCGAGGCCGTGCGTCAGCACGTCGGCGCGCACCGCGTCGGCCTCGCCGCGCGTCTCGAAGCCGAGGTTCGCCGCGCGGTCGAGCGCCACCCAGCACATCACCTTCGAGTGCACGTTGTGCAGCTTGCCGGAGCGGGGCTCCCAGATGCCGTGATCGGGCGCGGGCCAGCCGGCGACGACCTCGGCGACCACCTTGCCCAGGGTCGGGCGCAAGAACGTCCAGTCGTTGCCGCGCTCGGCGAACAGCGCCACGAGGTCGAGCAGCGCGCCGGCGCTGTCGAGCTGCAGCTGGTGCCGCGCCCCGTTGCCGATGCGCACCGGCGTGCTGCCGCCGTGGCCCGCCAGGTGGGGCAGCGACTGCTCGACGGGCACCTCGCCGCCGTCGAGCGTGTACATCACCTTCAGCGGCCCGACGACCGCCTTCGCCACCCAGCGCAGGAACAGCTCGGCCTCGGCGTCGGCGCCCAGCAGCAGCAGCGTGCGCGCGGTCATCGACGCGTCGCGGATCCACGCGAAGCGGTAGTCCCAGTTGCGCTGCCCGCCCAGCCACTCGGGCACCGAGGTCGTCGGCGCGGCGACGAAGGCGCCGCTGGGCTGGTGCTGCAGCAGCCGCAGGGTGAGGGCCGACCGGGCCACCTCGTCTCGCGCCAGCCTCGGCAGCGTCAGATCGGCCAGCCACGCCCGGTCGTCGGCGCAGCGCGCCTCGAGCGCGCCATCCGGATCGGCCGGCGGCGGGCCGAGGATCCACCACACCCGGTCGCCCTCTTCGAGCGTGACGGTGCCGTCGGGCAGCGAGCTGTCGAGCTCGCCGCGACCGCGCCCGTAATCGGGGCGCGCGTCCGTGTGCACGGTGAGCTCGACCGTCCCCTCGACGCCCTCGAGCCGACGACACAGCGCGCCGTCGGTCATCACGTCCAGCACCCGCGCGACGCCCTGCCCGGGCACCTCGAAGCGCGTCTCGGCCACCGTCGTGTCGGGCAGATAGCCGATCGTCGCCTCGTGCGGCGCCGTCGGCCGCACCTGGGCGCGGCCGCCCTCCTCCTCGTCCAGCAGGGCCGCGAACACGCTGGGCGCGTCGAACCGGCCGGGGCACCACCAGACGACGGCGCCGTCACGGCGAACCAGCGCGGCGGTGCGGCCATCGCCCACCAGGGCGAGGTCGTCGAGAGGGGCGGGGATCACGGGCGCCTCCGAGTCGGTGCGAGGGCGCCAACTTAGCGAGGCTTTGCCGCGGTTGCCACGATGGCGGCCCCGAGGCCACCTCTGGTATGAGCGTTCGGTGCGCCGCTTCCTCGCTGCCCTGCTGCTGTCGATCCCGGCCGCCGCCGCCCAGGCGCACGACGGCGAGCCCGCGGACACGCCCCTGCGGGTGGTGGGTCACGCGCCCCCACCGACGGCCGGCGGCCGCACCGTCGACGACGCGACGCTGGCCCGCACCCCGCGCCGGACGGCCGAGGATCTGATGGGCCTGCTGCCCGGCGTCTACGTCGTGCAGCACGGCAGCGAGGGCAAGGGCCACCAGTTCTACGTCCGCGGCTTCGACGCCCTGCACGGGGCCGACGTCGAGGTGCGCGTCGAGGGCCTGCCGATCAACGAGCCCTCGAACGTCCACGGCCACGGCTACGTGGATCTGGGCTTCCTCGTGCCCGAGCTCGTGCTGGGGCTCGAGGCGACGAAGGGCGCCGTCGACGTCGACCAGGGGGACTTCGGCACGGCCGCGACGGTGGACTTCACCGTCGGCGTCCCGCGCGCCGAGCGCGGCCACCGCCTGATCTATCAGGTGGGCACCACCGGGCGGCAGCGGGCGGTCGGCGTGTGGGCGCCGCGCGACGCCGACGAGCGGACGGCGGCCGCGGTCGAGGTGGTGCAGGACGACGGCTACGGCGCCGAGCGGGCGCACCGGCGCGGCGCGGCGCTGGGCCAGGCGACCCTCTGGCGGCGCGGCCGGGCGCGCCTCGAGGTGCTGGGGGCGGCCCACCACGCGGTGTTCGGGCTGCCGACGGCGGTGCGCGTCGAGGACGTCGAGGCCGGCCGGGTGTCGGCCCTCGACAGCTACGCCGAGGGGCTGAACGGCGGGGCCAGCCGCCTGCTGGGCGCGGTCCGCTTCGACGGCGGGGATCGCGACTGGCCGATCGTGGCGCAGCTGTGGGCGCAGCACCGCCGCTTGCGCCTCGACGAGAACTTCACCGGCTTCCTCGGGGACGCCGTGAACGGCGACCGGCACCTGCAACGGCAGCGCGCCCAGGCCGTCGGCCTTCGGCTCCGCGTCCAGAACGCGCCCGTCCACGCCCTGCGCCTGCACCTGGGCCTGTCCGGCCGCAGCGAGCACGTGGCGCAGGCGCAGGAGGCGCTCGACACGGCCGGCCGCCCGGTCGGCGTCGATCGCGATCTCACCTTCTGGCAGCACCACGGCGCTCTGGCGCTGGGCGCGCGCTGGCGGCCCTGGCGCGCCGTGCGGCTGGCGGGCGGCGCCCGGGTCGACGTCTTCGGCTTCGACGTCGAGGATCACGTCACCGCGCGCGCCGGGACCGACGCGCTGGTGCAGGTCTCGCCGCGCCTGCAGCTGACCGCCTGGCCGGGCGATCGCTGGACCCTGCTCGCGGCCGCCGGGCGCGGCCTGCGCTCGCCCGAGGCGCGCGCGGTGGTCGGCCCGAAGGGGCCCGTGGAGGACGTCTCGGTCGCGCGCGACGACGGCGGCGCGGCGGCCGTCACGGTGAGCGATCACGTCGAGGCCGGCCTGCGCTACGAGCCGGTCGACGGGCTGCTGTTCGGCGCGGGCGTCTTCGGGGTGCAGATCGATCGCGAGCGCGTCTTCGATCACGTGTCGGCCACCAACGTCGAGCAGGGCGCCACCCGGCGCGTCGGCCTCGAGCTCGAGGCGCAGTACCGCCCGGCCGCGTGGGCGGTGCTGAGCGTGGACGCCACGGTCGTCGACGCGCGCTTCACCGCGGACGATCGGCCGGTCCCCGGCGCGCCCGAGTTGCTGGTGCGCGCCGACGCGACGGTGGTGCACCCGTCCGGGTGGTCCGGCACGGTGGGCGCGTTGGTTTTGGGCGAGCGCCCGGTCGCCTACGGCGCCACCGCCGCCGGCGCGACCGTGCTCGACGCGGCCCTCGGCCACCGGCAGGGGGACTGGCGCGTCGACGTCGAGGTCGAGAACCTGCTCGACACGCGATGGTACGAGGGGGCCTACCACTTCGCCTCGTGGTGGGATCGCGACCGCCCGCGCAGCGTGCTGCCCGCGCTGCACGGCTTCGCGGCCGCGCCCCGCCAGGTGCGCCTGGGGGTGACCTGGTGGCTGTGAGCCGCGCCGATCGGCTCGAGCGCGTCGCCCTGTGGGGCGTGCTGGGGGTCATGGGCGCGCTGCTCGCGGCGCCGCTGATCCATCTGTGGGATCACCACGACGATCACCACCACACGGCGGACGGCGCCGTGGTGTGGCACCGGACGCCGGCCTCGAGGTCGACCGAGGCGTCGACCTCCGAGCCGGCCGACGAGGACGAGGACGCGCCGCCGCCCGAGGCGCCCGCGCACGGGGCACTGGGCCTGGCCCACCTGGGCGCGACCGTGGTGCCCGGGCCCACGCTCGTCCTGCCGCCGCCGCCCACGCTGGTGGCGGTGGAGGCGCCGCGCATCGGCTCGGCGCCCGCGCGCCGCCCGACGGCGCTGCACCCGCCACCGCACCGGGCCCGCGGCCCGCCGATCTGAGCGGCCCGGACGCCTTTCCGACAGTGCAGAGGAGCTCGACGCGCCGGTCATCGGGGTCGGCGTGAGAGGAGACGCGTATGCGAGCACTCAGGTGCCTCGCCGCGCTGGTCGCCTGTGCGGCCTGCGGGGGCGAGGACGACGAGGCGGTGCGTGTGCCCGTGCAGGTGGTGGTGGCGGAGGATCCGCTGGGGACCGCCACCACCGATCTGGGGTACGCGGTGACCGTCGAGCAGGCGCGGGTGGTGGTCGTCGACATGGCCTTCACCCAGGGGGGCGAGATGCACGCCTCGCTCACCCATCCGCTGAGCTGGCTCTTGGGCGTGGCGCACGCCCACCCGGGCCACACGGCGGGCGGTGAGCCCACCGGCGAGCTGCCCGGCCGGCACGTGGTGCGGTGGCCGGCCGGCGGGGCGCTGGGCGAGGGCGTGGCCCTCGTCGGACGGTACGACGGCGCCGACTTCGGCTTCGGCCGGGCGGAGGCGGCCGACGGGGTGATGCCCGACGACCCCCTCTTCGACCACACGGCCCACCTTCGCGGCGCCGCCGAGAAGAACGGGCGACGCTGGACCTTCCAGCTCATCTTGGATCAAGACGACGAACGCCGGGTGGTGGGGGCGCCGATGCCCCTGCAGGTGACCGAGGGCGCGCCGCCCACGATCGCCTTTCACCTGTACCTGGTCGATCCGATCGAGGGGGACACCCTCTTCGACGGCGTCGACTTCGCGGCGCTCGACGCGGACGGGGACGGCGACGTGACGCTGAGCCCCGGCGAGAGCGCCAGCAACCGGGTGCGCCGTGGGCTGCAGAGCCACGAGCACTTCGGCTTCAGCGAGAGGAAGTGAACCGATGAGACGAACGACGACGGGCCTGGCGATGGCCTTGGCCTTGGCCCTCGCCGCGACGGCGGTGGGCTGCGACGACGACGACGAGGACGCGGCCGGCACCGGCACGCTGGCGGTGGACGTGTTCGGCGAGGCCTTCATCGAAGAGGGCATCCCCGCCGGCACGGCCGGCTGCGACGGCTGCGTCGAGGACGGCTGGGCGATCACCTTCGACCGGTTCCTGATCGTGGTGCAGGACATCGAGGTGCGCGGCGCCGAGACGGTGGCCGCGCCCGAGGCGCGGGTCTTCGACCTGGCGAAGCCGTCGAGCGGGGGCGGCCACCGGGTGTTCGACCGCGCCGCGGCGGCGGGCACCTACGACGCGCTGGACTACCGCGTGGCCCCCTCCCGCGAGCCCGCGGTGGGCAACGCCACCACCGACGACGTCGCGCTGATGGCGGCCGAGGGCTACAGCATCTACGTCGAGGGGCGCGCCGAGAAGGACGGCACCACGCTGACCTTCAACTGGGGCTTCGACACCGACACGCGCTACACCGCGTGCGAGACGCAGGCCACCGTGGCCGACGGCGGCACCGGGCGCAGCCAGCTGACCATCCACGCCGACCACCTGCTGTACGACGACCTCGACAGCGAGACGCCGCAGGTGGTGTTCGGGCTGATCGCGTCGGCGGACGCCGACGGCGACGGGGCCATCACGCCCGCCGAGCTGGCCGCCGTCGATATCACCGGTGAGACGCGCTACCAGGTCGGCAGCCGCGACATTACGGACCTGTGGGGCTTCGTCCGCGCCCAAGCGCACACCGTGGGCCACATCGACGGCGAAGGGCACTGCGACTTCCAACCCGCCGAGTGACTCCTGTATCTCCATCGGCGCACCCCGCGCCGATGGAGATTCGATGAGCCCCGCCGACAACCCGACCGTCGAGAAGATCCCCATCGCCATCAGCAGCTGCCTGCTGGGCGAGCAGGTGCGCTACGACGGCGGCCACAAGCACGATCGCTACCTCACCGGCACGCTGGGCCAGTGGTTCACCTACGTGCCGCTGTGCCCCGAGGTGGGCATCGGGCTGGGCACGCCGCGCGAGCCCATCCGCCTCGTCCAGATCGGCGACGCCGTGCGCGTGCGCGGCGTGCGCGACGCCGAGCTGGACGTGACCGACGACCTCGAGGCGTACGCCGACGCGGTGGCCGACCAGATCGCGGGCACCTGCGGGTACGTCTTCAAGCGCGCCTCGCCCAGCTGCGGCATGGAGCGCGTGAAGGTGTACACCGGCAAGGGCATGCCCAGCGCGGCGGGCGTCGGCGCCTACGCGGGCGCGGTGATGCGGCGCTTCCCGCGGTTGCCGGTCGAGGAGGAGGGGCGGCTGAACGATCCCGTCCTGCGCGAGAACTTCGTCGAGCGCGTCTTCGTGTACGACCGCCTGCGCGCGCTGCTGGCCGCGCCCACGCCCAAGGCGCTGATCGACTTCCACACCCGCCACAAGCTGCTGGTGATGGCGCACAACCAGGAGGGCTATCGGCGGCTGGGGCGCATCGTTGCGCAGGCGGGGCGCGGCGATCTCGAGGGGACGGTGGCGGCCTACGCCGACCTTCTGATGGAGACGCTGACCCGCCGCGCGACGCGCCGCGGACACACCAACGTGCTGCAGCACCTGATGGGCTACCTGAAGAAGCCGCTGGACGCCGACGACAAGGCCGAGCTGGTCGACGTCATCCACCAGTACCGCGCCGGGCTGGTGCCGCTGGTGGTGCCGATGACCTTGCTGCGTCACCACTTCCGGCGTCACCCGCATCCCTACGTCGAGGGGCAGTGGTACCTCGAGCCGCACCCGGTCGAGTTGATGCTGCGCAACCACGTATGAGCACGCGCCGCGGCGCGGGTGACGACCGCCGGCTCCTGCGCCTATGATGCGCGTCGTGGACACGATCGACCTCTGGAGCCGGGCCGACCAGGCGGCGCTGACGCGCTGCCGGGGCGCCGTCGCCGCCGACGACCTGGTGGAGGCGTTGCTCGCGGTCGAGGACGCCCCGCGCACGTCCCGCCGGGCCTGCCTCGATCAGCTCGAGCTGTGGGGCCGCGCGGTGGGCGATCTGGCGGCCAGCGGCGCGCCCGAGGTGCAGGCCGCCGTGCTGCGCCACGTGCTGTGCAGCCGCGCCGGCCTCAAGGGCGATCCCGAGCACTACTACGAGCCCGAGAACTGCCACCTGAGCCGCGTGGTCGATCTGCGACGCGGCATGCCCATCCTGCTGACGGCCGTGTGGATCGCCGTGGGCGCCCGCGCCGGCATCGCCGTGCGCGGCGTGGGGCTGCCCGGCCACTTCATCGCCCGCATCGGCGACGAGCCGGCGCTGCTGGTCGATCCGTTCTCGAACGGCCGCCCGCTGACCGTCGCGCACTGCGCGGCGCTGGTGAAGCGGCTGACCGACGGCCAGCTGCCCTGGGACAACGCCTTCCTGGCGCCCAGCGACACGGGCGCCATCGTCCTGCGCGTGCTGCGCAACCTGGTGAACTGCCACGAGCGCAGCGGCGAGGCCCGCCTGGCCTACCGCGCGGCGCGCTTCGCGGCCGGGCTGTTCCCGTCGCAGCCCGGCGCCGCGCTGCTGCACGCGCGCGCCGCCGAGCGCGCCGGCATCGAGCCGATGGCGCTGGGCCTGTACCGCGATCTCGTCGAGCGCTTCGGCGGCAGCGAGGAGGCCACCGAGGCCCGCGGCTGCGTCGACCGGCTGGCCGAGGACGTGCCCACGGTGCACTGACCGGGACGGCGGGCACGGGACGCCGCCGCGCGGCAGGCGGCCTGTCTCGGCTGACCCGGTGAGCGCCGCTGGCTATCCCCGCGACGGGCGCAGGGCGAAGAACAAGGCGAAGAGCGCGATGCCCAGGCCGCTCAGCGCGGCGACGCCCTGCAGCACCCGCAGATCGGGCCCGGCGCCCATCAGCGCGATCGCGCTCGACATCACCGCCACCAGCGCCACGTACAGCCAGGCGAGCGGCGTGCCCTGCCCGCGCAGGGCCACCGACGTCGCGACCGGGCCCAGCGCGATGAAGTGCACGCCGGCGATGCTGACGGCGTGGCCCGAGGCCACGAGCCCCAGCGCGTAGGCGCCGAACCCCAGCACCACCGCCCACCACTGGCCGGCCATCAGCCGGTCGCGCGGCCCGACGCGCACCAGCGCGACCGCCAGCAGCACGGCGGCCGCGCCGTAGCCGGGCAGCCGCGCCCAGGCCCAGCCCATGCCGCCGCCGAGCGCCGCCAGCGTCGCCGCGGGCAGCCACAGCACCCCCGGCGCGCCGCCGCGGCCCACGCACACCGGCAGCGCGGCGCCGACCAGCAGCAGCGACAGGAAGGTGCGCACCAGCGCCTGCGCCAGGGCGGGATCCTTCCGCGTGAACACGGCCACCGGCGGCACGAAGCACAGCGCGAGGACGATGGCCGGCGCCACGGCGTGCTCCCAGTCGCCCCGCAGCCACCGCGTGAAGCCGGCGCGCCAGGCGAACACGCCCCACACGACGGCCACCAGCGTCGAGCCGAGGATCGACCCCAGCGCGTAGCCCTGCAGCGCGAAGGCGACGGCGGTGGCGAAGCTGGCCACGGCGTAGACGTGCAGCAGCGGCCCCGTGGGGCGCCACCCGCCGCGCCAGGCCCACCACAGCCCGGGGAAGATGAAGGCGTAGTAGCCCAGGTGGCTGTGCGCGTGACGCAGCCAGCCCGGGTGGTCGGTCAGGGGCAGGCCGCCGACGCCGGCCCAGGACAGGCGCAGCAGCAGGCCCAGCGTGGCGGTGCCGGCCAGGCCCACGAGCGCCCAGCGGCGCGCGCTCATCGGTGGGGAGGGGGCGAGGTCGGCATCGGCCGCACGCTACGCGCGGCGGCCGTGGGGCTCAAGGGGCCGAAGGGCGTTCGGGATCAGACCGCCTGCAGCACCGGCACGGCCGGCCCGGCCACCCGGTAGTGCTGCTCGGGCGGGGGGAAGCCCAGCGCGGTGAAGACCTCGACGATCGAGTCGTTCGTCGCGAAGTACACGTCCCAGTAGTGGTCGTTGTGGCAGAAGGGACGCACCGCCAGCACCGGGCCGGCCAGCGTGAAGGTCAGCACCTCGACCTGGGGCGCGGGATCGGTCGTGACGTTGGGGATCTGCGCCAGGCGCTCCTTCAACCGCGCGATCGTGTTCTCGACCGACTGCCCGTGCGGCATCTGCGCGGTCAGCTCGACGCGGCGGTAGGGGTTGGCGGTGAAGTTGAGGATGGTGCCCGAGAAGACCGCGTTGTTGCCCAGGTAGGTGCGCACGTTGTCCATCTGGTCGATGGCGGTGACGAACAGGCCGATCTCGCGGACGGTGCCGGTGATGCCGCCCGCCGTGATGAAGTCACCCACCTTGAAGGGGCGCAGGATCAGCATGAAGATGCCGGCCGCGAAGTTCGACAGCAGGCCCGACCACGCCATGCCGATGGCGATGCCGCCGGCGGCCAGCAGGCCCGCGAAGGTGGTCGTCTCGATGCCGAAGACGCTGAGGATGGCCAGCACCAACAGCACGTTCATCAGGACGACGCTGGCCGACACCGAGTAGCGGATCAGCGTCGGGTCGACCTTCTGGCGCACCATGCTCGCGTTGAGCAGCTTCTCGGCGAGGCCGATGGCCCAGCGGCCGACGATCCAGAGGACGAAGGCGCCGACGATCTTGGTGCCGATGTCGACGGCGTAAGCGAGGAAGGTGTCCATTGCGGGTGCGCTCCGTTGCGGCTTGGTTGAGGGTGGACGTTGGACCGGGAGGTCGCAGCGAAGTCACACCCGAAAGCCGTTCGGGACGCAAGCAACAAGTGAAGGGTGGCGGCTGATTCTGCGCCGGGGGCGTCAGCGCGGAGACGTCGTCAGGCGCAGCCGCGTCGCGCCCCCGCCGTCCTCGGCGAAGGCGTCGACGAAGAGGAAGGTGCTGCCGGCGTCGAGGTCGAGCTCGAGGCGCGACAGGTTGCCCTCGCCGCCGTCGTCGTCGCAGGCCAGCTCGCTGCGGGGGTCGTCGCAGACGCGGCGCGCGTGCAGCACGGGATCGAAGTCGGCCTCGGTGATCTCGGCCACCAGGTGCATCGGCGCCGGCGCGATCAGGCGCAGGGGGCGCTCCTGCCCGCGCCCGCTCGCGCCGCAGCGCGCGCCGTAGTCGGCGCCGGCGACCCCGGTGATCACCGGCAGCTCGATCTGGTTGTCCGGCTCGAGCGCGATGTCGAGGGCGTCCTCGAGCTCGCAGATGGGCTGCTCGCGGGGGCCGCCCGCGTAATCGCAGTCGGGATCGTTCGGGTAGTCCGTCGCGCCGTCGTCGTCGTTGTCGACGCCGTCGGCGCACTCGGCGGGGACGGCCGGATCGGCCTCGTCGCCATCGGCCGCGTCGACGCAGCCCGGATCGTCGGCGTCGATCAGGCCGTCGCCGTCGTTGTCCTGGCCGTCGCCGCAGATGTGGCTCTCGAAGTCGAAGCGCAGCCGGTACTGGCTGGCGCCCCGGTCGGCCTCGACGAGCGCGGTGACGAACTGCGCCTCGCCGACGTCGACGCGGCGCTCGTTGCCGTCGCGCGTGTCGTCGAGCAGATCCCCGTTCGCGTCGCGCACCCACATCACCGCGCCGCCGGCGAAGCGGCGCTGCTGCTCGAAGGTGATGATCAGGGTGCCGGGCCCGGGCACCCGCACCTTCCACGCGTCCGTCGTCTCTTCGAACCACCCACCGCACACGGCGTCCTCGACCGGCTCGCCCAGGTCGAGCTCGATGGCCTGCGCCTCGCTGTCGTTGGCCACCGCGTCGGTGCAGGGCACGCAGTTCGGCGAGCCGCCGGGCACACAGACGGGGAAGGGGTCGGTCGTCACCTCGAGCCGGTAGTCGATGGTCGCGTTCGCGGGCATGTTGGGCGCCGTCGCGTGCACGTAGGTGGCCACGTCCGGGGGCGACACGAAGTAGGTGCCCATCGCCTGGGGATCGCCCCACCCGAAGCCTCCCGCCGAGCCGCTGGTGGCCGTGTAGCCGCCGACGAAGCCGACCTCGAGGTTGCCCTGCCAGTGCACCTCGGCGCGCACCACGCTGGGCTGGTCGACGGTGATGCCGTACCAGTCCGAGCGATCGCGGTCGGTGCACAGGGTGAGGTCCTCGATGACCACCTCACCGTGCACGAGGGCGGCCGCCTCGCGGCTGCTGCTGTTGGGCTCGAGCGCGTCGGTGCAGCGCAGGCAGCGCGCGTCGTTCGGATCGCAGCCCGGCGCCTCGCAAGCGCCCCAGGCGCTCCAGGCGCCGCGGTTGCACGTGCGCGTCTGCTCGCCGTCGCCGTCGCAGGGCCGGTTGGCGACGCTGCCGTCGACGCACACGTCGGGATCCTGGCAGTCGCCCCAGTGGCTCCACTGGCCGCCGTCGCAGCGCCGCGTCGACGTGCCGCGCTGGTTGCGGCCGCACGCGCGCGTCTCCTCGTCGTCCTCGACGCACACGTCGGGATCGGCGCAGTCCGACCAGGCGCGCCACTGCCCGACGGCGCACGACCGCGACTGCTCGCCGTTGCCGTTGAGGCCGCACACGCGCTGCTGGCCGTTGCCGTCGATGCAGGCGTCGGGATCGGCGCAGGGGCCGAAGGCGCCCCAGCGGCCGTCCTCGCAGGCGTGGCTGCGCTCGCCGCGCCCGTTGAGGCCGCAGGGCACCGTCTCGGTCTCGCCCGCGCCGCACACGCGATCGGGATCGTCGCAGGCGCCCCACTCGCCCCACGCGCCCTCGGCGCAGGCGCGGCTGCGGGTGCCGTTGCCTTCGACGCCGCAGGGCATCGGGTCGACCTGCGCGTCGCCGTCGGCGCACACGTCCGGATCGTCGCAGGCGCCCCACGCCGCCCAGTTGCCTTCGACGCACGCGCGGCGGGCGATGCCGCGGTCGTTGAGGCCGCAGGGGCGGCTCTCGCGCGCCTCGTCGACGCAGGCGTCCACGTCCTCGCAGGCGCCGAACTCGGCCCACTGGCCCTCGACGCAGGTGCGGACGCGCTGGCCGCGCCCGTTGAGGCCGCAGCCCTCGGCCTGCTGCGCGCCGTCGATGCAGACGTCGGGATCCTCGCACGCGTCGAAGGGCCCCCAGCGCTCGCCATCACAGCTGTGCGACTGGAAGCCGCGGCGGTTGAGCCCGCAGGGCACCTGCTCGACGGCGCCGTCCTCGCAGGGGCGGCCGGGATCGTCGCAGGGCCCGAAGGCCGACCACTGGCCGTCGAGGCAGGTGCGCGTGCGCGCGCCGCCGTCGCCGACGCCGCAGGCCTCGCGCTGGCTGTCGCCGTCGGTGCAGGCGTCGGGATCCTCGCAGGCGCCCCACGGCGTCCACGCGCCGTCCACGCAGCTGCGCGCCTCGAGCCCGTTGTCGTTCGCGCCGCAGGGCCGTCGCTGCCGCGCGCCCTCGTCGCACTCGGCGGTGGGCGCGGCGTCCCCGGGCGGCGGGCCCGCGTCGTCGGCGCCGGGCCCCGCGTCGGTGTCGCCGCCGTCGAGGCCGCCCACGTCGGCGTCCTCGGCATCGCAGGCGCACCCGTCGGCGCCGCAGGCCATCGTGCCGGCGCGACCGTCGTCGCAGGTGCAGGCGACCGGCGCGCAGGCGTCGGGGTCGCCGGCGTCGACGGTGGCGAGCCCGTTGCTGCCGGTCGGCAGGCAGCCGGCGAGGAGGATCAGGTTCAGGACTGCGGCGCGGGCGAGATGAGTAGGGCGCACGACGACCTCCGGCGAGACGGCCGCGGACCATACCCGAAGGCGCGGCCTCGTTTCACGTGGGGGCGCCCGGGACCTACAGATCGACGGACAGCCACAGCCCGACGTCGACCACGGTGGGCGGCACCGAGATGCCGTCCTCGAGGCCCTCGACGCCCGGGACCGGCGGGAGATCGAGGGCCAGCTTCAGCTCGCCCTCCTGCCCGAGGTGGGCGGCGACGAAGGCGAAGATGCTCAGCCGAGTGAGCACCCGCACCTGGTAGTCGAAGCGCGCCAGGAAGGAGCGATCGCTCAGGTTGCCGATGCCGCTCAGCAGGAAGGTGGTGTCGTTCCAGGTGCCGGGGCCCGCGGCCAGCAGGCCCAGCGCCGCGTAGTGGCGGCCCAGGTACAGGGGCGTGAAGTCGCGCCCGCGCCCCAGATCGACGCCGGGGATGCCGCCCTCGAGGCCGCGCGACGCGTCCGTCGCCAGGAACCAGGGGTACAGGTCGGCGTCGCCGTAGCCCGCGTCGTTGAAGAAGTACTCGCCGGTCAGGTACAGCGTGTCGTCGTCGCCGTAGGGGATGCCCCACTCGAAGCCGGCGGCCACCTGGGGGATCCAGTCGTCGCTGCGATCCTCCAGGGTGGGGAAGGTGAAGGTCGCCAGGTCGAACTCGCCCTCCCAGCGCCGCAGGACGTCGTCGCCGCCGTGCTGCACCGCGCCCTCGAGCTTCACGTCCAGATCCCACAGCGCCGTGCTCAGGTCGCCGCCCAGGCGCAGGGGCTGACCGTCGCGCCCGGCGACGCTGGCGCTGACCTCGGTGGTCGCGAACAGCCACTCGACGCGGGCCGCGCCGCCCACCTCGCCGAGGGCGTCGGCGCCGCCCGGCAGGCCGACGAGGTACAGGTTGCCGCCGATGTCCTGCAGCGGGACGTGCAGCTCGACCAGCGGCACGCCGAGGCGCTCGTCGAAGATGGCCAGGGGATCCAGGCGCTCGGCGTTGAGGAAGTCGGTCGGGTTCCAGAAGCGCGCCGCGCCCCACTTCACGCGCTGCTTGCCGATCGTCACGAAGACGCGGCGCTCGACGTCGAACTTGAGCCACAGCTGGTCGAGCACGACGTCGGTGGGCTCGGCCGCAGCGCCGGTGATGGGATCGGTGTCGCCGGTCTGCACGGTGGTGTCGTGCGTCACCCGCGTCTGCAGGAAGGCCCGCACGCGGCGGGTGGGGCGGGCGTCGAGGTACAGGTCGACCAGGTTCGGGTTCGACAGGCGCCAGTCCTCGAAGTCGGTGTCCTGCGGCACGCTGGTCTGGAAGCGCAGGTACAGCCGCCCGCCGAGCTGCAGCGGATCGTTCTTGGCTTCCAGCCGCGCCTCGACGGCGGCGTCGCTCCACTGGCCGTCGCTGGCTGGACCGGCGGGGGCGCCGTCGCCGCCGAACAGCGCGGCCTCGCGATCCTCGCCGGGTGGTGGTGCGGTGGGGGGCACGTCGGCCGGTGAGGGCTCGGCGGGCGCCTCACCGAAGAGGGCCGCCTCGCGCTCGGCCTCGGGATCGGGCTCCTCGTCGGGCGCGTCGGCGGCGGGCTCGTCGGCGGCCGGTGCATCCGCGACCGGCGCGTCCGCCGCGGGGGCGTCCGCCGGGGGGGCCCCGAACAGCGCCGCCTCGCGCGCGGCCTCGTCGCTCGGCTGCGCCGCCGCCGGCCCGCCCAGCAGCGCCGTCAGGCTCAGGGCCCCCACCCAACGCGCGTTCACCGGCTCTGACTCTCCAGCCACGCCTTGGTGAAGATGTTCGCGGGCAGCGACTTCAGGTCGACGCTGCGGATGACCACGTGCGTCTGGTTGCCCTTCTCCACCTCGTCGTAGATGTGGATCTCCTTGGGCACGTACACCTCGGCGCCCTTCGACTCGCTGAACACCTTCACCCACTGCGGGTAGTAGACCGTGCGCATCAGCTTGCCCGACAGCGCGCGGTCCTGCGCCTTGAGGATGTTCTGGCTGTCCGCGTCGATCCACAGCTCGAGCACCGGGTAGGCGACGTCCACGTCCTTCTTCGCGGTCAGCTTCAGGTGGTGCACGGTGAACTTGCCCAGCGTCTCGCGCCCGACGTAGCTGGGGTCGTACTCCTCGGCCAGCCGCGACTCGTCGAAGTCGGTGCGGCGGCTGTCGGTGCCGCCGATGCGCTCGCGCTCGGTGCGCCGCTCCCACTTGCCCACGGTGGGGTCGTAGATGAACAGGTTCTTGTCGATGCGCAGATAGCCCTTGCCCGCCTCGGCCTTGGGGCGGGTGAACAGGATCATGAAGCGATCGTCGGCGTCGCGGCGGTACACCACCGCCTCGTACACCATCAGCTCCTTGTCCTTCTCGCGCTGCTCGATGTAGGCCAGCGACTTGTAGTCGCCGCTGTTGCGCTGGCGATCGTCGACCACCTTCAGCAGGTCGACCATCTGCTCGGTGCTCAGCGCCTCGCCCTGCGCGTCGGCCGGGGCGCACCAGGCGATCGGCGCGGCCAGCGCCAGCGCCAGCAGCAGCGTCGGGGGGCGGCTCGTCGGGGGGCTGCGTCGCGGCATCGCTCTACTCCGTCTGGTGAATCGCGGTGATGGGCGGCAGGCGCGCGGCGCGCAGGGCGGGCCAGAAGGCCGAGAACCCGGTGATGATCGTGAAGGCGGCCACCGCGCCGATGAGATGCGCGGGGGCGACGACGAGGCTCAGGTGGTCATTCATGAAGATGGCCCGGGCGGCGGTCCAGGGCAGCGGCACGCCGACCGCGTCGATGATCAGCGCCACGGTCGCGCTGAGCGCCGCGCCGATCGACGTGGCCACCAGGCCCAGCAGCATCGCCTCGATGACGAACAACGCCAGCACCCGCCGCCGGCCCATGCCGATCGCCCGCAGCGTGCCCACCTCGCCGGTGCGCTCGCGCACCGCGATGTACAGCGCGTTCATGATGCCGATCGCGATCAGCACCGCCAGGATGCCGGTCAGCAGGAACGACACCGAGTCGATGGCGGTCAGCACCCAGGTCAAGAACGACACCTCGTCGCGCCAGATGGTCAGGTCGAGCTTCTGACCGGTCCAGTCCTGGCCCATCACCGTCTCGAACTTCATGAAGAAGGGCTGCGGGTCGTGATCCATCACCGTGTAGCCCGCCTCGGTGAGCACCTCGCGCAGGTGCGCCATCACCGCCGGGGCGCGGTCGATGTCGTCGAGGTACAGGTACACCGCGCCGCTGGTGTCGGCCTTCAGACCGTAGAGCGAGCGCACGGCGTCCTTGGGCACGAAGGCGGCCCAGGTGCTCATCAGCCCCAGATCGTCGGCCACCGCGACGACGGTGAGATCGGCCGTGTTGCTCTGCCCGCGCAGCGTCTCGGTGCGCAGCGTCACCTGATCGCCCACCTGCACGCCCAGGCGATCGGCCTGGCTGCGGAACAGCATGATCGTGCCCGGCTCGCTCAGCCGGCGCGGCTCGCTCGGCCGCGCCTTCGCCGGATCGCCCTTCACGTAGGTCGCCGGCGCGGCCATCGTCAGCTGCTCGAACAGCGCGTCCTCTTCGCTGACCTCGATGCCGTGCAGGCCCACCCACATCGAGCTCGTCTCGCTGATCACCTTGCACCAGCCGCGGTGGCGATCGAGCACCCGGACGAGGCCCTCGGTGTTCTCGGTCGCGATGCGCCGGAGGGCATCGACGCCCTGGATCAGCGGCGCGACGTCGTCGGGCGTCGCTTTGTAGAAGCCCGCGACGTTCACGTGGCCCGAGGACAGCGTCGTCGCCGCCCGGGTCATGCTCACGTTCACCCCGCGCGACAGCGCCAGCAGGAACACCAGCAGGCCGGTCACCATCGCCAGCGCCAGCCCCAGCAGGAGCGTCCGGCGGCCACCCTGGCGCAGGTTGCGCCAGGCCACGAGCAGCAGCATCCGCATCGCTCAGGCCTCCCGCATCGCTTCGACGGGCTGCACGCGGGTCGCGATGCGCGCCGGGTACCAGGTGCTGATCAGGCTGACCACCAGGATGACCACCAGCGCCACCAGCAGGTTGCCCGCGCCGACGGTCGGGTGCAGGCGCGGGCCCGAGAACAGGAACACCAGGATGTCGTTCTTCGCCGGGATGCCGACGTCGCCCATCCAGCCCACCAGCGCCGCGCCGAGGCCCGCGCCCACCCCGCCGCTCAGCAGGCCCAGCACCAGCGTCTCGAGCATCACCATCGCCATCACGAAGCGCCGCTGCGCGCCGATGGCCCGCAGCGTGCCGATCTCGCGCACCCGCTCGAGGGTCGCCATCAGCATCGAGTTGTTGATGATGACCAGGGCGACGATGAAGATGATGCCGATCGCCAAGAGCAGCACGCCCCGGATGACCAGCACGAACTGACCGATGACGCCGGAGGCGGCGCGCCAGTCGACCACCTTCAGCTTCAGGCCGGCGGCGTCGACCGCGGCCTGCACCCGCGCCTTCGCCTCGTCGACGGCGACGCCGTCCGCCAGGATGACCGCCGCGTTCAGCACCACGCCGTCCAGCATCTGCTCGCGCGTGAAGGGGCGGTCGTCGGCCACGCGGGTGCCCGCCTCGCGCTCGATGCGCGCCACCTCGAAGTCGCCGAAGACGCTGCCGTCGGCGACCTTCTCGACGCTGTCGTCGGCGCCCCCGAAGAACGCCGCCTCGGCGTCGGCCCGGTCGACGCGCTCGAGGCCCACCTCGGCCTGGATGGCCTTCAGCTCGGCCTGCTGCGCCTCGGTCATCTGCCCGTACAGATCGCGGAAGGTCATCAGGTCGACGAGGTTGGCGGCGCCGCTCAGCTCGGATCGCTCGAGGCCGGCGAACTCGAAGGTGCCGTAGACCTTCACGTTCACCGACTTCATGTAACCCCGCTTCGTGAACGCGCGCAGCGTCAGCACGTCGCCGACGCGGAAGGGGTACAGCTCGACGCGCGGGGCGATCTGCTCGTAGAAGAAGGCGTAGCGCGCCTTCAGCGTGTCGTCGTCGACGGTCAGCGCGGCCTGCATCAGGGCGTCGAGATCGCTCTGCCCCTCGGTGGGCTGCACGTCGGGGAAGGCGGCGCGCAGCGTCTCGGTGAGGGCGGCGGCGTCCTCGGGCGACAGCATCAGCGTCAGCGATCCGTACAGGCTGCGGGCCTGCCGCGCCTTGGCGGCCAGCGCGGGATCGTCGGCGATGCGCGCGTCGTTCAGCGTCGCCGCGTCGTGCAGCTCGTCGAGCAGCCGGGCCACCTTCAGCTTCAGCTGGCTGTCGGCGAAGCGCTTGTTCATCAGCAGGCCGCGGCGCCCCTCGGGCACCGGCTGGCCCTCGACGATGCGGAAGCGATCGAACACCCGGGCGAACAGCGGCAGATCGGTGCCCAGGTAGCGCAGGTAGTACTGCACGCCGTCGCCGCCGGCCGGCGCCACCTTGGTGTCGAGGAAGTCGAGGGCCGCGCGCTTCGCGGCCAGATCGTCGCCGGCGAAGGGCGCCCAGAAGGCGTCCTGCTGCGCGCGCTCGACGTGCGCCAGGTTGGCGTCCAGCTCGGTGGTGTCGGCGGTGATGGCGCGGCTGTTGGCCAGATCGGCGTGCATCAGCTCGAGCAGGCGCTGCACCCGGTGGATCAGCGCGACGCGCGCGGCCGCGTCGCCGTCCTCGACCGCGCGGCGCAGCGCGTCCAGCGCCCGGTCGAGCTCGCTGCCGCGGCTCATGTTGGCCAGGCCCAGGCCCATGGGCACGACCGCCTCGACCCCGTCGAGCGCCTGCACCACGCGCTGCACCTCGCCGAAGTCCGGCACCTCGCCGTAATCGTCGCCGCCCATCCCGGTGCCGCCGAAGAGCGCGAGATCGTCCTTCGCCTCGGCGTCGTACAGCTGCAGGTGCCCCGAGAGGCTCTTGACGATGCTGCGCTCCATGCCGGCCTCGACGCTGTCGAGCAGCGACGTGCCGACGACGACCAGCGCCGTGCCGAACACCATGATCGAGCCCACGATCAGGCTCTTCACCTTGTGGCTGGCCAGGCTGCGCAGCGCCATCTGCGCCAGCACGCGGGCCTGAGCGACGGGCGAGCCGGCCACGTCAGGCGGCCTCGCTGACGGGGTGGTCGGCGGCGATGCGGCCGTCGACCAGCTCGACCAGCCGGCGCGCGTGGCCCATCACGTTGGCGTCGTGGGTCGAGAAGATGAAGGTGGTGTGGTCGGTCCGGTTGATGTCCTTCATCAGCTCGATGATGGCGCCGCCGGTGCCCGAGTCGAGGTTGGCGGTGGGCTCGTCGGCCATGACGATGGCCGGCCGCGTCACGAGGGCGCGGGCGATGGCGACGCGCTGCCGCTGACCGCCGCTGAGCTCGTTGGGGCGCTGCCGGGTCTGGGGGGTGAGCCCCACCTTGTCGACCATCTCGGCCACGCGGCGCTTGCGGTCGGCGCTGGTGAGGCCGCCCTGCAGCAGCAGCGGCAGCTCGACGTTCTGGAAGACGTCCAGCACGCCGACGAGGTTGAAGGACTGGAAGATGAAGCCCAGCTTGTGCAGCCGCAGCGTGGTCAGCTGCTTCTCGGACAGCTCGCTGGTGGACTGCCCCTCGATGCGCACCGCGCCCGCGGTGGGTACGTCGACGCAGCCCACCAGGTTCAGCAGCGTGGTCTTGCCGCTGCCCGACGGGCCGGCGATGGCGATGAACTCGCCCCGCTCGATGCGCAGGTCGACCCCGCGTAGCGCCTGCACGGTCAGCTTGCCGAGCGGATAGTCCTTGGTGACGGCCGAGAGCTCGACGATGGGCCCCGAGGCGGGGGCTCCGGGGGCGGTGGACGCGCTCAAGCTGACCTCCCGTGCGTGCGGCGCGAGGGTAGGCGCCCCTCACGGGTGGGTCAACGGGGCTCTCGTCGAGACGGCGCGGGCGCGCGCGAGGCTCAGCCGGCGAGCTTGCCTGCGGTGAACAGGACGAGGCCGCCGATGACCAGGAAGACCGCCAGCGCCACGAAGAACAGCAGCTTGGCGATGCCCGCCGCCGCGCCGGCGATGCCCGAGAAGCCGAGACCGCCGGCGATGATGGCGATGGCCAGGAAGATGAACGCCCACTTCAGCATGAGACACCTCGCTTTCGTCGTCGTGGCTCGGCGTTACAAGCGGCGTGCCGACGCCGGGCGCGGCGCTGCGCCGGGCCTCCACGACGCGCTTTGCCCCACGCAGGGCGGCGGCGCGTACCAGATTGACCCTCGCTCGGGGGCGACCCGGGCGCCGGGCCGGCGGGCACACCCTTTGCTCGACCAGAGCCTGCACCGACGAAGGGAGACCGACTTGAGCACCCCCATCCGAGACCACGAGCTGCGCACGCTGGTCGAACAGGCCACGTCGCCCGCGGTGTCGATCTACGCGCCGATGGCCAAAGCCGGGCCGGACACGCGGCAGAACGCGACCCGCTTCAAGAACCTCGTCCGCGAGGCGGCCGAGCGGCTGGACATCGAGCGCCCGGACGAGGATCCGCTGCTCGCCCCCCTGTACGCGCGGATCGACGACCACGACTTCTGGCAGCACCAGGAGCAGGGCCTCGCGGTCTTCCGATCCCGCGACGTCCTGCGCTGGGTGAAGCTGCCCGTCGAGACGCTGACCGAAGTGACCGTGGCGGACACCTTCCGCGTGGCGCCGATCCTGGCGCTGCTGGCCGGGAACCAGGCCTTCGACATCCTGACGCTGAGCCTCGGCGAGGTGCGGCTGTTCGAATGCGACCGCTTCGTGATGCAGCCCCAGAAGCTGCCCGCGGGCGCGCCCCGACGCCTCGAGGACGCCGTCGGCTACGACTCGCCGCGCGCCAACCTGCAGTTCCACAGCGCCGGGCGCGGCGGCAACCGGCCCATCTACCACGGGCACTCCGCCGAGCCCTCGCCCGACGCCGAGGTGAGGCAGTTCTTCGGCCGCCTGGCCGCCGCGCTGGGGCCCTTCCTGGACGTCCGCGTGCCGTTGGTGCTGGCCGGCCAGCCCCACCTGCAGGCGCGCTTCCGCGAGGTGGCCCACCTGCCGCAGCTGCTGCCCGACGGCGTCGAGCTGGGCGTCGAGTCGATGAGCGACGACGCGCTGCACGCGCAGGGGTGGTCGGTGGTCGAGGCGGCGGTGCGCGCAGAGCGGCGCGACCGGCCCCTGCAGCGGCTGTCGGGCTTGGTGGCCCACGGGCGCGCGGTGACCGGCGTGGGCGACGTGCTGCCCGCGGCCGTCGAGGGGCGCGTCGACACCCTGCTGGTGGCCCCCGACGCGCACCGGCTGGGGCGCATCGATCCCACCACCCATCGGGTGTCGCTGGACGGCGCCGATGGCTCGGGCGAAGACCTGATCGAGCGCGCCGCGCGCGAGACCTGGCTCAACGGCGGCGCGGTGGTGTCGGTGCCCGAGGAGATGCTGGGCGACGACGCGCCGGTGGCGGCGGTGCTGCGCTACTGATCGCGCGCGCCCTGCGGCGCGGCCCGGCCGACGGCATCGAGGACGGCGGGGGGCAGGCGCGCCTCGCAGGCCGGGAACAGGGTGCGCTCCTCGAAGCGCACGTGATCGCGCAGCAGATCGGCGAACGGTCCCAGGCGGCCGGCGTCCAGGTGGCCGCGCAGCGTGGCGTGCTCGGCCCGGGTGCGCGCGGCGAGGTCGACCTCGCCCGCCTCTTCGAGGGCCGGCAGCAGCAGGCGCTCCTCGACATCGAAGTGCGGCGCGAGGTGGGTGGCCCAGGCGTGGTCGACGGCGGCGCGCAGGGCGGCGTCGTCTTCCCCCGCGTCGACGGCGCGGCGCACGCGGCGGGCGAGGACGAGGGCCTGGTGATGATCGTCGGACAGGCCGTGCAGGCGGGGGTCGCGCTTCATGAGTCTCCCTTCCGGCCCGCGCCCGCGGGGCGCGTCACAGGGCGTCCAGCACGGCGCGGATGTGCTTGAAGCCCAGCTTGCTGCAGGTGGCGTCGGCGCCGGCCGCGCGCAGGGCGGCGTTGGCGTCCTCGCGGCCCGAGATGGCGACGATGGGGCCGCGGAAGCCGTCGCCGCGCAGGGCGGTGATCAGGTCGACGCCGCTGCCGTCCGCCAGCCGATCGTCCACCAGCACGCAGTCGACGTCGCCGCCCGCGACGCGCTCGCGCGCGGCGGTGACCGAGGTGCAGGTGTCGACGTCGAGATCGGCCAGGAACGCGCGCTGGACCGAGCGCACGAAGGGCGGATGGGGATCGGCGAACAGCAACCGGCGGGCGGCGGCGCGCGCCGGCGGGCGCGGCGTCGGCGGCGGCGGGCGCGAGGCGACGGCGGGCGCGGCCTCGTCCGGCGCGGGGTGGGGCCGCTCGCGGGTGTCGCCGAGCACGCGCGGCGCGGGGCCGCCGACCTCGAGCAACAGCACGCCGATGTCGTCGAGGGGCGGCACCACCACACCCGCGCCCGCGTCGACCAGCGCGGCGAGGGCGCTCAGCGGCGGCCCCAGCAGCAGGCCGGTGGGCGCCGACGGACGCGGCTGGCCGGTGGCGACGATCAGCTGGCGCAAGCTGTCCACCGAGGTCGAGAAGAGGTCGGGCTCGGCGCCCGGCTGGCCGAGCTGCCCGCGGCCGCGCTGATGCAGCACGACCGGCCCGCCGTCGCCGAGGGCGTAGACGTCGAAGGCCCCGACGGTGGCGCCGATGGCTCGTCGCGTGTCGGCGCGCACCAGGGCAGCGCGCGCGTGGGCCCCGGTGCCGCCGAGCTTGCGGTGCGCCACCTCGAGCGCCTCGCCCAGCGAGCGTGCGTCGGGGGCGCGCCCCTCGGTGTCGAGGGCGTTGCGCGCCACGCTGAGCGCGGCCTCGGCCGCGCCGTGGCGGTTGCCCACCGCCAGCGCCACCACCGGCACCCCGCCGACGGACCACACCGCGCCGCTGACCCACCCGCGGCCGGGCGCCGCCTCGACCACCATCGCCCAACGAGAGCTCATGCCCCGCAGCATACGTGCTGGCGCGTTGCGCGAAACCCCCCGGACGCCCACCATGGGGCCGTCGACCCGTTCGCGAGGTTCCCATGACCGTCCGCTCCCTTGCCCGCCGCCGCGCGGCGCTCGCTCTCGTGCTGTCCGCGGCCCTGGGGGCGTGCGACGACGGCGACGGCAGCGCCGCCGAGGACTGCGCCAGCGCCGACGACTGCCCGGCCGACAACCTGTGCATCGACGCGCGCTGCTATCCCACCGAAGACACCGACGGCGACAGCGACGGGCTGCCCGACGCGGTCGAGGTGGCCATCGGCACCAACCCGAACGATCCCGACACCGACGGCGACGGCCGGCCGGACGGCTTCGAGGTGGAGTACCGCCCGGGCGACGGCGTGATCGACGCGCGCGACACCGACGGCGACGGCAAGCCCGACGCCCTCGAGAGCCTGACCAACGACGCCGACGACGACGGCGTGCCCGACCAGCTCGATCCCTGCGACGACGATCCCACCTGCCCCGACACCAGCCCCGAGCGGTGCAACGGGCGCGACGACGACGACGACGGGCAGGTGGACGAGGACTTCCCGTCGCTGGGCGAGCCGTGCACGGCCGGCGTGGGCATCTGCGCGGTCGACGGCGAGCGGACGTGCACCGCGGACGGCGGCGGCGTCGAGTGCACCGGCGCGGTGGGGACGCCCGAAGAGGAGACCTGCGACGGGCGGGACAACGACTGCGACGCCGAGGTCGACGAGGGCTTCGGCGTGGGCGATCTGTGCGAGATCACGATGGGCGGGTGCAGCGTCGTGGCGCAGGTGGCCTGCCTGCCGGGGGGCCAGTCGCGCTGCATCGGCGAGGGGCCGCAGCCGAACGACGAGCTGTGCAACGACGCCGACGACGACTGTGACGGCGCGGTGGACGAGGATCTGGGGCTGGACGCGCCGTGCACCGTGGGCGTCGGCGCGTGCGCGGCGCAGGGGCGGCCGGTGTGCGGGGTCGAGGGCGAGGTGGTGTGCGCGGGGCAGGCGGGCGAGCCGGCGGCCGCCGAGGCGTGCAACGGGATCGACGACGACTGCGACGGGACGACCGACGAGGGCTTCGACCTGGGCGTGGCCTGCAGCGTGGGCGTGGGCGCCTGCGCCGCCGAGGGCGTGACGGTCTGCGGGGCCGACGACGCGGTGGTGTGCGGGGCCGAGGCGGGCGAGGCCGGCCTCGAGACCTGCAACGGCGCCGACGACGACTGCGACGGCGAGGTGGACGAGGATCGCGACGGCGACGGCGTGCCCGCGTGCGAGGACTGCAGCGAGGACGATCCGAACGTGCACACGCCGGCCGAGGCCGAGCTGTGCAACGCGATCGACGACGACTGCGACGGCGCCGTGGACGAGGGGCTGCCCATCGGGGCGCCCTGCGCGGTCGGGCAGGGGGCCTGCCGGGCGATGGGCACATGGGCCTGCGCCGAGGACGGCACGGTCGAGTGCCAGGCCGCCGAGGGCGGGCCGCAGGTGGAGATCTGCAACCAGCTCGACGACGACTGCGACGGGGCGGTGGACGAGGATCACGACGGCGACGGCGCGGCGGCGTGCGACGACTGCCGGCCCGACGACGGCCAGGCCTTCCCCGGCGCGACCGAGCGGTGCAACGGGCTGGACGACGACTGCGACGAGGCCATCGACGAGGGCATCGGGGTCGGCGAGCCGTGCCAGGCGGGCGTCGGCGCCTGCGTTCGCGACGGTACGGGGGTGTGCGGGGTCGACGGGCTGCTGGCCTGCGACGCCGAGCCGGGCGACGGGAGCGAAGAGAGCTGCAACGGCGTGGACGACGACTGCGATGGCAGCGCCGACGAGGGCTTCGACGTGGGCGGGGCCTGCGTGGGCGGCGTGGGGCTGTGCGCCGGGCCGGGCGCGCTCGCGTGCGGCGACGATGGCGCGACGGTGTGCGTGGACGTCGCCGGGCCCGCGCCGGCGACCGAGCTGTGCAGCGGGCTGGACGAGGACTGCGACGGCAGCGTCGACGAGGCCCCGCTGGCGGCCATCCCGTGGAGCGGCGATGCCTCGCTCAGCCTGCCCGACTGCGACGCGTTGCCCCTGAGCGAGCCGCAGACCTTCGACGTGCTGCGCGCCGACTGCGCGCCGCTGCAGCTGGCCTGGACGGCGAACTGCCCGGGCTGCAACGGCGAGGAGGTGTTGGCCTACGACGTCACGGTCGACGGCGCGGCGCTGTCCGAGGGCCTCTTCATCCGCAACGAGCAGCCCGCCGAGGCGGCGGTGTGCCTGGGCGAGCGGGCCTACCTCGCGCGGCCGACCCGCTTCGGCGCGCGCTCCAACGCGGGCTGCAACTTCCTCGCGGCGTCGCTGGACGGGCTGCGCGTCGAGCGCGTCACCGACGACGTGTGCCCGCGCCTGGGCGACGTGCTGGCCGGCAACGGCGCCTTCGACGCCGACCTCGACGGCTGGGACGTGAACGGGCGCGTGGCGGTGCTGGCCAACGCGAACGAGGGGCGCAACCCGCAGGCCGCCTTGAGCGGTGACGCGGGGCAGTGCAGCAACGGGGCGAGCGTGACGACGCTGGCCTCGGTGCCCGCGGTGGCGCGCGGCGACGGCTGGGGCGTGACGTGGCGCGCGGCGGGCGTGCCCACCGAGAGCTTCGGCGTGAGCCTGCGGGGCACGCGCTCGGCGGCGCTGACGCCTCGGCCGGATCCCGGCGTCCTGACGCCGGGCGCGGTGTGCGTGCCGCCCGAGGACTTCGGCAACGTGATCGAGGCCAGCCTCTTCGTCGGCGGGCGCACGGGCGCCTGCGCCAACCTGCCGGCCTTCAGCTACCTGCTCGACGACGTGCAGATCGAGCCGGTCGTGGGCTGCCCGACGGCGGTCGGCGGCGTGATCGACTCGAACCCGAGCTTCGAGCACGGGCTCTTGGGCTGGCTGCCGCAGAACGACGTGCGGATCGGGCCGAACCCCTTCGAGCGCGGCTCGACGGCGGCGCTGCTGCAGGGGCCGGGCGGCTGCCTGAGCCCGACCTCGGTGAGCGCGCCCATCGACGTCGGCGATCCCAGCGGGGGGCGCGCGGTCGAGTTCACGGTCTCGGGGCAGATCGACGCCGGGCGCTTCGTCGCGCGCGTCGGGCGGGCGGCCGCCAACACGTCGACGCCGGCCGTGAACCCGAACGGCGCGCAGACGGTGCGCCTGTGCGTGCCGCCCGAGGACGTCGGCGTCGTCGATCTGAGCTTCACGGTGACCGCGAGCGGGTTGTGCGCCAACAACAACGCGTTCCAGGTGTTCGTGGACGACGTGACCGTGGTCGACGCGCCGGCGTGCGTGCGATGAGCCGGGCGGCGAACCCCGCGCAGGAGGCCCTGCGGCGCGTGATCATGGCGCGCTATCCCATCACGCAGGTGGTGACCTTCGAGGAGGATCGGGTCGAGGCGAACCTGCGCCACCTGACGCAGAACAGCATGAAGCGCGCGGGCTTCTGGACCTGGGCCTGCACGACGGGGCTGGTGGGGCCCGAGGGGCCGGTGAAGGACACGCGGGATCCCGAGCGGGCGCTCGACGTCGTCGCCGGGCAGCCGGCCGGGGTGTTCCTGTTCCGCGACCTGCACGCGTTCTTCGGGCAGCCGGCGGTGGTGCGCAAGGTGCGCGACGTGCGGCTGGCGCTGACCAACACGCCGCGCTTCCTGTTCTTGACCGCGCCGCGGGTGACGGTGCCGCTCGACCTGCGGCGCGACGTGGCGGTGATGGACTTCCCGATGCCCACGGCCACCGAGCTGGGGCACCTGCTCGATCGCTACGTGGCCGGCTTCGAGCCGCCGCCCGACGACGACACGCGGCTGAGCCTGGTGACGGCGCTGCGCGGGCTGACGGTGGCCGAGGCGTCGAACGCGATGAACATGGCGTTCTACGGCAAGAAGCGGGTCGACGACGAGGCGATGACCACGCTGCACGCGCAGAAGGCGCAGCTGGCGCGCAAGGACGGCGTGCTCGAGTTCGTGGCGCAGAAGTGGCAACTCGACGACATCGGCGGCCTCGAGGTGCTGAAGCAGTGGTTCGTCAAGCGGCGGACGCTGTTCGAGGACGAGGAGGCCGACCGCCGCGGGCTGGCGCCCCGCGGGGTGCTGGTGATGGGCATCCCCGGCTGCGGCAAGAGCATGTGCATCAAGGCGGCGGCGGCGCTGTGGGGGCTGCCGCTGTTCCGGCTCGAGATGGCGCAGGTGTTCAGCGGGGTGTACGGCACGCCCGAGGAGACCTTCGACCACGCGCTGAAGATGATGGAGGCGGTGGCGCCGGCCATCCTGTGGATCGACGAGATCGAGAACGCGATCAGCGCCGACGCCGAGGGGGCCGACGCGGGCACGAAGGGGCGCATCTTCGCGACCTTCCTGACCTGGATGCAGGAGAAGCCGGCGCAGGTGTTCGTGGGGGCGACGGCGAACCGCATCGACCTGCTGCCCGCCGAGCTGCTGCGCAAGGGGCGCTTCGACCAGGTGTTCTTCATCGACCTGCCCGACGAGAGCGAGCGGGCGGCGATCTTCGACGTGCACCTGCGGCACCGGAAGGTCGACCTGACCGACATCAACGTGGTGACGCTGGCCAAGGCGACGAAGAACTGGAACGGGGCCGAGATCGAGAACGCGGTGGTGGCCGCGATGATCGAGGCCTACGACGCGGACCGCGAGGTCACCGAGGACGACATCTTCTTCCAGGTGGGCAAGGTGGTGCCGCTGGCGGTGACGATGGCCGAGCAGATCAAGGCCATCAAGAGCTGGGCGGGCCAGCGGGCCATCCGGGCGTCGTAGGGGTGCGCGCGCTCGCAGTGTTGCTCGGCCTCGCGTCACCGGCGGCCGCGGCGGTGGGCGACTGCGTGATCGACGCCGGGGCGGTGCGGCACGACTCGTTCGTGGCGAACGACCGGCGGCCGTTCGGCGCGGTCGACCTGGGCTCGACGGTGCGGCTGCGGCTGCGGACGGCCGCGGACGATCTCACCGAGGTGCGCGTGCGCATCTGGGACGCGGCGCGCGCGGCCGAGCGCTTCGTGCCGATGCAGGCCGGGCCCGACGGGTGGACGGCCGAGGTGGCGGTCGGCGACGACCCCACGATCCTCTACTACCAGTTCGAGCTGACCGACGCGGGCGACGGCTGCGCCGCGCGGGCGTGGTACGTCGACGACGAGCCCGTCTTCCGCGGCGGCGGACCCGGGCGGTACACCGAGGCCTTCGAGGGCGGCAACACCTGGCAGATCTCGGTCTACGACGCGGCGGCGTTCGACGTGCCCGCGTGGCTGGGCGCCGGCCCCATCTACCAGGTGTTCCCCGATCGCTTCCGCGATGGCGATCCCGATCGCGGGCCGCGCGCGCCGCGCTTCTACTACGGCGATCCCGAGGGCACCGTCTGGCGCAGCGGCGGCGAGGCGTGGAACACGCGGCTGTGCGATCCGCAGGGCACGCGCGAGCCGGCCTGCCCCGGGGTCTACAGCAACAACTTCTACGGCGGCGACCTGGCCGGGCTGATCGACCGCATCGAGGCGGGCTACTTCGACGCGCTCGGCGTCGGCGTGCTGTACCTGAACCCCATCGTCTGGGCGCCCTCGAACCACAAATACGACGCCATCGATCTGGCGGTGGTCGACCCGGAGCTCGGGGACGCCGCGGACGTCGCGCGGCTGGCCGAGGTGGCCGCCGCGCACGACCTCGAGATCATCCTCGACGGCGTCTTCAACCACGTCTCGTCGGACAGCCTGTACTTCGACGCCTTCGGGCGGCACCCCACGGTGGGCGCGTGCGAGGACGCCGATTCGCCCTTCCGCGACTGGTTCTACTTCCCCGCGCTGGGCAACCCGGCGGGCGGCGGCGCGGTGCGCTGCGCCGGCGACGCGACCTACGAGGCCTGGTTCGGCTACTCGGCGCTGCCCAAGCTGCGCGCCGAGTCCCGAGCGGTCAGGGCGCTGATCATCGACGGGCCGGACGCGGTGGGGCCGGGCTGGATCGCGCGCGGCTTCGCCGGCTGGCGCCTCGACGTGGGCGGCGACGTGGATCCCGGCGCGGCCGCCGCGCCGGGCAACGACTTCTGGGAGCGCTTCCGCGACGCCGTGCGCGATCCCGCGCGGTCCGGGCGCGCCGACGCCATCGTGCTGGGCGAAGAGTGGGGCGACGCGTCGTCGTGGCTGCTGGGCCGCGAGTGGGACAGCGTGATGAACTACCGCTTCCGCAGCGCGGCCCTGGGCTGGGCGGCGCGCGGCTGCGCCGGGCCGGGCTGCGAGGGCGACGCGTTCCTGACCGGCGACGAGAACCGCTGGACCCACTCGGGCCCCATCGCGCCGCTGTCGCCGTCCGACCTGCACCAGCGCCTGATGAGCCTGCGCGAGGATTACCCGCCGCCCGCGTGGGGCGCGATGATGAACCTGCTGGGCAGCCACGACACGCAGCGTGTCCGCTTCCTGCTCGAGCAGGTGAACCCCGCGCCGCTGCGCGCGCTGCGACAACTGTGGGTGCTGCAGTTCACCTACGCGGGCGCGCCGACGATCTACTACGGCGACGAGGTGGGGCTGAGCGAGCCGGGCGTGTACAGCGACGGCACCTGGCACGACGATCCCTACAACCGCGCGCCCTATCCCTGGCCGGACACGCCGGGGGACTACGGCGGCGACGCCGACCTGCTGGCCTACGCCCGGCGCCTGGCCAGCCTGCGCTGGGCGCTGGCCGATCTGCGGTCGGGGGCGGTCGAGCACGGCGTCGTCATCGACGACGCGCGGGGGCTGTACGGCTATCGGCGGGGCGCCGTGACGGTGGTGCTGAGCCGCGGTGAGCGGGACGCCGAGCTCACCGTCGACGCGCCCGGTGAGGCCGCGGTCGAGGCCCTGACCGGCGCGGCGCTCGCCGTGGTGGGCGGGCGCGTGCGCGTGAACGTGCCGGCGGGCGGCGCGGCGGTGGTCGTCGATCCGGCCACAGCCGACACGCCGGCGGGCCCGGCCGTCACCGTCGCGGGCGACGTGCTGCGCTGGCTGCCGGCGACGCGCGACCTCACGGGCGGCCGCGAGGTGGCGGTGCGCTACCGCGTGCGCGACGCGGCGGGCGAGATCGTGGCCGAGGTGCCGCCGAGCTGGGTGGGGCGCACCGAAGTGGGGCCGCTGCCGCCCGGCGCCTACGCGTGACCGCGCTCAACGCGCTGGGCATCGAGTCGCCGCCCGCAGACGTGCGCGTCGAGGGCGAGGCCGACGACGCCGGCCCGACGCCGCGCTGGCCGACGCCGGCGCCGCGCCTGACGCCGCGCCCGCGGACGCCCACGCGCCCACGCTGACGCCGCGCCGCCGCTGGACGCCCAGCCGCCCCGCCGCGACGGCGGACTGCTGCCGACGCCGGCAGCGACATCGAGGTGCCCGCCCGTCCGGCGGCGGCTGCGACCAGAGTGGCGGCGGCCCAACGCCAGCGCTTGGATGGATGATGCTCCTCGGGGCATTCGCCACTGTCGGACGACGACGACGATTGCTGCGGACGTCGCGGCGTACCCTGGTCCGTGGCCGGGCGCGGACGCACGTGCGGGGTGAAACCGGCCGGCGTGCGGCATCCGCCGTACGTGCCTGAGCGACCGAGCCGCCCGCAGCCAAAGCCCGAAGGGCGAGGCGAGGACGCGAGGATCGCGAAGGCGCGCCCGAAGGGCGCCGGCCAAGCGGGGGGTCTGGGGTGGGCGCAGCCCCCCAGTGCCGCGCGCCTGCGCGCGGCGGCAAAACAGTCCGTCCGGTGGAGGCTGCACCTGTTCCAGCCGAGCACCGGGCCGCCCTGCCGCCGCGCCCAGCGGGGCACCCGTCCGCTCCATCGCGACCCACGCGCCGGCGCGTCCGTCCTTTCGTCGACGACCACGACGACGACGACGGCTGGGACGCCGCGGCCTCACGGCCGCAAGCTCAGCCCGGCGGGCTGAGGCTCCTCAGCCGCAGCGGCACGCTCTCCGCGGCGATGCGCGGATCCAACTGCCGCAGCCGTTGATCGCGCGCGACGTCGCGGCGGTGGCGCAGCCAGGTGGCCTCGGCGGCGGTGGTGTCGCGGCCCAGGGCGCGCAGGGCCAGCAGCCGCTGGCGCAGGCCCTCTTCGTCCTCGGGGAAGGTGATCAGCAGGCGGTCGGCGGCGGCGAGCGCCCCGGCGGGATCGTCGGTCAGGTTGCGCGCGCGGGCCAGCAGGCCCAGCGTGCGGCGGTCGTCGGGGAAGCGCTTCGCCAGGCGCTCGGCGGCCTCGCGCGCGGGGGCGTGGCGGTAGGCGCTCAGCGCCGCGTTCAGCCGCAGCCAGTCGGCCGCGGGGTGATCCTTCGCCGGCCCCTCGGCCAGGTGCGCGAACAGCGCGTCGGTCTGGCCGGTGCGCGCCAGCACGCGGCCCCAGGCCAGCGCGGGCTCGGGGCGGTCCGGCGCCAGCGCGCGCGCCCGGTCGAGCGGCGCCTTCGCCGCCTCGGCGTGCTCGGCCAGCCCGCGCGCCAGCGCGACGCCGTAGTCCACCAGGTCGGCCCAGTCGTCCGTGGGCGGCACGCGGCCGTCGCGCACGGGCACCTCGACGTCGGCCACCACGATCGTCGGCGGATCGAGGCAGCGATCCCGCGTCGGCCCCGCCGGCACGGTGGCGCACGCGAAGTCCACGTAATCCTTGTCGAACTGGCGATACAGCAGCCGCGCCCGCACGACGGTCGTGCCTTCGGGCAGCGCGTACCGGAAGGCGCGCGCCTCGTTGGGCAGCAGCCCGTTGTCGAAGCCGCCGGCCCGCGTGTGCTGCGCGGCGCGGCGCTGGATGGGCTTGCCTTCGCCGTCGATCGGCTGCGCCCGCACCAGCGCGGCGTCCGCGTCTCGCCGGCCCTCGCCGTCGACCGCGCCGCTCTCGCCCAGCACCCGCTTCTGATCGTCGCAGGCCTGCACGTGCAGCCACACCTCGTTGCTGTCCTGCGTGCCGCCAGGGAAGCGGTGCGCGGCCTTCCGGTTGCGCAGCACCACGTCCACCACGCCGGGCGTGGGCGTGTGCAGCGTGGCGGTGACGACGCCCTCTAGGAAGTCCCGCGTGCGCGCCAGGTGATCGGCGTCGCCGCGCAGGTGGGGCAGGGCGCTGTTGGCGCCCAGGAAGCGGTGCGACGCGATCGTCCCGTCCTTCGCCCCCTTCTCGTCGGCCCGCGCCGCCTCGCGCGGCATGTGGCAGCCCTGGCAGGTGCGCGGCGGCGCCTCCGGGCGCCAGACGGCCGACACGCCGTGCCCGTTGGCCGTGCTGTCGTACCAGGCGGTGAACTCGTCCTGCCCGCGCATCCAGGTGTCGGCCAGCACCTGCTCGGTCAGCCCCACCTTGTGGCACGTGCCGCACAGGCGCGCCGTGCGCAGCGTCGGTGACGCCACCGCGTCGGCGTGCCGATCCGGCAGCCCGAGGCCGCGGACGTCGGCGTGGTAGCCCGAGTTGCCGCGCGGATCCGGCGCCTCGCGCACGCTGTGGCAGAGCCGGCACCCGATGCCGGCCTGCGCGCCCGGCGTGGCGACGTCGATGGGGGCCTCCTGCTCGATGAGCCCGGCCGCCACCACCGCCGGATCGTGGCAGTCGGCGCAGAAGCGCGAGGCCTCGGCGCCGCGCTCCTTCCGGAACACGTCGAAGGCCGCGCGGTAGTACGGGTTGTCGAAGCTCGCGAAGCGGTGCGCCGAGGCGGCCCACTGCTGGGCCACCTGCGGGTGGCACCGCGCGCAGGCGCCCTCGCCGATGGGATCGCCGGCGTGGAAGCCGTCGCGCTCGACGTTCGCGCGCACGGTGGCGGCGTCGGGGCTGCCCGGGCCGACCAGCCGACGCGCGGCTTCGGGCGGGCTGAACCGGGCTTGCGGATCGGCGGCGCCGACCGGCGCTGCCGTCAGCCACACGAGGG
The DNA here is from genome assembly GCA_020633465.1 of Myxococcales bacterium. GTDB lineage: Bacteria > Myxococcota_A > Bradymonadia > UBA7976 > UBA1532 > JACKDN01. The sequence continues at coordinate 52,606 of JACKDN010000041.1, forward strand.
CCGCGACGAGCGCCCTCACCGCTTGGGCGCCGGCTTGCCGGGCACGTCCAGCGCGGGCAGCTTCGAGCGCACCACGTCGTTCAGCTTCACCTTGCCGCGCGGCGCGGTCGCCAGGCCGGTCGCCGCCGACGTGCCGCCCCCGGCGGTGCCGCTCGGCGGCCCGCCCCAGCGGTCGTAGATCGGGTTGTCGCAGGCCACCTTGCCCTTCCAGTAGTGGCGGATGATGTACCGCCCCTGG
>JACKDN010000042.1 GCA_020633465.1 Myxococcales bacterium
GTCCATGATGATGGCGACGTGGCGGGGCACCTCGGGGTGCGCGCTAGCCATCCCGTTCGACGATCGACAGCAGCTTGCGAATGGAAGACAGCACCAGGCCCAGCTCCTCGTTGTCCGGCTCGAACTCGAGGGCGCGCGCCATGGCCTCGCCGGCCCCCTCGAGATCACCCAGGCTCCGCAGCTCCAGGCTCTCGAGCACGTGGCGCCGGGCGTCGTCCGTCTCGCACAGGGCCAGCTCGCGGTCCTCGCGCGCGCTGAGGGGATCCTTCTCCAGCCGCAGCTTGCCCCGCCGACGGAGGCCGAGGTTGTAGCTGCGGCGCCGCGGCGGATCCACCAGAACCTTGTAGGCCTCGCTCAGGCGCTTGTAGACCGCGTTGATCTTCTCCCACACGTGCGGGGCCCGCCCGCGCAGCCGCGTGTGGCGGTCCGGGTGCAGCTGCAGCGACAGCGCGTGGAAGCGGCGCTGCAGCTCGTCGGGCTCGGCGTCGGCGGCCAGGCCGAGCAGATCGTAGTAGTTCAGGTGCTCGAGATCGCCGTACAGCCGGTCGATCTCCTCGGCCAGCGGCTTGGGCAGCAGGTCGAGGCGCGCCACCGGCTCGCGCTTCGACAGCGCGGCCTCGACCCGCGCCATCAGCACGTCGGGCGCGGCGGGCAGCGCGAGGAAGGCGTCGGCCCCGAAGGCGTTGCAGTCGCCGGCGCCCAGGTAGGGGTCGCGGTACGAGGGGCTCATCAGCAGGATGGCCACCGCGCTGCCCTTGCGGCTGCTGCGCATCATCTGCGCCAGCACGGTGCCCGCCATGCCGGGCAGCTCGCGCCCGAGGATCACCAGATCGACGCCGTGCTGCCCGAAGTGGTCGTAGGCGCTGTCGGCGTCCTCGAAGGTCCAGGTCTTGAAGCGATCGGCGGGCAGGTGGGCGGCGACGGCCTTGCGCACCGCCTTGTCGGGCTCGGCCACCAGCGCGTTGCGGGTGGGCGGGGGCGGCGCCGCCTGGGCCCGGGGCACGGCCACGCGCTTGAGCGCGATGCGCCCGAGCTGGGGGACCGTGCCGCTGGGGCCCTTCTGCTCCACCTCAGATGCCCCGCTCGATCATCGCCTCGACCTCGTCGGGGGAGTAGCCGGCCGAGACGTTGATGCGCGTGGCCTGCTCGATACCGGTCTCGCGGTCGCGGGCGGTCACCACCACCATGCCGTCGGCGTCGATCTCGAAGGTGACCTCGATCTCCACCTCACCGCGCGGCGCGGCGCGCAGCCCGTACAGCTCGATCTCGCCGAGCTTGGTGTTGTCGGCCGCGACCTTGCTCTCGCCTTGGTAGATCTGCAGCCGCACGGTGGTCTGGTCGTCCACGGTCGTGGTGAAGACGCGCGTCTGCTCGCAGGGGATGCTCGCGTTGCGCGGGATGAGCACGTCGAAGTAGCCGCTGACCGTCTGCACGCCCAGCGACATCGGGGTGACGTCCAGCAACAGCGGCTGCGCCGGCGCGCCCTTCTCGAAGGGATCGCTGACCAGCGAGGCGCCCTGGATGGCCGCGCCGATGGCGACCACCTCGTCGGGGTTGAGATCGGTCAGGGGCTCGCGCCGGAAGTACTCGGCCACCATCTGCCGCACCAGCGGCATGCGCGTCGTGCCGCCCACCAGCACCACGCCGTCGACGTCCTCGGCCTTCATGCGCGCGCCGCGCAGGGCCTCGTCGCACACCAGGAACGAGCGCTGGACGATGTCCTGGCAGCGCTCGTCGACGCTCTGGCGGTCGACCTGGAAGCGCAGATCGCAGGGCTTGCCGTCGGCGTTCAGCGCCAGCTCGCGCACGTTGACGATCGCGCGATCCTTCACGCTCAGCTCGCACTTCAGCTTCTCGGCCACCTGCTTCAGCCGGCTGAAGGCGAGGGGATCGTGCTCGAGGCCGAAGCCGTGCTGCTGCTTGAAGCCCAGCAGCATGTAGCGGGCGAGGCGGTTGTCGAAGTCGTCGCCGCCGAGGAAGGTGTCGCCGGCCGTCGACACCACCTCGAACACGTTGCCGCGCACCTGCAGGATGGTGATGTCGAAGGTGCCGCCGCCGAAGTCGTACACCGCGATGCGCGCGTCGATGTCGCGCCCGTAGCCGTAGGCCAGGGCGGCCGCCGTGGGCTCGTTGATGACGCGCAGCACGTCGAGGCCGGCGAGGTGGCCGGCCAGCTTGGTCATCTGGCGCTGGGTGTCGTTGAAGTTCGCGGGCACCGTGACGACGGCCTGGCCCACCGGCTGGCCCAGGTAGCGCTCGGCGATGTCCTTCATGCGGCGCAGCGTCATGCCGCTGATCTCGGGCAGGCCGTAGCGCTCGCCGCGGACCTCGATCAGCGGCACCTGGTTCTTGCCCTTGACCACCTTGAAAGGGAACTGCTGCAGCGCGGTCTTCACCTCGGTCGAGGTGTAGTGGCGGCCGATGAGGCGCTTCGCCGAGTAGATGGTGTTGATCGGATCGACGACGGCCTCCTGGCGGGCGCCGTTGCCCACCACCACCGAGCCGTCTTCGAGGAAGGCCACCATCGAGGCCTGCAGGCGGGCGCCCGCCTCGTCGGGCATGACGTGGACTTCGCCGTCGAGCACCGTGGCCACCACCGAGTTGGTGGTGCCCAGATCGATGCCGATGACGTGATCGTTTGCGGCCAAGGCGGCCCCCGCGTGACGTCCGGGCCCCGCGCGCGGAGCCGATCCCCGGCATCCTACGGGCCAATGCGGCCGACCGCAACGCCGGGCGGCGCCGCGGGGCGGGGCGCCGCTTGACCGTCGTGGGGGCCGCTCCTAGACTGTGCCGCCGCCGGCCGAGCGACCGCGTGTCCGCGTCGCCCCTCCGCTGGCCGAACGTCCCACGCGACTGGACTTCCGATGCTCGAGACGATCAGTAAGGGTTTCCGCTCGGTCAAGCACCGCTTCCAGGGCAAGCGCGAGCTGACCGAGGAGAACATCGAAGAGGCGCTGCGCGAGATCCGCATCTCGCTCTTGGAGGCCGACGTCGACTTCAAGGTCGTGCGCGGCTTCATCGGGCGGGTGAAGGAGAAGGCGCTCGGCGAGGTGGTGCAGCTGGTCGCGAAGAAGGGCGACCAGAAGGTGCAGGTCTCGCCCGGCGATCACTTCGTCAAGATCTGCCAGGACGAGCTCGAGGCCCTGATGGGGCCGGTCGACACCTCGCTCGACTTCGCGGCCGGCATCACCAAGGTGATGATGATCGGCCTGCAGGGCTCGGGCAAGACGACGACGACCGGCAAGCTGGCGAAGAAGCTGGTCGAGGACGGGCGCCGGCCGCTGCTGGTGGCCGCCGACATCTACCGCCCGGCCGCCGTCGATCAGCTGAAGGTGCTGGGCGAGCGCCTCGACGTGCCGGTCTACCACGAGGCCGGCAAGCAGCCCCCGGACATCTGCGCCGCCGCGCTCGACTACGCCAAGCAGCGCGGGCGCGACGTGGTCATCTTCGACACCGCCGGTCGTCTGGCGATCGACGAAGCGCTGATGACCGAGCTGACGCAGATCAAGACGCGCACCAAGCCGGACAACGTCCTGCTGGTGGTCGACGCGATGATCGGTCAGGACGCCGTGCGCACGGCGGACACGTTCAACCAGCGCATCGGCATCGACGGCTTCATCATGACGAAGCTGGACGGTGACGCGCGCGGCGGCGCGGCGCTGTCGATCAAGGCCGTCACCGGCAAGCCGATCAAGTTCCTCGGCATGGGCGAGGGCCTCGAGGCCCTCGAGGAGTTCCGGCCCGAGGGCCTCGCCAGCCGCATCATGGGCTTCGGCGACGTGGTCGGCCTGATGGCCGACTTCGAGAAGGTGGTCGACGAGGAGAAGGCCGAGGAAGACGCCAAGAAGCTCCTGTCGGGCAAGTTCGACATGTGGGACTTCCTCGAGCAGATCCGCACCATCAAGAAGATGGGCTCGCTGTCGGATCTGTTCGAGAAGCTGCCCTTCTTCAGCGAGGGGCTGCCCGAGGGCGCCAGCATCGACGACAAGGCCCTGGTCAAGATCGAGGCCATGATCCAGTCGATGACCAAGCAGGAGCGCAAGAAGCCCGAGCTGATCGAGAAGCAGCCCAAGCGCGCGCAGCGCATCGGGCGGGGCTCGGGCAACGAGCCGCAGGAGGTCACCGATCTCGTCGGGCGCTTCAAGGCGATGCGGCAGATCATGGGCGCCCTCGGCTCGCCGGGCGGCGGCAACCTGCTGTGGAAGATGCCGGGCTTCAAGCAGTTCGCGCAGATGCAGCAGCTGAAGGGCATGAACCTCGGCGACATCATGGGGCAGTTCGGCGTCGACGGCCCCGGCGGCGGCGGTGGGCTGCCCGGGCTGCCCGGCATGCCCGGTCTGCCCGGTGGCATGGGTGGCATGGGCGGCATGCCCACGCCCGAGATGATCCACGAGATGCTGCCCGGGCTGCCCAAGGGCTACCTGCCGCCGGGCACGCCGGGCGGCGCGCGCAAGGGCGGGCGGTCGGCCGAGAAGGCGAAAGCCAAGGCCCGCACCAAGAACAAGCAGGCGCGCAAGGCCCGCAAGAAGGGCCGCAAGAAGTGAGCGGCCGGGCGTCGCGAGCGGCGTGAGCGATCCCACCCCCGACGGCGGCGCGCTGGTCTGCCCGGTGCACCCGGACCGGGCGGCGGTCGCCGCTTGCCTGGCGTGCGGGCGCTGGCTGTGCGCCGAGTGCCGGCTGACCGACGAGCAGGGCATGCCCATCTGCGCGGCCTGCGCCGCCGAGCGCGCGGTCGAGTCGGCGCCCGGGCCCGCGTGGGCCGGGTCCGAGGGGTCGACCGACGAGGCGGCGGCCGGCGGCGACGAAGAGCCGCCTGCGCCCGACGAGCCGGGCGGCGCGGTGGCGGCCCCCGGCCCCATCGCGCACCCCGACGCCGTCGAGGTGACCGGCGAGGCGCCCATCGCCTGGGAGCACCCGGATCGCTTCGGCGACTTCGTGGCCTTCGGGCGCACGGTCTTCGAGGCCTTCACCGGGCCCATCCGCTTCATGGGCCGCATCCCCTGGGTGCGCCGGGATTACCGCACGCCGCTGGTGTTCGCGCTGGTGTGCATGCTGTTGGGCTATCTGGGCGTGGTCATGGCGGTGGCCGCCGATCCGTCGATCGTGGTGCTGCCCGAGCCGCGCCCGGGCATGCCGCGGCTGCCGGACCTGCCGCCGGCCGTCGTCTTCCTGATCGGCCTGCCGACGACGCCCCTCCTGTTCACCGTGATGCTCTTCTTCGAGGCCGGCCTGGCCCACCTGCTGGTGCGGCTGGCCGGCGCCGCGCGCCGCCCCTTCGAGGCCACCTTCCGCGTCTTCGCCTACGCCCAGGTGGCCTGCCTGCTGCTGCTCGTGCCCGGGCCGGGTCAGCTGCTCGAGAACTTCCTGCTGGTGTTCCTGGTGCTGACCGGCATGCGCCTGGCCCACCAGACGCGCTTCCTCGCGGGCCTCTTGGCGCTGGTGCCGGTGATGCTGCAGCAGATGCTGCTGACCTGACGGTCCGCCCGAGCGGCGGGGCGAGCGCCCGGCGCTACAGATGCCGGAAGGCGCGCTCGCGGTCCGCGGCGGTCTCCTTCTCGGCCTTCGCTTTGGCCCGCTCGGCCCGGGCGCGCTCGACCTCGACGAGGCGCTTCTTCAGATCCTCGAGGTAGCGGTCGACGCCGGGGCCCAAGAGCTGCGAGCGGTAGGTCAGGTGCAGCAGGCCGCGCTCCTTGTCGGTGGCGACGCGCTTGCGCAGCACCAGGCCGCCGTCGCCGGTGTCCCACTCGAGCACCGCGCGCTCGCCCATCGGCGCCTCGCCCACTTCGGGCGGCTTCGGCGCCCCGTACTTCGCCACCAGCAGATCGAGCAGCGCCGCGGCCTGCGGCTTCTGATCGGGCCGGTACAGGACGCCGACGGCCGCGCCGTACAGCTCGCCCTCGACGAAGTGCAGCTCGACGCGCGCGGGCAGCTCGGCCAGCTTCACCCAGTAGCGCCAGGCGGTGAGGCGCGGCTTGGGCTGCTTGCGCTTCCGCCACGCCCGCCAGGCCTTCTTGCCCGCCTTCTTCGCCGCGGCGCGCTCCTCGCCGACGATCGCCTCGAGGGCGTCGCGCTCGAAGCGCACGGTGTCGGCGTCGTCGATGGCGCGCAGCCCGCGCACGGTCTTCTTCGCCACCGACAGCTTGGTGCCCCAAGGCAGCTGGCCGAAGCCCTCGGCCGAGGCGGCGGTGGGCGCGGCGAGCAGCAGGGCGGCGAGGGGGAGGGCGAGGCGCACGGGCCCATTCTGCGTCAGGGTCGGGGCCGCTTGCCAGCGCCGAGGCCGCTCCGTACGGTGTCCGGCCATGCGCGCGCTCATCATCGTGGTGCTCATCGTCGGGGCCTTCGGCGGCGGTTTCTACGCCGGCGCCCGCTTCACCCACTCCGAGATGGTGAAGAACCCGGAGAAGTTCCTCGAGGCCTACAAGGCCGAGATGAAGGACACGGCCAAGGTCAAGTATGAGAAAATCAAGGCGATTTTGCTCGAGGAGTGAGGCGCCCGGGCGCCTCGGCCTGATGCTCTTGGCCCTGCTCGCGGGCGGGCTGACCGGCTGCGTGACCGACGACTCGGGCGGATCGACGGCCGACGCGGCGGTGGGCGGCGGGCGCTGCGACGGCGGCGACTGCCCCGACGTGCCCCGCCGCGACGACTGCCGGCCCGAGCCCGAGGTGTGCGGCGACGGCGTCGATCAGGACTGCAACGGCGCCGATCTCGACTGCGGCGACGTCGACGGCGATCGCGACGGCCAGACCCCCAACGAGGGCGACTGCGCCGACGACGATCCCACCCGGGCCGCCGGCCGCCTCGAGACCTGCGACGACGGCATCGACCAGGACTGCGACGGCGTCGATCTCGACTGCGAGGACATCGATCAGGACGGCGACGGCTACGCGGTGTCCGAGGGCGACTGCGACGACACCAGCATCCGCATCCACCCCAGCGCGCCCGAGACCTGCGGCAACAGCCGCGACGAGGACTGCGACGGCGTCGATCAGGCCTGCGTGAACGACGACGCCGATCAGGACGGCGTGCCCGACGCCCAGGACGTGTGCCCCGGCGTGAGCGACGTGTTCCAGGCCGATCGCGACGGGGACGGCAAGGGCGACGCCTGCGACAACTGCCCGACGGTGCGCAACCCCGACCAGCAGGACTCGGACGGTGACGGCGAGGGCAACGCCTGCGATGTCGACGTCGACCGCGACGGGGACGGCCTGCTCGGCAGCGAAGGCGACTGCGACGACACCAACCCGGACGTGCGCCCCGGCGCGCCCGAGGCCTGCAACGGCGTGGACGACGACTGCAACGGCTTCGTCGACGACGGCTGCCCCGGGGACCTGCGCAGCCCGCTGATCGAGTTCGCCGCGGGGCCGTCGCTGCTGGGCAGCACGGCGGCCGATCCGGCCGAGTGCCGGTCGGATCCGCGCAGCGACGAGAACTGCGACGAGGTGCCGCAGCGGTCGATCATGCTCAGCGCCTTCGCCATCGAGCGCACCGAGGTCAGCAACCGGCAGTACCGCGCGTGCGTCGAGGCCCAGCGCTGCACGCCGCCCGCGCGGCCGATGGGCGTGCAGAGCGCCGAGCGCTTCGACGATCCGATGTTCGCCGACTACCCGGTGAGCTGGATCAGCCGGCAGCAGGCCGGGGCGTACTGCGCCTGGGCGGGGCGGCGCCTGCCCACCGAGGCCGAGTGGGAGCGCGCGGCGCGCGGCGACGCGCCGACGACCGACCGGCGGTACGTCTGGGGCGACGACGCCCCCGACTGCCTGGACGTCAACGTCGCCAACTGCCGGCAGCTGCCCACGCCGGTGGGCGCGCTGGACGGGGACGCGACCGCGCAGGACGTGCGCGATCTGGGCGGCAACCTGCGCGAGATGGTCGACGGCTGGTACGACCCGATCTACTACCGCGGCGCGCCCGCGCAGGATCCGCCCGGCGGGCTGGTGCCCGACGAGCGGCGGCAGATCCCGCTGCGCGGGGGCAGCCACCGGTCGCCGGTGGCCTTCTCGACGCTGGCTTACCGGGGCTTCCGCGAGCTGATGAGCGATCGCGAGGGGCGGCCGGACATCGGGTTCCGCTGCGCGCGCTGAGTTACTTGAACTCGACCACGCTGGGGCCGGCGGCCGCCTTCTCCATCGGCCGCGCCTTGATGACGAAGTCGGTCTTGGCGATGGCGCGCCCCTGATAGCCCACCGAGATCACCATGCGGTACTTGCGGTCGCGCTCGTCGTCGAAGGTGTCGCGGCGCAGCGTGGTGTAGCTGGCGAGGATGCGCTGGCCGCCCTGCCCCGGGTTGGGGTTGATCGGGAACGAGTAGATCACCTGGGGGCGTACGCCGTCGGTGATCTCGTACACCTTGGCGGTGAACTCGGTCACCTTGTAGGGGCGCGCGAAGAAGGCCATGAACTCGACGTCGACCTTGCCCTCTTCGCCGAGGCGGAAGGACTTGGTGTTCACCTTCTTCATGTGGCTGATGAAGGTGGCGTCGGAGCGGAAGCTGGCCGGGAAGGGCTTCTCGGACAGGATGATCTGGCCCTTGAACTGGTCGGCCGGCTTCTTGGCGTGGCCGGCCGCGGGCGCCATCAGGAACAGGGCGCAGAACAGCGGCGCCAGACGAGCGATGCGGATCATGGACGACTCCCCCGTGGACGCCGGACACGCTAGCAGGGTGGCCCCCGGGCTGTCATCCGGCAGGCTGTGGACCGCGTCGCGGACGCGCGGGCGCGCGCGCCATTCACCGGGGGCGCGGCGCGCGCTGCCGGCCCGCGCGCGGCGGTTATCGCGGCGCGCGCCGAACTTGACCCGCCGGCCCGGCGCTCGGAAGGTCGAGCGGTGAGAGGAACCCTGCTCGGCTTCGCGCTGGCCGGGGCGCTCGGTGGGGCGCTCGCCGGCCTGGTCGACGGCCTCGGCGTCGCGTCGACGGGCGGCGGCGCGGCGGTGGCCGGCGCGGTGGGCCTGCACCTGCTGCTGGGCTTGGCGCTGGGCCTGGTGGCCGGCGTTCTGCGGCCGCTGGTGCCGCCGGCGCTGGACGCGGTGACGCTGGGCCGGCGCGCGGTCCGGCGGCTGTGGCCCGGCCGCGACGACGCGCTGCACGATCGCTGCCTGACCGTGGCCACCGTCTGGGTGCTGCTGGGCCTGGTCGTCGGCGCGCTCGAGGTGCTGGCCGTCGGCTATCGCGTGGCGCTGACCCGCGTGCAGTCGCCCGAGTTCGCCGCCATCGGCGTGGCCTTCTTCGGCGTCGGCGTCGCCACCGTGGGCCTGATGCTGGCCGCGCCGGTGCACGCCGCCCTGGCGCGCGTCCTCGAGAAGGTCGTGCGCCGCCGCCCGCGCCTGTCCTTCGCGTCGCACCCCACCTCGAACCTCGCGCTGGCGCTGGCCGTCGGCCTCGGGGCCCTGCTGGCGGTGACGGCGCGCCCGCGCTACTCGGCCCTCGATCTGCGTCCGGCGGTGGTCGCCGGCGTGCTGGGGGTGGCGCTGTGGCTCGGCGGCGATCTGCTGCGCCGCGGGCTGGCCGGGCGGGGCGTCCTGCTGCCGCTGCTGGGCCTGGTGTGCGCGGCGGGCCTCGGCGTGGGCCTGCTGGCCCTGGGGCTCGGCCCGCCGGCGGCGCGGGCGGCCCTCGGCGCCGAGACCGGCAGCGCGCGCTGGCTGCTCGCCGCCGCGCGCAGCCCCTTCGACGCCGACGCGGACGGCTACGCGCCGGTGCTGGGCGGGGGCGACTGCGACGACGCCGCGCCCGACGTGCACCCCGGCGCGGTCGAGGTGCCGGGCAACGGCGTCGACGAGGACTGCGACGGCGCCGATCTGCCCGCGCTGCCGGCGGCCCCCACGCCGCCGCCCCCCGCGCCGCCCGCGCCGACGCTCGACCTGAAGCCGCCCTACAACCTGGTGCTGATCACCATCGACTCGCTGCGCGCCGATCACGTCGGCGCTTACGGCTACGAGCGCCCCACCACCCCCGAGCTGGACGCCTTCGCCGCCGACGCGGTGGTGTTCACGCGGGCCTTCAGCCCGTCATCGAAGACGCCGACGGCCATCCCGGCCCTCTTGACCGGGCGCTACCCCTCGGAGCTCATCCGCGACGATCGCCACTTCACGCGCTACATGCCGGGCAACCTGTTCCTGGCCGAGGTGCTGGCCGAGCGCGACTACCGCACGATCGGCCTGCCCAGCCACTGGTACTTCGAGCCGCGCTACGGCCTGAACCAAGGCTTCGCCGTGTGGCAGCCCTACACGGTGGTCGCGCGCGAGATGGAGGACGTGGCGACGGCGCGCCCGGTGGTCGAGGCCGCGCTCGCCCAGCTCGACGAGGTGCCGGCGGACGGCGAGGCGCCCTACCACCTGTGGCTGCACCTGCTCGATCCGCACAAGAACTACATCACCCACGAGGGCGTGCCGACGTTCGGCGAGCTGGCGATCGACCGCTACGACCACGAGATCCGCTACGTCGATCTGTGGCTGGGTCCGCTGTTCTCGGCGCTGCGGGCGCGCGACGACTGGGATCGGACGGTGGTGCTCTTGACCAGCGATCACGGCGAGGCCTTCGGCGAGCACGGCTACGACCACCACGGCTTCGGCATGCACGAGCACCAGCTGCGGGTGCCCTTCGTGCTGCGCATCCCCGGCGTCGAGGGCAAGCGGATCGACACGCCGGTGACGCTGCTGGACGTCGTGCCCACGTTCCTGACGCTGGCGGGGCTGGGGGCCGACAGCCCGGCGTGGGATCGCATGGCGCCCCGCGGGGTCTCGCTGCTGCCGCTGATCGCCGGCGCGCCGATGGAGGCACGGCCGATCTACGCCGAGATGCCGCTCGGGCCGCACAACCCCGAGCGGCGCGTCTACTACGACTGGCCGTGGAAGCTGAGCTACACCGGCGAGGGCGATCGCTATCAGCTGTTCGACCTCGAGGCGGATCCCGCCGAGTCGACCGATCTGTACGGCGAGGAGCCCGCGAAGGCGGCGGCGATGGTCGAGGCGCTGCAGCGCTTCAGGGCCACGCTGGACGTGCGGCGGCCGACGCCCTGACGCCGGCATCGACAGGGGGCCCCGGGTGGCCTTAGCGTGAGCCGATGCGACGCCTCGAGATCCTGATCAGCGCGGCCCTCGCGGCCCTCTCGGCGGCGCCGGCCGCGGCCCAGCCCGACGACGCCGACGAGCCCTCGCCCCTGCCCCTCGACGCCCCGCGCGCGGCGGCGGGCGGCGCGCGGCCGGGCACCATCCTGGTCGACTACGCCGAGGTCAACGCCGGGCCCGGCGCGGCCTACGTCAGCCGCGGGCGCGTGTACCAGGGCGATCGGGTGCAGGTGCTGCAGCGCGACGAGACGGGCGGCTGGATGGAGATCGAGAGCGGCGGCCTGCGCGGCTGGGTGCGCACGCGCTTCGTCGAGCTGGGCGAGGGGGGCGTCGCCGCGCCGGTCGACGCGGGGCGCGACCGGCGCGAGACGAACTACCGCTACGACGAGCACGGGCGGCGCCTGTCGCCGGACGGGCGGCCCATGGGCAGCGGCGAGGGCGCGGGCGACATCGCCGACGACGCGGCCGAGGCGGCGCCCGACCGGGGCGGCGGGCTGCCCGCGCCGGCGGTGCGCCTGAGCCTGCTGGCCGCGGGGCTCGAGCGCACGTTCAAGAGCAACATCGGCCAGGGCTCGGCCCTGCGCGATCTGAGCGCGGCCCCCGCGGCCTACGGCGTCGAGCTGGCCGTCGACTGGGCGCCCCTGCGCTACCTGGCGGTGCGCGGCGTCTTTCGCGATCTGCGCTTCGCCGACGCCACCGTGCCCGCCAACCCGAACTTCGGCTTCGACGATCCGGTGACGATGGCGGTCGACGCGCAGGAGGGCGCGCTGGACGTCGTCGGCCGCTACCCGATCCTCGACGGCTGGATCGGCGCCTACGCCGGCGCGCACGTGCTGCGGACCGCCTTCCAGGCCACGCAGCCCTTCGCCATCTTCCTCGACTACCTGTACGTCGGGATTGGGGCCGGCGGCGCCGCCGGCTACACGATCGGGCCCGTCGATCTGACCGTGCGCGGCGGCGTGGTGCTGCCCCTGTCGATCGACCAGAGCCCGCAGGACGGCGGGGACGCCTCGAGCGACGGCGCGACGGTGTCGGGCGAGGTGGCCTGGCGCCTGACGCCGGCCTGGGCGGTGGTGGGCAGCGGCTTCTACACCGCGCTCACCACCGACATCACCGGCGGCGGCACGCACCAGGACTCGGTGACGCGCGATCCCCCCGCCGGCTACGACGCCGCCCGCGCCACCGACACGGCGCTGGGCGGCGGGCTCGGCGTGCGTTGGTCCCCGTAGGGGCCGTGGTCAGGGCGCGACGTTGTCGATGGGCTCCATCGAGAACTCGTCGCGCTCGGCGACGCGGACGGCGCCGGCGTCGTCGACGATGACCTCGGCGACGGCCCAGTAGGGGTTGTCGGCGCTCATCGGGGCGCTGATCGTCAGGGCCTCCTGGTCGTCGACGAAGATGCCCACCGTCGCGGTCGAGCGCAGGCCGTCCTCGCCGAAGCGGGCCGACCAGAACTCCACCACCACCAGGTAGCGGCCCGGCTGCGGGCGCTGGTAGTCGATGAACTCCGGGCCGAGGCCATCGGTGTCGTCGCGGTCCAGCCGGGGGTCGCCCTCGGGGTGGTCGGGCCACGCGGCGCGGCGGTTGGCGAAGTAGACGTCGTCGTCGGTCGCGTAGGTGCCGCCGGGCCGGATGAAGTGCAGGTCGAAGTCGGTGTCGTCCAGATCCCAGCGCAGGGCCAGGTGCACGCGGGGCAGCGGATCGCCGCCCGGCGTCGGCACCATCGCCATCCGCTCGGTGGCGGGCCGGAAGTCCGTCGCGTTGTCGTCGGTGTCGGTGTTCATCGCGTCGCGGCTGAGGCTGGTCTCGCTCGCGCCGGGCGACGGCGTGCCCTCGCCAGCGGCCACGTCGCCCTCGCCGAAGTCGCCGTAGGCCAGGGCGTCGATGGTCAGCTCGTTCCAGTTCAAGCGCACGCTGTCCGGCCCGTTCTGCAGGTCGGCGGCGGGGTGCACCAGATCGGCGATGTCGCGCAGGGTGTCCGTCGCGTCGTCGCTGACGATCAGGTAGTAGCCGTTGAAGGGCATCTGCACGCGCGGCAGCACGATGCTGGCGTAGGGCTCGCCGCCGTTGCCGTTGACGCCCTCGATCACCAAACCCGACAGCCAGGTGCCCGGGGGGCCGGCCAGCTCGATGAACTCGGTCGGGCCGTCGCGGCCCGGGCCGTCGTACTGCACCTCGCTGATGACCACCTCGGGGAAGGGGCAGGCCTCGTCGAACAGGCCGTCGCAGTCGTTGTCGCGACCGTCGCAGTCCGCGTCGGTCTCGTTCGCGCGCCAGAAGGGCCCGTACTCCTCGGCGTTCACGCAGTCGGCGTAGCCCAGCTCGCCGGCGCACTGCTTGCGGCTGCCGGCGCACACGCCCACCTGGTTGGCGCACAGCGGCCCCTGCAGGTTGTCGTCGACGTCGCCATCGCAGTCGTTGTCGAGGCCGTCGCACACCTCGGCGGCGGCGGCGACCTCGCCCTCGCACTCGCCGAAGGTGCCGTTGACGCACACCAGCAGGCCGGTCTGGCACTCGCCCACCGCGCTGCCGCACACCGGGCGCTCGCCGTCGGGCTGGCACTCGCAGTTCTCGTCGATCATGCCGTCGCAGTCGTTGTCGCGGCCGTCGCAGTGCGCGTCGGTCTCGTCGGCGACGTACAGCTCGCCGTACTCCTCGCCGCCGCAGGCCTCGACGAAGCCACCGACGCCGCCGCAGCGCTGCACCGCGCCGGCGCACACGCCCACCTGCAGCGGGCAGGGCGGCGGCACGAGATCCTCGTCCAGATCCTCGTCGCAGTCGTTGTCCAGCCCGTCGCACAGCTCGGCGGCCGGCTCGATCTGCCCCTCGCAGGCGCCCCAGCGCCCGCCGATGCAGGTCTGGGTGCCGCGGGTGCACGCGCCGACGTCGCTGCCGCAGCGCTGCTGCTGGTTGTCGACGCACTGGCAGGTCTCGTCGGTGGTGCCGTCGCAGTCGTTGTCGCGCTCGTCGCAGAAGGTCTCGTTGGCCTGGTACAGCGGGCCGTACTCCTCGGCGCCGCAGGGCTGGAACGCGCCGTCGACGCAGCGCTGCGTCGCGGTGGCGCACAGGCCCTCGGTCAGCGCGCAGGCCGGCCCGGTCACGCCCTCGTCGGTGGCGCCGTCGCAGTCGTTGTCGACCCCGTCGCAGGTCTCGGACGACGGCCCCTGACCGCTGCACGCGCCCCAGCGCCCGCCCTCACAGGTCTGCTCGCCCTGGGTGCACTGCCCGACGTTGTCGCCGCAGGGCTGCGTCGCCCCGTCGGCGCACTGGCAGCCCTCGTCGATCACCCCGTCGCAGTCGTTGTCCAGCCCGTCGCAGTGCGCGTCGGTCTCGTCCTCGACGAAGCGCTCGTCGTGCGCGGCGTAGCGCGCCGGGTTGCACATCGCCCAGCCCTGGGGCCCGGCGCAGGCCTGCGTCGAGCCGGCGCAGACGCCCAGCTGGCGCGCGCAGGCCGGCGCGGTCAGCCCCTCGTCCATCGAGCCGTCGCAGTCGTTGTCGCGGCCGTCGCAGGTCTCGTCGCGCGGCTCGACCGCCCCGCGGCACTCGCCGAAGCGGCCGTTCACGCAGGTCTGCGTGCCCGGCGCGCAGACGCCGACGTCGCTGCCGCACGCCTGCATCGCGCCCTCGTCGCACTCGCAGCCCTCGTCCACCAGGCCGTCGCAGTCGTTGTCGATGCCGTCGCAGTGCTCGGCGCCCTCGTCGGCCACCCAGCGCTCGCCGTACTCGGCCGCGCCGCAGGTGCTCCAGCCGGCGGCGCCGTTGCAGATCTTGCGCGCGCCGGCGCACACGCCGTCGGCCAGCGCGCAGTTGGGCGCGTTCTCGGCGACGCCCTCGTCGATGGTGCCGTCGCAGTCGTTGTCGCGGCCGTCGCAGATCTCGTCGGCGGGCACGACCTCGTTCGCGCACGCGCCCCACTGCCCGTCGACGCAGGACTGCACGCCCTGCTGGCACTCACCCTCGGCGCTGCCGCAGGGCTGGGTCGACCCGGGCGCGCAGGGGCAGCCCTCGTCGACGCGCCCGTCGCAGTCGTTGTCGAGGGCGTCGCAGCCCATCTCGTCGGCCTCGTACGTCGCGCCGTAGCTGGCGACGCCGCTGCACATCGCCCACGCGCCGTCGACGCACTTCTGGCGCGCGCCCGCGCACACGCCGCGCGCCAACGAGCAGTCGGGCCCGAAGATGTTGTCGTCGATGGCGCCGTTGCAGTCGTTGTCCCGGCCGTCGCACACCTCGGCCGCGCCGCCGTGCACCGTGTTGTCGGTGTCGTCGCAGTCGGGCCCGGCGCAGTCGGCGCCCTCGCCGTAGCCGTCGCGGTCGTTGTCGATGCACGTGCCCGGCCCGCCGCCGCCGCCCATGCCGCCGGCGCCGTCGACGCCCATGTCGAACCGCACCCCCGGCTTGGCCGACCCACCATCGTCGGCACACCCCACGAAGGCCGCGGCCACCACCGCCAGCCCCAACAGACGTCGCATGGTCTTCTCCCCAGAATCCGCTACAGCGATGGGCGCTTATGCCAGATGCGGCGCGCGCGGGGCAAACCGCGGGTGGGGGGCGGGGGCGTCGTGGGCGGGCTCAGCCCCCGCGGGGAGTCATCGCGAAGTGATGTTCGATCACCGTCTCTTCACCCCAGGTGAGCACCTCGCGCGTCTCGCGGAAGCCCTCTTTGCGCAGCAGGAGCTGGATCTCGTTCTTCTCGCGATCCAGGCCGTCGCGGTCCAGCGGGGTGTCGCCGATGTACTTGCCGTTCAGGTACACCTCGGCGCGGATGGGATCGCTGGTGATCTTCAGCCGGCCGCGCGCCTTGTGCAGGAAGATGCGGCGCCGGATCTCCTCGCCCTGCTTCAGCTCTTCCGGCGTGATCTCCACCGTCTCGGTGCGCGGCTCGTAGCCCGCCAGCGTCAACGACACCTTGTGCGTCGATCCCGCCAGCAGCCCCTCGATGCGCGCCTCGGTCTGCTGGCCGGTCGACTGCCCGTCGAGGGCGACGTCGGCGCCGGGCGGCACCGACTCGACCACCAGCGTGGCCTTCTTCGGCTGGGCCTCGGCCAGCAACGTCGGCAGGAACTTGATGCCCGCGAAGGTCAGCAGCGCCAGCAGCCCCAGCACGGTGATGCCGGTGGGCGTCAGCAGGCGGCGCAGCGGGTTGGGCCGCGTGGGCTTCAGCGCGCTGCCCACGTGCAACGTGGGGCGGCCGGCCTCGTCGGCGCGGTTGTTGGGGCGGACGCGCGGGGTGGGGCGGGGCGCGGGGCGGCGGCCGCGGGCATCGGCGCGGGGGCCGGCGCCGGGCGGGGCGCTGGGGCCGGCGCGGGCGCGGGCGCCGGCGCGGGGGGCGCGAAGGGCGTGGGGCCGGGCGGCGCGGCCGGCTGAGGTGGCGGCGGCTTGGGCGGGGCCGACACGGGGCGCGGCGGGGCGCTGGGCCCGGCGGCCGGCTGCACCGGGCGGTTCAGCCGCTCGGGCTGGGCGCCGCTGCGCGAGAACAGCGAGGTCGGCTGCTCGGGCTCCGGCGGCGCCGGGGTGTCGGCCGCCTCCTCCGTCGCCATGCGCACCGCGTCCATGTCGATGACGGCGGTGCGATCCTCGTCCTCCTCCTCGACGGGGGGCAGCAGATCGCCCCCCGCGGCGGCCCACACCGCCTCGGTGATGGTGCGCTCTTCCTCTTCCTCGTCGTCGTCGAGGTGGGCGGGCACGGCGCGGGGCAGCGGCTGCGCCTCGACGATGCCGGCCACGGTGCGATCCTCGTCGTCGAAGTCGGCCACCGCGGGCGAGGGCGCCGGCGCAGGCGGCCGCGGCGCCGGACCGCGCGGGGCCTGCGGGCGGGCCGCCGGCGTCTGATCCAGGCTGCGCAGGTCGAAGATGACCGACTTGCCCGCCATGGGATCGAAGTCGGCGACGGCCATCAGGCCGCTCTTGTCCTCGTCGCGCGTGGGCGGCAGGGGCAGCACGAAGCGCTGATCGCCGAACACCTGCAGCATGAACTCGGCCACGCGGCGGCGGCTGAAGCTGGGCCAGTTGCCGTACAGGAAGCCCGACAGCGCGCCCTGCAGGGCGCCCGCCGAGGCGTAGCGGTGCTCGCGCTCGCGGGCCAGCGCCTTCAGCACCACCTGCTCGAGCGCCGGCGGCAGGTCCGGCCGCTTCTTGCGCATCGGCGGGATCTCGGCCTTGCGCACCCGGTCGAGCAGGACGAGGGCCTTCTCCTCGTTGTAGAGCATCTCGCCGGTGATCATCTCGTACAGGCAGATGCCCGTGCTGAAGATGTCCGTGCGCGCGTCGATCTGGTCGCCCCAGGCCTGCTCGGGCGACATGTAGAAGAACTTGCCCTTGATGACGCCGCTCTCGGTCTCGCGGCTGCGCTGGCTGGCCTTGGCGATGCCGAAGTCGACGATCTTCACCTCGCCGTCGTACGAGATGAGGATGTTCTGCGGGCTGATGTCCCGGTGGATGAGGTCGAGGGGGCGCCCGTAGTTGTCCGACTTCGTGTGCGCGTACTGCAGCCCGGCCGCCGTCTCGAGCCCGATGTAGGCGATGACGTCGAAGGGGATGTCGATGTCGAGCTCCGAGCAGCGGACCAGCAGCTGGTAGAGGTCCTTGCCGTCGATGAACTCCATCGCGATGTAGTAGGTGTCGTCGATGCGCCCGAGGTCGAAGATCTGGCCGACGTTCACGTGCGACAGCTGAACGGCGATCTTCGCCTCGTCGATCAGCATGTCGATGAACTCTTGATCCTCCGAGAACTTCGGGTGGATCACCTTCAGCGCGAGCAGCTTCTCGAAGCCACCGATGCCGGTGGTCTTGGCCAGGTGGATCTCGGCCATGCCGCCATAGGCGATCCGCTTGAGGATCTGGTAGGGGCCGAATCGAGAGCCTTCTTGCACGCGTGATCCGCCGTCGTGAGCGGGGTGAGCCGGTCCGCGCGATTGTATGGGTGCCGGGCCCGTGCGGCAACTTCGCGCGGGGGCGCCCGTGGTCCACCGCTTGCTTGACCGCCGCTGGCGCGGCGCCCTACGTTGATGCACTCGGTGGGGAGGCCTCAGATGCGACAGCGTGCCGGCAAGGGGCGGGCGTGGGTGGTGTACCTGCGCTCGGTGTTCGTTCTGATGACGCTGGTGGCCTGCGGGCAGTCTTCGGGCTGCTCGGGCTGCGAGCAGGAGGGCGAGCCGTTCCCCGACAAGGATCGCGTGCACAGCGCGGTGCAGGTGCGGCTGACGTCGAACGGGCTGACCTTCCTCGAAGAGAACCTCGAGCCCATCCTGGCGACGGTGCTGCCCGAAGGGGGGCTGAGCTTCTGCCTGCCCGGCGACGCGGGTGATCTCGTGGGTCTGGTCGAGTGGAGCTACTGCCAGGCCGAGATGTGCGCGGACGGCAGCGGCGGGAACGGCTGCAACATCAACATCGGCATCGGCGGGGTCGATCTGCAGGCCGTCGAGCCCGACCGGCTGCGCGCCACCGTCACCTTCGAGCAGCTGTCGGCCCGCTTCGACATCGCCGCCGACCCGGTCGTGGACTGTCGCCTGGCCATCGACGGCCCGGGCTTCCCGGTCGGCATCGACCTGCTGCTGTCGACGCCCGATCCCACCCGCGATCTGACCTTCACGCTCGCGGATCCCAACTACATGCTCAGCGACCTGAACATCCGGCTGCAGGGCAACGGCGGCGGCCTCAGCTTCCTGTGCGACGCCATCGACGCGGTCATCAACTTCCCGTTCATCGGCGACTTCCTGCTCGACACCATCGGCGGGTTCGTCGAGGGGCCGATCGTCGATCTGGTGTCGGGCTTCGTCGAGGACTTCACCTGCCGCAGCTGCGTGGACGACGCCGACTGCCCCGTCGAGGGGGGCAGCCGCTGCGAGGGCGGGCGCTGCATGCTCGAGGGCGCGTGCATCCCCGCGCCGTTGGGCATCGAGGGGCAGTTCGACCTGGGCGATCTGCTGTCGGGCTTCTCGCCCGGCCTCGAGGCGCGGCTGCGCTACCTGGCGACGCCGGGCAGCTACGTCGAGGTCGCCGGCGGCGGCCTGTCGGTGGGCATGATCGCCGGCGCCGACAGCGAGAAGAACCGCTGCGTGCCGCGGCGCCCGCGGCCGGATCCGCAGATCGAGC
The DNA here is from genome assembly GCA_020633465.1 of Myxococcales bacterium. Classification (GTDB taxonomy): domain Bacteria; phylum Myxococcota_A; class Bradymonadia; order UBA7976; family UBA1532; genus JACKDN01. The sequence goes on from JACKDN010000042.1 coordinate 19,154, forward strand.
CGCCGCGCCTGGAGTCGCTGCGCGGCAACATCGATCCGCTGGGGCGCGAGTACGAGGTGGGCATCGGCATCACGCAGACCATTCTCGACCACGCCTTCTGGGCCGTCTTCAACAGCGGCACGCTGTGCCTGGCGATCACCAGCGACACCATCGACGCGCTGAACGCGAACATCATCGGCGCGGCCGTGCCCGGGCTGCGCGCGCTGCTCGAGGGGCGCAACCCGGCGCTGGCCATCACGTTGTCGCCGCAGGAGGTGCCGATCGCGACGATCGGCGCGAACACCACCATGCCGGACCCCGACGACGAGGGGCAGCTGGTGCTGGACGATCCGCTGATCACGCTCGAGATCCCGAACCTGCACCTGGACTTCCACGCGTACATCAACGACCGGTGGGTGCGGGCGTTCACGCTGAAGGCCGACGTGGTGGTGCCCATCGGCGCGGCCTTCACGCCCGACAACGGGGTGCGCATCATCCTGGGTGATCTGTCGGGGGCGCTGCGCAACCTCGAGGGCGTCAACGCCGAGATCGTCGGCGGCAACGTGAACGGCCTCTTGGCGCTGCTGCCCTCGCTCTTGGGCGGCGCGCTGAACCTGGCCACCGAGAGCCTGACCGACCCGATCGAGCTGCCCGACATCATGGGCTATCAGCTGAACGTGCAGGATCACGCGCTGACCGGCATCGACGGCAACACGGCGATCGGGCTGTTCGCCAACCTGCGCCGCGCGCCGGCCGATGGCATGGGCGAGGGGGCCGGCTTCAGCGTGGACACCGACTTCGAGGTGCTGGACGTCTACACGCCGCCGGCCGAGCAGATGATCGCCGACGAGCCGCGCGCGTGGCGGCGGCCCTTCGTCAAGGTGGCGATGGACGCCTGGGACGGCACCGACGACGGCGCCGAGATGGAGTACGCGTGGCGGGTGGATGATCACTCGTGGAGCCTGTTCACGAAGGCGCGCGCCATCGACATCCGCAGCCCCGCGCTGTTCCTGCAGGGGCGGCACCGGATTCAGGTGCAGGCGCGGCGGGCGGACGACTACCGGACGCTCGATCTGACGCCGGCCGAGGCCGAGGTGATCATCGACGCGCTGCCGCCCGAGCTGACGGTGACGCAGGCGGGGCGGGTGGCCGAGGTGGCGGTGCGCGATCTGGTCAGCCCCGACGAGGCGCTGCGGCTGCAGGTGCGGTTCGATGGGGGCGCGTGGCAGGACCTCGACGGGCGGACGGTGACGCTGGGCGACGCGCAGCGCGTCGAGGTGCAGGCGCTCGACGAGGTGGGCAACGTGGCCACCGCGGCGCTGGACGTGCGCACCGACGAGCTGATCGGGCGGCTGCCGCCCGACGCCGGGGGGGACGGCGGGGGCTGCGGGGGCTGCGACGTGGGCCGGGGCCAGGCGCCCTCGCCGCTGTGGTGGGCCGCGCTGCCGCTGCTGCTGCTGGGCCTGGGGCGTCGGCGGGGTGGCCGCGGGCTGACGCTGACGCTGCTGGCGCTGGCGGCGCTGGCGCTGGTGGCCTGCGACGACAGCAGCAAGGGCAAGGACGGCAACGGCGGGGCCACCGACGCCGGGACGCCCGACGCGATGCCCGGCGGGGGCTGCGACGGCGATCAGGCCTGCGCGCCCAACCAGGTGTGCCGCGAGAGCGACGGCGTGTGCGTGCTGCTGACCTGCCTCGACGACGCCACGCTGTGCGACGCGATGACCTGCGAGAGCGGCAACGCCGTGTGCAACAACATGGGCGTCTGCGAGTGCGAGCCCTTCTGCGCCGGCGGCTGCGGCGAGGGTGAGTACTGCTGCCTCGCGCGCAACGCGTGCGAGACGGCGCCGCCCGCGTGCGCGGCGATGAACTGCGAGCCCGGGTACGAGCTGGCGGTGACGCAGGAGGGGCGCGTGGACGAGGAGCGCTGCGTGCGCACCGACGTCGAGTGCAGCTGCGTCGAGATCGATCCGCTGCCGCTGGGCAAGATCGGGCGGTTCAGCGACTTCGTCGTGGTGGACGGGGTGGCCTGGTCGAGCGCCTACGACGACACCAACGGCGATCTGGTGGTGGGGCGCTACGACAGCGTCGAGGGCTTTCGCTTCACGTGGGTGGACGGCGTGCCGGCCGACGGCGACATCGAGGGCGCGCCCAGCGGGCCGCGCGGCGGCATCAAGGATCGCGGCGAGGACGTCGGGCGGTACACCAGCATCGCCGCGGGGCCCGACGGCGCGCTGCACGTGGCCTACCAGGACGTCGACAACGAGGCGCTGAAGTATGCGCACGGGGTGAAGGACGGCGACGGCGGCTACGACTGGACGACGATCACGCTGGACGACGCCGGCGGCGCCGGGCGGTGGACCAGCATCAGCGTGGACGCGCGGGGCGTGCCGGGCATCGCGTACCGCGTCGAGAGCCTCGAGGAGGGCGAGGGCTTCGTCAGCCAGGTGCGGTACGTCCTGGCCAAGAACGCGGCGCCCGCGGCGCCCGCCGACTGGAACGCGCCCTTCGTGCTGCAGAGCGTGGCGCTGCCCGCGCGGGATCCCGAGACGGGCAGCTACCCCGAGGGGACCGGGCTGCACACCAGCCAGACGCGCGACGGCGCCGGCAACCCGGTGGTGGCCTGGTACGACCGGACGAACGCGAGCCTGTGGTGGAGCCGGCTCGAGGACGCGGGGTTCAGCGCGCCCGAGCAGCTGGGCGGCTGGGGCCACCCGGAGCGCGACCGCGACATGGGCACGAACGTCGACCTGGTGATCGACGCCGAGGGCAACAGCCACCTGTGCCTGCAGGACGGGCTGACCGACTCGCTGTACTACCTGTCGCCCGAGCTGGGGCGGTGGGAGTGGGTCGACGACGGGGTGCGGGTGGGCTTCGACGATCGCGAGCACAGCGTGCACGTGGTGGGCGAGGACTGCAGCATCCGGTTCGACACGAACGGGCAGCCGCTGATCGTGTACCAGGACAGCACCAGCCAGGATCTGGTGCTGGCGCGGCGCCTGGACGCGGGGCCGGACGGCGAGGGCAGCTGGACGTGGTCGGTGATCCGGGGTGAAGAGGCCACCTACCGCGGGGCCTTCGGCTTCTACGCCAAGGCGCGGGTGGTGGGCCCCGAGGTGTGGATTCAGCACTTCTTCTACGACAACACGCAGAGCCCCAACGTGCAGGGGCTGGAGCTGCTGACGCGGCCGCTGTGAGCGGGGACGGATCCGCGCCGTCGACCGGCCTTTCGCTGCCTCGCTTGCCACCGACGCGTCGCCGAGCGGCTCGCTGACGAGCCGGGCCCCTTGAACGCGGCGCGCGCGCGTGCGCGCCCGGGGGGACCGGGGACGCAGCGCCTTGCAACCGCCGCGGCCCTTGGCCATGCTGACGACGTTCGGGCGAGGGCAACACGATGCTTCGATGGGTCTCTTGGGGGGCGCTGGCCTTCGGGCTGCTGCTGGCGGCGCCGGCGGCGGCGCAGGACGTCACGGTGTACGGCGCCGACTGGTGCCGCAACTGCCGCATGATGCGCGCCTACCTTTCGCTGAAGGGCATCCCCTACACCTGGCGGGACACCCAGGTGCCGGCCAACCTGCAGGCGATGAAGGCCGCGGGCGGCACGGGCGGCATCCCGTTCTGGATCATCCAGGGGCGCAAGGGCGTCGGCTTCGATCGGGCGGCCATCGACGGCGCCCTGGGTGGGCGGCCGCCGGCGCGCGCGGCTCAGCCGGCCCGCGAGGTGCCGGCGAAGCGCCCCTGGGCCCGCCCAAAGCGCAGGCCGGCCGTCCGGTCGCGGCCCAGCCTGCGCTCGCCCGCGCGGTGAGCGCGCCTGCGCGCGGACGCTGCGGCGCGACATCGCGCGGCTGCAGCGCGCGGTGCAGGTCAACGCGCGCAGCGGCGGCAACGCCCGGGCGCGCGCGGACAAGGACGCGCTGCTGCACCGCCAGCTGGGCAAGGCGCGGCGCGAGCTGAGCGCGCTCGAGCGGTCGGTCGCGGCGCAGAAGGTGACGCCGGGTGATCTGCGCGCGCCGCGGCGGTGAGGCGCGGAGAGAGCGGGGCAGGGGGGCGCGCACGCTCGCGCTGCTCCGCCGGGTCGCGCACCTCGAGGACGCGCTGGCCGATCACGCCGAGAACGGTGAGCGCGGGCTGGACGGCGACGACGCGCGGGCGATGCTGACGCGGCAGCTCGAGAAGACGCAGCGCAGGTCGCGGCGCCCGAAGCGCGACGCCCGCGAGGCGCGCGTGCCACGGAAGTACCTGGAGCCGCCGGCGGGGGCGGCGGCACGGTAGGACATCGGGGGACCGCGCCGCCCGCCGCCCGCCGCCCGCCGCCCACGCCGCCTCGCCATCCCTAACCCCCACCCACCCATTGGGGGGTATCGGACAAACGGGCGCCGTGTTGCACGAAAACGACGCGGCCCCCGCCCCCGCCCGCGCCAGCGCGGCGCGCCTCGCCGCGCGCCTCCGAACGAACCAACAATGAAACCTATACCCGGGTAGGGGTATCCATTGCGCGGAAGAGCCGAACCCGGAGCCGCCCAATTGATGACCGCCGAAACCAAGTCCTCCGCCGAAGCCCGCCTCAAGCGCATCGCCGGCCAGGTGGCCGGCATTCAGCGCATGGTCGAGACCGACCGCTACTGCGTCGACATCCTGATGCAGGTCGCCGCCGCCCGCGCGGCGCTCGCGAAGGTGGGCACCCTGCTCCTCGAGTCCCACATCCGCACCTGCGTCGCCGGTGCCTTCGACAGCGCCGACGCCCAAGACCGCGACGCCAAGATCGCCGAGCTGATCCGAGTCTTCGAGAAGCACTGCGGCTGAGCCGCGCGGCCGCCTCGCGGCCCGAAGGAGAATCACGATGGCCCACGGTCACACCGACACTACCCACGCCGGGGCCGGCTCCGCCTGCTGCCACGGTGCGCACGCCCATCCGCACCCGGATGAGCCCCGCGAGGACGCGCGCGACGCGCCCACCGACCCCGTCTGCGGCATGACCGTCGATCCCGACGGCCCGCACCAGCTCGACCACGACGGCGACACCTTCCACTTCTGCTCCGCCCGCTGCCGCCAGAAGTTCGAGGACGATCCCGATCGTTACCTGAACCCCGACGACGCCCCGCCGGAGCCGGACGCGCCCCCCGGCACGATCTACACCTGCCCGATGCACCCCGAGGTCGAGCAGGAGGGCCCCGGCGACTGCCCGAAGTGCGGCATGGCGCTCGAGCCCAAGACCGCCACGCTCGAAGAGCCCGGCGAGAACCCCGAGCTGCGCGACATGACCCGTCGCCTGTGGGTCGCCGCCGGCCTGGCCATCCCGGTCGTCCTCATCGCCATGGGCGACATGCTGCCCGGCCGCCCCGTCTCGTCGCTCCTGCCCGGGCGCGTCCGCCCCTTCGTCGAGATGGCCCTCGCCGCGCCGGTGGTGCTGTGGGCCGCGTGGCCCTTCTTCGTCCGCGCCTGGCGCTCGGTGGTGAACAAGAGCCCCAACATGTTCACGCTCATCGGCCTGGGCGTCAGCGTCGCCTTCGTCTACAGCGTCGTCGCGACGGTGGCGCCCGGCCTGTTCCCGCCCTCGTTCCGCGGCGAGGGCGGCCAGGTCGCGGTGTACTTCGAGGCGGCGACGGTCATCGTCGCCCTGGTGCTGGTCGGGCAGGTGCTCGAGCTGCGCGCGCGCAGCCAGACGGGCCAGGCCATCCAGCGGCTGTTGGGCATGGCGGCGAAGAGCGCCCGGCGCATCCACGACGACGGCACCGAGGAAGACGTGCCCCTCGATCAGGTGCAGCCCGGCGATCACCTGCGCGTGCGCCCCGGCGAGAAGATCCCCGTGGACGCGGTCGTGCTCGAGGGCCGCTCGAACGTCGACGAGTCGATGGTGACCGGCGAGCCGGTGCCGGTGGAGAAGGGCGAAGGCGACGACGTCATCGGCGCCACGCTCAACGGCAACGGCGGGTTGCTGATCCGGGCCGAGAAGGTGGGCGCCGACACGCTGCTGTCGCGCATCGTGCAGATGGTGGCCGACGCCCAGCGCAGCCGCGCCCCCATCCAGCGGTTGGCCGACGTCGTCGCCGCGTGGTTCGTGCCCACGGTCATCGGCGCGGCGCTCGTCACCTTCGCCGTGTGGGCGATCTTCGGCCCCCAGCCGGCCATGGCCTACGCCCTGATCAACGCCGTCGCCGTGCTCATCATCGCCTGCCCCTGCGCGCTCGGCCTGGCCACGCCCATGTCGATCATGGTCGCCACCGGCAAGGGCGCCTCGATGGGCGTCCTGTTCCGCGACGCCGAGGCCATCGAGGTGCTGCGCGGCGTCGACACCCTGGTGGTCGACAAGACCGGCACCCTCACCGAGGGTCGCCCGGCGCTGGTCGAGGTCGAGGTGACGGAGGGCTTCGATCAGTCGACGCTGCTCCGCCTGGCCGCCAGCCTCGAGCGGGGCAGCGAGCATCCGCTGGCCGAGGCCATCATCCGCGGCGCCGAGGCGCGCGACATCGCGCTGACGAAGGCCGACGACTTCGACTCGGTGACCGGCAAGGGCGTCGTCGGCCGCGTCGACGGCCACCGCGTCGCGCTCGGCAACGCGGCGCTGATGGCCCAGGAGGACGTCGAGCCCGCGCGCTTCGAGGAGCGCGCAGACGCGCTGCGCGGCGAGGGCCAGACCGTGATGTTCGTCGCGATCGACGGCGCGCTGGCCGGCCTGCTCGGCGTCGCCGATCCCATCAAGGACAGCACCGCCGAGGCCATCGAGCAGCTCCACGCCGAGGGGCTACGCCTGGTGATGCTCACCGGCGACAACGAGACGACGGCCCGCGCGGTGGCCGAGAAGCTGGGCATCGACGAGGTGGTGGCGGGCGTCCTGCCCGACGAGAAGGCCTCGAAGATCGCGCAGCTGCAGGGCGAAGGCCGCGTGGTCGCCATGGCCGGCGACGGGATCAACGATGCGCCGGCCCTCGCCCGCGCCGAGGTGGGCATCGCCATGGGCACCGGCACCGACGTCGCGATGGAGAGCGCCGGCGTGACGTTGGTGAAGGGCGATCTGCGCGGCATCGTCCGCGCCCGTCGCCTGTCCCGCGCCACCATGGCGAACATCCGCCAGAACCTCTGGTTCGCCTTCGGCTACAACGCCCTCGGCGTGCCCATCGCCGCCGGTGTCCTGTACCCCGTCTTCGGCGTCCTGCTCAGCCCGATGCTGGCCGCCGCGGCGATGAGCTTCAGCTCGGTGTCCGTCATCGGCAACGCCCTGCGCCTGCGCCGCGCGGACCTCTGAAAGGCCCGCTCACCGCACCGGGCAGTTCGCGAACGCCACGATCTCGTTCCGCTGCCCCGGCCCCGTGTCCTGCACCGTCCGGTAGCCCGCCCGCAGGTCGGTCGCCCGCAAGCCGAAGGCGGCGAACGTCCCCTCGACCGCCGACGCGCGCCGCCGCAGGTAGAACACCATCAGCGCCGTCGTCACGTCGTGGTGCGCCAGCACCCGCAGCGCCTTGAACAGCCGGCTCAACGAGATGTTGAAGAAGGGCGGATCGCACACGATGAGATCGGGCTTCTCTTCCAGCGGTCGGGGCCGGTGCAGGTCGTACTCCACGAAGCCCGGCAGGTCGGCGAACCGCCGATCGACGTCCAAGACCGGCACCGCGCGCCGGTGCGCCTCCCACAGCCGCCGCCCCAACAGCGGCGTGCACACCAGCGCCGGACGCTCGGCCTGCTGCACGCGCGCGGCCAGCGCGTCCAGCGTCGCGTCGTCGAAGAAGTACTGCTCGGCCTGGTGGTTCTCGTCCACGGCGCTCAGGGGGTGGGCAAGGCCGGCGCGGCGCTCAGGTGCCAGCTCCACAGCCCCTCGAGGCGCTGGTTCAGCCCCGGCCCCTCGAGCGGCGCGCCGTGGGCGGGCACGGCCCGCGCGATGTCCCAGTCCAGCACGCCCCGCAGCGCGGCGCCGGCGGCCGTCTTGTCCTTGGTCGACCACCGCACCAGCGGGCTCTGGCCCGGCCGTCCGAACACCCGCAGCAGCTTGAAGAACCACCGGCTGCGCCGGTTGGCCGACGCGGTGATGTGGAAGAACATGTCGGTCAGGATCAGCGTGCGCGTCGGGTGGTGGAAGAACACCGTCTCGTGCACGAAGGGGATGCCCCCGATGAACCGCGGCTCCAGCGTCTCGCGCCAGGGCGGCGGATCGCCGTCGGTCAGCACGTGCCCGAAGCGCAGGTCGCTGCGCTTCTTCGCCAGCCCCGGCGCGCCCCACGTCTCGGCCTCGGGATACCGCGCCGCCGCCGGCCCGAAGTACAGGTGGTGCACCTTGTTGGGCGCCACGATGTGCTTCACCGGCCCCAGCTCGGCCAGCTCGGCGGCCAGCGCGTCGTCGATGGGCACCGGCGAGTGCAGCCACAGCCCGCCGTCGGGCAGGCGCACCACGGTCATCCGCGCGCGGAAGTGGATGCCCCCGGGCATGAACAGATCGTGCTCGACACCCCAGAGGTCCTCGTCGATGGCTCGCAGCATGGCACCCTCGTTGTGGTCGCGCGTCCCGGGTCGGTATACCAACTGAGCGGCCCGCGGAGGACACCCTTGACGATCGTCCCGCCCACGCCCAACGCCCCCGGCGAGTTGGCGCGCCTGCTGCGCGGCGTCGCGACGTTGCCCGCCTTCGCGGCCGACGCCCGGCGCCTGCGCCCGCCGCGCGGCGTGCCGGTGCTGGTGGTGCCCGGCTTCATGACCGGCGACGGCAGCACCTGGGTGATGCGCCAGGCCCTGCGCCGCCTGGGCCACCGCGTCCACGGCTGGGCGCAGGGTCGCAACCGCGGCGACGTCGAGAAGCTGCTGCCCGGCGTCGTCGCCCGCCTCGAGGCCGTCGCCGCCGCCTGTGGCGAGCCGGTCCACGTGCTGGGCTGGAGCCTGGGGGGCGTCCTGGCTCGGGAGGCCGCCCGCGCCCGCCCCGACCTGGTCGCGCAGGTCATCACGATGGGCACGCCGGTGGTCGGCGGCCCCAAGTACACGATGGTGGCCCACCGGTATCGCGCGCGCGGCGCCGATCTCGATCGCATCGAGGCCCGCGTCGCCCGCCGCAACGCGCAGGTGCTGCCGGTGCCGGTGCTCGCGATCTACAGCCGCGCCGACGCCGTGGTGGCCTGGCAGGCGTGCTTCGACCCCAACCCCGACAACCAGGTCGAGCACGTCGAGGTGCGGGCCGGCCACGCCGAGATGGGCTTCAGCCGCGAGGTCTTCCGGCTGGTCGCCGCGCGCCTCGCGCGCTGAGCCTCAGCCGCCGGGCGGCGGCGCGTCCTCGTCGACCTCGACCTCGGCGGCCACCTCGGCCGCCTTCTTCGCCTCTTCGGCCGCCTTCTTCGCCTTGGCCACCACCACCGAGTGCCGCGTGTCCTGCCCGATGTAGGGCAGCGGCGGATCCTTCTTCCCCCGCCCGTACAGGTGCCAGTACGTCGCCCAGCTGCTCGACACCCGCTTGGTGTACCCGCGCGCCTCTTCGAAGGGGATGGTCTCGACGAAGAGATCCAGCGGCAGATCGCCGCGATCGTCCAGCCACCGCTTCAGCGCCCCGTGGCCCGCGTTGTACCCGGCGGGCAAGAGCGGCAGCACCGCGTCCGCGTAGCTCTGCACGTGCGCCAGGTACCGCGCGCCCAGCTTCACGTTCAGATCGGCGTCGGTCAGCGTGTTGCGGTCGATGGTGCCGTCGTCGTCGGTCGCCATGCGCTTCGCCGTCGGCACGATCAGCTGCATCAGCCCCACGGCGTTGGCGAACGACTCGATGCCGGCGTTGAACCCGCTCTCCTCGCGGATGATGCCCCAGATGAAGTAGGGCGGGATGCCGCTGTCCTTCGCCGCCCCCTCGATCAGCCGGCCGAAGGGCGTGGGGAAGGCCACGTTCCAATGCTTCAGCGTCCCGTTGGCGGGCGCGAAGTGCCGGTACGTGAACAGCTTTCGCCGCAAGATGTCGTGGCTGTACAGGTGCGCGCCGGCCCGGTCGAGCACCCAGGCCGCCAGCCAAAGAAGGTCGCCCCGATCGCCCTTCGCGCCCGCCGCCCGCAGGGCGCGGCGCGCGTCCTTGGCCAAACCCAGCCGCGCGTACAGCCGCGCCCGCTCCCACGCCTCGCCCCCCACGTCGGCCGGCAGCGGCATCTGCCACGTCTTCGCGTCCGCCGCGGGCAGCGACGGCCCCATCCCCTCGGCCGTCAGCGCCTCGGTCGCCGCGGCGTCGGCCGCCTTCGCGTCGATCTCGTGCAGCCGGCTGTAGGCCATCAGCGCGTACCAGCTCAGCGGGTGGCTCGCGAGCACGCTGCGGTAGCGCGCCGTCGCCGCCTTCACGTCCCCCGCCTGCTGGTCCAGCCGCGCCAGCCAGTACTCGGTGCGGCCGCCGTCGTGGTGGATGTGGTCGCGCGGCGGCAGCGTGGCGTCCAGCGCCAGCATCGCCCGCGCCACCTTGGGCTTGCCCTCGCGCATGGCCTGCACGGCCACCTTGAACAGCGCCTCGGGCACCATGTCGCCGTCGGGGAACTGCTTCACCAGCCGCGTCGCCGCCTTCTTCGCCTTCTCGAGATCCTCGTCGTCCTGCAGGTGGTGCAGCACCATGAAGTAGCCCGCGTCGTCGGCCAGGTAGTGGTCGCGATCCTTCTTCATCTGCGCCGCGTAGTACTTCGCCGCCTCGTCCTCGTGGCCCAGCCGCTCGGCGGCCTGCCCGGCCAGGTAGCGCGCGCGCGGCGCCAGCGCGTGCTTCGCGCGGTCGCACACCTTCACCGCCTGCTGCAGCATGGGCCGCGCCTCTTCCCACCGCCGCAGCTTGCGCAGCGCCCGGCCCAGCGCGTAGCGCTGCCGGCACTGCTGCGCCCGGTCGAGCTTGCGATCCTTGGTCAGCGGCGTCAGCGCCTCGACGGCCGCCTCGTTGCGGTGCCGATCGTTCAGCCGCTCGCCCCGCGCCAGCCGCTCTTCCCGCGTGCGCTTCTCCCAGATCGCCCCCAGCTTCTTGTCGGCCTTCAGCAGCGCCGCGGCCTCTTTGCGCGCCACCGCCCCGGTCCAGTCGGCGGGGTGCTGCAGGTCGAGCGTCCGCAGCAGCTCGACGGCCTTGCGGTCGTCGCCCATCGCCTGCTTCACCCGCGCCAGCCCCAGCAGCCCGTTCGCCCGGTCGTGCCGGCTGCGGCTCGTGGTCATCGCCTCGTACAGCGCCGCCGCGCCCTTCAGATCGCCCGCGTCGCGCAGCGCCCGCGCCCGCACCCGCCGCGCCTGCTTGCCGTGCGGATCGTCGAGCGGCACGGCGGCGGCCTCCGCGGCGGCCTCGGCGTACCGCTTCATCGCCAGCAGCGCCTCGGCCCGCGCCGTGCGCGCGTGGCCCGCCAGCAGCGGCAGCGCCTCGGGCACCCCCTCGAGCGCGCCCACCGCCTCGAGGTGCCGGTTGGCCGCCTCGAGCAGCACCCCGCGCAGGAAGCGCGCCTCGGGCGTCGTCGCCGTGATCGCGTCGGCCGCCGGGCCGTACTTGCCCCGCGACATCAGCTCGCGCGCGAGATCGCCCTTGGGCCCCAGGGGCACGGGCGCCAGATCGGCGTCGGTCAGCACGCGCGGGCCGGTCAGCAGGCTCAGCAGCAGGGTCAGGAACAGGCCCATGGTGACTCCGTGGGCTGGGGTGGTTTCATGTAGGTTCGCATCGTACCGGTCGACCGCGCGCCGCACCAGGGGCACGACGCCCTGCGCCGTCGCGTGCAACCGCCCGCACCGCGGCCCGCCTTCCCCGCGCGCGCGCCACCGGCTACGCTTCGCCGGAACGAAGCCAGCCGGCCGGTGTCGAAACGGCCGAACAGCGGTGCCCGCGAGGTGCGGCGCCCGGTGCCCGGTGAAAGCGGCGAACGCGTGGACGAGAAGAAGCTCATCCGGCGGCTGAAGCGCCGGGAGGAGGCGGCCTTCAACGAGCTGGTGCTGACCCACCAGGGCCGCGTCTTCAACGTCTGCTATCGGATGCTGGGCAACGCGGCCGAGGCCGAGGACATCGCCCAGGAGGTGTTCGTGAAGGCCTTCGGCGCCATCACGTCGTTTCGCGGCGACAGCGCCGTCGGCACCTGGCTGTATCGAATCGCCGTGAACCTGTGCAAGAACCGCCTGAAGTACCTCGGACGCCGGCACTACCGCCGCAAGTCCAACATCGACGACGTGCCCGAGGGCGCGTGGGCGGACGGCGGCGCGGGCACGACGATGAGCGAGTCGATGCCGCGGCCCGACGAGGTGCTGGCGGGCGCGCGGGCCGAGAGCCGGGTGCAGCGCGCGCTGTTCGACATCGACGAAGACCACCGTATCCTGCTGGTCCTGCGCGACATCCAGGGCTTGAGCTACGCTGAGGTGGTCGAGGTGACGGGGCTGCCCGAGGGCACCGTCAAGTCGCGACTGCACCGGGCGCGCGCCGCGCTGCGGCGCGCCTACGATGCGCTGGAGGGTGAACCATGATGCACGCGGACGAGGCTCGCGAGGCGCGCCTCACCGACCTGGTCGACGGCGCCGTCGGCGAGGACGAGATGCGCGCGCTCATCGAGGCCGATCCCGAGCTGGCGCGCGCCCTCGACGAGGCGCGGGGCGGGCGCGCGCTGCTCGACACGCTGGCGCCGAAGCCGGTGCCGCGCGACTTCCTGCGCAAGGTGCAGCGGCGGGTGCGTCGCCGCAGCGGCGGGCGCTTCTTCCACCCGGCGGGGCAGCCCTTCGGCTTTCGCCTGTCGGTCGAGGTGTTCGTCGTCATCGCGGTGGCCGTGATGGCGGCCTGCTGGTTCATGCTCGACACGGGGCGGCGCCAGGCCGGCCCGGGCCCCCTCGTCGAGGAGCCCGCCCTCGAGGCCCCCCGCGCGCCGAGCGAGTGAGCTTCGCGGTCACCCCGGGCGATCGGGGTGACGCGGGGCCGAATCTTCAAAAGCACTAGAAAATTCAACATCAAACAGAAGTGAGGTTTGTTTCTAAATCTCCTGTTTGACATCTTTCCCCCCGTGCGATGGCACGCGCCGGTGGCCCTTCGAGCCATCGAGCCGGCGCGCCGCTGACCGAAAAGGATCCCCCCGGGTGCTGCCGCGCCGAGGGGCGGGATCCGTCCTTTGGGAGGGAAGGAAAGATGAAGCAGTTCCGCACCTTCGGTGACATCGTGCTCCGGCGCCGCAAGGAGCTGAAGCTGACGCAGAGCGAGCTGGCGGGCCGCATCGGCTGCCAGCCCAACTACATCGTCTACCTCGAGAAGGGAGAGCGACGCCCCAGCGACCGCACCGTGCGCAAGGTGGCCGATGCCCTCGGCGTCGACCGCGGCGAGCTGTACCTGGCGGCCAACCCCCAGGTGCGCGAGTTCCTGCACGTGGACGACGACAACACGGTGCTGCGGGACGAGCTGCCCGACGGCCTCGCGGCGCTGACCGAGGACGGCGACCTGCGCGCGGCCCTGCACATCACCGACGAGGAGATCGACGTGGTGTCCGGCGTGCGGCTCGAGGGGCGCGTGACCACCGCGCGGCAGTATGCTTCGCTGATCCTGATGATGCGCTACGTGTTCGCCTGAGCCGGCCGCCGCCGGGCGACGCCCCGGGGGAAGCTTGAGTCTGCTCGATGTCCTCCTGCTGGTCGGCGGCGCGCTGGCCGGCTTCGTGAACACCATCGCGGGCGCGGGCTCGGCGCTGACGCTACCCCTGCTGATGCTGACCGGCATGGACGCGGCGGTGGCCAACGGCACCAACCGCGTCGGCGTGTTGTTCCAGAGCGCCGCCGCCACCACCACCTTCCACCGCCGGGGCGTGCGCCCGTGGCGCCCGGCGGCGCGCGCCCTGGCCAGCACGATGGTCGGCGCCGTCGGGGGCGCGGCGCTGGCCACCCGCATCGCGCCGCCCGCCCTCGAGCGCCTCTTCGGCCTCGTCTTCCTGCTGCTGGGCGTCGTGATGGTGGCCAAGCCCCGCTGGCTGACGCCCGCCGAGCCCGACGACGCCGACCGCACGCCCGGCCTCGGCGGCCACGCCGCGCTCTTCGCCGTGGGCCTGTACGGCGGCCTGTTCCAGGCCGGCGTGGGCATCCCGATGCTGCTGGTGTTGTGCCGCGCGCTGTCGCTGGACGTCGTGCGCGCGAACGCGGTGAAGGTGGCGCTGGTGTGCGTCTACACCGTGGTCGTGGTGGCCGTCTTCGCCGGCGCCGGCCAGGTCGAGCTGCGCGCGGGCGCCCTGCTGGCGGTGGGCGGCCTGGTGGGCAGCACGCTGGGCGCCCGGGCGACCATCGCGAAGGGCGCGCCGCTGGTGCGCTGGATGGTGACGGCGGCGTTGGTGGCGGCCGGCGTGAAGGCCTTGATCTGACGCCGAGCTCAGTCGGTCAGCTTCTGCACCAGCCAGCGCAGGGCGCTGATGTCGGGCAGCTCGACGGTGACGCGCACCTTCTGGCCGGGGCGCAGCATGGCGTCGGTGTTGTCGAGCTCGGTCACCAGCGGGAAGGCGCCGTCGGGGCCCGCGGCGGCGCCGGGGCGCGCCAGCGCGATGTCGCGGGCGCGCTCGGGCTGGCCCTCGGGCTCGAGGCGCCCGGACTCGGCCTCGTCGAGCGCGCCCAGGTGGGCGCCGGGCACGCGCAGCCGCAGCAGCAGCCGGCGACCGTCGACGACGCGGAACAGCGCGTCCGCGGGCTGCACCGTCATGCCCGTGCGCGGCGCCTCGGGGCCGGCCTCGACCAGGATGCCGGGCGCCTTGGCCACCAGCTGCACGCGCAGCTTGCGCTCGAGGGCTTCGCGCTGCGCGACCGCCTCGGCCAGATCGTCGATGACCGCGTCCGGCGGCCCCTCGCGCTCGATGCGCGTGCGGTTGCGCTCGGCGGCCACCTGCTGGCGCAGATCGTCCACCTTGGCGCGCAGCGCCCGCTCCTTCGAGCGGGCCTCCTCGAGCAGGTCGAAGGCCACCTCGCGCCGGTTGAACGCCTCGGTCAGCGCGGCGACGGCGGTGGCCGCGGCGCGCTGCTCGCTCTCCGCTGCGTGCAGCGCGCGCACCGTCGCGATCGAGGGCCCCACCGGCACCACGCGGACGCGCTCCTCGGTGCGCGCCTGCAGATCGGCGACGCGCGCCGACAGCCGATCGAACTCGGCCTGCACGCCCAGGTCGAGGATCTGGGCGATCACGTCGCCCTCGACCACCGTGTCGCCGGGGCGGAAGTAGAGGTGCTCGATGCGTCCGCGCGCGGGCGGGTGCAGGGCCGACTCCTGCGCCGCCTCGAGGGTGCCCTGCAGCGTCAGCGTGCGCGGCACCGGCACCAGCGCGGCGCCCAGGGCCAGGCCGCCGACGAAGGCGGGCAGCAGCAGCCAGCGCACCAGGCGGCTTCGGCGGCGGCGCTGGGGCGGCGGCGCCTCGGCCAGCTTCTCGAGGCCCGCGGCCGCGGGCGTCGGCGCGCGCGCCGGCGCCGGCGCCGGCGCCGGCGTGGCGGGCGGGCCCCACGCGCCCTCCTCGTCGGGCCGCGGCACGGGCGCGTGGCTGCGATCCGAGGGCGACGTGGGCGACTCGATGTGCTCGGTCATGCGCGGCTCGCCGTCGGCGGCCGTGTCCTCGACGGCCGAGGCCAGCGCCGGCAGATCCTGCAGGTGCGCCTCGAGCCGGGCGAGATCGGCGGCGCCCACCTGCGCGACCGGCGCCGCGCCGTCGACGCCGGTGCCCAACAGCAGCGTGCCGTCGCCCTGCGGGATGGCGTCGGCCAGGGCGTCGTCGTCGACCACGCGCAGCACCACCTGGTGGTCGCCGATCTGCAGCACGTCGCCCTGCCGCGCGGTGGCGATGCCCTGCAGCGGCGCGCCGTTCAGCCAGGTCTCGTTGTTCTTGTGCAGGTTGACGACGAACAGCAGCTCGTGGCCGAAGGCGTCCACGCGCACGTGCTGCGCGGCGACGTTCTGCCCGGGCAGGTTGATGGCGCAGTTCAGGCGGCCGATGTTGGTCGACGACCCGTAGGTGGCCACCGACCGCCCCGCGTTGATGCCCGCGACGAAGTCGAGCACCAGGTGCACCGGGCTGTTCTTGTAGCTGTAGAGGAAGCGGATGTCGGTCGCGCCGACGCGGATGACGTCGCCGTGGCGCAGCACCGCCTCGCCGACGCGCTGCCCGTTGACCGTCGTGCCGTTCGTGCTCTGCAGGTCGGTCAGCACCAGCTCGCCCACGCCCGCGGCGATGTAGGCGTGGCGGGTCGAGACGCTGCCGTCGTTGAGCTTGATGTCGCAGTCGCCGCCCCGGCCGAGGGTGAAGTAGCGCCCGCCCACGAAGCTCTGCGGCACCAGGGCGTACCAGTCGATGCGCCCGAAAGGATCGTAGACGTACAGGTTGGCCCGGTAGGCCCCCGCCGGCAGCATCTGGGGCTGCGGGGTCTTGCTGATCGGCGCCGTCAGGGCGACCAGCTCACTCGACGAGTCGATCGACACCTGCACCTCGTCACTCGGAGAACGCCACCCAGTGTAGGGGGTGGCACGGGCGCGGGCCAGTTCTGCGGTGGGGGGTCGTTGACAAGGGGGCCGCCGTGCTTAACTCGGTGACCCGTCGAAACCCGCCTGGAGCGACCGATGCCGATCTACCAGTACCGTTGCCGCGCGTGCGGTGAGCTGACCGAGGTGTGGGCGAAGATGAGCGACCCGCCGCCGGCCGCGTGCGAGCACTGCGGGGCGTCCGACGAGATGGAGAAGATGGTGTCGCGCACGGCCTTTCACCTGAAGGGCGGGGGCTGGTACGCCCAGGGCTACGGATCGTCCTCGAAGACCGGCACCGACCGCAGCAGCGGCGGCGGGTCGAGCGGGGGCAGCGGCGGCGGCGACGCGGCGGGCAGCAGCGCCGGCTCGTCGGCGCCCTCGGGCGATTGAGGCCGGCCGCCCTGGCCCTGGGCGTCGCGCTGGCGCTCGGCGCCTGCGACGACGGTGACGCGAGCCCCGATCTCGGCCCGCCGCCCTGCGGCGAAGGCCCCGCGCGCCTCACCCTGGGCGAGGGCGAGGTGTTCCAGCCCCTCGAGCCGCTCGAGCTGCCCCTCGAGGCCGGCTTCCAAGGGGGCTTCCACGTCACCGTGTCCATCCGCGCCGACGGCTCGCTGAACCCGGACGACGTGGACGTCGATCTGGCGCTGTTCAAGGGCGACTGGCGCGTCGCCCACCACGTCACGTTGGGCTGGCTGCTGCACATCCGCGACGACGGCGCCTACTGCGAGTACCCCCGCGCGCGCCTCGTGCTGCAGGACGAAGAGGGCGGCCTGTTGGCCTACGAGCGCCTGAACGAGGTGGTCGACACGCCCCTGCGCCTGACCGTCTCGCTGCGCAGCGACCGCGGCGACCTCGAGGACACCTTCACGATCACGCTGCGCGGCGCGGACGTCCTGGACTGAGGTCAGCCCGCGGTGGAACGCGCCCAGTCGAGCAGGGCGGCCAGGCCGTCGCGCACGGGTGTCTTCGCGACGAAGCCGAGGGCGTCGCGCGCGCGGTCGACGACGGCGCGGGAGTGGCGCACGTCGCCCGCGCGGGCGGGACCGTAGAGCGCGTCGGGGGCGCCGCCGGCCAGATCGGCCAGCGTCGCGTACAGCTGGTTGAGCGAGGTCGCCTCGCCCCGCGCGACGTTGCACACCAGGCCCTCGGGGCGGTCCACCGTCGCCGCGGCCAGGTTGGCGCGCACGACGTCGGCCACCGCCACGAAGTCCCGCGTCTGCTCGCCGTCGCCGAAGATCGTCGGCGCCTCGCCCTTCAAGATGCGGTCGACGAAGATGCTCACGACGCCCGAGTAGGGGCTCTTGGGATCCTGCCGCGGGCCGAACACGTTGAAGTAGCGCAGGGCGACCGTCTCGAGCCCGAACAGCGGCGCCCACACCCGCACGTAGTGCTCGGCGCACAGCTTCTCGATGGCGTAGGGCGACAGCGGGGCCACCGGCGCGTCCTCGGCCACGGGCAGCGGCGCCTCGTCGCCGTACACCGCGGCCGAGCTGGCGAAGATCACCCGGCGCGTGCCCGCGGCGCGCGCGGCCTCGAGCACGTTGAGCGTGCCGCCGAAGTTCACCGCGTTGGTCTCGACCGGCGCCTCGATGGTCTTGGGCACCGACGCGATGGCGGCCTGATGGAACGCGACTTCGCAGCCCGCGATGGCGCGGTCGACGGCCGCGCGGTCGGCCACCGAGCCCACCTGCAGGTCGACCTTCTCGGCCACGGCGGCCAGGTTGGCGCGCTTGCCGGTCGACAAGTCGTCGAGCACGACGACGGCGTCGCCGCGGGCCACGAGGGCCTCGACCAGGTGCGAGCCGATGAAGCCCGCGCCGCCCGTCACCAACACCTTCATGGGGTTCCCCCGCGTCGTCCGGGGGCTCTTGTCGCGCAGCCCGGTGGGCCGCGTCAATCCCGCCGGCTCAGCGCGTGACCCAGCCGAGCGCCGCGAGCGCGTCGATCGAGATGGCCAGGTTGACGTGCATGCCCATGGCCTCGCCGCGCAGGCCGCCGCCCAGCACGCCCAGCACCGCGCCGTCCGACCGCCGGAACAGCGGCCCGCCGCTCGAGCCGGGCGCGGCGCCCGCGTCGATCTGGAACAGGCGCAGCCCGCGCGACTTGCGCGTGCTGTTGATGATGCCCTGCGAGTAGTTGATCTCTTCGCCCAGGTGCCCCAGGGGGTAGCCCAGCAGGCCCACCTCGGTGCCGAGGTCGGCGGGCCCCTCGGGATCGGCGATGTCGAGCCAGTGCTCGGTGCCGTTGGCGTCGTGCGGCTGGATGAGCGCGACGTCCAGCCCCTCGTCGGTGGCGATGACGCTGCACGGGCGCGGCTTGTGGCCGTCGTGGAACACCACCGACACCTGCGCCGCGTCGGCGACGACGTGCTCGCACGTCACCATGCAGGCGCCCGGCGTGATGGCGAAGGCGGTGCCGGTGTACTGGCGGCCGTCGTGCGAGACGACGTGCACCCGCGCCACGGACGCCAGCAGGCCGCTGGGCACCGCGCGATCGGGCCCGCCCGAGTGGCGCGAGGGCAGGTAGACGGGCAGCACGTCCGCGCGCGGGGTGGGTCCCGCGTCGGCGCCGACCTGCGCGGGCATGGGGCCCGATCGGCCGTCGAGCGCGTTGGCCTCCTGCTGCGACATGCCCAGGCGGCTGGCCATCGCCAGGACGCCGCCCAGGAAGCCGCTGCCGTCGGCGCGGAAGCGCCACCCGCTCTTGTCGTAGATCTCGCAGTGGATGACCGCCGCCTCGCGCCCGTACCGGTCGGTGTCGGGGGCGAAGGTGGCCACCTTCTCGTTGCCGCTGTCGTACAGCGTGGCGGCCATGCGCTCGGCGTCCGACAGCGCGCGCGCGTGCTGGCGCTCGGCCTCGGACACCCACATCACCAGCACGACGCGCTGGGCCTTGCCCTTCAGCCTGGCGAGATCGATGCGATAGCGCAGCCCGCCCGGCGCGAGCTCGACCGCGCCGTCGGCCGCCGTCGGCGAGCCGGGGTGCACGACGTCCACCGGCGGCGCCGCGCCCAGATCGCCCTCGAACAGCAGCAGCGCGCTGCGCAGGAAGGCGACGTCGCGGCCCTCGCGCTCGACGGCCAGCTCGACCTTCTGCGACTCGTTCAGCCGCAGCCGCTGGCCGGCCTGCATCTGGGTCACCTTCACGGGCGCGCTACTTGGAGCCGGCGACCCAGCGAAATCCGAAGCCGTAATGCTCGTCGCACTGCTTGTGCGACGGGAAGTACCGCTCCTCCTTCGTGAACTTGATTTCGGTTCCGGTGTTCTCGATCAGAGTCACCGCGCAGAAGGTCAACCGCGAGTCGGGCGCGTTGCAGAAGACCGTGATCTCGTTGCCGTCGCTGTCCTTCAGCGTCACGCGGCCGTTCACCGTCGTGAAGTTGGCCGTGCCCTCGTAGATCATCGCGAACACGACCACCCGCTTGATCAGATCGGGGCGGAAGATGGTCATGTTCTCGCCGTCGGTCGACGCGCCCGAGCGGTCGTCCTTGTCGAGCAGGATGAAGGGCTCCTGGTGGCGCGAGCCGAAGCGGTTGCCCAGGGGCTGGATGACGCCGCGCAGGCCGTCCTGCATCTCGAACATGCAGCCGAGGTCGAGATCGGCGCTGGTGGACCCCTTCCACCACGACTTCTTGCCCTGATCCCAGTTGAGGTTGATGTGGATCGGGGTCGCGCTGGGGCCCTTCTTCAGCGAGATCTTCTGGCTGTCGCCGCGCTTGTCGAGCGTGACCTTGCCCAGCTTGATCTTGGGCGCCGCCGGCGCGGGGGCCGGCGCGGGCGCGGGTGCCGGGCGGGCCGGCGCGGCGGCCGGCTTGTCCGCCACCTCGCCGCCGAAGCTCTCGAGCAGCGCCTGCAAGCCGCCGTTGAAGCCCTGGCCCACGGCCGCCACGCGCCACACCGACTTGAAGTAGATCTCGCCGATCATCACCGCCTTCTCGGCGCTGAAGATCGATCCGTCGAAGGGGAAGGTCATCACCGGCTGGCCGTTGGCCAGCACCACCAGCTCGCTGCCGCTGATCTGCGACATCTCGCCGCCGCCGTCGATGGTGGCCGCGAACACCAGCTTCTTGATGTTGCCGGGCAGGCGCGACAGATCGACGTCGAAGATCTTGTCGAAGCCGCCGCGCGTCTCCATCGCGACGCCGCCGCAGGGCGACTTGGGCTGGTTGTAGAAGATGAAGTAGCGGTCGTCCGACAGCTTGCCCGCCTCGTCGAGGCCGAAGCAGCTGACGTCGATGTCGAGGCCGCGCGGGTTGCCCAGCGAGACGCCCACCTCGATCTTCGTGGCCGGCGTCAGGTCTTCGAGCTTGGATTTCTGGCCGCGTTGAAAGGTGCTCATCGGATCACGCGAAGTTCCTGGCCTGGGGTTCGATGTCGCGGATGGTGCGCTGCTGGCCCGAGCACTGCTCGCCGATGGCGTGGAACTTCCACTCGCCCTCGTGCCGGTACACCTTCGCGATGATGAAGCCCTGGTGGCTGCCGCCATCGGTCTGCAGGTTGTACCGCGCGATCTCCTTGTTGCTGGCCGCGTCCACCACGTTGCAGAAGGCGAAGGGGATGCCCTTGAAGGTCTCGCCGCTGTAGCTGTTGACCACGAAGATGATGCTGCTGATCTGCGTGGGCACGCTCTGCAGATCGACCGTGATCACCTCGTTGGGATCCTGGTCGGAGCCGCCGCCGCCCCGGTCGTCGCCGGTGTGGGCGATCGAGCCGTCGTTCGAGCGCAGCTGGCCGAACCAGACCGCGTCCACGGGCTCCTTCCCGCCGCTGTAGAGGATGCACGAGGCGTCGAGGTCGACGTCCTTCTTCATCCCCAAGAAGCCCTTCTTCTTGCCCCAGCCCAGACCCACGGCCACCCGGTTCAGACCGGAGCCGCCCTCCTTGGTCAGGCTGATCTTCTGTCCCTTGCTCAGGCTGATTGCCATGTGGCGCGCTCCAGCTCGGTCGATGGGTGGGACCGCGGGGCGGCGCACGCGGCGCCGCCCGCGCGTCGGGGTCGCGGCCTCAGACGTTGACGCCGAAGTTGCGCGCCAGCGGCCCGAGGCCCCCGTTGAAGCCCTGGCCGACCGCCTTGAACTTCCACTCGTCGCCGCGGCGGTACACCTCGGCGAAGATCATCGCCGTCTCGGTGCTCATGTCCTCGGACAGGTCGTAGCGGGCCAGCTCCTTGCCGTCCTGCTCGTTGACCACGCGCACGAACGCGTTGGCCACCATGCCGAAGTTCTGGTTGCGGGCGTCGGCCTCGTGGATCGTCACGCAGATGGCGATCTTGTCGACGTCGGCCGGCATCTTGGGCAGCGTCAGGCGGATCTGCTCGTCGTCGCCGTCGCCGCTGCCCGTGGTGTTGTCGCCCATGTGCTCGACGGCGCCGTCGGCCGACTTCAGCTGGTTGTAGAAGATGAAGTCCGCGTCGCTGCGCACCTTCCCGCCGCTGCCGCAGATGAAGGCCACGGCGTCGAGGTCGAAGTCGGCGCCGTCGGTGACGCGCTCGTCCCAGCCCAGACCCACCATGATCTTGGACAGGCCGCCGGCGCCCGCCTCCTTGCTCAGCGAGATGTTGCCGCCCTTGTTCAGCGAGATGGCCATCGTCGTCCTCCTCTGACCGGCGTGCGCCGGGGAGCCCTTCGCCCGACCGGCCCCTGCCGGCGGGCGGTTTGCGAAGCGTGCTGCCGAGCGCGGCGCGAGCCGCGTGGCTGCGGTTGGTCGAAATCGAGCAGGCGTACCTTTCCACCCGCTGGGGCGGTCGTCAAGCGGCGCGTGGACCACCCTGGCGGGTGCCCCCGACCACCTCAGCCGGTGGCGTTGCGCACCACCCGGAAGCCGAGGAAGACGTCCACGCCCTCGGGGGGCGCGTCGCCCCGCGCGGCCACCCGGCAGCGCTCCTCGACGTTGCTGGCCGAGCCCCCGCGGATGACCTTGGTGGGCGCGTCGTCGGGGCCGACGGGGTCGACCGGCTCGGAGCGCCGGTACTGATCGGCGGCGTAGCCGTCGTGGCACCACTCCCACACGTTGCCCGAGCAGTCGTACAGCCCCAGCGGGTTGGGCCGCAGCGCGCCGACCGGCCGGGGGGTGCCGCGGCTGTTGTCGGCGTACCAGCCCACCTGCCGCAGATCGTCGGCGCCCGCGAACTCGAAGGTGGCGTCCGTGCGCGCCGCGCGCTCCCACTCGGCCTCGGTGGGCAGGCGATAACCCGCGGCCTTGCGCCGCCACACCACGCGGCCGGTGGCGTCCTCGATGTGATAGGCGCGCTCGAGGCCACACAGATCGGACAGCGCGTTGCAGAAGCGGCAGGCGTCGTACCAGCTGACCCGGTTGACCGGGCTCAGCGGGTGCGGGAAGCGGCTGGGATCGTCGCCGGCGACGGTCAGGTAGAGGATCTGCGTCACCGGGTACACCGCCGCCTGGAAGGGCACGGTGAGATCGACCCGGCGCAGGGGCGTCTCTTCGGGCTTCGCCTGGCTGCCGAAGTCGGCGGTGCCCATCCAACCGCGGCCGGCGGGCACGTCGACCAGCGACAGCGGCTGGCCCTCGGTCGCGTCGAAGCCCACCGGCGCGAGCAGATCGGCCTCGGCCTTCACCGCGCGCCCGCGCACCCGCTCGAGCTCGGCGCGCGCGCTGCGCAGCTCGTCCTGCGCGAACAGCTCCTCACCCTCGGCCAGCTCGGCCGCGCTGCGCGACTCCGCGGCCTCGAGCACCAGCGCCTGCGCCGCGGCCTCGTGGCGGGCCAGCAGCGCCGCGTGCTCCTCGCGGCCCTGCGGCGTCAGCCGGCGCTTCAGCCAGGTGTTGTCGGCGTTGAACGACTCGAGCTCGGCGGCCTGCTCGGTGCGCAGCTTCGCCAGGGCGGCGGTGGCCTTCTCGGCGAGGGCGTGCGCCCGCCGGGCGACCGCCTCGGCGTCGCGCAGGGCGGGCTCGGCCCGCGCGACGCGCCGCGCGGCCTCGGCGGCCAGCCGGGTGCCCGAGGTGTCGGCGTGGCCCCGCGCCCACACGCGGTAGGCGTCGGCCAGCGCCCGCGGCACGGGCACCTTGGCCAAGAGCGCGCGGGCGAGCTCGACGTGCAGGAACATGATCTTGCGGGTGCGCCCCTCGAAGCTCAGCGTGCCGTACTCCTCGGTGCCGTACACGCTGAGGAAGGCCTCGAGCGCGCCGTCGCGCGACGCCTTGCCCTGCACGATCCACTCGAGCATCGACCGCCAGTTCTTGGCGACGGCCGCGCGGCGCTCGGCCGCGGGCTCGGTCCACCACCGGTTCTGGGGTCGCTTCTGGGCCCGCTTCTGCTCTTCGGCCTGCCGCTCCGCCGCGGCGGCCTTGGCGAGCGCTTCGCTGAGCTTGGCGTCCATCGGCACGGGTCGACTCTCCGCTGAGCTGCCGACTTACTCTGGCACGGCGACGGGCCCCGTGTCAGTCGGGCGGATCGAGGAAGGTGGTGGTGCGCACGCCGCCGGCGCGCAGGGCCGCGCCCAGGGCCTCGACCACCGGCCGGGTGAGGGCGTCTCCGACGATCCACGCCGCCGACCGGGGGGCCTGCGCCAGGTTGTAGAGGAAGTACGGGGCGCCGTCGGCGGCGTGCCCCAGGTCGAGGCGCGTTTGCACCGCGGCGCCGTCCACGCGCCAGGGGCTGCGCGTCACGTGGCGCAGCCGGGGGCGGCGGCCGGGTGGCGTGGCGGCCAGCAGGCGCAGGGGCAGCTCGACGCGCTCGCCCACGGCGTACACGACGTCCGGCGGGGGCTGGGGCAGGCGCACGGCGCGCGCGGGTCGTGGGCGGCCGAGGCATTGGGGCGGCGCCGGCGCGCGCACGGCCACCTGCAGGCCGCGCCGGGCGAAGTCCGCCCGCATCGCCCGGCGGGCGGGCAGCGGGCGCAGATCGGCCAGCGTCACCACGTCGAAGCGCGGCGCCACGTCGGTCAGCTGCTCGATGAGGTTGGCCAGGGTGCGCCCGGTGGTCACCTCGTCCTCGATGATCACGACGCGCGCGTATTCGCGGTCCGGCACGACGAGGTGGTGATGCGGGGCGTGCGAGTGGGGCTCGCGGAAGCGGCGCTCGCGCGCGTGCCCGGTGGGGGTGCGGCTGCTGAGGCACAGATCCGCGTCGGCCAGGTGCCGGTGCGCCGTCCACGCGAGGATCAGCGACGACTCGGCCAGCCCCACCACCAGCGTGGGCCCCGGCGCCGGCGGCACCGCGGCGGCCACCCAGCGGGCCAGCGTCTCGAGGGCGTCGAAGTCGGCGTCGGCCAGCTTGCCCAGGACGGGCGACGCCATGCCGTGGCGCCGCCGCGGGTTGCCGTCGCGCTCGACGGTCAGCAGGGCGTCGAGCTCGATGCCGGGGGCGCGATCGGCGGCGGGGCGTGGGGCCGCGTCCGCGGGGGGGCGCTGGGGGCGGGGCAAGGGGCGGTTCAGACGTTGACGCCGAGCGCGCGCGCGAGCGGCCCGAGGCCGCCCGCGTAGCCCTGGCCGATGGCCTTGAACTTCCAGTCGCCGCCGTGCCGGTACACCTCGCCGAAGACCATCGCGGTCTCCATGCTGGCGTCCTCGGACAGGTCGTAGCGCGCGATCTCCTTGCCGTCGGCGGCGTTCACCACCCGCATGTAGGCGTTCTGCACCATGCCGAAGTTCTGCCGGCGGCTGTCCGCCTCGTCGATGGTGACGGCCACCTGGATGCGGGTGACGTCGGCGGGCACGCGCGACAGCTCGACGTCGACCACCTCGTCGTCGCCCTCGCCCTCGCCGCTGCGGTTGTCGCCCTGGTGGCGCACCGAGCCGTCGGCCGAGCTGAGGTTGTTGTAGAAGATGAAGTCGGCGTCGCTGCGCACCTTGCCGTCGGCGTTCAGCAGGAAGACGCTGGCGTCGAGATCGAAGGCGGCGCCGTCGGTGACGCGGGCGTCCCAGCCGAGGCCGATGTTGATCTTGTTCAGGCCGGGCGCGGACTTGCTGAGCGAGACGTTGCCGCCTTTGGACAGGCTGACACCCATCGGAGCCTCCTCGTGAAGGGCGGTTGGGGGGCGCCGCGGATAGTAAACGCGGCGCTCGGGGCGCGCAACCGGGGCCCGGCGCGTCAGTCGCGGGCGGGGCGGGCCTCGGCGAGCACCTCGGGGCGAGGCGCGGGGGGATCGGCGGGGGCCTCGAGGGGCGCGTCGTTGCGCGCGAACCAGTGGTCGATGGCGGTCCACTCGGCGCCCATGCCGCGGCCGACGACGAAGGCCGTCCAGACGAAGTACATGCCGAAGAGGACGACCGCCTTGATGCGGCCGACGCCGGTGCCGACCAGGAAGAGGGTGAGCACCACCGCGGTGACGCCCAGCAGCGCCCAGCGCAGGATCTGCACGTCGGCGGCGGCGCCGTGCGAGGTCAGCTCGACCGCGCCGACGGTCAGCCCGTACAGCATCAGGGGCAGGCCCAAGCAGATGCAGATGTCGAAGATGTTGCTGCCGACCGCGTTGGCGACCGCGTCGTCGTAGTTGCCCTTCAGGGCGTCCTTCACCGACAGCACGGTGTCGGGGACGCTGGTGGCGGCGGCCGCGAGGATGACGGCGGTGAAGTAGGGCTGCACGCCGAGGGCCTGCGCCGAGTGCTCGACCGCCCAGGCGATCATCGCGCAGGCGGCGGCGATGTAGACGATCGAGATGCTGAGCACGACCCACGCGTGGTTGCGCGTGAAGGGCTTGCCGCCGAAGAAGCGCCCGTTGACGTCGAGCAGCCAGCCGAGGCCGAGCACGCCGGGGCCGTCCTCCTCGTCTTCGTCGTCGTCGTCGTCGTCGTCCTCCTCTTCGTCGACGCCGAAGCCCGTGCGCAGGGTGACGAAGAAGTAGACGAGGTAGATGACCACCAGCGCGCCGCCCATCCACCACACGACCGTCGAGTCGCCCAGGAAGTAGATGAGCGCCAGCTCGGCGCCGACGAAGAAGACGCCGTCCTTGATGACCACCTTCTTGTCGAGGGTGATGCGGTCGACCTTGGTGCGCGTGTTGCCGGGGCCCTTCACGCCGAGGAAGAGGACGGCCAGCACGCACAGGCCGGGGATGATGACGGCGTTGAAGACGGCGCTGCCCGCGCAGGTGGCGATGCCCGCCGAGAAGCCGTCGGCGCGGTCGCCGAAGAAGTCCGGGGCGAAGAGGGGGCCGAACAGCAGCAGGGCCGTGGTGAACAGCTCGGGCAGCGAGCTGCCGATCGCGTTGATCGTGGCGCCCTTCACGCCCGGGCGCATGTTGCGGCCGAGGTAGTCCGCCGCGTCCTCGAACGAGTTGCAGGCGTACATGATGACGACCGACATCAGCGCGATGACGGCGAGGGAGGCGAACAGCAGCATTCAGAGCTCCACTGCGAGCCGCGGGGGTCGGCGGCCCCGCGCGGTGGGTCGTGAGGCGGGCGCGGGCAGAGCGCCCAGGCTTCCATGACAGAGGGTCGGCCGCCGGCCGGTGGATGGTATGTGCGGGCAAATCGGTGGTCAACCGCCTCGCGGGCGGGCCCGACGGCCCGTTGACAGCGCGCCGGAGGCGCCCCGAAGATGCCGCGCCCGTCCCGACCGGAGCTTTCGATGACGCGCACCCGGCCCTCGCTGGTCCCCACCCGATGACCGCGCTCGGCTGGCGGCCGCCGGATCCGCCCCTGCCGGTGGTGTCCTTCGTCGACCTGGACGATACGCTGTTCCGCTCGCCGGCCCGGGGCGGGCACGGGCGGCCGGTGACGGTGACGCGCGCGGGCCAACCGTACAGCTACATGTCGCCGCCCCAGCAGCAGCTGTTCGCGATGCTGCGCGCGGCCGGCCGGGTCATCCCGACGACGGCGCGCAGCCCGGCCCAGCTGGCGCGCGTGCACCTGCCCTTCGACGACTACGCCATCTGCAGCCACGGGGCGGTGGTGCTGCAGCCCGACGGCGCGCCCTGCCCGGTGTGGCGGGCCGAGGTGCGCGCCCGGGTGGCGGCGCTGAAGGTGGGCGCCGCCGCGGTCATGCGGCGGGCGCGCGAGCAGCCGGGGGGCGAGGCGCTGCGCGTCGAGTTCATGGAGGTGGAGGGCAGCCCGCTCTTCGTCAGCGTGCGCGAGCCCAAGCGGCGCCACGCGCCGATCACCGCCTGGGCCGAGCACATGCGGGCCGCGCTGCCGGCGGGGTGGCTGCTCGAGAGCGGCCGCGACCGCGCGCTGCTGCACCCGGCCAGCATCGACAAGGCGGCCGCGGTGCGCTGGTTCGTCGACCACCACGCCCTGCGGCCGGCGCTGCTGCTGGGGGCGGGCGACCGGCACGGCGACGCCGACTTCATGGCCGCCTGCGACTACGCGCTGCTGCCGGTGGGATCGCATCTGTTCGACTGTCTGGGCGGGGGGCGGTGATGCAGCGAGGCTTCAGCGGCAGCTACGACCCCGACGACGTGCGCTTCCTGCTCGAACCCATCGAGCTGCCGCCCACCGACGTCGAGACCAAGGAGCGCCTGATCCAGTCGGGCGCCGTGCACTACTCCGAGGTGCTGGCGCCCGAGGAGGCGCCCGACGCGACGTACCTGGGGCTGTTCGAGGACAGCGTCGCGCGGAACGGCGGGCGGGTGGCGCGCGACGTCGCGGCGCTGGCGAAGGCGCTGGCCGAGGGGCCGCCCACCGCGCTGGTCAGCCTGGCGCGGGCGGGCACGCCGGTGGGCGTGCTGCTGCGGCGGGCGCTGCGGCGGCTGGGCGTCGAGGCGCCTCACTACGCGGTGTCGATCATCCGCGATCGCGGCATCGACGCGCGGGCGCTCGACGCCGTCCGGGCGTGGCACCCGGACCGGCGCCTGGCGTTCGTCGACGGGTGGACGGGCAAGGGCGCCATCGCGCGCGAGCTGCGGTCGGCGTTGGCCGACTACGACGCCGCCCGGGGGACGCGCACGCCCCCCTTCCTGGTGGTGCTGAGCGATCTGGCCGGCGTGGCCGAGCTGGCGGCGGGCGGCGACGACTACCTGATCCCCTCGGCCATCCTCAACGGGACGGTGTCGGGCCTGCTGAGCCGGACCGTGCTCGATACCACGCGCCTGGGCCCCGACGACTTCCACGGCTGCGTCGAGCTGCGGCACCTGGCGCCCCACGACCGCACGCGCGCGTACGTGGACACGATCGACGGCCTGGTGGGCGCGGCCATCGACGACGCCGCGCCCGCGCGCTGGGGCGACGCCGACCGCGCCGCCTGCGCCGAGCGCACCCGGCGGCTGATGGCCGATCTGGCGGCGCGGCACGGGGTGACCGATCTGCACCGCATCAAGCCGGGCATCGGCGAGGCGACCCGCGCGGTGTTGCGGCGCATGCCCGATCGGGTGCTGGTGGCCGACCCCGCCGCGACCGAGTCGGCGCACCTGGTGCACCTGGCCGCCCAGCGCGGCGCGCGCGTGGAGGTGTGGCCCGCGCTGCCCTACGCCGCGGTCACGCTGATCCGCAAGCTGGGCGCGGCCCACGCGCCCTGGCGCGCCCCCGAGTGACCCCTGCTCAAGCCGGGGTGGCGCGGGGCCGACGGGTGGTGTATCCCATCGGCCGTGCAGTGGGGGGCCGTTTCTGGCCGTGCAGACGACAGCGACCCGAGAGGCAGCGGCGTGGACGCGCCGCGAGCGCCTGCGCCTGTGGTGCAGCTACCAGCGCTATGCCGCGCTGATGGCTGGCGCGCCGACGATCGGCGTGGCCGCGCTGGCGATCGCCTGGCCCGGGGCCTGGTGGCTTTGGGGCCCGGCGGCGCTCGTCGCGCTGAAGCTGTACGGCTTCGCGGTGGAGATCTACGGACGCTGGCCGCGCAAGGTGCGCGCGACGCTGCTGGCCGACCGGCGCATCGCGGCCGGGCGCTTTCGGCCCGAGATGGTGCAGCGCTACTGCGGCGACCCCTGCTTCCGGGTGGTCGCGCGCGAGATCCTGCGGCGCGCCGGCCTGCCCCGGGCCGAGCGACGGGCGCTGATCGCCCGCTTCGCCGAGGAAGAAGCAGAGCGTGGGCGGACGCTCGTTCTCGTCAATCGACACGACGGCGTGCTGTTCCAGGTGGACGGCCACACGATACGCCGACAGGACATGGCGCGGACGTCCCGCGCCCCCACCCCGACAGGAGAATGTGGATGAGCGCGCAGTTGACGCCCAAGGCCCAGGAAGCCCTCAACGAGGTCCAGCTGATGCAGGGCGAGGAGATCCAGTACTGCATCCAGGCCGACGGCTACTTCCTCGGCTCGCTGCCGATTCAGAAGCTGATCGCCACCTTCCAGGCCTTCATGGCGAAGATCACCGGCGGCCACATCCGGGTGTTCCTGGTGCTGACCAACATGCGCGTGCTGCTCATCGAGAGCCAGGCGGTGTGGTGCGGCTGCACGAAGATCCGCGGTGTGCACACCATCTCGAGCAAGTCGGTGGTCGAAGCGGGCGCCGCCAAGGAGACGCGCATGTGCTTCGTGCACACCCGCGTGGTGCACGTCGAGAGCCTGACCCAGCGCTACACGCTGGCGATCAAGAAGCTGAAGGACGAGGATCTGCGCGCCTTCACCACGCACATGAGCCAGCTGATCATCGCCAACAACTACTCGGGCGGCGCCTGAGCGTCCGGGTGATGTGATTCGTGGCGCCGTGCTCTGATTCGTAGCGCACGGCGCGCCCGCGACGCCCCGCCGGCGCCCGCCCAGCGGCTCCGAGGCGTGGCCCACCCATTGCGTAACGACCCGGCGTCCAACCGAGCCGCCGAGGTCGTCCATGCGCGCCCCCCTCATCGCTCTGTCCTTGTCCCTCGTGGGTCCGGCTCGCGCCGCGCCCGTCGCCGAAGGCACCTTGCCCGCCCGGGGCGCCGGACGCCTCGAGGTGAAGGTGCCCACCGCCGGGCGCTACGCGGTGGTGGCGGAGAGCGGGCCCGGCGTAGCGGTGCGGGTGGTCGACCGCGTCACCGGGCCGGGCGCGTGGCGGGGGCGCGCCGGCGCCGAGGACGGCCGGGTCGACGCGCTGCTCCCCGCCGGCACCTATCGCCTCGAGACCGAGGGGCCGACCTACGCCGAGGGTGACGTGCGGCTGCGCGTCGAGGCCTTCCGCGCCGTGGGCGAGCCGCAGCCCCTCGTCGACGGGGCCCTGCGCGAGACCACCCTGGGTGACCTGCAGGTGCGCACGTTCGAGGTGGCCGTCGGCCCCGACGAGGCCGAGCCGGTGGTCGTCGAGGCGATGGGCCGGCACCTGCGCGACCTGCGCCTGTGGCACCCCGAGGGCTGGCTGGTGGACGCGCGGCCGACCTGCTCGACGCGCGCGCCGGACGCCGCCCGCCCCCAGCAGGTGTGCACCCTCAGCGCCTCTCTCTCGGCGGGTCGCTGGCGGCTGACGGCCTACGGCGGGCCGGCGGCCCCCTGGAGCGCCGCCGACGACGCGCGCCCGCTGATCGTGCGCCGCGGCATCCCGCGCATCGGCGCGGCCGGTCGGCGGCGGGTGACGATCAGCCCCTTCGGCCTCGATCGCTACGTCGCCAGCGTGACGCCGACGGTGCGCGCGGCGGTCGACCGGCCGCGCGATCTGCGGCTGGGCGCCGCCGCGTGGACGCCCGCGCAGCCCTTCCCGGCGCCGGTGTGGGTGGCCCAGATGACGCCCCGCTCGCGGGATCCCGAGCTGACGCTGCGGCTGTCGGGATCGGGGCCGAAGGTGGTGACGCTGCAGGGCGAGCCCGGCCTGGCGGTCGAGCTGGATCACTTCGCGCCGGCCCACCCGACCCAGAGCCTGCCGGGCAAGGGGCCCACGTGGATCGCGGTGACGCAGGCGGCCGATCCCGCCGACGCGCCGCCGCCCGGCGTCGTGGTGACCCAAGGGTCGGGCCGCAGCGCGACGCTGGTGGCCGCGCGCGCGCTGCCCATCGGCCCCGAGGCCTCGTACAGCGCGTCCATCGACCTGGCGCGCACGCGCCGCGTGCTGGTCGACGTGGCGGCGCCGGGCGCCTACGCGGTGTCGGCGCCCGACGCCACGCTCGTCTTCGAGCCCTTCTTCGTGCAGCCGCCGAGCGGCTATCGCAGCCCGGCGCCGGTGGCCGACGCGCTGCGCGTCGACCTGAACGCCGGCCTGCACGTGCTGACCGTGTCGCCGCGCCAGCCGCAGGCGGTCACGCTGACCGTGGGCCCGGCCGATCGCTCGGCGCCCCGCGTGGTGCCGGCGCCCGACGCACACCTGCCCGACCTGGATTTGAAGCCGGGCACCGCCTACCGCGTGACGATCTTCGGCGCCGACGACGTGCCGCTGGGGCTGGTGGTGCGTTCGCGGCCGCTGGACCTGGACGAGCCGATGCCGCTGGCGTTGGCGCCCGGTGAGTCGCTGAGCCTGCCGCTGAAGCCGACGAAGGCGGGGACGATCGCGGCGGGCGAAGGCCTGCAGGTGCGCGCCGGTGGCGACTGGACGCGCGCGGTGAAGGTGGGCGCGGGCGTCGAGCGCATCGAGGTGCGCAACCGGGGGGCCGGGGCGGCGCGGGGGCTGCTCACCTGGACGCCGGCGCCGCCCTCGGCCAGCGACCGGCCGCCGGCCGTGGCGACGCTGACCCCCGGTGAGACCACCTACGTCGACCTGAAGCGCGACACACCGCGCCGCTTCGAGGTCGGCGTCGGGCGCGGCGGCGCCTGGCTGGCCGAGACGACCGGCCTGCTGGCGACGGCGGCGGCCGTGCACGGCCGCGTGCGGGTGGGCATCGCGCGCGGGCAGGCCAACGGCGCGGGCCGCAACGCGCGCGTCGAGGCGTGGCTGGGCGAGGGACCGCACCTGATCGAGGTGACGCCGCAGGGCGCGTCGCAGGGGCGGGCCGGCGTGCGGGCGCGGCCGGCGCCGGTGGTCGAGGGGGGCGCGCTGCGCGATGGCGTCGTGGCGCGCTCGACGGTGCCGGCGGACCACGCGCAGACCTACACCTTCACCGTGCAGCGGGCCGGCGAGCACCGGGTGCGCGCGCTGGGGCGTGGGCGGGCGCTGCGTTGTCGGGTCGAGGACGCCGCCGGCTGGCCGGTCGAGGCGCCGCCGGTGCAGGCGTGCGATCGGACGGTCAGGCTGAGCGAGGGATCGCATCGGCTGGTGGTGCTGCCCGAGGCTTTGAGCGGCGCGCGCCTGGTGCAGGTCGAGGGGCCGCCCGAGGCGCTGACCTTCGAGGGCGCCGGCCCGCACGCGCTGCCGCTGGGCCGCGCGGTGCAGCACACCTGGCGTGGGGGCGAGCCGCACCGCTGGACGGTGGCGATGCCGGCGGCTGGCGAGGTGACGGTGATCCTCGACGAGGCGATGGCCGGCGAGGTGGTGCAGGCCGACGCGGTGGTCGCGCGGCTGTCGCCGGGCAAGCCGTGGACGGGCGACCTGGCGCAGGGCGCGGCCGAGGTGCGCGTGCGCGCGGCGCGCCCGGACGATCGGCGCGACTACACGGTCGAGGTGCGGCCGACGGCGCTGATGGCGGGGCTGAGCCGGCGCGTGCGGGTGGGCAGCGACGTGCCCGTGCGGGTGGGCGAGGACGCGCTGTACGAGATCACGACGGTCGGCTCGATCGACGTGAAGGCCACGTTGACCGACGCGGGGGGCGAGGTGGTGGGCGCGGCCGACGACCAGCCCGACGACTGGAACCCGCGGCTGACCGTGCCGCTGACGCCGGGCGCCTACACGCTGCGGCTGGAGACGGTCGACGGCCAGGGCGGCTGGGTCGAGGCGCGGCTGGCGCAGCCGGCGCCCGTCGAGGGGCCGGCGCTGGCGGTCGGGGGCCGCGAGATCGTGCGGCCGGGCGAGGGGCGGCTGTTCTCGGCGCTGCGCCTGGGCGACGCCGCGGGCGTCGAGGTGCGGGCCGAGGGCGGCCCGGCGGCGCTGCGGGTCGAGGTCCAGGGCACC
>JACKDN010000043.1 GCA_020633465.1 Myxococcales bacterium
TCTACAACGTGCAGCCCGAGCGCATCCGCGCGCTGCAGTCACCCGACCAGGGCGAGCTGCTGGCGCGCGACGGCAGCAACCTGGCCAGCGTCGTGCGTCGGATGCAGCAGGACGCTCCCCATGCGCTCGACCGCGTGCGCGCCTTCCTGCAGCAGGTGGTGCCCGGCATCGAGGGGGTCGATCCACTGCCGATGGGCCACATGATGACCCTCGAGTTCCGCCAGCGCGTCGAGGGCGCCAACGCCGCCTGGAAGTTCCCGGCGATCACCATGTCCGACGGCACGCTGCGGGCGTTGGCGCTCCTGGTGGCGCTGTTTCAGCCCACCGTGCGGCAGGCGACGCGCCTGGTCGGGGTCGAGGAGCCCGAGACCGCGCTGCACCCTGCGGCGGCCGGCGTCCTCTTCGACGCCTTGCGCGCAGCCGTGCGGCACACCCAGGTCGTCGCCACCACGCACAGCCCCGACCTGCTCGACCACCCATCGCTGAAGCCCGAGGAGATCCGCGCCGTGCACGCCGAGGCCGGCACCACGCGCATCGGCCCAGTGGACGAGGCCAGCCGCTCGGCCATGCGCGACGCCCTCTACACGGGCGGCGAGTTGTTGCGGATGGACCAGCTCGCGCCGGCGGCCGACACGCGCCCCGAGCGGATGAACCTGTTCCCGAAGTGGACCGAGGAGACCCCATGACCGACCGACCCGAGAAGCTGCCCGCGGGCAGCGCCGACGTGGTGGCCGAGCGCCGCGAGGCGCTGCAGGCGCTGTTCCCCGAGGCCTTCCGCGAGGGCCGGGTGGACCTGGACGCGCTGCGCCGCGCGCTGGGCGACGCGGTCGAGACGGGGCGCGAGCGCTACGGGCTGGGCTGGGCCGGCAAGGCCGACGCCGTGCGCGCGGTGCAGGTGCCCAGCAAGGGGACGCTGGTGCCCGACCGCGCGGCGTCCGTGGACTTCGACACCACGCAGAACGTGCTGATCGAGGGCGACAACCTCGAGGTGCTGAAGCTGCTGCAGCGCAGCTATCACGGGCAGGTGAAGCTGATCTACATCGACCCGCCGTACAACACGGGCAAGGAGTTCATCTACCCCGACAACTTCCGCGAGGGGCTCGACGACTACCTGCGCTACTCGGGGCAGGTGGACGGCGAGGGCTTCAAGCTGACCAGCAACACCGAGACGGACGGGCGCTATCACTCGAAGTGGCTGAGCATGATGTGGCCCCGGCTGTTCCTCGCGCGGAACCTGCTGCGGGAGGATGGGGTGATCTTCGTGTCGATCGCCGACCACGAAGTGCACAACCTGCGACACGTTCTCGACGAAGTATTTGGTCCAGAGAACTTCGTTGGAACAGTCGTCTGGAAGGGGGCAACGGACAACAACCCAACGCAAATCGCGGTGGAGCACGAGTACATCCACTGCTACGCGAAGCAGAAACAGCACCTTGAGACCGCTTGGCGGTCGCCGGTGTCGGATGCCAAGCAGACCATGCTGGGTTGGTACCGCGCTCTTCTTGCCGAACATGGCTCCGACGTCGACCGCATTCAGGCAGAGTTCAGGAAGCTGATCCGCGCGAACCGCGAGACCCTCAATCCAATCACACACTACGACCGCATCGACAACCGAGGGCCGTACACAGGCAGCCGAAAGGTGCACAACCCCAAGCCGGGTGGGTACGAGTACGACGTACTGCACCCAGAGACCGGTGGCGTGTGCTCCCGGCCGGCCAACGGGTATCGATACCCAGAGCCCCGCATGGCTGCACTCGTCGAAGAAGGCCGAGTGCTCTTTGGTGACGATGAAACTCAGATCGTTCAGATCAAGGAGTACTTGGTCGACTACACCGACAAGTGCAACAGCGTCGTCCACCTCGATAGTCGTGCAGCGGCCAACGAACTGGCCCGTCAATTGGGCGAACGAAAGGTATTCACGAATCCAAAGCCAACGGATCTTCTTGCTCGCCTGTTCGGCTTCGTAGCGTCCAGCGACGACCTCGTCCTCGACTTCTTCGCCGGCTCCGGCACCACCGGCGACGCGGTCATGCGCCTCAACGCCGAGGACGGCGGCAACCGGCGCTACATCCTGGTGCAGTTGCCCGAGCCCACCGAACACGACGACTACCCCACCATCGCCGACATCACCAAGGCCCGCCTGCGGGCGGCCGGCGACGCGCTGCGCGCGGCGCGGGAGGGCCAGCTCGATCTCGACGCCAAGCCCGCGCCGGACCTCGGCTTCAAGGTCTTCAAGCTGGCCGCGAGCAACTTCCAGGTGTGGGACGGCGACGTCGCCGACGACGCGCTGGGCGAGACGCTGCAGATGTTCGCCGACAACGTGCGGCCCGAGGCCACCGACGAGGCGCTGCTGGTCGAGATCATGCTGCGCGCGGGCATCGCGCTGACCGAGCCGGTCGAGCCCGTGACGCTGGGCGACGCCACCGTGTACCGCATCCAGCAGGGGCACCTGCTGGTGTGCCTGGCGCAGCCGATCACGCAGGCCACCCTGCGGGCGATGATGGCCGAGAAGCCCGAGATGGTGGTGTGCCTCGACCGCGCCTTCGAGGGCAACGACCAGCTGCTGACCAACACCGTGCTCGAGATGCGCTCGCACGGCATCCAGCACTTCCGCACGGTGTGAGGGGGCGGGCGTGAAGCTGAAGTTCGACGCCACCCTCGGCTATCAGGCCGCGGCCATCCAAGCGGCCGTGGATCTGTTCCAGGGCAACCCCTCGGGGCTGCTGCGACACCCGGTGAAGGCCGGGGAAGGCGGCCTGACCGAGGCCGGGTTCGGGAACGAGCTGTCGTTGGCCGACGCGCAGCTGCTGAAGAACCTGCGCGACGTCCAGGCGCGCCACGGCCTGCTGCCCGACGACCCCGACGCGCCCCTGGTGACCACCGACGGCGTGCCGCATTACAGCGTCGAGATGGAGACCGGCACCGGCAAGACCTACGTCTACCTGCGCACGATGTACGCGCTGAACCAGCAGTACGGCTGGACCAAGTTCGTGATCGTGGTGCCCAGCGTCGCCATCCGCGAGGGCGTGCTGAGCAGCATCCGGGCGACCAAGGAGCACTTCGACGAGCAGTACGCGAAGACGCCCTGCGATGCCTGGGTGTACGACTCCAAGCGGGTGACCACGTTGCGGGCCTTCGCCACGTCGAACCAGATGCAGGTGCTGGTGATCAACATCGACGCCTTCAACAAGAAGGCGAGCAACCTCATCTACGCCGCGCAGGACCGCATGTACGGCGAGGCGCCGATCGACTTCATCCGCAACGTGCGGCCGGTGGTCATCATCGACGAGCCGCAGAACATGGAGACGGCGACGGCGCGCGAGGCCATCGCTGCGCTGAACCCGCTGTGTACGCTGCGCTACTCGGCCACCCACCGCCACGCCTACAACCGCATCTATCGCCTGGGGCCCGTCGAGGCCTACGACCAGAAGCTGGTGAAGCGCATCGAGGTCGACTCGGTGCTCGAGGACGCCGACTTCAACAAGCCGTTCGTCGAGGTCGAGTCGATCGAGCTGCTGAAGCGCGGTCCCGTGGCGCGGCTGCGCATCGACGTGCAGGGGCGGAAAGGGCCGCCGGCGCGCAAGACGGTCAAGGTGGACCGCAACGGGTTCGACCTGTACGACGCGAGCGGCCAGCGCGCGCAGTATCGCGACTACATCGTCAGCGAGATCAACGGTCGCCACGGCTTCGTCGCCTTCGGCAACGGCCAGCGCGTGTACCAGGGCCAGTCGATCGGAGCGCACGCCGACGACGTGATGAAGGTGCAGATCCGCCGCACGGTGCGCGAGCACTTCGAGAAGGAGCTGTCCATCGCACGCCGCCCGGCCGCCGAGCGGCTGAAGGTGCTGTCGCTGTTCTTCATCGACCGCGTGGCCAACTACGCCGACGAGGACGGCAAGATCCGGCGGTGGTTCGTCGAGGTCTACACCGAGCTGGCCGCCGACCCCAACTACGCGAGCCTGAAGCCGCTGCCCGTCGACGTGGTGCACAACGGCTATTTCGCGCAGGACCGCAAGGGCAAGGCCAAGGACACCAGCGGCAGCACCAAGGCCGACGACGACGCCTACGCGCTGATCATGAAGGACAAGGAGCGCCTGCTGTCGCCCGAGGAGCCGTTGCGGTTCATCTTCAGCCACTCGGCGCTGCGCGAGGGCTGGGACAACCCGAACGTGTTCCAGATCTGCACGCTGAACGACAGCAAGTCCGAGATGCGCAAGCGGCAGGAGATCGGGCGCGGCCTGCGCCTGCCCGTGCGCGTCGACGGCGAGCGATGCCACGATCCCGAGGTGAACATCCTGACGGTGGTGGCGAACGAGGCCTACGAGAGCTTCGCAAAGGGCCTGCAGGACGAGATCGAAAAAGAGACGGGGCAGGACTTCACGGGGCGGGTCGAGAACAAACGCAAGCGCGCGAAGCTGGCGCCCAAGCCGCTGAGCCCCGAGTTCAAGGCGCTGTGGGATCGCATCAAGTTCAAGACCCGATACGCGGTCACGTTCGACACCGATCTGCTGGTGCTGCAGTGCTGCGACGATGTCGCGATCATGCCGGCGATCGAGCCGCCCCGGATCACGGTGCGCCGGGCCGAGCTGAAGGTGACGCAGAAGGGGGTGGCCGCCCAGCTCACCGCGGCCCCCCAACAGACCGCCGTCGAGCAGGATGGGCCGCAGCCGGTGCCGGACGCCCTGAGCTATCTGCAGCGTCAGACCGAGCTGACCCGCACCACGCTCGCCCGCATCCTCGTGGGCTCGGGACGCCTGGCGGACCTGCGCGTGAACGCCCAGCAGTTCCTCGATCAGGTGGTCGAGATCGTCCGGAAGCGCCTGACGCTGCTGATGATCGACGGGCTCGAGTACGTGAAGCTCGAAGGGGACGACGCCGAGTGGGCACCGGCCCAGTTCGAGGAGCAGACGGTGTACGAGCAGCGGCTGGTCAAGGTCACCAAGTCGGTCTACGACGCGATCGAGGTAGACTCGGGGGTCGAGCGCGACTTCGCGACGGCGCTCGAGGCCCGCAAGGACATCAAGTTCTTCATCAAGCTGCCGCGCTGGTTCACGGTGCCGACCCCGCTGGGCACCTACAACCCCGACTGGGCGCTGTCGCTCGAGCGCGACGGCCACGAGATGGTGTACCTGGTGCGCGAGACGAAGGGCACCACCGAGGTGGACGAGCTGCGGCCCGCCGAGAAGCGGAAGATCATCTGCGGCGGCAAGCACTTCCAACTGCTGGACGTGGACTTCGGGGTGGTGGACGTCGCGGAAAAGGTCACCTGAACCATGCGGCGGAGGCGTGCCCGCACGCTCACCGCGATGGCCACCGCCGCGCTCCTGTTGCTGAAGCATGGGCGCACGGCCGACGACCTGCCCGAGCGGCTGGTGGCATGGACCGAAACGCTGCGCGCCGTCCTGGCCGCGGACAACGGCCTGCGAGCGTTCGAGGCCTTCAGCCGCTATATTCTGCAGGTCAACGCCCACGTCCGGGTCGACGATCTGGTTCGGATCGTCCGCGCGTCGCTGGGCGAGGAAGCAGGGAGGGCCGCCATGACCGCCGCCGAGAAGCTCATCGCCCAGGGCAAGCAGGTCGGCCGCGCCGAGGGCCGCGCCGAGGGCCGCGCCGAGGGCCGCGCCGCCATCCTCTTGAAACTGATCACACTGCGCTTCGGCGCGCCCACGCCCGACGTCGAAGCTCACGTCCACGCGGCGTCCGTCGAGCAGCTCGACCGGTGGGCCGAGGCCATCCTCGCGGCGCCGACGCTGGAGGCGCTGTTGGCCGAGCGCCCGTAGGGCCTCGACCGCGCGGCTCGTCGGCGGGACGCTGGGCGAGGAGGCCGGGAGGACCACCATGACCGAGGGCGAACGACTCATCGAAGAGGGCATGAAGTTGGGCCTCGCTGAAGGCCGCGCCGAAGGCCGCGCCGCGACGCTGTTGAAGCTGATGAGCCTGCGCTTCGGCGTGCCGACGCCCGAAGTGGAGGCGCGTGTCCGCGCCGCTTCGGTCGAAGACCACGACCGCTGGGCCGAGGCCGTCCTCACCGCCCCCACCCTGGACGCGCTGCTGGCCGTGGGCTCCGACCACGCCTGAGCCGGCGCCCGCCTCCCTCACTCCTCCGCCAACCCCACCTCGACCGCCCCGATGTCCACCGTGTGCCAAGCGCCGCTCGCCCGCAGCGCGAAGGTGCCGGTGTAGCGGCCCGGGCGCAGCAGCGACGCGTCACCGTCATGGTACACGCTGATGCGCAGGTCGAGCGTCTGGCCGGGCGCGACCACGTCGTCCCAGGCGGCGGGCGGATCCAGGCGCGCCCGGTGCGGCGTGTCCGACTGGACCAGGATGGGCGCGCCATCGGCGCCGCGCAGCGCGAGCAGCCAGCCGCCGACGGTCGCGGGCGCCTCGCTGGTGTTGCGCACCCGCAGCCGGAGGTCGCCGTCCAGGCCGGGGCCGAAGCCGTGGTGGCAGCGGCAGAAGGCGAAGGTCGCGCTCAGCAGCTCGATCTCCAGCCGCTGCGCCAGGGGCGCGGCCCCGAGGCACTCTCCCAGCGACGCGCACCGCAGGAACCGCCAGTCGGGCCCCGGGTGCGTCCAGCCCGCCTCGCCGGCGACGGTCTCGACGACCACCTCCCAGACGTCGGCGGCCGGGCCGGGCGGCGCGGGGAAGCGCAGGGCGATGGGGCGGTCGACGCCGTCGTCGCACACGCCGTCCACCACCAGCAGCGCGGCCTCGGGCGCGCGCCAGGCGCGGCCGAACCGGCACGCCGTCTCGCCGCGCGCGACGACGCCGGTCACGAAGCCCGCCTCGAAGCTGCCGGTGTCGAGCGCCAGCGGATCCGCGACGGCCCCATTGGTCCCCAGGTGATACAGCGTCGCCTCGTACAGCGCGTGCGTCGGCTGGTCCACCAGCCACCAACCCGCGAAGTCGCCCACCGGGGCGCCCGCGTCGGTGTCGCCAACGTCCGGCGTGTCCCGCGCGGCGTCGCCGACGCCGCCGTCCTCGACCGGATCGTCCGTCGCCGGCGCGTCCGCCGCGCACCCCGTCGCCAGCATCACCAGCAGAAGCCACCCGACCCGCATCACCACCTCCCCGCCACGCGCCATCCTCCCCCACCGAGGCGTACCGCCGCATCCCCCGCGGCCCGCCCTCCAACCGCCCGGCGGTCGCTCGGCGCCTCGAGCTTGCCGGGCCGTTCCGAGATCGGCACTGCGTACGGGGCCCGGCTGACAGCTGAACGCTGACAGCTGACAGCCGGCCGTAACCACCCCCGCGGCCAACGAACAGACCCCACCCCCACCACCCCGTTGCGTCGCCGCGCGCTTCGGGTAATGGTCCCCAGGTGCCACGCCGCGCCGCCCTCGCTGCCACCCTGTGCGCCCTGCTCGCCGCCCCCGCGGCGGCCAGCGTGCCCGACCTGTTCGGCTACGGCGCCCGCGCGTCGGCGCTGGCCGGTGCCGTCGTCAGCGATCCCCACGGCCACACCGCGGTCTACTACAACCCCGGCGCCCTGGGCTTCGAGACCAAGCTCACCTTCGCCGTGGGCTACCAGCGCGCCGACCTGGCCCTCGAGATCGACGGCGCCGAGCGCGACGCGCGGCCCGCCTCGGCCACCCTCATCGGGTTCGGCATCCCCATCCCGCTGGGCGGCTTCATGGAGCGCCGCCTGACCCTCGGCGCCGGCTTCGTCATCCCCACCAACACCGTCCTCGTCGCCGACATCCCGCGCCCCGGCCAGCCCCGCTTCTCGCTGGTCGAGAACCGCGCGCAGACCGTCACCCTGCAGGGCGCCCTGGGCCTGCGCCTCACCGACTGGCTGTCCATCGGCGGCGGCGTCATCGCCCTGTCCGAGCTGCAGGGCGCCATCGACGTCGCCCCCAACGCCGAGGGCCGCATCGGCAGCCAGGCCCGCGACCAGCTCGTCGCCAGCTACGCCCCGACCGCCGGCCTCGCCCTGCGCCTGCCCGGCGACGCGCGCGTGGGCGTCACCTACCGCGGCGAGTCGAAGGCCGAGTTCGAGCTGCCCATCACCGCCAACCTGGGCGACAGCTTCCCGCTGCCCGTGCCCACGCTGTCGATCATCGGCGTCGCGCAGTACGACCCGCGCAACGTCGCCGTCGAGCTGTCCGGCACGCCCGCCCTGGGCCTGCGCGTCGCCGCCGGCTTCACCTGGAAGCAGTGGAGCGCCTACCCCAACCCCATCGCCTACACCGCCGTGCCCGCCGACTTCCCGGCGCAGCCCGACCCCGACTTCGACGACGTCTTCGAGTGGCGCGGCGCCGCCGAGTGGCCGCTGGCCGCGGGCCCGCTGACCCTCACGCCGCGCCTGGGCTACCAGTTCGCGCCCAGCCCCGCGCCCGAGCAGACCGGCCTGCACAACCAGCTCGACAGCGACCGCCACCTGCTGGGCCTGGGCCTGGGCGTCCAGTGGGATCGCCTGCGCCTCGACCTGGCCGGCCAGTGGCACCACCTGACCACGCGCGCGCACACCAAGGACGCCGCCGCCATCGAGGCCGCCGGCTTCGACCCGGCCACCCACCCCGGCGCCGAGGGCATCGAGCACGACGGCGAGATCTTCGGCTTCGCCGTCGAGGTGGGGGTCGAGCTGTGAGACCCCTCGCCCTCCTCCTCCTGCTGCCCACCCTGGCCCACGCCAACCCGCTGGACGCCTTCGGCTTCGGCGCGCGCGGCATGGCGCTGGGCAGCGCGATGACCGCCGTGGCCGAGGACTACGCCGCCAACTACTACAACCCCGCGGGGCTCGCCGCCGGCGGGCGCCTGAACCTGGCCATCGGCTACGCCCTGGTGAAGCCGCGCCTGGCCATCGCGGGCGGCGACCAGGACGTCGACGCCAGCCGCGGCATCCAGGCGGGCGTCGTGCTGCCCGGCACCGTCTGGGGCCGCCGCCTGGGCGTCTCGGTGGGCCTGCACCTGCCCGACGAGCGCGTCAGCCGCATCCGCGCGCTACCCCAGCGCCAGCCGCGCTGGGTGCTGTGGGACAACCGGCCGCAGCGGATCGTCATCAGCTCGAGCGCCGCCTTCGAGGTGCTGCCCGACCTCTTCCTGGGCGGCGGCCTGACCTACCTCGCCAACACCTCGGGCGTGCTCGACATCGAAGGCCAGGTCAGCCTGACCGATGCCGAGCGCACGCGCCTGTTCAGCGCCGTCGACGTCGACCTGGCCTCGGTGCGCTACTGGACCGTCGGCGCGCGCTACGACCTGGGCGACCGCTGGCGCTTCGGCGCCGTGTGGCGCCAGGACTTCAGCCTGCGGCTGGACCTCGACGTGAAGGTGCAGGGCGCCATCACCCTTGGCCCCGCCGACGCCGTCGTCGTGCCCGAGGGTCTGTTCCTGTTCAACTCGGCGAACGACAACCTCTACTCGCCCATGCAGGCCGTCGCCGGCGTGGCCTACCAGGGCGACGGCTGGATGGTCGCCGCCGACCTGGGCTGGGTGCGCTGGAGCGCCTTCCCGACGCCCACCGCCACCGTCGACCTCGAGCTGGACCTGGGCACCCTGGACTTCGACGTCCCGCTGCCCGACGCCCCGCTCGACCCAGACTTCCACGACATCGTCGTGCCCCGCGTCGGCGGCGAGTGGCAGGCCGTCGGCGGCGCCTGGGGCGATCTCACCGTGCGCGCCGGCTACTTCTACGAGCCCTCACCCGCGCCCGACCAGCCCGGCGACACCAACTACGTCGACAGCGACAAGCACGGCGCCGCCTTCGGCCTCGGCCTGCGCCTGGCCGACCCCAGCGGCGTCTTCCCCCGCCCCGTCCGCCTCGACCTCGCCGGCCAGTACGTGCGCCTGATCGAGCGGCGCTACCAGAAGACCGACCCCGCCGATCCCATCGGCGACTACGACGCGGCCGGCGACAGCCTGGGCTTCGCCGCCGAGCTGGGGTTCGAGTTTTGAGGGCCGCCGTCCTCGCCATTCTTCTGCTCGGCTGCGCGGCCGGCGGCGATCCCGGCAGCGGCGACCGCGACCTGCCCAACCGCGGCTTCGCGCCCTACGCCAAGGTGGTCGACGAGGAGGAGGCGCTGATCCCGATCCTCACCGTCGAGGACGCGAAGCTCGACCACCCCAGCGCCGTGCTCACCGCCGACGGCGGCGTCGCCCTGTTCGTCGAGGTCTGCCCCGCGGACGCCCCCTGCCACCTCGCCCGCGCCGACAGCCCCGACGGCCTGACCTTCGGCGCCCCCACCACGGTGCTCGAAGACGATCGCGGCCTGCACGCGCCCTTCGCGCAGCGCGACGGCGACGCCTGGACCCTGTGGATGGTGGTCGGCGACGGCGCCGCCATCGCCCGCGCCCAAGGCGACGGCCGCACCTTCGACGCCCCCGTCGAGGTGCTCACCGCCGCCGACGGCGAGACGCTCGCCTCGCCCTCGTTCGCGGACGGCGCCCTCTGGCTGCAGCGCGGCGAGGCCCTGGCCCGCGCGCCCGCCGAGGGCGACGGCTTCCGCGCCCCCCTCGACGTCTACGCCCCCTGCGCCGACGACGCCGAGGACTGCTGGCCCAGCGCCGGCGGCGTGCAGGATCCCGAAGTGCGCCTCACCCGCAGCGCCACCGGCCGCGCGCTGCTGCAGGTCGCCTTCGCCGGCGGCGCCGGCCGCCGCGGCCTCGGCTTCGCCGCCAGCGCCGACGGCCTCACCTGGTCGCCCTTCCGCTTCAACCCGTCCCTCGACGACAGCAGCAAGGACGAGCGCGCCCCCTCGGTCATCCGCCGCGGCGACACCTACCTGCTCTACTTCGTGCAGGACGGCCGCCGCCCCCTGTTGGGCGTCGCCGTCAACGACGCGGGGAAGCCGTCGGCGACGTTCTGAGCCCGTCCGCGCGGTGGAAAAGCCGGACGCGCCGGTTTACACTTCACTCGCATCAACCACGGAACGTAAACCGGAGTGCCGCCCATGATCGGTGAACGCATCCACCGCGCTCGCCTGGCGGCGGGCCTGTCGCAGCGAGAGCTGGCCGAGCGCGCCGACCTCAGCGCGATGGCGATCTCCAAGTTCGAGCGCGACCTCGCCCACCCGACCTCGCAGACCTTGATTCGTCTCGCGCGCGCGCTCGGCACTCGGACCGAGTTCTTCCTTCGCCCGTCGACGGTCTCGCTGGACGC
Source organism: Myxococcales bacterium (assembly GCA_020633465.1). Taxonomy (GTDB): domain Bacteria; phylum Myxococcota_A; class Bradymonadia; order UBA7976; family UBA1532; genus JACKDN01. The sequence continues at coordinate 11,099 of JACKDN010000043.1, forward strand.
GCCGGACTACCGAAAGCGGGCATCGCTCGGCAAGAAGCAGCTGGCACGGATTCAGGCCGACATCCTCAATCAGGTCGAGCGCTTCCTCGAGGTGCTCGCGCTGTTCCCCCGCCCGCCGATCGACCCTTTCACGCTGCCGGAGCGTGTGCCCGCGGTCGTCCAGACCCTCGACGGGGTCGATGACGTCGCCGTCGCGGTACGCGAGGCTTGGCGTCTCGGCCAGAACGGCCTTCCGTACCTGGCCGACACCCTCGAGGAGCGCGGTGTCATCGTCCTCGCCACGGCCGTCGACGACAGCTCGAAGTTCGACGGACTCGCCGCGACGGTGAACGGCCTACCGGTCATCGTCGTGGGCGCCACGTGGCCCGGTGACCGCCAGCGCTTCACGATGGCCCACGAGCTGGGCCACCTCGTACTGAAGGGCCGGCTGCCGCCGGACATCGACGAGGAGAAGGCCGCCAACCGTTTCGCAGGCGCCTTTCTCGTCCCGTCCGCGACGGTCCGCCGCGAGTTGGGCGCTCATCGCAACCGGCTGGAGCCCCGCGAACTGTACCCGCTCAAGCACGAATACGGGCTGAGCATGATGGCCTGGATCTTCCGCGCCCACGACGCCGGGGTCATCGGCGAGGTGGTGCGGACGCGCCTGTTTCGCCTCTTCTCGTCCCAGGGCTGGCGCACGCGAGAGCCGGGAGAGCCGGTGCCCCCCGAATCGCCCAAGCTGTTCGAGCGCCTCGTGCTGCGCGCGCTCGCCGAGGATCTGATCTCGACCAGCAAGGCCGCCGAGCTGATGGGCACGTCCATCGCGGCATTCCGGTCACGTCTGCGGTTCGAGGCACCCCGTGGCGCTGCTGGTCAGTGACGCGAACATCTTCATCGACTTCGAGGACGGCGGGCTGCTCGATGTGCTCTTCGGCCTCGACGAGACGATCGGCGTCCCCGACCTCCTCTTCGAAGACGAGCTGCGGGCCCAGCACTGGGGCCTGCTGGATCGCGGCCTCGTCCTCATCGAGCTGAGCGCCGAGACGGTCGAACGCGTCACGCTCCTGGCGACCCGCTATCGCCACCCGAGCCGGCTGGACCTGGCGGCCCTCGCCGCCGCCCAGCAGGAGATGTGCGCGCTGTTGACCGGCGACCGCCACCTGCGCCGCGCCGCCGAGCGCGAGGGCGTCGAGGTGCACGGCACGCTGTGGCTCGCCGAGCGACTCGTCGTCCGGGGCCTGCTGTCCGTCAGCCAGCTGTCCGCTGCCTATCGCCAGATGAGAGCGCGCGGCCGGCGGCTGCCGTGGGACGAGGTGGGCCGACAGCTGGCCCGCCTGACGTCATCCTGAGGCGCCGGACCGCGTCAGCACCTCGCAGCCCGTCCGCGTCACCAGCACCGTGTGCTCGAACTGCGCGCTCCAGGCGCCGTCGCGCGTCACCAGCGTCCAGCCGTCGGGCAGCAGGTCGAGGGTGGGATCGCCCAGCGTCACCAGCGGCTCGATGGTGATCGCCATGCCGGCGCGCAGCCGGGGGCCGCGGCCGGCGGGCACGTGCAGCACGTCCGGCGGTTGGTGCATGTGGCGGCCGATGCCGTGGCCGGCGATGTCGGGCACGACCGCGCACCCGTGCCGCCGGGCCTCGGCCGCCACCGCGCGGCCAATGGCGCCCAGGCGCACGCCGTCGCGCACGACCGCCAGCCCGGCGCGCAGGCAGGCGCGCGCCGCCTCGACCACCCGGCGCGCGTCCGCGTCCGGCTCGCCGACGAAGAACGTGCGCGACGTGTCCCCGTGGAAGCCGTCCAGCTCGGTCGTCACGTCGACGTTCACGATGTCACCCGGCGCCAGCCACTCGTCCGCCCGCGGGATGCCGTGACAGCCCACGTGATTGCGGCTGGTGCACACCGCCGCCGGGAAGCCGTGGTAGCCGAGCTGACTGGGCCGCCCGCCCCGCGCCGCGGTGTCGGCGCGCACGAACGCGTCGATCTCGGCGGTGGTCAGACCGGGCCGGATGAGCGCGGCGACCGCGTCGAGCGTCGCCGCCGCCGCCCGCCCCGCCCGCCGCATGGCGTCCTGCTCGGATGCATCGAGGATTGGAATGGCCATGCGCCCAGGTTGGCGACACGGAGTGGCCTCGCGCCAATACCCTTTCGGTATCAATCACTTCGAGCACGACCGGCCCAGCGAGGCACACGCCCCGATCACGCAGCCGAGCAGATGCCCCCGATGCCGAGCGCCCACGGAGCTGAAGGCTGACCGCTGACCGCTGACCGCCCCTCCAGCCGTGGCAGCGGACCGAACGCGCCCCCCCGCCAATACCCATTCGGTATCGGCCACTCGCCGGCCGCTCTGCTACCCTGCCGCCATGAGCCTCGCCCAGATCGAGTACTTCGTCGCCGTGGCCGAAGAGGGCACCGTGCACGGGGCCGCGCGCCGCCTGCACATCTCGCAGCCGCCGCTGACCCGCCACGTGCGGGCGCTCGAGGACGAGCTGGGCGCGCCGCTGTTCGAGCGCACCCCGCGCGGCATGCGCCTGCTGCCGGCCGGCGAGGTGTTCCTCGCCCACGCCCGCGGCGTGCTCGCCGCGATCGACGACGCCGCGGCGGCCGTCCGCCGACAGTCTGCTGCAGTGTCCTAGGTACCCTCGACGTGGGGAACGCGGTCGAGATCGGCGTAGATCTCGTCGAGCGGGAGCCGGATGCCCAACGACTTCAGCTCGAGCGCGCCCTCCGTCAGGTGGCGAACGAGCCAGGTATTGCCGTCCACGCGCTCGCGGTGCTCGACCGCCACAGCGTCCTGCGCGATCAGCACGTAGTCTCGAAGGCTGGGCAGCGTCCGGTAGTGCTCGTACTTCGTGCCCCGATCGTGATCGGCGGTGCTCGGCGACAAAACCTCGATGATCAGGGTGGGGTTCGTGAGCGCACGCGGATCCGCGTCCGCCATCAGGTAGTCGCCGCAGACGACCACGACATCCGCGTAGAACATGCAGCCGGTCCGCGGGATGTAGAGCCGCTGATCGCCGCTGGTCGGGCGGCACGCCGTGCCGCGCAGCCGCGCGATCAGGGCCCCACCGACGTTCATCGTGATCGCCGCGTGCCGCGGGCTGCCGCCCGCCATCGCGTAGACCTCGCCGTGCACGAACTCGTGGCGGACGTCCGACTCGGCTTCCCGCGCGACGTACTCGGCGAGCGTCAATCGGTGGATCGCGGCGGCCTCGCCCATCACGCTCCTCCTCGCATCTGCCGGCAGGTTAGCAGACTCCGCGAGCACGGTCGGTCACGGCCGCGCCACCCCGCCTTTCGCCGCGGCCGGCGGCGGGCCGCGCTGATCGAGGTGGTGCTTCAGGTTCTCGATGACCTTCACGATGCGGTACTCGACGTTGCGCCGGTAGGTGTCGAGCGTGAAGAAGGTGTCGAAGAAGCCATCCACCTTCACCCGGCTGCGAAAGCGCACGATCGACACCTTGTCGTCGCCCGTCGCCTCGAGCACGAGGTGGAAGTCGTCGAGCAGCGTGTTCTCGCCGTGCAGCGTCACCTCGAGGCGGTCGACGCCGCCGTCGGGCAGGCGGCGGGCGTCCTTGATGGCGAAGCGGATGATGTTGTCGGTGCTGCCGAAGGGCCAGACGAGGTCGATGTCGAAGTGCACGTCGAAGGCGCCGCGGCCCGCCGCGCCGCCGGGCAGGAAGCGCACCGCGTTGAGCAGCGTGATGAACTTCTTGCCGCTCGCTTTGCGGTTGATGCCGCGCAGCGACCAGTCGCCGTAGGCCGCGAAGTCGCCGGCGACCCGCGCCAGCACGGGCAGCGGCACCTCCAGCCCCACCCAGCCCGACGTGACGAAGACGTCCTCGTCGTCGTCGTACACCGTCCGCGCGTTGACCTCTTTGGCCGCCGCGGGCGCGGCGAGGCAGGCGATCAGCAGGGCGGCGATGGGCAGCGGGGCGCGCACGAGGCGCCACGGTAGCAGGTCGGCGCGTGCTTGCGTCCAGCGACGGTCGCGCCCATCCTCGCCGCATGCCGTCCGACCCCCTCGAGGCCCTCGCCGCCGCCGAGCCGCCGCGCCCGCCCGAGGTGGTCGAGGCCGCCCGCAAGGCCGTCGTCGGCGGCGCGCAGGCCGCGCCCATCGGCCTCGGCGTCGTCCTCGTGGCCGTCGCGGCCGCCGTCGCCTCGGGGCCCGGCCACACCGTCCTGCGCGTCGCCGCCCTCGCCGGCCTGGTGCTGCTGGCGGTGCCCTCGGTCTTCGCCGTGCTGGTGAAGGTGCGCCGCGCCGTGGCACGCGTGGAGACCATCGCCCGCCGCGGCGTCCGCTGCGCCGGCGTCGTCGAGCCCACGCTCATCGAGACCCGCGCGGTGCGCTTCGTGCCCCCCGATGGCCTGCCGCGCTACGCCCGCCTCGATCCCACCGTGGGCCCGCTGGCCGACGGCGCCGACGTCGCGCTGCTGTTCGACCTCGACACCCCCGGGCAGGCGCTGCTGATCGATCCGGCCACCGGCCTGCGCCTGGCCCCGGTCACCGACGCCCCGCGGCGCCCCGCGGCGGACTGAGCCGCGCGCGCCGCCCGCTCACGGGCACCCGATTTTTTTTCGATCGCGGGAATAACGACGGCGCGCGAACCCGCGCAGGTCATGCCATCGGCACGCCTGACGCACGGACTTCTCGTCGCGTGCGCACTTGGATGCTATGGTCCGCCGCGCTGTTTCAATCGACCGGTCGAATCCGTCGATTTCAGACCCTCGTTCAGGAGCTCACATGAACCGGTTCGTTCGTTCGTTCCTCGTGGTGGCCCTTGCGGGCACGTTCGCCCTCACCGGCTGCAAGAAGGATGAGGCCCCGGCCGGCGGCGAGAAGGCCGCCGAGGGCGCCAAGGCCGGCGGCGAGATGGCCGCCAAGCCCGCGCCGACGCCGGCCACCGCCGACGCCGCCATGAAGGCCCTGATGGAGGGCATTCAGAACAAGAAGCCTCAGGCCGCCTGGGACTTCCTGCCCGCCAGCTACCAGAAGGACGTCACCACGCTGGTGCACGAGGTCGGCGGCAAGGTCGACGCCGAGCTGTACAACAAGGCGTTCGCGGTGCTGAACAAGGCGCTCACGCTGCTCAAGACCAAGAAGGAGTACATCCTCAAGAGCAAGCTGACCGCGCAGGCGCTGCAGAACCCGATGCTGCCCCCCGGCACCATCGAGAAGAACTGGGACGGCGTGGTCGAGATCATCTCGATCATCACCACCAGCGAGCTGGCCAAGGCCGAGAACCTGAAGACGCTGGACGTCGGCAAGTTCCTGTCGGGCACCGGCGCCAAGCTGATGGACAAGGGCTTCGAGATCGCCAAGGCGGCCGGCCAGGATCCCACCATGGCGCTCAAGGGCTTCCAGGCCGAGATGGTCAAGACCGAGGGTGACAAGGCCACCGTCAAGCTGACCCCCCCGGGCGGCGGCTCGCCCAGCGAGGAGCAGTTCGTCAAGGTCGAGGGCAAGTGGATCCCGGCCGAGATGGCGGACGAGTGGAAGCAGGAGATCGAGCGCATGAAGGGCCAGCTCGGCGCCATCCCGGCGCAGATGGCCGAGGCGAAGCCGATGGCGATGCCCATGCTGACCAAGGTCGAGGAGACCCTCGACAAGCTGAACGCCGCCAAGAGCCAGGAGGAGTTCGACGGCGCGCTCCTCGGCGCGGTCGCCGCCTTCGGTGGCCCCGGCGCCGGCGCCCCTCCCGGCGCGATGCCCCCGCCCGACGGCGCGATGCAGGGCGACGACATGAAGGCCGCCGAGCCCGCCAACCCCTGAGGTTGACCGCCAGAGTTCGACTCTGAGCGGGCGCCCATCCCCGGGCGCCCGCGGTGCCTGCCCTGCCCTTCGGCCGCCCGCGCGGCCCAGCGACGCCGCCCTCAGGCGTCGCCCACCCGCTTCAGCTCGAACAACGCGTAGGTGTGGTCGGTGGGCTTCCAGCCCTTGTACGGGCCGCTGGGCGGCGTGTGCGAGTTGCGCACCTTCTCGCACAGGAAGTGGCCCTCGGGGCCGTAGCCGAAGTGCGTCTGGTAGGTCACCTTCTCGCCTGCGTTGCTCTGGCTGTAGTCGGTCAAGTGGGCGAAGGCGACGATGACGGTATCGGGCCCGTCGTCGGCGCCGACCACCTCGGTCTTGGCGGCCAGCAGGTCGTGCTTGCCGAAGAGCGACTCGAGGATCTTCTTCGACATCGGGGCGATGACGGTCATGGCGAGGGCGGCGGCCAGGCCGCCGATGGGGCCCGTCGCGGCGGCGACGATGGCCTCGACGCCGGGCTCGGGCAGCTTCGAGACGACCTTCGCGCGGATGGTCTCGAGGATCTCGGGCGCCTCGCCGCAGTTCTGCACCACGCCGCAGCCGAGGGGCTTCTTCTCGCCGCTGGCGAGGGCCATCTCGGCCTTCAGGGACTGCAGCTTCTCCTTCTGGTTCAGCGCCTCCTCGTCCCGCGCCGAGTCTGTAATGGTGGCCTTCGCGCTGACGACGGCGGCTTCGCCCAGGCTCAACGCCACGCCGATCTCGTCGCTCCTGCCGCGCAGCACGGGATCGCCCAGGCACAGCCGCAGGGTGGTCACCGCCCACTTGCCCGGCTTCAGCCGCAGCGGCCCCTTCACCACCGCCAGCTGCTGGGGTCCGTGCTCGTGCAGCTCGTTCTTCACCGTGAGGACGACTTGCTTCCCCATGACACCTGCCTTTCTGCTGGTTCGTACCCGCGACCACGGTCGGCCACGCGCGCGGCGGGCGCAAGGCCGAAGTGCGCTACGCGGTCAGCGCGGGCAGGTCGATGCCCCACAACAGCCGGCCGGTCAGGTCGTGCAGCGTGATCCGCAGCGTGCGGCTGTCCGGGTCGATGCGGCCCATCCCGTAGTACTGCATGCCGGCCAGGGGTGAGGTGCCGGGGCGCGTGCCGGGCGGGATGCTCACGTAGGCGGGCTTGCAGCCGAAGGTGTCGTCGACGGGGTTGGGGCCAAAGTTCCCGGCGTTCAGCGGGCCGGCGACGAACTCCCAGAAGGGGCTGAAGTCCTTGAAGCGCGCGTGCTCGGGGTGGAAGTGGTGGGCGGCGGCGTAGTGCACGTCGGCCGTGATCCAGGCCACGTTCTTCACCTTGTTCTTCTTCAGGCTGGCCAGCAGGCGCGCGATCTCGAGCTCGCGGCCCAGCGGGGGGCCGTCGCCGTTGGCCACGCCCTCGAAGTGGTTGCGGCCGTGGCCGATCATCAGGCCGAGGGGCTGGTCGCTGACGACGACCTTCCACGTGGCCTTCGAGCGGGCGAGGCCCTCGGCCAGCCAGGCGGCCTGCTCGGGGCCGAAGAAGGCCGAGGGCGGGCCGAAGGCGCGGTGCAGGTTGCGGCTGTTGGGGCCGCGGTACGAGCGGGCGTCCAGCACGAACAGGTCGAGGTGCGGGCCGCGCTTCAGGTGCCGGTAGATGCGGCCGGGCGCGTGGGGGTGGCGCGCGAGCGGGGCGTACTCGAAGAAGGCGCGGCGGCCGCGCGCGGCCAGCAGGTCGCAGCTCTTGACGCGGTAGCGGTGGTCCTCGGTCAGCACCCGCCCGGGCCACCAGTTGTTCTTCGTCTCGTGGTCGTCCCATTGCCACACCTGGCTGACCGATGCGTGCAGCGCGCGCACGTTCGGGTCCAGCAGGGGGTAGCGGAAGTTGCCGCGGAACTCGGTCAGCGTCTCGGCCACCTTGCTCTTCTCGGGCGAGGTGAGGTTGTGCCAGACGGTGCCGTCGGGCAGGCGGCGCTCGCTGCGGATGGGGGCGTCGGCGTAGATGAGATCGCCGCAGTGGACGAAGACGTCGGGGTTCGAGCGGCGGATGACGTCGTAGATGCGCATGCCGCCCAGGTCGGGGTTGATGCCGTAGCCTTGGCCGCAGGTGTCGCCGCTCCAGGCGAAGCTGGTGCCCTGGCGGGCGTCGGCGGGCGGGGTGCGCAGGCGGCCGATCAGCGGCGGCGCGTCGGCGCCGGGCACGGCCAGGTTCTCGAACCAGACGCGGTAGTGGATCTCGCGGCCGGGCGGCAGCCCGGTGAGGCCCACCTTGGCGGTGTAGTCGGTGGCCACCAACGCCTCGGCGTCCGGGCCGCGGTGCACCCGGCGGAAGTCGGGGTCGAGCGACCACTCCACCCGCATCCGCGCCGGGCGGTCGGCGCGGCTCCAGATGATCGCGCCGCGCGGTGTGACGTCGCCCGAGGCGACGCCCTGCTCCATCTGCGGGCGGGCCAGCTCGGGCGGCACGACCGCCGGCGCGCGCCGCGGCAGCGCAGCGGCGGCCAGGCCACCGAGGGCGGTGCGCAGCGCGGCGCGGCGGGTGGGGCCGTGAGCTTCGGTCGCCCGCTGCGCCGGCTCCGAGGGGCGGTCGGCCTTCAGTTTTCGGCTCTCGGCCGGGCGACGCGCGCCTCGGCGAGGCGCGGGCTTTGCCCTGGGCAGCCGGGCGGCGACGATCGGCTCACCTCGCGGTGCGCGACTCCACCGACGTTCGTGCCCGGCTGACCGCTGACCGCTGACAGGGTCAGCAGAAACAGGCCGCCTGCTGCGCGAACCGGTGCATCCCGCTGGGCGGCGTTGCGGGGCACACAACATCTGGGAAGCACGGCAAGTGCGTCCGCCAGATGTTGTGCACCCCGCGCCTTGCCCAGCAGGCGCCCCGGCCCGCTCGCGACGGCGTCCTATTCCTGCTGACCCTGTGAGAGCCCGGCCGTTCCGCCGCGCACGCTGAACGAAGGTCACCCAATCCGATCTCCGCGACGTGGGTCTCGCGGCCCAGGGTGCCCAACCTGGGGGGCCGGGGTCGAGTGGGCTTTGCATCGGGGGCGCGCGGCGGTGCATCTTGTCGCCGTGCGCACGCGCATCTCATGGCTGTTGATCGGGCTGCTGCTCGCCGCCTGCGAGGAGGGGCCCGTCCCCGATCCGCCGGCGGTGCATCCGCCGCTGGCGCCGCCGCCGCCGGCCGTCGAGTCGCCCCTGGAGTGCTCGCCGGGCGCCTCGTCCGAGCTGTACGTCCGGCGTATCGCCCCGCTGCTGCGCCAGGACCGGCCCAGCTCGTGCTCGGGCTGTCACCTTCAGGGCATCGACCTGGCCAGCTTCGTCCGCGGCTCGGCCTGTCAGTCCATGGCGTGTCTGGTGGACCGGCGCCTGGTCGACCTGGACGATCCGGCCAACAGCCACGTGCTCGAGCTCATCGATCGCGGTCGCAACAAGGACGACGACGCCCGCACGCGGCGCGCGGCCTCGGCCGAGTACGCGGGCTTCTACGACTGGATCGTCTTCAGCGCCGCCTGCAACGACACGGTGTGCCCGCCGATGGACGATCCCTGCGGTGACGGCGGCGGCACGCCGGACGCCCTCGTGGCGCCGCCCCTGCGCGACGCGGCGCCGCCGGACGCGGCGCGCGTGGACGCGGCCCTGGCCGACGCCGACCTCACCGACGCCGGCGGACGCGCCTGACGCGGCGCCGGCCCCCGACGCCGCGCCGCTCCCCGACGCCGGCCCCCCGCCCGGGCCCTGCAGCGACACCGCCCTGCGCGCCCTGTTCGCCGAGAAGGTGTGGGCCTGGGAGGGCCGCTGCTACCACTGCCACGCGGGCGACGGCGTCGAGCCGGGCCTGGCCGACGCGCCCACCTGGGTGGCCGAGGAGGACGACGAGCAGGCCGCCATCGACGGCACCTACGATCGCATCGTCGCCCGCAGCTACCTGGATCTGAACGCCCCCGCCGAGAGCCTCCTGCTGCTGAAGCCCCTCGCCCGCCGCGTCGGCGGTGTGCGGCACGGCGGCGGCGACAAGTTCCTCAGCCTCGAGGATCCCGCCTACCTCGACTTCCTCTTCTGGGTGCAGACCTACGCGGCCTGCGCGCAGGGGCGACCCCCGCCCCCGTCCGCTGCGCCCTGACGCGCGGCGCCCTGAAGACCGTCTTGCCCGCCGCCTCGGACGCCGATCGCCTGCGCCTGCGCTGGCTGCTCCGGCTTCGCTGGGCGGTGGTCGCGGGCGCGCTGGCCGTCCTGGGCGCCGCGGCCCTCCTCCTGGACGCGCGCCCGCCCTGGGCGTGGGTGCTCGGCCTGCTGGCGGTCACCGTCGTCACCAACCTGGCCGGGGCGCGCTCGTCCCGACGGCCGCGCGCCTGGGCCGCCGCCCTGCTGGTGGTCGACGTCGTCGCGCTGACGGCCCTCCTGTGGCTCACCGGCCGCGCCTCGAACCCTTTCACTTCGCTGTACCTGGTGTACATCGCCGTCGCCGTCGTCTCGCTCGGCGCGGCCGCCTCGTGGGGCCTGGTCGCGCTGGCGGCCGCCGGCTTCGCCGCCCTGTTCACCGGCCACGATCCGCACGCCCACCACGACATGGCCCTGCACCTGCGCGGCATGTGGGCCGCCTTCGCGGTCAGCGCCGCGGCCATCGTGTACTTCGTCGGGCGCCTGGAGACCGCGCTTCGGCGCCGCGACGCCGAGCTGGCCGCCGCGCGCGACGCCGCCGCCAAGGCCGAGCGCCTGGCCGCCCTCGGCACCCTGGCCGCGGGCGCCGCGCACGAGCTGGCCAGCCCGCTGGGCACCATCGCCGTCGCCGCGGGCGAGCTCGCCCGCGACCTCGAGTCCCAGGCCGTGCCCGCCGAGTCCCTCGACGATCTTCGTCTGATCCGGCGCGAGGTCGATCGATGCCGCGAGGTGCTCGACGGCATGTCGGTCGAAGCCGGCGCGGGCCCCGGCGAGCCCTGGGCGCGCGTCGAGTTGGTCAACATCGTCGCCGCGGCGGCCGGCGACGCGCCCCTGCGGACGTCGCTGGCGCCGCCGCTGGACACGCAGGCCGTCTGCACCTACCCCCGCGCCCTCGAGCGCGCCCTGCGCGCGCTGATCGACAACGCCCGCCTCGCCTCCCCACCCGGTGAGGTGGTCGAGGTGCGGGCCGAGATCGAGGATCACGCGCTGCACCTCGCCGTCCGCGATGTGGGCCCCGGCATGGCGCCCGTCGTCCTCGCGCGGGCCACCGAGCCCTTCTTCACCACCCGCCCCGCCGGCGCCGGCATGGGCCTCGGCCTGTTCCTGGCGCGCGCCCTGGCCGAGGGCGTCGGAGGCCACCTGGCGCTGGCCAACCGCGAGCCCGTCGGCGTCGAAGCCACCCTGCGCTGGCCCCTGCGACAGGACTGCCCGTGACCGACGCCCCGAAGCCCAGCCTGCTGCTGGTCGACGACGATCCGGTGCTGCGGCCGCGCCTCGCCCGGGCGCTCGCCAAGCGCGGCTTCCAGGTGCGCGAGGCCGCGGACGGCGCCGAGGCCCTGGCCGCCGCGCGCGCCGAGAGCCCCGAGCTGGCGATCATCGACCTGCGGCTGCCCGACGTCACGGGGCTGGAGGTGCTGCGCGACCTGCTCGCCATCGATCCCACGACCCGCGCGCTGATGCTCACCGGCTACGGCAGCATCGGCACGGCCGTCGAGGCGATGCGCCTGGGCGCGGTGAACTACCTGCCCAAGCCGGCCGACGCCGACGAGGTGGTGGCCGCGTTCGAGCGCGCCGACGAGCCCCCGCTGACCTCGGGCGCCCCCATCGAGGCGCCCTCGCTGGCGCGCGCCGAGTGGGAGCACATCAACCGCGTGCTGGCCGACTGCGGCGGCAACGTCAGCGAGGCCGCGCGCCGCCTGGGCCTGCACCGGCGCTCGCTGCAGCGGAAGCTGCAGAAGCGGCCGCCGGTCGACTGAGCGTGCACCCGAACGTGCGACGATTTGTCGCATCGCGCCGACCGCGCGCGGCCTGCTACAAGTTCCGCACCGCGACGTCGCCCTTCACGGGTGGCGACGTCGGCGGTGAATCGGCGCAGCCGCGCTCGCACGACGCGGGGTGGAGGCGTCGTTCGAGACGAGGAGAGAAGCATGGCATGGCACCGCCTGATCTTGGCGGCGAGCGCCGCGGTGGCCCTGATGGCCGCCGGGTGTGACGACGACGACCACGACCACGGCGACCACAGCCACAGCGGCATCGTGGCCAGCGACGTGATGGCGGGCTGCCAGCACTTCGAGTTCGGCCCGCACCACGACGACGTGAACGCCGGCGCCGACGCGGCCGGCGCGCCGACGGTGATGCCGCACAACCACTACCGGCTGACCGTGCCGGCGGCGGGCGGTCTGGTGTCGCTGATGGCCCCCGGCGAGGGCATCTACTACATCATGCTCAGCGCGTCGGCCGCCTCGGTCGCGGTGACCGACGGCGCCGGGGCGGGCGTCGAGGCGCTCGAGACCCAGGCGCCCGCCGAGGCCTGCGCCGCGGCCGCGCGCCTGGCGCAATACCAGCTGGCCGCGGGCACCTACACGCTGCGCATCGAGGGCGCCGAGTCGGTCGAGCTGGTGGTGCACGGCCCCATCGGCGGCGACCACCAGCACGGCGCCGACGGTGGGCATCAGCACGGCGACATGGACGGCGGCGTGCACGAGCACGGCGATGGCGGCCACGAGCACGCGGGCGACGCCGGCCACGAGCACGCGGACGACGCCGGCCACGAGCACGCGGACGACGCCGGCCACCACCACGCGGACGACGCCGGCCACGAGCACGCGGACGACGCCGGTCACCACCACGAGGGCGACGGCGGCCACGAGCACCCGCCGGTGCCCGACGGCGGCGCCTCGGCCGATCCGGCGGTGAACGCCTACTGCCTGTGCATGCTGGCCGCCTGCCACGATCCCTTCCACGATCGCTGGGGCGTCAGCGACGAGGACGCGCTGGCCGGCTGCGCGGCCGAGGCGGGCGCGCTGGCGCCCGGCACCGAAGGCGACGCGACCGGCGACACGCTCGCCTGCCGCATCACCGCCTGCGACGCGGCCGATCTCAACGGCGACCAGGCCACCTGCCCCGCGGCCCTCGGCGGCGACGTCTGCCAGTAGGGCTCGACCGCCCGCGCGTCGTCAGCTGATCTCGGCGGGCGGCGCGCTGCCCAGGTCGACGTGGAACACCGCCCCGGCGTCCGGCTGGCCCTCGCCGCGGATGCTGCCGCCGTGCCGCCGCACGATGCGCGCGCAGGTGGTCAGCCCGATGCCGGTGCCGGGGAAGTCCCGCCGATCGTGCAGCCGCTGAAAGGGCTCGAACAGCAGCTCGGCCCGCGCGGGATCGAAGCCCGCGCCGTTGTCGCGCACGAAGAACCGCTGCGGCCCCTCGGCGCCCACCTCGACGCGCGGATCGGGCCGCCGGCTGCTGTACTTCAGCGCGTTGCCCAGCAGGTTGCCCAGCAGGATGCGCAGCAGGCCGGGATCGGCCCACACCCGCATCGACGCCGTGCAGCGCACCGTTCGGGTGCGGGTCGGGGGGCCGTCGAGGTCCTGCACGACGGCGGCCACCAGCCCGGGCAGATCGACCCACGCCCGCCGCAGGGGCCGGCGGGTGACCTGGGACAGCACCAGCAGGTCGTCCACCAGCTCGGCCATGCGCTCGACGTTGCGATAGACGTGGTCGAGCAACTCGCGACCGTCCGGCGGCAGACCCTCGGCGTACTCGTCGACCAGCTCGGACGTCAGGCCCTCGATGGTGCGCAGCGGCGCGCGCAGGTCGTGGGCGGCCGACCAGGTGAAGCCCTCGAGCTGACCGACGGCCTCGGTCAGCGCGCGCGCCTGCCCGGCCAGGGCCTCGTTCTGCGCCCGGACGTGCGCGAAGCGGCGCGCGTTGGCCAAGGCCGCGGCCACCTGATCGGCCAGGCGCTCGGCGAAGGCGTGCGCCTCGGCGTCCATGGCCGCGCCGGCCGCGCCCAGCGGCAGCACCAGCGCCGCGCCCTCGGGCCCGGCGCCGGCGGCCGAGATGAGGCGGACGCCGGCCGCGGGCCCCGCCGCCCCCATCTCGCGCGGACCATGCGTCGCCAGGGGGCGTCGCACCACCGCCGCGTGCAGGGCGTTCGCGGTGGCGGCGTCCGGGGTGGCCACCGCGTGCAGGCGGATGAGCCCGTCGCGCACCTGGGCGACGCCGCAGGGCACGCCGAGGTAGCTGCGGGCGCGCTGCGCCGCCACCTCGGCGATGGCGCGGGCCTCGGGGCGGCAGCCCGCCAGCGCGCAGGCGAAGTCGGCGAGCTGCTCGGCGCGGCGCAGGCGCTGGTCGGGGTCGGCGGAGCGCTGCGCGCACGCACCCTCGGCGCCGGCCCACGCTGAGTCGGAGGCCTCGTCTGCCATCGCCCGTCCCTCCATCTGCCGGCGCCCGTCCCGGCCTCACCCCCGTCAGAGCCGGCCTCACACTACTGCGAGATGCCCGCCACCACCACCCCCTCGGCCGTGAACCGCAGACAAACGGCGAGGGCGTCGCACGCGCCCCCCGGCGCGCAGGGCCCCGGCCCGCCGACCGGATCGACCTGGGCGTCGAAGCCCCCGGCGAGGCCGATGACCGTGTCGACCAGCATGTCGGTGGGCTGATCCAGCTGCCCCCCGATGAGGCGACAGATGCCCGGCGGCTCGGCGCCGGCGCACTGCGCCTTGATCTCGTCCACCAGCTGATGGGTCGTGGCGCGCGTCAGGTAGCCCGCGATCGCCCCCTGATCGATGCGGAAACCGGGCCCGTCGGCGGCGACGCGGCCGGTGACCCGGGCGGCCTCGAGCCCCAGGGGCAGCACCGGGCTGTTGGGCAACGACAGCGGCAGCACGAGGGGCCCCGGCGCCACCTCGAGCCACCCGTCCAACACCTGCGCGTCGTCGAAGCGCACCGCCGCGCCGGCCTCGGGCCGGCCGTCGACGAAGCCCTCGGCGGCGTAGCGGAAGGTGAGATCCTCGTCCTGCGTGCCCCCGAAGAAGTCGAGCCCCAGCGTGTCGAGATCGGCCGAGGCCGCGCCCTCGGGCCAGCCGCGCGCGCGGAACAGCAGCACCAGCCGCACGCGCCCGCCGGACGTGGCGCGCACCTGCGCGCTCAGGTTGCCGCCGGCCACCAACAGCAGGTTGCGGGCGCCGGTGCCCGCGGCGTCGCCGTACAGCAGACAGCCGGCGCGGCGGGCGTCGAGGGGCGTCGCGGGCACCTCGAGATCGTCGATGCGGGCGGCGGGCCCCCAGGCGTTGGTGGGCGCGAGGGGCGCGGCGGTGGGGCCGGCGTCGGCCGGCGCGGCGTCGGCCAGCGCGTCCGTGGGCGCGACGTCGGCGACGGCGACGTCCGGCGCCGTCGCGTCGGCGCTCGGCGCGCCGTCGAAGCCCCCGTCCGAGGGGGCCGACCCGGCGTCGGGCGCGGCGTCCAGCGCGCCGATCGGCTCGGCGTCGTCGGCGGCGGTCGCGCCCGCGCCGTCG
Source organism: Myxococcales bacterium (assembly GCA_020633465.1). Classification (GTDB taxonomy): domain Bacteria; phylum Myxococcota_A; class Bradymonadia; order UBA7976; family UBA1532; genus JACKDN01. The sequence goes on from JACKDN010000043.1 coordinate 26,283, forward strand.
TCACAGCCGAACAGCCACAGGCCGATCAGCAGCACCCAACGTCGTTCGGTCTTCGACACTGCGACGCCCCGCCTCCGCGCGGGGCACACCATAGCGGCGACGGCGGTCGCTGACTACCAGGCGGCCAGGATGCGGCTCAGATCCTCGTCGCCGATGTACAGCTCCTCGACGCCCGGCTGTTCGATCAGCCAGTCCGCCAGGGCCTGGGCCTTGGACCGGGGGCGATCCTCGGTGGCCAGGATGTCGCCGATGCCCTTCACGAGCGCCGCGCGATCGGCCTCGGGGCCGAGCTCGATGTGGTGGTGCTCTTCGAGCAGCGCGAGCAGGGCCTCGGCGCCCTCGCTGTCCTCGGGCTCGCCCTCGGCGTCCTCGTCGTCGTCCTCGTCGCCGAGGTCGAGCGCCGGGCGCGCGCCCCGGCCGCCGCCCGGACCGAGCAGGCTGGCGAGCAGATCGGCCAGCCCCCCGGCCGGCGCGCCGCCGCCGCCGCCGCCGCCCGGCACGGCGTCCGGGTGCTTCTCGACGGTGACCTCGTCGAGCTCACCGGTGGCGGCCTTGCGCACGTCGTCGGTCAGCAGCTCGAAGGTCCACCGGCCGCCCTCGGGCGTGTCGGGCAGGTAGGTGAAGAGGTAGCGCCCGGCCTCGGCGTCGATCAGGCCGCCGTAGCCGCACTCGGCCTGCAGCAGATCGTCCGACTCGATGCGCGTGGCCTCGTCGTCGTCGGCCTGGATGGACGCCCAGACCTCGGCCAGGAAGGTCCGCAGGTCGTCGGGCAGCGTGATCGTCTCGGTGCGGGAGCCGGCCATCGCGGGCATCATAGCCCCGTCGGGCGCTGACGCCTAAAAGGCGCGCCCGGCCGCTTGCGGTGCGGCCCCGCGTCATGGTCGAAGGACAACATGAACGCCGAGACGCCCAAGACGCTGCACCTGATCGACGCCACCTACGAGCTGTTCCGCGCCTACTTCGCGATGCCCTCGATGACCGCGCCGGACGGGGCCGAGGTGGGCGCCGTGCGGGGGCTGTTGAGCAGCATGGTCAAGCTGCTGTCCGACCCCGCGGTGACCCACGTGGGCTGCGCGACCGACCACGTGGTCACGTCGTTCCGCAACGACCTGTTCGACGGGTACAAGACCGGCGAAGGGGTCGACGCCGCGCTGCTGAGCCAGTTCGGGTTGGCCGAAGAGGGGCTGCGCGCGCTGGGCCTGGCCGTGTGGCCGATGGTCGAGTTCGAGGCCGACGACGCGCTGGCGAGCGCGGTGGCCCAGCTCGGCGGCGACTTCGATCGCGTGCTGGTGTGCTCGCCCGACAAGGACTTCGCGCAGCTCGTCGAGGGCGAGCGCGTGGTGCTGCTCGACCGCAAGAAGGACGTCGTCACCGACGAGGACGGGGTGCGCGCCAAGTGGGGCGTCGATCCTGCCTCCATCCCCGACTGGCTGGCGCTGGTGGGCGACGCGGCCGACGGTCTGCCCGGCGTGCCGCGCTGGGGCGCGAAGTCGGCGGCCGCGGTGCTGGCGCACTACGGGCACATCGAGGCCATCCCCGACGACGCCGAGGCGTGGACCGTGAAGGTGCGTGGGGCCAAGAGCCTGGCGGCCGAGCTGGCCGAGCGCCGCGACGACGCCCTGCTGTACAAGCGGCTGGCGACCCTGCGTACGGACGCGCCGCTCGAGCCGCGCGACGTCGCCTGGCGGGGCGTCGATAGCCAGGCGCTGGACGCCTTCTGCGCGCGCATCGGCGACCGGCGGCTGCCCGAGCGGGCCAAGGCGCTGCCGCCCCGCGGCTGATCCAGCCGGCGCGCGGCGGCTACCGACAGGTGGCCGCGAAGAAGCAGTCGGGGTCGAGGCAGTCGGTGAGACCGTCGGCGTCGTTGTCGACGTCGTCGAGGCAGAAGCCGTCCTCGGTGTCGCGGCACACGCTGACCAGGGTGTTGCGGCTGCACGAGAAGTCGGCGCAGTCGGTGAACCCGTTGCCGTCGTTGTCGAGGCCGTCCATGCACTCGACGTCGGTCACCTCGGTCTCGCCGCACACGGTCACCCACGGGTTGCGGTTGCAGACGAAGTCGGCGCAGTCGAGGAAGCCGTTGGCGTCGTTGTCGATGCCGTCGCTGCAGGTGGCGTCGCTGCCCTCGAGCCGGCCGCAGGGGATGGACGGATCGTAGGCGCAGTGGAAGTCGTCGCAGTCGATGCGGCCGTCGCCGTCGTCGTCGAGGCCGTTGGTGCAGCGGGCGAGGCCCATCTCGTGGAAGCGCGGGTCGAGGGGCGCCGGGCGCGGGCGATCCTCGGGCGGCACCACGCCGGCGTCGGGATCGGGGGGCGGCGGCTCGCCCCCGCAGGCCGCCGCGAAGCGGCAGTCGAAGTCCTGGCAGTCGGTGGCGCCGTCGCCGTCGTTGTCGCGGCCGTCGACGCAGAAGCCGTCCTCGGTGCCGTTGCAGATGCCCACCAGCGGGTTGCGGCTGCAGCTGAAGTCCTCGCAGTCGGTGAACCCGTTGCCGTCGTTGTCGACGCCGTCGCTGCACCGCCGGTCGGTGTTCTCGATGTTGCCGCAGGCGCCGATGAAGGGGTTGTGCTGGCAGCTGAAGTCGTCGCAGTCGGTGAAGCCGTTGGCGTCGTTGTCGATGCCGTCGCTGCAGGTGGCCTCGCTGGCCTCGCGGGGGTCGCAGACGCCCAGCGCCGGGTTCAGCTGGCAGCCGCGATCGTCGCAGTCGACGCGGCCATCGCCGTCGTCGTCGAGGCCGTTGGTGCAGCGGGCCAAGGTGGCCTCGTTGCCGATGTCGGCGAAGGGGGCGGGCTCGCCGCCGCCCACGCCCGGCTCGCCGCCCGCGCCGGGCTCACCGCCGGCGCCGGGCTCACCACCGGCGCCCGGCTGACCGCCCATGCCCGGCTGACCGCCCATCCCCGGCTGACCGCCCATGCGCCTGGCTGGCCGCCCGCGCCCGGCTGACCGCCCGCGCCCGGCTGACCGCCCGCGCCCGGCTGGCCGCCCGCGCCCGGCTGACCGCCCGCGCCCGGCTGGCCGCCCGCGCCCGGCTGGCCGCCCGCGCCTGGCTGGCCGCCCGCGCCTGGCTCGCCGCCGGCGCCCGGCTGACCGCCGGCGCCCGGCTCACCGCCGGCGCCCGGCTGACCGCCCGCGCCCGGCTCGCCGCCCGCGCCTGGCTGACCACCGGCGCCCGGCTGGCCACCTGCGCCCGGCTGACCGCCCGCCCCCGGCCCGGCGTCCGCCTGCGGTCCGCAAGGGCAGGCGCCGAAGCGGCCGGTGTCGTCGCATACCTGCACGGCCTGGCCGCCGCCCGGGCACGGACAGGGCGACGTGGCCCCCGCGACGCACTTGCTGCCGCCGCCGCCCTGGGGCTGGCAGCCCAGCACCGCGATCGCCACGCACGAGATTCCCCACCACCGCCGCATCATCGGTCTCCGTCGCCATTTGGCGGCGCCCTTGTACCAGAATCGCCGTCCTCGGCGCCCGCCGAGTCTTCGGTGGGCGGCAACAGGGGCGGCGCGCCCACGCGTCGGCGCAGCGCGTTGACCGCGCGGAAGACCGTCGGGCGGCCGACCAGCTTCTGTACCAGGCGGTTCTTGCCGGGGAAGTCCATCAGCAGCAGGCCCGCGAGGATGGTCAGCACGCCCTGCCCCGGCAGCACCAGCATCAGCACGCCGGCCAGCAGCACCACGCCGCCCGCGATGTTGCGCACGATCGTCAGCGCGGGGTGGCGGGGCGTGACGCGGTGAGGCGGCCCCACCAACAGGTGGGTGGGCAGCCGCACCAGCACCCAGGGCAGCGCGACCAGCCCCAGGACGATCATCACCACCGAGGCGCCGACCAGCCAGGCGACGACCGTCGGATCGACCCAGCTCTCGAGCCAGTCCATCATGCCGCGAACTGCCGCTCGACCAGCTGGCGGTACAGGCCGCCGCCCGCCACCAGCGTCGCGTGATCACCCTGCTCGGCCACGCGCCCGCCGTCGATCACGACGATGCGGTCGGCCGACTTCACCGTCGAGAGGCGGTGGGCGATCACCAGCGTGGTGCGACCGCGCATCAGCCGCTCGAGGGCCTCCTGCACCAGCGCCTCGCTCTCGGCGTCGAGCGCGCTGGTCGCCTCGTCCAGCACCAGCAGCGCGGGATCCTCCAGCAGCGCCCGCGCGATGGCCACGCGCTGCTTCTGGCCGCCGGACAGGCGCACCCCGCGCTCGCCGACGGGGGTGTCGTAGCCCTCGGGCAGCGCCTGGATGAACGCGTGGGCGTTGGCCGCGCGCGCCGCCGCCTCGACGGCCTCGGGCGGCGCGTCCGGGCGGCCGTAGAGGATGTTCTCGCGGATGGAGGTGGCGAAGAGGACGGGTTCCTGCGACACGACGCCGATCTGCCGGCGCAGCCAGTCCGCGTCGAGATCGCGCAGGTCGTGGTCGTCGAGGGTGATGCGCCCGGCCGTGGGATCGTAGAAGCGCGACAGCAGCGCGGCGATGGTCGACTTGCCGCCGCCCGAGGGGCCGACGAGCGCGACGGTGTGGCCGGGCGACAGCGCCAGATCGACGCCGCCCAGCACCGCCACGTCGGCCCGGGTGGGGTAGCTGAACGAGACGTCCTCGAAGCGCACGCGCCCCTCGACGCGCTCGAGGCGCACGGTGCCGCTCTGGACCTCGGGTGCGCGTCCCATCAACTCGAAGACACGCTCGGTGGCCCCGACGGCTCGCATGAAGTCCTGCCACAGCCCGGCGAGGGACGCGATCGAGACGCCGACCGTGAAGGTGTACAGCAGAAACGAGGTGAGCCCGCCCATGGTCAGCCGCCCGTCGGCCAACAGGCGGCCGCCGTACCAGAGCACCCCGCTGATGGCGCCGTAGCCCGCGAAGCCGGCGATGGCGCCGAAGATGGCGTTGTAGCGGGCGCGCTCGCGGGCCAGCTCGTAGGCCACCTCGACGGCTCGGCCGTAGCGGACGTCCTCGGCCTCTTCGCGGGCGAAGGCGCGCACGGTGCGGATGCCGGACAGCGTCTCCTCGGCGACCTCGGTGCTCTTGGCCAGCGCGTCCTGCACCTGCCGCGACAGGCGGCGGGCGATGCGCCCGTAGACCACCGCGCCCAGGGCCGCCACCGGCACGAGGGCCAGCATCACCAACGTCAGCCGCCAGGACGTGAAGGCCATGATGCCGATGGCCCCCAGCGCCATCAGCGCGTGGCGCAGCAGCATCGAGACGTTCACCGTGGCGGCGTTCTGGACGACCGTGGTGTCGCTGGCGAGGCGGTTGGTCAGCTCGCCCGTGCGGCGGGCGTCGAAGAAGCCGATCTCCTGGCGCACCAGGCTGGCGTACAGCTGGTGGCGCAGGCGGGTGACGATGCGCTCGCCGGCCACGGTGAACAGGTACATGCGCACCGAGCCGAGGATCGCGCTGGCGGCGAACAGGCCCAGCAGCAGGACGGCGTAGCGATCGACGGCGTCGGCGCCGCCGCCGCCGAGCACGTCGTCGACGATGTGCTGAATGACCTTGGGCCAGGCGAGGTTGAGGCCCGACGCGAGCAGCAGGGCCACCGTCGCGACCACCAGCCGGCCGGCCTCGGGGCGGGCCAACGCGACGATGCGGGCGACGGGGGACAAGGCGCGCAAGGGCCCTACCGTGGGCACGGTGTCCCGTGGGTCAAGGGGCGCGACGGTCACAACTTCTGATAGCGCCCGGGGGGTGTGGGGGGTGGCGGGCTCGGGCTCGGCGGCGGCGCCGGGGCGGCGGCGAGGGCTCGGCCGCGATCGCCGGACGCCGCGGCGACCGCGTGACGCGGCGCCGGGCGGGCCGGGGCGGGGCCGCCGCCGCGCTGGGCGGGCGCGCGTCGGGCGGGGCCGCGTCGGGTGGCGCGGCGTCGGGCGGCGCGGCGTCGGGCGGGGCGACGTCGACCGGCGCGGCGGCGACCGGCGCGCTGGCGTCCTGGCGCGAGGCGGCTCGATCGGCTCGGCGGGCCCCAGCGCGAACGCGGCGGCGACGCCCGCCCCGATCAGCAGCAGCGCCCCGACCGCCCACCGCCCGCGCGCGACGGGCGCCAGCCCGCGGCGAGATCGTCCAGGGCGCGTCGTCGGCCACCGCCTCGGCGAGCGGCGCCAGGGCCCCGGCGGCCAGGCGGCGGCGCGGCGGGCGGCGGCGCGGCGGCGGGCGGCGCCGCGGCCGCCGCCAGCGGCGCCGCGTCCGGCAGCGCCAGCAAGGCCGCGCCGGCCGACAGCGGCCGGGCCTCCGGTCGAGGACGGATGAGCGCGTGCACCCACTCGGTCAGGCCCGGCGGCAGGCCGGGCGCCACGGCGTCCAGCGGCTCGGGCGCGCGCCCCGGGCGGCGGCCCGCCAGCATCTCGTAGGCCATGCAGCCCAGCGCGTACAGATCACCCCGGGGCGTCGGCGCGGCGCCCGCCCGCTGCTCGGGCGCCGCGTAGGCCGAGGGCGTCGGGGCCAGCACGGTGCCCGCGAGGCCGGGATCCAGCAGCCGGACGAAGCTGGCCCCGCCGCCTGCGGCTGCAGCGCCACGCGGGCCGGCTTGACGTCGCCGTGCGCCAGGCCGCGCCCGTGCAGCTCGGCCAGCGCCTCGGCCACCCCGCGCAGGATGCGCAGGGCCATCTCGGGCGGCAGCCGCCGCGCCGCGCCGACGTGCTCGCGCAGCGTCTCGCCCTCGACCAGGCCGGTCACCAGGAAGGGCCCGAGCACGGGATCGACGCCGACGTCCCGCGGCACCACCAGCCGCGGATGATCGACGCCGGCCACCGCCTGGACGGCCTGCTCGAGGGTGCGCGGCGCGGCCCCCGGCGCGCGATCGCTCGGCGCCAGCCGCACCAGCACCGTCGCCCCGGTGTGCAGGTGCGTGGCGCGGTGGGCGCGGGCGCCGTCGTCGTCGGGCACCGGATCGCCCAGCCGATAGCGACCGTCCAGCACGCGTCCGGTGAGGTGAAGCCCGTTCACCGCGCGATCGCAGCGCAAACGCGGCGCCGTTGCAAGCGCGCAGGCGCGTGCGTCGAGACGCCGTGCTCTGGTAGAGTCCCCGACCGTCCTGTGGGGGAGCGCTCATGCCGATTCGCATCTCGAAGCACGGCCTCACGCCGTGCCCTGCGTGCCGTACGCACGTCCGCGCCCAGGGGCGCGGGGCGGCGGCGGCCTGTCCCTTCTGTGGCGCGAGCCTCGCCGGCGCGGCGCGCGCGCCGGCGCTCAGCGGGCGCTCGGCCGCCCTGGCCGCGGGCCTGCTGTCGCTGGGCATCGCCGCCTGCGACGACGACGCCGACGGCGGCGGCGGCGCGGACGCGCAGCCCCGCGACGCGGTGGTGCAGGACGGCACCGCGGGCGACGACGCCGCGGCCCGGGACGCCGCCGCGCCGGTCGACGCGTCGCACCGCGACGCCGCCGTGCGCCAGGACGCGATGCCGGTCGCCGACGCCGCGCCCACGGCCGACCAGGGGCCCGAGCCCGACGCCGGCACGCCCGCCGACGCCGCGCCGCCCGCCGACCTGGGCGCCCCCGACCCCGACAGCGGCATGGCGGTGCCCCTGTACGGCATCCCGCCCGGCGACTTCGGCGTCTCGGCCGACGCCGAGGCGGCCGACGCCGGCGCCCAGCAGCAGGATCTGGGCGCCGTCGTGCCGCTGTACGGCATCCCGCCCATCGAGGATCCCGACGCCGCGCCGCCCGCCGCGGACGCGGGCACGTCGGACGCCGCGCCCCAGGAGCCCGACTTCGGCGGCGGCGTCGTGCCGCTCTACGGCATCCCGCCCTCGCCCGACGAGCGGTGAAGCCCGAGGCCCCTCGCCCGCCTCTGGGTGCGACGCCCGAGGCCGCGCCGCGGCTGGTGCGCCAGGGCACCGCGGCCGACCGGGCCGAGCCCCACCCGCTGTACTGCGTCTGGGAGATCACGCTCGCCTGTGACCTGGGCTGCAAGCACTGCGGCTCGCGCGCCGGCCCCCAGCGCGAGGGCGAGCTGACCACCGCGCAATGCCTGGACGTCGTCGACCAGCTGGCCGATCTGGGCTTCCGCGAGGTGACGCTCATCGGGGGCGAGGCCTACCTGCGCGAGGACTGGGATCAGATCGCCGCGGCCATCCGCCGCAAGGGCATGCTGTGCGGCATCACCACCGGCGCGCGCAACCTGGACGCCGAGCGGGTGGCGCGGGCGGTCGACGCGGGGGTGTCGAACATCTCGGTCAGCATCGACGGGCTCGAGCGCACGCACGACGCGCAGCGCGGGGCGCCGGGCAGCTGGCGGGCGGCCGTCGAGGCCAGCCGACGCATCGCGGCGACGCCCATCCGGCTGTCGACCAACACGCAGGTGAACCGGCTGTCGCTGCCCGAGCTGTGCGGCCTGGCCGATCTGCTGGTCGAGCTGGGCAGCCGCGCGTGGCAGGTGCAGCTGACCGTGCCGATGGGGCGCGGCGCCGACCGGCCCGACCTGCCGCTGCAGCCCTACGAGCTGCTCGAGTTCTTCCCGCTGCTGGACTGGCTGAAGACCACGCGGCTCGATCCGGCGGGCGTCACGCTGTTCCCGGGCAACAACGTCGGCTACTTCGGGCCCTACGAGGCGCGGCTGCGCTACGGCGGCGCGCAGGGCGCGCACTGGAGCGGCTGCGGCGCGGGCAAGTGGTGCATCGGGCTCGAGGCGGACGGGGCGATCAAGGCCTGCCCTTCGCTGCCCACCGACGACTGGACCGGCGGGCGGCTGCCCGAGGCGCGGCTGGAGCCGACGCTGCGGGAGGCGCCCGAGCTGACGCACCTGAAGAACCGCACGGTCGACGACCTGTGGGGCTTCTGCCGCGACTGCTACTACGCCGACGTGTGCAAGGCCGGCTGCACCTGGACCTCGCAGTGCATCCTGGGCAAGCCGGGCAACAACCCCTACTGCATCCACCGGGCGATGGACTTCGAGCGCCGCGGCCTGCGCGAGCGGCTGACGCACGCGGCGCCGGCGCCCGGGCGGCCCTTCGATCACGGGCGATTCGCGCTGAGCGTCGAGGACATGCCCGCCGCGGAAGGTCCGCTGACCATCGGCGGCCGGTCGCTCGAGGACGTGGCGGCCGTGAAGTGGGACGCGGGCGGCGTGTGGACCGAGGATGAGCTGCGGCACGTGCTGCGCCGCATCGGCCGCCGCGAGCCCGTCGTCACGATCGAGGGTTAGCTGACCCGCTCACTTCGACCTTCGACTGCACGACACGGAAGCGGCGGGCGACGAACGCCAGGTCGGTGAGGCACGCGGTGCCGGCCGGGTTCAGGCCGGTGACGTGGAAGTCGCTGAAGGCCGCGGTGAAGTTGATCGGCAGGTGGCGCACCAGGTTGACGCCCACCGAGGCGCCGGCGGCGGCGAAGGCGTCCAGCGTGCGGTCGAGGAAGGCCTCGTCGATCGTGTAGGCGTAGGACGCGATGGCGCCGTGGTCGCGGGCGTCGGCGGTGGCGCCGGCGAGGGCCGCGTCGCGGTCGGGGGCGCGGATGACGAAGGCCATCGGCCCGAAGTGCTCGCGCTGGGCGAGGGCGCGGTCATCCGCGTCGAGCTGCAGGATCAGCGGCGTCGCCGTGCGGGCGTTGGGGAAGTCGGGGTGGGCGTACGGCGCCGACGGGCGCAGCACCGGGTGCCCCTCGTCCGCGAGCGCCGTGATCGCGTCCAGGGTGCGCGGATCGTGGATCGCGCCGCAGAGGCCGGCGGCCACGGCGGGATCCGCGACCCAGGCGTCGACCGCGGCCACGAGGCGCGACACCACCTGCTCGAAGGGCACGACGCCGCCCGGCGTGCGGACGCCCTCGGCGGGCACCCAGAGGTTCTGCGGCGACGTGCACATCTGCGCCGAGAACAGGCACAGGCCGTGGGCGACCGCCCGCAGCACCGCGTCGAGGTCGTCCGCCGACTCGAGCACGACGGCGTTGCAGCCCGCCGTCTCGGTGTAGACCTGCAGGTACGCGAAGGCGCGCTCGAGGTGGGCGCCGAAGGTCTGGCCGCCGGTGAAGTCGACGATGGCCGCCGCCGGGTGCCGCAGCAGATGCTCGCCCACGGGTTCGTCGCGCGTGTCGACGGCGAGGGTCAGCAGGTTCGCGTCGAAGCCCGCCTCGCGCAGCAGGTCGCGGCCCGTGCGCACCGCCATCGCCACCGGCAGGATCGTCGCCGGGTGCGGCTTCACCACCACCGGGTTGCCGCACGCGAGGTTGGCCAGGATGGCCGGGTAGGCGTTCCAGGCGGGGTAGGTGCCGCAGGCGAAGACGACCGCGACGCCCACCGGGCGCAGGCGGTAGCGCTTCTGCAGGCGCGCCTCGGGGCCGCGGCCGAAGGCGCGGCGGTAGTCGGCCGACGCCGGCACCTGCGCCATCGCGACGTGGGCCATCGCCAGCGCCTCGAGCCCGCGATCGAGGCTGTTCGCGCCGCTGCCCGCGAAGGCGGTCAGGAAACCCTGCCCGGTCGTGTGCATCGTTGCGTAGGCGTTGGCGAAGACGTCCGCGGCCCAGCGGGTGAGCAGCTCGGCGCACAGGCCCACCCGCTGCGCCGGCTCGACGTCGGCCCAGGCGGCGCCGGCGCGCCGCGCGGCGTCCATGATCGCGTCCGCGTCGCCGCGCGGATAGGTCACGCCGAGGGCCTCGCCGGTCAGCGGCGACACCTCGCCGCCGACGTCGCCCACCGGCCCGGGCACCTCGATCGAGAAGGGGCGCCCCAGCAGCGCCTCGAAGGCCGCGCGCCCCGCGGCGTGCGCGCCGTCCGGGTGGTGCTTGCCGCTGGGCGACTCGACGAAGGGCGACCACGCGCCGCGCTCGGCGTTGGCCTGCGCCGCGCGCTCGATCAGCGCCGCGTGCTTCGCGAACCAGTCGGTCATCGGGTGTCCTCCGCGCGGCGCCAGCTCAGCCGCCAGGTAGCCGCGCCGCCGCGAGTGGGCGCGGCGTAGCTGAGCTCGATGCCGGTCGGCGTGCGCCGCACGCGCCGCCGCAGGGTCTGTCCGACCACCTCGGGCACCAGCGCCAGCTCGACGGTGTGCGCCACCTCGTCGCCCTCCAGCCGCCAGCGGCCGGCGTAGCTGAGGTAGCTGTCGAAGGCGGCCGCCTTGGCCGCGGGATCGGCGCCCGCCGCCGTCTCGAGCCCCGCGGCGCCCAACGGCGCGCGCGCGCCCGCCGACAGCACCGCGCTCATCCACCCGTCGGCCGCGTAGACGACCAGCCCCTGCGCGTCCGGCCCGAAGGGCTCGACCGGCGGCCGCCCCGCGCGCTCGACGACGAAGCGCTCGAGCCGCCAGGCGCCGACCAGCTCGTCCGCGGTCACGCGCCCGGCGCCCACGCCGCGTGGAAGCCCGCCGGCACGCGCCGCGGCAACTTCACCTTGGCCACCGGCCCGGCCTCGACGTCGCGCGCGTCGAACACCCAGCACGCGCTCGACCAGTCCTTCACGTCGGTCACGAAGGTCAAGAGCCAGCCGTCGTCCTCGTCCGTCGCGCCCGGCCGTGGCGCGAAGGGCGCCTCGCTGCCGTACACCCCCTCGCCGTAGCGATAGCGCGTCGCCGAGCCGTCGGTCAGGTCGTACTTCACCAGCGCGTCGAAGGTGGCCGGCACGGCGTGGGGGATCTGCTGGTGCCACGCCCAGCGGTTGCGCCGCCCGAGCGCGCCCGGCGCGATCATCGGGAACTCGGTGTGCGCGTCGTCCAGCGGGCCCTCCTGCGTCTCGCCGGTGCGCAGGTTCATCGCCCAGCGGTACAGGTTGGCGTGGATGGCCAGGCCCGACAGCATCGAGCCCAGCTTGCCGTCGCGCGGATCGGGGTGCAGGTGCAGATCGGGCTGCCGGCACCCCAGCATCACCACCCAGTCGCCGTCCTCCCAGCAGTTGACGACGTGCAGCATGTAGCAGGGCGCGAACTCGAACCAGCGCACGTCGGCGCCGTCGCCGAAGCGCGGGATGACGCCGTAGCGGGTGGGCACGTCGTCGTGGAACAGGGGCACGCGCTTGCCGGTTCGGCGGAACAGGTCGTCATCGAAGAAGACCGGAAAGTCGTGCAGGATCGAGTAGTTCGGCGTGACGCCCAGGTCGTGCGGGCGGCGCGGGCCGGGCAGCTCGACGTCGGCGCGGTGCACGCTGCCGTCGGGGCGCACGACGCCGTACCACATGAAGGGCGGCTTCAGGCCGTAGCCGAAGAAGACGAAGTCGCCGGTGGCCGGATCGACCTTGCTGTGGGCCGAGATCGGCACCTTCAGCGCGCCGTCGAAGGTCTCGACGCCGCGCGTCTCGAGCGTGCGCGGGTCGAGCGCGTAGGGCCGCCCCGACTCGTACCACAGCGCCAGCGCCTGCCCGTCGCGCACGATGAGATCGGTGTTGGCGGTGTCCTTCAGCGGGCCGCCGGGCAGCGAGAAGTCGAACGGCCCGAGGACGCCGGGCCAGACGGCGGCGCCCTGCTCGCCCTCGGTCTGCCAGCCGCGCGTGCGCACGTAGCGGTTGCGGTAGCGCGCGCGGCCGTCTTCGAAGTGGACGCCGTGCACCATGCCGTCGCCGTCGAACCAGTGATAGCGGTTCAGCGGCGCGAAGCGCGGGTTGGGGCCGTTGCGCAGGTAGCTGCCGAACAGGTCGCGCGGCAGCTCGCCCAAGACGGGCAGATCGTCCGCCTCGACCTCGTCCACCACCGGCGCGTACAGGCCGTGCAGGTAGGGGTTGTCGATGGCCTCGATCCAGTCGGGCGCGCCGGTCGGGCGCGCGCCCGCGGGCGACAACGTCTTGGCGTAGCGGCGCGTGATGGGCAGGTCGGTCATGGGGCCTCCGTGCAGACGCCCAGCCTGCGCGAGGGCGCGGCGCGACGCAACCGGCGGCGGGTCAGGGGCTCGGCGCGGCCTCGAGGGCGGCCTTCAGGAGGGTCAGCTGCTCGACCGAGAAGTCGCGAGCGCAGCTGCTGGTGTTCCCATCGAACAGCGCCGGCGTGATGGTGCCGTCGTCCTCCACCGCGCCCGGCACGCCGTGCGCGTGGGCGAAGCCGCTCGCCATCCGATGGTCGATGATCAGGTCGCTGGCCCCGAGGTTGATGGAGCGCTTGATGTACCTGACGTTCAGGAACATCGTCGGCGTCGGCGTCGCCGGGTAGCTGACCGGGCCGAAGGGCGGGTCGGCCGGCCGCGGATCGGCGGTGATGTGGTCGCCGATGAAGATGTAGCCCGATCCGGCCGCCCCGCCCGGGCGCCGCTCCATGCGCGGCAGGAAGACGACGTTGACCACGCCCGCGCCCCCGCGCCCATAGACGTCGATCAGGTCGTACAGGGGCGGGTTCTCGGCGTACAGCCGGTCCGCCTCGAAGGCCGGGTTGCTGGGCTGGGCGGTCGGCCAGTCGACCTCCAGCGTCCGCTCGACGCGATCCGGGTCGGTCTCGTAGAGCCAGTCCACCGGGATGGCGATGGGCGCGTGGCGCAGCACCAGCTTCAGCCCGTACCGGTCGAAGAAGCGGCGCATCTTGCCCAGGAACTCGGGCACCTTCTTCTTGGTGTCGGGGTGATAGAAGACGCGCAGCGTCCGCTCGAGGCCGGCCAGCGGCGCGCCCGGCACGGGCGGGCAGTCGTCTTCGCTGGCCTTCGGCTGCTCGAACCACCGCTCGAAGTCGTCCGGATCGCCCGGCGTACCGGGGAAGCTCGCGGCCGCCTTCAGCGTGCCCGGCACGTAGGGCTCGGGCCGCTCGTCCTCGGCGCAGCCGACCAGCGCGGCCAGCAGCGCCAGCGTCGTCAGCCGGCTCATGCGTCCTCCACCAGCAGCGGCTTGAGCTGCTCGAACTCGTCTTGCACCGAGGTCGGCACGATGAAGCCCGCCGTGCGTCGGATGTCGTCGGCGTGCGCCACGACGTCCTCGACGCTGGGCGGCTCACCGCCCGCGAACCAGCCCGGGGTCAGGCCGACGAACACCCGCGCCACGCGGCCCGCGCCCACCGAGAACACCTCGTGCGTGACGTCGCAGGCCTCGCTGCACAGCCACGCGACCACCGGGCTGACGTGCGCGGGGTCGAAGGGATCCATCATCGCGCCGAAGACCGGCGCGGTCATGCGGGTGCGGGCGATGGGCGCGACCACGTTCGACCAGATGCCGTGGCGCTCGCCCTCGACCGCCAGCACGTTCGACAGCCCCACCAGCCCCATCTTGGCCGCGCCGTAGGCGCTCTGGCCGAAGTTGCCGAACAGCCCCGAGGCCGAGGCGGTGAGCACGATGCGGCCGTAGCCGCGCGCCTTCATCACCTCGAAGGCCGGGCGCGTGACGTGGAAGGCGCCCTTCAGGTGCACCGCCAGCACCGCGTCGAGATCCTCGGGCGTCACCTTCGGAAACGAGCGATCACGCAGGATGCCCGCGTTGTGCACCACCGCGTCCACCTGCCCGAAGGCGTCGAGCGCCGTCTGCACGATGGCCGCGCCGCCCTCGGGCGTCGCCACCGAGTCGTAGCTGGCCACCGCCTCGCCGCCCGCGGCGCGGATCGCGTTGACGACGTCGTCGGCCGGCGACGCGTCCGCGCCGTCCCCGTCCGTCGCGCCGCCCACGTCGTTGACGACCACGCGCGCCCCCCGAGACGCCAGCAGCAGCGCGTGGCTGCGCCCCAGCCCACGGCCCGCGCCGGTGACGATCACGGCGCGTCCGTCGAAGCGAACCTCACTCATGCCTCCCCCCGATTGCCCTGCCCCTCGGCCGCATCATGGCGCGTCCGACCGGGCGGGAAAAGTCCGACGTCCCTGCCCGGATCACGCCGGTCGGTCCGCCTGCCTCGCGGGCCCGTCCCGGCGCGTCGCGGACCAGCCGCGACTTGACGCGAACGACCAAGCTAGCGAATACTCGCTTGCCAACGGGAGGACGCCGTGGCCCGCCAACGCCTCAGCTCGACCGAACGCCGCGCGCAGATCGCCGAGGCCGCGCTGCGGCTGCTCGCCGAGCGGGGCGCGCGCGGGCTGACCGCGGCGGCGCTGGGCGCCGAGGTCGGGCTGAAAGATGCCAGTCTCTTCAAGCACTTCAGCGACATGGGCGCCATCGTCGCCGCGGCGGTCGATCGGTTCGAGGCGTGGCTGACCGACAGCCTCGACCGGCCCGAGGCCGAGCCCCTCGCGCGCCTGGGCGGCTTCTTCGTCCACCGCCAGGCGCTGCTGCGGGCGCGCCCCGAGATCCTGCGCCTGGCCTTCGACGATCGCCTGGTCGAGGCCGCCGCGCCCACCGACCGCGATCGCGTCCGCGCCATCCTCGCGCGCTCCCGCGCCCTGATCCTCGACTGCCTGACCGCCGCCCGCGCCGCCGGCGCCGTCCGGGCCGACGTGCCCCTCGAGGCGTTGCAATGGACCGTGATGGGCGCCATGCGCGGCGCCGCCCTGCACCCCGACCCCCCGCCGCCCGACGCGGTCTGGGCGGACATCCTGACGTTGATCTCACCCCCCGACGGAGACGACCGATGAGCCACCGTGCCCTGCCCCTGCTGCTCACCCTGCTCGCCGCGCCGGCCCTCGCCTGCCCCACGCACGACGTGGCGCTCGACGCGCCCACCAAGGCGAAGGCCGACGCCCAGCGGCAGGTCGACCTGCTGCTCGACACCCCGTTCGTGAAGCTGGTGCGCATCCGCCTGCGGGGCGGGACCGTGCTGGCCGATCACAAGGCCCCGGTGGCGATCACCGTGCAGGCCCTCGAGGGCACCGGGACGGTGATCACCGGCGATCAGAAGGATCCGCTGCGCCAGGGCAACGTGGTGCTCATCGCGCCCGGGGCCGAGCACCGCGTGGTGCCCGAGGGCAAGGACGACCTGGTGCTGCTGGTGCACTTCCTGAAGAGCGTCGGCGGCGCCCAGGACGCGGGCGACCACGCCTGCGATCACCCCGACCACCCGAAGGGCGAGGCCCACCACCACGACTGAGTCCGGGATCTCGCGCCGCGGACCCGTCCTTCAGGTGCCGGGGATGGTGCGATCGAAGCCGCGGAGCTCGGGCCAGCCGCCGGCCGCGGCCTCGGCGGCCATCGACCGCAGGTAGGCGTCGAGCGAGACGCCGTCGGCCTCGTCGAAGGCCTCGTCGGTCAGGCGCACCGACTCGACGCGATCGCTGCGGAAGTTGCGGTAGTCGCGGCGCAGCTCGCACCAGGCCGCGAGGCTCCAGCAGGTGCCCCAGAAGTAGAGGGCCAGCGGCCGCACCGCGCGCGTCGAGGCGGCGCCGCCCCGGTCGACGTAGTCCAGCGCCAGCTTGCGCCGCTCGGCGATGCCGCGCCGCCACAGGGCCAGGCAGTCGCGCGAACGATCGGCGCGGTGGGGCGCGAAGAGGGGCGTCTCGACCATCAGCGCGCGCAGGGGGGCCGGCAGGGCCGCCGCCACCTTCGCCATCGCCGAGCGGGCGCCGTTGGCCAGGTCGGGATCGCCGTGGGCCTCGGCCATGCGCAGGCCGAAGACGAGGGCTTCGATCTCGGCGGCGTTGAAGGTCAAGGGGGGCAGCTCGTAGCCGCGCTCGAGCTGATAGCCGACGCCGGCCTCGCCGCGCACCGGGACGCCCGAGCGCTCGAGGTCGCGGATGTCGCGGTAGACCGTGCGCTTCGAGACGCCGAGGGCGTCGGCGAGGAAGTCGGCGGTGGCCAGGCGGCGGCTGCGGAGCAGCTGTACGAGCTGGAAGAGGCGGTCGGCGCGGCGCATGGGCGGCGAGTCTGGCGCGCCGCGCGCGGCGCCGCAACCGACCGGGGGGCCATCAGTCGTTCGTCCGGGCGAAGCCCACCGGGTGCCCCTCGGGATCGGCGACCATGGCGATGGTGGTGCAGCCCACCGAGGTCGGCGGGTTGAGCACCTTGCCGCCGAGGCGCACCGCGCGGTCGACCGCGGCCTGCACGTCGTCCACCTGCACGTAGAAGGCGCTCCAGCCGGGGCCGGCGGGCGCCTTGCCGACGCCGCCGCCGATGCCCGTCTGGGCGGCGTCGCTCAGCAGGTAGGGGGCGCCGTCGTCGTTCTTCAGCTTCCAGCCGAAGAGCTCGCTGTAGAAGCGGTGCAGCCCCTCGAGATCCTGCCCCATCACCTCGAACCACACCACGTTGCCGTTCTGCTGCTGCATCTCTCGTCTCCGTGTCGTCTGGGCCCGTCCGTCGAGCCGAGGTCACGGTAGGCGCCCCCTGCTGACAGCGTGGTGGCAGCAGGGCCGGCGCCCGCGATCACTGCTGACAGCGTGGTGTCAGCAGCCCGGGGGGCTCACAGATCGGCGCGCCCGGTGCGGTTGCGGTAGACGATGATCGCGAGGCAGGCGGCGGCGAGGCCGGCGGTGGTCAGCAGCATGCCGAAGACGACGCCGACGTTCTCGGCGACGCCGCCGGCCAGGGCGCGGCCGAACAGGAACTCCTGGGCGACCGAGCCCACCGAGCCCAGGCCGTTGATGATGCCGGCGGCCAGGGTGGCGCCCCGCTTGGTGCCCACGTCGATGGCGCCGGCGCTGGTGAGGATGGCGTCCGGGCCGTAGAGGCTGAAGCCGATGAGGCCGAGGCAGACGGTGAAGAAGACGAGGCTGGTGGCGCCGGCCAGGTACAGGAGCAGGCAGGCGCCGACCATCGCGAGCAGGAAGACCAGGCTGAGGCCGACGCGCCGCCCGCCGAACCAGCGATCGCTGGCGACGCCGAGGAAGACGACGCCCGCGATGCCGGCCACGTCGAAGACCGTCGAGGCGAAGCCCGCGTCGTCGCCGGCCAGGCCGTAGTAGCGCTGCAGCAGGTAGGGCGCCCAGGACCACAGCGCGTAGCGGATGAACTTCACGTTGAAGTAGAAGGCGCCCAGCAGCGCGACGTTGAGGCGCACGGCGGGCGTCCAGCCGGTGCCCTTCGCCGCGTGCTCCTCCGGCGTCGGATCCGTGTCGTCGACGAGGGCCGGCAGGCCCACGTCCTCGGGCTTGTCGCGCTGGTTCAGCAGCACCACGGCCCAGATGGCCAGGGTCACCAGCGAGCCCGCGAAGAAGGCCCAGCGATAGCCGTGCGCGCCCAGGGCCCAGGCCGCGAGGGTGTTGGCCGCGACGCCGCCCGCCTGGAAGTTGGTGGCCCAGAAGCCCATCACGGTGCCGCGCTCGCGGCGGGTGAACCACGCGGCCATCGAGCCCACGTTGCCCGACCAGCCCGTCGCCTGGGCCAGCCCGTTGACCACCATCAGGCCGGCGAAGGTGCCCCAGTTGGCGGCGAAGCCGAAGGTGAGGTTGACGCCCGCGGTGACCAGCATGCCGGTCAGCAGCATCAGGCGCGGGCCCGAGCGGTTGCCGAACCAGCCGGCCGCGAACTGCCCGACGGTGTAGGCCACCAGATAGGCCATGCCGATGAAGGCGAGGCGCTCGGCATCGAAGCCGAGCTGCTCTTCGAGCGTGGCCTTGGCGATGTAGAAGGGTTTTCGGCTGAAGTAGTAGCCGAAGTAGGACAACCAGGTGGCGGTGAACACCCGGACGCGCCAGCGGCGCGTGACCGGGTCGAGCTCGGCGCGGGTCAACCGCTCAGCCCACCGCGCGGACGCGCTGGCGGATGGCGTCGAACATCTGCGGCAGGGCGCTGGTCTGCGCCTTCTGCAGCAGCTTGTCCGGCACCCGAAGGTCGAGCTGAACGTCCAGGTGATAGCCCACCAGCGTCCAGTCGCCCCCTTCGCCGTAGGGCACCACCGTCCACGACCCGTCGTTGCGCCGGTAGGTGCCGCGCTCGAGCGTCCAGCGCCGCACGTGCCCCCCGCTGGGGTGGTCGTGCAGCGTCGAGCGCACCTCGCTGTACAGGTTCTTCAGCGGGAAGGGCATGCCGATCTCGAGGGCGATGACCTTGCCGCCGTCGGGATCGGTACGCACGAGCTTGCTGCTCTTGGTGCGCGGCATCCAGTCGGCGAACTTCTCGCCGTCCCGCAGCACCGGCCACACCCGCTCGACCCCGGCGTTGACCAGCCCCAGCGCGTGCGCCGCCACCCCGCCCCCCGGCGCGGTGGACGGATAGACCAGCACCTCACCCTGCCCCAGCTTCGCGCGGTCCCCCGCGGTCAGCCCCTCGATGCGCGCGTCGATGTCCATGCCGACTGCATCGCAGCAACGCGGGGGCGGGTCAAGGGGGCAGGGCCTCCGCCGAAGCCAAGCGTTCGTAGAGTGCCTGGATCCAGACCGAACCGATCGGCCTCCAGGCGAAAATGAGGTCGAATGCGTACGGTGGTTCGCTCGCGTCCACGTTCCATGTCGGCCGTGCCGAACGCATGAGCGCGCGTTCCTCACTCTTCGCAGCCGGACTCAACCCCTCTGGCCGCCAAATCTCTGCCAGACGTTTCGACCAACGCATCCGTGCTGCGACATCCTCGCCCCGGCTCATCAGCTGGCCCTGGTCGCCCACCAGTTCCCCCCGCCGGAACACCGCCGACAGACGCTGCAGCGTCGCCGTGCCGACGTGCACCCCGTCCAGCAGCAACGCGAGGTCGATCAGGTCCAAAGCGCGACGGAAGGCCTCTCCTGAAACGAACTCCAGGTTCGCCAACCGTTCCGCAAAGTTACGATGGTCGACGTCCGCGACGCCGACCTCTCGGCCGACCAGCATCGCGATCGCCAGCTCTCCGTAGGGCAGCCACCGGGGCGGATCCGGCAGCTTGTCGATGGGCGCCCGCGCCGGCGGATCCTTCGCCAGCTTCGCCACCCGCCGCCGCACCTCGACCGCCAGCGCGACCTGCGCCGGGAGCAACCCCTGACCGAACACCTCGTCATACCGCCGCCCGAACAGCTCGGCGCCGTGGAAGCGGGCCACGTGCGGCTTCTCGCGCAGGATCGCCATCACCGCCTCGGCCGCCTCCTGCGGCCGAATCGCGTCGGCGCCACCGCCTGGCGCGCTCCGCTTGCGCTGATACGTGTATCCGAGCGCCTGCAGCCCCATCGCGAGCTGCTGCTGCACCTCGTCGTTCGACCGCAGGTCGCGGAGATCGACCGGGTTCTGGCTGTTCGTGGCGTAGGTGATCGCCCGCACGATCTCGTGATCGTCGTCCTCGAGCTCGTACAGCCGCACGATGACGAAGGCGCGGTCGAAATCCGCTGGATCCAGGCCCGCCAACACGCGCTGAATCGTCACGCAGGTCTGCCCACCGTTGATGACCTGCAGATCCTCCACCCGGACTTGATGGTCGTCCCCCTGCAGGGCGTTGTGGCGGAACTTCGCGCAGGTGAGCGTGATGCCGTTGTTGAAGAAGTAGAAGTCGCCGCGCTGCCGGGGATCCCTCAGCGTCCGGGCGATCGCCTGGTTCACGCGGTTGCTGCCCAAGCCCAGGTAGCGGCGGATGTTGCGCTCCAGCAGTCTCTCGCCGTGACGCTCGAAGAGGCCGGCCACCTCGGCCACCGCCATCTTGCCCACCAGCACGCGGCGGAAGTCGAAGTCCTCGACGAGCGCCTTGCCCTTCAAGCGCAGCGTGTCGTCCACCGGCTTCGGGGCGCGCAGCAGTGAGACGATCCGCGCGGGGCCCAGGTGCTCGAAGGTCACCTGGTCGTCAGGTAGCCCTGCCGCGTCGATGTGCGCCTGCGCGTCACCGGTCCAGGGCTGACCGTTGTTGCACAACACAACGCGCACCGTGGGCAGGAAGCCCTCGCGGATCAGGCTGCGGATCTCCTCCACCCGCGCCGCCAGGGGGGTCCGCTCGTCGTACCGCTTGTTGGGATCGAAGAGCGTCGCGACCGTCTGCAGCACCTTGACCACGTCGTTGGCGGGGAACGACGAGGCGCCGTCGAACTTCTGCCGATACTTCGCCTGGAACAGCACCACGCCGAACTCGCCGTCGCGTAGCCCCTCGACGTGCAGCGCGTCGATCGCCAGGTCGTGGCTGGCGTCGGTCAGCTTGCCGCAGGCCTCGTCCAAGGGCAGGTCGAGCAGGGTCGAGACGCACAGCGCGGTGAACGCGCGCGACGTGAGCTTGGGCTCGTCGTTCTGCAGCTTCGCGTCGTCGCCCACGAGCACCGCGCGGTGATCGGCGCGGATCTGTTGCACCCGTTGATCGACGAGCCCTGCGTGGATGTCCATGCGGCGCCTCCTGCCGCGAGGATCGGCCACCACCCGCGGACGGTCAAGCCGCGGCCGGTCGCCGGTATGGCGTCTGCATCGGACCGTGGGCGATCACCAACGACGACACGGAGGCAGACGCATGAAGGAGTGGTGGGTGACGAGCGGCACCGACGCGCTGATGGTGCTGGCGAGCGTCGTGGTCGTGTACCTGTCGATCATCGCGTTCACGCGCATCGCCGGGCTGCGATCGTTCTCGCAGATGTCGGCCTTCGACTTCGCGATGACCATCGCGCTCGGCACCATCTTCGCCAGCACCGTCCTGTCGGCGGATCCCCCCGTCCTGCGCGGCCTCGTCGGCCTCGTCGGCCTGTACGTGTGTCAGGCGACCATCGCGCTGGGGCGACGCAAGAAGGCCTTCAAGCGGCTGGTCGACAACCAGCCGCGGTTGCTGATGGTCGACGGCGAGCTGATCACCGAGGCGCTGCTGGCCTCGCGAATGACCGAGGACGACCTGCGCGCCAAGCTGCGCGAAGCGAACGTGCTGCAGTACGACCAGGTGCGCGCGGTGGTGCTCGAGACCACCGGCGACGTGTCGGTGCTGCACGCCGACGACGCCACGCCCCTCGACCCGGCGCTGCTGCACGACGTGCAGGGCGCCGAGCGCCTCACGACGGTGTGATCCGCGCCGGGGAGCCCTGCCCCACCCTCGCCCCGCGCGGGGCGCCGCGCGACCCCACGCCACCCTCCCAGGCGCCCGCGCGCGCGGCACGTGCCTTGAACCTCCGCGGCGGCGACACACCGATTGGAGGGAGCCATGAACATCACCGCATCCACCCGCCCGCTGCGGGTCGCGCTGCTCGCCGCGCTGGTCGCCGTCCTGGGCGTCGGCTGCGGCGCTGACGCCGGCGACGGCACCGGCGACGCCGTGATCATCGGTCAGCTGCAGGGCGGCCTGCACCGCGGCGACGCCCCGCGGCTGCACCTCAACGGCCACCCGCGCGCCGTCGAGATCGAGGACGACGCCGACTTCGTCGTGCGCGACGTGCCCACCGGCGACGTCACCGTCGAGTTCGAGACCGACGAGGCCAGCGGCACCGTCACCGTCGCCGGCGTCGAGGCCGGTGAGGTGATCGAGATCGTCGTGTCGACCGACGACGACGGCCGCCTGCACATCCGCGTCGCGCGCCGCGGCCACCGCGACGTCCCGCGCGTGCCGCCCGACGAGACGCTGCACTATCGCACCAAGGACGCCATCCACCAGCTTCGGCCCGGCACCTACCACGGCGACCTGATCATCGACGCCAAGGACGTCACGGTCATCGGCGCGCGCGACGCCTACTGCGACGGCGACAACGTCACCGTGCTCGAGGGCGATCTGATCATCCGCGGCAAGGACGCCCAGGTGGTCGACGTGATCGTGCTGGGGCGCACCATCGTCACCGGCAAGGACGCGCGCATCGTCGACACCTGCGCCCACTACGATCCCCCCGGCCCCCCGCACGATCGGCACGGCGATCACTGATCCGCGCGCCCCGGCGCGGCCGGTCAGTTCAGCTTCCGGATGGCCCGATCGATCTCGCCGTCCATGCACAGGTTGTCGAAGAACGAGCGGTTCTTCGCCCGCCGCAGATCGGGCAGCGCCTCCTTGTCGCCCAGCTCGCCGAGCGCCCGCGCCGCCTTCTTGCGCAGCTCGCAGCCGCCGGCGCGCAGGTCGCGGCGCAGGGCGGCGAGGCGCGGGGCGTGATCGTCGGGGTGCTTCAGCTCGAGGGCCTCGACGGCGCGCCAGCGCTCGCGGTGACGCGCCGTGGCGGCCAGCTCGCGCAGCGGCTTCTCGGCCGCGCCGGCGAGCGGCCCGCCCAGCAGCGGCACCGCGCCCTCGGCGTCGCGGTGCTTCAGCACGGCCAGCAGCGCGGGCAGCACGCGGGCGTCGCGGGCCAGCGCGGGATCGCCCTGCAGCGCGGCGGCCAGATCGGCAATGCCCGTCTCGACCTGTCCCTCGGCCAGCCGGGCCAACCCGCGCAGCAGCAAGCGGCGCTCGGGCCGGCCGACGTCGGCGTGCGCCTCGAGCCAGGACAGCGCCGCCTGGCTCTGCTCGCCGTCGAGCAGCGCGTCCACGTCGGACAGCGGATCGTCCGGCGGCTCGAACGGCCCGGCCGCGGCGTCCGCGGCGTCGGCGGCGTCGGCCTCGACGGCGGGCGCCGTGGGGGCCGCGCCGCGCGGCGCGACGACGAGGCCCACGACCAACCCGACCGCCAACGCGCCGCCCGCGAGGATCATCGGCCGCCGGTTCACCGGCCCGTTCAGCGGCGCGGCGGTCGGCGCCACGGACGGCGCCAGCGGGGCCGAGGCCAGGAGCGGCGCGCTGCCCTTCGCGCCGACGGGCGGCGCGTCGTCCGCCGCCGCCGGGCCGCCCGCGGCCTCCTTCGCCCTGCCGGGCACACACCGACGGGCGGCGGCACCGGGCGCGGCGCCGTGGGCCAGCGCGCCAGCAGGGCCGCGCCGTCCGCCGGCCGCGCCGCCGGATCCTTCTGCAGGCACAGCTCGATCAGCCCCCGGACCGCGCCGGGCACGTCGTCCGGCAGCGGCGCCGGCGCCGAGCGGATCACCTCGACCAGGATCTCGGGCGGGCTGTCGGCGGCGAAGGGCGGCGCCCCGGTCACCAGGCACTGCAACGTCGCGCCCACCGCCCACACGTCCGAGGCCGGCGTCACGCCCTTGCCCAGCGCCTGCTCGGGCGACATGAAGGCCGGCGTGCCGAACACGGCGCCGGTGCGCGTGAGGCGCTCGTCGGTGCTCAGGGGATCGACCGCGGCGATGCCGAAGTCGAGCAGGCGCACCAGGGCCGTCAGGCCGGGCGCCGGCTGCAGCATCAGGTTCTCGGGTTTGAGGTCGCGGTGGATCACCCCCGCCGCGTGCACCTCGGCCAGCGCCCCGACGATGGGTCGCAGCAGGTCGAGCGCGGCGCGCCCGCCCAGCGGCCCCTCCTCGGTGATCACCTGGTGCAGCGTGCGCCCCTCGATGAACTCGAGCACCAGGTAGGGCCGCCCGTCGTCCAGCACGCCGAAGTCGAAGACGCGCACGACGCTCGGGTGCCGCAGCCCCGCGGCCGCGCGCGCCTCCCGTTCGAAGCGCGCCGCGTGCGCGGCCGCCACCAGCCGCATCACCTTCAGCGCGACCGGGCGATCCAGGTGCGTGTCGGTGGCGCGATAGATGCGCGCCATGCCCCCCTCGCCCAGCGGCGCCTCGACGCGGTAGCGGCCAGCCACCAGGGCGCCGGCCTCGAGCGGGGCTTCCTCCACGCGGGGACGACACCACCGGCGCGCGGCGGTGTCAACGAGCCCGCCGACCCGTCGCGGCCGCCCGGCGAGGGGCGCGTCTTTAGCTGGCTGGGCCCGGCGCCGTCGCCTCGCCCGCCACGGGCGGATCCGGCATCACCGGCCGCACGATGCGGTAGACGCTGCGCAGGTCGTACGCCTCGTAGCGTCCCGGCCGGCGGCGCTTGGCGCCGACGTAGCTGATCATCAGGCCCAGCCCCGCCGCGCGATCCTCCCAGTCGACGAAGATGGCGCTGTGCGGCACCTCGCCGTAGCTGTGGTTCACGTAGTACAGCCAGTCGCCGGGCCGGATCTGGTCGAGCTCGGCGTAGGGGCCCTTCTTGCCGCCGCGGAAGACGGTCTGGCGCGCGCGCCCCGCGGCGAAGCCCGCCCGCTCGAAGACGGCGTTCGCGTAATCCCAGCACGAGCCGCGGACCACGACGACCTCGCGCTCGATCAGATCGCGCGCGGTGGCGAGCACCTGCCGAGCGGCTGGCGTGGCGAGGACCTCGGCGGCGCGCAGGCGCGCGTCCATCGTGAGGACGACGGGCGCCTCGACCTGCACCTCGGCCGCCTCGTCGACCGCGCCGTCGGGCACTATCGGGCGCTCGACCGCCCGCACCACCGCGCCCGACGCGCCGGCCCCACAGCCCAGCGCGAGCGCCGTCGCGCCGATCAGCACCCAGCCCCCGCGCCTCGCCCGCCTCATCGTCGTCGTCCTCCGAACATGCGCGCGAGCGTAGCAGAACGTCCCGGCGGGCCGCGGGTGGCCTTCGCGCGCGGCGATGGTACGATGCGCCACCCCAGCGAGGAGCCCACGATGGAAGTCACCCCCGCCGCCGAGGTCGCCCCCTACATCGCCACCGCGATCGGCATCGTCCTCGGCCCGCATCTCGTGCCCGTGGCCCCGCTGCTGATGCTCGGCGGCCTCTTCGGCCTCGTCGCGCTCTGACCGACCGGCGACCCTCGGTGGCCGGTGATCCGCTGTTCGCCCGCCTCGGCGGGTGGGTGGTGCGCCACCGCGCCGCCGTCCTCGCGCTGTCCGCCCTGCTCACCCTGCTGGCGGGCCTGCGCGCCGCCACCGGGCTGCGC
>JACKDN010000044.1 GCA_020633465.1 Myxococcales bacterium
AGGGCGTCGGTGGGCAGGGGCCGGGTGCGCCGCTCGGAGGCGTGCGCGTCGCCCACCAGCTCCTCGACGCGTTGCAGCAGCGCGCCGACGTCGAAGGGCTTCTCGAAGAAGTCGTCCGCGCCGCAGCGCGCCTTCAGATCGGCCTTCATCTGCCAGCCGCGGTAGGCGGCGCTCAGCAGCACGACCTGGGTGTCGGCCAGGGCGTCGGTGCTCTTCACCAGGCGGCAGATCTCGAAGCCGTGCACCCCGGGCAGCAGCGCGTCGAGCAGCACCAGGTGGGGCCGATGGCGCCGCACCGCCTGCAGCGCCTCGTCGCCCCGGGCGCAGGTGACGAGCCGATAGCGGGCGGGGTCGAGCATGCCGGCGTACAGCTTGAGGATGGAGGGCTCGTCGTCCACGGCCAGCACGACGGGCCGCCCGTCGTCGTCGGGCGCGGCGGCGTCGATCCGCAGCGACGCCTCGACGGGCGCCACGGCGGCCGGGGCGAGGCTCGCGACCAGCTGGGCGTCCGCCGGTGCCCCCCCGGGCTCGAGGTCGAGGGGCAGCACCTGATCGGCGGGCAGCGGGGCGACGGGCGCGGGGTCGAACTCGAGCGGCGGGGTCATCGGCAGCAGGTCGATGGACGCGTCCGCGGGGGCGACGAGCACCTCGGTCGGCGCCTGGTCGCCGTACCAGCGCTCGAGCGCGGCGGCGAGGGGCCCGGCGAGCGCCACCAGCGGACGGGCCGTCCGACCCGCGTGGAACTGCAGATCGTCGAGCGCCGCGCGATCGCCGGGATCGCGCATGACCACCGTCAGCGTGCGGTTGTAGAGGCGCGCGGGCGCGGCCCCGTGGCGGCGGGCCAGCTCGGCCGGGATCGCCGCGAGGGCCTCGGGATCCGGGGCCAGCTCGGCCACCACGACCCCAGGCGTCCCCAGCTGGCGCGAGAGGACGCGCACCAGCGCGCGCTCCGTCGCGAGCCCCAGGGCGAGCGCCGCCGAGCAGAACCGCCCACCGCGCTGCTGTTGGGCCGCCCGCACCATGTCGAGCGCCGCGGGGTCGAGCACGCCCGCCTCGACGAGAAGGCGTCCGATGGGCACGTCCCGGCTCACGCTCTCCCCGATCGTCCCTGCCCCGCGCGTCGCCTCAGCGTGCCCGACCTGGGCGCGGTCCGCAATCGGCCGCCCCGGGCACGCGGCGGGCACCGCGCGGGCGCCCGGCGGCCGATCACTGGACGGGCAGCCCCACCCGCCAGACCGTGCGCCCCACCATCACGGCGTCCCCGGGCTGCAGCGCGTGGCGCCCCCGGACGCGCACCCACGAGCCGTTGCGGCTCGACAGATCGCGCAGCTCGACGCCCTCGTCGCGCGGCAGCAGCAGGGCGTGGGTGCCGCTCATGAAGTTGTCCTCGGTGAAGACGAGATCGGCGATGTGCCGCCCCACCCGGCAGCCTTCGCGGGCGAGGTGGTACATGTCGAGCGGCTGGCCGTCGTCGGCGAGCTGCGTCACCCGGAAGGGGCTGCGGCTGGCCCGCACCCCCAGCCGATGCGTGCCGTCGGGCGGCGGCGCGCCGTTGGCGCGTGCCCTCGCCTCGTCGAGGCGCAACACCTGCTGGCCTAGCAGGAACTCGTCGCCGGGCACCAGCAGGTGCTGGAAACGGACCCGCAGCCACACGCCGTTGAGGCTGTCGAGATCCTCGACCCACAGCGCGTCGCCGTCGACGAGGAAGCGGGCGTGGCGGGGCGACGCGAAGGCGTCCTCCTCCACCCGGACGTCCCCCTCGAGGCGGCCGATCGAGACCGGCGCGGCGTCGCCGACCGGCACCAGCTGATGGCTGCCGTGCTGCGAGATGGGCCGCAGCAGGAACCGCGCGGTCAGCTCGGGCAGCGGGGGCGGCAGCAGGCGGCCGCCCTCGTCGTCGGCGACCTCGACGGCCTCGAAGTCGCCGGTGTCGAGGATGCCCTCCATCGAGTCGCCGGCGCCCTCGACGTCGAGATCCGAGGTGGACAGCTCGTGGACGTCTTCGGGCGCGTCCTCGCCCGAGGTGAGCGCTTCGATGGCCTCGGCCATGCGGTCGACGCCCTCGCCCTCGCGCACCTCGAGCTCGTCGACGGGCTCGAGATCCATCGAGTCCATCGGATCGCCGTCGGGCGGAATCTCGGGGACCTCGTCGATCGAGTCCCCCGCCGGCGCGGGCGTCAGCGGAGGCGGCGGAGGCGACGCAGGCCGGGTCGTGGCGGCCGCCTCCTCGGCGAGGGGCGGCGGCGGCGGCGACGCCGGCCGCTCGACGTCGGCGCCGTCGTCCTCGTCGGGCGGCACGGCCTCGAAGGCCTCGGGCTCGAGCGTCACCGGCCGCTCGGGCTCGACGAGATCGGGCTCCAGGGTCGGGTGATCGGCGCCCGGCAACGTCTCGGGGCCCGACGCCGCGTCACGGTCGGCGGACGCCCCGTCGACGGCGCGCGCGGGGACCGCGGGCACCTCGTCGGCGGTGGTCGCGCCCTCGACCGGTGCCCCGGCGCGCGCGCGGGCGAGCTCGGCGAGCATGTCCGAGGGCAGCCGGAAGTCGAGCAGCGTCGGGGCGGACTCGGTCTGCGCCGCCGGCGCCGACAGCCGGGGCATCGGCGGCGCCGGCGGCTCCGGCGCGGGCGCGGTGGGCGCATGGGCGTCGATCGCCGTGGGCGGATCGTCCGACACCGACGACATCACGCCGGCGGACGGGCCGTCGGCGAGCGCTGCCTCGGTGGGCCTCGCTTCGACGGGCGCTGCGTCCAGGGGCGCCGCGTCGTCGGACGCCGCGCCGACGGTGCCCGCGTCGACGGGCCCCGCGTCGACGGGCGCCGCGTCGACGGGCGTCGGCTCCACCGCCGCCCGCGCGGGGGTGGACCCATCGACCGCCTCGGCCGGAGGCGGCGCGCTCGGCGGCGGCGCGCTGTCGGCGAGCGCGCGGAAGCGAACCCCGCTGTCGGTGGGCCGCTCGCGTCCGCGGCTGAGCCCGCGACCGCAGTTGGTACAGAAGGCGGCCTCTTCGGGGTTGTCCCAACCGCAGTGTCGGCAGGTGAGCAATCGACCCTCTCGGGTGCACCGTCGCCGGGGAGCGAGGCGCTTCGCCCGGTGGAGCGTCTCTCGGTCGGCACAATCCTCATCGATCTATCGCGGGTCCGGCAGGGGGTCAAGCCCGTGCGCGGTCACCGCGTGGCGTGCGCCCCGCTTGCACGGCTCCGCGCGCCCGTGCGAGGAATCGGCGCCATGAGCAGCGCACCCCGACTCCGCTTCTTCGCCATGGCGCTCGCGCTGTGGATCGCCGGCTGCGGCCCACGCCCTCGCCCACCCCGGCTGACCCCGCCCGAGGCGACCACCCAGGCGACGCGACGCGCCTACGACCAGGCCGTCGCCGCCTTCGACGCGGGCGATCTGTCGGCGGCCCGCGACGGGTTCCGCGCGCTGGTGACGGACGCGCACGTCGGCCCGCTGGCGCGCCTGTACCTGGGCCGCATCGAGCTGGCCCGCGGCGAGGCCGAGGCCGCCGCCGACCGCCTCGACGCCCTCGCCGCCGACGACGCCATCCCGCGGGCCGTGCGCGACGAGGCGCGCTTCCACGCGGCCCTCGCCAGCGCGGCGGCCGAGCGCTGCGCCGAGGCCGAGCCGGTGCTGCGGGCGGCGACCGACGCGCCCGACGCGCCGCGACGCGCCGACGCGCACGAGGCGCTCGCCCGCTGCGCGGTGGACGACGCCGCCGCCGTCGGCCACCTGGCGGCCGCGGCCGAGGCGGGCCCCGACGCGCCGGGCCGAGATCGAGGCGCTGCTCGGGCGTCGCCTCGAAGCGTTGGGCGCGGCGGAGCTCGAGGCCCTGGCCGAGGGCCACGACGACGGGCCGCTGCGCCTGCCCCTGTGGCGGGCGGCCGCCCGAGCGGCGCGCGTGGCGGGCGACGGTGACCGCCTGCGCCGCGCCCTCGAGGCGCTGCCGGCGGACGATCCGGAGGCCGAGCGCGCCCGCGCGGCCCTCTCCCCCACCCGGCTGGGCGTGCTGCTGCCGCTCAGCGGCCGGTCGGCCCCCATCGGGAAGCAGCTCGAGGCCGCGCTCGACGTGCTGGCCGGTCGGCGCGGCGAGGACCACCCCGAGGGCCCCGCCGGGCCCACGCTCACCGTGCGGGACGCGGGCACGGCGCCCGCGGCGGTGGCCGCCCTCCGGGCCATGAAGCGCGAGGACGTCACCGCGGCGATCGGCGTCTTCGACCACACGGTGGCGGCGGAGGCGGCGGCGGCGGCCCGCGCCGAGGGGCTGCCGCTGATCATGCTGACGCTGTCGGACGCGGCGGTCGAGGGGGACGCGGGCACCTGGCGAGCGCTGCACACGCCGAAGCTCGTGGGGCGGACGGCGGCCGCGCTGTTGGTGGATCGCGGGGCCACGCGCGCGGTCGTGCTGCGGCCCGAGGGGGCGTACGGCGAGGCGCACGGCGCCTGGTTCCGGGCCGCGTGGCGAGGCGCCGGGCGGCGCGCGCTGGACGAGGTGACCTGGGCGCCCGGCAAGGCCGACTGGGGGCGGCTGGCCAAGCGCGTGGCGGGGTTGTCCCCCGACGCGATCTTCCTGCCGGCGGCCCCCGCGGACGTCGCGCAGGCCGTGCGGCACCTGGCCGCGGCCGGCGTGTGGGTGCGCGGCAAGACCAAGCGCTTCGCCCGCGAGAAGGGCGTGCACGAGGTGTGGCTGGTGGGCACGCCCGAGTGGTACGACCCGCGCCTGGCCGAGGCCGGCGCCCGCTACCTCGAGGGGGCGCTGGTGCCGGTGCCGTGGGCCGCCGAGCTGCGCCAGGGCGCGCCCCTCGCCCAGCAGGTGCAGGCCGCGGCGGGGCGTCGCGCGACGGCCTTCGACGCGGTGCTGGCCGACGCGCTGCACGCGGCGACCGTCGCCCACCGCGCCGGGCGCCCGCTGGAGGCGGTGCGCTACGACGAGGGCGCCACGGCGGGGCTGGACTTCGGCCAGCGGGACGCGCTGACCGCGCTGTTCGTGGTCGAGGTGGGCGGGGGCGGCTTCAGGCCGGCGGAGTGACCGTCGCGTCGCCGGCGTCGACGTCGGGCGGGGGCGGCTCGGGCGCGGCGTCGTAGCCGATCAGGGCCAGCTCGAACAGGGCGTCGACGTGGTCGATCAGGTGCACCTCGATGGCGTCGCGCACCTCGTCGGGCACCTCGACCAGATCCTTCTCGTTGGCCTTGGGCAGCACCACCAGGCGGATGCCGGCGCGGTACGCCGCGAGCAGCTTGTCCTTGATGCCGCCCACCGGCAGCACCTTGCCGCGCAGCGTCACCTCGCCGGTCATCGCGACGTCCGAGCGGATGGGCAGGCCCGACAGCAGGCTGGCCAGCGCCAGCGTCACGGTCACGCCCGCCGAGGGGCCGTCCTTGGGCACCGCGCCCGCCGGGAAGTGGATGTGCAGGTCGAGGTTCTCGAGGTCGTCGAGGCGCACGCCCAGCTTCTCGGCGCGCGAGCGGGTGAACGAGTGGGCGGCCTGCACCGACTCCTTCATCACCTCGCCCAGCTTGCCGGTGATGACCAGCTTGCCCTTGCCCTTCATCTTCAGGGCCTCGATCACCAGCACCTCACCGCCGCTGGCCGTCCACGCCAAGCCGTTCGCCACGCCGACCTCGTCCCGGTCGACCGCCTCGTCGTGCAGGTAGCGCGGCGGCCCGAGGTAGGTCTTGATCTGGTCGACGTCGACCTCGATCGTCTCGCCCTCGGCGCCGGACTCGACCTGCTCGCGCGCGATCTTGCGGGCCACCTTCTCGAGCGAGCGCTGCAGGTTGCGCACGCCCGCCTCGCGCGTGAAGTGGCGCACCACCTCGAGGATGGCGGCGTCCTGGAAGTCGGGCGGCGCGCCGCTGAGACCGTGCTCCTTGACCACCTTCGGGATGAGGTGGCGGCGCCCGATCTCGAGCTTCTCGTTCTCGGTGTAGCCCTCGATGCTGATCACCTCGAGGCGATCGAGCAGCGGGCGCGGGATGTCGTGCAGGTAGTTCGCGGTGACCACGAACAGCACCTTCGACAGGTCGAAGGGCACGTTGAAGTAGTGGTCGGTGAAGCTGTTGTTCTGCTCGGGATCGAGCACCTCGAGCAGCGCGGCCGCCGGATCGCCGCGGTGGTCGCTGCCGATCTTGTCGATCTCGTCGAGCATCAGCAGCGGGTTCATGCAGCCGGCGCGCGTGAGCCCGTTGAGGATCTTGCCCGGCAGCGCGCCGACGTAGGTGCGGCGGTGGCCGCGGATCTCGGCCTCGTCGCGCACGCCGCCGACGCTGATGCGGAAGAAGTTTCGGCCGATGGCCTCGGCGATGGCCTTGCCGAGGCTGGTCTTGCCGACGCCGGGCGGGCCGGCGAAGCACAGGATGGGGCCCTTGTGCGAGGGGTTCAGCTTGCGCACGGCGAGGAACTCGAGGATGCGCTCCTTGACCTTCTCGAGGCCGAAGTGGCCGTCGTCGAGCGCGGTGCGGACGCGGCGGAGATCGATGTCCTCGTCGGTCTCGACGCCCCAGGGCAGCGCGAAGAAGCGATCGAGGTAGGTCTTGATGACCTGATACTCGCTCGAGCTGGGCTGGATGTGGCGCAGGCGCTCGATCTCGCGCTCGGCCTCGCGCACGACCTCGTCGGGCAAGCCCAGCGCCTCGAGCTTCTCGGCGTAGTCGTCGGCGTCCTTGCGGCTGAGGTCGTCGTCGCCGAGCTCCTTCTGGATGGTCTTCAGCTGCTGCCGCAGGAAGTACTCGCGCCGCGACTCCTCGATGTCGCCCTTGGCCCGCTTCTCGACCTCCTGCGCCACCTTCACCCGATCGAGCTCGCTGCGCAGCAGCTCGATCACCCGCTGCAGCCGCGGCTCGATGCCCACCGCCTGCAGCACGCGCTGCTTCTCGGCGTACTCGAAGTTGATCGACGAACACAGCAGGTCGGCGAAGCGCCCCGGGTTGTCGACGTTCATCTTCAGGATGTGGATCAGCTCCTTGGGGTAGTTGTTGCTGGAGCCGACCAGCCGCTCGAACAGGTTGATCGCCTTCTGGACGTAGACGTTGACCTTGAAGGGGTCGCGCACCGTCTCGGCGACCTCGCCCACCCGCGCCCGGTAGTAGGGCCGCTCCTGGACGATCTCGAGGATCTCGACCCGGCGGAGGCCCTGGAAGGTGATCTGGTAGCTGTTGCCGGGCAGCTTGAGGCGGTCGAGCACCCGGCTCATCACCGCCACGCGCGAAAGCGTCTCGCGCCGCACCTCGCCGGCGACGCCGGCGTCGCTGAAGGCCAACGCGATGCGGGTGTCGGGCTCGGCGTTGCTCTTGAGCAGCGCGATGTTCTCCTCGATGCCGATCTGCACCGTGGCGACGCCCTGCGGGTAGATGACCGTCGACTGCAGCGGCAGGACCGGCACGGTCTCGTCGGCGATGACGCTGCCTCTTTCCTCGTTGTCCACCTGGGCCTCCCCGATTGGTGCGTCGACTATAACAAGGCGACGCGGCCCGAGGCACAACCGTCGCGGATCAGCCGGGATTCCGGGCCGCCCGCGGGGTCGGGAGGGTCAGTTGTGCATGCGGGGCACCCGGGGCGCGCTCCGCAGCACCTCGGCCTCGTGCGCGCACACGGCGTCGAGGCGAGCGCGGACGTCGACGTCGGGGAAGAGCTCGGTGGCCAGATCGACGTAGAGCATGTGGTGGCGCGCCTCGCTGGCGAGCAGGCCGCGGTACAGGTCGGCCAGCGCGGGCGCCTCGGTCAGCGCGTCGGCCAGCAGGCGCATGCGCTCGCAGCTGCGGGCCTCGATGACGGCGCAGCACAGCAGCGTGTCGAGCAGCCGGTGGGGCTCGGCGCCGCGCACCACCTGCATCAGCTTGCCGGCGTAGGGGCTGGGGCGCTGCCGCCCGAAGGGCACGCCGCGGGCGGCGAGGTGCTCGAGCACCAGCTCGAAGTGTTCGAGCTCCTCGCGCGCCAGGGCCGACAAGGGTGTCTGCAGCGGCGCGTGATCGGGATAGCGGAACAACAAGCCGATGGCGGTCGACGCCGCCTTCTTCTCGCAGTGCGCGTGGTCGACGAGCACCTCGTCGATGTGGGCGGCGGCCCAGGGGGCCCAGTCGTCCGGCGTGCGCGAGTGCAGGTGCAACATGGCGGCGAGTTGTAGCGGCGCCGGCCGCCGCGGGCAAGGCGCGGCGGCTACTCCGGGCGGGCCGCGCGGCTCATCAGCGCGCCCACCGCCTCCTGCGCGTCCAGCACGCCGGCGAACAGCGCGTCCACCGTGCGCACCATCGGCGCCCGCAGGTGCTGGCGCTCGGCGCGCGCCGCGAAGGTGCGCGCGATCTCGCGCACCTCGGCGTGCGCGCACGCGGCGTCGAGATCGCCCTTGGCCAGCGCGAGGCCGGCCTGGAAGGCGTGCCCCCCGCCGTCGAAGACGATCTCACCGAGCACGCCCAGGCCCGCGAGGCCGTAGGCGGTGTTCGGCCGGCCGCCCATGCCCTGAACCAGCCGATCCATCTCGGCCAGGGCGCGGGTGAGCGCGGTCGACTCGGTCGCCGGGCCGACGCCGGCCTGGCGCGCCGCCCCCATCGCGACGCCGAAGACGGCGGCGAGGGCGTTGGCGAGCTCGACGCCGATGGGATCGGGGTTGGTGTAGAGCCGCAGCGTGGGCGAGGCCAGCGAGCGCTGGATCTCGTCGGCCCACGAGGGGAAGGCGCTGCCCACCACCAGGCCCACCGGCTTCTGGGCCATCAACGCCTCGGCGTCCGCCGCGCCCGCCAGGACGGCCAGCTGGCGCACGGCGGTCAGCGTGCGGAAGGCCTCGGTCGCGCGCAGGTGGGTCGCCGGCGTCAGGCCGCGCGCGGTGGTGACCACGCGGTGGTGCCCCTGCAGGTGGGGCGCCATGTCGGCCAGCGCGGGCTCGAGCGCGCTGGGCGGCAGCGCCACCAGCAGGCGCTCGGCCCCGTCGAGCACCGCGCCGAGGTCGCGGCTGTACGCGATGGCCTTGGGCAGGCCCCGGGGTCGTTTGCCCAGGCCCACCATGCGCACGTCGTTGTCGGCGCCGGCCAGCCGGGCGGCCAGCGCGCAGCCCCAGGGCCCGTCGCCGATGACTCCCCAGACGCTCACGCCAGCACCTCCCGCAGGCCCTCGGCCCAGGCGGCCAGTCGGTTGCCGTAGAAGAACAGCAGCTTGGGATCGCGCACCACCATCGCCTCGGTGGTGCGCTCGACGGCCTCGCGCGCGTGGTACATGCCGAAGGTGCGCACCGCCTCGTCGAGCACCTCGTCCACCGGCGCGCTGCGCAGCGACGGGGCCAGGCGCAGCTGCCCGGCGTCCTCGAGCGCCCGCAGCGCCTGCAGCAAGCGCTCGCCGTCGGCGCACAGCTCGGCCATGTCGTGGCGATCGCCGCTGGTGGTGCGCAACAGCGCGAACAGGTCGAGGTGGGGCGCCATGCGCCGCTCGCGCTCGAAGAGCAGCCAGCCGACGACCTGCGTGGGCAGCAGCACCGTCTCGCGCAGGAAGGCGCGGGCGACCTCGCGCCCGAGCTGGCGGGTGTACTCGGCGTCGCGATCGGCGTCGGCCACCGGGACGCCGTCACGGGTGAGGTAGCGGGCCGCGTCCAGGCGCGTGCCGTCCGGGCCGGCGCTGCATCCGTCGGGGCCGATCCGGTTGCCGAAGAGGTCGAGCGGCGCGCCGTACCGAATGACCATGCTGGTGTCGAGGCCCATCACCTTGACGGCGAAGTGGGCCACCCGGGCCGCCTTGCTGAACTCGTCGTCCTCGATGATGTAGCGGGCCTGGCCGGCCTCCTTCAGGTAGTCCTCGACCAGCGTCTCGGCCTCGAGCACCAGCGGATAGTTGATGGTCACCGGCACGACGTACAGGGGCCGGGTGTCCCCGCGCTGCAGGCGCTCGGAGAAGGCGGCGAGCGCGCTGCCGAGCAGGCCCAGCTTCAGCTTCTGCTCGACCTCACCGGATCGGCTGCGGGTGCCGCCGGGGAAGAACAGGGAGTGATAGCCCCGCTCGAGCAGCACCTGCGAGTAGGTCTTCAGCACGTCCTTGTACAGCACGTGGCGCAGCCGCCGGTCGACGCGGTAGGCGCCGAGGTTGCGCATGAAGTAGCCGACCATCTTGTTGGTGAAGAGGTTCTTGCCCGCGCCGTAGGTGCAGGGCGGCAGGCCCGCCTCGAAGAGCGACCAGCCGAGCACGATCGAGTCGAGGTTGCTCGAGTGCGTCGGCACCACCACCAACGTCCCCTCGTCGGCCAGGCGGCGCAGCAGGTCGAGATCGCCTTCGATCTGGATGCGCTTCGACAGATCGCGCAGGGCGCCGAAGCCGTTGGCCAGGTCGGTGGTGTTGAAGAGCGCGCTGAGGCCCACCGGCAGGGCCGAGGTCGCGAAGCGGTAGACGCGGCGGTCGAAGTGGCCGACGACGTCGCCGACGTACCACGCGGCGAGGCGCTGCACCTCTTCGCGCAGCTCGTCGGCGCCCATGCGACCGATGCGGCGCGCGAGGCGCTGCCAGCTGTCGAGGCGCTCGGCCTCGCGCCCGTGGGTGCGCTCGAGCCGGTGGATCTCGTGGAAGGCGGCGTCGTTGAGCACCAGCTGATAGCTGCGGACCGGATCGTTGCCCGCGTGGCGCCCGAGCTGGTCGACCACCCGCCCGACGACCTCGCGCTCGATGTCGTCGCGGTGCCGGTTGAACTGGAAGAGGGGTGCGTTCATGGCGGCGACCTTACACGCTTCTCAGCGCACCGGGAACGCGAACGCGGCCCGCGGCACGCCGTCGATCAGCACGTCGAGGCCCCAGTCCCCGGGCGTGGACACGCGCAGGGCGCGCGTCCAGATCCACAGCCGGTCGGGGCCGAAGTGCACCTGATAACGATGGCGCCGGCCGTCGGGGGCCGACCAGATCCAGGCCACGTCCACCGGGGGCGGGGTGCGCAGGTAGATCGTGGCGGCGCTGCGCTCGCCCTGCTCGAAGCTGCCGCGGCTGCGCTGACGGCGGCAGTCGAGGGCGTCGTCGAAGCCTCGGTCGCCCCCGTCGCAGACCGCCGCCTCGCCGGCCTCCACCAGCACCGCGTCGGTGAACCACCTCGGCACCAGGCCGGCGGCCGGCGGCGGCGGCGCGTCCGGATCGCCGACCAGGGCCGCCCACGCGACGCGGCCGGCGGCGCGGAACGCCTGCCCCGCGCCCACCTCCGGGTGGACGTGGGCGTCGGTCAGCACGACCAGCACCAGCGGATCACCGGCGCCGCGGAGCAGGCCGAGCCAGTGGCGGCCCAGCGGCAGGCCCCCCTCCAGGCTGCCGGCCCACGCGTTCAGCGGCACGTCGTCGGCGCCGCCGCCCGCGCCCAGGCTCTCGTCGAGCAGCGCCCGCACCGGCGCGTCGGCCGCCGGGCCCAGCAGGGTGTAGGCGTCCAGGCGCGCCAGCAGGCCGCCCAGCGCGCCCGCGGTGACGGTACCCTGCCCCGTCGCCGTGGCCGTGGCGACGGCCGCGTTCAGCGTGGCGGCGTCCATCGGCGCGGGCTCGAAGCCCAAGCCGCTGGCATCGCCGCGGTCGATCCAGGCCGACAGCGCGACGCAGCCTTCGGCGGACGCCCGCGGATCCAGCGCGGTGGCCAGGGCGCGGGCCCGTGCGCAGGGCGCGCGATAGGCGCCCATGCCCGCCAGCCCCAGGCTGGCCAAAGTGTCGGCGACGGCCTGCTCGCCCCCCAAGGCGTCCACCAGCAGGGCCTCGGCGGTGAGATCGGCGTCCAGCAGCGCGGCGCGCGCGGCGTCGCGCAGCGGCACCTCGGCGCCGACCGCGGTGTCGCCCAGGCCGGCGCTGCCCCGCACCAGCTCGGGGCGCACGCGCGCCGTGGCGTCCTCGGCCAACCGGCCGTCGGCGACCGCAGCCGACCAGGCGACGACCGCGACCAGGCGCAGCGCCGAGCCCCCCCACACGCGGCGACGCGCGTCGCGCAGGACGGTGTCGCCGGTGACCTGGTTGCGGGCGTACACCGCGACGCCGCCCTCGAAGTCGGCGAGCGCGGCGCTCAGCGTGTCGTCGGGCGGCGTGTCGGCGGGCGGCAGGCTCCAGTCGGTGACGGTGGCGTCGTGCGCGGCGGGGAACGGATCGGCGTCGGCCGCGGCGTCGACGGCCGCGTCCGCCGCGGCGTCGCGGTCGCCGCGCGCCACGTCGGCGGGATCACTGCAGGCGCTCAGGCACAGCGCGAGGAGCGCCGCGCGGCGGATCATCGCGCAGCCCGGAAGCGGGAGGCCAGCGAGGGCGTGCCGACGAGCAGCTCGTCGACGGGACCGCGCCCGGTGGCCTTCCGGTTGATGCTCCGCCGCATCTGCACGCGGGCCTGAGGCAAGCCGGCGTACAGCTCGAGGGTGGCCGGGACGCAGGCGTTCGACAGCAGGCCGCGGGCGCCCCGCGACTCGAGCGCACGGAACGCCGCGTCGAGCCGCCGCTGATCGTCGGCGTTGAAGGGGATGCCGTCGTAGGCGGTGAACTTGGCGGTGTCGCTCACCGGCCAGTAGGGCGGATCGCAGTAGACCAATGCGCCCGCGCCCGCGCGCCCGAGCACCGCCTCGAAGTCGTCGCTGACGATCTCCACGTCGGCCTCGCGCAGGGCCTTCGAGACCGCGCGCAGGTTGGCGTGGTCGAAGCGGACCTTCTTGTAGTGGCCATAGGGGACGTTGAACTGACCGCTGCGGTTGATGCGGTACAGCCCGTTGAAGCACGTGCGGTTGAGCCACAGGACGCGGGCCGCGCGCCTGTTCGGCGTGTCGTACTGCGCCTGCCGCACCTCGTAGTAGCTCTGCTCGTCGTTGTACCAGCTCTGCGTCTCGTCGTAGACGCCGTCGGGATCGGCGGCGATGGCCTGCCAGGTCTCGACCAGCTCGGGGTTGCGATCGTTGAGGATCGCGCGGCGGATGCGGCCTTGGCGCGCCAGCTCGAGGAAGAGCGCGCCGCCCCCGAGGAAGGGCTCGACGTACAGGTCGATGGGACCCTCGGGCAGCCGCTCGAGCAGCGCCGGCAGCTTGGTGTACTTGCCGCCGGCCCACTTCAGGAAGGGGTGTGGGCGGGGTCTTTTGGCTCCACGAGAACTCACGGCGCGCACCGTAGTGCGCCGCACCGGCCGAGACAAGAGCCTGCGCGACCTCTCCGGCGTCGGCGCGCGCAACCCGCGCCTTGCGACCGGCGCGTCGGCGCACCTACACTGCGCCGACTCGACGCGGCGGCGCGTCGAATCCCCTGCCCGGCCAGCACGAGGACGCGGATGAAGATCGAGAGCTTCGAGACCCACCCGGACCGCTACGCGCACTGGAAGCTGAGCGTCGACGGCGACATCGCCACGCTCGCCATGGACGTGCAGGAGGACGACGGTACGGGCAAGCCCTACGAGCTGAAGCTGAACAGCTACGACGTCTTCGTCGACATCGAGCTGGCCGACGCCGT
This sequence comes from Myxococcales bacterium, assembly GCA_020633465.1. Lineage (GTDB taxonomy): Bacteria > Myxococcota_A > Bradymonadia > UBA7976 > UBA1532 > JACKDN01. The sequence continues at coordinate 13,400 of JACKDN010000044.1, forward strand.
CAACCGGCTGCGCTTCGAGCACCCCGAGGTGAAGGCGGTCGTCGTCACCAGCGCCAAGGACCGCATCTTCTGCGCGGGCGCCAACATCCCGATGCTGGCCTCGAGCCCCCACGCCTTCAAGGTGAACTTCTGCAAGTTCACCAACGAGACGCGCCTGGCCATCGAGGACGCCAGCCAGCACAGCAACCAGAAGTACCTCGCGGCCGTGAACGGTACGGCCAGCGGAGGCGGCTACGAGCTGGCCATCGCCTGCGACGCCATCGTGCTGGTGGACGATCGCAGCTCGGCGGTCAGCCTGCCCGAGGTGCCGCTGTTGGGCGTGCTGCCGGGCACCGGCGGCCTGACGCGGGTGGTCGACAAGCGCAAGGTGCGGCGCGATCTGGCCGATCACTTCTCGACGCTGGCCGAGGGCGTGCGCGGCAAGCGGGCCGTCGAGTGGCGCCTGGTGGACGCCACCTACAAGCTGTCGAGGTTCGACGAGGCGGTGAAGGATCACGCGCGCGCGCTGGCCGACACCGCCGCCGAGAAGCCCACCGCCAGCCCGATGGCCTGGACGCCCCTGAAGGTGGAGGTGGGCGAGGACGGCAGCCGCCGCTACCCCCACGTCGACCTGACGCTGGACGCCGAGGGCCGCAAGGCCACGCTGACGGTGCGGGCGCCCGAGAGCGTCGGGCCGACCACCGCCGACGGCGTGCGCGCGGCGGGCATGGACTGGTGGCCGCTGGCGACCTTCCGGGCCATCGACGACGCGCTGCTGCACCTGCGCTTCAACCACCTGGCGATCGGCACCGTGGTCGTGCGGGCCGAGGGCGACGGCGAGGCGGTGCTGGGCGTCGACGGCGTGCTCGAGGCGCTGGGCGACGACTGGTTCGTGGGCGAGGTGCGGCACTACATCCGGCGGGTGCTGAAGCGCATGGACGTCACCGCCAAGACCTTCATCGCGGTGGGCGACGAGGGCTCGGCCTTCGCCGGCACGCTGCTCGAGCTGGCGCTGGCGGCCGATCGCTTCTTCCTGCTGGACGATCCCGACGGCGCCGTGTGGATCGCGACCAGCCCGATGAACGCGGGCGCGTTCTGGATGGGCAACGGCCTGACGCGCCTGCAGACGCGCTTCCTGGGCGAGCCCGAGGCGGTGGGGCGGGCGCTCGAGGTGTGCAACCAGAAGCTCGCGACGGCCGAGGCCGACGCGCTGGGGCTGTGCACCTTCGCCCCCGACGACATCGACTGGGACGACGAGATCCGCATCGCGCTCGAGGAGCGCGCCAGCTTCAGCCCCGACGCGCTGACGGGCATGGAGGCCAACCTGCGGTTCGCCGGCCCCGAGACGCTCGAGACCAAGATCTTCGGTCGCCTGACCGCCTGGCAGAACTGGATCTTCCAGCGCCCCAACGCCGTAGGCGCGCACGGCGCGCTGAAGGCCTTCGGACAGCCGACCCCCGCCACCTTCGCCTGGGAGAGGACCTGAGCATGGGCAGCATCGATTACCAGGAGCGCATCCCCAACAACGTCGACCTGCAGAGCGACAAGCGCCTGCAGCGCGCGCTCGAAGCGTGGCAGCCCGACTTCATCCAGTGGTGGATGGACATGGGGCCCGACGGCTTCCAGCAGGACGAGGTGTACCTGCGCACCGCGGTCAGCGTGGACAAGGACGGCTGGGCTCAGTTCGGGCACGTGAAGATGCCGGACTATCGCTGGGGCATCTTCCTGACGCCCTTCGAGGGCGAGCGCAAGGTCAACTTCGGCGACCACATGGGCGACGAGGCGTGGCAGGCCGTGCCGGGCGAGCACCGGAACACGCTGCGGCGCATCATCGTGACGCAGGGCGACACCGAGCCGGCCAGCGTCGAGCAGCAGCGCCAGCTGGGGCACACGTGCCCGTCGCTGTACGACCTGCGCAACCTGTTCCAGGTGAACGTGGAAGAGGGGCGACACCTGTGGGCGATGGTGTACCTGCTGCACCGGTACTTCGGGCGGGACGGGCGCGAAGAGGCCGAGGCGCTGCTCGAGCGGCGCAGCGGTGACGTCGACAGCCCACGGATTCTGGGGGCGTTCAACGAGCCCTGCGACGACTGGCTGAGCTTCTTCTGCTTCACGACGTTCACCGACCGCGACGGCAAGTACCAGCTGCGGGCGCTGAGCGAGAGCGGCTTCGATCCGCTGGCGCGCACGTGCAACTTCATGCTGACCGAAGAGGCCCACCACATGTTCGTGGGCCAGACGGGCATCGCGCGCATCCTGCAGAAGGCCGCCGAGCGCATGAAGGAGGGGGATCCGCGGGACTTCGGGGCCATCCCCGTGGACATGGTCCAGCGGGCGATCAACTTCTGGTACACGGTGTCGCTGGATCTGTTCGGCGGCGAGGACTCGAGCAACGCGGCCAACTTCTTCGGGGCGGGCCTGAAGGGGCGCGACCGCGAGACCGAGCTGACCGAGCACACCGGGCTGGGCCAGATCTACACGCTCGAGAAGTACGACGCCGAGGGCAACAAGCAGGTGGCCGAGCTGCCCCTGCGGCGCGCGATGAACGAGGTGCTGCGCGACGCCTACGTGGCCGACTGCGAGAAGGTGATCAAGAGCTGGAACCGGACGCTCGAGAAGGCCGGCTGCGACATCGAGCTCACCCTGCCCGACCGCAAGTTCCACCGCGCGCAGGGGGTGTACGCCGGGCTGCCCTTCGACCCGCAGGGCCGCTTCGTGGGCCACGCGACCTACGAGGCGAAGAAGGACGAGTGGCTGATCAACGCCGAGGACAAGGCGTACCTGGCCAGCATCATGAACAAGCCGCATTACGCGCCGGGGCAGTACGCCGACTGGATCAGCCCGCCGCCGCGCGGCATCAACGGGCAGGACATCGACTACGAGTACGTGCGGTTCGCGACCCCGCGCATCTGACGCGACGCCGCACCGCGGGGCGCCTTGCAACGGGCGCCCCGCTCGCCTACCTTCCCCGCCTTCGACACCCACGCGGAGGCCCCCATGAAGGCCGGCATCGTCGGACTGCCCAACGTCGGCAAGTCGACCATCTTCAACGCGCTGACCGCCGCTGGCGCCGAGAGCGCGAACTACCCCTTCTGCACCATCGAGCCCAACGTGGGCATCGTGCCGGTGCCCGACGAGCGGCTCGAGATCATCCACGGGTTGATCAAGACGCAGAAGGTGATCCCGGCGGTGGTCGAGATCGTCGACATCGCGGGCCTGGTGCGCGGCGCGAGCAAGGGCGAGGGGCTGGGCAACCAGTTCCTGGCGCACATCCGCAACGTCGACGCCGTGCTGCACGTGGTGCGTTGCTTCGAGGGCGAGGTGACGCACGTCGACGGCAGCGTCGACCCCATCCGCGACATCGAGACCATCGACACCGAGCTCGTGCTGAGCGACATGGAGTCGCTCGAGAAGCAGCTCGACAAGCTGCAGAAGAAGGCGCGGGGCGGCGACAAGGAGTCGAAGGAGAAGGTGGCCGTGCTCGAGCCGGCGCTGAAGCTGCTCGAGGAGGGCAAGCCGGTGCGCGCGGGCGAGTGGACGCCCGAAGAGCAGCGGGTGCTGCGCATGGCCGGGCTCATCACGCAGAAGCCCGTGCTGTACGTGTGCAACGTCGACGAGGACAGCGCCGCGACCGGCAACGCGCTGAGCGCGAAGGTCGAAGCGCACGCCGAGGCCGAGGGCGCCGGCCACGTGGTGCTGTGCGGGCAGATCGAGGCCGAGATCAGCGAGCTGGACGCCGAGGAGCGCGAGGGCTTCCTGGCCGACCTGGGCCTGGACGCGTCGGGCCTCGACAAGCTGGCGCGCGCCGCCTACGACCTGCTGGGCCTGCAGACCTACTTCACCGCCGGCGAGAAGGAGATCCGCGCCTGGACCATCCCCGTCGGCGCCAAGGCCCCGCAAGCCGCCGGCGTCATCCACACCGACTTCGAGCGCGGCTTCATCCGCGCCCAGGTGTACGCGCTCGCCGACCTGCAGCAGCACGGCAGCGAGGCCGCGCTGAAGGCGGCCGGCCGCATGCGGGCGGAGGGCAAGGAGTACGTGGTGCAGGACGGGGACATCATGCACTTCTTGTTCAACGTGTAGAGCGAGCCCCGGCCGGTCACCCACGCGGGGCGGCGAACATCACGGGTCGTTTCACCCGAGGCGAGGCCATCGCGATGCCAGAAATTGCCCGCGTCTGCTGGAGTAGCGCATGTTGGTCCAGACCGTCGACGTCGAGCTGCTGGACGGAACCCGCTTGCGCCTCCGGTTCGATGACGGCGCCGAAGCCTCGGTAGACATCGCAGACGTCATTCGATTCGAGGAAGTGTTCTCGGCCCTTCGACGTCCCGAGGTGTTCGACCAGGTGCGGGTGGATGCTGCCTGGGGCACCGTCACCTGGCCAGGGGGTCTCGACCTGGCCCCTGGGCCGCTGCACGACTTGATCGCCGGGGACCGCTCGGTGTCGGGTCAGAGATCAGCGACTGTCTGAGCTGGTGAGACTTGCAGGGCAATCGCACCTTAGCCGCCCCCCAGCAGCTCGGTAAGGTAGCCCCGGTCCCAGGCGGCGATCATGCGCTTTCCGGCGATGCCGACCTTCCGGGACTTGTTGCGCTTCAGCAGCCCCAGGGCAAGGCGGCGGAGCACGGCGAGGTTGAGCGGGGCGTTGTCCTTGCGGGCGCGGGACTGGTCCTCGTCGAACACCATGTCGAGGACCCAGTGGAGTTGGTTCTCGACGGCCCAATGTCCGCGGGCGAGGCGGGCAAGTCTCTCCACCTCCTCGGCGGGCAGCGAGGAGATGAACACGCGAAGGGTCTGGGACGCCTCGCCGGGCAGGGAGCGCGAGCAGCGTTGGACGACCAGGGAGCGGAGGCCACTCCAGGCCCCGTGTCCCTCGAACCAACCCAGCTCGTCCGTAGACCAGGTCCTGCGGACCTCGATGCGCCCGTGTTCGCCGTCCGTCTCTTCGAAGGCGTACCACGTCTCGTTCGCGAAGCCGTCGGCCTCGGAACTCTCGAAGAAGGACGTCATTTCGGCTTCGAGCGTGGGCTGGTTGCCCTTCACCCTCAGGAGGTAGTGGCCGCCGCCTGAAGTCACGGCCCGCGCCAATTCGCGCTGGCAACCGATCGCGTCGATGGTCACCGTCTGGCCCTGCAGGTCGACCAAGCCGAGCAGCTTCGGCATCGTGGAGATCTCGTTCTCGCCTTCCTCCACCGACACCGTGCCGAGGCAGAGGCGGCTCTCGGTCGCCCAAGCGTTCAGAACATGCAGCGGCGACTTCCCCTCCGCTCGCTCCATGGTCCGTCGTAGCGTCTTGCCGTCGATAGCGATGTGCCCGGCCGCCCGGTCTTCGCGGATGGCGTCCAACCACGCCGCCAAGCGCGAGCCCAACTCGTGCGGGTCGAGAAGCCGGAAGACGCGGCCCAGCGTGTCGTGCGAGGGGATGCCGTTGGGCAGCCGGAGGAACTGCCGCAGCCAGTCCTCGTTGGCCTTCCCGTACTGCTCGATCAGCACCCAGTTGTCCGCGCCCCCCAGCAGCGCGATCAGCGTCAACAGGATGATGTCCGACAACGAATGAAGTCGGCTCCGGTCGATTCGAGGATCGGGAATCTCCTCGATGAAGCTCGTGATCGTGATCGCGATGTGGTTCGGCTCGCCGCGGTCCGCCATGCTGGGCTCCGCTCGGCCACGGGGTCGTTCAGGACGCGTCCGAGCCCCAGTCGTAGATCACAGCGCGCTGATCGCGTCAATGACGATTTGATGCGATCGCCCTGGTGAGACTTGCGTGGCACCTCGGCTCGAAGCCACGATGGGCACTATCGCCGCACTTTGGACGCTAAGTAAGTCGTGAAGCTCTTCACCAAGCCGGATGCATGGACGGGCGGGTCCTACGAGTTCGCTCTGGAATACTGCCCACCATCCGACGAAGCGCTGCGCTTGGCCCTCGCAGCGATCTGGCGTGATCCAACCGTCACCGGCTGCTACGTCCACGCGGACAAGGAACCCGGCGACCAAGAAGTCGTGCCGCCCAGCACCCTCACCGCTCGCCGAGACGCCATCGACGGACGTTGGCTGGGGATCGCCATCCTGCCGAACGGTTGTCGAGTGCCGTGTTCGAGTTGCATCGTTCGCGAGGAGGACGGGTCGGACTGGTTGTACTTCGGCGCCGCGATGGGCTGCTTGAGCTACTGCTACCCGGTCGGCGCGTTCCCGCTCGACGACGGCGGAGACCTCAGTTGGCGTCCAGAACTCGACCGTTGGCTTCGCGGCATTGCGGCTCGGGTCTACGCCACGGTCCCGTTTCGACTCGGCCTGGTCGGGTGGATCATCGGGGGCGATGTTTGCGCGGCGGACCTTGCAGCGAGGGGCGTTCCTCAGGAGCGTTGGGAAGGCTACCTCTGGCCCGAGAGTGGCGGTCTGGGGTGGTATCCAGCCAATCAGGGAGCCCCGATGTAGCGGCCACGAGCCGCCCTCAAGATGTGGGTGGCACGTCAGTTGGTTGAGTGTCTCCCCGGATCGCCCTCGGACTGCCCCTCCCTGCCAACATCAGAGAACCTGAACGTGTCGAAACGTCGACACTTTCGACCATCTGCAGACGGTTGGTCACACCACCGAACCCCACGCGGCACGAGGGTCTTCCTGCGCGTGGGCGACCGCCCACCCCAAACAAGGCTTGCAGCGAACCACCTAAGCGACCAAAATTCAGACCACCTGCATCCGGAGGCGCCCCCGTGAAGCCCGTCCGCATCCAAGACGACCTCGTCCCCATCGGTGAGTTCAAGACGCACGCGTCCAAGATCATGCGACGGCTGCGGGCCGAGGGCCGTCCCATCGTCATCACCCAACGGGGCAAAGCGACCGGCGTGCTCGTGACGCCGGAGGACTTCGACCGCTTGACCGAGCGCGAGCGGTTCATCGCCGCCGTCGAGCAGGGGCTGGCCGAGTCCGAGGCGGGGCTGGGGATCTCGAGCGAGGACCTGGCCGAGCATTTCGAGCGCCGCTTCCGTGAGGCCGCGAAGAAGTGACGCTGCGCTGGTCGCTCCAGGCACGGCGGGACCTCGACGCCATCTTCGACTACATCGCCGAGGACGACCCGGCGGCTGCGTTGCGTTGGGTCCGCCGCCTGCAGGCCAAGGCCGCGTCGGCTGTCGCGGCGCCCACGGCGGGCCGGGTTGTACCGGAGGTCAACCGGGATGACGTGCGGGAGGTCTTCCTGCGTTCCTACCGGATCGTCTACCGAATCATGAAGGACGAGATCGTCGTCCTCACCGTGTTCGAGGGTCGCCGGCTCTTCCCCGCCGGCGCCGCAGACAGTCTCGAGGGCGACAGCCTCGAGGACGACGACGACGAACAGCGCTGACCGAGAAGACTCCAATCGACACAAGTCCGAGGTCGCCCAACCTGGCCTACGGTGCCGCGTTCGGAGGATGAAGTCGCGCTCGCCGGCCGGCGGCCTCGCCCCCCTGCCATGCACAGAGTATCGCCACGACCGGGGATTGCGACAAGGCCCCCCGGTGCGCCGAGAATCGCGGCCTCACGGGGTCGCCGCGGCTAGGTCGTGGGCGGCGATGGAGGTGCGGGCGATGGGAGCGGGACGAGGGACACGGTCGGGCAGCCACGAGGTGGTGATCGCGGGTGGCGGGCCGACGGGGTTTATGCTGGCGGCCGAGCTGCGGCTGGCGGGCGTGGACGTAGCGGTGGTGGAGCGGCGGGCGACGCAGGATCTGGACGGATCGCGGGCCGGGGGGTTGCACGCGCGGACGATCGAGGTGCTGGACCAGCGCGGGGTGGCCGAGCGCTTCCTCGAGGCGGGTCAGGTGATGCAGGTGCAGGGCTTCGCCCTGATCCCGTTGGACATCAGCGACTTCCCGGCGCGGCGCAACCACGGGCTGGCGCTGTGGCAGCAGGCGTTCGAGCGCATCCTGGCCGCGTGGGTGATCGACGAGCTGGGCGTACCGGTGCTGCGGGAGCGGGTCGTCGAGGACTTCACGCAGGACGACGCCGGGGTGACGGTGACGCTCGCCGGGGGCGAATCGCTGCGGGCGGCATACCTGGTCGGGTGCGACGGCGGGCGCAGCGTGGTGCGGCGGCGGGCGGGCATCGAGTTCGCGGGCTGGGACGCGTCGACGAGCTGGCTGGTGGCCGAGGTGGAGATGGACGAAGTGCCCGCGTTCGGCGTGCGGCGGGACGCGCTGGGCACGCACGCCATCGGGCGGCGGGCGCCGGACGAGCCGATCCGGCTGGTCGTCACCGAGGCACAGGTCGGCGCGAGCGAGGCGCCGGACCTCGAGACGCTGCGGGCGGCGCTGGTGGGTGTGTACGGCGCCGACTTCGGGCTGCGCAGCGCGAACTGGATCTCGCGGTTCTCGGATCGGGCGCGGCAGGCGGTGAGCTACCGGCGCGGGCGGGTGCTGCTGGCCGGGGACGCGGCGCACGTCCACTCGCCGCACGGAGGTCAGGGGCTCAACATCGGCGTGCAGGACGCGGTGAACCTGGGCTGGAAGCTGGCGCAGGTGGTGCGCGGCGTCTCGCCCGACACGCTGCTGGACTCGTACGAGGCCGAGCGTCACCCGGTGGCGGCGCAGGTGCTGCGGCTGACCCGGGCGCAGGTGGCGCTGAGCATGGGCGATGACCGACACGAGGCGCTGCGGGGACTGCTGAGCGATCTGCTCGGGCTGGACGACGCGCGGCGCCACCTCGCCGGGATCATGTCCGGCCTGAGCGTTCGGTACGACCTGGGCGACGGCCACCCGCTCGTCGGGCGGCGCTTCCCGGACGTCGAGCTCGAGATCGAGGGCGGGCCGCGCTGGGCGTCGTCGCTCCTGCACGCGCTCCGCCCGGTGTTGCTCGATCTGGGCGGCGGGGGTGTCTTCGACCTCGCGCCGTGGGCGGACCGGGTGGACCGGATCCGCGGACGCTACGCCGGACCGTGGACGCTCCCGGTCGTCGGCGAGGTCCCGGCGCCGGCGGCGGCGCTGATCCGGCCGGACGGCTACGTCGCCTGGGCGGGCGCGCTGGACGACTCTGCCCTGCCAGCGGCCCTCACCCGGTGGTTCGGGCCGAGCGCCTCGGCCTAGGCGCTCCCTCACCGCGTCGTCAGCCCCACCACCAGCGCCACCGCCACCAGCAGCAGGCCGAGGGCGGCACCGGCGACCGTGGCGCGGTGCGTCGTCACCCACCATTGCAGGCTGCGGCCGGTCGCGCGGGCGTCGAAGATCCCGTGGGGGCCGCGGTCGAGGTCGGCGTCGACCGGCCTCTCCAGGTTGTCGGGGCGGTCCTGCGCGACCTTCGTGCCGGTCTGCTGGGCGCCGTACCCCTGGCGGGCGAGGACCCGGTCGGCCAGCCAGGGGGCGAACTTGTTGCCCCAGATGGCGCGCACCGCGGGCCACCCGACGTGCACCTCGCGGCGGCGGTGAGTGGCGGCCCAGAGGATGGCGCGCGCGGCGACCTCGGGCTGGAAGATGGGCGGCACGGGCTGGGGATGCTCCGGCAGGCGCGAGCGGCACCAGCCGAACTGCGGCGTGTTGAGCGCGGGCAGCTGCACCATGGTCACGTGCACGCCGCTGTCGTCGTGCATCAGCTCGCAGCGCAGCGAGTCGGTGAACCCGCGGATGGCGTGCTTCGCGCCGCAGTAGGCGGATTGCAGCGGGATGGCGCGGTAGGCCAGCGCCGAGCCCACCTGCACGATGGTGCCCCGGTCGCGGGGGCGCATGCGGCGCAGGGCGGCCATGGTGCCGTGCACGGTGCCCAGGTAGGTCACCGCCGTCGCGCGCTCGAACTCACCGGCGCGGATGCGGTGGAAGGGCGCGAAGATGGTGGTCATCGCGTTGTTCACCCACACGTCGATGGGGCCCAGCTGGGCCTCGACCTGGGCCGCGGCCTGCTCGACCGCGTCCGGATCGGCCACGTCGGTGGGCAGCGTCAACGCGGTCGCGCCGAGACGCTCGAGCTCCTCGCGGGTGGCCTCGAGGCCCGCCTCGCCGCGCGCGACGAGGCCGATGGACCATCCCGCGCGGGCGAAGGCCTGCGCCGTCGCCCGGCCCACGCCGGCGGTGGCGCCGGTGATCACGACCACGGGTTCGCTCATACGTCTCCTCCTCCATCGAGATCGAGCGCGGCGCGGATCAGCCCCAAGTGGGCGAAGCCCTGCGGGAAGTTGCCCAGCAGCGCGCCGTGGGTGGGATCGATCTGCTCGCTGAGCAACCCCACGTCGTTGGCGTGGGCGAGGATGCGCTCGAAGATCGCCCTCGCCTCGTCCTGCTGCCCCGCCCGCGCGAGCACGCGCACCAACCAGAAGCTGCACAGCGTGAAGGTGCTGTCGTGTCCATCGAGGCCGTCGTCCTCGCGGTAGCGATACATCAGGCCGTCGACGCTGAGCCTCTCCCGCAGCCGGGCGACGGTCGATCGGACGCGCGGGTCGTGGGCCGGCAAGAGGCCAGCGAGGGGCAGCGCCAGCACGCTCGCGTCGAGCACCGGCGCGTCGAAGGCCTGCACGAAGGCGTGCTGCTGCGTGTCGTAGCCGCGCGTGAGGATCGCTTCGCGGATCGCGGCGTGCGCCCGCTCCCACGCGTCGAAGTCGGCCGGCAGGTGCTCGCTGCGCGCCAGCCGCAGGGCCCGGTCGAAGGCCACCCAGCAGAACAGCTTCGAGTACACGTGGTGGCTGGCCGGCTTGCGCAGCTCCCAGGGCCCCTGGTCGGGCTCCTGCCAACGCTCGGCGACCCGATCGACGAGGCCGCAGAGGAAGCGCCACACCTCGTCCCGCATGGTGCGGGGCATGCGCTCGTAACACAGCACGATGGCGTCGACGACGTGCCCGTAGCAGTCGATCTGCTGCTGCTGCGCCGCCGCGTTGCCGACGCGCACGGGCCGCGAGCCGCGGTGCCCCGCCAGGTGATCGAGCGTCCGCTCGGCGGGCGGTTCTTCGCCGTCCACGGTGTAGAGCACGCCCAGGTCGCAGTCCGTGCCGCCACACAGCGCCTCGAGCCAGTCGATGAACGCCTTGGTCTCGTCGTGGAAGCCGATCTGCTGCAGCGCGTCGAGCACCAGGCCGGCGTCGCGCAGCCAGGTGTAGCGATAGTCCCAGTTGCGGACGCCGCCCGGATCGGCGGGCAGCGAGGTCGTCGGCGCCGCGATGATACCGCCGGTGGGCTGGAAGATGAGCAGCTTCAACGCCAGCGCGCTGCGGAGGACGGCGTCGCGGTAGGGCCCGTGGTAGGCGCACTGATCGGACCACTCGCGCCAGTAGCGTCGGGTGGCCTGCAGCTCGTCTTCCAGGTGTGCCGCGTCCCGCTCGACCGAACGCTCCGCGTGCGCGGCCGGCCCGTGGGTGAGCGCGATCCATCGCTCGTCGCCCGCCTTCAGCCGCGTGCGCGCGACGAGCGCGTCCCCCTCGACGCGCAGCGGCAGCCCGGTGCTGATGCCGAGGGCCTCGCCCTGCCCGTAGGCCACCGCGCCGCCCGGGCACATCTCGAAGCGACATTGCACGCGCGCGAAGTCGAAGGTGGGTCGCACCGTCACCGCCACCTCGACCTCACCGGCCTCGCAGGCCAAGCGGCGGAGGATCTGATGCGGGAAGTCGCGCGCGTCGGGGCGATCGCCCGGCGCGGGCATCAGATCGGTCAGCGTGAGGCGCCCGCCGGTCGTCTCGAAGGTAGTGCGCAGCACGTTGGTGCCGGGCTCGTAGGCCCGGCTGACCTGCGCGTCGCGCGTCGGCGCCACCCGGAAGTAGCCGCCCTGCTCGGCGTCGAGCAGCCGGCAGAACAGCGCCGGGCTGTCGAAGCGGGGCCAGCAGCACCAGGTGACGGCGCCGTCGCGGCTGATCAGCGCGGCGCTCTGTCCGTTGCCGATGAGCGCGTGGTCGGCGATGGAACACTCTGCGCTCAATGACCTCTCCTCGTGCCGTTCTCTCGGGGCACCTCGCCCCGGCCGGGACAGATTGGCCCGGCGCGACCACGCACGGCGCCCTCCGCCCCGGGCGTCCGCCGCCAGTGCAAAGACGGCACCAGGAGTCCAGGTGGCGGGTTCGAGCGTAGGCGGGCGACCCGCCTTCGGTTAGGATGAGCAGCCGCCCGTCGCCGCAGGGAGTCTGTCATGCCCCGCCTCTTTCCCCTGCCCTCCGCCATGCGCCACGCGCCGGCCGTCGACGCGTGGTTCGCCGCGCGCCCCGCGGCCCTGAGCGCCTTGGGGCGCCCGTGGTTCGAGGCGATGCGTGGGTGTGGGGACGACGTGCGCGAGTTGCTGCACGACGGGCACCCGACGGCCTGCGTGGGAGACGCGGCCTTCGGCTACGTGAACATCTTCAGCGCGCACGTCAACGTGGGGTTCTTCGGCGGGGCGGACCTGCCGGACCCCGCCGGGCTGTTGTCGGGCACGGGCAAGTTCATGCGGCACGTGAAGCTGCGCCCGGGCGAGGCGGTGGACGAGGCGGCGTTGCGCGCCCTGATCGAGACGGCCTACCACGACATGCGGCGGCTGGCGGCCGGCAAGTGAGCCGCGCGGCGGCTCAGGCGAAGTGGGCGATCAGCTGCTCGAAGTGGATCAGCACGTACACGAGGATCGCGAGGTTCACGTAGAACAGCACCGGCAGCACCCACAGCAGCGTCACCACGAGGTCGGCGCTGTTCAGGTGGATGATCGCCAGCGAGAGCGTCGCCGAGATGTAGAGGTCGGCGCAGATCTGGCGGCCCCAGAAGTAGCGGCCGACCAGGCCCACCGTGCGGAAGAGGTTCTCGTGGCGCGCGCAGTGGATCGAGTACGCGAGGAACCCCAGCCACACGATCCAGAGCGTCGCTTTGGCCCCCCCGGCCGCGCCCGCGAAGGTGAGGATGTCGTCGTGCCAGCCGGTCGCGAAGGCGACGGCGACGGTCGCGGCGTAGCCGATCCAACCGAGGACGTTCAGCGCGCGGCCCATGGGACTCCCCTGCCCCTCATGACTCCGCGAAGGCGGCGATGCGGCGCTCCATCTCCTCGGGCGAGACGTCTTCGATGACGCGGCCGAGGATCCACAGGTGGCCGAAGGGATCGCGGATGCGCCCCTCGCGGCGGCCGTAGAACTGATCCCGGATGGGGAAGACGACCTCGGCGCCCAGCTCGACGGCGCGGGCGGCGGTGGCGTCGGGATCGTCGACGCTCAGCTGCAAAATGACCGGGCTGTCGCCGATGGACTGGGCGCCGAGGGTGTGCCAGTCGGGGGCCTCTTCGGCGAGGCTGAAGCGGGCGTCGCCGAGGGCCAGCAGCGCGTGCACGACGTGGCCGTCGGGCATGGCGTAGCGCTCGAGCAGCTCGGCGCCGTAGACGCGGGTGTAGAAGTCGATGGCCGCCGGGGCGTTTCGCACGACCAGGCGGGGCGTCAGCGTCTGGGGGTGGGTGTCGCTCATGGGGCCACCCTAGCGCGTCGGGCGCGCCGCGCATTGGACGAAACGGTCATGCCTCGTCCAGCGGGACGTGGTTGGGCTCGTCGGGGGCGCGGGGGCGGTACTGCGTCGGGGTCAGGCCGCTGAAGGCGCGGAAGTCGCGGACGAGGTGGGCCTGGTCGACGTAGCCGGCGTCGAGCGCGAGGTCGGCCCAGGAGTCGGGCGCGCCGGCGGCGACGCGGCGGACGACGCGGTGGAAGCGGGCGAGGCCGGCGTACCGCTTCGGGTTCAGGCCCACGGCGGCGGCGAAGTGGCGGCGCAGGCGGCGGGGGCTGTAGTCCAGCGCGCGGGCCACGTCGCGCACGGTGGCGCCGCGATCCAGGCGCTTCAGGGCGAACCCGACGGCGGGGTCGACGGCGGCGCCGGGGACGCGGGTCAGCAGCCACGCCTCGAGGCGCGCGAGCACCTGCCCGCGCGGGGCCTCGAGCAGGCGCTGCCGCAAGTGGCGTGCACCCGGCAGCGCGTCGAGGGGCACGTGGGCGCCCGCGAGCTCGGCGCCGGGCACGCCGAGCAGCGGGCCGGCGCCGCCCGGGTGGAAGACGACGCCGACGATGCGCCGCTGATCGCCGGTGTCGATGGCGAAGGGGCGGTCGTAGGCGCCGCTGACGCCGGCGCCGCCGATGCGATGCGCGTCGCGGAAGGCCGGGCCGCCGAACCAATGCAGGGCGTCGGCCTCGAGGTTCACCAGCAGCTGGGCGCGGGCGACCGGCAGCACGCGCTCGCGTGTGTGCGGGAAGTCGCTGGCCGCGAAGCCCCACATCGCGGCGACGAAGGGCTTCAGCGGCGCAGGCACCGGGCGCAGCACGAAGGTGGGCTCGAAGGGGGGCGGCGCGCCGGTCACCGGCTCACGGTACGCGCGCCCAGCGCCGCTCGGCAAGCCATCGCGTCGCGGGTGCGCGCGCGAGCGGGCGATGGCAAGATGCGCCCATGCAGATCCCCACCCTCGTCACGATCGCCCCTTCCCATTACTGCGAGAAGGCCCGCTGGGCCCTGCAGCGGGCCGGCCTGCCCTTCACCGAGTCGGCCTGGCTGCCGCTGATCCACGTCTACGGCGTGAAGCGCGACGGCGGGCGCCGCTCGACCCCGGTGCTGGTGCTCGAGGACCGCACGCTCTACGACTCGTCGGACATCATGGCGTGGATCGACGCGCACCCGGACAGCCGCTGGCGGCCCTACGCCGCGGGCGACGACGCTCGGCGGCTGGAGGAGGACTTCGACGAGCGGCTGGGGCCGCACACGCGGCGGCTGGCCTACTTCCATCTGCTGGCGGACAAGGACGGCGTGCTCGAGGCCGCCAATCACTGGGTCGGCCCCGGCCGCCAACGGCGTGTGTTCGGCGCGCTGTTCGGCCCCATCCGCTGGGCGATGCGGCGCAGCATGAAGATCGACGCGGCAGGCGCGGAGCGTTCGCGCGCGAAGATCGACGCGGTCTTCGCCGACGTCGAGGCGCTGCTGGCGGACGGGCGGCGCTACCTGGCGGGCGACGCGTTCGGCGCGGCCGACCTGACCTTCGCGGCGCTGGCCGCCCCGATGGTGAAGCCGGACGCGTACGGCGCGTGGCTGCCGCCGATGGAGCGGGCGCCCGCGGGCTATCAGGAGGAGGCGGCGCGCTACCGCGAGACGGTGGCCGGACGCTTCGCCCTGCGGCTGTACGACGAGGCGCGCGCGTGAGGCAGGCCCTGCCGGCGCCGGACTCGCCGGCGGCCATCCGCGCGGCGCTGGACCGCATCGGGCTGACCCGGGCGGACGTGTACGACGCCTTCCTCGGACGGTTGGACGAGGTGGGCGCGGTGGTCGACTTCCTCGCGCGCGTCGCCCCCGACGCCCGCGACGTGCTCGACGTCGGCTGCGGCACCGGGCGCCTGCTGCCGCGGCTGGCCGAGCGCTTTCCGGGGCGCGTCGAAGGGTTGGAGCCGGACGCCGACTACGCCGACGCGGCGCGGGCCCGCGGCGGCGTGGTGCGCGGTGTCGGCCTCGAGGCCCTCGACGACGCCGACCGCTGGGATCTGCTGGTGCTGGCGAACGGTCCCCTCGTGTACCTCACCGACGCCGACGCGCGGGCCCGCGCGCTGCGCCGCGCCTGGGCGGCCTTGCGTCCGGGCGGGGCGCTGGTGGTCGACGCCCCGAACTTCCTGCGCTTCCTGCGCTTCTACCAGGCGCCGGCGCCCCAGACGGCGACGGTGCGCGGCGTCACCTGCCAGCGCGCGCCGGGTCACGCGTGGGACTTTCACGACGCTCTATGGGTGCACCAGGACCACCTGACGCTCACCGCGCCCGACGGCACGACCGCCCGCTACCGCGAGCGCTTCACCTTCGCGATGCTGCCCGCGCCCGGCCTGCGCGCCGAGGTGCGCGCGGCCGGCTTCGCCGATCTGCAGACCTTCACCGGCTGGCACGCCGTGGCGCCCGGACGCCACGAGGGCGTGCGCCTGCTGCTGGTCGCGCGGCGCCCGCGTTGACACCGCCCGCCGCCGAGAGGAATGCTCGCCCCATGAGCGCCCCCAGCCCCGATCCCGTCGTCCGCCACGCGTGGCCCGCCGACACGCCGCCGCCCGCCGACGCCGAGACGCTGCTGCGCCGCCTGCACCAGGGCGAGCTGTTCGTCTTCGGTGGCCTGCCAGCGTCGCGGCGGCTGGTGCGCGACGTACGGCAGCGCCTGCTCGCGGCCCTGTGCCCCGAGGGCGCCGAGCTGGACGTGCCCCGGGTGCGCGACCCCCTGCCCCACCTACGCACGCTGCGCGCCGCCCTGGGCGGCAGCCCCCTCATCCGGCGCGCCGTCTCGGACATCCTGCGCGCGCTGGGCCTGCCCGAGTACACCCGGGTGGACGACCTCCGGCTGCGGCTGGTGACGCAGGGCACCGAGGATCACCCCGACGCCGCGCCCGTCTACCTGCTGCACCGCGACACCTGGTACGGCTGCCCCCAGACGCAGATCAACGGCTGGATTCCGCTGTTCGACATCGGCCCCGAACAGGCCTTCGCCTTCTACCCGCGCTGGTTCGATCGGCCGGTGCCCAACAGCTCGGCGCAGTTCGACTACGCCGAGTGGATGGAGCGCGTGGGCTGGCACGGCGACACCGCGCTGAGCGACTACCCCCAGCCCATCGTGCCGGTCGAACGTGGGCCCGAGGTGCGCTTCGGCTTCGAGGCCGGCGACGTGCTGCTGTTCTCGGCGGCGCAGCTGCACCAGACGCAGCCGAACCCCATCCCGGGCACCACCCGCTACAGCGTCGACTTCCGCTTCGTGGTCGAGGGCGGCCCGCGCTCGCCGAACGCGGACAACGCGTCGCGCGGCGCCGCGGATCGGCTGGCCGCGGACTTCCACCCGCTCACCCCGGCGGGCTGAGCAACGCGCCCACGGCCTCGACGGCCCGCCGGGTCCGGACGGCCGGATCGGCGTCGGGCAGGATCAGCCGGCGATCGGCCGGATAGACCTCGAGGCAACGCTCGAAGAAGGCGCGGCGCTGGCCCGGATCGGGCTGGTAGCGGACCGGATCGGGGCGCCAGCCGTCCAGGGGCGCCAGCAGCAGGGTGAGCGCGTAGCGGCGATCGGCGCCGACCGCGCGCACGGCGGGGTCGACCGCGCCGTACAGGGCCTCGCTCCAGACGGCGGTGAGCGTGGGATCGGTGTCGCAGATCAACAAGCGGTGGCAACGCTCGGCCAGCGCGTCCTCGCTGGCGGCCTGTCCGCGCGCGATGAGCGACAGATCCGAACGCTCCAGCGCGCCGCCGCGCGGCTCGAGGAGCGTTCGCGCGTACTCGGGCACGCAGAGCGTCCCGAAACGCTCGGCCAGCGCGGTGGCCAGCGTCGTCTTGCCGGCGCTCTCGGGCCCGACGACGCGCACGCGGCGGGCGTACCAGGCGCGCACGCAATCGGGCAGGACGTCCCAGCGAGCGAGCGGATCGGCGCGCACCGCCGTCCCGCTCAGGTCGCGGAAGGTCTGGCCGCGGATCAGCGGCGCGAAGGTCGCGCCGAGCGTCTGCGCCAGCGTCGCGCCGTAGTCCTCGCCGGCGACCACCAGATCCACCGGCGCGGGCAGGATGCCCTCGAGCGCGCGCCGCCAGAGGGCCCAGAAGTCGGGGTGTTCGCTGGGGTGCTGGGGCAGCACGGCGTCCAGGTGCACCACGGTGGCGTCGGGCACCAAGCGGCGCATCCAGCCGGCGCGCAGCGCGCCCGGGATGGGCTCGTGCGGCATGGTCCCGACCACCACCGTGACCCGATCGGCCAGACCCAACGCGAAGCGGCACAGGTACACGTGGCCGTGGTGCGGCGGCATGAACTTGCCCAGCACCAGGGCGTGGCGGGGGCGGCTCACCGGCCCTCCAGGGCGACCTGGGCGTAGCGGCGCAGCAGCCCGTCGACGTCGGCGGGCCAGGCGACGCCGCTGGCGGCGAGCGCGGCGTCAGCGCGCCGGCGGTCGAAGGTGACGCCGGTGGACAGGAACAGGTCGGCGCCGCGCAGGTGCGGCGCCGGATCCCCCAGCGCGCGGCGGAGGCCCAGCCAGGCGGCGGCGCGCTCGACGCCCGCCGGGGCCCGGGCGCGCCACGCGGCGGGGTCGACGACGGGCAGCTCGACGCCGACGGCGCGCAGGGCGTCGAAGAGCTGGTGGGCGTGAGCGCCGGTCGGGTGCGCCAGGTGGAAGGGGCCGCGCGCCTCGGCGACGACGAGGTGCGCGATCGCAGTGGCGACGACGTCCACGGGCGTGAGATCGACGCGCAGCGCGGGCGGCGTCGCCGGCGCGCAGCCCAGCGCGGCCAACCCGCGCAGCGCGAGCGTCAGCTGGTCGCGGGGTCCGCCGTGGCCGGTGCGCGCGTCGCCCGTGACCAGACCCACGCGGTGGATGGCCAGCGGGAAGCGATCGCCGGCCAGGCGCGCGGCGACCTCGGCGGCCCACTTGGTGCGGGCGTAGCCGCCGTGCACCCGGGCCGCCGCCGCGGGATCGGCGTCCTCGCGCAGGACGCCGTCCGCGAGGTTGCCGGCGACGAAGACCGACAGCGTCGAGATCAGGTGCAGGTGCTTGGGCGCGCCGGCGGCGCAGAAGCGGAGGACGTGGCGCGTGCCGTCGAGGTTGGTCGCGCGCAGCGCCGCCTCGCCGCGCACCATGTCGACGACCGCGCCGCCGTGGATCACCGCGCCGACGGCCGCGGCCCAGCGCGACCACGCGGCGCCGAGGCCCAGATCCGGCGCCGTGAGATCGCCGGGCAGCGCGGTCACGCCGGGCGGCAGGTCGGGCCCCAGGCGGGCGGCGGCGTGGGCGGCGTCGCGCGCGCGCACCAGACAGACGATCGGGCGGTCCGTGCGGGCGCGCAGGGCGCGAAGCAGCGCGCCGCCCAGAAACCCCGTCGCGCCGGTCAGCAGCAGGGCGTCCCCTGCCCCCCCGCTCGGCGCGGGCCAGTCGATCGGCGCGAGGGCCGCGGCGCGCAGATCCTCGACCGCCCCGTCGGCCAGCGGCGCTGCCGCGACCGCGGCCGCGTGGGGGGCGCCGCTCACCGCGCCCGGGCAGAGCGCCAGGCCGCTGGCTTCGGCGCGCGCGACGACCTCCAGGGCGACCAGCGAGGTCCGGCCCAGGTCGTCGAGGGGCTCGAACGCGCCCACCGGCCGCCCCAGCGCGGCGGCGAACAGGGCGGCGACGCGCGCGACGCGATCGACCGCCTGCGCGTCCACCTTGCCGTGGGCGCCCTCGGGCAGGGCGTCGGCGAGGTCGATGGCCGCGGGCAGCATCCAGGGCGGGAGCGTTCGGGCGAGCGCCGCGCGCAGGATGTTCGGGCGCAAGGCCACGCCCGGCGCGGCGACCACCTGCGCGCGGAGCGTGGTCGGCGGATTGCCCCAGGGCGTCACCACGGCGCGCGCGACGCCGGGGCAGGCGCGCAGCGCGGCCTCGACCTCGCCCGGCTGCACCAGGCGGCCGCCCAGCTTGATCATGCGGTCGCGGCGGCCGACGAAGGTGTACGTGCCGTCGGGCTCGGCGACGACGTGGTCGCCGGTGCGATACCAGCGTTCGCCGCCGCGGAGCGAGAAGCGCGACGCCTCGGCGGGCGTGGGGTCGAGGTAGCCGAGCGCCACGGCCGGGCCGCCCAGGTGCAGTTCGCCCGCGGCGTCGACCTCGAAGGTCAGCCCCGGCACCGGATGGCCGATCGACGGGCGATCCCAGGTGGAGGGGTCGACCACGCTCAGGCTGGCGCAGATGGTCGCCTCGGTGGGGCCGTAGACGTGCACCACGCGGCGATCGCGCGCCCAGGCGCGGAGCGTCGCCGGGGCGCTGGCCTCGCCGCCGACGACGACCACCCGCAGCGTCGCCGGCAGGCGCGCCTGCTTCACCCGCGCCAGCAGCGCGGGCGGCAGATCGGCGTGGGTGATCGAACGCTCGGCGAGGAAGCCGGCCAACGCATCTGGGTCCGCGAGCAGGCCCGGCGGCGCGTACACCAGCGTCGCGCCCGCGGTGAGCGTCGTCAGCAGATCGCTCAGCGAGGCGTCGAAGGCCACGCCGAGCGCGAACAGCGCGCGGTCGCCGGGGCCGACCTCGAAGGCGGCGCGCTGGGCGTCGAGCAGCGCGGGCACGCCGTCGTGCGCGACGCGGACGCCCTTGGGGCGGCCCGCGCTGCCCGAGGTGAAGATGAGCCACGCCTCGTCGCCGGGGCGTGGACGGTGCGGCGGCCCGGGGGGCGCGGCGGCGGGCGGCGGCGCGGGGCCCAGGATCGCGGCCGGTCGCGCCCGCGCGAGCACGGCCTCGACGCGCGCGGCCGGCCAGGCGGCGTCGACGGGGACGACGCTGGCGCCCTGCCACCAGGCGCCGAGCAGCGCGGCCGCGTGGTCCGGCCCAGGCGGCAACCGAACCGCCACGCGGTCGCCGGGGCCCACGCCCTGCCCAGCCAGGTGCCCGGCGATGGCGGCCGCGCGCGACCAGAGGCTCAGGTAGTCCAGCGAGGCGCCGTCCGCGCCCTCGACGGCCCCGGCGCGGGGGCGCGCCGCCACCTGCGCCTCGACGCGCGCCAGGATGCCCGCGCCGCTCGGGTGCGCGGGCTCGCGGGGGGCGCCGGTCAAGGCGACCAGGCGCGCTGCAGCGCGACGAACGACAGCGCCAGCATCAGCGCCGGATCGGTGGCCACGCGCTCGCGCGTCGGCAGCGTCGGCAGCATGCGCAGCATGGCGTCGAGGTGGGCGCGGTCGAGGAAGGGTGGCAGCGGGCCGTCGAGGTGCGCGCGCAGCGTCGCGGCGACGGGCAGCGGCGGCGCCATGAAGGGCTGCTTGCGGCGCTGAACGACCGCGGGCGGCAGCAGATCGGCGATGGCCTCGCGCAGGGCCCACTTCTCCACGCCGTCGCGCACCTTGAGCGCGTGGGGCAGGCGGCGCGCGACCTCGAACACGCGGCGATCGAGGAAGGGCAGCCGCCCCTCGACGGCGCTGGCCAGCTCGGTGGGCTCGCACAGCGTCGGCAGGATGTAGCCGGACAGGCAGAGGCGGGTCCACAGCCAGGCGGCGCGGTCCACCGGCGCGCCGCCCGGGGGCACGCCCGCGGCGCGCGCGAGCTCGGCGAAGGGATCGCGGCGGGCGAAGGGGGCCAGGAAGTCGGCCTGCAGCACGGCGCGGGCGCGGTAGGCCAGCGTCGCTTTGGCGCGCAGGAACGCGGGCACGGGGCCGAGCACGCGGGCGGCGCCGGCGACGGGCAGGCCCGCGCCCTCCGGCAGGTGCACGCCGACGGCGGTCGCGTTGAGATCGTCCAGATCACCGACGCCGAGGTCGGCGCGCAGGTGGGTGTACCCCAGCAGAAGCTCGTCGGCGCCCTCGCCGGTGAGCAGCACGCGCACGCCGGCCGCGCGCACCGCGCGGGCGAGCAGCAGCTTGGCGGCGACGTGGGCGTTGATGCACGGCGCCTCGGCCTGCGCGAGGGCCTCGGGCAGCGCCTCGACCAGGGTGCGGCCGTCGAGCGTCAGGACGTGGTGGTCGGCGCCCAGGTGGCGCGCGGTGGCGCGCGCGACGGCGCTCTCGTCGTACTCCGGCGGGCCGTCCGGGAAGCGCACCGTGAAGCAGGTGGGGCGCAGACCGGCCGCGCGGCCCAGCGCGGCGACGGCGGACGAGTCGAGGCCGCCGCTGAGCTGGAAGCCCACCGCGCGCTCGCCCTGCAGCCGATCGGTGACCGCGGCCTGCAGGGCCTCGCGCAGCGCACGGACCCCCTCGCCGGTGTCCGTCGGGCGGGGGGCGGCGAGCGGCATCGACCACCAACGCTCCACGCGCACCCCCTGCGCGTCGCAGCGCAGCAAGTGGCCCGGCGGCAGCCGGTGCACCCCCGCGAACACGGTGCGGTCGGGGTGCAGGTACTGATGGCTGAAGGCCTGCCAGACGCTCTCGGTGTCCCAGGCCGGGCGCACGCCGAGCGCGAACAGTCCCTTCGCTTCGCTGGCCACGCGGAGCGTTCGGCCGTCGTGGTGCCAGACCAGCGAGCGCACTCCGAAGCGATCGCGCGCGCAGATCAGCAGGTCGCGGGGGCGATCGTAGAGGGCGAAGGCGAACTCACCGTCGAGGGCCTCGAGCGCGTCGAGGCCGCGATCCACGTACAGGTGCACCAGCACCTCGGCGTCGCACCGCCCGCGGAAGCGGTGGCCCCGAGCCTCGAGCTGGCGTCGCAGCGCCGCGTGGCCGTACAGCTCGCCGTTGACGACGGCGGTGACGCCGTGGGCCGTGAAGGGCTGCCCACCGCCGGCGCGATCGACGATGGCCAGCCGAGCGTGCGCCAGGCCGACATCCCGGCCGAGCCACAGCGCCTCGGCGTCGGGGCCGCGGTGCCGCAGGGCGCGCACGCCGCGCAGCAGGCCGGCCGCGTCGATCGGCCCGGCGAAGGCGCGCACCGCCACCAGGCCGCACATCGGTCAGCGCGGCGAGAGGAAGGTCTTGACCGCCTCGTCGGCGGCGGCCACCAGATCGGGGAAGGCCTCGAGGGGGCGCACCGGACCCAGCAGCGGCTCGATGGGCAGCTCGCCGTCGGTGAGCAGCTCGATGGCCTCGGCGAAGTCGCCGTAGCGCACCGGGTGCAGCGCGGCCTCGCGCTCGATGGCCTGCTGCAGGTCGAGCTGGAGCGTGACCGGGGCGCGCGAGCGGACGACGACGCGACCGCGGCGGCGCACCGCGCGCAGCGCGCGGGCGAGGACGTCCACGTCGGGCGAGGTCTCGACGACGACGTCGAAGGCGGCGTCGGCGGGGGCCGGATCGACCACCACCCGATCGACGCCGCGGGCGCGCAGCACGCCCTCGATCAGGCGGGCGATGCGCCCCCGCCCCATCACGCACACGCGCTCGCCGGGGCGGAGGCCGATGGTCGTGACGGCCAGCGCCGCGGCCACCGGCTCGGCGTAGGCCGCCACGGCCCAGGGCGTGCCCGGCGGCACCCGATGCACGCAGACGGCGGGCACGACGACGTACTCGGCGAAGGCCCCGTCCCGGTCGACGCCCAGCATCGCGCCGTCGGGCAACAGCGGCATGACCGCCACCGGCGCGCCCGGCGGCGGGGCGTCGGCGCCGCGGCCCACGGCGTCCACCGTGCCGGCGAGCTCGTGCCCGAGCGTGACCGGATCGGCCGCGGGCAGCTCTCCGCGCGCGACCTGCAGGTCGGTGCGGCACACGCCGGCCAGCTCGACGCGCACGCGCACCTCACCCGGCCCGGGGGACGGGCGCGGCACGGCGGCGACGGTCACCGCGTCGCCGCGCCGGCGCAGCGCCCGCATGGTGCCGCTCACGACCACGCCCGAGCGCGCCGCGGCAGGGTGTCCTCGAGGCGCGTCACCGCCCGCTGCAGCTCGCCCAGCACGCGGGCGGCGCAGGCGTGGACGTAGGCCGCGTCGTCCGCGGCGGCTTCGCCGGATCGCTCGAAGCGGATGGGCGGCAGCACCTCGGTGGCGAACGTCGCGGGCAGCGGCAGGTAGAACATCGGCCCCACCATGACGCCCCAGGGCAGCGCCAGCGTGATGGGGAAGACGTCGAGGCGCAGCGCGCGATCGAGGCGCAGCGCGCGCGCGATGGCGCGGCCGTCGGTCAGCACGCGGAAGGTGTCGTGCGCGCCGGCGGTGGCCACCGGGACGATCGGGACGCCAGCGCGCAGCGCGAGGCGGACGAAGCCGCGGCGGCCGTCGAACACCACCTCGCCGCGCCGACGCGCGGGGCGCATCGCGTCGACGTCGCCGCCCGGGTAGACCAGGACGCTGCGCCCCGACGCCAGCAGCCGGAGGGCGTTCTCGTGGGACGCGCGGACGGCGCCGAGGGGCACCAGCATCTGGTTCAACGGGGGCAGCGACAGCGCGACCTCGTGGGCGAGGCCGTAGGGCACGGCGTCGACGCCGCGCGCCTGGATGATCGCGTGGCACAGAGCGAACGAGTCGGGCGACCAGAGGCCCGCGTTGTGGTTGCCCACGTACAGGACCGGGCCGTCGGGCACCCGCTCGACGCCCCGCACGCTGGGCCGGTGGTAGCGCGCCAGCGTGCGCTCGTAGAAGCGCGCCAGCCAGGCGATGCGCGCCGGATCGCGCTGGCCGAGGTCGTCGAGATCGTAGGGCGCGAGGCGGGACGTCACCGGTCCTGTTTACGACGGGCGGGGGGCGCGGCGCCAGCGTCCCGTTGCGGGGGCGCGGCCGACGCCGAGGGTCAGCGGCGGGACCACAGGAGGGTGGTCGCGAGGCCGCGGTGGCGACCCTCGCCGACGAAGCTGAGGGTGAGGCGCAGGCGGTCCAGGCTCTGGACGAAGGCGGACACCGGCGAGTCGGGCACGGGCACCGGCAGGCTGATCGGCTCGACCGGGGTGCCGTAGAGGCTGTGCACCACCTGGCCGTCCTCGACGCGGAAGGTGCCGCCGTGCGCCGTCGTCGGCGCGTAGCCCAGGTAGCCGATGGCCGCCGCCTGCAGCGCCTCGGCCTCGGTCGGCAGGCGATCGCCCAGGCCGCGCGCCAAGGCCTCGAAGGCCCGGAAGCCGGCCCGGTTGCTGTTGACAATGCCGCGCTCGAGGACGCCGAGCAGCGTCTTGGCCATGAAGCCGTCCCCCGTGCTGGGGCGCACGGCGAGCACGCTCTGCGCGGCGCCGGCCGCGTCCTCGTTGACCACCATCTTGGCCGTGCGGCCCTCGAGGACGGCGTCGATCTGCGTCTCGAGCGTCGCGCGGTCGAGGCTGAGCAGCAGCACGTCCTTCGGGATGGCGTAGTGCACCGCCACGCCCTCGATGCCGTCCGCCGCGCTGAGCGTCTCGCGCACCTGCACGATGGGCACGTCGCGGTAGGGCTCGGACGTCTGCCACTCGACGATGCCGGGCGCGGCGCTCTGGACGAAGCCCTTCAGCGCCGTCAGCGTCGCGGCCAGCGCCAGCTTGTCGCGCACGTGCGCGCCCAGGTACAGCGGCACGCGCGACAGCACCTTCTTGCGCGTGGTCGGATCGCGGTACTCCGCCCGCCCCTCGACGCTGGGCACCTCGCCCATCGAGATGGCCATGTCCCACAGGCCGCTGCGATCGCCGAAGCCCAGCATCACCCAGTCGCCCAGCCAGCCGATGCCGACGTCGCGGTTGCCGGTGCTCAGCCGGCTCAGCTCGTCCAGCTCGCGGCGCAGCGACGACTTCTCGCTGACCGCCATGGTGAAGCGCAGGCCCTCGTCGAGGGTGGGCGGCAGCACGCGCTTGTCGCCGACGACCTCGGCCACCTGATCGTACTCGGTGTTCTGCAGGAGCGGCATCATGCGCGCCTCGAGGCGCATGCCGTCCTGCGTGCGCACGATGCGCACCCCGATGGGGTCGATGTACCCCCGCCAGTAGTTCTGGTAGGTCGAGCGGAAGCGTTCGTAGCCCCCCTTCTCGCTCACGGTCACGCGATCGAGCGGCAGCTCGATCAGCGGCTTCAGCGCGGCCGGCGTGCCCCAGGCGGCCGAGCGGGCGCCGGTGGCCGGGTCGTAGGTGATGGGGCCGCTGCCGTCGACGTGCTTCAGCTCGTGCGCTTCGACCACGCCGGCCGCCACCATGGCCTCGGCCGAGGCCGGCGCCGTGCCGTACAGCCAGCCGTGCAGCAGCGCGCCGTAGCCGACCGCCGACAGGTCGGCGGCGGCCTGCATCCGCCGGGCTTGGAGGATCTTCACGCGCGGGCTGATCACGTGCCCGACGAAGGCGTCCGAGAGGAACGCGAAGCCGTCCTCGCCCTCGGGGTCGAAGGGGAAGCGCGCGCGGAAGTAGCGGAAGTCGCCCGAGGCGCTCAGCGGGGTGCGCTTCCCGGCCTTGGTGTCGAGGATGCGCTCGAGCGCGACGCGGCTGTTCGACAGCACCATCACGTCGTCGATCTGCACGCGGTGCTGCGCCACGGCGCCGTCGGCGGTGGACAACAGCCGCACCGTGTGACCGGCCAGCTCGTAGGTGGTGTCGCCGATGTCCGGTCGCCGGGCCCGCGCCCGCCGCTCGTACTCGGCGAGGGCGGTCTCGAGCACGCCCGGCTGGTTGAGGTGGAACAGCAGCGTCAGATCGGTGCCCTCGCGGAAGAAGGGATCGCTGGCCACCAGCGCGATGCCCTTCGCGGCGACGTGGCCGAGCGTCTTGGCCAGGCCCAGGCGCTCGATGGCCAGCTGACGCTCGTAGCGCTCGACGAAGTGGCGATCGCCGGGGCGCTCCTCGAGCACGCGCGCGACCGGGGTGACGAGGGCCTCGGCCTCGTCGGCCAGCTTCACCAGCGTGCGCAGGTCGTGGAAGTGCACGTACAGCGCGTCGTGCGGCGCGAAGGCCGCCAGGGGCTCGATCACCGGCGTCGGCTTGCCGGGCAGCTCGGCGATCATCTCGTCCCAGGGGTGGCCGGGCAGCTCGAGCGGCTCGATCTCGCTGAACGGCACGTCGCGCTTCTGGGTGAACTCCTGCCGCAGCAGGCCGCGGTCGGTCTGCAGGGCCTCCTCGACCGAGGTCATGCCGGTGTAGAGGCTCATCATCTCGGCCATGTCGGTGCGGCGGCCCCGGCGGACGACCGCGTCGGCCTGGCCGCGCGCCCTCTTGCCCAGCGCCTGGAAGCGCGCGCCGGCGTAGGCGTAGAAGGGGTCGCGCCGCGCGAAGCCCAGCACGCCGCGGCGGTCGAACCACGACGACGCGGCCTCACGGAAGCGCGCGGCGACGTCGGGCTCGGTGGGCGCCGCGGCGACGCCCTCGACCGTGATGGTCTGCGTCTGCCCGGGCTTGCCGTCCAGCGTCGCGCCCTGCCGCCACTGCACGACGAAGCGTTCGGGCGCCTCGGCGCCGGGGAAGCGCACGAAGAAGAGCGGGCGGTCGACCATGCGCCCCTCGCCCGCGGGCACGGCCAGGCCGTAGCGGTCGCCGTCGACGGTCAGCCAGGCCTCCTCCTCGGGCCCCGTGGGCAGCGCGCCGATGTCGCTCGGCACGGGCACCTGCACGAAGACCGCGCCGTCGTGGATCTGCCGGCCGTCCGCCTTCAGGGTGACGGGCGCGAGCGCCTCGGCCGGGCGCTTGCCCGTGTTGCGCTTCAGGATGGGGCCGGGATCGGCGCGGCCCGGCGAGGCGGCGGCCTTCTTCGCGCCGGCGTCCGCGGCGACCGCCCCGGCGGCGCCGTCGCCACCGGCGGCGGGCGCAGCGCCCCGTTTGCAGCCAGCGACGGCCAGCGCCACGGACAGGGCCAGCAGCGCCCGTCGGGGCGCGCGAGCGGAGACGTGAATCGACATGAGCCCTCCATCGAGGTTGGCTGCGAGCAGCGCGCCGCCACGGGTGCAGGGCGCGTGCCCGGACCGTATCCAAGGCGCGCCGCGGCTTGAAGGGGCTTGGCGGTCGATCGACCGTGCACGGGGTGTGCGGGATGCGCACACCCCGTGCGCATCGCGCGCGCGGGCTTGCGCCGAGCGCACGCGGGCCGTACAACGCGCCACGCTCGAGGAGGGCCCATGCCGACCTTCGACCTGCCCAACGCGCCCGACGTCGAGCTGTCCCGCTCGCCCGCGGCCGCGCGCGTGGGCCATCTGGCCGCCGCGTCCGGGCTGCTGCTCGGCCACTTCGAGCATCGCGCGCACCTGCCGGCGCCCGACGACTGGGTACCCGCCGATCGCCCGGATCTGCTGGGCACGCCCACCTGGCAAGGCGGCCGGCTGGTCGAGCACAAGTACGCCCACTTCCGCTACGACAACCCGGTCGGCAGCTTCCACCCGGGCCACCGCGCGAAGTGGACCGCCCACGAGCTGTGCCACGCGCTGGCCGGGTTCGCCTGGCGCCCGGGCGCCTCGCCGCTGTTCCACCACTGCGCCGCGCGCCTGGCCGAGGTGGTGCCGGTGGCGCTGTACTACTTCTTCGACGAGGCCTTCCTGCGCCGCTGCCCCGCCCACGCCGGCGGCGGGCCCCTGTTCGGCGCCTTCTGTCCCGCCTGCGAGCGCGCCGCCGCGGACGGCCCACGCGAGGCCGACCCCGAGGCCGAGCGCTGGTTCGACGCCGGGCTGGCCTACGTGCGCGCCGAGATCGACGCCGTGGCCCGCACCCGCGCGACCGGCCGCCCGGTCGCCCACCGCCACGCGACGTTGAACCTCGCGTCCGACGCGACCGCCTACGTCGCCGCCCACCGCGCGCGCCTCGAGTCCCCCACCCAGGCCCGCTTCGTCGAGCGCTTCCTCGGCCCCGGGCAGGCCGCCTTCGACGACCTCGACGCCCTCGTGGCCCACGTCGAGGCGCTGGCCGCGCACCTGTGCGGCCGCGGGCGCGGCGCCCCCCTCGTCGGTGGTCGCGACCTGTTCGTGGCGGCCGACGTGGGCTGGCGCCTGATGCAGGTGGCCGCCGAGTGCGAGGGCGAGGTGGCGCACGCCCTCGACGATCTGGCCGAGCGGCTGGCCGCCGCGCCGGGCGAGGCGACCCTGGCCGCGGTGATCGACGCCTACACCGATCTGCACGCCGAGTGGGTGCTGCCCGAGCCGGTCGAGCTGTTCGCCGTGGGCTACGACCTGCCCGGCGGCTACGGCCGCCTCGTCGAGCAGGTGGCCGAGGGGCTGACCGAGGTGCTGCCCGGCGCGGTGAAGGCCCTGGGCGACGCCTTCGACGTGCTGGTGGATCGCTTCGTCG
Organism: Myxococcales bacterium; assembly: GCA_020633465.1. Lineage (GTDB taxonomy): Bacteria > Myxococcota_A > Bradymonadia > UBA7976 > UBA1532 > JACKDN01. Next base: position 41,817 of record JACKDN010000044.1, read on the forward strand.
ACGCCGAGCCGCCCACCCGGGGCCCGGTGGCCCGCCGCTTCGCCGACTTCCTGGCGGCCGAGGCGCCGGGCGCCGCGGCCGATCTGGCGCGCTACGAGGCCGCCGTCGCGCACACCGCGCCGCCGGACGCGGCGTTGGACGCCTTCGCCGGCCATCCGGGCGCGGACGCGCGGCTGAGACGGGCCGACGGGCTCGAGGTGCTGGCGCTGGGGTGGTCGATGGAGGGGCCGGACGCGCTGACCCCGCGGCCACACCACCGGGCGGTGCGCCGCACGTCGGGGGGCGACGTGGTCGTGGCCGAGATCAGCGACGCGGCCGCGGCGGCGCTGGCGCGCCTCGACGCCGAGGGCCCGCTGCTGCCCGAAGCCCTGGGCCTGGCGCCCGCGGAGTTGGAGGCGCTGATCGCCGGGGGGCTGGTCGGGCCGGCCGCCTGGCCGGCCTGATCGCCTCGATCCTCGTCAGAGACCGCGGTCGTGGTAGCGGCCGAGGCGCAGGGCCAGGCTCTCGCGGATGCGCTCGAGGGCGTCACGGTCGGCGGGGCGGGCCCGCGGCTGCATCAGGTCGATGGCCGCGCACAACCACTCGAGGCGCTCGGGCGTGCCCTCGATGACCACCAGCTGGCTGACGCGGCGGGCGCCCAGCACCAGCGCGCGCGAGGACGCGTCGAGGCCGCCGTACAGCTCGATGACCTTGTAGTCGGCCGGCCGCAGGTAGACGGCCAGCTGCGTCGCGCGGTGATCGTGCCCCGCGACGTCCCAGGGCGTGCCGCGCCAGTTGTGCACCAGCCCCGTATCGCCGCACTCACCGCAGGCCCACTGGATCTCGGACGGCAGATCCTGCCGCCGCACGATGATGTGGCCGGTGCACGGCACCCGCTTCGGGCGGCGCCGGCAGCGGATGGGCGACTCGAAGGAGAGGCCCGCGGCGTTGGCCGTGGCCGCCTCGACGATGCGCGCGACGTGGCGCTGCCCGGCGCCGACGTCGCGCTCCGCGCGCTCGCGGGGCGTGCCCCGGTACGCGCGAAGGTCGGTGATCTGCCTGATGTTCTGCTCCATCCCCAGCCCCCCGTTTTGCCCCCGCCGATCGACGCGATCCTCTTCCTACCGGTTTTCTGCGAACAGGTCGAACCCATCGGCCGCGACGGCGTCACCGACCGGTGCCGCCGCCAACCGCACGAGCGCGCGGGCCAGCGCCGGTGCTCGCCGCGAGCGATACCGAGCCGCTACGCCGCGGCCCCCCAGCAGGCCCACGACCGCGAGCGCCCCGTCCGCGATCGAGGCGCCCACGCGCTCCATCGGGCGGCCCTCGTCGCGCTCGCCGACGATGAACGACGGCCGCGCGATGGCGTAGGGCAGCCCGCTCTGCCGCAGATCCTCCTCGGCTCGCCAGCGCGCCGCGTAGTAGGCGCCCTTGGCCTGCGCCGAGACGCCCACCGCCGACAGGTAGACGAAGCGCGGGCGGGCGTCGCTGGCCACGGCGGCGTCGATCAGAAGGCGGGTCAGGCCGTAGTCGACGGTCTCGTAGTCCCCGCCCTCGCGCCGCATGCGCTTGCGCGTGGTGCCCAGCAGCGCGAAGACCCAGTCGGGGCGCAGGGCGGCCAGCGTGTCGGTCATGGCGGGCAGCGCCCAGGGCGTCGCGTCCACCGTCGCGCCCAGCGCGCCGAAGCGGGCGCGCCAGTCGTCGAGGCGCGGCGAGTCCGGCCGGACGTGGGCGACGACGCGCGCGCCGCCTTCGCACAGCGCGCGGACCACCTCGCGTCCGGTGAGGCCCGTCGCGCCGGCGACGAAGGCGGTGGGGGTGGCGTTCGACATCACCGCCTGCATACCATCGCCGCCCGGTCGCCGCGAACCAAGCGACGCACGAACGCACGAGGAGCCCCGATGGCGCGCCCCGGCCTCACCGGCCTGACCACCGAGCAGCTGCAGGACGTGATGCGGCGGGTGCACCGCGGGACGCTGCCCTGCCCGTTCCGGCGGCAGACGCTGCTGGCGATGGGGCTGAACCAGGTCGCCGAGCACGGCGATCTGCTGATCGGGCTCGACGAGGCCGGCGTGCGGGCGGTGATCGCGGCGGTGGTGGCCGAGCGTCGGCCGCGCGCGGTGTGAGCGCTCACGGCGCGGTCCGCGCGGCCGGCGCGCGCCACAAGAGCAGCACGCCCAGCGCCAGGACGGCCACCGAGAACAGCCCGCACAGCGCCCCCCAGAACCAGTAGGGCAGCCACAAAGCCTCGGCCATCTGGGCCACGTCCGAGGCCATGACGCCCTCGGCGGTGACGGCGCGGTCGGTGAACAGGTAGTCGCCGCGGCTGAAGACGCTGAGCGCCAGCTGCACGGCGAGGAAGAGGATGGTCACCTGCGACACCCAGGGGCGGGCGCGCAGGGCGATGGCCAGGCACAGCGCGGCGGTGACCGCCACGAAGCCCATGCCGAAGAGGCCGCGGACGACGAGGATCAGGGCCAGCGCGAGGCCGGCCCCCACCACGACCAGCCCCTTGCGCGCGCGCTCGGGCGTGCGGCCCATCAGGAACCCGAACGCGGCGACCAGCGCCGGCCCCACCAGGCCGCCGGCGGCGACCGCGGCCTGCTTCAGCGGCGTCGGCTCGATGAGCGAGGTCGCCCGGCCCGAGCCGTCGGCGAACATGCGGAACTCGTCGAAGTGACCCCCGACGAAGACGGCGGCCAGGCCGTGGCCCATCTCGTGCGCCAGCGTCGAGAGCAGCATCAGCGGGTAGCCCACGGTGTGGCCGTAGGGGACGACGTAGAGCAGCGCGGTGACGGCGGCGCTGCCGATGAGGAAGCGGCGGGCGCGCTGGTTGGCCTCGGCCGGGCTCAGCACCCGGGGCGGGGCGCTCATCGCGCCACGCGCGGCCGGCGAGCGGCGGCGGGCGACGGGTTCGGGGGCGACGGGCGCATCGGGCCTCCGGCGTGGGGACGCCCCACCATGCCAAAGGCCGCCGTCGGCGACAACGAAGCGGGTTGCGCCGCCCCGCGCGGGCGGCGCACGGTGGCCCTGGAGGTGGGTATGCGGAAGGGGGTCGGCGCGGCGCTGCTGCTGGTTTGGGTGGCGACCGGGTGCGAGGACTCGGGGGGCGGCGCGGCGGCCTGCGTCTACAACAGCGACTGCCCGGTGGGGCAGATGTGCGCCCTCAACCTCGGTGGCTGCGTGGCCGAGTGCCGCGCGGATCGCGACTGCGCGCGCGGCGCCTGCGTGGGCGGCGCGTGCGTCGAGGGCGACGCTGCGCCGGGGACGGACGGGCCGCCCTCGCCGGACGCCGCGCCCCGCCCGGACGCGACGGCGCCGGACGCCGCGGCCGACGCCACCGGCGGAGCCGACGCCGCCCCCGCCGACGCCGCCGCGCCCCGCCCGCCCGGCTTCGGCGCGCTGACCGGCCAAGTGCACTTCCGCCTGTTCGACGACCGCGTGCTGCCGGTGGCCCGCCCCACCGTCTATTGGGCCTTCCCCGACGATCCCATCCCGCCCCTGCCCGGCCAGGCGAGCTGCGACTGCGGCTACCCGCCCACCGCGGCCACCGGCGAGGTCGACGGCACCTTCACCCTGCGCAACCTGCCCGCCGGCCCGGTGTGGTTGGTCGTCCAGAAGGGCCACTTCCGCCGCGTCCGCCGCGTCGAGGTCCGCGCAGACGAGACCGTCACCCTGCCCCTCGAGGTGACCGAGCTGCCCGTCCGCGACGATCCCGCCGCCGGCGACAGCGTGCCGCGAATCGCCATCGGCACCGGCCGCTTCGACGCCATCGAGGACATCTTCGCCAAGCTGCGCCTGGGCCCCATCACCCCGCTCTTCGGCTTCGACTACGACGCCTACATGGCCGACCCCGACGCCTGGGGCGTCGACCTGTTCCTGTACCAGCAGCCCCGCGCCCTCGACGACGACGACCGCGCCCTGGCCGCGCCCGACTTCCTCGCGCACTTGTCGTCGCTCGAGGACGCCCTGGCCTATCACTTCACCTTCGCGCCCTGCGCCGAGTACGGCCCCTACGGCACCTGGCTGACCAGCCGCGACAACCGCCAGCTGCTCGAGCGCTACGTGAACTTCGGCGGCAAGCTGTACGTGACCGACTACAGCTACGACCTGCTCGAGCAGGTGTGGCCCACCTACGTCGACTTCGCCGCGCCGGACGGGCGCGAGGGCAACGCGGACGGGCACGTGGGCGATCCCGACTACCTGGGCGAGGCGGCCTACGGCACGCTGATGTACGCCAGCCAGAACCGCGCGCTGGATCCCGACCTGGCCGCCTGGCTGGACGTCGTCGGGGTCAGCCCCGATGGCCGCGTCCAGACGTCCGGCAACTGGGTCAACCTGAACGGCGTGGGCGGCGGCGAGCAGTGCTGCCGCGACGGCGCGCCCGTCGAGGTGACCCCCACCGTCGTGATGAGCGGCCCCAACGGCGTCGACCCCTTCATCGGGAACTTCGGCCCCAGCCACCCCACCTGGGACGCGGCCGAGGCCGAGGGCGCCAACCGCCCGCACACGCTGCGCTTCCCCTTCGGCTGCGGCGAGGTGATGTACAGCACCTACCACACCGTCGACGACCAGCGGCGCACCGCCGATCTGCGGCCGCAGGAGCTGGTGCTGCTGTGGCTGATCCTCGAGATCAACGAGTGCAACCTGGACCCGATCAAGCCCGGTTGAGGTAGTCTGCCGCCGTCGTCCCGGCCCCGAGGTCGCCCGTGGCCCCTGCCCTGTTCGCCCTGATCCTGCTCGCGGCCCCGCCGGCCGCTGACGGCGGCGCCCCGCCCCCGGCCGCCCCGCCCCCCGCCACCGCGGCCGTCCCGCCCTCGCTGCACGTGAAGTTGGACGGCGTGACCGTCGATCCCGGCGACCCGGGCGCGCTGCCCCCCGATCTGGAGGCGCGCCTGCCGCCCCCCACCACGGTGCCCCTGCCCGCCACGTCGAAGGGCCGCCCGGGGCCCGTCTTCGAGGCCGCCTCGCGCCTGCGCGACGCCCACCAGCACCTGGCCGCGCTGCTCGGCCGCGAGCCGCCGCCGCTGCAGGTGCGCGTCGATCCCGCCGTGCCCTACAGCGCCGCGACCGCCGCCCTGCACCGCGCCACCCAGGCCGGCTTCGCGAAGCTGATCCTCGAGACGCCCGCCGGCCCGGTGCCCCTCGACGTCCCCGTGCTGCGCCTGATGGTCGGCGACGACAGCGGCGCGATGCCGCTGGCGACGCGCCTGGCGCTGCACATGACCCCCGAGGGCGGGTTCGTCGTCGCCCAGTCGACGCCGGCCGACGACACGCCCCTGGCCATGTTGGGCACCGCGCAGCCGCGGCCGGTGGCGCTGGCCCTCAACGGCGCCTGCCCCGCCCTGCCCAAGACCAAGGACGGCATCGACGTGGCGCCCCTGGGCGAGCTGGGCCCGCCGCTGTGCGCGCAGGTGCGCATCGGCGCGACCCCCGACACGCCCTTCGGCCAGGTGGCCGCCGCCGTGGCGACGCTGCGGGCGCTGGGCGGCTGCGCGACGAAGGTGACGTTGACCTTGCCGGCGGCGGTGCCGGCCGACTGCGAGGCGGCCATCACGCCGGCCGATCTGCCGGCGCGGCTGGCCGCCGACCAGCAGGCGCTCGACCGGCAGCGGGGGGTGCTGCGGGCGGCCGAGGCCGTCACCCCGACCGCGCCGGACGCCGGCGCTACTTCGCCGGCACCACCTTCGCGCCCTCGATGATCAGGCCGTAGCGGTAGCCCGCGCCGAAGTCCTTGTCGATCTGGGCGGTGCCCTCGAAGGTCAGCTCCTGCCCGACCGACACCTGCTCGGCGGTGGTCAGCGTCAGATCGTGCGTGTTCTGGGCCGCGTCGCCGGTGCCGTCCTGCACGTGCACCCAGTTGCGCCCCATGATGCCGGGCGAGAACTTGGTCACCTTGCCGTGCACCTTGACCGGCTTGCCGGCCAGCTCGCCCTTCTTGCTCCACAGCGTGGCGATGTCGTCGACGCCCTCTGGGCGCGGCGTCGTGAGCGTCACCCCGGCCGCCGGCGCCTCGGGCTTCGCGTGGCCGCCCGCCGCGCCGGCCGGCTGGGACGTCGGCGGGTGCCCCGGCGGCAGCGCGCCGCCGGGTTGGCTGCCGGGCGCGGCCGGCTGCGATCCCGGCGCCGCCGCGACCGCGCCGCCGGGCGCCAGCCGCCCGAAGTAGATGCTCTCGAACGTGCGGTCGAGGGTCTTGCTGTGGAAGTTCCGCATCTCGGTCGCCTCGACGACCGTGACCGCGCTGCCGACCGTCGCCTGGGTCTGATCGACCGCGGCCCACTTCTCGCCGGCGGGGGTGCTCAGCTTCAGGTAGGTGTAGCCGGCGACGTTCATCGCCTCCTGCACCGTCCCGGTCAGCTGCCCGTCCGCCTTCACCGTGCCGACGGGCTTGCCCGCGCCGGTGGGCGGGTGGCCCGGCGGCATCGCGGCCTGGCCCGGCGCCGCCTTGCTCGGCGCGGCGGCGCCGCCCGCCGGCGCCTCGTCCTTCTTGCAGCCCGAGAGCCCCGTCGTCATCAGCGCGGCGAGCGCAACGCTGCGCGCCACCGTGCCCTTGTTCCCTACTCGCATCGTCCGTCCTTCGCGCTTCGGCGGTTGGGCCCGCCCCGGCCCCAAAAGCCCGAATCGAGCCTGGAAATCAAGAGGATACGGACCGGGGCCCGGGGTTGCGGCCCGCCGGGCCGATCCGCGCGCGTCAGTCCCGGCACGCGTAGCGGTGCACCGGCTGGCCGCCGACGCCGGCCGGATCCTCGGACACCGTGACCACGGCGCGGCCGTCGGCGGTGTAGGCGATGGCCTCGCCCTGGGGCTCGGCGAGCGGGCCCAGCGCCACGAGCGTGGGCATGATCGCGTCGAGATCGGCCAGCGTCTGGCCGGCGCCCAGGCGGTACTCGTAGCTGCCGGTGTAGACGCGCACGAGGAGGCGCCGGCCGGTCGGGTGCAGGTCGGCGCCCGTCACCAGGCGCCCACGATCGACGTCGATGCCCGGCGCGGCGAAGCGCGTGACGGTGCGCAGCAGGGCGCGCTGCCCGTCGACCAGCGGACCCGGGTGCGCGAAGACCGACACGGTCGCCGCGTCGCGCTTCTCGATCAGGTAGAAGGTGCCGCCGTCGGGCGCCACCGCGAGGGCCTCGACGTCGACGGGCCCGCCCGGGTAGGCCACCGGGAAGGTCCACACGCGGGCGGCCTCGCGATCGCGGAACGGGGCGAGGCGGATGGGCGGCTCGGGCACGGCGTAGACGGCGGCGTCCTCGCGGCGGCGGCCGTTGTCGCCGACGTCGGCCAGCCAGAGGCAGTCCCCCTGCCCGTCCGGGCACCGCGCCAGGGCGAGATCCTCGGCGTCCACCGCGTCGACGCCGGGCAGCGTCAGGCGGCCGAGGAGCGCGCCGTCCGGGCCGACGGCGAAGAGGCGGGCGCGATCGCCCGAGTCGTTGTGCATCCAGAGGGCGCCCGGGGCGCTGCGCGAGGCGGCCAGGCCCGACACCTCGTCGAGCGCGTCGCCGGGCAGCGAGGCGACGACCTCGGGGGGCAGGTAGGTGCGCTGACAGGCCGCGGCGCCGGGCGGCGCGGCGTCCAGCCGGGCGG
>JACKDN010000045.1 GCA_020633465.1 Myxococcales bacterium
GACGCCGGCGTGCCGCCGCTGCCGACGCCGGGTGATCTGGCCGCCTGGCTGGGGCTGACGACCGATCGGGTGGACTGGCTGGCCGACCGCCTGCGCCCCGAGGAGCGTCCGGCGGCGGGTGCCGTGCACTATCACCACCGGTGGAAGGGGCGGCGGCTGATCGAGGCGCCCAAGCGAACGCTCCGGAGCGTTCAGCGGCGCATCCTCGATGGCATCCTGGCGGACGTCCCGCCGCACCCCGCGGCGGTGGCCTTCCGGCCCGGCGTCTCGGTGGTGGACGGCGCCGCGCGGCACGTCGGCCAGCCGATGGTGGTGCGCTTCGACCTGCGCGACTTCTTCGCCAGCGTGCGCCGCGCGCGGGTCCGGGCCATCTTCGCGCGGCTGGGCTATCCCGATCCCGTGGCCGATCTGCTGGCCAACCTGACCACGCACGCGACGCCCGCGGCGGTGTTCGACGCGGTGGCGCCGCGGGACGCCGAGGCGCACCGCGCGCACGTCGAGCGACGGCGCCGCTTCGCCGAGCGCCACCTGCCGCAGGGCGCGCCCTCGTCCCCCGCCCTGGCCAACCTGAGCGTCTACGGGCTGGACTGCCGGCTGGCGGCGTTGGCGCGGACGTTGGGCGCGACCTACACGCGCTACGCCGACGACCTGGTGCTGTCGGGTGACTTCGCGCCGAACCCGGTGGTGCGGCTGGTCGACCGCATCGTGCGCAGCGAGGGGTTCGCGCTCAACGCTGCCAAGACGCGGGTGATGGCCGCGTCGCAGCGCCAGCGGGTGACCGGCGTGGTCGTGAACGCTCGGCCGAACGTGGCGCGGGCCGACTTCGATCGCCTGAAGGCCGTCCTGACCAACTGCGCGCGCCACGGCGCGGCGAGCCAGAACCGGGACGCCCACCCGGCGTGGCAGGCCCACCTCGAGGGGCGCGTGGCGTGGGTCGCGTCGGTGCACCCCGAGCGCGGCGCCCGGCTGCGCGCGCTGCTGGCGCAGATCGACTGGTCGGCGTGAGTCAGGGGTTCGCCGCGCAGCCCCGGGATCGACGCGCAGCGACCACGCGCGGCGCCGCGACCGCGCGGCGCGTCGGGGCATCAGCAACCACCGCGGACGCCGCGTCGGCGCCGCTCGAAGAGAGAGAACGCCGAATGACCGACAACGTGATCGTGCCTTGCATCTGGTTCGACGATCAGGCCGAGCAGGCGGCCGCACTGTACACCTCGCTGTTGCCCGGCGGGCGCATCACCGCCACGGCGCGCTACCCCGCGTCGGGCGAGAACCCGCCCGGCAAGCCGCCGGGCAGCGTGCTGACGGTGGACTTCGAGGTGGGCGGGCAGCGGATGTCGGCGCTGAACGGCGGCCCGATGTTCCGCCCGAACCCCAGCATCTCGTTCTTCCTGCACGTGGACACCCCGGACGAGGCCGACCGCGTGTACGGGCTGCTGATCGAGGGCGGCAGCGCGCTGATGCCCCTCGACGCCTACCCCTGGAGCGAGCGCTACGCCTGGGTGCAGGATCGCTTCGGTGTGTCGTGGCAGGTCATCACCGGGCAGCGCTCGGCGCACGGCGACACGGTCGTTCCGTGTCTCATGTTCGCAGACGCTCTGCACGGGCGCGCGGCCGAGGCGCTGCGGTCGTACGCCGAGGCCTTCCCCGGCGGCGAGGTGACCGCGCTCGAGCACTACGAGCCGGGTGAGGGGCCCGAGCACGCCATCAAGCACGGGCGCGCGGTGCTCGCGGGGCAGGAGCTGATCGCCATGGACGCCCACGGCGAGCACGGGTTCGGCTTCGACGAGGGCCTGTCGCTGCAGGTGATGTGCGCGGATCAGGCCGAGATCGACCACTTCTGGCAGGCGCTGTCCGCGGGGGGCTCGACCAGCGTGTGTGGCTGGCTGAAGGATCGCTTCGGCGTGTCGTGGCAGGTGGTGCCCGCCGCCATCGCCGAGTGGATGAGCACCGGCGACGTCGCCGCGCGCGACCGCGCGTTCGGGGCGATGATGCAGATGACCAAGCCGGACATCGCGACGCTCGAGGCGGCGCTGCGGGGCGACTGAGCGCGCCCCATGATAGGCTCGCCCGGCGTCGACCGGAGGACGTCCCGTGCGCTCGAGCTTCGTGATCATGCTCGCCATCGGCCTGGCCCTGATGGGCCTCTTCTGGTGGAAGGCCTGGGACGTCGAGAGCGAGAAGGTCGAGAAGGCCGCGGCGACGCTGGGCTGCGCGCAGGGCGCGGCGTGTCCCGAGGCGATGCCGGCCTGCCTGACCGGCTACGACCTGCCCGGCGGCGTGTGCTCGGTGAGCTGCAAGGCCGACAACCAGTGTCCCGACCTCTGGTGCTGCGTGCCGGCCGGCGACGCGGGGCCCGGGCGCCTGTGCGCGCCGCCGGAGGTGTGCCGCGGGCTGGGCATCGACCGCTGACCCGCTCGGCTCGGCCGCCCGGCGGACGTCGGCGTCGGCGGGCTCAAGTTGACGGGGCCGCGTGCCGCAAAGGAGAACATCGTGCACAGGTCGGCCCCGGGGATCGGGCACCGGGGCCGCGAACGGTGGGGAGAACGGGCGTTGGATCAGGCACAACGTTCATCGTGCGCAGGCGTCGTCCTCGTCGTCGACGACGAGCCGCTCAACATCGAGCTGCTCGAGGGCCTGCTCGAGGTCGATGGCCACGACGTCCTGACCGCCACCGACGGCCCGACCGCCCTCGACATCTGCCGCGCGCGCATCCCGGACGTCGTGCTGCTCGACGTGATGATGCCGGGCATCGACGGCATCGAGACCTGCCGCCTCATGCGCCAGGATCCTCGCCTGGCGGCGACGCCGATCCTGGTGGTCTCGGCCGCGGCGGGGCGCGAGAGCCGCATGCGGGCCATCGCGGCGGGCGCGGACGACTTCGTGGCCAAACCCATCGACGGGGGCGAGATGCGGCTGCGCGTGCGCAACGCGGTGCGCTACCACCAGCAGCACGTGCAGATGCTGGCCGCCCGCAACGCCGCGGCGGAGGCCGAGGCCATGCGCGACGCGCTGGTCCACATGGCCGTGCACGACCTGCGTTCGCCTCTGTCGAGTCTGTTGGCCAACCTCGAGCTGCTTCAGATCACCCAAGCCACGCTGGACGAGGAGCAGCTCGACATGCTGGTCGACGCGCGACTGGCGGCGACGCGCATCCACCGGATGGTGGACACGGTGCTGGACGTCAACCGGCTCGAGTCGGGGGACGTGCCGCTGGTGATCGTCGAGCAGCGCCTGGACGCCATGATCGAGACGGTGGTGCAGGTGCTGTCGGGGCTGCTGGGATCTCGACGCATGGAGCGGGTGGTCGCGCCCCTGCGGCTGGCCTGCGACGCCCCGATGCTGGAGCGGGTGCTGACCAACCTGATCGCCAACGCGGCGCAGGCCACGCGGCCCGAGGGTGTGCTGCGCGTGACCGCCGCCGAGCAGGTCGGCGAGGTCGTCATCGAGATCCACGACGACGGCCCCGGCGTGCCGCCGGAGCAGCGCGACCGCATCTTCGACAAGTACGTGCAGGGTGAGGGGCGGTCGGTGCGCCGCGCCGCCGGCTCGGGCCTGGGTCTGGCCTTCTGTCGGCTGGCGACGGTGGCCCACGGCGGGCGCATCAGCATGCACGACTCCCCGCTGGGCGGTTGCTGCGTGCGGCTGATCCTGCCGCTGCGGACCCCGCTGCCGACGACCGCGCGAGCGCACGAGTCGGACCGCGCGGACGCCGCCGAGCGCTGACCCGCACACCCGGCGCCCCCGGCCCGTCTCAGTCCGCGCCCCTCCCCATGAAGCCGCGCACCACCTGCACGAAGGTACGCGTGTCGATCGGCTTGCCGATGTAGCCGTCGAACCCCTCGGCCAGCAGGCGCTCGGCGTCACCCGCCATGGCCTGGGCGGTCACCGCGACGACGGGCAGCGCGCGCAGCCGGGCGTCGTCGCGCACGGCGCGCAGCACCCGCTGGCCGCCCCCGCCGGGCATCTGGATGTCGGTCAGCACCAGATCGGGCAGGCGGCGGTCGGCGCAGGCGGCCAGCCAGGCGCAGCCCGCGTCGGCGTCCACCGCCTCGGCCACCTCGATGCCGTGCTCTTCGAGGAGGTCGGTCAACAGCATCCGGTTGAGCGGATGGTCTTCCACCAGCAGGATCAGCGGCCGCTCCATGGCGATCAGGTCTCCTCGCCGGGCTGCGCCGGGCGGCGCGTCAGCGGTGCGCCGCCCGGATCGGGCGGCACGCCCGCCTGGATCAGGGCCTGGACGATGGCGTCGCCGGACACCGGCTTCACGAGATAGGCGGTGGCGCCCATCAGCGAGCCGTCGGTGGGCTGATCGCGCGCCGACACCGCGATGATCGGCGTCGCGCCGGCGACCGCCGACGCCTCGAGCGTCCGCACGACGCTCCAGCCGTCGCCATCCGGCAGGTTCATGTCGAGCGTGATGGCCGCCGGCCGCAGGGTCTCGGCCAGGCGGACGGCTTCGGCCGCGTCGGGCGCCACGGCCACCTGATAGCCGGCGCGGTCGAGCGCCGTGCCGATGAGCTCGCAGTGATGCGGGTCGTCGTCGACGACCAGGACGAGCGGCCGCGTCCGATAGACCGACGCCACCGTCGCCTCGGCGGGCACATCGGGCGCGCGCACCGGCAGGTGGACGCGGAAGGTCGAGCCCTGCCCGAAGGCGCTCTCGACCTCGATGCGACCGCGGTGCATCGCGACGAGGCGCTGCGTCAGGGCCAGGCCCAGGCCGGTGCCCTCGGGCTTCTCGCCCTCGCGCGGCTCGATCTGCTCGAACTCGCGAAACAGGCGCGGCAGATCCTGCTCGCGGATGCCGACGCCGGTGTCGGTGACCTCGATGACCAGCTCGGCGTCGACGCACCGCGCGGAGAGCGTCACCGTGCCCTGCGGCGGCGTGAACTTGATGGCGTTCGAGAGCAGGTTGTAGAGGATCTGCTTCACCCGCAGCGGATCGACGACGATCTCGGGCAGGGCCGGCTCGACGTCGATCACCAGCTCGATCGAGCGCTGCGCGCTCAGCGCGCGCACGATGGGCGCGACGGCGTCGACCAGGGCGGACAGGGCGGTGCGTTGGCGCTCCAGGGTCATGCGACCGGCCTCGATCTTGGACAGATCGAGGATGTCGTTGACCAGGCTCAGCAGGTGCCGGCCGCTGTCGAGCACGTTCTTCACATAGCGCGCCTGGCGCGCGTTGAGGGGGCCGAAGAGCTCCTGCTCGAGCAGCTCGGAGAAGCCGATGATGCTGTTCAGCGGCGTGCGCAGCTCGTGGGACATGGACGCCAGGAACTGGGACTTGTACCGGCTCTCCTGCTCGGCGCGCGCGCGCGCCTGCACCAGCTCGGCGTTCTTGGCCTTCAGGTCCTCCATCAGCGCGGCCCGCGTCTCGGCCAGCTCGCGGGCGGCGCGCTCCTCTTGCGCCTCGGCGTGCATGCGGTGCAGGCGCTCGTGGATGCGGCGGTTCTCGTCCTGCAGGTGCTTGCGCCGCAGGTGCGCCCGCACGCGCCCGGTCAGGACGTCGAAGTCGGTGCCCTTGACGACGTAGTCGTCGGCGCCCGCGTTGAGGCCCTCGAGCATGGCGTCGCGCTCGTCGCGGGCGGTCAGCAGGATGACCGGCACGTCCTGCCAGGCGGCGTTCGCCTTCAGCCGGCGGCAGACCTCGATGCCGCTCAGGCCCGGCATGATCACGTCGAGCAGCACCAGATCCACGGTCTCGGCGCCCAGCACGGCCATGGCCTCGGCGCCGCTGTGCGCCATGACGACGCCGTAGCCCTCGTGGCGCAGCCGCTCGCCGAGCGCGTGCAGGTAGGTCACGCTGTCGTCCACCGCGAGGATCTTCTTCGGGCCGACGGGGTCGAAGCCGACCTCGGGGCGCGCGCCCACCGACCGCAGCAGGGCGGACAGCCGCGCGACGATCACCTCGGGATCGTGCACCTTGGCCAGGTAGGCGTCGGCGCCGGCCTCGAGGCCCATCAGCTCGTCCGTGCGAAGCTCCGAGCCGGTCAGCAGCATGCACGGCACCAGCTGCAGCCCGCGATCGGCGCGCAGGCGGCGGATCAGCGCGACGCCGTCGATGCCCGGCAGGTGCAGGTCGACCACCGCGGCGTCGATCGACTGCGTCGAGGCGACGCGCAGCCCGTCCTCGCCCGTCGCGGCGGCGGCGACGCGGAAGCCGGCGGCGGTGAACGCGGCCCGCATGGTCTCGAGGTAGGTGGGGCTGTCGTCCACCAGCAGCACGGTCGGGGCGTCCTGGGGCTGCCGGACGCCGCGCAGGTAGCGCGCCGCGCAGGCGATCACGTAGTCGCGGTCGTAGGGCTTGCCCACGTACTCGTCCGCGCCCATCTCGAGCCCGCGCAGCCGATCGACGACCTCGTCCTCGCCCGACAGCACCATCACCGGCCACGCGCGCGACCGGGGCGACCGGCGGATCTCGCGCAGCAGCTCGATGCCGTCGCCGTCGGGCAGCAGCACGTCGAGCACGACCAGATCGAAGGCCTCGGCGGCCAGCGCGGCGCGCGCCTCGGCCAGCGTGGCGCAGGGCGTGGGCGACCAGCCCGCGTGCTCGAAGAGCTCGAGCAGATCCATCCGCACGGTGAGGCTGTCGTCGACGATGAGCACGCGCTCCATGTCAGCCTCCTTGGTCGCCGGCGAGGGCGACGAGGGTGGACGGGAAGAGGTCGAGCGGCAGGATGCGCGCGGCGGCGCCCAGCAGCGCGGCCTCGCGCGGCATGCCGTAGACGACGGAGCTGGCCTCGTCCTGGGCCAGCGTCATCGCGCCGGCGCGGCGCAGGGCGGCCAGGCCCGAGGCGCCGTCGCGGCCCATGCCGGTGAGCAGCCCGCCGATCGCGCGGGGACCGAGCGCCGCGGCCAACGACTCGAACAGCAGGTTCACCGACGGCCGGCAGGACAGCACCGGCGGCGTCTCGGTGACCCAGAGCCGCCCCCGCTGGGCGATGAGGTGGCGATCGCCGGGCGCCAGCACGACCCCGGGCCGGCCGCGCTCGGGCAGGGGCTCGCCGTCGACCGCCAGGCGCACGGGCAGCGACCCCTCGCGATCGAGCCAGGCGGCGAGCGAGGCGGCGAAGGCGCCGCCGATGTGGACGACCACGACGACGGGCAGCGGGAAGTCCCGGGGCAGCGCGCGCAGGATGGCGCGCAGCGCGTTGGGGCCGCCGGTGGAGGCGCCGAGGGCCACGAGGGTGTACCGGCCCTCGTCGGTCCGGGCACCGACGGGGTCGAGCGCGGGCGGCGTCCGCGAGGGCGACAGGCGCGCGCGGGGGTGGGTGATCACCTTCACCTTCGACGCCAGCCGCAGCGTCCGCAGCAGGCGCGCCGCCCAGACCGGCTCGGGCTCGCTCTCGCTCGGCTTCTCGAGCACCTCGAGCGCGCCCGCGGCCAGCGCGTCGTAGGTGCGGAACAGCTCGCCGCGGTTGAACGCGCCCGACACGACGACGATGGGCGTCGGGCTGAAGGCCATGATCTGCTCGGTGACCGCCACGCCGCTCATGCCCGGCATCACGATGTCGAGCGTCATCACGTCGGGGCGCAGGGTCCGGCACATCTCGATGGCGGCCTCGCCGTCGCGCGCCTCGCCCACCACCTCGAACTCGGGCGAGGCCTGCAGCAGGCTCACCAGCCACTGCCGCACGGTGAGCGAGTCTTCGACGACCAGGACGCGGATGAGCCTCATCGCTGGATCAACCCCTCGATGCGGTCGAGGAGGAAGCCCTGGTCGAAGTCGCTCTTGACCACGTAGTCGTCGGCGCCGGCCTGCTCGCCGCGCCGCCGGTCGGCGGGCGACGCGAGCGACGTGACGATGATGATGGGCGTCCGGGCGCGGCTGGGATCGGCGCGCACGCGGGCGGTGAACTCGAAGCCGTCCATGCCGGGCATCTCGACGTCGACCAGCACGCAGGCGAAGGGCTCGGCGCGCAGGCGGTCGAGGCCCTCTTCGCCCGAGGCGGCGATCTCGACGCGATAGCCGGCCGCCTCGAGGATGCTCTTCTCGAGCATCCGCGTGGTGAGTGAGTCGTCGACCACCAGCACCGCCGACGGCACGTGCGCCGCCGCGCGCTCGGCGCCGCGCGCGGCCGCGGCGACCGCGCGCAGCAGGCCGTGGGGATCGAGCACCAGGTGCGGATCGCCCTGGGCGTCGAAGGCCGCGCCGGTCACCAGCGGCAGGCGCCCGCAGCTCGGCGGCAGGGGCTTCAGCACCTCGGTGCGCGTGCCGTGCAGGCGGTCGACGCCGACCGCCGCGCGCGCCTCGCCGTCGCGCAGCAGGACCGCCGAGCAGGCGCGGTCGCGCGCGGGCGCGGCGCCCGGCTCGAGCAGCGCGTCCAGCATGGCGAAGGGCACGGGGCCCTCGTCGAGCAGCAACCGCCAGCCCTCGTCGGTGCGCAGGCGATCTTCCGGGCGCGCCTGCACGACGCGCTCGACGCCGCCGAGGGGCAGCGAGGCCCGCCGGCCGCCGACCTCGACCACCAGCACGGTCAGCGAGGACAGCGTGAGCGGCACCTCGAGCTCGATGGTGGTGCCCCGGCCCGGTGCCGAGGTCGCGCGGCAGGCGCCTTCGAGGCCCTCGACGACCGCGCGCGCGACGTCGAGCCCGACGCCGCGCCCCGAGTGGGCGCTGACGCGCGAGGCGGTGGTGAGCCCGGGCGCGAAGAGCAGATCGAGCACGGCGGGCGGCGTCGAGCCGTCGGCCGCCTGCGCCGTGGGCGGGACGCTCAGCCCTCGGGCCGCCGCCGCGCGCAGCACGGCCTGAGCGTCCACCCCGCGGCCGTCGTCGGTGCAGGTGAAGCGCGCGCGGCTGCCGGCGCGGACGACGCCGAGGGTCAGCCGCCCGCGCCGCGGCTTGCCCCGCGCGAGGCGCTCGTCGGGCGGCTCGATGCCGTGGTCGATGGCGTTGCGCACCACGTGCAGCAGCGCCTCGGAGATGCCGGTCAGCACCTGGCCGTCGACATGGACGTCGCCCCCGTGGGCCACGAAGTCGACCTCGCGCCCCAGTGCCTGGGCGGTGTCGCGGGCCGCGCGCTCGAGCGACTGGAAGGCGCGCGCGGCGGGCACCAGGCGCAGCGCCTGGCCACGCACGCGGGCGCCGGCCAGCTCTGCCTCGGCGCGCCCCACGCCCGCGTCGAGACGGCGCGCCGCGCGGGTGACCAGGGTGCGCAGCTCGGCGGCGACGTCGCGCAGGCGCCGGTTGCGCCGCGCGTCCGCGCCGTCCGAGCGGCCCAGGTTCTCGGTCAACGAGCGCGCCAGGCGCTGCGCGTGCTCGAGCTGGTCGTGGACGGACCGCACGCCGCCCACGCGCACGATCGCCTCGTCCAGCCCGCCCAGCAGGCGGTCGAGCTCGCGCACGTAGACGCGCACCGTCTCGACCGGCGCCGCCGCTGGCGGGACCGGCGGCGCGGCCACCTCAGGGCCGTCGACCGGACCGGGCGCCGCGGAGGCGTCGGCCGGCGCGGGCGCCGGCGCGTCGATGTCGCGCAGCAGCGTGTTCAGGCCGTCGATGCCGGCCAGCAGCGCCGCGATCACGCCCGGGTCGACCTCACCCTCGGCCCCGCGCAGCGGCGCCAGCACGTCCTCGAGCTGGTGCGCGCGATCGGCGATGGCGCCGAGCTTCACCACCCGCGCCGCCCCCTTCAGGGTGTGGGCGTAGCGCAGCATCGCGGCCACGGTGGGCGCGTCGATCCCCTGCCTCTCGAGCCGCAGCGCACCGGCGCCCAGGTTCTCGAGCAGCTCCGCCGCCTCGGGGCGGAAGTAGCGATAGGGGTCGCGCCCCATGCGTCAGGCGGCCTCGCTGCGAATCAGCAGCGCCAGCCGGCGCGACAGCTCGGTCAGCTGGGACGAGGTCTGCAGCGTGATCTGGGCGCTGGTCTCGGTCTGGCGCGCGCTCTGGGCGATGTTGGTGACGGCCCCGTCGACCTGCTCGACCGCGGTCGACTGCTGCTTCGTGCTCATCTCGATCTCCTGCGCCGCCTCGCTGGTGGTGCCCACCTGCAGGCCGATGCGCGCGAAGGTCGCGGCCACCTCGTCGAAGCGGCCGATGGCGCGCTCGACCGCCTTCGAGCCGTCCTCGGTCGCCATGACCGTCGCGTTGACCGCGGCGCGGATCTCCTCGATCAGCGCCCGGACCTCCTTGGCCGAGCCGCCCACGCGGTCGGCCAGGTTGCGGATCTCGTCGGCCACCACCGCGAAGCGCCGGCCCGCCTCACCGGCGCCGGCCGACTCGATGCTGGCGTTGATGGCGAGGATGTTGGTCTGCTCGGCCAGCTCGTTGATCAGCTCGAGGATGCCCCCGATCTGCTGCGACTTGCGGCCCAGCTCGAGCATGTGATCGACCACCAGGTTGATCTGCCGCCGCACCAGGCCGGCCGCGCTCTGCGCCTGGCTCATCGTGTCGTTGCCGCCGCGCGCCGATTCGGCCGCCTCGTCGGCCACGCGCGCCACGCGCTGCGCGCTCTCGGCCACCTGGCGCGTCGTCGCGAGCAGCTCGTTGATCGTGGTGCTGATCTCACTGGTCGCCGTGGCCTGCTCCTTGGCGCTCGCGGCCTGCTGGCCCGCCGAGGCCTGAAGCTCGGTCGACGAGGTGTGCACGTGCTGGATGGCGGCGCCGATCTGCTGCGCCAGCGTGCGCACCAGCAGCACCGAGACGATCACGCCCACCAGCAGCGCCGCCGCGGCCAGGGCCCAGGTGAGGATCACCGCGGTCTCGGCCACGGCCGTCGAGCTCTGCGTCGCCGCGCGCTGCTGGTCGGCCACGTAGTCCTGGAAGCTGCGCAGCGCGAGCACCAGCGTCGCCTCGGCGGGCCGGTACTCGTCCTCGACGAGGCGCATCGCGCGCTCGGCGACCGCCCCGGTGGTGCGCGCCGCGATCACGCGGTCGGCGATCGCCTGCAGCGCCTGCACCTGGCCCTCGATGTGCCGGGCGCGGTTCCGCCCCTCGTCCGATCCCATGCGCTCGGCCAGCGCGCGCAGCAGCTCGTTGCGGCGGGCCTGAGCCGCGCGCGTGCGCTCCAGATCGCGCTGGGCGCCGTCGCGCGCGTACTCGCCCACGGCCCGACCGGCCAGCTCCTGCAGCAGGCTGAGCTCGGTCAGATCGCCCAGGTTCGGCGCGGTCTGGGTGATGACCTGGTCCTTGACCGAGGCCACCCGCTCCAGCGACCAGATCGCGACGGCCGCGACCAGCGCCGTCAGCGCCAGGCTGGCCGCGAAGCCGGCCCCGATCTTCTGTCCGAAGGTCCAGTTGCGCGCCATCCCCTACCTCTCTCCGGTCGTCGCGGCGTCCCGCTGCGCCGCCTCGATCAGCGCCTTCGTGTTCAGGAGCCCGACGGGCCCCTCGCTCGTGTGCACCACGCGGTCGACCGCGTCCGTGGCCCGCCGCGCGGCCTCGACCTCGGCCGCCGGCAGGCGCCGGAAGCCGACCAGGCGGTCGAAGCCCAGCGCCAGGTCCGGGGCGGCGCGCGTCAGGGCCAGCCAGGTCGGCTCGGTCGGCCCGAGGCCGAGCAGCCGCCCCAGGTCGTAGACCGCGATCGGCTCGCCGCGCACGCCCGCCAGGCCCCGCAGCGCGGGGGCCGCGCCCGGCAGCCCGACCACGCGCCGGCCGCGCTCGAGGCCGATGAGATCGGTCACGCGCAGCGCCATCGCGGCGTCGCCCAGCGCGACGACCAGCACGTCCAGCGGATCGGCGTCGGGCGGCCGCAGCGGGGCCGCGAAGGCCGCGTCGAAGGCCTGCCGCAGCGAAGCCACGCGGGCGTTCAGATCGCGCGGGCCATCGCTCATCGCGGCGCCTCCAGGCTGTGGAGTCGGGCGCGGCAGAAGGCGAGGAGCGCCGCGCGATCGAAGCCGCCGCCGAACAGCAGCAGCCGCTCGGGCTCCTCGTCGTGCAGCAGATCGATCGCGCGCGCGAAGCAGCGGGCGGCGCGAGCCGAGTCGCCGCGGCGCTGCGTCAACAACCCCAGGTGCATCGCGGGCAGCGCGAAGCGCGGATCGAGGTGGCTGGCCAGCTCGTCCTCGCGGATGGCGCCCTCGAGATCACCGCGGTGCTCGCGGCACAGGGCGCGCAGGTAGTGGGCGCCCCCGCTCAGGTCGTCGAGGGCGAGCAGATCGGCGCAGGCCTCGTCGGCCTCGTCGAAGCGGCCCATGTTGGTCAGCAGCGCCGCGCGCGCCAGCAGCGCGTCGGGATCCTGCGCGTGGTCGGCCCCCTCGAGCGCCGCCATCGCCTCGTCGAAGCGCTCTTCGCGGAACAGCAGCAGCGCGCGCTCCAGGCTGCTGCGCGGCGAGGGGCGGGCGCGCTCGGCCCGCGGCGTGGGCTGCTCGGTCAGCGCGCGCACGCGCTCGGCGCCGCGCTGGATGGCCTGCACCCAGGTGGCGTCGAGCGGCGGCAGCGTCGGGCTGGGGGTCAGCGTCGGCGGCGGCGCGTGCGGCTCGGCGCCGTCGGGGCGCAGGCGGTAGTAGAAGGTCTGGTGGGTGTGGCACAGCTCGTAGGCCGTCGACAGACCACGCAGCGTCTCGCTGGCGCCGAGGAACAGGTAGCCGCCGGGTCGCAGCGAGGCGGTCAGCCGATCGACGACGCGCCGCATCACGTCGGGCGCGAAGTACATCAGCACGTTGCGGCAGAAGATGACGTCCAGATCGCGGGGCAGGGGCGCGTCGCCGGCCAGGTTCAGCTCGTCGAAGGTCACCGCCTCGCGGATGGCGGGGTCGAGCTCGAACTCGGCGCCGCGCTGCCGGAACCAGCGGGCACGCTGGGCGTCGGGCACGTCGCGGAAGGCCCAGGCCGAGTAGCGGGCGCGCCGGGCGCGCTCGAGGGCCGCGGGGTTCACGTCGATGGCGCGCACCTCGACGCGCCGCGCGGCCTCGGCGGGCAGGCGCTCGCGGGCGGTGATGGCCAGCGAATACGGCTCCTCGCCGCCCGCGCAGGCCGCCGACAGCACCCGCACCGAGCCGCCGTCCGAGGCGTCCAGCGCCGCGGCGAGGGCCACCTCGGCGAAGGCCTGCATCTGAGCGGGCACCCGGAAGAAGTAGCTCTCGCCGACGGTCAAGGCGCGCGCCAGGGCCCGCCGCTCGTCGTCGGTGCCCATCAGCGCGAGGTAGGTCTCGAGATCGCGCGCGCCGGAGGCGGCGCAGCGATCCATCAGCAGCTTGCCGAGCATCTCGAGCCGGCTGTCGTCGTGCTGCAGCCCGAGCACCTCGGTCACGCGCGCGCGGAAGCGCTGCACCTGGGCCGTCGAAGGCAGCCTCATCGGGCACCCTCGTCGGCCAGCGCCGCCTCGACCTCGGCCGGCAGCAGGCGGCCGGTCTCGAGCAGCGTCACCAGCTCACCGTCGCGCAGGGCCAGGGCCGCCAGCCGGTCCGCGTCCACGCTGCGCGCGAGGGGTGGCAGCGCGTCGAGGGCGTCGGGGGACAGGCGGACGAGGCCCTCGACGGCGCTGACGGCCAGGGCCAGCGGGCGGGTGCCAGTGCGCACCGTGACGAAGCGCGTCGGTGGGACCGGCGGATGTGCCAGCAACAGATCCAGCGCGACGACCGGCGTCGGAGCGCCGCGGATGGCGGCGATGCCCGCCACGTAGGGCGGCAGATCGGGCAGCGCGCGCACCGGCAGCGGGCGCATCACCTCGATGACGGCGCCCAACGGCAGGGCGCACCGACGCGCGCCTTCGCCCACCAGCAGAACCGGAATGCCGACCGGATCGCCCATCGACTCCCAAACCCGTCGCCCGACGCCCCGATACTGCCCCAGCGGGCCCCCGGGCGCCACTTGCCGGTCGATGAGATCAGCGGTGGTCGGCGCGAGGCCGTACGTCGAATCCCGGCGGACCAGGACGAGCGACCAGGGCGGGACACCGACCGCGGCGGGCGGCCGGCTCGACGAGCACCTCAACGCGCGGCGCGCACCACCTGCGTCGCGACGGCGGGGCGCGGGCCGACGCCGCGCAGGACGCGGTAGACGGCGCCCGAGGCGATCTCGAGCTGGTTCAGGACGTCCTGCAGGCCCTCGCGGCGCTCGGCGGCGCTGCGGCGCTCGGCCAGGTCGAGGCGCGCGGCGAGCTCGGCGCGGCCGCCGAAGACCTGCGCCACGGCGGGCTGGCGGCGCGCGGCGTCGATGGCGGCGGGCACGCCCGCCCGCGGCTGGGCCGCGGCGGTGACGGGGGCGACGAAGAGCAGGGCGGCGGCGGCGCGGCGGGCGAGGGCGTTCATGGCGGGGCTCCTGGGTGTGGGTGTCGGACGATGGCATCTCGGGTCGATCGGGCGGTCGTGGGGCGGCGCCGCGCGGGCGGTGACGCGCGCGGCGGTCAGCGGGCGGCGGCGACCAGACTGTCGATGCGGCTGGGCGCGGGGCGCAGGACGCGGCGCAGGGCGGCCGACTCGAGCTCGGCGCGGGCGATGATGGCCTCGGGGCCCGCGGCGCGCTCGGCGGTGAGGCGGCGCTCGGCCAGGTCGAGGCGGGCGGCGAAGTCGGCGGGGCTGCCGAACACCTCGGCGACGGCGGGGCTGTCGGCGCGGGCGGCGTCGATGGCCTCGAGGGCGGCGGGCGCGGCCTGCGCAGCGGCGGCGGTGAAGACGATCAGGGCGGCGGCGGCGGTGCGGATGATGGCGTTCATGGGAAGACTCCTGGGTTCGGGTTCGTTGCCTCGCGGCTCGGAGTCTTCGTATTTCACGGGGCGTGCCAGCGCCGAAAAGCCGCAGAACGGTGCGGATGGGACCGTCGCGACGGTCGGTGGCACGACGGACGGTCTCGGCGACCGTCGACGCGTCAGAGGCTGTCAGTGAATCGGACGCCGTCGCGAGCGGACCGCGGCGCCCGCTGGGCAAGGCGCGGGGGCGCACGACATCTGGCGGACGCACTTGCCGTGCTTCCCCAGATGTTGGGGGCCCCGCAACGCCGCCCAGCGGGATGCAGCGGTTCGCGCAGCAGGTGGACGATTTGCTGACAGACTCTCAGTCTTCGAGCGCGGTGACCCACTCGGCCAGGCAGCGGCGCTGCTCGGGGCGCAGGTCGCCGTCCGGCGGCATGGCGTCGCCGCAGCCGCGCTGCAGGCCCAGCGTCTTCAGCACCAGGAAGCTGGCCGCCGCGTCGCCGGGCACCAGCAGGGGCTGCGTCGCGCACGACGGGTGGACGCTGGTGAGGTCGCGCAGGCGCGCCGCGACGTCCGGCGTCTCGAGGTCGAGGTCGGCCTCGGCCTTGGCGGCGCTGTGGCAGCCGGCCTGGGCGCAGGCGGGCAGGAGGACGCGCGCTCGGACCGTCGCCTCGTCGAGGCAGGGGCCGTCGAGCGCGGGCGCGGCGTCCGCCGCGTCGGCCTGCGCCCCGGCGTCGGGCGGCGGGCCGTCGGCGCCGGGCTCGGCCTCCTCGCACCCCGCGGCGCCGAGCAGCAGCGCCAGCAGCAGGCGATGCCTCACGGCGCGGTGAACAGGCAGCGCGTGATGGGCTGGGCGATGTCGCGCAGGACGTAGAGGAAGTAGGTCTCACCGGACCGCAGCGGCGGCGGGGCGCCCGCGGCGGGCACGCGCTGCACCGCGTCGGCGGGCGGCTGGCCATAGGCCATGCCGCAGCCCATCTCGAGCGCGGTGGGCGGCACGGTGATCGACCACAGCGTGCCCTCGGGCAGATCCCAGTTGGGCGGCACGCCGGGCGCCTGCGCGTCGGCCTCGAGCACGTACAGGTAGCGCGCGCCGCCGCCCGTCCAGCGCAGCGTGCCGTCGGCGTCCATGCCCTGCCCCGCCGCGCAGGGCTCGGGCTCGAACTCGATCAGCTCGCGGAAGATGGGCGCGAAGGGCGGCAGCTCGCGGGCCTCGGCGACCGTGACGTCGCGCCGCGCCAGCTCGCGCTCGACGAACGCGCGCAGCCGCTCGACGTCGGTGGTGGGCAGCCCGGTCGTCGAGCGATCGAAGCCGTTGTTCTCGCCGGCCGGCAGGAAGCCGAAGGCGGCCGAGTCGGTGTAGCCGCCCAGCATCGCGAGCGCCTCGTCCGAGACGGTGTCGATCCACAGCGGCCCCGCCTCGGTGTCCCACACGGCGGCGCCCATCGGGGTGTCCGAGGCGGTGTGGCAGCACGCGCACGCGCTGGCCTCGGCCTGCTGCTTCACCCACGCCAGCTCGCCCATGTAGTCGGCGTCGTCCAGGCGCGGATCGCCTTCGGTGCCGGGGGCCTCGGGCGCGCGCGGATAGTAGGGGCGCTGGGTGCGCACCACGTCGCAGTCGGCGTAGTCGGCGTAGCGGCGGCCCGGCTCGGTGGAGCCGGAGATGATCGTCGGCGTGCAGACCTCGCCGTCCGTGGCGCCGGGCGGCTCGCCGGCGGCCGCCGGGCGGCAGTCGGTGTAGGCGGGCACGAAGGGCTGGCCGGCGACCTCGGCGGCGGGCGCGCAGCTGTCGCAGGCGGCCCCGGGCGCGAAGGTGCCGCCCGCGAAGGTCTCGCAGCCGCTCTGCGCCGCGCCGCAGGCCTCGGCGTCGCCCGAGAAGACGATCTCGTAGCCGCCCGCCTGGCCCACCTGGCCCACGAGGCAGCGGCCGATCTCGTCGTCGAGCGCGCAGGGGCCGTCCGCCGAGAAGGTGCCCGGGCGGCCCAGGAACACCGCCTCGCAGTCGGCCGCGGCGGCCGCGGCGTCCCAGCCGGGGCCGCGGTACTCGCGGCACTCGGGCGTGCGCGAGAAGGGGTTCTCGTAGACGCAGCGGCCCTCGAAGCCGGCCGGCGCGGCGCCGCTGTCGCTGGGCGGGGCGGCGTCCGCCGAGGGCGGCGGGGCGGCGTCATCGGGCGGCGCCACGCCGCCGTCGACGGGCGGGGGCGACGCCCCGCCGTCCGCCGCCGAGGACGCGTCGCCGTCGTCGCACGCGGCGGCCCCCAACAGGATGCAGGCGGCCCACGGGATCAGCCGGGCGGTGTGGTGCATGGTGGCCTCGGATCTTCCGAAAACAGAGCTTGGACACCGGGCAGCATAGCGCTCGACATAGTTTGCACAACGTTTTTCGACAAACATTGAACGAAGCGCAACGTGCGCGCCGTCGCCCGCGGCCCGTACGCGCCGGTGGGACGGCGCCCGTCCCATCGGTTAGGCTGCGGGCGTGATTCGCGCCCTCCGTCCCCTCCCGTCGCGCGCCCGCCGCGCCCCACCGCTCGGCTGAGGATCCCCGATGCGCTCGCTCCCCGCGCTGCTGGCCGGCGGCTTCCTCGCGGCGCTCGCCCCCCTGGGCCTGTGGCTGGTGCTGCTGAGCCCGCGCATCGAGCGGCTGGGCGACGACGGGCGCGCAGCCGTCGCCGAGGCGGTCGACGCCGTGCGCGGCGTCCGCCTGCTGGCCGAGTCGCTGCGCGGCCAGGAGCGCCTGGCCCGCCAGGCCCTGACCCTGCAGGATCCCGCCCTGCTGGGCCTGTACGACGAGGGCCGCGCGCGCTTGCGTGATCGCGTCGCCGCGCTGCGCCGGCTGCCGCTGCTGGCGGCCGACGTCGCCGCGCTCGACCGCCTGATGACCACCGAGGCCGCCCTGTACGACCGCCTCGCGCGCGCCGGCCTGGATCGCAGCCTCGCGCCCCTGGTGGCCGACACCTTCGCGGCGCTGGAGGTCGACGTGCGCGCCCTCGAGGCGTCGAAGCGCGCCCTGATCGACGCCGAGGTCGCGGCCCTCGAGCTGCGCGCGGACGCCACCGCGCGGACCGTGACGCTGACCACGCTGGCGCTGGTCGGCGTCAGCGCCGCGCTGCTGTTCGCGGTGGCGGTGACCGTCACCAGCCGCCTGCGCGCCCTGGGCGCGGCGGTCGATCGCCTGGGCAGCGGCGATCGCGACACGCCGGTCCTCGTCGGCGGGCCGGCCGACCTGCGCCACCTCGGCGACCGCCTCGATCAGCTGCGCCGCCGCCTGCGCGACCTCGAGGCCGACCGCCGCCGCTTCGTCCAGCACGCCTCGCACGAGCTGAAGACCCCCCTGGCCTCGGTGCGCGAGGGCACCAGCCTGCTGCGCGACGGCGTGACCGGCCCGCTGACCGCCGAGCAGGCCGAGGTGCTCGAGATCGTCACGCGCAGCTGCGATCTGCTGGGTCAGCGCGTCGCGCAGCTGGTCGACTTCGCGGTGCTGGACGAGGCGGCGCGCGGCCCGGGGCGCGGCGCCGATCTGGCCGCCGTCGTGGACGCCGCGGTCCGCGCCCAAAGGCCCGTGCTGGCGGCGCGCGACGTGACGCTCGAGGCGGCGGTGCCGGCCACGCCCGCCCCGGTGCGCGGCGGCGAGGACGCCCTGCGCAGCGTCGTCGAGAACCTGCTGAGCAACGCGGGCCGCTACGCCCCGCCGGGCAGCGCCGTGCGGCTGTCGCTGCGCGCCGAGGGCGACGCCTGGCGGCTGGACGTGCGGGACGACGGCCCCGGCATCCCGCCCGCCGAGCGCGCCCGCGTGTTCGAGGCCTTCCACCGCGGCCCGCCGCCCGCCGATCCGGCGGCGCCGCCGGGCACCGGGCTGGGTCTGGCCATCTGCCGTGCCCACGTCCAGGCGATGGGCGGTACCATCGCGATCGTCGACTCGGCGCGCGGGGCCCACCTGCGCGTCGACCTGCCCGCGGAGCACGTGTGATCGCACGGATCGTCCTCTTCTCGGCCGGCCTCGCCGCGTGCGCCGGCGCGCCGCCCCCGGCCCAGTGCCCACCCGCGTCGGCGCCGGTGCCGCCGCAGACGCAGGCCACGGCACCGCCCCCGAACGCCTGCGACGCCGACCTGGTGCGGGCGGCCGCCGCCGACGCCACGGTCGACCTGGCACCATGCCTCGTTCCCACCGCCCCGCCCCTGCAGCGCGCCTTCGCCGAGGCCCTGATGACGACGCGCGCCGCGGCCGCCGACCAGGCCCGCGCGGCCCGCCGGCTGGGCGACGAGCTGAAGGCGTCGCGCGCCGCGCTGCGCACCACCGAGGCGCAGCTGGAGGAGCTGGCGGCGCAGCTGTCCGAGATGCGCGCGCTGGAGCGCAGCCTGCACGAGCGCCGCCTGGACGAGGGCGACGCGCCGTGAGCCGCACCGTGCTGGCCGTCGACGACGATCCCGGCCTGCTGCGGCTGGTGAGCCTGCGCCTGCGCGGCGCCGGCTTCGACGTGGTGACCGCGCCGGACGGCGCGACGGCGCTGGCCCGCCTGCAGGACGCGCCGGTCGATCTGGTGCTGACCGATCTGCGCATGGACGGCATGGACGGCATGGCGCTGTTCGAGCGGGTGCGCGCCCAGCACCCGTCGCTGCCGGTGCTGATCCTCACCGCGCACGGCACCATCCCCGAGGCGGTCGAGGCGACGCGGCGCGGCGTGGCCGGCTTCCTGACCAAGCCCTTCGAGGGCGAGGCGCTGGTGGCCGAGGTCGAGCGGGCGCTGACGCACGCGGCGCCGCGATCGGCGGACGCCGGCTGGGCGGCCGACGTGATCACGCGCAGCCCGGTGATGCAGGCGGTGCTCGACCGGCTGGAGCGGGTGGCGGCGACCGACGTGACGCTGCTGCTCGAGGGCGCGAGCGGGACGGGCAAGGAGCTCTTGGCCCGCGCGGTCCACCGCGCCAGCGCGCGCGCCGGCGGCCCCTTCGTGGCGGTCAACTGCGCCGCGCTGCCCGAGTCGCTGCTCGAGGCCGAGCTGTTCGGGCACCGCAAGGGCGCGTTCACCGGCGCGGATCAGGCGCACGAGGGCCTGGTGCGCGCGGCGTCGGGCGGCACGCTGTTCCTCGACGAGATCGGCGACATGCCGGCCGGGCCGCAGGCCTCGCTGCTGCGCGTGCTGGAGTCGCGCGAGGTGCGGCCGGTGGGCGAGACGCGCACCGTGCCGGTCGACGTGCGGGTCATCTCGGCCACCCACCACGATCTCGAGGCCGACGTGTCGGCGGGCCTGTTCCGCGAGGATCTGCTGTACCGGCTGAACGCGGTGCGCGTGACCGTGCCGCTGTTGGCCGAGCGCCGCGAGGACGTGCCGCTGATCGCCGAGCGGGTGCTCTTGCAGGTGGCCGAGCGCTACGGCAAGGCGGTGCGCGGCTTCGCGCCGGCGGCCCTGGATCGCCTGGCCCGGGCGCCCTGGCCGGGCAACGTGCGGCAGCTGGTCAACGTGGTCGAGCAGGTGGTGTCGCTGGCCACGACGCCCATCGTGCCCGAGGCGCTGGTGGCGATGGCGCTGGGTGAGCGCGACGACGCCCTGCCGCCGCTGGCCGACGCACGCGACGACTTCGAGCGCGACTACCTGGCGCGCGTGCTGCGGCTGACGCGGGGCAGCGTGACGCGCGCCGCGCGGCTGGCCGGCCGCAACCGCACCGAGTTCTACAAGCTGCTGAACAAGCACGGCCTGGTGCCGGCCGACTTCAAGGGCGACGACGACGCGGGCTGACCGCGGCGAGGCCCCTGCCCCACCCCGCCGAAGCCTGTCGCCGAGCGGCGACACGTCGCGAACCGCGGCCCGCCGGGGCTTGCCGCCGCGCGCCGCCCCCAGCCGTCGCCAATCGACGACGGTCGGCGCGGGTCGCCCTGGGCGCCAGCGCGACATTCACGTTTGATTTCGGAACCTTGCGCGCACCCACCGGCGCTGGCACGGCGCCTGCTCTCCTTGGGCCGGTCGAAGATGACCTGGAGTTCGCCCATGACCTGCCCCTTGCCCCAGCCCGCCGCGCGCTACGCCGTCAGCGCCGCGTGGGCCAGCCACGCCGGACGGCACCACGAGGACAACGAAGACCGCGCGGTGATGGCCAACGATCTTCGCCTGGTGGCGCTGGCCGACGGCGTCGGTGGGCACAACGCGGGCGCCGTCGCCAGCAGCCTGGCGGTGGAGGCCCTGGTGGACGCCGTGGGCCGGGCCGTCGTGGCCAGCGCCGAGCCGCTCGAGTCGGGCGCGCCCGGGCAGCTCGAGGCCGCCTTCCACGCCGCGAACGCGCGGGTGTTCGAGGCGGGCCGCTTCGACGCGCGGCACGCCGGCATGGGCACCACGCTGGTGGCCGTGTGGCTGGCGGGCCCCTGGGCCGTGGTGGGCAACGTCGGCGACAGCCGCGTGTACCGCCTGCGCGACGGGGTGCTCGACCGGCTGACCGTCGACCACACGCTCAGCCGCGCGATGCGGCTGGATCCCGGCCGGGCCTCGCCCCTCGACCACGTGCTGACGCGCGCCATCGGGGCCGAGGCCCAGGTGACCGTCGACGTGGGCGTCGCGCTGCTGGCCCGGGGCGACCGCTTCCTGCTGTGCAGCGACGGCGTCAGCGACGTGCTGGACGACGAGCTGCTGGCCTACGTGCTGAACCTCGACCCCGACGCCCACGCGGTGGCGCGCGCCCTGGTCGACGGGGCGGTGGCCGCCGGCAGCGAGGACGACGCGACCGCGCTGGTGATGGACGTACACGACGATCGACCCGGAGGTGCCCCGTGGATCTGCTGATTCATCTGGTGATGGTGCTGGGCCTCTTGACCTTCCTCGCCGGCTGCGCGAGCGACGCCGACTTCCAGCCGCGGACGCTGGGGCCGAGCGGGGCCGCCGCCACCGAGGCGCCGATCGTGCAGCCCACGCAGGCCGATCTGACCGCGGTCGACCGTCAGCTCGACGTGGCCATCGCCGAGCTGCGGCGGGTGCCGATCGACGCGCCGGGCGCCGCCGAGATGTGGCTGCGCGTGGACGCGCTGGCCACCCGCCTGGCGCGCTATCAGGCGGGCGCCTCGACCCTCGAGGCCGACGATCCCCTGGCGCGAGGGGTGAGCGCGCTGCTGTACGACGTGGCCGAGCTGCGCGACGAGCACCCCGAGTAGGGCCGGTCAGCCCTGGACGGCGGGATCCGCCAGGCGCGGATCGCGGGGCCCCTCCACCTGCACGACCTCGACCCCGTGATCCTGCAGATAGGTGCAGCCGTTCGCGCCCATGTAGCCCCCCTCGACCACCATCACGCGCTCGATGCCCGCGTGGTGGATGAGCTTGGCGCACAACAGACATGGCTCGCCGGTCACCAGCAGCCACGCCCCGCGCGTCGGCACGCCGTTCGCGGCGGCGTTACAGATCACGTTCATCTCGGCGTGGTGGCAGCCGACCTCCATGCGGGTGCCCGACTCGACGTGCTCGGCGTCGCGCAGGCAGACGTCGCCGCCGCACAGCTCGCCCCCGCCGCGCGGGCCCCCGTTGTAGCCGTCCATCAGCACCACGTTGCGCGTCGGATCGACCAGCAGCGCGCCGAACTTGCGCCGCACGCAGTTGCTGGCCTTGGCCAGGGCGAGGCACTGCTCGATGCGGATGCGGATGTGCTTCTCTTTCAAGGCTCTCTCACTCGTCGTCGCGGCCGAACAGGCGGCGGACGCGCTGCCACAGGGTGGGGCGCTCGGGCAGGCGCGGGGCGACGATCAGATCGCCCTGGGCGCCGTCGAGCGCCGCGCCGCGGCCGGGGATGGTGGCGAAGCCGTCGTAGGGGTCCGGCTCGCAGGTCACCGGCGGGCCGCCGTCGCCGGGATCGACCGTCCACGGGGGCGGGCCCTCGACCTCGACGAAGCGGTCGGCGTCGATGATCCAGGCGTGGTCGCCGTCGGGCTCGCCGTCGCGCCAGAAGTACAGGGGGGCGGCGAGGCCGCGCAGGCGCCCGAAGTTGATCAGCTGGGCGGCATCGAAGCGGTCGAGGCCGTCGAGGCCGGCGCGGTGCTCCCAGTGGTGGGTCAGTTCGTGCAGGATGGTCTCTTCCAGCTCGCCCCGCCAGTCGAACTGCCGGGCGCGCGCGGCCGTCTCGGCGAACGAGCCGTACCACACGTGCACCAGGCTCTGGCGCTCGGAGGGGCGAGGATCGCCCGAGGCGGCGACGGCGTCCTCGAGGGCGGCGAAGGCCGGCTCGCACATGCCGAAGAAGTACACCTCGTCCAGCTCGGGATCCGGGTTCGGCTCGTCGTGGATCATCAACACGGCGCCCTCGCGGAAGCGCGCAGGGATGGCGTCCCAGAAGCGACGAGCGTGCTGTTTGAACCGGCGCAAGCGCAAGGGTCGCCCCCGGCGGTGGTCGTCGCGCATCATAGCTGCGAACACGTCGCGCGGCGACGCCGAGCAGGGGGGTGAGGGCATGGAGGGGCTGGCCGAGCGCTACGCCGCGGTGAGGGCGCGCACCGAGGCGCTGTGCGCGCCGCTCGAGGTCGAGGACTTCGTGGTGCAGTCGATGCCCGACGCCAGCCCGGCGCGCTGGCACCTGGCGCACACGACGTGGTTCTTCGAGACCTTCGTGCTGCGGCCCCACGCGCCGGGGCACGCGCCGCGCGACGCGCGCTTCGAGCACCTGTTCAACAGCTACTACCAGGGCGTGGGCACGCCCTTCGAGCGGGCGCGGCGGGGCACCCAGTCGCGGCCGACGGTCGCGCAGGTGATGGACTGGCGCGGCGAGGTGGACGCGGCGATGGAGCGGCAGCTGCGCGATCCGAGCGCCGAGGTGGCGCGCGTGACCACCATCGGGCTGCACCACGAGCAGCAGCACCAGGAGCTGCTGCTGACCGATCTGAAGCACGCCTTCTGCACCAGCCCCATGCGCCCGATCTACCGCGCCGACGCGGCGCGGGGCGAAGCGGCGCCGCCGGACCTCGGCTTCCAGGCGTTCGAGGGCGGCGTGATCGAGGTGGGCTTCGACGGCGGCGGCTTCTGCTTCGACAACGAGCGGCCGCGCCACCGCGTGTTCCTCGAGCCCTTCCGGCTGGCGCGCGACCTGGTCACGCAGGGGCAGTTTCGGGCGTTCGTCGAGGACGACGGCTACGGGCGCTGCGACCTGTGGCTGGACGACGGATGGAGCGCCCGGTGCGCGCAAGGTTGGCGGCACCCGCTGTACTGGCGGCGCGTCGACGACGCGTACGTGGTCGACACGCTGGGCGGCGAGCGGCCCCTCGACCCGCACGCGCCGGTGACGCACCTCAGCTTCTACGAGGCCGACGCCTACGCGCGCTGGGCCGGGCTGCGGCTGCCCACCGAGTTCGAGTGGGAGCACGCCCAGGCGATGTCGCCGGACGCGCCGCGCGGCGCCTTCCAGGAGGACGACGTGTTCCACCCGGTGGGCGCGCCGATCGGCGAGCGCGGCGGCCTGCGGCGCCTGCTGGGCGAGGTCTGGGAGTGGACCCAGAGCGCCTACCTGCCCTACCCCAACTACCGCCCGCTGGCCGGCACGCTGGGCGAGTACAACGGCAAGTTCATGAACGACCAGCGCGTGCTGCGCGGCGGCAGCTGCGCGACGCCCCGCGATCACCTGCGGCCGACCTACCGCAACTTCTTCCAAGGCGACAAGCGCTGGCAGTTCACCGGCCTGCGCCTGGCGGGCCCCGCCCGATGACCCACCCCGAGGAGGCACCCATGCGTGGCTACCAGCGCCTCGAGCTGCCCACCAACAACGAGCCCGAGACCGTGCGCCGGCAGTTCGCCGAGGACGTGCTGGTGGGGCTGAGCGAGCGCCCGCGCCGCCTGTCGAGCAAGTGGTTCTACGATGATCGCGGCAGCCGCCTGTTCGCGCGCATCACCGACCTCGACGCCTACTACCCCACCGCCTGCGAGCGCGAGGTGTTCGAGCGCCACGCCGGCGATCTGCTCGACCGTTTCCGCGGGCGGCCGATCAACCTGGTCGACCTCGGCGCGGGCGACGGCCGCAAGACGGCGGTGCTGCTGCGCTACCTGGTCGAGCGCGACATCGACGTGCGGTACGTGCCCATCGACATCAGCGAGGGCGCGATGGCCGGCCTGGTCGAGAGCATGGGCGAGCGCCTGCCCACGCTGCCCATCGCCGGGCTGGTCAGCGAGTACTTCCACGGCATCCGCTGGCTGGCCGACCAGACCGACCGGACCAACGTCGTGCTGTTCCTCGGCTCGAACATCGGCAACTTCGACAAGCCCCGCGCCCGCGCCTTCCTGCGCCGCCTGCGCAACGCGCTGAACCCCGGCGACCACGTGCTGATCGGCTTCGACCTGAAGAAGGACATCGAGGTGCTGCTGACCGCCTACAACGACCCCCAAGGCGTGACGGCGGCCTTCAACCTGAACCTGCTGAACCGCATCAACCGCGAGCTGGGCGGCGACTTCGCGGTCGATCACTTCCGACACTATGGCACCTACAACGTCTTCAGCGGTGCCATGGAGAGCTACCTGGTCAGCAAGGAAGCGCAGACGGTGCACATCGAGGCGCTGCGGGATCGGTTCACGTTCGCGCCGTGGGAGCCGATCCACACCGAGTACAGTTACAAGTATCTCCCCGAAGATATTGATGATTTGTGCGACCACGCGGGCTTCGAGGGCGTGGGCGCCTTCATGGACTCGCGGGGCTGGTTCTGCGACGCGCTGTGGCGGGCGCACGGCTGACGGGATCCGGCCGGGTGGAGTCGACGGCGACCCCCCGGGCTGTGTGACGCGCGCGCAGAGGCCGACTCCGCAGTCATGATGCTCGACGACCGCAGCCGCTGTACGAAGGTCCAGAACGATCCGCCGCCGGTCCCGGACCTGGACGTGCTGGTGGCCGACGACGACGCCGTGCTGCTGCAGGCGCTGCGCCGACAGCTGACCTCGCTGGGCTACCGGGTGGTGGCGGCGCCGGGCGGGCGCGAGGCGATCGAGGCGCTGAGCACGCGCCCCTTCGACGTCGTCGTGTGCGATCTGGTGATGCCCGGGTGCGACGGGCTCGAGGTGCAGGCCGCGGCTCAGGTGTGCCAGCCGCCGCCGGCGTTCATCCTGCTGTCGGGCGATCCCGATCGCGACGACGTGCTCGAGACCTTCCGCAACGGCGCCGCCGACGT
Organism: Myxococcales bacterium; assembly: GCA_020633465.1. Lineage (GTDB taxonomy): Bacteria > Myxococcota_A > Bradymonadia > UBA7976 > UBA1532 > JACKDN01. The sequence goes on from JACKDN010000045.1 coordinate 25,681, forward strand.
GCTGATCAAGCCGGCCAGCGTGATCCAGCTTCAGCGGGCGCTGCGCCAGGCGGCCGACGGGCGCAAGGGCAAGGTCGGCCGACCGCCGGGGCGCCGGCGATCGAGTCGATCGCGGCGGCGGTCGGCGAGGCCGAGCTGCCCCGGCCCGCGCCGCGGCGCTGCGGCTGTTGAGCACGCTGGCGCGCCGGAGCAGGTGTCGCCGCGCGCGCTCGAGGCCGTGCTGGCCAGCGACGCGACCCTCGCGCTGCACGCGCTGCGCGGGGCCGGCGTGTCGGGCGGCGATCTGCGGGCGGCCATCGGTCGCCTGGGCGTGCGGCGCGCCCTGTCCACCGTGGTGGCCGCGGCCCGGCCGCGCGGCGCTGCCGTGGACCGACGACGACAGCGCGCTGTGGCTGAACCACCTGCTGACCGCCACGCTGACGGCGCGGCTGGTGGGCGAGCACCTCGGCGGCGACGCGGCCTGGCGCACACCGACACGCTGCTGCGGCTGGCGGGCGAGGCGGCGGCCTGGCGCCTGGCGCGGGAGGGCGCGGCGGGGCTGCACCCGGCGCCCGCCGTCGCGCGCGGCATCGGCGCCGCCTGGCCCCAGCTCGGCGCGACCTTCCTGGACCGCTGGCTGCCCGGCCACGCGGACGCCCGGCCGACCGACGCGGCCGACGTGGACGGGCTGACCCACCTGGCGCGGCACGCCGTCGGCACCCGCATCCCCGGGCCCTCGACCGACAAGGACGCCCCCCTGCCCCCCGCGGCGTCCTCCTGGGCGGCGCGGGTGGGCGCCCCCGCCCTCGACCGCGCGGTGCGCGCCGCGCTGGCCGAGGTCAAGGCGCTGCTCGACGGCGGCCGGGCGGACTGACCCGCGCGGCGGCGACCGCGCCGACCGAAGACCTCAGCCGTGGGGGCCGCTGCGGCTGGGGCCCTGGCGGCGCTTGCCGCGGTAGGGGCGATCGCCGCCGCGGGTGTGGGCGCGCGGGGCGTTGTCGCGGCTCTTGTGCTTGGGGGCCGGGCGGCGCGCGTCGGGCGACTCGTCGGCCGGGTAGATGGGCACGGGGCGGCCGCGGATGAAGATCTTGCGGGTGGCCAGCAGGCCCTCGGCGGCCTCGCCGGCGATGTAGACCGTGGTCGACGAGACGTTCACCCGGATGGCGCCGATGTGATCGCGGTGCAGGCCGTGCTCGTTGCACAGCACGCCGACGATGTCGCCGGGGCGCACGTTGTGGCGGCGGCCGGCGCGCAGGACGAAGCCGACCTCGGGCAGCTGCTCCTTGGGCGCGCGGACCTCGTCCTTCACCTCGATCAGCGGGCGGTCGCCGGCGGCGAGGCGCGCGGCGGCGGCGGCCAGCTCGGTAGGATCGAGGCCGCTCTGCACCAGCGAGTCGACCACCGCGCGGTAGGGATCGAGGTCGTCGGCGAGGGCCTCGGTGAGGCGGCGCCGCAGATCCTCGGCGCGCGCGTCGGCCACCTCCTTCGCGGTGGGCGGACGGCGCTTCTCGAACCGGGGGCCGGCGTGGCGCTGCACGAAGCGCACGAAGCGCGTGTCGCCTGGGCGGGCCAGCGTGATGGCGACGCCGGCGCGGCCCGCGCGGCCGGTGCGGCCGACGCGGTGCACGTAGGCCTCGGCGTCGCCGGGCAGGTCGTAGTTGATGACGTGGGTGATGGTGTCGACGTCGAGGCCGCGGGCGGCCACGTCGGTGGCGACCAGCAGCTTCAGCCGACCGGCGCGGAAGCGGCCCATCACCTGCTCGCGCGCCGCCTGGCTCATGTCGCCGTGCAGCTCCATCGCCGGGTGGCCGCGCCCCTCGAGCGTCTCGGCCAGATCGGCGCAGCCCTGCCGCGTGCGCACGAACACCAGGGCCGACTCGACGTTCTCGACCTCGATCAGCCGCTCGAGGATCTCGAGGCGATCGGCGTCGTGGCACAGGATCACCTGGTGCGCGATGTCGGGCGCCGTGGCCTGCTTCGCGGTCACGCGCGCGTCGACGGGATCGGTCATGTGCGTCTCGGCGATGCGCCGGACGGCCGGCGTCATCGTCGCCGAGAACAGCGCCATCTGGCGGGGGCGGTCGGCGGGGGCGTGGCCGAGGATCGCCTCGATGTCCTCGACGAAGCCCATCTGCAGCATCTCGTCGGCCTCGTCGAGCACGAAGGTGTCGAGGCCGGCGAAGTCGAGGGCGCCACGCTCGAGCAGGTCGAGCACGCGGCCGGGCGTGCCGACGACGATCTGCGCGCCACGCTGCAGGGCGCGCATCTGGCCGCCGATGGGCTGACCGCCGTAGACGGCGACGACGCGCGCCGGGCCGCCCTGCCCGCGCAGATCGCGGCAGGCGTTGGCCACCTGCATGCACAGCTCGCGCGTGGGCGTCAGCACCATCACCTGCACCTCGCGCCGCGCGCGGTCGAGGCGCTGCAGGAAGGGCAGCGCGAAGGCCGCCGTCTTGCCCGTGCCGGTGCTCGCCTGGCCCAGCACGTCGCGGCCCGCGAGCAGCGCCGGGATGGCCCGATTCTGGATCTCGGTGGGATCCTCGAAGCCCGCGCTCTCGACGGCGGCCAGCAGGTGGTCGTCCAGGCCGAGGGCGGCGAAGCCCTCGTCATCCTTGCGTTCTTCGTCGACGGCGTCGTCCGCGAGCGAGGAGGGGTCGGTGGAATCTACGTCGGGCTCGCGGGCGTCGTCGGGCATCGGATCTCCGGTCGGTCGGGCCGCGGTGGGTAGCAGACGCGCGCGCCGACGCGCAAGCGAGGGTGGGCGGACCGCGGTTCAGCCGGGCAGGACGACGTGGCGCTGCTCGGCGAAGGCGCGCCGCAGATCGCCGCGGAAGTCCGGGTGCGCGATCGACACCAGCATCTCGGCGCGCTCGCGCAGCGTGCGGCCGTGCAGGTTCACCGCCCCGTACTCGGTGACCACCCAGTGCACGTGCCCGCGCGTCGTCACCACGCCCGCGCCGGGCTTCAACAGCGGCGTGATGCGCGACACCGTCCCCTTCGCCGCCGTCGAGGGCAGCGCGATGATCGGCTTGCCGCCCTTCGACAGCGCCGCGCCGTGGATGAAGTCCATCTGCCCGCCGATGCCGCTGTAGATCTGCGCGCCGATGCTGTCGGCGCACACCTGGCCGGTCAGGTCGACCTCGAGCGCCGAGTTCACGGCCACCACCTTGTCGTTCTCACGGATGAGGGCGGTGTCGTTGGTGCGGTCGCAGGGGTGGAACTCGACGGCGAGGTTGTCGTCGACGAAGTCGTACAGCGCGCGGCTGCCCATCACGAAGCTGGTCACGCTGCGTCCGGGGTGCACCTTCTTCAGGCGGTTGGTGACGTTGCCGTTCTGCACCAGCGGCAGGACGCCGTCGCTGAACATCTCGGTGTGGATGCCCAGGTCCTGCTTGTCGCCCAGGCGGCGCAGGACGGCGTTGGGGATGGCGCCGATGCCCAGTTGAAGGGTGGCGCCGTCCTCGACCAGCCCGGCCACCAGGTCGCCGATCTGGGCCTCGACCGCGCTCTCGGTGCCGGCGCCGTGCTCGGGCAGGGGCCGGTCGGTGTGCACGAAGGCCTTCACGCGGTCGAAGGGCACGCTGGCGTGGCCGTGCGTGCGGGGCATCTGCTCGTTGATCTCGGCGATGATCACCTGGGCGCTGCGCGCGGCGGCCAGGGCGGCGTCGACCGACGTGCCCAGCGTGCACTGGCCGTGGCGATCCGGCGGCGACAGCTGCAGCAGCGCGGCGTCGAGCGGGACGGCGCGCTCGTGGAACAGGCGCGGGATGTCCTTCAGGAACACCGGCACGAAGTCGGCGCGGCCCTCGGCGATGGGGCGGCGCAGCGCGGGGCTGGTGAACAGCGACACCGAGAAGAAGCGGCCCTGGTGCTCGGGCTCGGCGAAGGTGCAGCGGCCCTCGAGGTGCAGGTGGTACAGGCGGACGCCCTCGAGATCGGCGCGACCGCACAGGGCGTCGAGCAGCGGCGTCGGCGTGGCGGCCGCGCCGTGCACGAACAGGGTGTCGCCGCTGTGGACGTGGCTCAGGGCGTCTTCGGGGCTGACCGCGCGGTCGCGCCAGCCGGGCAGAGTGGTCATCGAAGCGTCTCCGCTCACCGTGCGCGCGCAGGGTAGTGCAGCGCGCGGTCGACGTCATCGTCCGGCCCGGCTACAAGTGCGGGGCGACCGTCCGGTGAGCCCGCCATGCACACGCCCCTGATGATCGTCCTGCGCGGCCTGCCCGGCAGCGGCAAGTCCACGTGGGCCGCCCGGCACCACCCCGAGGCGGTGGTGTGCTCGGCGGATCACTTCTTCGAGGGGCCGGGCGGGTACCGCTTCGACGAGTCGCGCCTGGGCGAGGCCCACGCGGCCTGCGCCGCGAAGGCGATCGAGGCGATGGGCGCGCGGGCGCCGACCGTGATCGTCGACAACACCCACAGCCAGCCCTGGGAGTGGCGGGTCGTGTCCGCGGCGGCGCGGGCGCTGGGCTACCGCCTGCAGGTGGTCGACCTCTTCGACGCCGGCCTCGCCGACGCCGCGCTCGCGGCGCGCAACCGGCACGACGTCCCGCAGGACGTCATCGCGTCGATGCGCGCGCGCTGGTGGCGGCCGCCGGCCTGACCGGCCGGCTCAGCGGCACTCGACGCTCACGTCCTCGGCGTGCGCGCAGTTGTGCACGCCGACGGCGGCGTGTTCGCAGTCGACCAGCCGCGCCTCGTCGCCCACGCACATCACGTCGTCCAGCCCGATGGCGCGCTCGGGATCGCCGCCGGCCCGGTAGAGCACCCGGACGGCACCCTCGAAGCCGAGCTGGCGACACACCACCTCGGCCTCCTCGGACCCGAAGCCGTCGTCGCACACCGTCGCGAAGGCGTCGCCTGTGTACACCTCGACGCGGCCCGCGCCGGGCACGTCGCCGACCAGCCGCAGGGTGCCCTGCGCCGGGCGCGCCTCGCACACGCCCTCGGCGCAGCGGCGATCGTCGGGGCACGGCGCGTCCGGCCCGCAGGCCGCGTCCTGGCACGCGTTGGCGGTGCAGATCGCGCCGTCGTCGCAGTCGCGGTCACGGCGGCACGCGCCCTCGACGCACGCGCCCTCGACGCACAGCGCACCGGCGGCGCAGTCGGCGTCCGCGGCGCACTCGGCGGTGGAGCACACGCCGCCGAGGCAGCGCTCGCCCTCGACGCACTCGGCGTCGGCCGCGCAGGGCCGCTGGCACACCACGCCGATGTCGTCGGCGTGATCACAACCCAGCGACCCGTTCGGCGAGCGCAAGCAGTCGGCCAGCGCCGCCTCGTCCCCGCTGCACCGCGCCAAGCGCACCAGGATGGGCCCGGTGCCCGGCCACCGCCGCGCGTGGAAGCTCTCGGCGCCGGGGTAACCGAGCTGTCGGCAGGCCACGTCGGCGTCGACCTGGTCGAAGCCCTCGTCGCACACCGTGCCCCACTCGCTCTCGAGGTGGATCTCCAGGCGCCCGAGGTGCGGCGCGTCGCCGTCGGCCAGCCGCAGCGCGCCCCGCGGCGGCCGGGCCCCGCAGGCGCCGTCGACGCAGGGCCGCCCGAGCGGGCAGTCGGCCTCGACGGCGCAGGCGACGTCGCGCTCGCAGAAGCCGCCGGCGCACACCTCGTCCTCGAGGCAGCCGGCGGCGTCGTCACAGCCCCGCGCACACTCGAGGCCCACGCTGTGCCCGTCGAAGCAGGGATAGGGCCCCGGGGTGGCGCCGCACGCCAGCAGATCGGGCTCGTCGCCGCCGCAGCGCAGGTCGCGCAGCCACACGGGATCCTCCGTCTGCCCCTGCACCCCGTCGAGCAGCCGCTGCGCCGCCGGGTAGCCCAGCGCGCGGCACACGACGTCGGCGTCGCGGAGCTCGAAGCCCACGCTGCACACCGTGCCCCAGGCGTACTCGACGAACACCTCGACCAGCCCGCTGTAGGGCACCGCCGGGTTGCGCAGGCGCAGCGCGCCCGGCGAGGGCCCCGGCCCGCAGGCCCCTTCGACGCACGGCCGCCCGACCGGACAGTCCGCCTCGACCTCGCACGCGACGCCCGCCAGGCAGGCCCCGTCGACGCAGGCCTCGCCTTCCAGACAGTCGCCCGCGGCCGCGCAGGCGCGCCGGCACTCGAGCTCGACCCGACGGTCGGCCTCGCAGCGCACGCTGTCGGCGCCCGGGCTCGGGCAGTCGACCAGCCGCGCCTCGTCGCCTTCGCACGCGACGCCGCCGAGCGTCGCGGGCAGCCGCGAGTCGGTCGCCGGCCCCACCCGCACCGAGCCGTCGAAGCCGAGCTGCCGACACGCGACGTCCGCCTCGGCGCGATCGAAGCCCGCGATGCAGGTCGACCCCCACGCCTCGTTCCGGTAGGCCTCCAGCTCGCCGACGTGCGGCCCGGCCCCGCGCACCAGCCGCAGCGCGCGCTGCGCCGGCCGCGCCCCGCACTGCCCGTCCACGCAGGCCCGCTGCTGGGGACAGTCCCGCTCGGTGGCGCAGGCGGCCATCGGCGCGCACGCGCCGTCGAGGCAGCGCGACCCCTCGGCGCAGTCGGCGTCCTCGGCGCAGGCGACCAGGCACATCACGCCGACGTTCTCGGCCACGGCGCAGTTGTGGATGCCGACGCCGTCGAAGGCGCAGTCGGCCAGCCGATCCTCGTCGCCCACGCAGGTCACCTGGTCCATCCAGATCGGCAGCCCGGGGTCGCCGGCCTCGGTGGCCCAGCCGATCGCGCCCGGGAAGCCCGCCTGCCGGCAGGCGACCTCGGCGTCGACCTGGCGGAAGCTGTCGTCGCACACGGTGCCCCAGCTCGCGCGGAAGTAGACCTCGAGGCGGCCGCTGCCCGGCGCCGCGCCGTCGGCCAGGCGCAGGTCGCCCTGCGTCGGCCGGGGCCCGCAGCGCCCGTCGATGCAGGGCCGCCCCCGCGTGCAGTCGGTGTCGACCTCGCACTCGGCCACCGTGTCGCAGGTGCCGTCGACGCACACCTCGCCCGGCAGGCAGGCGTCGTCGGCGGCGCAGGCGCGCTCGCAGACGACGCCGACGTCCTCGGTGTGGCCGCAGTCGCCCGCGCCGACGGGCAGGTGCACGCAGTCGACGAGGCTGGCCTCGGTCCCCTCGCAGCGGACGTCGTCGAGCAGCACCTCGCCCGCGCCGCCGCCGAAGCGGAGCACCGCGTCGACCGCGCCCGGGAAGCCGAGGTGGCGGCACACGACCTGGGCCTCGGTCCAGCGGAAGCCGTCGTCGCACACGGTGCCCCAGGCGCGCCCCAGGTAGATCTCGACGCGGCCGTGGTGCGGGCCGTCGCCGTCGGCCAGGCGCAGGCTGCCCTGGGCGGGGCGCGGGCCGCACGCGCCGTCGACGCAGGCGCGCCCCTCGGGGCAGGGCCGCTCGGCGTCGCAGTCGGCGGCGGTGCAGGCGAAGGCGACGCACACGCTGCCCGCCGCGCAGGCCGCGTCGGCGCGGCAGTCGCCCGACAGACAGGCGCCGGCGAAGCACAGGCCCTCGCCGCCGCAGTCGAGATCGTCGCGGCACTGCGCCGGCACGCAGCCGCCGTCGATGCACAGCTCGCCCGGCCGACACCCGTCGTCGTCGGCGCAGCCTTCGGCGCAGTCGGCCTCGTCGACCGCGCCGTCGCAGTCGTCGTCCGCGCCGTCGCCGCAGCGCTCGACCGTCGGCGGCGCCTCGACGGCGTCGCACAGGGGAACGCCCGCCTCGAGATCGCAGGCGAACACGCCGCCCGCCGCGCACGCGCCGACGCCGGCGCTGCACGGCGTGCCGACGCCCTCGACCTCGTCCACCGCGCCGTCGCAGTCCTCGTCGACGCCGTCACACGTCTCGTCGCGGGGCGCGCCGGCGATCGCGTCGCACTCGACGCCGCCCGCGCCGCACACGCCCACGCCCTCGACGGCGCAGGCCCCCTCGCCCGCGGTGCAGGGCGCGCCCAGCCCGGGCAGCTCGTCCACCGCGCCGTCGCAGTCCTCGTCGCCCCCGCCGCACAGCTCGGCGGCGGGCGGCACGGCGCCGACGCAGGGGCCGAAGCCCGCGCCCCCGCCGAGGCAGGCCTGGCTGCCCTCGCGGCAGTCCCCCACCCCCGCCGTGCCCGCTGGGCCCGCCGTAGCAGGGGCGCGTCTCGCCGGGCGCGCAGTCGCAGCCCGCCCCCTCGTCGATCTGCCCGTCGCAGTCCTCGTCGGCGCCGTCGCAGGTCTCGTCGGGCAGCTCGCAGGGGCCGACCTCACCGTCGACGCACCAGGCGAGGCCGCTGCAGTCGTCCACCAGGCAGGGGTAGGCGGTGCCCGGCTCGCAGGGCGGCGCGGCGTCGGCGCCGGGGGCGGCGTCGACGGCCGCGTCGGGCCCCGTTGGCGCGGCGTCCGGCGCCGCGTCGAGGGGCGGGCCGGCGTCCGGGCGGGGCGAGGGGTCCGCGTCCTCGTCCGGTCCCCGGTCCAGGCGGCCGGCCATCGCGTCGAGCGGTGCCGCGGCGTCGACCGCCGGGCCCCCGGCGCCGCCGTCGTCACACCCCCAAGCCACCAGCATCAACAGAGTCAGCGCGCCGCGCGCCCGCTCGAACGTCATCGTGTCCCCCGGATCGTCCATCGCGGGCCCGCGCCCGATGCCAAGGTGCCAAAGCGCGGCCAGCGGAGCAACGCCCGGATGCCTCGTCAGGCGGGCGGCAGGCGCAGGAAGCCCAGGGCGGTGAGCGCGACGCCCAGCTGGGCGACGTAGTACAGCGGCAGGCCCAGGGCGCGGTTGCCGAAGCCGGCGCCGGCGAAGCGGTCGAGGGCGACCGAGATGTCGCTCAGATAGAAGAGGAAGGCGGCGGCCGGGGCGATCCACAGACCGGGGTGCGCGCCGACGGTGCCGACGGCCACCACGACCATCGCCGTGATCACCACCATGTAGGCGACGACCGGGACCACCATGTCGGCGGGCAGCTTGGGGCGCAGGTCGGTGTAGACGAGGCCCGCGTAGGGCACCAGCAGCGCGGCCGCCACCCCCGCCCACGCCAGGTTCAGGCCGGCCATGGCAAAGGCGACCGCGTAGCCGACATGGCCCAGCAGGAAGGCGACGAGGCCGGCGAGGAAGGGCGCGCGGCCGGGGAAGATGAGGGCCACGTCGCCGACCGCGGCGAGGCAGAGGCCGACGAACAGCGCCTGCCCCGGGCCGGTGTCGAGCGCGCCCATCTGCACGCCGAACCAGAGGAAGCCGGCCGAGGCGAAGGGCTTGGTGAGCAGGCGGCCGGCGCGGCTCTCGGCGCGCTCGGCGAACATCAGCGGCACCAACGCCACCAGCGTCAGCAGCGCGCCGTGGAAGGCCAGCGGCGCGTTGGGCAGGGTCAGCTCCACGGGGCACCTCCGATCGGAAGGTCAGCGGAACAGGACGCCGTCGCGAGCGGACCGCGGCGCCTGCTGGGCAAGGCGCGGGGTGCACGACATCGGGCGGACGCACTGGCCGTGCTTCCCCGGATGTCGGGTGCCCCGCAACGCCGCCCAGCGGGATGCAGCGGTTCGCGCAGCAGGCGGACCGTTTCGCTGACCTTCCCAGCGTACGGGACCGTAGCACTGCCGCGCCGCGGCGCACACGGTCGCGGCAACATGCCGCGTCGCGACCAGACCACCCCCTCTTGCGGCCGTGGCGCGGGCCGTGCACCGTGGGCGCGGGCCGGTTCGGAGGCACGCGATGACCGACCTGTTCGCCGCCCGCAGCCAGATGGCCATGTCGTTGGCCTTCCACATCCTGTTCGCGGTCGCGGGCATGGCGATGCCGCTGTTGATGGTGCTGGCCGAGTGGCGCGGGCAGCGCACGGGCGAGCCGCACTACCGGCGGCTCGCGAAGCTCTGGGCGCGCGGCACCGCCATCCTGTTCGCCGTCGGCGCCGTCTCGGGCACCGTGCTCAGCTTCGAGCTCGGCCTGCTGTGGCCCACCTTCATGGAGCACGCCGGCCCGCTGATCGGCATGCCCTTCAGCCTCGAGGGCTTCGCGTTCTTCCTCGAGGCCATCTTCCTCGGCATCTACCTCTACGGCTGGGATCGCGTCTCGCCCCGCCTGCACCTGTTCGCGGGCGTGATGGTGGCGCTGTCCGGCCTGGCCAGCGGCGTCTTCGTCGTCGCGGTGAACAGCTTCATGAACGCGCCGGTCGGCTTCACCCTCACCGAGGCGGGCATCGGTGAGATCGATCCCTGGGCGCCCTTCCGCAGCCCGGCCTTCCCCACCCAAGCCGCCCACATGGCCCTGGCCGCCTACTGCAGCGTCGCGGCGGCCGTGCTGGGCGTCCACGCCTGGGCCCTGCGCCGCCGGCCCGACCACCGGCTGCACCGCGCGGCCCTGGGCCTCGCCTTCGGCCTGCTGGCGGTCAGCGCGCCGCTGCAGGTGGTCACCGGCGACCTGTCCGCCAAGCACGTCGCCGAGCACCAGCCCGCCAAGCTGGCCGCCGCCGAGGCGCTGTTCGAGACGCAGCGCGGCGCGGCGCTGGCCATCGGCGGCTGGCCCGACGAGGAGGCCGGGGTGCTGCGCTACGCGATCCACGTGCCCAAGATGCTCAGCGTCCTCGCCTTCGCCGATCCCGACGCCGAGGTGCAGGGCCTCGACCGCGTGCCGCGCGCCGACTGGCCGCCGGTGGCCGTCACCCACGTCAGCTTCCAGGTAATGGTCGGCTGCGGCTTCGCCCTGCTGGCCCTGGTCGGCTTCGGCCTCTGGCTGCGCTGGCGCCGCGGCCGCGACTGGCCCACGCCGCGCTTCCTGCAGGCCGCTCTGCTGTGCGCGCCGCTGGGCCTGATCGCCGTCGAGGCCGGCTGGTTCGTCACCGAGGTGGGCCGCCAGCCCTGGATCGTCCACGGCGTGCTGCGCACGGCCGACGCGGTGACGCCGATGCCCAACCTGGGCGTGCCGCTGGCCGTCTTCACCGCCCTCTACCTGCTGCTGGGCGTCGTGGTCGTCGTGCTGCTGCGCGCCCAGTTCCGCGCCTCGACGGAGGGCGACGCATGACCCCCGAGGCCGTCTGGCACCTGATGGGCGTGGCCCTCACCGCCTACGTCGTCACCGGCGGCGCCGACTTCGGCGGCGGCGTCTGGGATCTGCTGGCGCGCGGCCCCCGCAAGGACGCCCAGCGCGACGCCCTGGCCCACGCCATCGCGCCCATCTGGGAGGCCAACCACATCTGGCTCATCTTCCTGGTGGTGCTGCAGTTCACCGTCTTCCCCAAGGCCTTCCACGCCACCAGCGTCGCCTTGCACGTGCCCCTCACCGCGGCCCTGGTGGGCATCGTCCTGCGCGGCGCGGCCTTCGCCTTCCGCAGCTACGGCTTCGACACCATCACCTGGCGCCGCACCTGGGGCCGCGTGTTCGCGGTGGCCAGCCTGCTGACGCCCATCTGCCTCGGGCTGAGCCTGGCCGCGCTGGCCACCGGTGACATCCGCTGGGACGGCGTCCGGGTGACGTCGGGCTTCTTCGTCGGCTGGACCACGCCCTTCGCCCTGCTGACCGGCCTGATGACCGCCGCGCTGGCCGCGACGCTGGCCGCCGTCTACATGACCGCCGAGACCGAAGGCGACCTGCGCGCCGACTTCCGCCGCCGCGCGCTGGGGGCGCAGGCCGTCACCGTGCTGCTCGGCGGCGCCGTGCTCGCGGCCGCCCACCGCGACGCGCCCGACTTCGCCGCCGCCTTCGGCTGGCAACCCCTGCTGCCCGGCACCGTGGCCCTCGGCGTCACCGTCGGCGCGCTGCTGACCGACCGCCCGCGCCTGGCCCGCTTCGGCGTCGCGGTGCAGGGCGTCGGCGTCGTCGCCGGCTGGGGCCTGGGCATGCAGGGCCACCTGGTGCGGCCCGACCTGACCCTGCAGGTCGCCGGCGCCCGCCCCGCGGTGCTCGAGCCCCTGCTGCCCGCGCTGCTGATCGGCGGCGCCGTGCTGGCCCCCTCGCTCTGGTACCTCTATCGCGTTTTCAAGGGCCGGGGCGCCGTGGCAGAGTGAGGCCTCGGGCGGCGGGCACGAGGCGCGCGATGCGGACGGAGTGGCGGTGGCTGTGTGCGCTGGGCTGGGCCCTGGTCGGGTGCGGGGGCGAGACCGAGCCGACGGCGTCGCCCGCGGACGCGGCGGCCGACGGCGGCGAGGCGGACGCCGCGCGCTGCTTCCCGGCCGCCGAGGCGTGCAACGCGCGCGACGACGACTGCGACGGGCGCGTCGACGAGGGGACCGAGGGCCTGCGCCTCAGCCGCCCCTGCTACGACGGGCCGGCCGGTACCGAGTCGCTCGGCGCGTGTCGCGCGGGGCGGCAGGTGTGCACCGACGGCGTGTTCGCGACCTGCGTCGACGCCGTCCTGCCCGGCGCCGAAGCCTGCAACACGGTGGACGACGACTGCGACGGTCGCGTCGACGAGGGCGCCTGCGGCTGCACGCCGGAGGACGTCCAGGCCTGCGGGCCCGGCGCGGGCCTCGGCGGCGTGGGGACGTGCACCGCCGGGCGCAGCACCTGCGGTCCGGATCGCACCTGGGGGCCGTGCGTCGGCGGGCTCGGCCCGCGGGACGAGACCTGCGACGGCGCCGACGAGGACTGCGACGGGCGCACGGACGAGGTGGCCGGCCTGGGCGAGTCGTGCGTCGTCGGCGAGGGGGTGTGCGCGCGCGACGGCCTGCTCGACTGCGTGGCGGGCGATCCCCGGCTGCGCTGCGTCGCGCCGCCGGGGCCGCCCCTGCCCGAGGTGTGCGACGGCGTCGACCAGGACTGCGACGGGCGCGTCGACGAGCAGGTGCCGCGCGTGCCCTGCGCGGTCGGTGAGGGGCGGTGCCGGCGCGAGGGCGCGACGCGGTGCGTCGACGGCGCGGTCGAGTGCGGCGCCGAGCCGGGCGCGCCCGGCCGCGAGGCCTGCGACGGCGTCGACGACGACTGCGACGGGCGCGTCGACGAGGGCACACGCAACACCTGCGGCACCTGCGGGCCGCAGCCGGTCGAGGTGTGCAACGGGCGCGACGACGACTGCGACGGCACGGCCGACGAGCTGATCGGCGTGGGCGAGCGCTGCACGGTGGGCGTGGGCGCGTGCGCGCGCGCCGACCGCGAGACCTGCGTCGGCGGGCGGTGGATCTGCGACGCGCAGCCCCACGCGCCGCAGCCCGAGGGCTGCAACGGCCTCGACGACGACTGCGACGGCGCCACCGACGAGGGCGTCCAGAACGCCTGCGGCCGCTGCGGCGTGCTGGTCGAGACCTGCAACGAGGTCGACGACGACTGCGATGGGCGCACCGACGAGGGCTTCGACGTCGGCGTGGCCTGCAGCCTGGGCACCGGCGCCTGCGCGCGGCAGGGCGTGCGGACCTGCCGCGACGGGCGGGGGGTGTGCCCGGTCGAGGCGGGCACGCCGGCCGAGGAGACCTGCAACGGGTCGGACGACGACTGCGATGGCCCCACCGACGAGGGGTTCGACGTCGGCGCGGGCTGCAGCGTGGGCGTCGGCGCCTGCCTGCGGCGCGGCGTGCGCGCCTGCGTGGACGGGGCCGGCGTCTGCGACGCGCCGCCCGCCGAGCCGCGCGCCGAGGTGTGCAACGACCTCGATGACGACTGCGACGGCGCGACCGACGAGGGCCTGCCGCAGAGCCCCTGCGGTGGGTGTGGCGCGACGCCGGAAGAGGTGTGCAACGACGTCGACGACGACTGTGACGGACAGATCGACGAGCACCTGCCGCAGGGCCCGTGCGGCGACTGCGGGCCCACGCCCCGCGAGCTGTGCAACGGGGTGGACGACGACTGCGACGGCCGCGTGGACGAGACGCTGCTCAACGCATGTGGCGCCTGCGGGCCACCCCCGCGTGAGGTATGCAACCGCGTCGACGACGACTGTGACGGCGGCGCCGACGAGGGGCTGCCGCAGAACGAGTGCGGCCTTTGCGAGGGCCTGGCCGAGGTCTGCAACGGCGTGGACGACGACTGCGACGGTGTCACCGACGAGCAGGTGCCGGGCGTCGGCGACGCGTGCTTGACGGGCGGGCCGGGGATCTGCGCCGAGGGCGTGATGCAATGTCCGTTGGGTGCCCTGCGCTGCGTGTCGCTGCAGCCCCCCGCGGACGACGTTTGCAACGGCGTCGACGATGACTGCGACGGCCGCTTCGACGAGACGAACACGATCGCCGAGGTCGCGCTGACCCCGGACGCCCCCTCCATCATCGACGCGGCGCTGGCGCCGAGCCCCGACGGCCCGCTGCTCGCCGTGTGGCGGCGCGTCGATCCCGACGGGCCCCAGCGCTTCCAGATCCGCACGGTGAGCGCCGAGCCCGGGCTGCTGGGCCCGGTCCTCGACTCACCGACGCGGAACCGCTATCTGCCGGCGGCCGTGGCGGTCGACGACGGGTGGCTGTTGGCGGCCGAGATCCAGGCGATCACGCACGGCGTCGAGCTGTACCAGACCAACGGCGCCGAGCCCCCCGAGTCGCTGCTCGTCGTGCCGGGCGCCCGCGCGCCGACGTTCGTGCAGCTCGGAGGCCGGACGGTGCTGTGGATGCTCGACGGCCAGGCCCGCGCCGCCGGTCTGCCGCTTGGCCCGGACGGGCTCCCCGAGGGCGAGCCCATCGTGCGCGGCGAGAACGTCCGCTGGACCGTCGCCGTCGGCCTCGGCGACGACGTGCTGGTCGTGTACGCCCTGCGTCGGGCCGGGTTCGAGCCGGTTCGCGTGATGGAGCGTCTGCGCCTGGTCGACGGCGTCGTGCAGGTGGAGGCGCGGCGTGAGGATCCCGACGCGGCGGCGATCGCACCGACCCTCGTGCCGCTGGGCGAGGCGGCCCTCCTCGTGCAGGACGGACGCGCCGAGCGCGTGGACGCGGCCCTCGACATCCGCGCGACGCCCGCCCCCTGGAGCGTCCCCATCACCTACGCGGCGACCGCGACGGGCGCGTGGGTCAGCGGCCGCGTCACCGTCGGCACCCTCGGCATCTACACCACACACTTCGTGACCGCGGATGGCCAGCCCGGCCTGCCCCAGTCGCTGGGCCCCCGTAACCGGCCCGTGCGCGCGCTGCACCCCGTCGGCGACGACATGCTGACCCTGATGGACGTGGACTTCGGTCCGACGCTCGGACGCCAGCCCCTCTGCCACCCCGAGTGATCCGCCAGCTTCGCGGCCTCTCGACCGGCCGGCGCCCCGACTGACCCTTCCCTTTCGCCGCCCGCGGCGCTACCCCTGTGCCGATGACCACCCCGCCCCCGCGCATGGACCGCCGCACCTTCCTCGCCCGCGCCGGCATGGCGGCCGCCGCGCTGGCCGCGGCGGGCTGCGGCGCGCGGCCGGCGACCTGCCCGGCCGACGCCGCCGACCGCCGCCTGAGCGACGCGCACCTGGTCGCGCTCGACGCCTGCCTCGACCGCCTGCTGCCCTCGGACGCCGGCGCGCCGGGCGCCGGACCGTGCGCGCGGCGGCCTACGTCGACGCCGCGCTGGCCGCCGACTGGCTGGACGCCGAGGCCTGCGCCGCCCTGCGCGCGGGCGCCGCGCACCTGGCCGATCACGACTTCGCGACGCTCGACGCGCCCGCCCGCGACGCCTTCCTGCGCCCCTGGCTGGACGGCCCCGGCCGCCCCTTCTACCGCGCCGCCCTGCCCCTGCTGATGGAGGCCTGGCTGGGCGATCCGATCCACGGCGGCAACCCCGACGGCGTCGTCTGGGCGTGGCTGGGCCACGATCCGGGCTTCCCCCGCCCCGCGAGCCCCTCGTGAAGCCGATCGAGGCCGACGTCTGCGTCATCGGCAGCGGCGCCGGTGGCGGCCCGGTCGCGCTGCAGCTCGCCCGCGCGGGCCTGCAGGTCGTCGTGCTCGAGCGCGGCCGCTGGTTCCGCGACGCCGACTTCGTGAAGGACGAGATCGCCGAGTGCCGCCGCGGCAAGTACACGCCGGACCGCCGCGCCGATCCGCACGTCGTCGAGCTGGGCCGCCCGGGCGCCTGGGACGCCTGGCCCACCCACGAGACCGGCTGGGACTTCTGGAACGGCACCCTGGTCGGCGGCGCCACCAACCTGATGAGCGGCTACTTCCACCGCCTGAAGCCCGACGACTTCCGCCTGCGCAGCGTGTACGGGCCGATCGCCGGGGCCGAGGTGGCCGACTGGCCGATCGGGTACGACGATCTCGAGCCCTGGTACGCCCTGGCCGAGCGCGAGGTGGGCGTCTCGGGCCGCGCGATCGACCACCCGCACGCCGACCGCCGCTCGACCGACTTCCCCCACCCGCCCCTGGCCGAGCACCCGCTGGCCGCCGCGATCGACGCCGCCGGGCCCGCCGCGGGCCTGCACCCCTTCCCGGTGCCGCGCGCCATCCTGTCGCGCCCGGCCGACGACCGGGGCAGCTGCCAGTACACCGGCTTCTGCGCCAACTACGGCTGCAGCAGCGGCGCCAAGGGCAGCAGCCGCGCGGCCCTGCTGCGCCGCGCCGTCGCCACCGGCCGCTGCGCCGTGCGCCCCGAGCACCGCGCCCGCCGCGTCCTGACCGACGCCGCCGGGCGCGCCACCGGCGTCGAGTTCCAGGACGCCGCCGGCCGCACGGGCCAGGTGCGCGCCCGCGCCGTCGTCGTCGCCTGCCAGGCCATCGAGTCGGCCCGCCTGCTGCTGCTGTCCGCCGGCGCCAAGCACCCGAACGGGTTGGGGAATCGCCACGGCCAGGTGGGCCGCAACCTGCTCTTCAGCGCCGCCGGCTGGGGCCTGGGCAGCTTCGACGATCCCGCCCTGCGCTCGCCCCTGCCCTGGGTGAACCGCGCGATCCAGGACGGCTACCGGCTGCACCTGCCCGACGGCCCCGCGAAGGGCGGCACCGTCGACTTCATCCGCCCGCACCCCAACGCGATCAGCACCGCCGCGTGGCTGGGCTGGCAGGACGGCGCGCCGCGCTGGGGCGCCGATCTGCAGGCCGCGGTGAAGCGCTTCTGGGCGCGCAGCCACCTCGAGTTCGAGGTCTTCGCCGACTGGACGCCGCACGCCGACTGCCACGTCGCCCTCGACGCCGCGACCACCGACGCCGCCGGCCTGCCCGCCGCCAAGGTGCGCGTGGGCCGCCACCCCCGCAACCTGCAGGTGGTCGAGCGCCTCACCGAGCTCGGCGTCGCGATGCTGAAGGCCATGGGCGCCACCGATCTGCGCACCCGCGCCTCGGCCGGCCCGTCGACCAACCTGCAGGCGGGCGGCTGCCGCTTCGGCGACGACGCGACGACCTCGGTGCTCGACCGCGACTGCCGCGTGCACGACGCCGACAACGTCTTCGTCACCGACGGCAGCTTCATGCCCACCGGCGGCAGCGTGCCCTTCACCTTCACGATCTACGCGAACGCGTTCCGCGTGGCCGACCGCATCGCGGCGCAGCTCGGCGCCGCTCAGCCGACCTCGATCACCGCCGGCGCGTAGTCGGCGCCCGTCGTCTCGCGCCCCAGATAGCCGAAGGGGTTGCACCGGAAGCTGCACGCGCCCTCGGTGAAGGCGCAGGCGTCGTGCGTGTGGCCGAACACCCAGTGGGCGGGCCGGCCGAGCAGGCCCAGCGGGCGCTGCGACAGGAAGAAACGGTTCAGCACGTCGTAGGGCGGCTGGGTCCAGCGCGGGTGCACGCCGCGCTGGTCGGGGATGTGATGCGTCACCACGACGTCCCCCGCGCGCACCTCGGCGTCCAGGAACGCCGCCGACGCCGCGTGCGCGTCGTACACCCAGTCGCGGAAGCCGGGGATCACCCGGAAGTCACTCAGGAAGCGCGCGTACAGGTCGTTGTCGGGCCGATCGGCGAACCACAGCGTGCAGCCGACGAAGCGCACGCCCGCCACCTCGACGGCGCGGTTCTCGAGCCAGTGGACGTTGGCGCGCCGCGCCATCAGGTCTTCCAGCATCGCGACCAGGCGCGGCCGGGGGCAGCCGTAGAACTCGTGGTTGCCGCACACGAAGACGACCTGCGGGTAGCGATCGGCGAAGTGTTCGAGCGCGGTGATCACCCCCTCGCCGACGCCGATGTCGCCAGCCAGGACGCACACGTCCACGCCGGTGGGGTCGAGCGCCTCGACGAAGCTGCGGCCGCCGTCCCGATGGAACTCGACGTGGACATCGCTCAGCAGGTGCAGGGTGGCCATGAGGTCGATGCTGCACCGGCCACGCCGCGCGCCGCAACCCGGGCAATGCCCGGCGGTCCGCGTCCTGCCTCGTCGGGGTCGACCTCGACGACGACGACGACGACGACCACGCCGAAACCCCGGGGGCCCCAAACGTTTGCGCCGTCCGCGACGGTGAGAGTAGGGTGCCGCGCTCGAATCGATCGACTCCGGGTCGGCGCCCGGATGGGGAGACACGCATGGGTACGAAGAGCGCGAACCGGACTCTTCTCGCGCTGGCGCTCGGTGGCGCCGCGTTGTTCGGCTGTGACGACGGCGGCGGCGGCGGCACCGCCGACATGGGCCCCGGCATGGGCGGCTCGCCCGGCATGGGCGGCACGCCCGGCCAGGGCGGCGATCCCGGTCAGGGCGGCGATCCCGGCCAGGGCGGCGATCCCGGCCAGGGCGGCGATCCCGGCCAGGGCGGCAACCCCGGCATGGGCGGCGAGCCCGGCATGGGCGGCATGGGCGGCGCGCCGGGCGGTGAGGGCACCTGTGACGCGCCCCTGAGCTTCACCGACAACGGCGACGGCACCTTCACCGCCAGCGGCATGGTCGACGGCGACGAGTACGCCGGCACCTGCTCGGCCACCGACGACGGCCAGGGCAACCCGAACCCCACCGCCGACGCCGTGGTCGCCTTCACCGCCCCGGCGGCCGGCTTCTACCGCTTCGAGACCCTCGGCAGCGAGTTCGACACCGTCCTCTACGCGCGCACCACCTGCGCCGACGACGCGTCCGAGCTGGCCTGCAACGACGACTACGGCGACCCGCAGGCCGGCGAGCTGCAGAGCCGGCTCGCGGTGCAGCTCGAGGCCGATCAGCAGGTCTTCCTCTTCGTCGACAGCTACAGCGGCCTCGATCCGATGCCCTTCACGCTGACCGCCGAGGCCGTGCAGGCCACCGCGCCCACGCTGACCTCGGCCGAGGCCGTGCGCGCGGGCGACAACTACGGCGTCCGCTTCGTCGGCACCGACCCCGAGGGTGACGTCGCGTTCTTCGGGCTCGAGCTGATCGGCGCCGACGGCAACCCCATCGTCTTCGAGGACGGCACGACCGAGATCGCCCCCGTGCCGATCGGCAACTTCGGCGGCATCGTCGCCGAGGGCGAGAACTTCACCGCCACCATCGAGTTCGACACCGAGGCCCTGCCCGAGATCGCCGACGCCGCCAGCATGCGCGTGTGGGTGCTCGACGAGCTCGAGCTGGCCAGCGAGAAGATCGCCGTCGAGTTCGGCGAGCCCACGCTGCTGGCCAACGGCGACGCCTGCGAGCCCGGCTCGGCCTTCGAGGCCTGCCCGGACGACACCCGCTGCCTCGATCGCGACGAGGACGAGACCTTCACCTGCTCGACCGTCACCGCCCCCACGATCACGCTGGCCGAGGCCTTCGTGAACGTGCCCGAGAAGGCGCTGGGCGTGCACGTGATGGGCATGGATCCCGAGGACGACGTCACCACGATGACCATCACGCTGCTCGACGGCGAGGACATGCCCATCGTCGTCAACCCCGGTGATCCCGCCGAGGAGCAGCTGACCGAGCTCGAGGTGCAGTTCGGCGATCTCGAGCAGGAGGGCGGCAACTTCGACGGCCGCCTGAGCGGCGTGCTGACCGATCTGCCCGAGGCCGTCGTGCCCACCATCGCCAACGTGCGCGTGGTCGTGAACGACAGCGCCAGCCTCTCGAGCGAGCCGGCCACGGCCGCCATCATGGCCCCCGCCGTGATCGACGAGGGCGCCGCGTGCGACGTCGTGCAGGCCTTCGACACCTGCTCGGGCGAGCTCGAGTGCATCGGCCCCGACGCCGACAACCCCTTCGAGGACACCGTCTGCTCGGTGGCCACCGCGCCCGCGCTGACCGCCGGCGCCGCCTACCTGGGCGAGGGCGAGGATCCCACCTTCGGCGTGCGCGTCGAGGGCACCGACGCCGAGAACAACGCGGCCGGCGTGTACGTGATCCTGCTCGACGGCGAGGGCGCCGAGATCGACCTCGGCGCCGAGCCGGGCAAGGGCATCCAGCTGGCCTTCAACCAGATCGCGCGCGCCGACGGCACCTTCACCGGCGCCCTCGGCTTCCCGCTCAGCGCGCTGCTCGACTGCGGCCCGGTGGCCGACGCCGCCCTCGAGGCGTGCATCAACGAGACCGGCGACCTGTTCGCCTGCTTCGAGGTCGCCGACATGGCGTTCAACGCCTGCATCGAGGAGAACACGCCGGCCCTGGCGGCCGCCGCCTCGATCCGCGTCAAGGCCTACGACACCACCGACCTGCAGAGCGACTGGCTCGACCTCGATCTGGTGGCCCCGCCCGCCCTCGAGAGCGGCGCCGAGTGCCTGTCGGGCGACTACCTGGGCGCGTGCAGCACCGAGGGTGAGCTGTGCATCCCGACCGAGGACGGCCTGCCCACCTGCCAGGAGCCCACCGTCGAGTGCCCCGCCGCGTGGGGCGAGGTCGACCTGAACGCCAGCGTCCAGGAGGACGGCTCGTGGCAGTACAGCGGTGACAACACCGACGCGCCCGCCGAGGCCGGCGGCGGCAGCTGCGGCGGCGGCGGCGCGGTGATCGCGCTGGCCTTCACCGCCCCCGAGGCCGGCACCTACGCGTTCTACATCGCCGAGTCGGAGGCCGACACGCTGATCTACGCCCGCGAGTTCTGCGTGGTGCCCGAGAGCGAGCTGGCCTGCAACGACGACTACGACGGCGTCAACAGCGGCCTCGAGCTCGAGCTCGAGGCGGATCAGCGCGTGACGCTGATCATCGACGGCTACAACGGCGACGCCGGCACCTTCACCCTCGTCGGCATGGCCGGCGGCCTGCCGGAGCTGCAGTAGCGGCCCCCACCGCGCGCGGGCGCCGGCCCCGTTGCCGGCGCCCCACGCGGGGGTGACAATGCCCCCGTGAGCCTGCCCCCCGATCCCGCCGACGAGGCCCCCGCGGCCCCGTCGCCCCCCGAGTCCAGCGCCGCCGAGGCCCTCGAGCCGACGCTCGACGCCGAGGTCCTGCCCCTCGAGGACCTGGGCCCGCTCGCCAACGAGCAGGCCGGCCGCTATCACCTCGAGCGCGTGGTCGGCCGCGGCGGCCAGTCGGTGGTGCACGCCGCGCGCGACACCTGGCTGGGCCGCGTCGTCGCCTACAAGCAGCGGCTGCCCGGCACCGCCGGCGAGGCCCGCTTCGTGCGCGAGGCCCGCCTCACCGCGGTGCTCGATCACCCCGGCATCGTCACCGTCCACGAGCTGGGCCGCCGCCCGGACGGCACGCTGTACGCGACGCAGGCCCTGGTGCGCGGCGAGACGCTGGGCGCCCGCCTGGCCCGCGCCGAGACGCTGAGCGAGCGACTCGCCCTGCTGCGCAACCTGGTCGACGCCTGCTTCGCCGTCGGCTTCGCGCACGAGCACGGCGTCGTCCACCGCGATCTGAAGCCCGACAACATCATGGTGGGCGCCTTCGGCGAGACCGTCGTGCTCGACTGGGGCATCGCCGGCGTCCGCGGCCAGGCCGACGTCCCCAGCGGCGCGGCGCGACCGCGCGGCCCCGACAGCCTCACCCACGACGGCGCGGTGATGGGCACGCCCGGCTACATGGCGCCGGAGCAGGCCCGCGGCGATCTCGACGCCATCGGCCCCGCGTCGGACGTCTGGAGCCTGGGCGCCATCCTCTACGAGCTGGTGACCGGGACGCCCGCGGTCACCGGCCTCGACAGCCAGCACAAGCTGGCGCAGTCCGCCGACCTCGCCCTGGTGCCGGTGCGCGTGGTCAACCCCGACGTGCCCCCCGATCTGGCCGCGCTGACCGAGCGGGCGATGGCGCCCGATCCCGCCGATCGGTTCGAGGACGCGGTCGCGCTGGCCGAGGAGCTCGAGCGGTGGCGCGTCGGCGATCGCGTCGCCGGCTACACCTACGGCGCGCAGGATCTCGTACGCTGGGCCGCCCGCCGC